>JAPLGM010000026.1 GCA_026390165.1 Campylobacterales bacterium
CACTGGTAAGCTATATGATCTTGCCTGTTCTCGTGCTTGTTCTGATATCTCTTCTTGGAATATTGTCAATAAATCTCTGGTCATTTTTAGCCTTTTTAGGGTCTATAAGCAATAAATGTTCTTAGTATCGGAATGGGCTACAATATGGTAGAAATATGCATTTCATTGAATTCTTAAAGTGGCTTTCAAAGTGCTTATTTTAGGGAGTTTAAAGGCGATTTGTGTGATTGTTTGGTGTCAGAAGGGGGAACTGATATTACCATAATATCGTATAACCTTAGTGTGGTATCTTTTAGCTACTAAGTGGCGTATTATAGGGGTTTAATAAGGTTTGGAATAGTATCATATAACTACCGTTTAATTCCATATAATCTAATAGACGGTTGCAAATAGGTTGCAAAAATGACTAAATCAAATAAATACACGGGCGTTTACTTCAATGAGTTACAAAATGGAGATAAAGCGTATTACATCACCTATAAAGATGGTGAGGGAAAAATGAAGCGTGTGAAAATCGGATTACATAGTGCAGGTGTCCGTGAAGCGTTCTGTAAACAAAAACGGGATGAAGTTCTAAACAGTCAACGACTAGGAGAGGAACCGCCCGCGATTGTCATCCGTAAAAAGTCCACCGCCCTAAAATTTGAAGAAGTTTGGACGAAGTACATTGACAACAAAGCAATGGTTGAGAGAATGCGAAGAGATTTAAAAGGGCGATATGCTCGTTATATGGCTCCCCTCCTCGGAGATATTCCCGTTTCATCAATGACGAAAGATCACCTAAAAAAGTTTCGTGACGACGTGCAAAAAATAGTCAATGCTAAAAACTCAAACGGTAAGGCGGTATTGTCAGCTCGAAGCGTTGATATGATGGTGAGTGCAATAGGTACGGCATTCAATTACTGGAATTCAACTCTACTCAATGATAAGGACAAAATCCCTAATCCCGTCCCCTCCCTACGTGCCGACGACCGACAACACGTCAGCAAACAAGAGATTCAAAAAAGAGATATACGAAGAGAACGATTTTTAAAGCGTGACGAAATCCAACTACTCAAAGATGCGGTTTCAGATATTCCCCTCATTAAGCTATTCGTTGCACTCTCTCTTTCAACTGGTGCACGTTTAGGCTCAGTAATTTTGATACAAAAAGCCCACATTGATATGGAGACACGAACCATCACCCTAATCAATTCTAAAGCAGGTGGGAGCCGTTACAGCGGTTTTATCAATAACGATTTATTCACCCTACTCCAAGAAACGTTACCAACATTAAAACCCTACCACCACGTAGTGAGTCACGATGGAAACTTAATCACTGATAGGATAGTACAAAGACCTCTTCAAAGGATAATCAACAATCTTTTTAACGTAGGTTTAGACATTAGAGACACCGCCAATCGTGTTGTAATCCATACGATACGCCATACGTTCGCCTCACACCTTGCAATAGCAGGCACGCCGATCATCACCATTAAATCACTACTCGATCACAAAGACATTGCTACTACGATGAGGTATGCTAAGTTAATGCCCGATGCAGGGAGTGACGCAGTACGGGGGTTAAACTTATGAATAATTCAGATAATGGAAAAAAGAAAATCGGTGCGCCTACAAAAGCAACACGAGAGAAACGCAAATCCATTGAGGCGATAATGAAGCGTGACAATATGGTGTATTTAGAATTTGAGCAAAAATGCACAAATATAGCAAACGAATTTAAACATGATAGTTTTATGGCGTATGAAATGGCGTACGCGTGCATGGGTAGAAAACATATATTCGATATTGAAATAGTTCCTGACTATCGTGAGAAAAAGGGATACATTGTTTACGAAGACAAATGTCATTCTCTTGAAACTATACTACAAGAAGACCGAACAAATCATTTGAATAATATCAAGTATACCTTTCCAAAAAGCTTTTCCCCGCTAAATTATTTTATATTTTCTAAATTAGAAAACATAGAATGTGAAGATAAAATCGTCAATCAAAAAGATGATTATTACGGATTTCATCAAGACCAAAAAGATAAACTGAAAGAATTTATACCCGTAGACATACGGCAACAGATGCACCGTATTGAAGAAATTCCTATTTTTTTAACTTCAAGTAATCAGGCAAAAAAATCCGCTTTAGTTGAAATTGATTTTACAAAACCTTTAGAGGAAATAATCGCGATTGTATCAACACTAAAACGTCGCTTTGATGAGGATAATAGCATGGTGCAAAACATTTATGAATATTTGGGTATCGAACCAAAAAGTGACGTTTATACTTGTAATTTTACTAACTGTGATATTTATACACATAAAAATCCCAAACCTTTATCGGGACGTTTAGCGGATGTTCTTTTTATATATGATTGTACGAAATTAGGATTAACTCAAAAATATACCCTAGAGGAAATAAATAGATACTGGAATGACGTACAAAATTTATTTACAGAAAAGATGCAGAATAAGACACTTAAAGAATACCTTGAATTTGCAGTAAAACAAATTGACGAACAAGGATATAAAAACTTTTTAAAAGGGATTAAAAATATATAATCCCTTAAAATAACTCTCTATCCATAAAAGTGGTTATTGAACCATCCCTCAAGAACTCTATTAAAAAAAATCTGTATATGCAACCATTCTAGTATTAAAAAATACTAAGGATAGACGAAATGGAACTACTTCAAATACTCTTCAACCAATACAAAAAAGTTAATTTATCCCCCGACGAAACCGCCAAGGTTTCTAACCGATCAAAAGCAATGCTCGCCAAAGACAGAATGGATGGTGTGGGCATTGAATACATCAAGATGGGAAAAGGGACAAACGCAAAAGTTTTTTACCCGATCAAAGCAATCGTTGAGTTTCTCGAAACCAACACGATCAAAACGGCGTAAGGGGGAGACTATGCAAACCAACAACGAAATAGAAGTAATCTCACGCGATGCGGTACTCCTCTCAGCAATCAACGGGTTAAGCGGTTATATGTTTGGAAATGATAAAGAGTTATGGCAAAAATTAACGGCTATGCGATTATCTATCATTATCCCCGACAGTATAGAAAACGATCAAGACGGATGGGTAGCCCTTTATGCGTTCATCATTGCAAACATTACCGAAAATATCGAAATCGAAGCGAAGATTTTAGAGCTATTTCAATCAGACGAAATGAGCAGAAACAATCTTTTAAAGATCAATTACTCCAGTGTTAAACACACTGATAATTTTATGGAAGAGATTACCCCGATATTGGTTAATTGCTTACACGGGGCTGGTGTCGAAAACGTGAGAAAAGCGTTTGAAGAACTCGACCTTATAGGACTTGAACACGGGGTTAATGGTTTGGATGAGGTGAAGATCAGAGAGGCGGTTAACAATGGCTAGCCCGATTGATTTTAAAGCCCTACGAACGACGATAAAGGAAAAGTGCGACCGTGAAGTAACCAAAGAACTTTTAGAGTCCTTAGGTGTTGAGGTGCGACGTGATTTTCGTTTCAATGAGAATGATAGTTTTAGTATTGCAAAAGATGGAACGATCAAAGATTTTGGAAGTACCGATTTTAGCGGTGACGTTGTGAGTTTTATGATTGATATTTTGGGAACTTCGCACCGTGACGCTATCGAATGGGTTGCTAAATCGTTGGGGGTATGGAATGAGTAAATTACCTAATCCCGAAGAGGTACGCCAACGGCTCAAAGCACTAGCCACAAAGCCTAAAGAGACCGTGCCAACATACGATATTAACAAGCTCCACAAAGACGCTATGACGGCAAACAGGGTTCCTTTTAATCAGGCGTTGGCATTGAAGCAGTTCCAAGAGTTGATTAATCCTCACTTGCATAATACCAATGTCAAAAACCTCTCTATTGGTTGGAGTGTGAGAGATAAAAGTTTGACGGTATCCCTATTTGATAAGGACGAATTGAAGAGCCATATTATCCGAACCGCTACCAATGCCAACGGGGATACAGTGAAATGGAAAACCTACGGCTCAAAGACGTTTACCCCCTCCAAGCTCACCGACCGCGAAACACCCGTTTATATTGCGTCAGGAATTGGGGAATATGTACTATTTGAGATTATGGGGGTTGATTACATAGTGCCACAGTGCGACAGCGTGACCAGTGGTATAACCTCCTCAATGATTGAATCGTGCCGTGGGCGTGTGGTGATTTACCTCCAAGATAATGACGACAGCGCGCGAAAGCTGGGGGAGAAGCTTCAAGAGCTTTTTTGTGAGAGCTACTTTATCAATATTGACTTTGAACACGTCTTTGATAAGGAGCTACCAAAGGGTTACGATTTTAGGGATTTTTGCAACGATCAAGCAGTTAAAGAGGGTACGAGAGGATGGGAATCTATTTTTTCGATGGTAGAAAGCGAAATCAAGATTTACAACAATTTTAAAAAGATAGAAGAATGGAGGGTTAAAAATGTTTGAAGATATGGAATTACCAAGCCCTAAAACGTTTGAAATAAAAGGGCTAGAAGAGGTGAGAAAGTGTAGCGATATTGTAGCAGGAACCGCCCCATTTATCGCCAATAATTGGTTAAAAGAGGGGGTGGAAAACAGCACACTCAACGAAATCAAGAGCCGTGGCGGTGCGGTATGGCTGTCTAGCGATGGGGATATTATGTTTCGATCAAGTCCCGTGGGTAAAATCGTTAAACTTGATAATACCAAAGCTCGGAATGTGATAGCGAACTTTCTAGGGAGAGAGTCGGTAAGGCTCCTTAATGGTACGCAAGAAAAAGCACCCGATTTTTACCCTAACGAAATATTATCCGTTTCGGATAGATTTACCCCATTTACTGATAGTGAGTTTGTGGAGATTGACGGGTTAATGTATCGCACACCGTGGAAGCCCACCACCTTTATGAGTGCCAACCCCTCCGATACAATGCCCCCTAATATTAAAATGTTATTGGAGCGATTGACCAATCATAAACCCGATCAATATCAATGGGTGATTAACTGGATGGCAGGGTTCTTTCAAACTCGGAAGCGTTCACAGTGCGCATTAGTATTAAAAGGAGATCAAGGGAGCGGTAAGGGGATTTTGTTTGAGCATATTATCACCCCTTTATTTGGTGAGGAGTATTCCATAATTGTTGACGACGACCGCTTACAGTCGAACTTTAAAAACTGGATGAGTGGACAGCTATTTTATAACTTGAATGAAATATCACACGACGTAAAGAGTCGTAAATCATCCAAGAACTTTTTAAAGCAGTTGGTTACTGATACCAAAGTTCAAGCAGAACAAAAATACAAAGATAGCGGAGCGATTGAGATTTTTGGTCAGGTGCTTGTAACCTCTAACGAATTGGCACCCCTTGAGATTGAAACAAGTGACCGACGTTATACGATTATGCAAACAGACAAGGCACTTAAGAGCGACAACATCAACACCGCCAAGCTTATTGGCAATATCAAAAATGAGTTAATGGCGTTTGCTTCGTTTCTCAAAGGGGTGTCCGTTGACTGGAAGTTGTTCAATACGGCAATGGATACAAAAGAAAAAAGAGCCGTGGTAAATGCGACAACGGATAAAGTCGTTCTTTTAGGCAATGCGATCAAGACGTGTGACGCTTCATTTTTTGAACCAGTGGAAGAGTTTAACCCGACTGTTTATATTCAAATTTGTAACAATTTATCAAAAGGAATGTTTGCACAACCTCACATCAGAATAGCCTATAACGATATTTTTGACGAAGAGGCAAAGCCAAGATATTTACTCGATAAGCTCAAAACGTTTGATGTTTCTATTTTTGGAGAGCTTCATAAATACAATGGGTTAAAGTGCTACAAAATAAAAACTGCTTGAAGTTTCTCATAAATACCGTAAAACTCCCTATTTATGGGGGTAAGTGCCTATTATAGGGAAATCATTTAGGGTCTAAGCTAGGGTCTAAAGAAAACACTTAGACCCTAAGTAAAAATGAACCCCCTATTTTAGGGCTTTTTTCTAGGGTCTAAAGGTAGGGTCTAAAGCAGGGTCTAAAGAAAAAAGACTAGGAGAAAAAAGACGGACAAAATGAGTCAAATATTATCAACAAAGTTTTAGAGATTTACTATTGAAAAGGATAGACAAAATGGCAAGATACAAAATAACCGATGCGATACTCCAAGACGTTGAGAGATACGCCGAAGATCAATACTCAATAGAGGATATGTTTGACGAACTCAACCTATCCAAAAAATTGAAACAAGATGAGCGTGTAATTCAAGCGTATGAACGAGGATTAATTAAACTTTTTATTTTGTCCGCTTCGTCTGATATGGAGGACAAAGAGATCATGGATGAGTTTGATATTACCGCCGAACGATGCAAGACGTGGCGTGAGCAATTCAGCACAGAGATACAACAAGCCAAAGACAAAATAGAAGAAGACAAGAAACACGCCACAAAACAATTCAGCTCCCCTCTTTATAGCGGGATGCGTAATATCATGAATCAGAACTATAAAGAGTCCGCTCCTATTTCTCAGGACGTTTTAGCCGAGGATATAAAAAAGATGGTGAAGAAAGTGCAAAAAGGAGATACAAGCGACCTTCTTACAATGCTAACAACAAATATTTTACAACTTCAATTATTTAATGGGGTAGTTACGTCTAATCTCATGGGTGAAGCAGGAAAGAAAATTGATAGCTTTGAAATCCTCTCAAATATGCAGATCAAAGTGATGCAAGAGACACGCAAAAGTATCATGGCGATTAATGAGATCACAAACCCGAAAAGGACAACCTTTATCAAGGAAGTGGCACAACATAATCACCTTCATTCAAATTCTGAAAAAAAAGAAGAGATTGAGAACGAACTACAAAAAGCGATCACTCATACTGAGACGGCGACAGATGCAGAAGTTCTCAGTATGAAGGAAAAAGTCAGATGAAAAAGAATAGTGCTGAGTTTCGACAGATACAACGTGAGCGGATAATGAAGAGTAGACCATGGGAGAAATCGACGGGAGCTAAGACTCCCTACGGCAAAGAACGTTCTAAGATGAACGCTTTAAAAATGAATCCATATCTTCACAGTCTCATTAAAGAATTGAACGAGATCACCAAGCAGAGTAAAGCGGTAAATCATAAAGTATCAATATTATTGACGGGGTAGTCTTTAGTAAGCTACGTCTCTACTTCTCACAGCCTCTACAAAGCCCGAAAGGGTTTTAGGTGAATTCTACCCATTGACGCTTTATAGCTCACCTCTCCATCTCCATTTAATCCAAGAACCTACACAAAAAAGAAAACCATTGTCACGATCAATATTTAAAAAGTTGATAATAGTTGAGATTTTGAGAGTAAAAAACGGTTGCAAAAGTTGCAAAAAATATCGGAGGGTTGCAAATAGGTTGCAAAAGTAAGTTTTTTTGAATTCTTAAAGTGGCTCTCAAAGTGCCTATTTTAGGGAGTTTAAAGGTGATTTGTGTGATTGTTTGGTGTCAGAAGGGGGACTTGAACCCCCGACCCCCGGCTTATGAGACCAGTGCTCTAACCAGCTGAGCTACCCTGACGTTTTATGTAGGGTGGAATTATAGTGACCTAATCCTTATTATTAGCTAAAAGCAATGTTATTTTTATATTATATTTTTTGACTAAATAGAATTGAGCCAATAAGACTAAAGGTGTTGACTATTAATCCAAACTCGTGTACAATCTCGTCATAAAATACAAAGGAAGCTCAATGAATTTTCAACCACTTGGAAAACGGGTATTGGTTCAACGTCTCGAAGAGGCAACGACAACGGCATCAGGCATCATTATTCCTGATAATGCAAAAGAAAAACCTTCTCAGGGTACTGTTGTAGCAATAAGCGAGAAAGTCACGAATGTAGACGTCGGAAATGTTGTTGTTTTCGGCAAATATGCTGGGACAGAGCTAACGCTTGATGGTAAAGTTTATTTGGTCATCGCAACAAGCGATTTACTTGGAATCGTTAAATAATACGCCTCCGGAGCTAAGCCCCGAAAGCTACGTTAACACTGGGTTCTCTTCAGCAGAGGGCTCACGCGCTTTTGCGCTTAAGAATTTATAAAAATCACAAACATTTTAAGGAATAGACTATGGCAAAAGAGATCCATTTTTCAGACGATGCACGTAATAAGTTAGCAGCAGGGGTACAAAAACTCACTGATGCGGTAAAAGTAACAATGGGACCACGCGGTCGTAACGTTCTTATCCAAAAAAGCTATGGCGCACCAATGATTACCAAAGACGGCGTATCGGTTGCTAAAGAGGTAGAGCTCAAAGATCCTCTCGAAAATATGGGGGCTCAACTCGTTAAAGAGGTCGCTTCCAACACTGCTGATGAAGCGGGTGATGGGACAACGACGGCAACCATCCTTGCGAATGCTATTTTCCAAGAGGGTCTTCGTAATATTACCGCAGGGGCGAATCCTATCGAAGTAAAACGGGGGATGGACAAAGCAACGGAAGCAATCTTAGCTGAACTCAAAGCGGCGTCTCGCATCATTAATGATAAAAAAGAGATTGCACAAGTAGCCACTATCTCAGCAAACTCCGATGAGCGTATTGGTGCAATGATCGCAGAAGCGATGGAAAAAGTGGGTCGTGACGGTGTTATTACCGTTGAAGAAGCCAAAGGGATCAATGACGAACTGGATGTTGTTGAGGGGATGCAGTTTGATCGCGGTTATTTGAGCCCCTATTTCATCACCAACTCAGAAAAAATGACCGTAGAGTTGGATCATCCCTTTATCCTCCTTTTTGATCAAAAAATATCGAATCTTAAAGATTTGCTCCCTGTATTAGAGCAAGTTCAAAAAAGCTCACGTCCTCTTCTTATCATCGCTGAAGATGTTGAGGGTGAAGCGTTGGCAACTCTTGTTGTTAATAAACTTCGTGGTGTTTTGAATATCACAGCCGTTAAAGCTCCTGGATTTGGTGATCGCCGTAAAGCAATGTTGCAAGACATCGCCGTATTGACACGTGCACAACTCATCTCTGAAGAGATCGGACGTACGCTTGATAGCGCAACGGTAGCGGATCTTGGTCAAGCATCACGTGTTGTTATTAGTAAAGATAACACAACTATCGTTGACGGCGCAGGGGACAAAGAAGCAGTTAATTCTCGCGTCAAAGAGATCCGTACTCAAATCGAAGCGACAACGAGCGAATATGATAAAGAGAAACTCCAAGAGCGTCTTGCAAAACTTTCAGGCGGTGTTGCTGTTATCAAAGTAGGTGCAGCAACTGAGACGGAAATGAAAGAGAAAAAAGACCGTGTAGACGATGCACTCTCAGCGACCAAAGCAGCTGTTGAAGAGGGAATCGTTATTGGTGGTGGTGCGGCATTGATCCGTGCAGCAGCAAAAGTGAACCTTGACCTTACCGGCGATCAAAAAATTGGCTGTGAAATCATCCTTCGCGCGATCAAAGCACCGGTAAAACAAATCGCTGAAAACGCAGGCTATGATGCAGGTGTTGTTGTCAATACCATCGTTAATGCCACCAACGAAAACATCGGATTTAATGCTGCTACCGGTGAATACGTTGATATGTACGAAGCGGGGATCATTGACCCTCTCAAAGTTGAGCGTGTCGCATTGACCAATGCAACCTCCGTCTCCAGTATGCTTCTTACTACGGAAGCCACGATCCATGAGATCAAAGAAGATAAAGCATCCCCAATGCCTGATATGGGCGGTATGCCGGGGATGATGTAATCTCCCTTTCTTACTTTTTGAAATCCCTATTTTACAGGGATTTCAAACTTCAATCTAAATCACACTTTTTAAATACCACGCGTATAGAAGAAGTATAATCTTCGCCTAGGGATTATTGGCAAAATAGTGCTTAACCCCGTCCAACATCCCATTGACCATCCACTCTTGATACTTCGAATCGGAAATGTGTGCCGATTCCTCTGGATTACTAATATACCCTGTTTCTAAAAGGATAGCAGGCATTTGAGCTCCCACCAAGACCCAAAATGGTGCTTCTCGTACTCCATTATCTTTTACGTTTGTAAACTGCTTTCGTAAAGTACCCAAGACCCCTTTTTGAATATCTATGGCAAGTTTATTGGAGGCAATAATTTTTTCAGAATTCAGAACATTTAAAAAGCTCAACTTTCCATACGCTCCCATTTCACCCATATCCTCTTGATTTTCCAATGCAGCAACCCGCATTGCCCGTTCACTTCTCCCTGGTGAGAGATAATAAGTTTCGATTCCATACGCGGCATTGGCATCAGAACCTTTGGGGATAGCATTGGCATGGACGGACAAAAACAAATCGGCCATTTTTTCATTGGCAAATTTGGTACGATCTTTAAGTTCGATAAAAGTGTCATTCGAACGGGTCATATGTACCGTATACCCTTGCGCACGAAGTTGCTTTGCAAGCTCAAGTCCAATTTGCAATACAATATCTTTTTCCAAATGACCATTTCCAGTGGCACCACTATCTTTGCCCCCATGCCCCGGATCAATAACAATTACTTTCTTGCTTCGATCACGCGGCGGCATCGCGATAAGAGGTGGAAGTGCCGCAACAAGGGGTGGAGATTGAACAATAGGGGGCTGAATAATTGGATTGGGCTGCACAGGGATCACTTTACTTGCAGGTTGTAACGCAAGATCAATGTAAACAGATTGCCCTTTTAAAATAGGTTTTATCACGATTGCATCGGTATGTTCAATCACAAGACGAAGTGTTTTGGTATCGTGTTGAGCCAACCGAATTTTCTGAATACTATTATGTTCCAGTACTTTTGATTGCAAAAGTAGTGCGCTGTCTATATCAATAATATAGCGAAAGCGTTGTTTGTCAGGCTCAATAATTTTGGAGAGGTGAATCTCTTTTGGGTCAATAGGAGAATCAAAAATCAACTCAATTCCGGTATCTTTCCACTTCGCATCTACCAATCGGTGACGATTCAGAAGTGCCATACCATTCATCAGCTTCAAAGGGGCCGATGGCTTCATCAGATCAAACGAAGAAGGGGTCAAAAAGTTAGAAGTAGGCTCATTATTAATAGCAACAGGTGATGATCTTAAATATTCTTTGGGAAAAACAAGTGGATTTTGAACTATTTCTGACGGCTTTTGAAGTTCAGGAACGGCCGCCGGAGAAAGAGAAAAAGAGGGAGATAATTTAGCTAGCTCCCCTTTATATTTAGCCACATCAATCTTAAGAACTTCACCGCCATGAACAATACACTCCAGTGCATCATGTGACAAAGAGGAGTTATGATTTTTGAGGGCTTGGAGATGAATACTTTTACACTCATTGTACCCACGAAATTGCTCAAGTTCATCACCCGTGCTCAGTGATTTTTTAGCGGCATCAAGCCGCTCTAAATCATCAGAAGCTCCCCCCACGAGAGAGACTAAAAATAGTAATGCAAAAAAGATACGTCCTATCATCAAAAACTATTCGCCGTGGGTTAATTTCTCCATCAACGCTTTGACGGAAATAATTTGATCGATGCGGTATCCATTGGTTCCCGAAAAGAAAAGTCCCAATTCTAAGTTTCCAAAATAGGCATCACTAAGACGATCGGCGATACAAAAACCGACTACCTTGGCCTCAACCCCACGATGACATGGAGCGACACAGTTGGAAATACATTTAATCGCTGGACCTGTACGGGTATCGATGAGGGCGTGCAAATGAGTACGCACTCCACGTGCTGGATACCCTACAGGAGACTTCATCAAAGTAATATCTTCCTCTTTGGCATCCAATAATACTTGTTTAAAATTTTGGTGAGCATCACACTCGTGAGTTCCAATAAAACGGGTTCCCATCTGGACACCTGAAGCACCCAAGGCTATCATCGCATCAATGTCATTTTTATCCCAAACACCGCCTGCTGCAATAACAGGAATTCCGCCCCACAATGCTGCTTCTTCGACAACAGGACGAACCAGATTTTCAAGTTGAAACTCTTCCATTGCACACTGCTCGTAGGTAAACCCTTGGTGCCCGCCACTTTTGGGTCCCTCTAAGATCACCGCATCCGGAAGTCGGTTATACCGTTTTTGCCAACGTTTGCAAATAATAGAGAGGGCTTTAGGGGAAGAGACAATAGGAACTAAAGCAACATCAGGAAAATCGGCTGTAAATTCCGGCATATTCGTCGGAAGTCCAGCACCTGTGATAATAATATTTGCCCCCGCTTCACACGCATCATGCACCACACGGCCATAATCATTGATCGCATACAAAACATTACATGCCAAAGGTGCATCTCCACAAATCTTGCGGGCATTATCAAAAATAGCTTTGAGCCCTTTTTTCGAATAAAAGTTATCGGCTTCCAACGGTCTATCCGCCACTAGCCGGTCGGAATACGTTTTATTTTCATAATTTCCTGTACCCACAGAGCTAATAACACCCAAGCCTCCCTCACGTGAAACCGCACCTGCAAGCTGATCCCAGCTGATACCAACACCCATTCCACCCTGAACGATAGGAAGTTGGATCGTATATTTTCCGATTTTAAGGGGTTTGAAACTCATTAGGATACCTTTATGCGGGCGAATTTTCGTTTACCGATTTGCAAGACGTATTCACCTGCTTCTAATTGCAATTGTTCATCGTCTATTTTATCTTGATTTATTTTAACAGAGCCTTGCTTAATCTCCCGTCGCGCTTGGGAGGTAGATGACGTAAGATGGGTATCAACTAATGCTTTTGCAATCCAAACTGCCCCCTCGAACGTATACTCCTCCATCTCAAGGGGAATTTCACTTTGCGCATGCACCCGCTGAAACTCCTGCGCTGCCGCTTGAGCTTCTGCCGCGCTATGAAAACGGGTAGTAATCTCTATTGCCAAGGCCTCTTTCACTTTTTTAGGGTGAAGGGAACCCTCCTCAACGCCGATTTTCAACGATTCGATTTGATCCAGCGTTTGACTGCTCAAAAGTTCATAATAACGCCACATCAACGTATCACTGATACTTAAAATTTTCCCATACATATCATTTGGAGCATCCGCAACGGCGATATAATTGCCCAAGGATTTGGACATTTTCTGGATACCATCAAGCCCTTCCAAAATAGGCATCATAAGAACGGCTTGTTCTTTCCCCACTTCGTAAGCACGTTGCAAATGACGACCCATCAAAAGATTGAATTTTTGATCAGTTCCTCCAATTTCAATATCGCTTTTGAGATGAACGCTGTCGTATCCTTGGAGAAGCGGATAGATGAATTCACTGATCGAAATAGAGATCCCTGCTTTATGCCGTTTATCAAAATCATCTCGCTCTAACATCCGAGCCACATTAAACGTGGTAGTCAGTTCCAACATTCCCGCCGCACCGAGTTGATTAATCCACTGGGAATTAAAAACAACGGTCGTCTTTTGAGGATCAAGAATTTTAAACACTTGGCTTTTATAACTTTGTGCATTGAGTTGAATTTGAGCTGGTAATAATTTTTTACGTGTTTCATTTTTACCCGTTGGGTCACCAATTTGTGCCGTAAAATCACCGATCAAAAATTGAATATGTCCTCCATACTGCTGAAAGGCAGCCAATTTCTGCAACAACACGGTATGTCCCAAATGCAAATCAGGGGCAGTAGGATCGAACCCTGCCTTGACAGTATAGGTTTCCCCTTTTTCAAAGTAGGCTTTTAGCAGTGCAGTAAGTCTCGCTTCATCGATAATCTCCGCCGTTCCTCGTCGAATTTCTCGCAATGCGTCATTAATTTTTTGTTCACTCATTCTTTATCCTTGGTTTCGGTACGCATCATCGGTCCGAAAAAATTGTATAATTTTCCCTTTTTTATCGAGCTTTGAACGGAGCTTACTCAAATCACTTTCCAGTGTTTGAAACTCCATTTCACAATACTGAGTATGCTCTGAACGCTCTTTACCCAGTTCAATCGTGTTAATATCTGCCCCCATTTTCGCCATATAGGTCAACAAATCTGCCAATGCACCTTGCGCATTCGGCATACTGATAATGAGATGGTAACGATTTAACTGCTCTTTTTTCCATCGTACAAATAGCATTGGCTCATGCGTTTCAATCATACTTATAGCATGCTTACACATTTTGTGATGAACATGCGCTTTCCCCTCTTGCAAAAATGCCACGATCTCATCCCCAGATTTTGGATGACAACAATAGTCAAAGACCGCATCCGAAACACTGTGATTAGAAAGGACCTCAATAGAAGCAAAAAGATACGGTTTCAATTTAAACCTATCCCGCGTCCAAAAAGCACCAAAACGGCTATTCTCTTTTATTGCCTCTTTGAGTCGATTAAGAACCTCTTTGAAAAAATCAAGCTCTTTGGGGATACGATACCATTGATCAGAAAACTCTACTTTTTCTAATACATCCTGAACTTTATCAATAGGTAAACGAAGAACTGTTGATAGAATATTGATTCCGCTTTGATGATCGATAGCACGGATACGCTGATTGCAATTAGCACGGATATTTGATTTTGCCCGTGATGTTTTTACGGTATCAATCCACGTACATCGAGTGATTTTTTTACCCTTAGGGGCAGTTGTGATTTTGACAATATCGCCATTGTGCAACTCATTCAACAAACTCGCTTTTTCCTTGTTAATCAAACACCCCTCAGCGCTATCTCCAACACCCGTATGCACCGCGTAGGCAAAGTCAAGCGCTACAGCACCACGAGGAAGGGTAAATACCTTTCCTTTGGGTGAAAAAACGCTAATATCTTCACTGTAAAGATCATTTTTAATCAACTCGTAAAACGCTTCGACTGATTCGTTTTGGTATTGAAGATTATGGAGCCATTCCAAACTTATCGCATTATTTCCACCACTCTTGTATTTCCAGTGAGCTGCAACACCAAGCTCCGCTGTGCGGTGCATTTCATACGTCCGGATTTGAACTTCAAAAATAGTACTTTCATCAAAAACCGTCGTATGGAGTGTTTGATACCCATTTTCTTTTGGGATTGCTATGTAATCTTTAAACCTCGCACTCAGCGGTTGGAAATTCAGATGTACCATCCCAAACACTTTGTAACAGTCAATCGGATTTTTGACCAAAATACGAACGGCTAAGAGATCCAAAATCTCATCGATACTAATCCCTTTTCGTTGCATTTTCAAGTAAATAGAATAATTATGCTTGACACGACTAAGTATCTCAAAATCTTCTTGGCACATCCCATTAGAGAGCAAAATTTGGGTTAATTTTTCACAAAATCTATTCAATCGTTGATTAATTGAACGGTAATTTTTTTCTAAATAGGCTTCGATGGATAGTTTATCCTCAGTAAAAAGGTACTGAAAGCTCAGATCTTCCAGTAAGTTTTTAAGAAAAGAGATACCAAGACGGTGTGCAATAGGGGAGTAAACGACTAATGTCTCTTCAGCAATACGGTGCTGTTTAACAGGGGAAAGGGCATCAAGGGTAAGCATATTGTGAAGGCGATCGCAGAGTTTGACGACTAGAACACGAACATCCTCTATCGAAGCAAGAAGCATTTTACGGAAGGTAAGAGCGGATACAACGAGCTTTTGATCCGAATCAGACGGTATAAGCTCCGCATCCCGAATCGCATCAATTTTAGTCAACCCCTCTACAAGATGGGCAACATCTTCGCCATAATTCGCCCCTATCTCCTCGATCGTAGTTGCTGTATCTTCGACCACATCGTGCAACAATGCGGCAATAACCATCGCTTCATCGCCTGTGAGTTCCGCGACCAATGAAGCAACTAAAATCGGATGAACAATGTAAGGCTCACCACTTTTGCGACTTTGTCCTACATGCGCATCCGATGCAAACGCATAAGCACGTTCAATCGCTTCAGATTCAGATATAGATGTACGTAAAAGTGCTATTGCGCTCTCTACATCATTAATTTTTTTAATAGCTTCAATATCGATTTGATTCAACGACGGCTCGATATAAAAGAGTTATGCTTTGTCTACGAAACCTATGATGGTAATATGCCCCTCAGCAATCTCCATCAAAGCGACATCGGCAGCTTTAGCTTTTTTCAAATCCACATTAAGCTTTGTTGGTGCACCATTTTGAAGTTGTTCTGACCGTTTTGCTACTGCAAGCGCCAATTGATAACGATCAACGTTCGCTGTTTCTAATGCTTTTGCTGTTAATTGTTCAAGTCTCATCTAGTATCCTTCTGTCTAAAATTTATTGTACGATTGAGCAACTTTCTAAGTTACCTTGGATAATGCTCAAAAGGTTGCCCGGAGTAAACATATCACACACAATAATGGGAAGCTTATTCTCTTTCGCTAACGCAATCGAGGTATCATCCATTACTTTAATATGGTCTTGAAGTGCTTCATCGTACCCAAGAGTAGGAAGTTTGATCGCATCCGCAAATTTTTTCGGATCCTTATTATAAACACCATCTACTTTAGTTGCTTTGATAATCACCTCAGCACCGATCTCTACGGCACGAAGCGTCGCAGCCGTATCGGTTGTAAAGAAAGGGTTACCTGTTCCTGCTGCAAAAACAACAACACGTCCCCGCTCTAAGTGGCGCATAGCACGGCGAACAATAAACGCCTCTGCAATTTGTTCCATCTTGATAGCACTTTGAACACGAACAAGCATCCCTTCATGTTCACATGCCTCTTGAAGGGCAATCGCATTGATAACCGTCCCCAGCATTCCCATATAATCACCCGACGTACGACGAATAATTCCATCTGCCGCTGCAGTTACACCTCGAATGATATTGCCTGCACCAATCACGATGCCCACTTCGATATTAGCATCCGTTAGAGTTTTAATCTCTTTTGCAATAAATTGGAGGATTTTTGTATCGATACCATATCCGTTTTCACCAGCCAAAGCCTCACCTGAGAACTTTACTAATACACGTTTGTAACCCATACAACCTCCTCAACGTAATTGTTCGGATTATACTTTATTGACGCTTTAAGGTTGCTTTGATTACACTCTTGTTCATGAATAATATGCATAAGAGGAGAAATTGTTGAATTGGTTACACTATTTTTGGGAAGCATTATTTCCAAAAAAATCACTCAAAATCCCTCATTACGGTCGTGCCATCCACGCCCTTCCAAACCCTAAAGAGCATGAGCTTTTCGACCTCTCCGCAACCGCATTTAGTGAGAATAATATCCTTCTTGGATATCGCTATTTTTTAGAGTCTCTCCAACATACGAATAATCACGATCACCTCATCCTAACCGAAAATAATAATTCTATTGCTTTTACCCTCTACCAAGGTTCTGCCATATTACACGGACGTATTACGCCAGAAACATTTCGTGCCACCGCCCATATTGCCAAAGCATCCGCATTGCACGTTGCCATCAAACGACGATTTTTAGAACGAAACTTTCAACTCACCTATTGTCGATTTAGTGAAAAAGAGGATGATATTGTGTTGGGGATACAACTCCACAATACCACTATTACCCCTCAAAAAATATTCTTCCCCTTAAGAGAGCTTGCCCTCAATGCTGATTTTGAAAAAGAGTTTATCAGCAGTGAATTTGACGAGTCCGCTTTGCTGGAAGTAAATCATATTATCCCCTGCGATTTGAACCGCCTTCAACGTCTTTATGAAACGATGAAACGCTGGATAGCCTCTACTCAATCGAGTCTTATAGGGCTCCTCTCCAATGATAATAATGGGATGGCATCATTTAGCTATCTTGCCTTGTTACTTCAAATCGATTACCTCCTCATCCCCCACAAAAAAATGGCAAAAGAGATCAATGAGAAAATTAACACCTATTTTATGGAGGATGAAAAGCTCACACAAGATAAGAACAGTGACTTAGAGATCTATTTGGATGAACTCTCTTCAATGCCCTTTGAAACGTTTAAAACACAGTTTTATCATGCCACCACAACCTTTTCCCCTTTTGAACACGCACTGCATGATGATATTGCGGAGTTTATCGAGGAGTCGTTGGGCAAAGTGCGTTGGTACAAAAACAACCATACCAATTACGTCATCCCTGTTATTTACCATTATATTTCCCTCTATATCCTCTTCAACTACGGAATTCACCCCTCATTGCGAGCCCTATTTCATCTGCATGTTCAGGTTTACGCTTCGGAGTTCTTCGCCGATGAGGGGGAGATAAAACTCTACGAAAACACTACAGGTACATTTCAAAAACAAGCCATCAGCAATGCCATCGAAACGGCTATAAAGCCTTACCAGTCACGGTATAAAAACCTTAAAAGCTTTGCCGATCAGCTGAACTTCAGTGACCTTAATCACTTTAGTCAAAGCTTCTATCTCCAAATCAAAAATCTCGATTATCAGGAGGTTTGAGGATGAAACAGCTCACCCAACAAACACTGGAAACCTCTATCGAAAGTATCGTACAAATCATGAATCCCTACGGTACGGGAAGCGGCTTTATTATCGGTGACCTCATCATTACCAACTCTCATGTCGTAGCCGGACTCAAAGAGGTCGTTATCAGTACCAAAACACTTCCGAGAACCATCGGAAAGGTCATTTACGATGATGATGCCTACGATTTGGCATTTATTCACTCCCCCTCACCCCTGCGTCCCGATCACCCGCTACATCTGTGCAGTGGTGAAATCAGTGATGGAGATACCGTTATCGCTATTGGTCACCCTTACGGGCTTAATTATTCCACCACGGAGGGGATCATCTCCAAAGCAGTTCGGCTGCAGGGGGAAGTGGAATATATTCAGTTCGATGCGGCAATTAATCCCGGAAATAGCGGTGGCCCTTTGTTGAATGAAGAAGCAGAGGTGATAGGGGTCAATACCTTTATTATCCAAAACTCCAACAACCTTGGATTTGCCCTCCCCTATTATCTTCTCCAAGAGACAATAGAGAACTTTTTGGCTCTCAACACCACCGATATTCTCCGCTGTATCTCGTGCAAGAACCTCATCGTAGAGTCCACTATCCATAACGATTATTGCCCAAAATGCGGTATTAAACTCGATATTGCCAAACGACGGCGGGAGGGGTATAAACCCTCTGGCGTTGTAGCATTAATCGAAAAAATACTCACAAAACTAGAAATTAATGTCACCCTCTCACGGCGAAGCCAACGTAGCTGGAGATTTGAAGTAGGCTCAACTCGTCTGAATATTAATTATTATGATAATGGAGTGGTGATTGCCGATGTGGCATTGTGTCGTATCCCTGCCGAAAAGATTGAGGCTCTCTATGATTTTTTACTCCATGAGAATGGAATTTTAGACGATCTTCAGCTCTCTATTGACGAGAACAGTGTCTATTTCTCTTACATCATCATCGACACCTCTCTCACTCAAGAAGATGGGGAACGGGCGTTAAAAGCACTCTATACACTCATCCCTGTGTATCAAAAAAATCTCCTTGAAAATTTCAATGCACCTGAGCCGAAGTTTGATGAGTTTGAATAAGTCCCGAAACTTCCTCTTTTTTCGGGAAATCGGCTCCCATGCTGATAATAAACGACGATGCTTCTTGAAGTGTAAGGGTTGTTTTTTTGATCCGTATTTCATCCACCAATACCGTATATCCGCTCGTAGGATTCGGAGAGGTGGGGATAAATAAAACACAAATATTCTCGTGACGGTTGAGCAAATAGGCTGGAACCCATAACCCCTCTTTGGGATATTCAACGAGAACAACCTCTTTTTTCGTCCCATCTTCGCCCCCTGAGAGCATTGCCGCCAATTTCTTGGAGACCGAATAAACGGAGCGAATCGCAGGGATTTTTTCAAAGGTACTGTCAATCATCGAGACAAAAATGGAGCGTCCATATTTCTCAATCGAAAATCCAAGCAGTGCAAAAATAGCAATAACCCCCGCCATCAAGGCCAATGTTACCCCGAAGGAGTTGGTATAATCATGGAGAGACAAATAGGCACTCACTCCCAAATTTTTAAGATAATTAACGACAATAATTACCAAGATAAGAGGGAATAACGATAACGCCCCCACAAAAATATACCGAAATAAAAGTTTGGCACGTGAACTCATACATATCCTTTTGTTGACTTAAGTATCTCATTATAGAATACTTTTTGAAACACTTTACTACAATATCATACTTTTACAGGAGAAACTATGCAACCCTTTATCGATTTTAATCTCAATTTAGAGACTTTTTTAAGTGACTTAACCACCCTTATCGACAATAACCGCCAAACCATCAATGATTTACTCAGCATCGGTGATAAAAGTTACGCCAATTTTATCCGTCCGTTTGACCTTATGGAGGAGGAGATGGAGCTTCACTTTACCCCACTTTCTCATATTAATGCCATCAATAATTCGGCAGAGAGTCAAAAGGTGTATGCCGATGCCCTCCCGATATTGACCGATTATTCGACCTTTGTAGGGCAAAATTTGGCTATTTATGAAGCGTTCAAAGCGGTAAAAGCCCATGAGTATGAGGCATTAAACCACGAACAACGCCGTATCCTTGATCTGAATATTCTCCATTTTGAACTGGCGGGGGCGCATTTGGATGAGGCTTCCAAGCAGCGTCTTGCCGAAATTAATTTACGTAAAAGTACCCTTACCAACGACTTTTCCCAAAATGTTTTGGATGCCACTAATGCGTATGAGAAAATTATCACCGATGAGGCGGATATTGAGGGGATCAGCGAAAATGATCTCGAAGATGCCCGCTTTGAAGAAGACGGGGTGACAAAATACCGTTTTACGTTGCAAATGCCCTCCTATATCGCCTATATGACCTACGGGAAGAATCGCTCTATCCGTGAAGAGCTCTATCGTGCCTATACGACCCGCGCCCCGCAAAACGGTGAAATTATCGATGAGCTGATGGCTCTTCGTCAAGAGATGGCGCACTTGCTTGGATTTGAGAGCTACAGTGCCTACTCCCTCGCCTCTAAAATGGCACCCGATACCCAGAGTGTTTTAAAATTTCTCAACGATTTAGCCCAACCCTCTCGGGCCCAAGCAGAGAAAGAGCTAGAAGAGTTGCGTGCCATTGCAGAGGGTATTGACCTCCAAAGCTACGACACGGCGTATTACGGTGAAATTCTCAAAAAAGCACAATACGACATTGATGAAGAGGAGTATCGCCCCTATTTTGAACAAAATAGTGTGGTACGGGGGATGTTCGATTTTTTACATCGGATGTTTGATATACGATTCGAAAAAGTGGATGCCCCATTATGGGATGAAAAAGCAAGCGTCTATGATCTGTACGACGGCGATACCCTCCGTGCTCGTGTTTACTTCGATCTTGAAGCACGCAAGAATAAACGAGGTGGCGCATGGATGCACAATTTTCAAACCCACTGCGAAGACACAACAGGGGGCAAACATCTCTCCAGTGCGTTTATCGTTTGTAACTTCCCCCCCTCCAGCGACACCTCCCCCTCACTTCTTCGGCATGATGATGTCGTCACCCTCTTCCATGAAATGGGGCATACTCTCCATCATCTCCTTAGTACCGTGCGTGAACATGGGGTGAGTGGTGTCAATGGGGTCGAGTGGGATGCGGTAGAATTTCCTTCCCAATTTTTGGAAAACTTCGCGTATGAGCCTAAAGTATTAAAACTGTTTGCAAAACATTATCACAATGGGGAAGTCCTCAGTGATGAAATGATTGCTAAACTCATCCGTGCCAAAAATTTCCAAAGCGGACTCTTTATGCTTCGTCAGCTTGAGTTTTCCCTCTTTGATTTTGAACTCCATTCAAAACTCTATCAAGGGGAGGAGATTCAGGCACTGCTCGACTCCATCCGAGAAAAAACAGCGTTGATAAAGCCCCCTGCCTACAATAAATTTCAAAACGGGTTTAGCCATATTTTTAGCGGCGGATACAGTGCAGGGTATTACAGCTACAAATGGGCGGAGGTGTTAAGTGCTGATGCTTATTATGCCATCGTCGATGAGGGGATTTTTGATTCCGAGCTTGCCCAGAGATACAAAGAGATCGTTCTAGGCGGCGGTGGAGCTCAAAGTATGCAAGAGCTTTTCGTACAAATGATGGGTCGCGAATGTGAGACGAAAAATCTACTCCGTCTCAATGGGATTAACGGGTGAAATTTCTATGGTTACTGTTTCTTACTGTAACCATTTTAGGGGGAATTGAGATGAAAATAGCGTCGTATAATGTTGAAAATCTATTCGATATGAACACCGATGGGACAGAGTACGAAGAGTATTTTCCCAACACCTCATGGGGGTGGACAACGCAAATGCAGCGGATCAAACTGCAACATACGGCGCGTGTTATCCACGACATCAATGCCGATGTGATCGGACTCCAAGAGATCGAATCCGAAAGTGCCCTCAAAGAGCTCAAAGCCGAGATTAACCGCCAAGGGCTCTATTATCCCTATTATGCGTTTTCCCGTAACAAACGAGGGGGAGCCGTTTCGGTCGCACTTCTCAGTCGTTACCCCATCACATCCGCTTTAAGTCATCCTGTCAGTGCCAATAGTGATTACCGTAATATTTTGGAAGCACAAATTGATTTTAAAGGACACCCTTTACGAGTCTATGTCAACCATTGGAAATCCAAAATGGGTCCTGAGAGTATGCGTATCCGAAGTGCTAAAGTGGTCAAAAAACTGATTGATAAACTTGATAAAAATACCCCTTACGTCCTCGTCGGTGATTTCAACTCCCATTATGAGGAATATCGTACCTTCATTAAAAGCCGCCATCATAACGATACCAATGGAGTGACCGGAATAAACCATATCCTCCAAACCATTGACGAAGATGAGAATCCCATCACCTATACCACGATGAAGAATACGGGAAAAAACCTCTATAACCTTTGGTACGAACTTCCCGTAGAACAACGGTGGAGCCACTCTTTCAAAGGTAAAGGGGAAGGATTGGACAATATTATCATCTCCCCTGCTTTGGCAAACTCAAACGGCATTGAGTATATACGGGGAAGCTTTGCGCGGTTCACCCCAGAGTATCTCTTTAAAAAAGGGAAAATATACCGCTGGCAACAAAGCAAAAGCTATCCTAAACATCATACGGGAGAAGGGTATTCGGATCACTTGCCTGTTTGGGCTGTGTTCAAAGTGGGAGTGTAAAAAAAGACGATTATTTTTGACGAAGTACAAGAAGGTCGAAATTTATGGTTCAACAAGCTCACCACGAACGGCGAGTCTTAAAACGAATCAGCCGTGCCTCATCCAAGGGATAGCAATACAATCTAAAAAATAATATGGTACAATTTCAATGTAAGCAATTGTTCTAACTCTTTCCGATTTACTAACGGATAAAGGAGAAAAGGGAGGTGGTAGTGATACCCCTCCTTTTTTTTTGGCTAATTTTTAGCAGGTAGGGCGGTGTGGGTAGCTCCTTGAATGGGCGATAGTATTTTTAATCTTGTTGGTATTCGTACCAGTATTGCATTAATCAAAAACGGGGAGTAGTAACCCCAGTGCTATCATCTTCTTTTATCCCCACTCAATCCTAAACTTTCACAAAAAAGAAACTAATCATCACGATCAATATTTAAAGAACAGTTACAAAATAAAGCAGGTTGGAAAGTTGTTGAAAGTTGTATCAATACAGCTGTTTTAATGATTATTTTGAAAGTGAGGAGACCCAAGGTAATTCTTAAGCGAATAAAGCCCTATTTACAGGCATTCCACATGGTCGGAGCGACCTGACTCGAACAGGCGACCTCTACAACCCCAATGAGCTACAAAAATCAAAGAGCCCTGTCTGTCGGGCTACTTTTAAAATACTTTCACCGTAAGTGGACGATTTTTTGTGAAAGTATTGTGAAAGTTTCACAAGTATTTTTTTTCATTAAGAGGGTGGACTCGAATGGGATTTTCAGTGCCTTAGATAGGCTATTTCAGGACTTTATCAATCTCAATAGTCCTCAAAAAGTGCCCTGATTTGATACAGTTTGGGCACAAAAAAAATTAAACATTCAAACACTTTTAATTAACTTCAATTCTTTTGCAATATCCCGCATAAGCTTAGCTAATGGTCGTTTGTGCAAATCTTTATCTTTATTGTAGTTATTAAATAAATATCTATAAATCTCTTCTTCTGAAAAATTGAATGCTCGTAAAGAATAAATGTACTGTACTGGATAATATTGATGTTTTATCAGTAAATCTATAACGATATCTTTATGTTGTCTATATAATTCTCTTAGCCCTAGAAGTTCAACATTACCGTTCTTTGTTTTACGTATATCAATACTAAAACTATCAAAATTATATTTTTCTTTTTTGATATTCATAAAATCAATATGTTCTAAATTAATTGTAAAATCTATTCGTTTATCTTCATCAACATTAGAATATGGATTGACAAGATCATCATTAAACTTATTGCCTTTACCTTTATTACATACTGGACAAGAAGGTATTAAGTTGAAATAACTCATTGCAAAATAAGGATATTTTGATTTAGGATAAAAGTGATCAATTTCAGGTCTTAAGTTTTTATCTTCAACTATAAAAATATAATTCATATTACAATATGGGCAGCTTTTTAAGTTCAGATCACTGACAAATATATATCTATCATACTCAGGTAATTTATCCCATTGTTCATTATAAAAGGTAATAAATATGCTGAATATTTCTTGACTACGTATTATAAAATACTTTTTAGAAAACTCAATTTTTTGTATCTTTGTCAATTCAACATATCTAATTTTATTAATTTTATTTTTAAGCGTAATTTTTGTTTTAAAAGGTATTTTTAAATCATTTAAAATATAATCTAATTCGTTATGCATTAATGTACTTAGGTAACTACCACAATCAACCTCTGTAATTTCTCTTGTTATGCCTAATTTTAATTGTTCTATTTTAGCATCTATTTTTTTGATTAATTCATCAAATGTTTCTTTCCCATGATATTTAAAAAAATTTGGTGTTGCACATAGTAATGCTTCGAGTCCTAGCTCATCCTGTATAAATTTTAACAATAATTTTTCTTCACTTTTATTGAGCTTACTCAATTTTACAGCGACTATTTGTTCTAATTGCCTCATAATTTTAGAAAGAAAAACATCCAAGTGCTGTTGACTAAATTCAATGTGAATCATGTTTCTTTCCAAATTTTACGAGCTTGTAACTGAGCAATTTGCATATCAATCTCATTATTAATTTCTTCGTCAGACAACTTGTATTTATTTTTATACATGGTTGTTAAAGAACTTTGTAAAAAAGGTTCTCCTATAATTTTTATAATAGACCACACTTCCTCTTTAGAAGTTATGTTAGAATCAGCATTATTCAAAAAATTTATTGCATTTTGTATTTTTCTTTTTGCGAATTCACCCATAAAGTCTTCCATAAAAAAACCATCACTTAATAATGTAAGAATATTAGCTCCAAATGTTTCGTCTTTATTTTCTAATCCATAAGCTATTTTACTCTTCCCCTTTTCATCTGTATCTAAAAAAACAATATTTTTTCTTGCTAAATCAGATATTAAAAATGGGGAGTGCGTAGTAAAAATTAAATGTATTTTTTGTTGCCGTTTGTTATTTCCTGATATAGATGATGTAAACGTAGTTATGAAGTCAGATAAAAATTTTTGTTGCCATTTTGGATGCAAGGACAAATCAGGTTCATCTAAAAAAAATAAAAAATTGCGTTCTGCCGACATATCTAATTTATATAATAAATTGATCATTTGACCATATATTGATTTTTGACCATGACTTAAATTATGGAATTCTTGTCCATTTTTATCTACAAAATCATAATCTATATAATCAATATAACGTTTTAAAAACATATTTTGTAATTTTTTATTTGTTTTTGAGATAGAAAATTCTTTTTGTTTTAATAAAGTATAAAATTTATCAATATTTTTCTCCATTGATTCTATATTTTGAATATGAAATTTATATATATGCGTAAGAAATTCATAATGATCTACATTATCAAAAGATACTTCATTAGCATCATTATCTATATCGTCAAAAGACACTTCATCCACATTATTATCTAATATCTCCATATCTTCATCATAATCAGCATATTGCTTATGGATATATCTAATAAATTCTGCCTCGAGTCTAGCAGTTAAGATATCATCAAATTTAAAGCAACATTCAATTTTAACATCTTCCTCAATTAAACTTGAAAAAAACGTATGAAAAGGCTGAAGTAAAATTTCATCACTTATTTTTACTTCTATACTTTCATATAATAAATCGCTATCTATTTCTTTAATAATGATTTTTTCAGGTAGATACATATATGAAGTTGATTTATTTTTATCTAATATTCTTAAAATATCCAATAATTTCAAAGTAGCAAAAACGATAAATTTAGTATCAAAAGTAACAGTTTTCAAATCTACTGAACGCATATCCTCAGTATTGAGTATATGAAATTTTTCGCGAAAATTAGCAGGATATGGATTTTCTGCAATGTATGAGATAAATTCAAAGTTGGGTTTGTTCGATTTTGATAACGGTGGATTTATCTTAAGTTTCTTTATGTCACTATAACAATATAATATATTTTCAATTTCGTAAATTAATATTATATTTTCAATACTCTGATTAAAAGTATTTTCTTCTCTTCCAATATAAAAAAAGAGTTCTTCAAATAATTTTATTAACGAACTTTTACCACTCCCATTCTTTCCAACAATTCCTGTTATCTTAAGATTCTCTCCAAAGAAATTTTCATCATTTTCACTATTTTTACCAAATTTTATAGCATCATTTTGATAGAGAAATGTATATTTTGATGAAAAATTAAAATCAATATTTCCAAGGTTTTTATAATTTTTTACCCACAAATAAACTAATTCCAAATTTTTTTACCTTTATATCAATGATGTACAAAATTAAATTAGTCACAATATACTTTGTTTAAATTTTATATTTGATTAAAGCTCATTAAATTACATATTGACATACAATTTGACATACGCTATAATTCTCTCATCTGCATTAGCAGTAAATCAAATCAAGGAGTAATTATGAGTTTAAGTAAACGGCTCTCAAAGTCAAAAGAGAAATCCGAAGAGAAAATAATTACCTTACGGATGCCTCAAAACAAAGTAACCCTCTTAGAGATACTTTCGAAGCATTACGGTTTAACAATGTCAACACTCGTTCGTGACATTATTGATGATGGCATAGCCAAATTGGCTAAAGAACGTCTGATTGTATCCGAAGAAGCAGGAATGATTCATCAATTTGAAACCGACGGAGAAAAACATAATATTCGTTTTTTTACTGATATTGTCGACTATTTAGCCCCTGAACTTAATATTCGTATCAAACGTGATGATTATTCCAGTGAGAGAGAATTTGAAGAAGCTCTCTTTGAAGAGGTCAAATTAAGTTATGAATATGGCTTTTCTGGGACAAGCTCATGGACTCATCCTGATGGTAATGAATACGTATTTACAAAAAAAACAAAGGTTGAAAAATGAAAGTAATTATTGAAGGCATGTTGTTGTCAATTTATAAAAACAACGATTTCAAAGACAAAGAGACGGGCGAAGTTTCCCAAGGTAAACATAAATTGCAGTTGCTCGTTGAGACTGAGTTGCAAAACGGTTCCGTTAAAAATGAAATGCAAGATATTTCCATACCTGATATACGGGTCAAAGAATATGAACCACAGATTGGGAAGAAAGTACAAGTCAAATGTGATGTTGTATCAAAAAGTCAGGTAAGTTTCTACGTAAAATAAAGACCACATTGCGAAAGTCTGAGCAAAGCGAAGAACGTAATGGGGGAACAACTGAACGAAGAGAAGGCGTTAGTAATTTATTTGAGCACATAGAGAGTCCATCCGCCAAGATTGAAACTCCCTACGGCGTTCCCATTCATACAAAAGGAAACAAAATGGATGATACTAAATTATCCCTAAAAATGTCTGTAAATAATGTTGCCGATATCTCGGTTAAACCCATCATGGGGCTTTGCCCCTTTGAGGGTTCTTCCGAAGAATTCGGCTCTCTTCCCTTGACTACTTATAAAAAGGTTGTGGACAATTGCAAGACTTACGGTCTATATTCCAGCGATTTAGAGATAGTACGTGCGAAGCTTCAAAAACAAAATGATTTCCTACAATTTAGCTACATATCAAACGATCAGACGGGACAAGTATTCTCCCTCAAAGATTGTATTGTTTCCTCTAATCATAATCCACAGCGGTACTACGGAGAAATTCAGAACCGTATCAACACTTTAGAGCGCGAAGCTCTTAATGCAGGTTTAACACCCGTTTTCTTAACGATGACGCTACCAAGTGAGTATCATGAAATGAAACAGATCAGCGGGAAGCTCGAATATAATCCAAAGTTTAATAAATCGTCACCCAAAGATAACGTGAAGATATTAACCAAGCTATGGGCAAAACTCCGACAAGATCGTTCGCTCAAAGAGCTGACCAAAGATCAGCGTATGTATTACCGTGTCAATGAACCGCATAAGGACGGCACACCCCACACTCATATTTTATTGTTCATTCCTAAAGATCAAATTGATCGTGTAGAAACTGCTTTTAAACGATTGTTTATTCCTGTTGGTAACAAGTTTGAGAAGAATATCAAAAGTGCATCAAGCTACATCATGAAGTACATCAGCAAAACATTGCCAATGTCTAAAGATAAGATCAGTAAGCAAGATCAATACATCAATGCGTGGTATGTCAAACATCGCGTAAATCGTTTTTGCTCTAGTCGATCAATGGCTCCGATGTATCTCTACCGATTGTTAAGTCACCGTTTCAGTCTCTACGGTTTAACCCAAGTACGTAAAGGCAATACTCTTCAAGTATTAGCACGGCTCGAGGACGACAAGATTATGGAGATTTGGGATGATGGTGAACTCTTATTCATGAGATCAGAAAATATCACCCTATATACTCAAAGTCAGATTTTGGCTAATTTGCAAAAGCATGGAAATTATAGAGGATTGGCGGCGTGATGGATATTTACAAACGATATTACAGTACGACTAATATAGCTGAAATATACGATGTAAGTGTTGATTGGCTTAGAACTCGAATGGGGTCAATTTTTCTTAAAGGTGTTCATTACGTGCAACAAACTTCAGGAGGAATGATACGATGGGATTTTAACGAAATGGAAAAATGGTGGCGAAAAGATGATTATATTGGATTGACATTATCACCCCATGATACGCTCATTGAAAAATTGTTACAATGAGAAGTCCACTTACGGTGTCAAAAGGACAACATTTGGCATCTATTACAAAAAAAACTGGCTCGAATAGGCTCTATATTGATTTTATGCTCGGTAAAAAAAGAGTACAAAAAAGTACGGGGCTTGTAGATACAGCCGAAAATCGGCGTATTATAGAAAAAGAGATCATTCCAAAACTCGAAGCAAAAATCAGATTTGGTGAGCTTTCGCCAAAACAAACTGCTGACGTCGGAACATTCGGAAGGGTGAGTCGGAAATTATCCGGAAGGTTGAAGCGGTGTGAAACCGTCTGAGTGAGTATAGCACAGCCTTCCGAATATTTATACGAAATCATTAGTC
>JAPLGM010000021.1 GCA_026390165.1 Campylobacterales bacterium
TACAATATCCAGCGATGCGATCACTTTATCGTCTTTGAAATCCAAAATGGCATTTAGAAAAGAGATCAAAATCTCTTTGTGCTGTTCATCACCGAATATCTTCTTAAAAGCAACATCATTTTTGGGGTCAGCGAATTGCATTGGACTCTTCTTATTTTTAGGTGAAGGGATTATAACGTAAGGAAGTAAAAATGGTTGAACACCCTTTTTTACAGGAAGTGGAGATTCATTCACGGCGGTGAGATAGCGCTGTACGAGGGGAACCGAAAAGGGTTTCGATTTACTCTTTTATCCTAACGAACAACTCCTTGTTTATGCGGTTATTCGAGGCTGAGTATTTATAAACAGCTGTTATAATTCAAACAAAAAGCCGAAGGTTACTAGATGAGTTTTAAACTTAAAGCGGTTCTTGTTTTTTTAGGAATAAGCTTTCTCCCTTATATAGTGACAATGCTTTTGTTTGGCAATTCGTTTCGTCAGGAACAGCATAAGACGATTACAAAAGAGATGAAAACTCAGCTGAATTTGACGGTAGAGAGGATTGATCAACATCTTTTTACTCTTCGAAATGATATGGCATTTATTGCAAAATCAGAGTTGATGAACGATATCTATACCCAGGATTTGGATCGGCGTATCAGTACTATGCTGTTGGCAAAAAAAAATGACTTGAAAATGGTAGGCGATTTTTATGTCATCGATCAAAACAATAACATAGTTGCATCAAGTGATTTTTTTTCTATTTCACAAAAGGGAAGAGGGAAAGCGTTTTTCAGTGTTCCTATTTTATCGAGTTTTTCTCAACAACCCATCGCAAAACTGATCGTTACCTACCCATTTGAAAATTTCAAACCGTTTTTTTCTAATTCTCCGGAACGCCATTATTATATCCATCACCGTAACGTAACCATTGACTTACGCTCCAGTATTTTCAAAGAGTCCCTAAAAGTATCGAGAAATCTTCAAATAAAGCCTGATTTAATGATAGTTTTAGAAGTAGAGAAATCGTTCGCTTACCAATTATTGTATAAGTACGAGCGTTGGTTTGTACTGTTATTGATTACAGGTGCATTATTCATTATAGCGGCTGCCTATTATGTCGCTAAAGAACTTATCTACCCCGTTGTTATCCTTTCCAATACCGTTAAAAAAATAACAGAAACGCAAGATTATAAGCAGAAAGTTTCTGTTGTTAGAGACGATGAAATCGGAGACCTTTCCGATGCTTTCAATACGATGGTCAGTAGTATTGATAAAGCCCTTAAAGAAAAAGAAGATTCAATAAAAGAACAAATACGATTATTGAATATTATTATGGGGACGGGAGCCGGAACATGGGAACTGAATGTTCAGACAGGTGAACTGCACCTGAATGAAGAATGGGCTAATATGCTTGGATACACTCTTGAAGAGTTATCTCCGATTAGTTTTTCAACATGGGAAAATCTGAGTCACCCGGATGATATAGTACATTCAAATGAGATACTAAAACGCCATCTCGGAGGAGAGCTTAACTATGACGAATACGAAATACGGATGCGTCATAAAGAGGGGCATTGGGTTTGGATCTATACGAGTGGCAGCGTCGTTGTACGCTCAAAGAACGGCAGTCCTCTTTGGTTGGCCGGTGTTCAGTTGGATATAAGTGAACGTAAACATGCCGAAGAAGTAATCCGCGAATCTGAAATGAGATATCGGGCTCTTTTGGATAACGCCAATCAGTGTTTTCTTTCCTTTTCTGCCGATATGATTCTTCTTCACAATTGCTCAGCAAAATGCTTTGAGATATTTGGTAGCGACATCGCCGGTAAACATGTAGCCGAACTTCTATTTCCCTCTGATGAAAAAGAGAGAGCCGTGTTTATTGAAGATTTGCGTTCACTGATAGGGGATGGAGATTCATTGCGGGTAGATAATATATTATCGCTTCTTTGTAATGAGTTTATCATAGGAAAAAAAGTTATTTCCGCAGAATACAAGATGATCGGGGAGGAAAGTTTTATGATCATACTTACCGATATTACCGAACAAATAGCGTTAGAAAAAAATATTGCAAAAGAGAAAAAAAGACTCAGAATGATCGTTTCGGCTGTCGAGAATAAAAATGAACTTTTTGAGATACTGGATGAGTATAAGGAGTTTATGAAACGACGTGTAGAGATGGTAAATAAAGATAAAACTGCATTGCAAAATATTTCAAATATTTATCAATCTGTCCATACATTTAAAGGTTTATTTGCACAAGAAGAGTTTATAACCACACCGCTTGGTTTGCATAAACTGGAAACGAAATTGTCAAATTTTTTATCTGAAGGGGAGATAACGAATGAACAACTCTCAACAGTTCTACAAAAAGTCGAACTCGAAAATTGGCTTCAAAAAGATCTTTCTGTACTGACTCAGGCATTAGGTGAAGATTTCTTTAATCAAAATAATATCATAGCAATCAATACCGAACGGATTGATGAAATCAAAAAAAATATATCCTTTAAATTAGAAGGTGAGGGAGTCGAAGAGGATAAGAAAGAACAAATTTTGGCAGAGATTGAAAAACTAAAACATGCTTCGATCAAAGAGCTTCTCTCTATGTATCCGAGAGTCGTTGAAAAACTTTCCCAAAAGCTTTCAAAATCTGTATATCCGATGAAAATCATAGGAGGTGAAGATATTTATCTTACCGATAATTGTGTGTTATTTATTCAATCCCTCGGGCATGTTTTTAGAAATTGTGTTGATCATGGAATAGAGAACTTAGAAGATAGGTTCATTAGCGGTAAAAATGACATTGCAACCGTTTCATGTGTTGTGAGAGATGCTGAAAATGGCATTGAGATTGTCATCGCAGATGACGGATGTGGTATCGATACTGAAAAAGTGATAGAAAAAGCAATACAAAGCAGAACATATACGAAAGAAGAAATTGCATTAATGAGTAGAGACGATATAGTCCGAATGATTTTTCACGATAACTTTTCAACTGCAGATGAAGTTACTGACTGCTCCGGACGGGGGATAGGAATGACTGCTGTCAAAACGGAAATAGAAAAGCTTGGTGGAAACGTCTCAGTTGAAACCAAATCGGGAGTGGGAACGACATTTATATTTTTTCTACCTAATGCTAATATTCGAATAAGTGTATAAAAATGGTAGAAAATTCTATCCTGCACGACTTAGTTAACGAATTTATTGATTTATAGGGTTGATCTTAAAACATCCGTAGGTAATATACTGATAGATATAATAGTATATTATGAGATAGCGAGAATGAAAAAAGGAGTGGGCGATGCTGAATGTTGTAGTTGTAGATGACTCTTTAATTATGAGAAGAAGCATATCAAGAATAGTAATCGAATTGGGACACAAGGTTGTTGCTGAAGCCATCAACGGACTTGGAGCAATTCGATGTTGCGAGGATTACACACCGGATCTGATTACTATGGATATTACTATGCCGGATATGGATGGAATCACTGCAGTAAAAGAGATACGAAAGATTAACAAATATGTAAAAATTATTATGATTACATCTCACGGACAAGAAAATATGGTTAAAGATGCCATTAGGTCTGGAGCCAGCGGATACTTGCTTAAACCTATAGCGGAAGATAAATTCTTTCAAACACTCGATAAAGTTTTTCCAGAGATGAAAATATTACGAGAAAAAATGGAAGTAATTCTCGACTCAAAAGAGGATAGCGATTTAACAATAGATGATGATTAATAAAAATAGTCTTTTATCCTAGAGAGGAAAGCTCTCACGGGAAAAGATGGTGCGTTAGCACCGCTCATTAAACAGCTTACCGAAGCAGCCCTGCAAGCTGAGATAGAATCTCACCTCAAACAAGATCTAAATCACACCCCTATAAATGAACCTCCCCTTTTATGATATAGTATTATTTATGCCAACATAAAAGCTGTTATCACAAAAGCACCGACCGAGATTAGATAGTACGTAAACACCAGCTGAAAAAGTCTCTTTGTCCCCAAAAATAGGACAAGTGCCGATTTGGCTAATGTGTTGGTAACGATTGCAATAATAATGGCATGGTGTGCTGTAGCAGGGTTCAAACCATTTTTTGCTAACGACGAGAGAGATAAAATAATCGCATCGACATCGGCGACACCTGAGACTAAAGCGACGGCGTAAACTCCCATATCACCCATGTAGCGGTTAGATAACTCGATAAAGGCGAGTGTTGCACCAAATACGATCCCCATCAGCAACGCCTCTTTGAGATCAAACGGATTTTTAAATTCAATATTTTGCGGAATATCTTCACGTTTTGAGGTGAAATAGAGGGTAGCGATGTACCCATATCCCGCAAGTGTTCCTACCGCTATCGGAATGAAAAATATCCGTGTCAAGGCGGGGTTGATAATCCACATCTCGATCCCCGCTCGGATGAGCATCATGGATGAGGCTAAAGCAATCCCGAGTGCGATATTTTTGGCTAGAAGGGTATTTTCATGGACTCTGCGTGCCATACTCATCGCTACCGCCGTTGAGGAGACCAATCCTCCGAAGAGTCCAGCAGCGACGATTCCGTGGGTGGCTCCTAAAACACGAATAGCGATATAGCCAAAAAATGAGATTCCAGCTACCAAAACGACCATAATCCAGATACGATAGAGATTGACAAGTCCCATAGAATCAATGGGGCGATCGGGGAGAATCGGAAGGATGACAAACGTCATAATCATAAATAAAATAGCGGCACTCAGATCTTTTTTGGTAATGGTTTGTTCGTACTCTTTGACGGTATCTTTTATATTGAGAACAAATAAAACAATAATGGCTATAAATACCGCAAAGACAGGTAAAGAGAGGTTAAGCATCCCTCCGATGACAAATGTCACGAGTGCGGCGAACTCGGTTGTTGCCCCTTTCTCCGAAATCGAAATGCTGTTGACGACGTACGCGGCAATCAGCAATAATCCCATAACAACCGAAGCAATCAAGAAAAAATAAGGGAAAAAGGTACTCATCCATGAAGATAAATAGCCAAAGAGGGCAATCATTGAAAACGTTCGTGCCCCTCCAAAATCTTGGGTTTTGTTTGAATAGATAGTGTGCATTTCACGCTGCAGTCCAATCAAAAATCCCAAAACCAAAGAGAGGACACTGTTTTGTATAAATAACGGATCCATTTCACCCTCTTGCTATGTAGTTTGATTTTATTATAGCGTTTGAGGGGTAAAAAATAACAACCAAATCGTTCTGCTAAGAATTTAGCTACAAACCACCCCCCTATAAATGAACCTCCCCTTTTATGATATACTTTCCCACAGCCATTATTTCCTAAAAATATATTGACCATCTTTCGTTACAATAGCTCCATGAGTATACTAATTTTATTTCCGTTGATCGTAACGCTGTTTTTTGCGATAGTGCACACATTAGCCTACACCCGTGTTGTCCAACATTTGCACATTCAGCCAAATACCCGTACCTTTTTAAAATATTTATTGATCGTCAATATGGTCGGGATCTTGGGCTATTTAGCCAGCCGTTATGCCCTCAATCCTCCCAAAATCATCTATTTTTTCCTTTCGCTCAGTATCGGTGTCGGCTTTATCCTTTTCATGGGAACCATTCTTTATGAACTGCTCCATCTACTTCAGCGCCTCGCCCCTTTTAATGAAGAAAAACGGATCTTTTTCAAACGCTCTACCGATATCGGATTTTTAGCGGTGGGGAGCGCTTATTTCGGAGCCGGAGTTATCGGGGGGACAAAAAATCCCGTAGTAAACTTTGTGGAGGTCAAACAAAACCGATTTAACGGAAAGCATTACACTATCGTCCAAATCAGCGATCTGCATCTCGGAGGGCTGCTCGACAAAGAGTTTGTCGCCAAAAGCGTCGCGCAGATCAACCGTCTTGATGCCGATTTGATTGCTATAACCGGAGATTTATCCGATGCCCATATTGATGCTCTCAAAGAGGCCGTCGACGAGCTGCAGCACCTCAAAAGCCGTTTCGGTACCTATTACATAGTCGGCAACCATGAATATTTTCACTCGCTAGAAGAGACCATTGCGTATATGAAAACGATCGGTATCCACGTACTGGAGAACAGTGCGATCAAGATAGAGAATTTTTACATCGCCGGAGTCTACGATCTCTTCGGTTATCGCGCCAAAACCCATATCCCCGACATTGCAAAAGCGATGCGCGACATTCCCCCCGAGATGCCCACCCTCCTGTTAGCCCATCAACCCAAATACCTAGAGCATCTTGAAGGGTTTACCCCATCCCTCATCCTTAGCGGCCACACGCACGGCGGACAGATCTGGCCGTTCGGGTTTTTTGTCTCCCTTGCGCAGCCCTATGTTAAAGGGCTGCATACTCTGGGAGAAAACCGTCATATATACGTCAACAGCGGTATGGGATTTTGGGGGCCTCCGATGCGGCTGGGTTCACACTCTGAAATCACCTGTATTTCGTGGTCATGATACAATGGCACCATCACTTTAGGAGTTAATTTTGTTTGATATGCACTGTGTCCTCTTTGCAGGGGGAAAAAGCTCCCGAATGGGGGAAGACAAATCGCTTCTGCCGTTCGGTGGATTCCCGACCCTTACCCAATACCAATACGACCGCCTCAGCAAGCTGTTTTCCCACGTTTCGATCTCGACAAAATCCGCCGATAAGTTTGATTTCAAAGGCTCCTTTATCCTCGATCCCGAAGGGGTAGACTATGCCCCTACGGCAGGATTTGTGAGCGCGTTGAGAGAAATACGTGATAATCGGATCATGGTGTTAAGCGTCGATACCCCCTTCGTCGATGAAGCGGTATTTCAATCGCTGAAGGATGCGGATGAGGAGAGGTTGGATGCGGTAATAGCCCGTACCGCTACAGGATCGCATCCGCTGTGCGGCATCTACCACCGATCTTTATTAGAAGAGTTCGAGCGGATGTTGCGTGAGGGGGATCACCGTTTGGGCAAATTGCTAAGTAGGTGTAATACCCGCTTTGTACCGTTTGAAAACGATGAGGCTTTTATGAATTTAAATCACCCTCACGAATACGAAGCGGCCCTTTCACGCTATCGCCTAGTGTAGAGATTTTAGTGAGAGAGCAACATCTCCATCAAAGAATCATAATACGACGATAACGTATCCCAAGGGTTATCCTCCCCTATCCCATCATTCGTTAGATAGACATACCCTACTCTAAAGGTATTCAATTTTTCGAGCTTCTGTGCGGTAACTGCTGTTTGCGGGACACGGTATCCAAGAAGGGCAAATTTTGAAGATGGGTATTTTGAAATATACTCAGGAGGAGTAATCGCATCATACCGCTCCCCGCCGTTTTCATAAATGATCGTTATATCTGAAGCTTGTACAATCTCTTCATCGGGATAGCGACCTGGATTTAGAACTACTTTTTGAGACGCATTGTCCTCTTTGACAAAAGAGTATAACCGTTTATAGTACAGGGCACTCTCTGCCGATTCATTGGTTTCATCCAAAAAAACCCCGTCCAAGTTGGGATAACACTCTTTATAACGCGTAATATCGGCTTCAACCACTTCAACCGGACGTGCACTATATTTGGTATAAACATATCCGATCACCTTGATCGAATGAGTTTTAAGCTGGTTAATTCCCTCTCGATACGTATCACTCATCGTCGTATTGCACTCTACGGGACCATTATTCGGATTGATAATCGCTATGGTCTCAAGGGTTGTATTCACTTTTGAAAGAGACGTCCACGCCTCATCAGTAGGATAGGAATAAAGGGGAATAATAGACCCCGTGAACGAAGGAGAAAACGTTTCTGTACTACTGGAGTCGGCTTTGCAACCGACCATACATAAAATAATACCCGCTAGCAACAGAGACTTTATACCCATAACAACATCCAAAATTAGAAATTAGCTCAATTGAGATTAGCCATTTTAACAATAACCCCTTGAGTTTACCACTCTAAAGCTATAATAAGAAAAATATACCAAAAGAGTATTCATTATGAACCTAACTCATTTAGACGAACGTGACCGACCAAAAATGGTCGATGTTTCTGATAAAAATACAACCTCTCGTGTTGCTGTTGCCAGCGGACTTATTACAATGTCTCAAGATGCTTTTGATGCGGTTGTTAACCAAACAACCAAAAAAGGGCCCGTCCTCCAAACGGCCGTTATCGCAGCAATCATGGGGACGAAAAAAACCTCCGACCTCATCCCAATGTGTCATCCCTTGAACCTCAGCGGTGTCAATTGTGATATTGATGAACTTCCTGATTTACCGGGATTTCGTCTCACTGTCACGGCGAAACTCAGCGGTCAAACAGGAGTAGAGATGGAAGCTCTCACGGGGACAAGTATCGGCCTTCTCACCATCTACGATATGCTCAAAGCAATTGACAAAGGGATGGTGCTAGGTCCCATCCAACTTGAAACCAAATCAGGAGGCAAAAGTGGCGATTACGTGCGAAATTAATGGTCAACAATTACAATTAGAGTACCCGTGTTCATGGTGTTACAAAGTCGTAGCATTGGAGCGTGCGGGGATTGAAATCGCGGCGATGGAGGTGTGTTCCCAGAGAATCTACTCGTTGAAACCCTCCAATGTCAGTCGTAGTGGAAAATACATCAGTATGAACTTAGAATTGTTGGTGCATAATGAGGATGAACGTACCTATTTCTATGAAACGCTAAAAGCGCATCCCCATATCAAAATGGTGCTATAAAGGAATCCAATGAACACTGAACCCTTCAAAACAGCCTTAATCATCTCCGACCAGGAACTAAGAGATTTGACACTATCATTGCTCAAAGAAGAGACCCGCTCCCTTCATGATGAGCTTCAAGAGTTAATCACCCAAAAAGAACAAGTAGAGCGCCAAATAGTTCGAAAAAGCGAGGAGTTACAGCAGTGTAAATACCGCTTTTTTGATGTTTTGGAGAAAATGTTTGCGGATAATGACGAAATGTTGGTGAAACTTCATAACATTAAAATCCAATCGGTTGATCTCCTTGACATCCTTGAAGAGATGGTAGAATCGGCCATTATTACCACCCTTGAAAACGGTTCAGATACCGAAGAGACCTTGCATGAGATACTCAAAGAACTCACCTTCCAAACGCTCAATGCCAATGTTCTCAATGCCGTGAGAATACGACGTATTTTTAGCAGTATCCTCCAAAGTGCCATTAACGTAGCCGAGGCCACCCCCAACCAAGCCGAGGCTATTTTACGAGGGACGATGCTGGGGATTCGTTCGGCACTCCATAAATCGATAGAGAAGTTTCGCCAATATCTCCTCTACGTTCCCGAAGAGGTCAAAGCGCTCTATCGTGAGGAGTATCGCCTGATCGAAGAGGAATTGGAGCATATTGACACCCTATTTGCTCAAATCCTCCATGGACTTGCAAAACACAACTCCCCTACGATAATAGCAAAACTTTCTCTCATCGGGGAAGAGATCAAACTTGACAGCGATGAACTCTCCATCCTCTCCCAAGAGACAGCGAAACTTCTCCAAACCAAACTCGCTAAGCTAAAAACCCAAGTGAGCGAACAAGGAGCAAAACTCCTAAACTCCCCCTCGGCGCAAGAAGCAAAAGCGATGGGTAGTCGTGCATGGAGCGTTGCCAAATCGGCCATGGATGGAGCCCTTAAGGGGGCAAAAGAGGCGATGGAGAAGAAATAGCACTCAGCTTGATTCGTATCAATGACGAAACTCATAGAACAAAGTAGACTTCCCCTTTAAAAAATAAAAAGGTTGTCTCTATGAGTATGTTTTGTTATCAATGTGAAATGAGTGCCCCCAATGGTTGCGGAAGCACCGGTGCGGTTGTCGGAACGTGTGGAAAAGATGAGAACCTCTCTCGTCTTCAAGATATTATGATCTTTGGTCTCAAAGGGTTAAGCGCCTATCGGGAGCACCTCAACGAGCTCCAACCGACCCAGACCAAAGCCATTGATGATGTGATGAGCGAAACTCTCTATTTCACCCTTACCAATGTCAACTTTAACTTTGATGACCATATCAAACAGCTGATGAAAGTAGGAAGTGCCGGCGTAGAAGTGATGGACAAACTCTCCAATGCCCATACTGGGAAATTTGGTATCCCAACCCCCGTTATCGTTCCTCAAAACAATGTAGAGGGCAAAGCGATTTTGGTCAGCGGCCATAACCTAGAGATGTTTGAAGAGCTCTTAAAAGCGACCGAAGGCAAAGGGATCAATGTCTATACCCACTCCGAGATGTTGCCGGCACACGGCTATCCAGAACTCAAAAAATATCCCCACCTCAAAGGGAATGTTGGAAAAGCATGGTTTGACCAAGTGGAGCTACTGAAACAATTTAAAGGGACGTTTGTCGTCAATACCAACTGTATCGTCCCTCCAAAGAAAAATGCCGATTACATCGATAGAGTTTTCACCTATAAAATTGTAGGAATTGAAGGGGGAACACCGATTGAGGAGAATGATTTCAATCCCCTTATCGAAAAAACGTTGGCATGTGAAGATACCATTATGAATGAGAACCTTACCCTCACAACGGGACACCATTATAAAACGATCCTCACCTTAGCACCCCAAATCCTCGATGCCGTACAACAAGGAAAGATTCGTCAGTTTTTTGTCATAGCAGGATGCGATGCTCCGGGGAAAGCGGGAAATTATTATAGAGAGATGGCAGAACTATTGCCAAAAGATTGTGTCATTATCACCTCTAGTTGTGGTAAATTTAGATTCAATGATATAGATTTCGGAGAGATTGAAGGGACAGGGATACCGCGCTACCTCGACCTTGGGCAATGCAATGACTCTAATGGTGCTGTTGAAATAGCAAAAGCAATCAGTGGCGCCCTCAATACCCCTATTAACGATTTACCGATCTCCATCGTTCTCAGCTGGATGGAACAAAAAGCGGTCATCATCTTATTGGCGCTCTTTAGCCTTGGGATTCAAAACATCTATTTAGGGCCTAAACCTCCCCAGTTTGTCAATGACGATATTTTCAACTTTTTAGCGCAAACGTTTAATTTGCATTTAACGGGAGATGCAAAAGAGGATTTGGCCAAACTTCTTATCGAAAAAGCAGCTTAGGCTGTTTTTCACCCAACGATAGTGCTATAATCACTCTATGATACATGAAAAACTACGAAGAGTGGCTCTCTTTAAAGATTTATCGAACGATGAATTAACAGAGATACAAAATATAACAACTATGAAAAAGCTCTCGATAGGAGAAGTCCTTTTTTATGAGGGGGAGGAACCGAACGCTTTTTATGCTCTCCTTGAGGGGCATCTCAAGCTCTATAAAACAGGGCTAAAGTCTAATGAGATTGTGTTGCACTATTTTAGTACCCCCACCATGATAGCAGAGATGGCGACACTGGAAAATACCCCCTTCCCTGCTACCGCCCTCTCCACGACCGATAACACAACGGTAGCCTTAATAGACAAAACAAAGTTTCTCACCCTGCTCCAAAACAACCCTATTTTTTCGTTTCATATCATCAAATCCTTAACGAAAAAGATTAAGAATTTAGAAGTGGCAATAAACCGTAATTTAATCTTTGACGCAACCCTCAAAGTGTGCTCTCTCCTGCAAGAAAACCCTACGATACTCGAACACACCAAAAGCAAAGATGTTGCCAACATCCTCAACATGGCTCCCGAAACGTTATCACGAATCGTCACGAAGTTTAAAAAATTAAATATTTTGGATAATGCTCAAAAGCTGATCGGGGAAGAGAAGCTAGCACTCCTCTTAGAATTTTAAAACTTTTTCACCATCGTAAGCATACTCTACTTAACTAACGGATTTTTGTTGGATACATCAACGCCACCCAAACTTCTTATGATGGATGGAATTTCCGTATCGAGTTCCTCTATTTTTTTAAGTTTTTCTTTGTCTTTAATCCCCAAAGCTGCCGCCCACGCACTTAAGGTTGGCATCCCAATAACGATCTTATTCTCACCTTCTTTTATATAGGCATACATCGAGCATGGTGCAAAAATTGCCGCTTGTGGCAAGGGATTTTTTCCATCAAAAATGGTATAGGAAAAGGGGATATGGCAAAGGGACCAAACGACAAAATTTGAATAGTTAGGAAGTACATCTGTGTGCGTATTTAAACTGTATTTCATATTATAAAAACCGGCAATAATATACCCCTTAGTTTGAAATGCCGTTTCAAACTTTTCTTGAAATGCGTCAAAGAACTCATCGATATCATCGGGTTGCTCAAAGGGTATCTCAAAGTTCATCATATTATGTTTGGCATAGCCTTGAATCTTTGTATAGCTCTTTTTAGCACCAGCACCATACTCTTTTTCTATCGCCGCATCAAGTGGCTTAAACATAGCCGTGTATTGAGTTCTTACCTCTTTATCCGATATTTGAAGGATATCCAATGCAGCCTCAGGGGTAATATGGGTTATAACCGTTTTCATATCCGATTTTTTTCGATAAATAACCAAGTTAAATGGGGTAAAACCACCTATTCTCGGATCTTTATTAAAAAGAACTCTTGCTTTATCATCATTGACGAGAGAAGAAAACGATAATTGACTTAAAGAGGTTGCACCCACTTGCTGTTCATACACATAATTGACATTATGGTGAGGATCACTCACAAAAAAGCCTACCTTTTCTAAAGGTTTTTTTGTGAATTCAAAGAATTCTTTATCAAATGCCTCACCTTTGTTCTCTAAAGTGTACTCAACCGCAAGATTTTTATTCTTGCTTGGAACAAATTTATCAGCTGCACTTAGTGATGTCAAAATTATAGTGCTAAGCAATAGGGTTGGAACAATCTGTTTAAATAATTTCATATATCTTCCTCTAGAATTTAAAAAATAAAACAAATTGCATTATTTGCTTTACACTTTAAACTTGCCCGCAACTGGGCAAGTAGATTTATGCTATAAAATAAAGTTAATTCATACCTTGAAGTATTTTATTAATCAACCCTTGTGCTTCATAAAGTGGCCCAGTTGACTCTTTATCTTTAATACCTAAACTTGAAATCCAGCTATCAACTCCCAAGTACCCAATATGGATCTTGTTTTCACCTTTTTTCTTATAAATATACATTGAACAAGGAGCCCATGCACCCGCTTCTGGATGAAGTTTTGAAACAGGATAAATGACATCAAATTTACAGATAGAGTAAGTTACATAGATATCATATTCCTTATACCCTGCAGCATCAAAAAGATCATTTTTCAGATTGCTATAGTTTGGTAACATAAAGCCTAATGGTTCCATTTCACCTTCAAACCCTGCTTCTAAGTTTTCCTTAACCTCTTGAATCCCTTTATCATCGGTTGCAGATACATCAATTACAAATTCTTGCGCGAAAGATGCTGACTTATTGACTACAGGGAAATTCGTCTTTTTAAATTCACCCTTAGGCATAGCTGCTTTAAGTGCCGTTTTAACCATACCTGCATAGGCAACCAAGTCTGGGTCATTTGCAGGAATTCCTACGGCCTTCGACATTCCATCTAGGCTAAGGGTAGCTATGTTCATAGTATTTTTTGAGTCATCCGACCAAATTGACATGGTTAGTGGCGTCAAAGCACCGAACTTAGGGTATTTTTTTATCAATTTCAACACGGTATCCGCATTAGAAAACATTGCTAAATTGTAAATTTTGTAATGAACGTGATTAAACCTTTTTTCAAAAGGTGAGTTCATATTATTGTCTCCACCCATAGTTAGACCACTTTTTTCAAAAGCAGCATCTATTGTTTTTGTTGTAATAGCGCCATCTGCATTAGGAGCACTAAAAACTTGGACACTTTGACCTTTATTAGCGACTTCAACCTTTGGGTTGACTGCCGAATACGCTATTGTTCCTAACGTAAGGAAAGCAACAACTATGACTTTGTAGATGTTTTTCATGTTCATCCTTTGAATAATATTAATGTGACTTTCACCACATAGTTACACCATTAAACAATGTGTGTTTAACAGTAGTCTACTGTATTTAAATAACAATCCTCTAAGAAATTAGATAATTACACTATCACCTTTCTTTATGATTCCGTTTGTAACAGTTTTTGCAAATACGCCTCTATCATTTTTCAAAATCTCAGGCAACTTTGGATTGATAATCGATAAGCCATTGCAAAGGGTACAGTTTTGGGTTATCTCTAAAATAATTTCACCAATTTTAAACTGATTCCCTACGGTTAAATGATTGATATTTTTATCAATCAAAATATTTTCACCTAAACTGCCATACTCTAACTCGACACCACTCTCTTTTGCTAATGTATACGCAGCTATAGAAGTTATTAAGATTAAACGGCTATTATTCTTAGCATAAAATTTATCTTCTAAGACACCGTTCTCATCCAACTCAAGCTTCTCTTTATGCACTCTTTTCTTTTCATTCACAACCGATATAAAAAGTGCTAAAACTCGAGCCTCTGCTGACATATAACATCCTTTATCTTAGTTCAATCAACCTATGGTTTTTTTGTTAAATCCATCTTTTTTTTGAAAGCTTGATAGTCCATTTTTTTATATGCCCCACTATCAACATATTTCAATGTTACAAGAAACTGATCTTTGTCTTGGTAGCCAGCAGTTGCATAAATTATCTCATTTTCACTATTTAAAAATAGCGAGGATGGATAAATATTATACCCTACATATTTTGCAAAATTGCGCCCATTTCCACTAAAATTCTTATACTTAACAACGTCATCTTCACTAATATTAATGTGAAGAAAAACGAAATCTTTTTTGATAAGTTCTTTTATAGGATCATCATCAAGGGTAAAGGTTTGCATACTCTCGCAATACCCACAATCCGTTCTGTGAAGAAAAATAAATAAATATTTACTTTTCCCAATAGAATTTTTTATAATTGTGTTAATATCAATATTTCTTGCAAAAAGTGAAATATTAAACGCAATAATAACAAAGAAAAGACTTACGATTATTTTATGCATGCGACTATCCATTTTTATATGAAAAAATGGTAGAAACCATTTTTTCATATGGAGATAATTAGAATTATTTGATGACAGAATCCGAAGTTTCGGTATTCCCTAATAAGTCTACCCATGTCATTGTAATGGTATCACCTACGGCAGCACCCTTAAATGAAAATTTAAAGATAGGATTTTTAGATAGAAACTGACTTGTTGACATATCAAGAACAACCTTATTGTTAACAGTCGCATTGATATGAGTAATAAAATTAGCTTCTACACCTTGTTTTTTTGCTACATCATAAGTGAGCATAGGATGTTTTGCCATAGCTTTAACGCTAACGATACCGTCTTTTAATTTTGCTTTGATTTCCATGAATTTCCTTTTATACGATCAATTTTTATAAGCGTGAGGGCGAATTAGCCTTCACAACCACCAAGTGCAACATTTATTGCTTTCTTCGCTGAGTAAAGTTTCCCATCTCTACCTTCTACGACGATCGTAATCGTTCCACTTTGTTTCATTTTCATTTTGATTGAGTAATCAATAACGCTGTTTTCATTGAGTGTAAATACACACACTGCACTTTCAGGATTTGCATTCTGAAATACTGCAACTGATTTTGCAGCTATATCTGATTGAAAATCAACAGGGACAGCACCGCCATTAGCCGCAACATCTGGAGCAGTCAAAGTAACACCTTGCTCAATAGTTTTGCTAGTACCGTAAAGTTTTGCTATAGCATCTTCTACAGTGTGAGCCGTCCAAGCATCCGGCTTTGTTTTTCTGTAATCTTCTGCGATAAGGCTAGCTGGAACAAAAGCAGCTGCTGCCGCGAAGATTCCAAAACCTAAAAATTTTCTTCTTTCCATGGTTATTCCTTTTGTTTTATTTACTTGCGTTGACGATATAATCGACAACTGATTTAAACTCTGCATCTGACAAAGTACTTCCACCTTTTGCAGGCATCCCATTAATTCCATTAATACCATTTTTGTAAACAGTATCCATTCCTTTTGCTTTAACAGATGTCCACGCCTTAGCATCTCCAAACATAGGTGCACCCATACTTTTTGTAGCATGACAAGCAGCACAGTTTTCTTCATAAGCTTTTTTAGGATCAAACTCTTTAGACTCAACTTTTGGTAAATCTCTAGCAGTTGCCATAGGAGGAATAAAATCTTTGATACCTCCATTTTGAATATAAACAGTTTTAGCTGTTGATGTTTGACAATTAGTCATACAACGTTCACTAGATTTAACCTTTTGTGCCCCATAATTTGATGGATTAGCATAATAGGCACGTATACCTGGTAAAGAATTTGGACCAGCAATCTTAGGTTCAAAACCATCAACATTTGGCATCACAACCTTCAAAAGCTTTTCACGATCAAGGACATACTCAGAATCAACAAGAACTCCATCAATCTTTATCTCATTTAATTGAAGAATATAGGCGGTAAGAGCATACGTTTCATCATCCGACAATGAACCTGTCATAGGATGAGGCATACCATCTTTAATGTACCACCAAAGCGTACTTACATAGGGCCAATAGCTACCGAAGACACGAACAGGACCATCCGCCCCCTCTACGCTTCTTTGACTCAACAACGTTGCTTTCAACGTATACGCATTCCCTTTAGCCAACGATGGGTACCCAGCCCCTCCAGAACCAAAATCACCATGACACGATAGACACTTCGCGTCATATACATCGGAACCATCGGATGCGGAACCACTTCCCTCAGGCAACCCAGTACCATCCGCCATAACATCCGTATCCCACGCTTTTAGCTCATTAGCCGTTGGAATACGACCGTTATTAATCTTCATACCACTAGCTTTGCTATCTAACAAATATGGACCCGTTTTACCGTTTACTGCGGGATAAAAGACACCACCGTCAATACTTGCTTGTCCACTTGTACTGCATGATTTTGAAACCCCTGTACCGCTGCCAGCACAGCCTACTACAAGTAATGCTGCTGCAGTAAATACCGAAGCAGATATCATTAATTTACGATCTAATTTGAACATGATTTACCTCTCCATTTTCTGTTACTTCCCATGTTTCAACTGCATTTCTATGATACACAGATTCAACACCCATAACAGATGTCTCTTGATCGACTGTTGGCTGAATAAAACCTGCATCATCTGTAGCGCGAGATGTAAGCAAGAGTTTTTCCCCTTTTTTATACGTATGCATATAACTCCAACGCGTCCAAGATTTAGGAAGCACTAAACCTTTCAGTTCAGCTTTAACATAATTTCTTCCTCCGTCCAAAGAGAAATCTACACCGGTAATCGTCCCCATTCCTGACCATGCGAGACCTTCAATTTCAACGACGGCACCATCTTTGAGGTCGGTCCAAGGAATCTCAGGAGAGGGAGAAACTACGGTTGAATTTACTTCGTTTGCATAGAAGTGTTGAACTGCTTTACCCGTTGGTTTAAGAGCCGTATATTTAGCTGTCTCTTCTTTACAAAACCATGGCTCAGCAGCAAACTCTAAACGTCTCAACCATTTAACACATAAGTTTCCTTCCCATCCTGGAAGAAGCAATCGTACAGGATACCCCTGCTCTGGGCGAAGTGCTTCACCATTTTGTCCCCAAACTATCATTGCATCATCGAGAACTTTATCCATAGGAACAGATCTGCCCATTTTAGAACTATCACCACCCTCAGAGAGCATCCATTGCGCTTCTGGCTTAACACCAAGATCTTCTAAAATGGTTTTAAGATAAACGCCAGTCCATTCAGCAGAGGCCATAAATCCTTTAGCAAACTGAACAGAATTAAATTGTGGTGCTCTCCACTCTTGTCCACCATTAGCCGGACATTCAATAAAGTGAATACGGGTAACACTTGGATAACGCTTTAATTCTGCCAATGTAAGGACGATAGGCTTTTCAACCAATCCGTTAATCATTAAGCGATATTCATTGGGATCAATTTGGGCGACTCCACCGTGAGAACGACTAAAGAAAAGACCGTTTGGTGTAATAATCCCTTTTGATTCATGTATTGGGGTTACCGCAATACTAGCTCTAAAATTACCTGACGACAATAGCTCCGTACTTCGTCTTGTAACATTATGCTCATAAACCGATGGTAGACCATACAAATTTGTCGTCACTGGGTCGCCCCATTTTTGTGACCATTCTGGCTTTCCAATTATTGCGGGATCATCAGCTGCAAAAATGCTTGTGCCAGCTAGTGCTGTTGCTGATAAAACTGCTGTTTTTCTAAAAAAATCTCTTCTATCTAATTTTTTTTCATTAGATAAAGAATCTTTACTATTCATCTTTTTTTCCTTTTTAGATTGAGTGGACGGGCTTCCATTTATATGGGTAACACCTAATAAAGCAACTAACATAATATAACAGTATACGTTAATTATGTATATATTTTTATCACTTATTTATTACAAGTATAATACTACAACAATTTAAATATCAACGTAAACAATAGCAATTACATTTGAGCAGGTGTGTTACCAAGTGATACACTCTAGCAACTTAACCACTAAAATAGTACCAAAATAAATTAGGTATCGTTATCATTCGTAGTTTTCTTAATTATCCCGAGAAGGACATAGATTTCCTCTGCCTCATCACTGTAAAATGGTATCACAAACCCCTGATTTTCTATATCTTTAACGTTTTCACCATCAAAATAGAGTGATGGCTTATATTTTGTAATTTTACTTTGCATGTTTATAATAACAGTATCAAGATACAACTTAAAGCTTTTTGCACTATTACACTCTTCTTTTTCAAAAGAGGATAGGATCGCTTGAAGTTGTTCTTCAAATAAAGCTGAGCTCACAATGTGCTTCATTGATTTGTAATATGGTGTGAATTTAACTTTGGAATTAATATAGCTGTCTAACTCTTCTTTTAACTTTGTTTTCATTTTTTCACCTAAATTAAAGAGTGATGAATTCACATCACTTAGCGAATACTTATTGGTAATATTTTACCATTTAAACCTGTCAATTCACTAAATGTAGTATTTTAATGCGTTTAAGCTTTAGCTTACTCTTCTCCTTTTAACTGGACGTACAATTTTATACATCTATCCACATCACTACGACTAGGTTTTTGACGGATCGATAGATACGTTGTACGACCATCAAGGTGAACTTTTCGTAACACTGTTGCATAAACCCAATAATAGCCACTCTCTCTACGACGATTTTTAACGAATCCTGTCCAAAATCCTTTCGTCTGAACATCCTCCCATAACCCTTTAAAAGCGATACGAGGCATATCAGGATGACGAACAATATTATGGGGTTGACCTATGAGTTCTTCTTGTGTATAGCCAGCAATCTCGCAAAAAAGTTCATTGACATAAAGGATAATCCCTTTGCTATCTGTTTCACTCAAAATATAGCTATCAGAGGGATAAAACCACTCACCACTCGTTGGATCTTGATAAATATTAGCCATCATATTTCCTTAGCAGAAGTTATAAGAGTGTATCTAAAAAATAGGAAGAAAAGTTTTAAAGAAGAAGTGTATCCCCCTTCATAAAGAAGGGAGAAAAAAGTTATTTGAAGATTTTTTGAAGATTTTTAGTAATTGCATCCGGCATGGTTGCAATTCCCATAAACTCACCCATTGTCAAAAGAGGATAGCTAACTGCGATAAAATATTTTGCATTCAACGCTTTTGCTTTTCCACCCTCGATTAATACGGCCCACGGAAGAAGTTCACTGTTTTGAGTACCGATTTTTTTTACAAATCCACTTGTTCGTTTGTCAAGTTCAACAAATGCAAGGTAACGATCACCGCCAAGGTTTACGACTGCCGTCGTCCCCTTAGCCGCTTTTGCTTTAGCAACCAATTCAGCGGTTGTCCCTTCACCGACAAGATCCATATCTTCATAATAAGGCATACCCATCATAAAATGGTATCCTGCCAATTTGGAAGAATCAAATATATCTTCCGAATCTTTAAGCGCCCCAAATGCTTTTTTAAGAGAGGCTAGCGTCGCATTCGCTGTTCCTGCATCGTAATCTTTTTGCAAAAATGCAGTATTAAAATAAACAGGATTGGCGATATGGACTTGATTGTGTTCACTATCTACCAACACTCGACCCACTGCAGCAAATCCACGATTAGCTTTAGCCGCATCTGCTTTGAGTGCATTAGAAGTATAAAGGATTGTTGTCCCTTTGTCAAAAGAGGGATAGGTTCCCACAACTTCAAAGCCCGCAGCTGAAAGCTTCGATTTAGCCGTATCAACATCCGTATAAGCACCAATTTTATAGGTAGGTAACATCTCCCCAAAAGCACTTGAAACAGTTAGTGCCACTGCTGCTAGAGTTAGTGTTAAAGTTTTTTTCATAGTTCTTTTCCTCCTAAATCTTTCATGATTTGAGTGATCTCTTTATCCAAGGTATTGATTGAATCAACCATCTTTTTGTCTTTAATTCCCATAACCGATTTCCATGTTGCAAGACGTGGCATACCAACCATCAATTTATTGGAATCTTTGTCAATGTACATATACATAGAACACGGTGCAAATACATTCGCATCTGGACGACCATTGTTAAAGATACCTTCAGAGAAACGGAAGTGACACAGTGAGTAAACCCAATATGCATCAAAACGATCAAATTTAACATTATTATCGGTCATAGAACCCTTAACGTCTTTGTATCCTGCAATAATGTATTTGTGCGCTTCGAAAGCTTCTTCAAATTTCCCTTGGAAATCACTTATGAATTTATCCATTCCACCAGCACGATCAAATGGAATTTCAAATTTCATCATCGATTTCGCAGGAAGTGCTTTATAATCGATATACTCTACTTTTGAGCCAATCTCTTTTTCGGTCATTTTATCCAAATCGGTAAATGAAGCAATGAACTGCTTACGTACAGCTTTATCTTTTACCCCTACAATGTTAAGCATTGTCTCTGGCATAACATGCCCAACATACGTTTTATCTTCCCCCATTTTTTTATAAATTCCAAGATTAAACGGAGAGAATCCACCAAGTGATGGTTCTTTAACCAACAATGGCCCCACTACTTTGTCATTCATAATCGAGAAAAATCCAAGATTATCAAGAGTATCTTTAAATGTTGGGTCAAAATCAGGATGCTTAGACGTTACCCCTTTAACCGTTTGGAACGCTGTCCCCCATTTGGTTTTATAGGCATCGTTAATACGTTCATGTGGATCAGAGAGGACAAAGCCAAGAGTCTGAATTTTTTCATTCACCAAGCTATTGTAAACTTTTTCTTGATCACCCTCACCTACATAAAATTTAACCCCTTGGGCACCAAAAGCGACCGTTGCCGCAAGCGATAACGCACACGCGCTCATCAAAAGTTTTTTTAACATCCTATCTCCTAGTGTAAGTTGAAGCACTCTCATTTATAGCGGCAATTGTATCACAAAATAATCAATAAATCATAATAGGAGATCAAACAGTTGATCTCCTATTATGATTTAAAAGGTGAAGAAATTGTGGATCTCTCCCACAAGAAGGGAGAAAATAAAACGTCTTAGAATTTGAAGTTAACTTGTGCAGAAGCAGCTTGTTGACTATGACTAGTTTTAATTGTTGATGGAGCAAATGTAGTTGGTCCAGTTTGTACCATAATACCATATTCATTTGTCGTTTCTGGAACATACACATATGCCAAATCAAGAGATGTCATTTTACTGAAACCATAACTTGCACCCACAGTATAGTGACTTTCTACCATTGCAGGGAATCCAAGAAGATTAAGTGTATTAGCTAAAGTTCCAGCATAACCTTTGTCACTAATTGGACTTTTTGCATGATTATATCCGGCGCGCAATGCCCAATTATCTTGTGCATATTGGTAACCGACGATTAGGACATTTTGATTATCCCAACCAAAATCTTTATACCCTTTTGCATCAGCCCATTTAATTTGTTTGTAATCAATAGCAATAGTATTACCATTAATTGCATAAGAAGTACCAATTCCAGCTTCAGCAGGCTGCTCTAAATGATCTGTACCACTTGATTGAAAATCAGCCATTGCTTTAGATATTTGACCTGTATACACCATATCAATAGCCGATTTGTATGATGCACCGATAGTTAAACCTGCGACTTCATATGCAGCCCCAACGTTATATCCAAATCCAAAATCTTGCGCAACACCTTGTGTACCACTTCTTCCACCACCTGCATAAGTAGTGTCATAGTTAATATCTAATGAACCATACTGAAGAACTGGAGCAATACCAAAACTAAATCCCTCTGCTTTATACGCTAAGGGAACGGCAAACTGCATTAATTGCAAATTTGTAACCATGTTATAATTTGAATTTGTTCCTCTATAATCTGTACCCATACCAGCAACACCGAACATACCTACACCAAGATAAAAATTGTCGGATACTTTACTTGCAAGAGCTACTTCTGGAATTACTGAAAGATCAGCTTTACTATCTCCTTCAGTACCACCCATACTTCCAGCAACTGTCGTTTTTACATTAGGCATAAAAACTGTACCGCCAAAAGAAACTTCAGTCCCTTGAATACTAGTAATTAATGCTGGATTAGACAATGCAGTCTCAGCACCATGAGACATACCAATACCGATACCACCCATACCGCGTGCTTTCGCACCCATACCGATCAAATGGTCACCATTAGTTGCGAATGCCGCTGTACTTGATAATGCGATTGCAGCTGCTACTGCTAATTTAATTGTACGTTTCATTAATTTTCCTACTTCTGTAAAATATAAATCGGTAAACGATTCGTTAACAGTATTATTATAGGGGTGATAAAATTAAAGGAAACTTAACACAAAAGTATCACTAAATAAGTTTTTCAAATAGTTAATATTACAACTAAAATATGACGTACTAAGTACAGACTATAGAGAGATATTGAGCGTCATAAATGTCTTAAATTCCCTATTTTAGGGAAATAAGTGCATTAAGAGTTAGGTTATGTATTTTAAGAAAATGTGAGAAAAATTTGAGAAAATTAATATTTTGTTTCAGATAGTAACACATTAATAAGAAGAGAAGGGGTTCTTACAATAAGAGAGACTATTATTATATTTGAAGTAATAAATAAGCTATAAGAGAGAGAGAATAATCATATAAGATATAAGTAAATGGGGAGAAGTGGATTAGTAAAAGGGATTATGATTGTAATTGAAGGAGAAAA
>JAPLGM010000032.1:0-51693 GCA_026390165.1 Campylobacterales bacterium
GCTGACCCTAACGTCTATACCGCCACCTTTACCCCAACCGCTAACCTTGCTTCAGGTTCAGCCAGTATCACCGTAGCATCGGCTACCTACACCGATGCAGCCGGTAATAACGGGACAGCAGGGACAACCCCAAGTATCACCATTGATACCCTTGCCCCAATTACACCAACAATTACCGCAATTGCTAGTGATAATATCATTAATGCAGTTGAGAAAGCAGCAGGGGTAGCGATAGCTGGTGTAGCAGAAACAGGTTCAAGTGTAACTGTGACGCTAGGTAGTATAACTCACACCGTAACTGCGGATTCAATAACAGGCGCATACACAACAATGTTTGCAACAGCGGATATTCCATCGGATACAAGCAGCACGAATGTCACGGTTGTGGCAACAGATATTGCAGGCAATGTATCATTAACAGCAACACAAGCAATCGCGATTTACACGATTCCACTAACAACGACCAATATAGTCAGTGGTACTATCACTGCAGGTCCTATCCTCTCTGGTAATGGATTGAGTGTTAATATTTACAATGCAGATGGTTTAACATTATTGGGGTCATCACCCCTGAGTAGTACAGGGACGTTTAGTGTTGATGTAGGAAGCTATACGGGGGTAATTTTTGCCAAAGTGGTCAATGCTGATACGGGAGCTGACTACATGGATGAAGCGACGGGTCAAGCTAAAGATCTTAATGCTACCCTTATGGCGGTTGCAGTAGTTCCTGGTGGCAATATCACCGTAAATATTAATGCCGTCACCAGTATTGCTTCTATCAAAGCTGGAGTTGGTTCGGACGGTACCGTCGCATCAAGCATTAGCTCTCAAGTTGTTACCGATACGAATACGGCTGTTGCTACGGCATTTGGTTTAGCCGATATCCTTACTACTGAAGCTGTTGCTACCATTGCTATTGATGGTACAGCAAATACGAATTACAACACTATCGGTAGTTTGAGTGCAGGTGAAAAATACGGTGCGGTTCTTGCCGCTCTTTCAGGGGCTGACCAAAATAATGGAGGAAATTCTCAAGTTACCATTAACGAATTAGCGACAGGACTCACAATCAATAGCAGTGTCGGTACTTTAAGTACAACAGCTCTTGATAGTGTTATTGTTGGTGCAAGAACGGCATCAGTGACTTCCTCTGGAACAGGTTCGGACAGCTTAACTGCTATTGTCTCAAACTTAACCACGCAAGTGAGTGCATCCGTAGCAATAGATCATATTTCACTTGATGATGTTATTAATTTGAATGAGCAAAATGCGATCATTACCGGAACAACTGTAGAGGGTGCAACGGTTGAGTTAACTATTGGAAGCAATATTAATAGTGCCATCGTGAACGGTACAACATGGAGTTATACCCTTACTGCTGATGATATCACAGCAATGGGGGAGGGGGGTGAAACCATTCGGGCTACGGCAACATTAACTGGTGGAAGTACGGCTACGGCAACGCGCAGTATTGTGGTGGATACAGCTATAGCAACGCCTACTATTACAACCATTGCTGGTGATAATAGTATCAGTGGTGCTGAAAAAGCAGCAGGGGTTGTTATTAGTGGAAGTGCAGAAGCGGGTGCCAGTGTTGCTATTACTTTAGGTAGTGTCACTCAAACCGTAACAGCGAATGGTGCAGGGGTGTACACCACAACATTTACAACAGCTACTATTCCATCAGATACCCCAAGTACGAATGTCACCGTTGTAGCAACGGATGCTGCAGGCAATGTCAGTTCGACTGCAACACAAGCAATTGCGATTGCAACGACAATAGACGGGGCTACAGTTGAAAATACAACTGTAAGCCAGACGCGTACAACAATTGACGCAAATGGTGATACAGTAACTACCGTTATTCCGACAGAGAAAATGACAATTTTACCAGTGACGAGTGATCGTGTCGAAGTGACGGGAGATCCAGTCACAGCTGATATCCCCTTGTTTTGGGGAGAGAGTAGCCGTACCGAATGGGCAACGATAGCTAACCTTCCTCTTGGTGTTGGATTGACGACGGAGGGCTCACGTTCCCCTACAGTCACGCAGACTCTTGCTTCATCTTTAGGAGATTTACTCTATTATATTGATACAACCACCCCTGATAGTGATACGAGCAAAGTAGCCATGCACAGTGGAGGAGAAAAATTCCTATCTACATTAGCAAGAACTGACACATTGATTGTTAATAAAGTGACAGTAACCAATCCAAGTATGATCGCGCCTAATCTCCCTATTACGATTACAGGAACGTCAAATCCAGTGTATACGACAATAGGTGATTATTTTGCCCCTGTAGAAGCCTTAGTTATTGATGCACAAACACTTCCTGCAAATTCAAAACTTGATTTACAAAACATTGAATTTGCGGTTATTTTAGGCGAAAACCTGACAATTCGAGGCGGAGCTGGTGCCAATACTGTTTTCACAGGTACCGGTAGCCAAAATATTGTTCTTGGAGTTAGTAATGATGAATTGCATGCAGGTGCGGGTAATGATGTCGTAGGATCCCTTAGCGGTAACGATAGTATTTATGGTGATTCGGGTGATGATATCGTATTTGGTGGATCAGGCTGGGATACTCTCTCAGGCGGAACTGGAAATGACACTCTTAATGGTGGGCTTGGATACGATACGGCTTTACAAGAAGGAGATAGAGCTAACTATACCATCAGTGTCAATAACGGCGTGATTACATTGAGTGATAAAACCACAGGTAGTGTCGATACCCTCACTGATATCAATGAAATTCACTTTGCGGATAATACGTTATATGTCGCTAATAATACGATACAAGAAAAACTATTGTTAGCCTTTGGACATAATCAAACCGATATCTTATACGTACCATTGACCCAAATCGCAACAGGGACCGATACCGATAATACCTATACGTTAGCATCCGATTCGTATGGTCTATCAATCGATGCCAAAGGGGGAATGGATACCTTGAATGTAGAGGGGATATTCAATGACTTTAAAATCGAGCAAACAGCAACAGCAGTTGAGATTACATCATTGATCAATGGAACTATGAGTGAGTTGAAAAACTTTGAATCCATCGTGTTTACTGATTATACCTATTCAGTAATAGGCTAAAAGATGTGGCGTATGCCACTCACATACATTTGGTAATAGATGCCAAAAAACACTAAAAAGGGATAAATATGAAAACAGTAACATTAGCAATGCTTGTTGCACTTAATACAGGATTGATGGCAGTAGAGACAGAGAATGTCAAAAGTGCCCCTTTAGATAGCCTCTTACACGATCTTGAAAACAAAGTTTATATTGGGATAGATATTGGAAATGCGAAAGTTGAATTAACGGATAATCTTAGTGCCAAACTTATAGATCCTCCTTATACAACAGGTACGGTAAACTCTAGTAATAAAAATAGCGGCAACGCTCAAACACTTAAAATAGGTTACCATGTAGATTCCAATAATCGTGTTATGGCGTTTTATCAAAACATGAGTGCAGACAATACCAAAGGGTCAACTTACGGGATAGGGTATGATTATCTTATCGGTGACAATGAGATAAAACCTTTCGTCGGTGTTTTTGCAGGCCGCAGCACGGTTAAAATCAGTAGTAAAGACTCTATGAACGATTTAGATGTTTCAGGTATGGGGTATGGTGCACAAGCAGGGGTTAATTATACTTTCAAGAAACATGTCTCATTTGAAGCAGGATACCGTTATATGAAACTCAATAGCGAAAAGACAGCTACGTATAATGATACCGCATACGGTTATCCAGCGACTCTTACAGAAAGCGTAAAAGTAGATAAAATTACAAATCTTTTTGTTGGGGTTAATTATACATTTTAATAGTGATCTTCTCACTCCACGACAAAGTAAAAGAGATAGTATAATTGGTTAAAAAAACAGGTAAGAGAAGACTTCTTATTGTCGTTTCTTACCATCCCAGAAATGAGTCAAACCTAGGCATTATTAGAGGAATTTTTGAAGTAGTATTGATTAAATTTGAAGTTATTTATCGGTATTAAATGTAAAATAATTCTACTGTTTGCAGGAATTTAATTGGTTGCGGAAGCAGGATTTGAACCTACGACCTTCGGGTTATGAGCCCGACGAGCTACCGGACTGCTCTATTCCGCGACTAAAAAATGGATGGGGTAGGAGGACTCGAACCTCCAATCTACAGTACCAAAAACTGTTGGCATACCATTTGCCTATACCCCAATGGGTTCTCTTTTAAGAGGACGGAATTATAGACTCTTTTTGTGAATTTGTCAAGAGTTTTTAAAAAAACTGGATAGAAAAAGAGCATTCTTTGCAAAATAAGTTTTTTAGCCCTTTTATTCTATAATAAAAGCAAATAAAAAAATGAAGAGTGGACGATGCCAGCAATACAAAGAGTGTTAGACGCGATTGAAGAGTTTAAAAAAGGGAAAATGGTCATTATGGTGGATGATGAAGATCGTGAGAACGAGGGGGATTTAGTCTACGCTTCAGTTTTTTCGACTCCTGACCATGTTAATTTTATGGCGACACATGCAAAAGGGCTTATTTGTGTTGCTATCAACTCTGCGATTGCAAGTCGTTTGCAATTGGAGCCAATGGTTAAATCAAATTCCTCAATGCACGAAACAGCATTTACTGTTTCTGTAGATGCAACAGCAGCAACGACGGGGATTTCGACGGCAGAACGCGATATGACGATTAAAATTCTTGCAAATCCTATCAGTCAGCCACGAGAATTGGTAATGCCGGGGCATATTTTTCCTCTCATAGCTAAGGAGGGGGGGACATTGGTACGTATTGGCCATACAGAAGGTTCCGTCGATTTATGTCGCCTTTCTGGTCTTGCGGAATCAGCGGTTATTTGTGAAATCATGAAAGAAGACGGTTCGATGGCGCGCCGTGATGATTTGGATATTTTTGCTACAAAACATGATCTTAAAACGGTGTATATCTCTGATATTGTTGAGTTTCGATTAGCGAATGAAATTCTCGTAAAAGCCGTTTCCGAAGAGGAAATTGAGTTTTTTGGGGTGCATGTCAAGAAATATGGATTCGAAGATCATCAAGGGGATCAGCATACGGCTATCGTCTTTTACAAAGCAGGAGAGACAGCGAACGTGCGTGTTCACAATGTAATTCCTGATATTGATCTTTTGTTGAATCAAAATAAATATACACAGCTTATTGATTCGATTCATTACTTAAAATTGAATAGCGGTGTGTTATTATTTATTAACAAACCTAATCATCAACATTCAAATATAAAAGAGTATGGGATAGGTGCTCAAATATTAAAAGTTCTCGGTGTTCGTCATATGCGCCTGATTGCTGATACGCGAACCGCTGATTTTGCAGGGTTGAGTGGATTTGGGCTTGATGTTGTTGAGACGATTGATCTTTCGGATATGAATTAACTGATTTTCATCTTTTAAAAAATAGCTCCCATAGGGGAGCGGAGTTTTTTGATCCAGTTGCTGAGTAACATTCCTATTAGTAATCCAACACTATCTGCTATTACATCTTCAATCGAAGCACAACGGGTGGGTAAAAATGCTTGCACAAATTCAATAAATAGAGCATAGCTAAAAAGAGAGAAGAGTACTCTTCTCGAGGAATGGGTGTAGGAAAAACGATAAAGGAGTGTCAAAACAGTAAAAGCAACCCCATGATTGATAAGATCACTAACAGAAACAATCGGAGGAAGAGCGGAGTAGTCGGGTAAAAATGCGAGGGTAGAAATGGCCACTAGCGCAATGAAAAAAGAGAAACGGTAAAAGAAAATCAATTTTTCATCGCTTTGATAAATGATTCATAAATATTTTCCAGATGTAAATCTTGTTCTAAAATTTCATTATTATCCTGCATCATATAATGTTCTAGCACGGCAACCCGCTTGAGTAGATACTCAAACATCTCTTTGTTAATATCAGGAAGCTTATTATGGCTAAAGGGATCTTTATCTCTCCCTTTTTGGATCACATGGGCAGGGATGCCGATTGCAGTACTATTGTCAGGTACATTTCGAACGACCACGGAATTGGCACCCACCTTGGAGTTTTCACCGATGGTAATGTTACCGAGAATTTTAGCCCCTGCACCAATAACGACTCCCCGTTTGATCGTTGGATGGCGTTTTCCTGCAATCAAACTGACCCCACCAAGAGTAACCCCCTGATAAATCAATACATCATCCTCTATGACGGTCGTTTGACCTATTACGACACCAAAGCCGTGATCGATAAAGACACGCCGTCCAATCGTTGCCCCTGGATGAATGTCGATATTCGTAAGAATTTGATTGAGCCCCATAAGTACACGGGACAAGGATTTAAAATTTTTACGATAGAGACGGTTGGCAATACGGTACCAAAAAATCGCCCATACTCCCGGATAGTTGAAGAGAAATTCGATACGAGAACTAATGGCGGGATCATTTTTAGCAACGTTTGAAAAATCCTCGGCAATTTCTGAAAAAAGTCCCACATTCAATCCTTATCGTGTTGTCCGTAAATACCCATTTTGATAGAGGTACATTTCGAGTTTTTGAAGTGTATCACTTTTTTCTTCTTCTGTACTAAAATCACTGGCGACCAGTTTATTCTTAAGGTTCGTTAGAAGTTTGGAGCTGTCATAACCAATATCTTCAAGAATATTGAGAACATTATCCGACTCGGTGAAGTTTTCAATCTCATACCCCGTCTCATTAATGAGAATGGTACATTCGCTGGGATGGGTAAAGAGATTGTGATTCATCCCCAATGTTTCCTGATAGGCTCCGACATTGAAAAATGCGAGAAAATACTCCTCTTCGTCCAAATCGATGTCGTGAAGGTAGAGAGGTGTTTCGGGCTTAAAACGGATCTCACCATCACTGTCACAGGTAATATCCCAAAGACTTGCCGCACGGATGGCAGGTACATCGAGACGATCAAGTGGCATAATGGGAAATTGTTGCTGTAGTCCCCAATAATCGGGGATACTTTGAAAAATAGAGCTGTTGATCAAATAACGCTCTTGAAGTTTCACTTGCAACCGTTCGATTTCAGGGACGAGATTATCCTGAGAGAGGTAGAGTGATTTTTTGATAATTTGATGCACTAAAATCTCAGCATTGGAACGGTCAAGAAGATCAATGTGCCCTAAATTAAAGAGGGTTAAAAGTGATTCCATATGATCGAGGGCATCGTGCATATATTCGATACAAGTGCGCGGTGAGAGGAGGGCATTAAGTTCGCGCAGCTCTTCGATAAGGGGAGGGTTTTGCTCTTTAAGTTTCAGTGATTTTTCTTGATAATCGTGTGAAAAGAGCTCAAGTACGGGGGTAATCAATACAGAATGAGATGCAACGACAAAGCGTCCTGATTCGGTGAAAATATTGGGATGGGAAACCCCTTTTGCGTTCATAATTTCACGAAGCAAAAAGACAACACTATTAGAGAACTCCTCTAGCGTATAGTTTCTCAGACGATTAGCGGTGTGTTGAGAATACTCAACCGCCAATCCTCCACCGATATTAATGGCGTTTAGAGTATCTGCCCCCATTTTTTTGAGTTCGGCATAGATGTTTCCTGCTTCACGCAATACCCGTTTAAGGGTAGAAATATCTTGCATTTGAGAACCAACATGGAAATGAATCATGGTAAAATACTGCACCATATTGTGCTCTTGCAACATATTCATCGCTTCAATTAGCTCTGTGGAGGTGAGACCGAACTTCGCACTCAGACCACTGCTTTTTGCCCAAATCCCAGACCCTTCACTTTGTAACCGAATTCGGATTCCGATATTGGGGACTTTAAGATCACACTGTTGGGCAACATCAATAATCCATTCAAGTTCACCGATCCCCTCGATAGTAATGGTGATATCATGACCCATTTGTGCTGCTATGAATCCCAGTCGCACCATCTCTTCATCTTTAAAACCATTGACCGTGATGGGTGAACCAAGAGGGGTTTTTTCCATAGCAAGGACAAGTTCAGCTTTTGAGCCTGCCTCTAATCCATAACCGAATTTTTCCCCATGCTCAACGACAGCATCAACAGCTTCTGGAAATTGATTGACTTTGAGAGGAAATACAGCACGGAATTTCCCCGTGTAATCATTTTCAGAAATAGCCCGTTGAAAGTTGGAGTAGAGCAACCCTATTTGCTTTTCGATTAAGTGGGGAAAGCGTAAAATCAAGGGGCCACTAAGATTGGTTTTACGAATCTTTTGGGTAATTTCCAAGAGAGAGGGGGAGCTTCTATAGTTAACTTTAATCATCCCTTGATCGATTTTAAAATTATTTTCACCCCAAATATCAATACCGTAATTTTTCATTTATCCTCTTTTGTGGTGAAGTGTGTAAGGGGAAATGTTGATTCCTCTTTTTTGGCCAGATCTTTGACCCAAACAGTCCCATTAAGACGTTCATTTTCCCCAATAACGGCGCAATAACGGGCATTGATACGATCAGCTCCTTTGAGATGGGCTTTGAGAGTTTTGGCTTCATACTCGACGACAGCTTTTTGCTCTTTTCTAAGACTTTCGGCTATTTTGAGAATATCACCCAACGATTCTGAATCCATTGCCCCTAGATAATACCCTTCCCGAATAGGTTCTGGCATAACGATAAGCTCCATTAAGCGCTCAATCCCCAGTGCAAATCCTACCGCAGGGGTTGGTTTGCCGTCCAAAAATTCGATGAGGCGGTCGTACCGTCCTCCACCGGCTATGGCACTTTGAGAACCGATAGCGTCACTGACAAACTCAAAGGCAGTTTTGGAGTAATAATCGAGCCCTCGAACGAGATTGGTATCGATTTCATATCCAATATTGTGTGCATCTAAGATCGATTTTAGTGTATCAAAATCACTTTGGCATCCGTCGCAGAGGTTATAAATCAGCTTGGGCGCGTTTACATAAAGATTTTGACACGACTCACTCTTACAATCAAGGACGCGGATAGGATTCGTTGATTTGCGACGGATACAATCGTCACACAACGCATCACCGCACGATTCGATAAAGGAGACGAGTTTCTCACGATACGCTGGCATACAGTGGTGATCTCCTAATGAGTTGAGCTTAAGGCGATACCCTATTCCCAATGTTTTGAGAATATCGGCAACCATCATAATCATCAACGCATCTTCGTAGACCGAATCAACGCCGAAACTCTCCACTCCAAATTGGTGAAATTGACGTAAACGCCCTTTTTGGGGACGCTCATACCGAAACATTGCACCGTGGTAATAAAAGCGGTGGATTCCCCCTTTTTTATCTAACTTGTGTTGCACGAATGCCCGTACTACTCCTGCTGTCCCCTCTGGGCGTAAACATACGTCATTCTCCCCCTTGTCGGTGAATTGGTACATCTCTTTGCCGACGATGTCACTTGATTCTCCTACAGAGCGTTTAAAGAGAGCCGTCTCTTCGAGAAGAGGAGTTTCGATGTAATGAAAACCGTATCGTTTGGCAATAGTGGAAGCAGTGGAGAGAAAATATTCATACCGCTCGTAGTCTTGGTTGAGAATATCGTTCATTCCGCGTAAGCTTTGGATCATAAGGCTCCTTTGATAAGAGAGGTAATCTCTTGGGTAATTGTATCAATAGATTGTGACGCGTCGATTACATAGGTTGTTATTCCCAATGCGTAGGATGCGGCTATGAGAGCATCTTGAATATTCAGAAGATAGTTAATCCCCCGTGATTCAATGGTATCGTGCTCTTTTTGAGAGAGGCGATACGCCAATTCTTTGGGGGTTAATTGTAGAATAAAAACCATCTGCGGTAAATGTCCATTGGTTGCAAGACGATTGAGCGCTACGAGAGTATCAAGATCGCAAATATTTTGGTCCATGGCGTAAGCAATCCCTGAAACGGCAGAACGGTCACTAATAATGAGTTTTTCGCTATTGGGGGCGATAATACTTTCGGTATGTTCCGCACGATCGGCCAAGAAGAGGAGCAATTCAGCTCTTTTGCTTTTGAGTTCCCCCTCTAATACCATTGAACGAATTTGAATGCCAACGGCAGTTCCCCCCGGCTCTTTAGTTGTAAGTGCTTCTGGAAAAAAAGCTTTTAAAGATTCAATTTGGGTACTTTTTCCCGCCGTATCGATCCCTTCTAGTGCAATGTACATGATGTCAACCTCCCGATAATCTTTTGAACCGATAGTGGCAAAAGGTGATCTGTTTTTCCGTTGAATTTTAATAAATTTCGGACGATGGAAGAGCTGATAAAGGCGTGCTTGAGTTTGGGCATTAAATAGACGGTCTCGATAGTGGGATCAAGGGAGTTGTTGAGATACCCTAATTGCAATTCAAATTCAAAATCACTCACAGCGCGAAGTCCTCGGATAAGAACCGTTGCTCCTAGTGTTTTGGCAAGTTCCACCGTGAGGTTATCGAACCCAACAACCCGTACTCTTCTCAAATCTTTGATGGCAAGGTTGACCATCTCTACGCGCTCGTCGAGAGTAAACCGTGGACGCTTGTCGGAAGAGTCGGCAACAGCAATAATCACTTCATCGAAAAGGTTGAGGGCACGTTCGATGATGTCGAAATGTCCGTTGGTTATAGGATCAAATGTTCCCGGATAAAGGGCAATAGTCGGCTCTTTCATTCGCCACTCCAACGCTTGTAAAGGGTATTCTCAATTTCCATCAAATCCATCCATTTTCCGATCATAAAATTTTCCATCTCTTCGAGCGTCGTTTGTTCACCGTAATAGGCAAGGGCAGGGGGGGCGATGATCACCCCTAGTCGAGAGAGTTTGAGCATATTTTCCAGTGCAATGGGGGAAAATGGGATCTCTCTGGGGGCTAAAATCAATATTTTTCCCTCTTTTATCATTACGCTAGCGGCACGGGTAATAAGGTTGTCGGCAATACCACACGCTATTTTCGCCAAGGTGTTCATACTGCACGGGGTGATAATCATGGCATCGGCACCATACGATCCTGATGCGACCGAAGCCCATATTTCGTGGTTTTGGTGGAGGGTAACATTTTCCTCTTTTTCCAATACGATTTGAGCGTTTTCAGAGACGATTAAATGCTTTGTGAGTTCAGCAGGGAGGGCGTGCAAAAATTTAACCCCTAAATTCGCACCACTGGCACCGCTGATACCTACAATTATTTTCATTGCAACTCCACCTTATTTTCTCCTATAATTTTAGCACGGGAGCGCTTGCCATCCCCTTTTTCGACCGTAATAATATCATACAGCTTCCCCTCCTGCGTTGCAGTGGCGATAAACTCTACGATAACCGCACCGTTTTGAATAATAACGCTCACTTTAGAACCTCGCAATACCATGGGAAGTGGTTCAATTTGACGATCAAGGATGGGGACGTTCTCTTGAAGCGATGCCCGAAATCGGTAGGGGGTATCGGGAAGTGAATCGAGGGGTTTAGCTCTAAAAGTAGTGAAAGGGAGGGGTTTTAAAAGAGTGTTCTGAGTTGAAAGAGTCTCTTTATGGGTTACTTTTTGGGTAGTGTAGAGGGCACTTAAGGTTGCGTCAATCGTAAAATCAAAATAACGGCGAACACCATTGTCATCCAACAAGTAGAAGGTGCCTCTATTCGCCTTGTAGCTATTGTTGTCAAAAATGGGATGAATCTCTTTGGGCAGCACATCATTAGAACCACGCGGGAAGATATGAACCTCCTGAATCTCTATCGTTGGATAAGTGTGTTTAAAAAATTCTTTTAACTGTTGCTCTAATAGTGTGAGTCCATGAGCGACCTCTTTTGTAAAATTGACAAAACGAACTTTGTTGGTTTCGATGGGGCATCCCCCTAATTCGAATGTTTTGAGCAGTATTTGAGCATTCACCCGATAGGACATTTTACCATCGGGAATTCGTAAAACTTCAAAGTTTTTCTCACAAGTCGGGTCAATATTTTTGGATAGTATCAAAGGGGTATCAAAATAATAATTGGAGTGCAACTCGCTACCATTGAGGATACTTAACCAAAGGATGAGAGATAAAAATAGAGATTTAATCACAAAAATAATAAGCCTTGATACGAAAATTCCGAGATGCTATTTTAGCACGATACGGTTTGAAACAGAACTGCTTTAATTGATTTTGTTGAGTTGCTTGCGCAAGAGATACAAAAGTACGCTCAATCCCAATGCAGATGTTGCAGAGAGATTAAAGAGGAGGGTGCTTCCGAAGTGATCCCAAATCATCCCTCCAACGACCAAAGAGGCAAGTGTAGCAACCCCTACACACGTGTAATAGATCCCATAAGCGGTTGCTTTGAGTTCTTGTGGTGCGGTATCAGAGATGATTGCTTTTGCTAAGGAGTTGAACCCTCCTGCGAAAAATCCATAAATACAAAATCCCACCCATGTTGCCCAAACGCTCCCCAATGCCATGAAAAGGGCACCGAATCCAAAAGCGGCATAGACGATTGAAAGGAGGGTGGATTTGCCGATTCGATCTGCTAATTTTCCGATGGGAATGGCGAAAAATGCCTGTGAAAGATTGTAGAGGGCGTATGCGAGGGGGATCATCGCGAGGGCCAATCCATTGTCTCCCGCTTTGAGAATCATAAAGGCGTAGTTCATTGCGAAGAGGCTAAAGAGACTCTGAAACGCGACGAGCCAATAAAAGTGGCTATTGAGAGCACTGGGGCGAAAACGACGCTCTTTTGAGGGGGTAAAGGGGGTGTCGGTGACGAAAAAAATAAGAATAGACATTGCTATGAGTCCCGGAATAAGGCTGAGGGCAAATACCGTTCGAAAAGTTGATTCTTCCTCTCCTAAGAGCCACAGCAGTCCAAACGTTGCCAGTGAACCCGTCAGGGCACCTGCACCGTCCATCATCTTGTGAAAGCCAAAAACATAGCCGCTAAAGCCTTGCGGTGTCGATGCGCTGATAAGGGCATCACGCGGTGCAGAACGGATCCCTTTGGCAAGACGATCTCCGATACGGATCATTGCGACCATGGTGACATTTTGGGCGAAAAAAGCGAGAGGTTTAATGAGATTAGAGAGACCGTATCCCAATACCGTTATCCCTTTTCGCCGTCCTAAGCGATCCGAATAAAACCCTGAAAGGGCGATGAGGAGTGCTACTCCAAATTCTGCTGTCCCTTCGATAACTCCGATTTCACTTTTGGTCGCGTGTAAAAAACGTTCTAAAAAAATTGGTAATAGAGGGAGAATCATCTCTGTTGAAAAATCGGTAAAAAAGCTATTGGCACCGAGCGCGACGATGTTTTTATTTAGTGGTGAGGTTTTCATTAATATCTTTTGGGAAAAGTCTCTGATATTTCACTCTCTTTCGAGAATTCTAAAACGTCATTTTATCACGATAAGGTCTAAAATAGATTAAATTAGGTACCCTGCTGAAAACTATATATTACTATAACAAGTAGGGGACTACGTGCTATTTTTTGAAACTAAACGGCAGAAGGGTGAGAAGTTTTCTTCGAAAATTTTAGACGCAGTCGAAGCAGAGCAAGTTGATTTAGCCTATCGAAATATGCAATTATCTTCTTTGGCTGTTCTTCTTAACTCGTTGATTTTTACGTGGACATTTTGGGGAATAGGGGACAATCGTCTCTTATTGGCGTGGGGGTGTAGCCAACTTTTAGTCATTCTTGGGCGGGGATGGCAGTGTCGTATGTATCGATATCATCCCCAACGTAAAACCCCAAGAGAATGGAAAAATATTTTCTTGATCGGGGTGATTTTATCAGCACTTATTTGGGGAATATCCCCCATATTATTTTTTTCGATGAACACTCCATTGCATCAAAGTGTTTTAATGATTGTATTAGCGGGAATGTCCGCTGGAGCGGTAAGTTCACTCTCCTCTATCTCTTATGCTGCTGGGATATATGTGACACTCCTTATTCTTCCATTAGTTGCTGTTTTGATCCTGCAAGGGGATATTTTGTATGCCATGCTGGCTCTTACGATAACTCTTTATTGGATATTACTCCTTGTTGTTGCCCACCGTACCTATGAAAATATCACAAACGCGCTTCAATCTCGTTTGATGTATGAGTACTCCTTAACAGAATTAAAGCGGAATGAAGAACATTTTGAGATGATTTTTAAAGAGGCACCTGCGGGGATCTTTTATTACGATACCGATTTTATTATCATTGACAGCAATAGTGAGATGCTGAGAATTTTAAACATTGATGCCAAGAAGATGATAGGTTTGGATCTTAAAAATCTCCCTGATACCTCTTTGAATGATGCCCTGTCTGCCCCTTTACGAGGCAAAAAAGGAGAGTATGAAGGTCCGTATACAACGATGGTCAATAAACTTAATTTATGGATTGTTTTACAAACGTCCCCTATGTTTGATACGGATCACACCATTATAGGGGGTGTTGGCATTGTGACTGACATAACCGAACGAGTTGTTATTGAGGAGAAAATGAAGCATCAAGCTTATTATGATGCCCTCACTGACATCCCTAACCGCGTACTCCTTAAAGATCGTATTGTGCAATCTTTGGTGCACTACCGGCGACATCGCAGTCTTGTGGCGGTATTGTTTTTGGATTTGGATCACTTTAAAAACATCAATGATTCCTTAGGGCATCATATTGGTGACGCACTTCTTATCGAAACAGCCAAGCGACTCGTGAGTGTGTGTCGCGAGGGGGACACGGTAGCACGATTGGGGGGGGATGAGTTTGTTATCCTCCTCGAAGAGCTGGGAACTGAGCCTCATGGTGCAGCAGCAAGGGCTGAACTTGTTGCTGAAAAAGTTCATGAGATACTAAATATTCCCTTTGATGTAGGGTTGTCAGAGCCTATTATTACGAGTTCAAGCGTTGGAATCTCCTTGGTAAACAGTGATGAGCAAACGGTCGATGATCTCCTTAAATTTGCCGATACCGCAATGTATCAAGCGAAAAAAGAGGGGAGAAATACAACCCGTTTTTATCAAGAGCAGATGGATCAATGGATCAAAAAACGGATTTTCTTAGAAAACGGTCTTCGTCATGCGATTGAAAACGGTGAGCTGGAGCTCTATTATCAGCCTGTTATTGATATTGCAAGTCAGAAGATTGTCGGGGCAGAGGCGCTGTTGCGATGGAATCATCCAGAGCTTGGGATAGTAATGCCCGATGATATGATTGCTATCGCCGAAGAGAGCGGACTCATTGTCCCCATTGGAGAATGGGTGCTGAGGGAAGCGTGCATGCAGTTTGTCCGATGGCGTTCCCAACAAACGAGTCACGTGCATCTTCAGCGCATTGCCGTCAACGTGAGTGCCGTACAGTTTCGGCAGAAGGATTTTGTCGATAGAGTGATCCGCATTGTTGCGCAAACAAGAATAGTCCCCTATATGCTGGAGTTGGAACTGACGGAATCGACCGTTATTGATAAGATTGATACCGTCATCGATAAAATGAATCGTTTGCGAGGGGCGGGAATATCGATTTCGATGGATGATTTCGGTACGGGATACTCATCTCTTGCGTATTTAAAACGGCTCCCCTTTACAACCCTTAAAATCGATAAGAGTTTTGTCCGCGATATTATGTCCGACAAGGATGATGCGGCGTTGGTGGAGACGATACTCTCTATCGCTGCCATCTTTCATCTCGAAGTGATCGCAGAAGGGGTAGAAGAGGTAGAGCAATATGAATTTTTACGGGAACATCAGTGTCAGTATTTTCAAGGGTATCTGTGCAGTAAGCCTATTCAGGTGGGGAGTTTCGAAGAGCTTCTATCTCAGGATATATTACGGTGCCAAACGTTACATTAAGCTAAAAATACTTATTTAAGGATCACACGATGAAACATTTATCTTTTAACTATGAAGATAAAAAAAATCTTGCCAACGCGAAGAAAAAGGCGAATAAAAAGGCGTATACGTCAAAATTGGTTCAACTTTTTACTTCGATAACGGATAAAAAGAAAATACAAACTATTTTAAAAGAGTTGAAAAAAATATTCCCCGATGCGATCCTTATAGGGGCGACAACGGCGGGTGAAATATCCCATGCCAGAATGGCTGATAATAGTACTATCATCAGCCTCTCTTTGTTTAAAGAGACCAATTTAAAAGCAGATTATGTCAAAAATATTACCTCTGAATCGGGAGCTGTTTTATCAGAAAAAATAGGGAGTAAGAGTACAAAAGCCGCCATACTTTTAAGTGAAGGATTAAAAGGGGAGGATTACGAAGGGTTTTTAGAAGGGTTTAAAACCTCCAATCCGCATGTCATTATTGCTGGGGGATTAGCAGGGGATAACCTTAAGCTCAAAGAGACCTTTGTCTTTCTTGACGATACAATTTATGATAGAGGTTGTGTTGCGGTCTCTTTTTCGGGTGAGGCACTTTATGTAGACAATCAGTATAATTTAAACTGGATACCCATAGGAAAAGAGTTTACTATTACGGCATCAGAGGGAAATATTGTTCATAAAATCGATGGAATAAGTGCAGTTGAAATATTTTCTAAATATTTAGGGAGTGATATTTTTAAAAATAACAATGCCTCTTTCCCAGAGTTTCCATTGTTGTATCAAGAGGGGTCTACAATGGTTTCGAGAACCCCCATGGCCCGAGAGGGGGATTCATTGGTCTTTGCAGCAGCGATCAAAGAGGGGCAAAAAGTTCAATTTGGATTTTCAAATGCCTCATCTATCCTCTCTGGGGCAGAAAATATCAGCGAAACTATCTCAAATAATCCGGCAGAAGCCATCTATATATATTCATGTATTGCACGAAAAACACTTTTGGGAAAGGTACTGGAGAGCGAATTTAAATCGTTTGAAAATATTGCCTCTACCGCAGGTTTCTTCACTTACGGAGAATACTACAGCACGACGAAAAACAATGTTCTTTTAAATTGTACAACCACCATCTTGATTGTATCGGAAAAGAAAAATCAAACAAATTTAATACATAAAAAATTAGAGTATAAACATGAAGAGTTGGGGAATATAACCTTTAATGCTCTTACCCATTTTGTCCGCCAGACATCAACGGATTTGGAGTTCAATGTAAAAATATTGAATCAATATAAAAATGCCGTTGATTCCTCTTTATTGGTCTCTAAAACAGACCTCAATGGGATTATGACCTACACAAATGACAATTTTTGCCGTGTCAGCAAATATAAAAAAGAAGAACTTATAGGAAAAAATCATAATATTTTAAGGGATCCGACGGTTCCAAAGCATGTATTCGAAAAATTATGGATGACCATCAATTATGGTAAAGTGTGGAGAGGACAGTTCCCTAATAGAGCAAAAGATGGTTCGACCTATTATGTCGATGCAACTATTATGCCCATTTATGATGAAAATCACAATCTCAGTGAGTTTATTGCCATTCGACAAGATATAACCAAACAAGTAATTGCCAAAAATAAAATGCAAGAGAAAGACAAACTTATTAAAGCTATTTTTGACAATCAGGAAAATATAGTGATTTACACCTCTAAAAGCCAAGGGCTAACGTATGTGAATCAAACATTTTTTAGCTATTTTGACTATAAAAATATGGAAGAGTTTAAATCCAAGCACGCCTGTATTTGTGAACTTTTTCTTGATATTGAGGGGTATATCAATCCGCATAGAGATCCAAACTGGATTGATACAGTTTCTAATAATGATCAAGAGGATCATAAAGTCAAGCTGGTATTTAAAGATAAAACGGTTCATACATTGAAATTAAAAGTTAAAAAGATTGAGAATAATGATGAGTACCTTATAAATTTATTTGATATAACAAGTCTTGAAAAAGCACTCATTCAAGCACATGCCTCTGAGCAAGCTAAATCGATATTTTTGGCGAATATGAGTCATGAGATACGAACACCTCTCAATGGGATACTAGGATTTACTGATTTGTTAACCAAAAAAGAGTTGACAAATGATGTCAAAAAATATGTTGATATTGTTCATAAAAGCGGGCAAACACTTTTGAATGTTGTTAATGATATCTTGGATTTCTCAAAATTAGAGAGCGGTGAGTTGTTACTTTACGAAACGGAATCCAATCTATTTGAAGAACTAGAAGCAGCTGTTTCCATATTCGCTTCAATTTCCAAATCCAAACATATTGATTATTATACTTTTATTGATACAAATATACCCAAAGTGCTCAAATGTGATGTTCATCGGATTAAGCAAGTGGTTAATAATCTTCTCAGCAATGCCATAAAATTCACCCCTATCAATGGGACTGTCAGTATTAATGTTTCATTAATAGAATCCGAGGGTGAAAAAGCAAAAATCCACTTTAGTATCAAAGACAGTGGTATTGGAATAGCAAAAGAAAATATAGCCACCATTTTCCAACCCTTTTCGCAAGCAGATAATAGCATTAGTCGAAAATTTGGCGGGACAGGACTTGGCTTGGCGATTAGCAGTCAATATGTAGAGATGATGGGAAATATACTTCAAGTGAGAAGTGAAATTGGGATTGGAAGTGAGTTCTATTTTGATTTACTTCTTCCGATTATCAACCCTTCCAGTAGTCTTGAAAAGTCATTTGACGTTAAAAAGATAAATATAGACATTCTTTATTCTGAAAATGAGATCGGGAAATATCTCAATACAATTATTTCAACCTATTTAGAAACGTGGAAATGCAATTATAGAGAAATTAAACATCTGAATGAAATAAAAGAGGATACGGATCTCCTGATCGTCTCGTCAAAACTGTTTGATCAAGAAAGTTGTCAGGATGCGTTAGATAGGTATGAAAAATTACAACTCATCTATATTGAGGGGGGGGAAGATACCTTTAGTTGCATCCATCCAAGATTTCATATCGTAGAGCAGCCTATGACAGGTTCTGCTTTGTTTGATCAGATTATTACGTTACGGCATGAGGCTCATTTGGAGGAGGACTCTTTAAGCGTCTCCAATGAAGCAAACCAATTTAACGGAAAGATCCTCATAGCAGAAGATAATGAAACAAACCAAATGCTAATAGGAATTTTATTAGAAGAACGAGGGGTGAAATATACCCTTGTCAGTGATGGGCAACAAGCAGTAGATGAAGCGATGGTGAACGCATATGATCTCATTTTTATGGATATAAATATGCCGATTTTGGATGGAATAAGTGCTATCAACGTCTTACGAGCCAACGGCTATACGAAACCGATTGTCTCCCTCTCTGCCAATGTGATTACAAAAGATATAGAGACATTTATAGAAGCGGGTGCGAATGACACTTTAAATAAACCGATTATTCCCCATGAACTGGATACTATTCTCGCCAAATATCTCAATACGCATGAAAAATTACTATCCATGCCAAAGAGAGATATTGTCGATTTGAATACATTAGCCAAAGATTTAGGACTTCCTAATAAAGCAATCATTCTGAGTTTGTTAAAGAGTTTTGAGAGTTCAGCAAAGAGGTTAGTCAAGAAACTCGAATCGAATGATTGGGATGGAAACCTTCTTCACACTCTTAAGGGGATGAGTGGTAATTTGCGGTTTAATGAACTCTATACCTTTGTGTGTGAGACTGAAAAGAGATGGGATGATTTGGATGAAAATCAAAAGAATCAGAAAAAAGATATTATCCGCTTACATTTGCAAGGGGTGATAGAACAAATTGATTCATTGAATGAATGAGTTGTTCATATAGCTATCCTGCTCTATAAGTTCTAGGTGCGTTTGCAGCTTTTTGTAAAGGGTAGGAATAGTAAGTTCCGGAGTTACATTCAAATAAACGATTGAGTATTGGATAGTTTTATGTAACGCGATGTTTTTGGAAAATTCACTAGAAATATTTCTACCCACTGCTTTGATACTGCTTTTATCATAATTTTTTAGTAATATACCAAAACTAACACCGTATAATTTTGCAACAATTGCATTGGACTGAGTTGCTTCATTAAGTATTTTGGCAAAGAGCCGTATTATTTTGTTGGCACCATAAAATCCGTAAAGTTGATTAATTTTTTCAAAATTATTAATTTTGAGATAGATGACCCAGAAATTCCCCCCACTGTGTTGATAATTTTTTATTTGGGAATCAAAGAAGAAAGAGTTGTGTAATTTTGTAAGGGGATCGGTGATGCTTAATTGTGCAAGTTTGGATTGTTTGTTTTTAATCTCTTCTAAATAGGCAACGCTTTGAAGATGGGTTTTGACTCGAATTTTTAATTCAATACCATTGAACGGTTTATTGATGTAATCAATTCCCCCCACTTCAAATGCACGGGAAATATAGTTTATATCAGTTTGTGCGGTTAAAAATATTATCGGAATATCTTTTGTTCTGGAATCAGATTTTAAAATTTCACACACTTCAAAACCATCTTTTTCAGGCATATTAATATCCAGCAATATAAGATCAATTTTATGACGATAGACTCCTGCAATTGCTGAAACAGCATTGGTTGCAAAAGAGAGATTGTACCCATCCTCACTCAAGTACGCTGCTGCTAATTCAATATTAAACTTTTCATCATCAACGATTAAGATATTAAAATTATTATTACTTTTCATTCACTAGCCTCTGTTGAACAATATCTCTCCGATTCTATCATAAATCTGCTGTGCAAGATGAAGAGCTTGCGACAGAAATATAATTTAAAAAGTTTTGTAGAGGTTGAAGTGAGCGTGTTATACTACCGAATATTATTTTAGGATTAGTAACGATGGAACAGTGGATCAAACTTTTAAAAGAGAATAATTATTTGGGAATTAAACAGTATCTTAAAAAGGGTGGAAATCCCAATGAGTGTGAAGAAAATGGTGAATCGGTAGTATGTTTTGCCCTTCGTTACCATTGTGATCCGGAAGTATTTGATCTTCTCATCGAGGAGGGGGCTAATTTACACCATACGGATAATGAAGGGGTGAGTGTCTTTGATGTTGCGGTTACCTATAATAATCTCCCTTTAATCGAAAAATTGATTAAGGAAGGGTTTGATGTTAATACCCCCACTCGTCGCAGCGGATTTACCCCTCTGATGGGAGCCGTGTGTTATGGTCGCCTTGAGGTCATTCAAAAATTATTGGAGATGGGTGTCGATGTGAGTGCACGGGATGGGCATGGATTAAACGCCATTGACTTTGCGCGTAAAATGCAGAAAAAATCAATAGTAGCCTTGCTTCAAGGGGAAAAAGATGGAACAGTTTAAAACCTTTTTATTGCTGGGTAGCCTTAGTGTCGTTCTCGTATTTATTGGGGGATATTTAGGGGGTCAAACGGGGATGGTTATTGCTCTCATAATGGCAGGGGGGATGAATTTTTATGCGTACTATTTTTCCGATACCGCTATTTTAAACCATTATAATGCGACTGAAGTAGATCCGCACGAAGCCCCTATGATTTATCGTGTCGTTGAGCGGCTAGTTAGACGATCAAAACTGCCAATGCCAAAAGTCTATATTATCCACGACGCAATACCCAACGCTTTTGCTACGGGGCGAAATCCACAACATGCAGCCGTTGCCATTACGACAGGATTGTTGGAACTGCTTACCGAGGAGGAGATAGAGGGGGTGATGGCGCATGAACTCTCCCACGTCGCCCATCGTGATATTTTAGTTGCAACCGTCGCTGCAACAATAGCGGGGGCGATAGCCTTCATTGCTAATATGCTTCAATTTGGGGCAATGTTTGGGCGTAATAATCGAAATAACAATCCCCTTTTGATGCTGGCAATGGCGATTGTTCTCCCAATTGCTGCCACGGTGATTCAAATGACGATTAGCCGTTCACGAGAGTTTATGGCAGATGAGGGGGCTGCGCGTCTTACAGGACATCCTGAGTGGCTCCAAAATGCACTGGTAAAACTAACCAACTACAATCATAGAGGGGAAGTGGAGGGGGCAACTCCTGAAAACGCTCACATGTTTATTATTAGCCCCTTTGATGGGAAAAATTTCTCGTTTAGTAATCTCTTTCGCACTCATCCAACCATACAACAACGGCTAGAACGGTTAGAAGCTCTTAAGGGGCAAGAGATTAAACATGAACGGAAACTTTATAATCGGCACTATAGATAGTATTAACTTTTTATGAGCTCAAATGAAATCTCTTTTGTAGTCAAATCGCTGACAAACAGCTCAAAATTTTCTTCACATAACGCCTTATCTGTCGAAGCAATCGAAATTTCGACGGTAGGAGATCCCTTATTAATCATCGGAAGAGAGGAAAAATCAACGTTGGGATTCAGCTGTTTCATTACGTCAATGAGGGTGTTTTCACTGGTTTGGGCGATCAATGTCTTTCGGTAGGTTAGTGTTGCTTTTGGGTAAAAACGTTCCAATACTTCCTCTACCATCGGATGAGACATTTCAGGAAAACCAGGCATAAAAAAGTAACGATCTTCAAGAGCGAACCCTGACATATTGTTGATTACATTGTGAAGGAGGTTGGCGTTTTTAGGCAAGTTTGCCATAGTGATACGGTGAGGGTAGGCGGCTTCACCGAAACGTTCCACTATATCACGGCTAAAGCGCTCGTGAGAGAGAAGCACTCCATCGCTAAACACCTCTGCAGCAATGGCACGGGTAAGATCATCAGGGGTAGAACCAATTCCACCAAAGCTAAACATTACCCCAGCAGGATCATTTTTGATAAGGGTAAAAATAGAGCGTATGAGTTCTACATCATCTTTGATAATAAAGGTTGAGAAGAGAGTATGCCCACGTGCAAGGAGTGCATCTCGAATATAGGGAAAGTGTTTGTCTTCACGACGACCGTTAAGAATTTCCGAACCGATAATGACGGCATAAAAGTGTGGTGTTTTCATAAAGAGATTATAATATGTTTTAGCATTAAAGTGGCATTATAATAAAATATAAATAACAAGGAATGGATATGGAAGAGAAATACGATTTGGTCATAATCGGTGCCGGTCCATCAGGGATTGCAACGGCGATTGAGGCATACGTGTTGGGAATGCGTAATATACTTATATTAGAAAAAGATGAAAATCATAATGCAACCATCCGAAAGTTTTACAAAGAGAACAAGAGGGTGGACAAAGATTGGAAAGGGCAAAAAGTTGAATTGGACGGGACAATCTATTTTATGGATGGCACCAAAGAGAGTACCCTTGATTTCTTTGATCAGCTTTTGGATCACGAGTCATTGGAGCTGCGTACCCATACGGAGGTACAAAAAATACTCAAGAGCGAGGATGAATTTGAGGTATGTATTGCGGGGGGGAGTATAAAAGCAAAATACGTTGTCGTTACAATCGGGCGGATGGGTAAGCCCAATAAGCCTGACTATAAAATCCCTCCCTCTATTAAAAATCAAATTCACTTTACCCTTGATGGCTGCGGGAGTGGAGAAAAAATCATGGTCATTGGCGGGGGTGACTCCGCCATTGAGTATGCGGTTGATCTGTGCGGTAAGAACGAGGTAAGTATCTGTTATCGTCGCGAAAATTTCAGACGTGCCAATCCGACGAATCAATCTGATATTGCACGCAAAATACTCAATGGCGCGGTACGACCATTACTTAATACGCAGATTGCTGAACTTGAAAGTGAAAGCGGACAGGTAAAAGTGCACTTTAAAGATGGACATTTTGAACTTTTTGATCGTCTTGTGTATGCTATCGGAGGGACAACTCCCAGTGGTTTCTTGCAAAGTAGCGGTATTGGAGAAGAGGATGGTAAGCCTGTTCATGATGAGTTTTATCAAACCAATATTAGCGGTCTTTTTGTGGCGGGGGATATTACCCAAGAATCAGGGGGATCGATTGCTCTTGGACTCAATCATGGGTATGCGATAGCCAATTATATAAAATCGTTGGGATAGTGATTATGGATTCCGTGTCGTGGCACGGAATGACAAAGTAAGGCGAATGTTATTTCAAGTTAGCGAGAATCTGTTCTTCGACGGCATCAATTTTTTGTGTACCATCAATACGAACATACTTCACCGATGAATCAGCGTCAGCAACACCGTGATAATAGGCAACAAGAGGCTGTGTTAACTCATGATAGACACTGAGACGACCTAATACGATCTCCTCTTTATCATCATCACGTTGAACCAAATCTTCACCCGTCTCGTCATCTTTTCCCTCTACTTTTGGAGGGTTATACATAACATGATAGGTGCGTCCTGATGCGAGATGGGCACGGCGACCTGACATACGTTGTACTATTTCAGAGTCGGGAACGTCGATTTCGATGACAGCGTCGATGGCTACCCCTGCTTCTTTGAGCGCGTCTGCTTGAGGAACGGTACGGGGAAAACCGTCAAGAAGAAAACCGTTCTTACAGTCATCTTGCGCGATACGCTCTTTAACAAGCCCGATAATGATCTCATCAGTGACGAGCTTACCTGCATCCATAACCGATTTAGCAAGGGTTCCTAATTCTGTTCCCGCTTTGATCGCGGCACGAAGCATATCACCCGTAGAGATTTGGGGAATGTCGAATGCTTTGGTTAAAAACTGCGCTTGAGTCCCTTTTCCGGCACCAGGTGCGCCCAATAAAATAATTTTCATAATAATTTCCTATAGTTTAGATTGTATAAAGGCTTCCATCTCATCAACAATTTCGTCAATGGAGCGTTCCCCATTGATTTTTTTAAGACAATTTTTTGCTCCATAAAAGTTTTGAATATCGTTCAAAGGTTCGGTATAGACTCTCATTCGATTGTTGAAAACTTCACTCTTGTCATCCTCACCGCGTGCACGTCCAAGAACACGATCTCGTGCTATCTCTTCGCTTACAACGACTTCAATAACGGTGATAAGTTCAACATCTTTTTCATTGAGGAGAAATTTATCAAGTTCATTCATCTGTTCATGACTTCGTGGATAACCATCGAACAAAACAATATTACTTGGAGCATTTTTAATGGCACCAACAATCGTTTCAATAGCAATTTCGATGGGGACAATAAGCCCTTTGCTGATAAAGCTGTCGATTCTTACACCGCGCTCACTACCACTGGCTACTTCAGCACGGAGAAGATCCCCCGTCGAGTAGTGGACGATAGAGTTGCGGTTACGTGCAGCAATTATCTCTGCATCAGTAGTTTTTCCTGAACCGGGGGCGCCGATGATCAAAAAAAGCTTTTTCATAACTTATTTGTTACTTTCACGTAAACGAATATGAAGTTCGCGTAATTGCGTCAACTCTACGGGACTTGGTGCTTTCGTCATAATACACGATGCTTTTTGTGTTTTTGGGAATGCGATTACATCACGGATACTATCTTTTTTAGAGAGGAGCATCATGAAACGGTCAAATCCAATGGCGAATCCACCATGGGGAGGTGCTCCGAATTTCAGTGCATCGAGGAGGAAGCCGAATTTTTCTTGTGCTTCTTCTTCTTCAATCCCTAATAATCTAAAGATTTGCTCTTGGAGCGCTTGTTTGTGGATACGGATAGATCCGCCGCCTAGTTCTGTACCGTTGAGGACAATGTCATACGCGATAGACTCTATATCCTCAAGATGCTCGTGATTCAAATCACGCGGCATGGTAAACGGGTGGTGCAACGCTTTGACACGTCCCTCTTCGATTTCGAACATAGGGAAGTCAACAACCCATACAAATTCGAAACGATCTTTGTCGATCAAATTCATTTTTTCGTGCTCGGCGATGAAAATACGGAAACGTCCCATATAATCGCATACGGTTTTTTTGTCCCCTGCACCGAAGAAGACGACATCGCCTACTTGAAGTTCTGTCCGATCAACGAGAAGTTGAAGATCTTCTGCCGTGAAGAATTTTTCTAATGGTCCTTTAAGACCCTCCTCTTTCATTTGGAAATAGCCAAGCCCTTTTGCCCCAAATTTGCGGACATACTCTTCGAAGCTTTTCATTTCCCGTTTGGAGAAGACTAGATCCGCCCCGGGTACGCGAAGCGCTTTGATGCGGTTCATTTTTGGATTTACAGCGATAGAGGTGAAAATTTCGTTATCACAACGTTCGAAAATATCAATAACATCCACCATTTTCAGATCATAACGAAGGTCAGGTTTGTCCGAACCATACCACTCCATCGCATCGGCATATTTGATACGGTTAAACGGAGTCGTAACGGTATGACCTGCACTTGCGAACATCCCTGTCATCAACTCTTCAGCAACACGGATAACATCTTCTTGGTTACAGAAGCTCATTTCAACGTCTATTTGAGTAAATTCAGGTTGACGATCGGCACGTAAATCTTCGTCACGGAAACATTTTGCGATTTGAAAATAGCGGTCAAATCCACCCACCATTAAGAGCTGTTTAAAGAGCTGTGGTGATTGGGGGAGGGCATAAAACTCACCGTCATGAACACGACTTGGGACGAGATAATCACGCGCACCTTCAGGGGTTGATTTGGTCAAGATAGGGGTTTCCACTTCCAAAAATCCAAGACTGTCAAGAACATTACGAGCAGCAATAGCCGCTTTTGAACGAAGTTTAAATGTCTTGTACATTTCGGGATTGCGCAAATCTAAATAACGGTATTTAAGACGAGTCTCTTCGCCTACATTATTGTCACCAATCACAAACGGGACAGGTTCAGAACGGTTTTCGATGATAAGCTCATCCACAACCACTTCAATAGAACCTGTTTGGAGACGTGGATTGACCAGCCCCTCACCGCGTGCACGGATACGTCCATGAGCGATAAGGACAAATTCATCACGCACTTCACTCGCAAGCTTGTGAGCATGAGCATTGTCCGCAGGATCACAGACGAGCTGAATCAGACCGCTTTTATCGCGTAGATCAATAAAAACGATACCACCGTGGTCGCGATAACTGTTTGCCCAACCACATAATACGACACTGTCGCCAACATTTGCTTCACTTAAATCAGTACAAAAATGACTTCTCAAATCAAAGTCCTTAGGTTTATTTTTCGCAATTATATCTTTTAGAAACTTTTGGTTGGGTAAGAGGGGATATTTGCTATTACTACTTTAGGAATAGCCGTCACGATGTTTTAAACTTCACCCTTTTTTTTAGATCGTATCTTTCGAAATAGTGCGGTAGCATTTGATCTAAAAGATGTGGAGAGATTGGAGCATGGAGTCCAAAGCCTTTTAACACTTGCGGGGGTAAGGTAGAGTTTTGAATAGTAGGGTGTTGCAAATAAAGACGCATCGCTTTTTGTGAGCGTTTTGTAGAACCGTACGTTTGTAAATAGCGAAAATAGATTGTTTCTAAATCAGGGATGTTAGTGCTATGACATTTCACACAAGTGCGATCAAAACTATCATTGCCAAAAGCGGTGCTATTGCATACTAATACAATAGTTACAATTAGGAGATAAGAGATTTTGGCCATCGGATGATAAACTCACTTCCTTGATTTTTAGTGGAGTTAATCTCCAATGTGAGATTATAGCTTTTGCATACGCGTACCACGATTTCCATCCCGATTCCAAGCCCCGTTTCAAACGATTCTCCTCTCCAATAACGCTCATATATTTTTTCTTTTTCTATATTTGACAATCCCATTCCGCTGTCTTTAATACTTAAAAAATTTGTCGTAAGGGTGAGAATAATTGACCCTTTTGGGGTATTGTATTTGATTGCATTGGTAATGAGATTATTGAGTAAACGACGAAAATCATCGGTAACAATGGTCAGCTTCGTTTCACTTAAAGCAGTCGTGACGGAGAGTTTTTTATATTCGATGAGGGTATCAAGCAAAGCTAATTGTTCGTGGATTAATGGGCTGATTTCTTCAGGTTTTGGAGTGGGTGAATCGGATTGAAAGTTAAGGTAAACAAGATCTTCATAAAGCCCTGTGAGTGTCTTTGCGCCGATGGAGATGCGTTGGACAAAACGATGCAGTGAAGCCTCAGTAATTTGTTCTTCTAAAATACGGGCATTGGAGAGAATAGCGGCGATAGGGGTATTGAGATCGTGGGTTGCGTGTTTGATAAAGGTGTCGATGGTCTCAAAGGCGGTAAAGGCTGGCTTGAATGCAATACGGCTTAAAATCCACCCTACAATAGCCATAATAAAAAAAAGGGGGGTCAAGAGGGTGGCAAGCCGTATAAAGATGGGGGTTGTATCGATTTTTTTAGCAACTACGATGGTGGCTACCCCTAAAAAATAGGCAGAGAGGGTATGGCTTGCATATACCATATCTCCCTCATTGGATAAGGCGGTACTCCACACAGATGGGGTGTGCAACTGAGTAATAATGGGGAGGTGGTCAATGTCGTAGAGACCGAGTTTATACCCTTTGGTATCAATGTAAATCTCTTTGGAATAGTGCATTTGATGATTTTTCAGCTCTTTTTCAAGCTGTATGAGATAAGTATTCATTTTTTGAATCTCATTGGCAATGAGTTGCTTTTTTTCAAGACTATAGGCAAAGAATGCTAAAATGATAAATAATATCCCCATCGATCCTAAATAAAGGAATTGAAACTGGCGAAGAGCTGTCGTTAAATGGGGTTTATGCAAGACGGTACCCTAGGGAGCGAATCGTTTCAATTTCAAGGGTAGGAAGTGCTTTACGAAGATTTTTAATATGAGCACGCAAAGCATCCAACCCTGGATCATTTCCATATCCCCATAAAGTAGTAAAAAATTCATCGTAAGTGACGATTTTCCCTTTTTTTGCCAATAGCAACTTTAGCGTTTCCAACTCTTTGGTGTGTAGCGCCATTATCTCCCCAAATACATTGATGATACACTCCTTGATGGGATCGAAAAATAAAGTGTCATTTATGGCGATATGGGGAGAGCGTTGAGGCAAAAATGAGCGGCGGATGAGATTTTTGATTCGTGCAACCAATTCGGTCGGTTCAAACGGTTTTTTGAGATAATCATCTCCACCGCTCTCAAATCCAAGAGCAACCGATTGCGGCGATTTCTCGGAGGTTAAAAATAAAATAGGAGTTCCAATTTTCAGTGAACGCAGCGACTTTGCGAGGTCAAATCCATTTCCATCGGGGAGATTAATATCCAAAATAATAATATCGACGTGATTCTCAAAAAGGAAATCTTGCGCACTATCGAAAGAAAAAAAAGGAAAAATATCAAAATTTTCACCGCGTAAAATATCATTAATCGTATCGCTAAGGATTAAATCATCTTCGATGAGTGCTAATTTCACACAGAACCTTTATCTTTTTTTATGAAACTGTAGCATAAATTCATATTCGTTTCATATTAATAGTCTACAATTATTCTATAATCATGAAAAAAAGGAAATATGCCCTATGCGATCAAGAAGTGTTTATCTCTTTTTTTACCTCAGCGTGACTCTTAGCGCCTTTACACTTGAAGAAGCGGTTGATCGTACTTTAAAAACGCACCCAACCGCTCAAATCGCATCACTACAGTATGAGAGTGCCGTAGAAGCCAGCAAAATTGCCCATTCGGCATTTTTCCCTCGTGTTGATGCTAATGTGGCGTATTATCCAACGAGAACGTATGTCATGCCCGCAAGCGGTCTGTTTTCTACGAAGCAAAATGATGGTTTTCATGCTGATGTGACGGGAACGTATTCGGTGTGGGATTTTGGACGCTCTCGCGATAAAAATGCCGCGGCGTTGAAATTGCAAGAAGGGGCAGGATTTACCCAGAAAATGACTCAAGCAGAGCTAACCCAACAGGTGTGGCTACAGTATTATGGTGTTGCCTACACCGCTTTGTTGGTTGAAACAGCAGACGCTTCGGTGCGCTTTTATGAAGAGCAATTTAAACAAGCGCATGCGTTGTATCTAAATGGGCTCAAAACCCAAGCCGATGAACTACGATTTAAAGCCTCTTTGATGGAGGCGCACGATCGTGCTGCAAGTGTGCGAAGTGATTATGATAAAGCATCTTTGGCCTTGGGGCTTTTAATCGGGAGTGATACCTTGACTCGAGTGGAAAAAGAGGATTTAGATGCGAGGACACTAATTGTTGATTCTCGTACTTTTGATTTGGATACCCTTAGAAAAGAGCTAGGAGCGAATAACCCTCGCCTTAAATCGTTACGTGCCTCTGTTGAAGCCGCCAAATCTCTAAGTGATGCTGCACAGCACGAACAGTATGGAAATGTGATACTAGCAGGTTCCTACGGATACGATAATTCGCTTTCATCCTATAGTAGTTATCAAGTAGGAGTGCTGGGGACGATACCGCTGTATGATGGAGGGAAGCTTTCATCGGAGGGGCAAAAAAGCCGTATTGCCTACACAATCGCTCAAAAAGAGTTCGAGAGTAGTGAGCGTGCACTGTGGCAAGAACTCTATGAAGCCTATAGTGATTTGAGACGTGCGAACGAGACGATGTCAGCAAAAGCGAGTGTTATCGACGCTACCGCACAGACATTGCATCTTATTCAAGGACGTTATGCGCAAGGGTTAGCAAGCTACGTGGATGTGTTAGAATCTCAAAGTGCCCTTGATACTGCGCGTGCAGGTCTTGCCCAAGCTAAATATCAAAAAATTCGTGCCTACGCACAGATGCAAAAATTATTACACCAAGGATGCAACAATGACGTTTGCAAATAATAGACCCTTAATCATTGGGATTATCCTAGCCGTTGTTGGGGGAGCGGTCATCTATAAGAAAGTGATAGTACCGAAAACGCCCCCTATTGTTATGGATACCAATAGGAGCCAAGAATCGTCCTCTATCATTCACGGTGTGGGGACGTTGGAAGCAAAAGAGATTGTCGTCCTTGCCCCAAAAACAACGGCAAAACTTCAAGAACTCTATGCCGATGAGGGGGATAGGGTGCAATCAGGTCAAGTGCTGGCAAAAATGGAGATTTCAGAACTGGCAGGGAATGTTTTAGAGAGTACCGCTTCGATTGCCAAAAGCCGTTCACAGCTTGCCGTTTCAAAAGCCGTTATTGCGGATCTGGAGGCAAAAAAATTGCTTGCCGATACGACACTGACACGTTATTCGACACTCCTCAAAGGGGGATTTGTTACCCAATCAGAGTTTGATGCAGCACACGCTGGTTCTCGCAGTGCGGCAGCGCAGCTCACAAGTGCCAAAGAGAATCTTGAACTCTCAGTACATGACATCGAAAAATCAGAAGCGGCTTTAGTCGCGCAAAAAGCAAAAATCAATGATTTGACGCTACGTTCGCCGTTTGATGGAGTTGTTGTCTCCCGAAATGCAGAAGTGGGGAGTACTGTTGCCTCAGGATCAACTGTTTTTCGACTCGCCAATCCCAAAACAGTGTGGGTGAAAGTTTATATCAATGAAACGCAAAGCGGAGCGTTACACGTTGGTCAACTGGCTTGGGTAACATTACGTTCCATGGGTGAGAAAAAATTTAAGGGGGAAGTGGCACGTATTGGGGTCGAGTCGGATCGAATTACGGAGGAGAGAGTTGTTTATATACGGTTGATAGATGTTCCTGAAATGTTGCATTTAGGGGAACAAGTCGAAGCCGATATTAATACGAAAAATCTCTCATCTCTATGATTAATCTTGCCCAACGGGATATTGCCCACTCTCTCGGGAAATTTATCACTACCGCATTGGGGGTTGGAATGCTCATCGGTGTTGTCCTCAGTATGATCGGTATTTATCGGGGGATGGTGCACGATGCGATGATTGTCCCTAACGACATCGGTGCACATCTATGGGTCGTTCAAAAAGATACATTGGGACCGTTTGCCGAAAACTCCCGCCTTCACGAAGATCTCAAATATTCACTCAGAGGTTTTGAGGGGGTAAAAGAGGTGCAGCCTCTCACCTTTCAAAGCATTCAACTCCCCCATGCGATTAAGCCTGTGCGGGTATTCGCTCTGGGATATGATGCATTCAGCGGATATACCCCTTTTTCTCTAAGTGAGGGGAGAGCGATCCATATCCCTCAAAACGAGATGATTGTTGATGATAAAACAGGATTTAAAATCGGGGATAAGATTCCTCTTGGACGTGAAACATACAATGTAGTAGGATTAACGCATAAAGCGGTCTCTTCTGGCGGTGATCCGATGGTCTATCTTGATTTAGATGAAGCGCAAGAATTGCAGTTTTTGTTTAGCAATGAGCAAATACGCAATGATCGAACACGAGGAAGCGCGAACAGTTCTATCGCCACCGTCAATGCCTTCGCTGTGATAGTAAATGATGAGGCAAACGCTTCAGCAGTTGCACACGAGATAATTCGATGGAAGCATCAGCAGGTCTTTACACAAGAGGAGCAATCGGATATTTTGACCAAAAATATGATCGAGCGTTCCGCCAAACAAATCGGTATGTTTACGGTGATTTTACTGATCGTCTCTTCGGTCATCATCTCACTCATTATCTACACGATGACGATGGGGAAAATGAAAGAGATTGCTATTTTAAAACTGATAGGAGCACCCAACAGTGTTATTACAAAAATGATCGTCCAGCAATCGTTGCTTCTTGGCGTTTTGGCATTTATCGGAGGGAATATTTTTGCCCACGCGCTTTACAACGTATTTCCTAAAACCGTTATCCTTGTTCCGATGGACGCCCTCAAACTTTTTGGTGTGATACTCATTGTGAGTATCTTAGGTTCACTCTCAGGGGTTCGTTCAGCCCTTCGTGTTGACCCTTCTAGTGCGATAGGGGGATGAAGATGAAACACTCCGTTATATCTGTCGAAAAAATATCCAAGACCTACGGAAGCGGCGAGAGTGCCGTGACGGCGATTAAAGAGGCAACGTTTGAAATATTTTCAGGAGAAACCGTTGCATTATTGGGTCCCAGCGGTTCTGGGAAAACAACACTCATCACGATGATTGGGTGTATTACCGAACCAAGTAGTGGTAAACTCACCCTTAATGGCAAGCTTATGTACGATCAAAAATGGGCGATTAGCGATACCCGTAAAATCCGCCGAGAGAATATAGGTTTTATTTTTCAATCGCATAATCTAATCCCCTTTCTCAATGTACTGGAAAATGTGACATTGGTTCCTTTGATGAATAAAATCGCTACAAAAGAGGCAAACACCCATGCAAAAGAGTTGTTGGAATATTTGGGGGTAGGGGATAAGCTCGATAAAATCCCCTCACAGCTCTCAGGGGGGCAGAGTCAGCGTGTTGCCATTGCCCGTTCTTTGGCAAATAACCCCAAGATTATTTTAGCCGATGAGCCTACAGCTGCCCTTGATGCTGAGAGAGCATTATCCGTAATGCAACTACTACGGAAACTGGCTCATGAGCAAGAGGTTGCAATTGTCGTTGTCACTCATGATGAGAGGATGTTACCGTTGTTTGATAGAATACTACGAGTAGACGATGGTGTCGTCAAAGAAGATTTTCAAGGAGTAGATAAATATGAGTGAACGTTTTAATAATGCAGCAGCAGGGTGGGACAAAGGGGATATGCGTCAAAACATTGCGGAGGCAGTTTTTCAAACCATTGTGAGTCGAATAGCATTAAACCCGAGTATGAAAATTATGGATTTTGGAGCAGGGACGGGATTACTGAGTTTTAAAATCGCCCCGATGGTAGGCTCGGTGATCGGTGTCGATCTTTCTGAAAAAATGTTGGAGCAATTGGAAGCAAAAAATACCGATGAGTTGAGGGTGGAAGCACTCTATCACGATATTCTTGCCTCGTCATTAGGGTGTGAATTTAACGGTATCGTCAGCTCAATGGCAATCCACCATGTTGCAGATACGGCGCATTTATTCCGCGAATTTTATGCCCACTTAAAAAAAGATGGTTTTGTCGCCATTGCCGATTTGGAAGAGGAAGATGGATCCTTTCATACCCATGGTAACGAAGGGGTTCACCATTTCGGGTTTAATCGGGAGTCGTTGCGACAAACGTTGGAAGAGATTGGATTTCAAAACGTCCGTTTTCACGAGGCGTATCGGGTTGAACGAGAGAATGGAACCTATCCTATTTTCGTTCTTACAGCAATAAAATGACAAAATGCCACATATTTTTCCTCATTTGAAAAGTTGGTTATAATAGTTCCAAAATCATTGAATCAGCGAGAAATCAAGTGAAGTTAGAGTCTATTAACCGTATTGGAATTATTTTACGCCCCTCAACCCCTGAGCTAAAAGAGATGTTTTTAGAGGCAAAACGGATTTTTGAATCCCGTGGAATCGAAGTCGCCATCGATCATATTAGCGGTGGGATGATCGACGTGATGGGACAGCCTTTTGAGATGCTGTGTCAAAACAGCGATTTATTGGTCACCATAGGGGGGGATGGAACTCTTATCTCTGCCGTGCGACGTTCGTACAGTTATCAGCTTCCCGTCCTTGGTATTCATGCAGGGAAATTGGGATTTTTAGCTGATTTGGATTTTACGGAACTCGAAGTGTTTGTCAATAAGCTTATTGCGGGTGATTATCGCATTGATAAGCGGGCAATGCTTCAAGCAACCATTGTGACGAAATATGGAGAGAATCGCGTTGTTGCCTTTAATGATATTGTTTTGACGCGCCCCTCCATCTCGAAAATGATCCGTCTCGAAACGTATGTCGATGGAAAAAATTTTAATACCTATTACGGCGATGGGGTCGTTATCTCTACCCCTACGGGTTCCACGGCGTATAACCTCTCGGCAGGGGGGCCTGTGTTGTTTCCCCATACCAACGTTTTTGCCCTCACCCCTATTTGCCCCCACTCCCTCACCCAACGCCCCGTTGTATTACCAGGGCATTTTGAGATAGAGATTAAAACACCTGATGCCAGTGCGCTACTTATCGTTGATGGTCAGGATATGGTGGAAATCACCGACAGCGATACGGTGCATATAAAACTAGCCGAGGGGGGTGCCCATCTCATCCATCGTTGTGAGTTTAACTACTTTGATGTTTTGAGAGAAAAATTAGGGTGGGGGGACTAATCGGTGATTGAGCGATTTTATTTGAAAGAGTATTTGAGTTTCAAAGAGGCCGAGCTTGACTTTAAAGCGGGTTTGATTGTTTTTACGGGTCCAAGCGGTAGTGGTAAATCGATATTAATGCGTTCCCTTTTGGCCTCGGTAGGGCTTGATAGTGTCGATGCGTCTATCTGTGAGTCCTCCGTCGCATGGAAGATTGACGAAGAGTGTTACGGTATTAATAATGAATCTCCCAATATCTTTCGCCATGTCAAAAAAGAGAAAGCCTCCTATTTTATCAATAATCAACGCACCTCGAAATCGTCAATGGAAACAATCAGTTCAGGACATCTGCGCCATCTCAGTCTCAAAGACTACAGTGATTTTGATTCAACTGCGTTGCTTGGATTATTGGATGAGCGTATTTTTCTTGAGGATAAACAACATCAAGAATGGCTCTATGCCCATAAAAAAATATTTGGAGAGACTAAAATTCTCGTTAATGAGCTGAAAAGAATCGAAGAGCAAGAAAAAAAACTGACTGAACTCAAAGAGTTTGCAGCGTATGAGATAGCCAAAATTGATGCGATTAAACCAACTATTGGTGAAGACGAAGAGCTACAAATTATCAAAAAACAGCTTTCCAAGAAAGAAAAAATTACCGAAGCGATCAAAAGCTCGGATGCTATTTTCTCGTATGAAAATCAGGTCAATAATGTCCTTTCTCTTTTAGACATTGAATGTGGATTTTTCGATGATGCGATGAATGAGCTACGAAATATTTTTGAAACATCGCTTGAAAAAATGGAGTTGCTTGAAGAGGTCTCTGTCGAAGATATTCTTAACCGTATTGAGAGTCTAAGCGAACTCAAGCGGCGTTATGGGGGGATTGAGGAAGCCTTGGGATACCGTGACCAAAAAGTAAAAGAGCTGGAGGATTATGAGACGATTGAGCACTCAAAAACAGAGCTTAACAAGCAGATCCAAGAGCATCAATCACAACTCACAGCGCTCTCTTCTAAACTCACTGTGGCGCGCAATAATAAAATGGCTATTACCCTTGAACATCTTAATCGCTATTTATCCATGCTCTATTTACGTCCTGCTACACTGCAGCTTGAAACAATTGAATCGCATCCCCTCGGAGTAGACCGTGTCGTATTGGGATTAGAGGGGACAAGGCTGGACAAGCTCAGTTCGGGGGAGTTTAATCGCCTCCGTTTGGCGTTATTAGCCTTGCGTGTTGAGAGTATGGAGCATAGTGGGGGGGTGTTAATGCTCGATGAGATTGATGCCAATCTCAGTGGGGAAGAGTCGATGAGCGTCGCCAAAGTCTTACGCCATCTCTCTACCCACTATCAGATTTTTGTCATTTCTCACCAGCCACAACTCACCTCAATGGGGGATCAACACTTTTTGATCTACAAAGACGACGAAAGCCGCGTTCGTGAACTCAATGAAGAGGAGCGAATCGAAGAGATAGCCCGCATTATCAGCGGTGAGAGTGTCAGCGACGAGGCACGAGGGTTCGCGCGGGATTTGTTTGAGCGTGCACAATGTGTCTAATTGTTGCCATCTTTTCCCTTGCATTTTCGGTTAGCTTCTTTATGAAGGGAAATCTCGTATTGGCTTTGAGCAGTGGTGGAGTTGGGCTTTTTTTTGTGGCTTTAATGGTTAGAAATATACTTCAACGGATAAAAGAGAGAAACGCATGATTATAGATACCCATGTTCACCTTGATGATGAACGATACAAAAACGATTTTGAAGAGATGCTCCAACGTGCATATGATGCAGGGGTGGAGGCGTTTATTATTCCAGGGGCACACCCCTCAACACTTCCTCGCGCGGTAGAATTAAGTGAGCAATACGCCAATATTTATTTTGCCGTTGGGGTGCATCCGTATGATGTAGAGGCTTTGGATGGAGTTGATTTTGAACACTACGCAGCGCACCCAAAATGTGTTGCCATCGGAGAGTGCGGGATGGATTATTTTCGTCTTGAGGGGTCTGATGAAGAGAAAGCTCACGAAAAACAACGGCAAGAAGATGCGTTTAGAACGCAAATTCGTTTTGCAAAAAAGGTTAAAAAACCGCTCATTATCCATATTCGGGATGCCAGTCATGATGCTAAAATGATTTTACTGGATGAAAATGCCGGTGAAGTAGGGGGGGTACTGCATTGTTACAATGCCGATGATGAGTTGCTTTCGCTTGCAAAAGAGAATTTCTATTTTGGAATCGGGGGGGTAGTGACGTTTCAAAATGCTAAAAAGCTGGTCAATATTCTCCCTCGTATCCCACTTGAAAAATTGCTCATCGAAACCGATGGCCCTTATTTGACCCCCCATCCGTATAGAGGGAGACGTAATGAGCCAGCGTATACAGCACTTGTAGTGGATAAAATGGCTCAGATTTTAATGTTGTCCGCCGAAGAAATCAAACGATTGAGTACAGATAACGCCTTTCGACTTTTTGGAGGGTTAACAGAGCATTAATAACACCGAGTTATAATTTTCCACTAAGTATAAATTTGTAGGAGATGGGATGCGTTGGCTTTTGTTGATTGCTTTATTTATATATACTCTAAAAGCAGCCGTATTTGATCCCAATGATCCCAAAAAAATAGAGGTTTTAAAACATTTTGATATTCCGAAGTCATTTTTAAACGATCCCGATTTGAATGACATCTATGATCTACGCAAGCGTTCGTGTAGCTTGAATGGTTTTGCTAATTCGATTGAAAATGCAGACGTTTTTATTCCGATGATCTCCTCCCTTATTTCCCAATCGGATCTACCAGCTGAATTTTTATTTATTGCTTTAGCAGAGTCAGGGCTTGATCTTCTCCCTTCATCTCCTCGGACAGGTCCTAGTGGATTGTGGCAATTTATGCCTAAAACAGGTCAATCGCACGGTTTGGAGATTACGGCGTACGTTGATGAAAGGCGTGATCATCTCAAATCAACGCGTGCGGCGATTACCTATCTTTCCCAATTGCATCGGCAGTTTGGCAAATGGTATCTTGCTTTGATCGCTTACAATTGTGGAGATGGAAAGCTCTCTCGTGCGATACGAAAAGCAGGAAGTGATGATCTGAGTATATTAGCCAATCCTAACAAAGAGTATCTCCCCGCTGTAAGCCGCCATTATATTCGAAAAATAATTGCACTGGCACTCTTGGGAAGTGATCATGTATTTTTAGAACAAATTCAATATGATCATTTAATCGGTGTCGCTTCTGAAAATCCTATTGCAACGGTCTATCTCCCTGCTGGGGAAGAGATTGACAAAATTGCAGCTGTTTTGGAAATGCCAAAACAAACGTTAAAACTTTTAAATACCCATCTTAAACGTGGTGTGACACCTCCTTCTCACAGCAGCTATCCTGTCTATATTCCTGCGGATAAGCTAGCTCTTTTAGAAAAAAATTATCACCCACAAGGACTACAAAACTATTTTGTGATGCACAAAATGAAAGCAGGGGAGAGTTTGGCATCCCTCTCGCGACGTTATAACGTTGAACTGAAAGAGATAATACTCAATCATACGGTGAAAATTCCTATAAGTAGCTCATTTATCAAAAAATAGCCTCGATTTTCAGCTCGAAAACGGTATACTTTTGCTCTAAAAGAGAATGGGGTTGGGTTTGAAAATAAAAATTATTTTAGGCATATTTGTCCTTATAATAAGTGGATGTACGACACATAAAGGGTCCTACTCTTATCAACCGACTAAATCATCCAAAAAATACCCTTCTGATAAACTGGATGCTTCTCCCTCAAATCTTACGAAAAAAAATGGTGAACCCATCGCATCTATGCGCCCCTATACGGTATTAGGAAAAGAGTATTGCCCTACCGTTGTTAGCGTCGGAGATACTTTTTCAGGTCGTGCGAGTTGGTATGGAGCTGATTTTCATGGTAAATCAACGTGTAATGGGGAAGGGTACGACATGTATGCAATGACGGCAGCCCATAAAACATTACCGATGAATACCGTGGTGCGGGTAACGAATCTGGAAAATAATCAACAAGCCGTTGTGCGAATTAACGATCGTGGCCCCTTTGTAGAGAATAGGATTATCGATTTATCGTTTGCAAGTGCCAAATCAATCGGTTTGATGGGTCGCGGGAGTGCCTCAGTGAAACTGGAGGTGTTAGGATTTGAGCCTACTGAATCCAAAACAATTGATTATGTAGCAATGGCTAAGGGTCCTCGCCAAGAAATTCTTAACTCTTTTGCGGTACAGATAGGAGCCTTTGCCAGTATTGCAGGGGCAATTGAGACCCAAAAAAAGTATGCGAGTTTCCACGGTTACTCCTCAATCATAAAAGATTCACAGTATAATGATGACCGATTATATCGCGTGTGGATGCGTGGATTTAGAAGCGAAGCGGAAGCACGTGATTTTATAAATAAAGATTATTTTAATGGGCAATTTATCACAAGGGAATGAGATGATTCATAAAAGCCGACGAACCAAAGAGACCGATATTACCCTCTCTCTTACTCTTTATGGAGAAGGTAAAAGTACCATTTCAACGGGTGTTGGATTTTTGGATCACATGTTGGAAAGTTTTGCGAAACATGCGTGGATGGATTTGGAGATAACCTGTATTGGCGATACTCACATTGACGATCATCACAGCGTTGAAGATGTCGGAATTGTACTAGGGCAAGCACTCAGAGACGCTATTTTCCCTATCCAATCCGTTGAGCGATTCGGAAACAGTGTCGTTGTTATGGACGAAGCGGCGGTGAGCTGTGATATGGATTTAAGCAATCGCCCTTTTTTAGTGTGTGAATTAGATGTTGAGGGAAAAGTAGGGCAGTTTGATACCGAACTTGTGGAAGAGTTTTTCCGTGCGGTGGTATTTGGTGCAGGTATCAGTGCCCATATCATCATGCAGCGCGGCCGTAACAAGCACCATATTATTGAGGCTGCTTTTAAAGCATTCGCCGTAGCTCTTCGTCGTGCATTGGTACGAAACGATCGTGCTGGTGTCCCTAGTACCAAAGGGATTTTATGATTAAGCTTGTGTTCTTAGATGTTGATGGATGTTTGAGTGATGGTAAGATTACCTATACCCATGAGGGGGTTGAACTCAAAAGTTTTAATGTTCGCGATGGCTTCGCGATCAAAGCGTTAGTAAAAATGGGGTACACTGTCGCTATTATTACGGGACGTGATTCAGCCATTGTCGAGCTAAGAGCCAAAGAGCTTGACATCCCCTATCTTTTTCAAGGGGTCAAGGATAAGCAAGCTGTTGCACAAAAGCTGTGTGAGGAACTTCATATACTTCCCCAAGAGGTTGCCGCTATTGGGGATGATTTGAACGACTACCGTCTCTTAAAATGGGCAGGAATGGCGTTTATCCCCAATGATGCGTCCCCGTATCTTAAGCCAATTGCACAGCTATTACAACGCAAAGGCGGTGATGCGTGTGTACGTGAGATGATTGAAAAAATCCTTAGTGCCAACGGGGATGAAGAGCGTTTTTTGAACTTATGGATTTAAATGTCAATTAATGGGTTTTTTCTTCTCGTGCTCACTCTTCTTGTTGGAATGTTTGGCTATTTTAAACCTCAGGTGCGAGTGGAATATTTAACACACGAGGTTCCTCAATTTGAGCTGGATCAATTTGTTATTTATGAAATTAACCGTGCCAAAATTGACCGTTTTTTTGAAGGGGGACACGGTAAGCATTTTGAAGATCGTTACGAAATAAGCGATGCAAAATTTACCAATAATTCAAAAACGATGTTCGAATCCATTCGTGCCGATAAGGCATTATACAAAGAAAATCTAATTTCACTGGATGGGGATGTTCATTATGTCCGTGAAGATGGATTTCAATTTCGCTCATCCGAGGGGACATACGATCAAAATTCCTCTCGTATTCAGACGAAAGGGGCGTTTGTCCTCACAAAAGATGGGAATAAAGTGGACGGGAGACATCTTGATTACAATGTCAATTTAGATACCGTATCGGCAGATAAAGTGCGTGGAAGCTATCAACTTAATTAGGATATATATAATGATAAAACAATTACTATTTTTACTCACCTTTGGACTCTTTGCTTCGCATGCGGAAGAACTTAAAATTATTTCAGATAATTTCAAAGGGGATCAATCTAAAGGGATCTCCATTTTTACGGGAAATGTAAAAGTAACCAAGGGCGGTGATGAACTTAACGCCTCTAAGGTGACTATTTATACGGATGCCACTCGAAAACCCATTAAATACGTAGCAGAAGGGGATGTCTCTTTTTATATTGTGACCGAAATAAAAGAGAGATACCGTGGTAAGTCACAAATAGTGGTGTATCTACCCAATGAGAGCGAATACCAATTTATCAAAAAAGTGGACTTGATACGGCTTGATGATTATCGACGGATCAAAGGGGACAAAGTGGTGCTCAATGAAGAGAAAGGTTTTGCCAATGCCGACAGTAGTGGTGATGAACCCGTTGTTATGATATTTACGTTAGATGATAAAAAAGAGAATAAGAAAGGATCTAAAAAATGATTGAAATTATCGATTCTGCGTTTCTCACCTCCGCCCCGACAATACGACTTGCGCCGGAGAATGAGTTTCAAAATGAAGTGGCGTTTATGGCCCGTTCCAATACGGGGAAGAGTTCCCTGCTTAACACCCTGACACAGCGAAAATCATTGGCAAAAGTTTCGTCTACCCCTGGGAAAACCCGTTTGATTAACTATTTTGATGTGGTGTTTATGGATCGAGAGTCGGGAGAAAAACTGAGTGCTGTTTTGGTAGATCTTCCTGGATTTGGATACGCGAAAGTTGCCAAATCGCTTAAAAGTGATTGGGAGAGCAATTTAACGAACTTCGTCTCTGAACGGAAGCAGATTCGTGTTTTTGTTCACTTGATCGATTGTCGTCATCCCGATTTAGCTATTGATGTTTCAGTAGGAGAGTATTTACGTGAGATTTGTACCCCGCAACAGCACATTGTACAAGTCTATACCAAGATTGACAAGCTTAACCAAAAAGAGCTCTCTGTTTTAAAAAAACGATTTCCAGACGCTTTGATGATCTCGAATAGCAAACGACGCGGGGTTGATAAAATCGTCTCGACTCTCTATGGGATGCTTCGAGGAGATAATTTGTGCGTGGACTAACGTATAGAAAACCAACCCTTTCTGATATTCCTGCGATGAAGCAACTTGTCGCTCCCGAAATAGAGAGTGGGGTTATTTTGGCTCGTAGCGATGATGAGATTGCGACCAATATCCGCTCTTATATTGTAGCGATAGAGGGTGAAAAAGTAGTAGGCTTTTGTGCCCTTCATATCCATTCCCCTAAACTAGCGGAGATCCGATCTATGATTGTCGATCCCCACTATCGGGGACGCAATATCGGAAGCACCTTGGTCGATAAAGCATGTGAAGAAGGAGTTGTTTTGGGGTTAGATGAGATTTTAGTGCTAACCTATCAACAACGTTTTTTCGAAAAATTAGGGTTTAAAGAAATCCCCAAAGAATCGATACCCGAACATAAGATTTGGGCGGACTGCATTAAATGCAAACATTTTCCAATATGCAACGAAGTCTCACTTATCAAAATGCTCTGAGCCATCTTTTTTGGCTCATTGCTTTTGGAATCTATACGGCTCTAAGCAGTATATACCTTTTTTTACCCCCAATGTTTGCCTTTCTTGGGTTTATGTTTTACCGAACATTGGGACGTCACGATCTTGGGATATTAATCATTTTTTCGATCATGCTTTTAATGTTAGAAGCAGAAAAAGGGTACTGGTTTGGAAGTTCAATTCTTTATTTTGCCCTTATAAGTCATTATCTGATGCCAAAATTGGAGCAAACTATGCGATGTGCGCTGTGTATCAAAGGAATTTTTGTCCTTTTGGCGTATATTGGATATTGGGGGTTTAGTTGGATGATTAACAGTGTGTTATTGCTCCAGATACCCTCTCTGGATTGGCATATTTTCTTTTATATGCCGATTGAATTTGCGTTGATTGCGATTTTTGGATGAAGCTTAAGATATTATTGACCTTTTTTGCCCTTATTTGGGTCTCGCTTATTGTCCGTGTATTTCATCTCTCAATTGAGTCGAATGAGCATTACGAAATTCTATCCCAACGAAATAGCCTTAAAACAGAGCTCTCTCCTCCTGTACGGGGTGAAATACTCGATCGTAATGGAGAACCAATTGCCATCAATGAGTTAGGATTCAAAATAGCACTTGCTCCGCATTTAACCAAGGGGAAGGATACCCATTTGCTTGATGCTGAGATAGCCTATCTTCTCTCAATGATTCCTACCCTTGATGGGAAAAAAATAGCTAAAACGTATAAACAAGAGGACTCGTATTACAACCATAATTTTATAGATGTTGTCGATTATGTTCCCCATGAGACGATGTTGCCACTCTATGCCCTTATGAATTTACGTGAGAGTATTGAAATATCCCCATCACCGAAACGACTTTACCCCTATGGAAATGTAGCCTCGCATCTTATTGGGTATGTGGCACGTGCGAATCAAAAAGAGGTAGAGGGAAATTCACTTTTACAACTTTTAGGTCATGTCGGTAAAAGTGGTATTGAAAAATATTATAACACTTATCTTCAAGGAGTGGCGGGGGAACGCCATATTAAGGTAAATGCCCATAATGTCGAAATTGAGGAGATAAGCCATAGTGCAACGGAAGAAAATCATAATCTTACCCTCAATTTGGATATGCGTCTTCAAGAGTATATAGGCACGGCTTTCAAAGGCAATGTTGGGGCGATTGTTGTAATGGATACGAATGGAGCGATATATGCAGCGGGGAGTTTTCCTGAGTACGATTTGAATTCCTTCGTAGAGGGGGTGAGTAGTGATGAGTGGAATTATTTGATTAACAGTGTCGATGCCCCTTTTACGAATAAAATTGTCAATGGACTTTATCCCCCTGGATCGACAATCAAGCCGGGGATGGGGTTATTGTATATCACCTCTGGTGTTGTGAATGAAAATTCCACCGTTAACTGTACGGGATCATTTCGACTAGGGAATCGCTCTTTTCGTTGTTGGAATAAGCATGGGCATGGTGAAGTCAGTATTCATAAAGCGATTACCCAAAGTTGTGATGATTACTTTTATAAGGGGAGCTTGCAAGTTGGTATCGAGCGTATGAGTCGAGGAATGGTTCGGATGGGATTGGGAGAAAAAACGAATGTTGATCTACCCAATGAGTTTATTGGAACCGTCCCCAGCCGTGAGTGGAAAAGGGAAAAGTTTAAACAGCCATGGTATCGAGGAGAGACCCTTAATACCTCTATTGGGCAGGGAGATTTTTTGACAACTCCGATTCAAATTGCCCGATTTACGGCATTGATGGCGACGGGGAAGATTCCCATCCCCCATATTGCCTACAAAATAGGGTCTAAAATGGTGGAACCTAAACCGCAAGAAGTTCTTACTGCGATGGAAAAGAGTAAGCTCCCTATTATCCAAAATGCTATGAAATCGGTTTGTAATGAGAAAGGGGGTACCGCAAGTGCCCATATCTCTGCCCGTTTTCCTATTGCAGGCAAAACTGGGACAGCTCAAACATCAGGTATTGCTCAAAATGTTAAAAATCGTCTCGATGAACAAAGCATGGAGTATTTAAAACGCTCTCACGCATGGTTTACGACGTATGGTCCTGCCGATAATCCACAGTTTATTGTTACCGTACTGATCGAGCATGGTGGGCATGGGGGTGAGGCTGCTGGAGGGATTGTCTCAGGAATTTACAATAAGCTGGATGATTTGGGCTACATTAAGCGGTAGCCTTAAGAACAAAGAGGAGTCTTACTCTTCTAACGTTCTCACTATTAGACTTTTCGGAAGATTAAACTGTTCTACAATCTCTCCTTCACGACGTCGCATTTCACCACTATCCACCTCATGATCCATCCCCAATAAGTGAAGCAACCCATGAATAAAGAGTAGTGCAAGCTCATCATCACTACTGTGTCCCAAGTCGCTTGCTACCTCATTGACCTTATCTATACTAATAATAATACTTCCCAATGGGGCATTCACAAAAGGATCACTCGGAAAACTTAGGACATCGGTTGCTTTATCGATTCCCCGAAATTCAAGGTTAATTGTAGCGATTTCCTCATTATCGGTAAGGATAAGTTCAATTTCTTTGCTACTAAGGGCATTGGCTATCTGCTCTAAAAGAGTAATGTTGTAATTTTCATCCGTTCGGTTATCAAGTTCAATCATCCTTGTGTTACCGATCCCGAAGTACATCAAAATCAGAGGGTATTATCGGTTTAAACCGCTTTGCCTCAATAGATCCGTTGGTTATGGGAGTTAAAAATTTGATAATAACGCGATTATCATAGCTGTCACTGTATCCAATGGTACTTAAAATATCATTTTTAAAAGTGATACTATAGGTGATACCGCTAAGGGTAGTGGCGTAATGGTCATTATCCACTTTTTTAGCTTTTTTGAGGATTTCGAGAAAATCAATTTCACCAGTTAGTGTTTTGATCGTTACTTGTTCAAGTGCGGGTTCAATAATAGTAAGCTCTTTCCCGTTGATATAAACACTCTTTTGAATGGGTGTTTGGTAGAGCCAAAGGGCATTTTGTGGTTTTGTTGCCCAAAGTTCCCCTTTATAGAGGAGTGTTTTACCGTGTTCATCGACGATACGCTGTTCAAATGAACTGTTAAAAGAACTCATCTCCTTGGGTGAAGCCAACAAAAGGGTAGAAAGTAGAAAAAAGAGGGGGGGTAAACGCACAATTAGCCTTCTGAAATATAGATTATGAATTGTATCCAATCCTCATTAACCAAAACAATAGTATTCCTATGTTAAAATCGAGAACTTTTAAAATATATAGCTCATACTGAAGGCTTTCAATGCTCCAATCGCTCGTCGGCAAAATTTTCGGAACCCAAAATGATCGTGAAGTTAAAAAATATCTAAAACGTGTTGAGCAGATCAACGCCCGTGAAGCTCATTTCACTGCCCTTACTGACGCTGAACTTCAAAATGTTTTTAGTGCTCTAAAAGAGTCTGTCCTTAATGAAAGCAAAACATTAGATGATGTTTTGGTAGATTCATTCGCGATAACACGAGAAGCAAGTAAGCGCGTACTTGGGATGCGCCATTTCGATGTACAGCTTATCGGCGGTATGGTACTGCATGAGGGGCGCATTGCTGAGATGAAAACAGGGGAGGGGAAAACCCTCGTGGCAACTCTTGCCGTTATCCTCAATGCAATGAGTGGCAAAGGGGTGCATGTTGTAACCGTCAATGATTATCTGGCATCACGTGATGGAGCCCAAATGTCTGCTCTATACGCTTTCCTTGGATATGAAACGGGGATTGTATTAGAGGGGGAATATAACCCTGCCAACAAACGTCTCCAGTACGGAGCTGATATTACGTACGGTACCAATAATGAATTTGGATTTGATTATCTTCGTGACAATATGACCTATACAAAAGATCATATGGTGCAGCGTGGACACTCGTTTGTTATCGTCGATGAAGTTGATTCGATTTTGATCGATGAAGCCCGTACACCATTAATCATTTCAGGACCTACTAACCGAACCTTGGAAAATTATACTCGTGCCGATGCCGTTGCGAAAGCATTGATACGAGAGGAACACTTTACGGTTGATGAAAAAGATCGTCTTATTCTTCTTACGGAAGAGGGGATTGTTAGAGCTGAAGAGCTTTTTGGTGTGGGTAACATTTATAGTGTTGAAAACTCCTCTCTTTCTCACCATCTCGATCAAGCACTTAAAGCCAATTATATCTTTGAATGCGATGTCGATTATGTTCTTCAAGAGGATCAAGTTGTTATTGTTGATGAGTTCACGGGACGTCTCTCTGAGGGGCGACGCTACTCGGAGGGGTTACACCAAGCACTTGAGGCCAAAGAGGGGGTTATTATCAAAGAGGAGACCCAAACTCTTGCCGATATTACCTTCCAAAATTATTTCCGGATGTATTCTAAAATCGGGGGTATGACAGGGACAGCGCAAACGGAAGCAACCGAATTTGCTCAGATTTATAGCCTTGATGTTATCTCTATTCCGACGAACGTTCCGGTTATTCGCAAAGACTTGAACGATTTGATCTATAAAACGGAAGAGGAAAAATTTGCGGCTGTCCTTGCCAAAATCAAAGAGCTCAATGCAACAGGACAACCGATTCTCATCGGAACGGCTTCTATTGAAAAATCGGAGAAACTCCATCAGTTTATTAAAGAGGCAAAAATCCCCCATACGGTGCTCAATGCCAAGAACCACACTCAAGAATCAGAGATTATCAAAAGTGCAGGGTCAAAAGGGGCGGTAACCATCGCGACAAATATGGCGGGGCGAGGTGTTGACATTAAAGTGAGTGAAGAGATAAAAGCCCTCGGTGGTCTTTATATCCTTGGAACAGAGCGTCATGAAAACCGACGTATTGATAATCAGCTTCGTGGGCGTTCAGGTCGTCAGGGTGATCCAGGGACGAGTCAATTTTATTTAAGTTTAGAAGACACTCTTCTCCGTATTTTCGGTTCCGATAAGATCAAAGCGATTATGGAGCGATTGGGTGTTGAAGACGGCGAATACATTGAATCGGCAATGGTGACGAGAGCGGTTGAAAAAGCGCAGAAAAAAGTCGAGAATATGCACTTCGAGGGACGTAAGCATATCGTTGAATATGATGATGTTGCCAATGAGCAGCGTAAAATTGTCTACAAATTTCGCTATGAGCTCCTTGATCCGGCTTACGATGTTACCCGTAAAATCGATTCTCACAGAGGTGAGTATGTTGAGCGGTTATTAAGCGAATGTGGTGTGTATAGCGGTATTTCCAGTGCGGAGATCGAGACGGAGCGTCTGAAAAAACGAATTCTCGAAGAGGTTAATATTGATGTCAATATGGAATTTTCGGATGAGATGACGTATGAGATGGTTTATGATCGTATGCTTAATGAGATCAAGAGCCATTATGAAGCGAAAATGTCACCGATAGACCCTGCTACTCGCTCATCGATTGAGCGTGAAATTATCCTCAAAACGCTTGATAGTGCATGGAGAGAGCATCTTTATCAGATGGACAGTATGAAAACAGGGATTCGTCTTCGTGCCTATAACCAAAAAGACCCCTTGGTGGAGTATAAAAAAGAGAGCTATAATCTCTTCACCGAGCTCATAGCAACCATTAAATTTGAAAGTATTAAAACTCTTCATGTTATTCAATTTAGAGTAGAGAATATCGATGAAGAGGCAGAGGCACTTGAGCATCAAATGGAGATCGAAAAGCGACAAGAGGAGCTTCAAATGTCACTAAATCATGCCGCTAGCGAGTTAGAATCCTCTAAAATTGCACGCAATGATGATTGCCCGTGCGGCAGCGGATTGAAATATAAAAACTGCTGCGGTAAATCGGGACCCAAAAAAGGGGCATTTGCCTCTTGAGTATCGTACGCTATCTCGTTAAACGTTTTTTACGTTTTGATTCAGAACAACCTTTTATTTTTCTCTCTGCACTTCTTGCATTTTCGGGAATTGCCCTTGGGGTGATGGTGCTTATCATTGCGATGGCACTAATGAACGGGTTTGATAATGAGTTTAAGAAAAAACTCACCGTTATGAATTATCCCCTCACAATTCAGCCCAAATTTTATGGCTCCGTCGATACCGCGCTTTTGAATAAGCTTGAGAGACAATTTCCCGAACTTGCGTTTAGCCCTTATCTTAATGCCTCTATTTTATGCCGTCACGACACAATGCTTGAGGGGGGGTACCTTTTTGGGGTTGATTTCAAACGCGAAGCAGCCGTCAATAGTGTGGTTGCTCAGGGACTAAAACATCAGACTCCTAAGGGGTTTGAAGTGATGGTAGGGAAGGAATTACTAGAGGAGTATACGCTCAAAAAAGGGGAAAAACTTACCTATATTTTTACCCAGCTCGAACCGGGCGGGATTTCTATGACCCCGAAAATGAAGCGGTTCAAAGCAATTACGACATTTGATTCGGGGCTCACTGCCTACGACAAAGGGTTCTCCTATACCTCACTTGAATCAATGCAAAAAATATTAGCGATCCCACCAAATCTCTACGATGGTATCCATATCCATTCGGCTAATCCAGAGGCGGATATTGCCAGAGTTGCGGCTATTTTACCCGACAGCGTCTCCATACGGGGATGGTGGGAAGACAACGGAAACTTTTTTGCTGCCCTTAAAATGGAGAAGATGTCCCTCTTTATCGTCTTAATGCTTATTATCCTTATTGCGGCAATCAATATTATCTCTTCGCTTTTGATGACGGTGATGAATCGTCGTAGTGAAATTGCTTTACTTTTATCACTAGGTGCGTCTAAAAAAGAGGTTAAAAAAGTTTTTTTATTGTTGGGGATGATTATCGGTTCATTAGGGATCGTGACGGGGTCACTCCTTGGGTTTTTAGGGATATGGATTTTAGGTTCGTTTGATATTATCTCCCTTCCGGCAGATGTCTATCCCACATCAACACTCCCTTTGGATTTAACAGTGGCAGATTTCTTTTCCATTATTATTGGTGCATTTGTCATTGTTGTATTGTCTGCATGGTATCCAGCTAAAAAAGCCTCCGATGTCGATTTATTGACAGTTTTACGCAATGAGTAAATAAATTTTTAGGTATAATCCCCCCCTTTTATATCCCCTAATTTGAGATGAGCCATGCCAAAAATACCAACCAAAACGACAAAGCTAAAAAATTCTAATAAAGCGAATACGAAAAAAGTTAAAAACTTTAAACTGCTTTACCTCTCAATACCCGTTGCCCTTTTGGGGCTAACGGCGTATATGTTCACCCCAGTGACATCACCAAAAATTGTTTACATACCTCAAGGTTCCGTTTTTAAAACGGTGTCACATCTTCAAAACAGGGGGGTGAATCTTCATTTAATGGATGCTTTTCTCCTCAAAATTCTGGGTCAACCGCAACAAGGGTGGATTGATTTAAAAGAGGAAAAGCTCTCGCGCATCCGTTATTTGTATCGTCTTACAACGTCAAAAGCAGCGACGGCAGACATTACCCTTATTCCAGGAGAAACAACGACTGTTTTCTTAAAACAAATAGCACAGAAACTTTCAATGGATCCAAAAAAACTTCAACAAGCATATACGGAGTTAAATAAAATACCGGAGGGGATGTTTTCTCCTGATACCTACAATTTGCCCAAGGATAGCAATGAAAAAAGGATTATTGATTTTCTCCTCACAAGGTCGGAAGAAAAAGCTGAAAAACTCTCTAAAGAGCTTATCGGAAGTTATGATAAAGAAAAATGGTTACATATTGTAACACTAGCCTCTGTTATCCAGAAAGAAGCTGCCTCAGTAGAAGATATGCCTATGGTAAGCTCCGTTATCCAAAATCGACTGGCAAAAAACATGCGTCTTCAGATGGATGGAACGTTAAATTATGGTGAGTACTCTCATCAAAAGGTGACAGCGTCCAGAATACGGAGCGATAAAAGTACCTATAATACCTATAGACATCAAGGTTTGCCTGATTTTCCTATCTGTAATGTAAGTCGTGAAGCATTGCACGCTGCACTGCACCCAAAAGATACCGATTATCTCTATTTTGTCCGTGGAAAAAATGGGGAGCATATTTATAGTAGTTACTTTTCTACACACCATCAAAACATAGTAAATGCTACAAAATGAAACATATTGGCAACTTTTCTTTAGCATTAGAATGTCAAATAGAAAAAAAACAAAACTAAGTGTTATGATGCTTTTATAAAAAAATAACAGGAGAACCTGATGGCAAAAATCATTTGGTCAGTAATTGATGAAGCTCCGGCATTAGCGACCTATTCGCTACTCCCAATCGTAAATGCGTTCACGCAAGCAGCAGATGTTGAAGTGGTAACAAGTGATATTTCACTTGCAGGTCGCATTATTGCTACATTCCCAGAAAGAATGACAGATGCACAGCGTATTCCTGACAATCTTGCCGAACTTGGTAAAATTGCAATGCAACCCGATGGCAACATCATTAAACTTCCTAATATTTCAGCATCTATCCCTCAGCTTAAAGCGGCTATTGAAGAGCTTAAAACTCAAGGGTATGACCTTCCAGACTATCCAGAAGAGGCGACTACGGAGGAAGAAAAAGAGATCCAAACCCGTTATTCAGCTTGTCTTGGTTCTGCGGTTAACCCCGTTCTTCGTGAAGGTAACTCCGATCGTCGTGCAGCTATTGCCGTTAAAAACTTTGCTAAGAAAAATCCACATAAACTTCGTGCATGGGATGAGGGTTCAAAAACTCGTGTTGCGCACATGGACAGTGGAGATTTTTATGCAAATGAGCAATCTATCATCAAAAGCGCTGATGGCAAAGTTACGATTGCATTGAATGGTAAAACACTTAAAGAGATCAACGCCGTTGATAAAGAAGTTCTTGATGGGACATTTTTGAGTGCAAAAGCACTACGTGCGTTTTACGCTGAATCTATTGCAGAAGCAAAAGAGAAAAATATCCTTTGGTCGATTCATCTAAAAGCCACTATGATGAAGATTTCTGATCCGATTATGTTTGGTCACGCTGTTCAAGTTTTCTTCAAAGAAGTATTTGATAAATACGGCGCAGAGTTTAAAGAGATCGGTGTAAACCCAAACTTAGGTCTTGGTGATCTTTACAAAAAACTAGCGAAGTTACCAGCTGATAAAAAAGCAGAAATTGAAGCGGCTATTATGGCGGTTTACCCAACACAACCTGCGATGGCGATGGTTGACTCTGATAAAGGGATCACAAACCTTCACGCGTCAAACGATGTCATTATTGATGCATCACTTCCTGTTGTTGTACGTGATGGCGGCAAAATGTGGAATCCAGCCGGTAAAGTAGAGCAATGTATTGTTACTATTCCTGATCGTTGTTACGCAACAATGTATGCTGAGTGTATTGAAGATTGTAAGCAAAATGGTCAATTCGACGTAACGACTATGGGTTCTGTCTCTAACGTTGGTCTTATGGCACAAAAAGCAGAAG
>JAPLGM010000032.1:51714-84075 GCA_026390165.1 Campylobacterales bacterium
GCACAAAAAGCAGAAGAGTACGGCTCACACCCAACTACATTTGAAATGCAAGAAGATGGTGTTGTAACCGTTAGTGATGATAGTGGCGTGTTGATGACGTTCAATGTTGAGAAGGGTGATATTTGGCGTATGTCTCGCGCAAAAGATGTTCCGATCAAAGATTGGGTACGTCTTGCCGTTGAGCGTGCTGAGATTGAAAATGTTCCTGTTGTTTTCTGGTTGGATGAAAATCGTGCACACGATGCGAATATCATCAAAAAAGTAAATGAATATCTTCCTGAATTTAACAAGGGAAATATTGAGTTGCACATCATGGCTCCTGAAAAAGCAATGGCATTCTCATTGAAACGTGTCCGCGCAGGTCAAAACACCATTTCAGCAACAGGTAACGTTCTTCGTGATTACTTGACAGATTTGTTCCCAATTCTTGAGCTTGGAACATCGGCTAAAATGCTCTCTATCGTTCCATTGCTTGCAGGTGGTGGATTGTTTGAAACAGGTGCGGGCGGATCGGCTCCGAAACACGTTGAGCAATTTATTAATGAGGGGCACCTTCGTTGGGATTCCTTGGGTGAGTTCTTGGCACTAGCTGAATCACTTCGACATATCAACAAAACTAAAAATGATACTAAGCTCGGCGTTGTAACTGCTGCATTGGATGTTGCTAATGCAGCATACTTGGACAACAACAAAGAGCCTTCACGTAAAGCAGGGGAGCCTGATAATAAAGCAAGTCACTTCTTCCTTGCGCAATATTGGGCAAAAGCATTGGCTGAGCAAACAGTTGATGCTGATCTTTCAGCAAAATTTGCACCAGTAGCGAAAGCTCTTGTTGAGAATGAAGCAAAAATTATGGAAGAGTTGTTATCCGTTGAAGGTAAAGCTCAAGACATTGGTGGTTACTTCCACCCTAATACGGATAAAGTAGAAGCAGCAATGCGCCCAAGTGCGACATTGAACGCGATTATTAGTGCTATTTAATCTGGCTTTTGCCAGATAATCGTTTTTTATCTGTAGATTCTTACTCTATAGATAAAAGGCGATAGATTATCGTCTGAGGTTTAACTCTCTTAACCTATGCTTCTAAGTGTTTTTAGAGATAAAAATAGTGTTGAGTATAATGAAGAGAGTGACCCTTATTTTGACACTAGGAGTTCAAAAATGGTTAAAGGTAAACGTGTCGGAATCGTAGGAGCTGGAAATGTAGGCTCTACAATTGCCTATTCACTTGCGATGTTAGGTAGTTGTCATGAAATTATTTTACGTGATAATAAGATGGAAATTGCCAAAGGTAAAGCTCTTGATATGTCACAAGCAGCAGCAGCCGTACGCTCTCACACCGTAGTGAGTGTTGCGGAAAAAATGTCTGATTTAACCGATTGTGACATTGTCGTTATTACGGCGGGGAGTCCACGTCTTCCGGGGATGAGTCGTGATGATTTGTTGATGATTAATGCCAAAATTACCCGTGAAGTGGTTGAAGGTATTGCAAAATACTCCCCTAATGCCATTATTATTATGGTTTCTAATCCGCTGGATGTAATGACCTACGTTGCCCTTCGTGAAAGTGGATTTGAACGTAGCCGTGTTATCGGTATGGCAGGAATTTTGGACAGTGCGCGTATGGCGGCATTTATCCAAGAAAAACTGGGTTATGGTGGTGGACAAATCCGTGCATCGGTTATGGGGGGACATGGGGATGATATGGTTCCATTACCTCGTTATTCAACGGTTGCAGGAGTTCCCCTCTCTGATTTGTTGAGAGAAGATGAGATTGAAGAGATCGTTCAACGGACACGAAAAGGTGGCGCTGAGATAGTGGCATTACTGCAAACAGGATCAGCCTATTACGCCCCTGCAAAATCAACGGCTATTATGATTGAAGCAATCTTGAAAGATACCAAACAAATTCATCCCTGTGCCGTCTATTTAGACGGTGAATATGGTTATTACGATGTAGTCAGCGGTGTTCCTGTTATGCTGGGAGCAAATGGGGTTGAAAAAATTATTGAAATTACATTGGATGATTCTGAAAAAGAGATGTTTGCTAATTCATGTGCATCGGTGCAAACCTTAATTGATACCCTTAATACCAACAAATTCTTTGAAGGAGTGTAAGTATGGATTTTCGTGTAGAAAAAGATACCATGGGAGAAGTTCGAGTTCCGAATGATACCTACTGGGGAGCGCAAACACAGCGTTCATTAGAAAACTTTCAAATCGGTGAAGAGAAAATGCCGTATGAAATTACCCGTGCATTTTCTCTTCTGAAAAAAGCGGTGGCATTGGTCAATTGTGACCTTGGAATGCTCTCCAAAGAAAAAGCTGATGCAATAGCGCAAGCAGCGGACGAGATGTTAGCGGGTAAGCTTGATGCTAATTATCCCCTTGTCGTATGGCAAACAGGCTCTGGTACACAATCTAATATGAATAATAATGAAGTTTTGGCTTCTCGTGCGACTGAAATTTTGGGTGGTGACTTTAGAACTCAAAAATTGGTTCATCCTAATGATGATGTCAATAAATCACAAAGTTCAAATGATACGTATCCTACTGCATTGCACGTTGCAGCGATTATTGCCGTTGAAACACGTCTTCTCCCCGCGATTGACCATTTGCGTGCAACACTTGATGCAAAAGCCCAAGCGTTTAGCGATATCGTTAAAATTGGACGTACCCACTTGCAAGACGCAACCCCTTTAACTCTTGGTCAAGAGATTAGCGGTTGGGTTGAGATGCTCAATAAATGCGAAAAAATGGCAAAAACGTCACTCGAATCCGTTCGTGAGCTTGCTCTTGGTGGAACGGCTGTTGGTACGGGATTGAATGCTCATCCAGAACTTGGAGAGCGTGTAGCAGCAAAACTTACAGAGCTTACAGGGCATCAGTTCGTAACGGCTTCCAATAAATTTCATGCACTTACCTCTCATGATGCTCTTGTTTTTGCGCACGGTGCACTTAAAGCATTGGCCGCAGATATGATGAAAATTGCCAATGACGTTCGCTGGTTGGCGTCAGGTCCTCGTTGCGGTATCGGCGAAATTACGATTCCTGAAAATGAGCCGGGTTCTTCGATTATGCCCGGTAAAGTTAATCCGACACAAAGTGAAGCGGTAACGATGGTTGCCTGCCAAGTGATGGGAAATGATGCAACGATTGGATTTGCAGCAAGCCAAGGAAACTTTGAGCTGAATGTCTTTAAACCCGTTATTGCTTATAACTTCTTGCAATCGGTCCGTTTACTCGCGGATTCAATGAATTCGTTTAATGACAATTGTGCGGTAGGTATTGAGCCAGTACGGGAGCAGATTGACCATTATCTTAATAATTCACTGATGCTCGTTACCGCCCTTAATCCGTATATTGGATATGAGAATGCAGCAAAGATTGCAAAAACAGCGCATAAAGAGAACTCCACATTGAAAGAAACGGCGGTAAAACTTGGTTTACTGAGTGCAGAAGATTTTGATAAATATGTCATCCCTGAAGAGATGACAAGACCTATAGCGTAAACTTAAACAGGAGGAATGGAATGAATATACATGAATATCAAGCAAAAGAGTTATTCAAAAAATACAATGTCCCCACACCACGTGGTCACATTGCGTTTACACCCGATGAAGCAGTAAAAGCTGCTCAAGAATTGGGGGGATCTATTTGGGTGGTAAAAGCTCAAATTCATGCAGGCGGACGCGGTTTGGGCGGCGGTGTAAAACTAGCTCGTTCGACAGAAGAAGTACGTTCTATAGCTAAAGAGATTCTTGGTATGCAATTGGTGACTCACCAAACAGGACCAGAAGGAAAACTCGTTCAAAAGGTTTACATCGAAGAGGGTGCAGATATTAAAAAAGAATATTATCTTGGACTGCTTCTTGATCGTGCACTTGAAATGCCGATTATGATGGCATCCACAGAGGGGGGTATGGCAATCGAAGACGTTGCTCATAATACTCCGGAAAAAATTATCAAAGTTTCTATTGATCCTTTGATAGGTTTCCAATCCTTTCATGGGAGAAAATTGGCATTTGGCCTTGGACTTCCGACAGAAGAGATCAATAATTTTATTAAATTTGCATCGGCATTGTATAAAGTTTATATGGATCATGATGCAGAGATGATTGAGATTAATCCTTTGGTCAAAACAGGTGATGGGAAATTTTTGGCACTGGATGCTAAAATGGGCTTTGATAATAATGCCCTCTACCGTCAAAATCAAGTCAATGAGATGCGTGATTTGACCGAAGAGGAGCCAACAGAGATCGAAGCAGATAAGTACGGTCTTAGTTACATCAAACTGGATGGGAACGTTGGTTGTATGGTTAATGGAGCTGGTCTTGCGATGGGGACGATGGACACCATCAACTACGAAGGTGGAAAACCGGCAAACTTCTTAGATGTTGGCGGTTCGGCGAGTGCTGAAACGGTTGCAAAAGGGTTTGATATCATCTTGAAAGATCCAAATGTAAAAGCAATTTTTGTTAATATTTTTGGTGGAATTGTCCGTTGTGACCGTGTTGCTAACGGTATTATTGAAGCAACAAAAATTACTAATGTAAATGTACCGGTCATCGTTCGTCTCGATGGAACAAATGCTATCGAAGCGGCAGAAATTTTAAATAATGCTGGGATTGTAAATATCATAGCGGCAACGGATCTTGCAGACGGTGCACGCAAAGCCGTAGCAGCAGCGAAAGGGGAATAATCAATGTCTATTTTGGTCAACAAAGATACAAAAGTTATCGTTCAAGGGTTTACAGGAAAAGAGGGGTCATTTCACGCTGAACAATGTATGGCGTATGGTACTAAAATCGTTGGAGGTGTCACTCCAGGCAAGGGTGGTCAAGAGCATCTTGGTCAACCTGTTTTTAATACGGTTTCCGAAGCAGTTGCCGCTACTGGGGCAACCGTTTCTATGATTTTTGTTCCGCCTGCTTTTGTCTCTGATGCCGTTATGGAAGCAGCAGACGCTGGGATTACCCTTGCGGTTATTATTACCGAGGGTGCGCCGGTGAAAGATATGATGTATGCAAAAGCATACGCTACAAAAAAAGACATGATGACTATCGGGCCAAACTGTCCAGGAATTATTACCGCGGATGAATGTAAAATTGGTATTATGCCAGGCTTTATTTTCAAAAAAGGGAATGTTGGTTTGATCTCTAAATCAGGGACGTTGACGTATGAATCAGCGAACCAAGTCGTCAAAGAGGGATTTGGAATCACAACGGCTGTCGGTATCGGTGGTGACCCAATTATTGGTTTAAGTTACAAACAACTTCTCCCGATGTTTGAAGCCGATCCTGAAACACATGCCATTGTTATGATCGGTGAAATCGGTGGTGATTTGGAAATTCAAGCGGCTGCGTATATCAAAGAGCATATTACAAAACCCGTTGTAGCCTTTATCGCGGGTCAAACAGCACCAGCGGGTAAACGTATGGGGCATGCGGGTGCTATTATCTCTGGAAGTGCTGGTACAGCGCAGGAGAAAATGGCAGCACTTGAAGCAGCGGGCGTTAAAGTAGTTGTTTCTCCAGCAGATATTGGAAAAGCAGTTGCAGAGGTAATGGCTAAATTATGATTCATGTTCTTGAAGTGGCTAATGTACGTTGCAGCGGATGCGCGAATACCATTACGAAAGAGCTTCAAGACGCTGGATTTATTCAGGTAAGTGTTGATCTTTCATGTGAGCCACGGAAAGTAACAATAGAAAGTGTGAATGAAGAGCAATTGGCACATATTAAAGCGATATTAAGAAGATTGGGTTATCCTCTTACCTCAGAGGAAAACAGTGCTCTTGATAGTGCTTCACTAAAAGTTAAGAGTCTTCTCTCTTGTGCTGTTGGTAAATTTTCAAACGAAAAAAGTTAAATTAATCTTAAATTGTGAGGAGAATAGATGTTTAAAACGACTAACCCAGGTAATGTCCCCGTATGGGTCAACACTGACAACTGTAAAGCGTGTGATATTTGTGTATCAGTATGTCCATCGGGTGTACTAGGTATGCGTTATGAGCCTACATCAACTTTGGGTGCTATGATCTCTATTGATCATCCTGAAGCGTGTATTGGGTGTAATGAGTGTGAACTTACCTGTCCTGATTTTGCTATTTATGTTGCGGATAAAGCAGATTATAAATTTGCAAAATTAACAGATGATTCAAAAGCACGTCAAGCAGCGATTGTTGCAAATAACTATATGTCTTTAGATTTAGTGGGAGTGAAATAATGGCACGTGAAGTAATTTCTACCGGTAATCAATTATCGGCATTAGCAGCATTTGATGTTGAGTGTATGTTTTTTGGTGGCTATCCAATTACCCCTTCATCGGAAGTAATGCATGAGATGTCTGATCTTTTACCAACGGTTGGTGGTAAATTTATCCAAATGGAAGATGAAATCGCAGGTATTTCTGTCGCACTTGGTGCATCAATGGCAGGTACAAAAGCCATGACAGCAACATCAGGACCGGGTATTTCTCTTAAAGCAGAGCAAATCGGTCTTGCATTTATTGCTGAAATTCCATTGGTTATTGTCAATGTTATGCGTGGTGGTCCATCAACAGGTCTTCCAACTCGTGTATCACAAGCGGATATCGGGCAAGCGCAATATCCAACACATGGTGACTATGCTTCTATCACTCTTTGTGCGGGTTCATTGGACGAATGTTATACTGAGACGGTTCGTGGTTTCAATCTTGCAGAAAAATATATGACTCCCGTTTTTGTCCTCTTAGACGAAACTGTTGGGCACATGCACGGTAAAGCTGTTATCCCTGATTTAGAAGAGGTTAAAGCAAATATCGTTCGTCGTAAGCGTTATGATGGGCCAAAAGAAGAGTATAAACCGTATAAAGCAGAGATGAATCAACCTGCTGTTTTGAATCCAATGTTTGAAGGGCACCGTTATCACATTACAGGTCTTCACCATGGTGAAACAGGTTTCCCAACAGAAGACGCAGCACAATGTCAATTCAACATTGAACGTCTTGTTGGAAAAGTCAATACCGTTGCGGCAGAAAATGATGGGTTAGATGATCTTCCAGATTATGAAGAATTTATGTTAGATGATGATTGTGACGTTGTTTTGATTGCATACGGTTCAATCAGTCGTGGGGCAAAAGAGGCGGTTGTTAAACTTCGTGCGGATGGGATCAAAGCAGGGCTCTTTAGACCTATTATGTTGTGGCCAAGTCCTGCTAAGCGAATGAAAGAGATCGGCGATAAATTTGATAAAATTTTTGTTACTGAGCTTAATATGGGTCAATACCTAAAAGAGATCGAACGTGTTATGGGTCGCAATAATTTTGGTACCCTACACAAAGCAAACGGTCGCCCAATTGCACCACTTGAAATGGTAGCTAAAGTTAAGGAGATGTTCTAATGGCTTTTAATTATGATCAATATTTACGTGTAGAGAAAATGCCAACACTATGGTGTTGGGGTTGTGGCGATGGAGTAATCCTTAAAGCGTGTATCCGTGCTATCGAAAAAATGCAATGGGATATGGATAAAGTCTGTGTTGTATCAGGGATTGGTTGTTCTGGTCGTTTTAGTTCATATATCAACTGTAATACCGTACACACAACACATGGTCGTACAATTGCATACGCAACGGGTATCAAATTGACTCGTCCTGATGCGCATGTTGTTGTCGTTGCAGGAGATGGTGATGGACTTGCTATCGGTGGTAATCACACCATTCATGGTTGTCGTCGTAATATTGATTTGAATTTTATTCTTATCAATAACTTTATCTATGGTTTGACCAATTCACAAATCTCTCCAACAACTCCACAAGGTATGTGGTGTGTGTCGGCGCAAAACGGTAACATTGACCCAACTTTTGATGCGTGTAAACTTGCTATTGGAGCAGGGGCAACATTTGTAGCGCGTGAGTCTATGCTTGATCCTAAAAAATTGGAAAAAATCTTTGTAAAAGGGTTCTCTCATAAAGGATTCTCATTTATGGATGTTTTGTCAAACTGCCATATCAATCTTGGTCGTAAAAACAAAATGGCAAGTGCGATGGAAAATCTTCAATGGATTGACAGTATCACCACATCATTAAAAAAATGGGAAGCGCTTCCAGCGGAAGAGCAAATGAATATTCTTCCAACGGGTGTTTTACGCGAAGTAGTACAACCTGAGTATTGTGATATGTACGAAATGGTTATCGCAGCGGCACAAGGCAAACGTGGAAAGATTACACAAGACGATTTTGCGAAAAAAATCTAAGGAGAAACCATGAGAAGTACTATACGATTTACAGGAGTAGGTGGACAAGGGGTTCTCCTTGCTGGTGAAATTATGGCTGCTGCCAAAATTAAACTGGGTGGTCATGGTCTAAAAACTGCTACGTACACGTCACAAGTTCGTGGCGGTGCAACCGTTGTTGATATTACATTGGATGATACTGAAATTTTTTATCCATATGCAAATGAAGGTGAAATTGATTTCATGTTATCGGTTGCAAACGTCAGTTATCAGCAATTTAAAAATGGTGTTAAACCAGGTGGAATCATTGTTGTCGAGCCAAACTTGGTGCATCCAACCGAAGAAGATAGACAAAAATGGATCATTGTTGAGATTCCTATTATTACAATTGCAAAAGAAGAAGTGGGTAATGTAATTACTCAATCCGTAGTTGCACTTGGTATCACCAATGAGTTTACAGGTGTTCTTGATCCTGAAACACTTCGTGAAGTAATGCTTTCAAAAGTACCTAAAAAGGTGCATGATGTAAACAATAAAGCATGGGCGCTCGGTATCCAATACGCCAAAGAGGCTAAAGCTAAATTGGGAATGTAATTTCTACCCTATTATATGCAGTATTGCCTGCATATAATATTGTCACTAAATGGCAATATCCAATCCAAATATAGGTTTGGCTTCTCCCGATTCTGTAATCGCAACCGAGGTATCTTTAAGGCGTGCTTGCGTCGTATTGGTGCTATCGTTGAAGTCAAACTCCCCTTTCACCGGCTGAAGCGACAAAGCACCGATCCCTACTTCTTTAAGTGAAACGAGACGATCGCTCTGATCGGTTTTAATCCAGATTTTAAGCGCTTTAAACTGGGTATCATTTTCATCAATCCAACCGTTTTTATCATCATCCAGTGCTCTAAGTTCGTTAAATCCGCTACCGCTTTGCGGGCCAAAAAGTTCCTTGCCACTATTGATCTTCCCATCCCCGTTTTTGTCCAGTGCCAAAAAGCCGCTCTCTCCGGAGAGGAGAGGGATGTTTTCCACTCCTCCCCCCTCTATCAGATCAAATCCGAACCGTCCATTTCCGATCGGTGATCCGCCATCAAGCGAAATGACTAACGGATCGCTTAATGCATCTCCTGCTCTAAATGAGCTGCTTTGTGTCAGATTAAATTCACGATTAAATTGGAGGTTAAGGGAAAATTCCATCTTCTTCCCATCTTCCGTTACTATCTTACCCGAAAGATTCATTGCAAGGGACTGCTCCTCATGTAGCGAATAGGAACTCGTGGCTTCCATCCCCCACCCGACTCTGGGTGCTCCCCCCTCTTTTTGGAGCTGTAATGTTCCGTTTCCTTCGGCATGAAACGAAGATACGGTAATTTTTTTCCCCATCAATTGCTCCAAAACGGCAGCAATCGCCCGAAGCTTCGGATCAAGTATCTCTTCTTCAGCATTTTGTGTATCCTGCTTTTCCGGTGATACTGTCCCCGCTTGCTGAGCCATAGCCGTCTTTTGCATGCGAACCGACTCCTTCATCTCTTCTGAACGGATATGCGTCATACTGCTTGTACTTTCTAACGTACTTGAACTAATTTTCATGCCAGACACCCTTTTTTTTAGATTAGTTAATATCGTCAAAAATAGCCAGAATCTCAAATCTCCTTAGGGGAGGGGGCGAGGTTGCTTTTTCATCCGACAGTTATTTATCATGGTGAGAAAGATGATTATAAAATCCAGTCCCCACTATGAGTAAAGTTACACCGACAATAAGATAAAAGGCATTAATGAGTTTACTATAATCATCAAGTGCAATTTTGAATACGGCCATGAGTGATTCAATCGAAAGAGCAATGATGATGGAGGTAAGAAATTTAGTAAGCGTTTTATTTTGTAAATCATTGCCATAATTGAATGCTTTAAAGAGTACCTCGTTTTCGATAAGTGTTTTGGCCAAATCATAAATGGCTAATCCAATTGTTATCGATATAATCGAAGTAAAGATTTCATGCAGGACTTCTTCACCGGAATAGGGGGATATGAGCATTCCAAAAAAGATATAGGCACCGTAAAAGATTAAAAAGACCGATACGATTCCAAGCAATGCTCCTCCGAATCCCATAACTAATCGATTGATCTTTTCAAAAGCACTGTTATGCTCAATTAGACGAAGTTCTTCGAGGAGTTTTAACATATCAAAATCGGCGACCATATAACGGTTATTTTCTCGTTTCACTATTGTTAAGGTAGGTAATCCAGTCACATAATGGAGATAAGGATTACTGATATGTATCGGTTCTTCTGCAAAACTCACCCATTTAAAATAAAAAGATTTATCGGTTCCATTTCGATCTTCATCGATATAGTTTCTCCCGTAGCTGGGTGAATCCTGAACAAACATTTCATTGACGGCATAAATCACTTCAGCTGATTGTTCATATTCGAAAAAACGCCGCATATCTTTTGAATCAATTGAATGGGGATGAAATTTTTCCATTGCAGTGCGAAGATAAAATTGGATACTGTTTCTATGTTCAGTATAGATAGTAATAATTCGTTGCATAAAAACTCTCCTTACAAAAAATAAATTTATGCACTGCTAATAGCAAATAGATGATAATGTTCCTCTGTATTGTGCTTGGCATAATACATAGCCTCATCCGCACATTTTAATAACACGGATCGCTCAGTACCGTGGTCTGGGTATATAGCAATACCGATACTAAGCGAAGGATGAATGGTATGTTCTTCTACCTGGATAGGTTGATGTGCTTTGTCCATCAGATGACGGGCGATTTTAACGGCTTCGCCGCTATTGGAAATAGTTGCAAGGATTACGACAAACTCATCTCCCCCTAACCGTGCAACCAAATCCTCAGCTCTCACCCCTTCTTTTAAAGCATTGGCAACTGTTTTAAGTAATAAATCGCCAACATCATGTCCCATCGTATCATTGACCTCTTTAAATCGGTTGAGATCGATAAAAAACAAGGCAAAATTTTGCTGTCTGTACTGTGCACGCAGGAGCGTCTGATCAAATTTTTGTTCGAAATAGAGACGATTCGGAAGTCCTGTCAATGTGTCGAGATGCGCGTGATCATACAGCTGCTGTTCATACGCCTTTTGGATACTGATGTCGGTTAGTATGGAGACGTAGCGAATTAACTTCTTATTCTCGTCATACACAGCGGAAATACTTTGTAGCGAAGGGTAAATCGTACCGTCTTTGCGTTTGTTCCATATTTCCCCATGCCATGCACCGGTCGCATTGATCTCCTCAAACATCTTTTTGTAAAACAAGGGATCGTGACGCCCCGATTTAAGAAAACTTGGTGATAGCCCCAATATTTCATCAAGCTCATACCCCGTTACGAGAGTAAATGCGTGATTAGCTTTGATAATTTTTTTCTTAGCGTCAGTGATAAAAATACCTTCCTGCGAATTCTCAAAAACGACTGAGGAGAGGAGCAACTCGGCTTCTCGTTTTTTGAAATTACGTATATCTTCGATACTCAACCATAAATAGGGAATATTTGCCATCGTTACCAATTCGCCTGAGAGGTTAATGGGTATTTGTTCACCATCATTGTTGATATAGCAACTTTCACAGCTGGAGAGCGAACCCGTTTGTATGAGGCTCTTTAGCTTCTCTTTGGCTTCTAGAAGGTATTTTTCAGCAATCAGATCAAGATAATTTAACGTTAGGATTTGTTCAAGAGTTCGTCCCACGATTTTTAGAAATGCTTGGTTGGCATCAATAATTTGTCCATCCATGGTGCATAATACCAATCCTGATGATGACTTGGAAATAAGCAAACGATTAAATTGACGAGAATCTTCAATCTCACGAACCAGAGGATTGACGAAAAACCAAAAAATAATACTGCCGATTATGGCTAAAAACAAGGTAAAAAGGAAGGCATAGGTTGCTGCTTTGATATAGGGGGCTCGAATTTCATCCAGATCTATTTTTGCGACCAATCCCCAGCTAAGAGTAGGGATGGGTTTGTACGCAGCAAGAACAGTAGCGCCGCGATAGTCCAACAAAACATCAACTCCTGTTTTACCACGAAGCGCTCGGCGCATCGGTTCACCATAGGTTGATTTCCAAGGGATGTCCATCTGATTTTTTTCATCAAAATAGCGCTGTTTTAGAATATATCCGATGGAGTCATCATTACGTTGCCCCAGTGTAAATTCTCCGCTTCTTCCAATGGCTCCGTACTCAGGATATTCGATATTTATCTGCTGGATAAACTTCGCCGCTACAGAGCGCATAAGAAGATTGGAAGGATGACCATTATGACCCATAAAAGCTTGACGTGCAACAATATCAATCATAACACTTTGTGTCTCTACCAAATCAAGAAGGCGATTTTTTTGCCTCTCAAGTCCAATATTGTAGAGTAATCCGATTGATACGCTTGCCACAATCAGCATATTAATGGTGAGCAGTGCAATAAGATAGTAAGGGGTATGTTCAATCTTATGACTTGCAAAAGAATTGATAAGACATGATTTAATCTTTTTCATCTGAAATCTCGCCCCTTTTTTTGGTAGATGTAGTATCTACTATCCTATAAGAATCATAGCAAATAATAATCACAAAAAAAGTCTTAAAAATAATTTATAAAGTTAAATAGTGTATTTTAGGCTGAATTATCATCTTCGATTACTGTTAAGAACTTTGTTGTCTTATCATTAACACGGCATCATCAGGGCTTTTGGTCCTGAGATTTTTCTGACAATAATTTCTCCTTTTTGGCTAATATGCGCTGTAACGTGCGTCGAGGAATCCCGGTGGTTTTTTCAAGGTCTCGGAGTGTATTTTTTGATTGTTTTTCGAAAGCGGCTAATACGGCTTCTTCGGAAAGGGTAAACTTACTTAGCATGTAAAACTCTTTCGCGCCAACTTGCGCCAAATAATATATATTTTATATTTGTTTAATGTCGTAAATATAATTGAGTTAAGCATTAACTCTGATATAACTTATCTGAAAGTGTATTTGAAATGTATGTCGATATAATATATATTTAGTAAGTTCAGAAGGGAAGGGAGAAAAGAAATAACTATTATCATTATTTTTAATAATTATATTTTTTTATTAAAAGAAAACTTTGAGATAAATAGTAAATAATTATATTTATCTAACAAACTTATGTATGCGTTAATGGTTGATATGTTATTTTAAGAGCTCAAAATCACCTAACATAGGTAAATGTATATTGCAGTTATTAAAGCATAAACAATGCCCAAGATTACGGGGAAAAGTACCCATATTAAATTTATTTTTTAGATTTTCAACCATTAATGCGTACAGGTGATGTTTGGGCGTTCTTTACGGGAGAAAGTGAGCTTGAATCGGCTCTTGAGATCTATACTATCGTTACTATGTCCGCCGCTGCTAGTGAGATGATCTCAAAAAAACTGCATACAGAGTAGAGGGAAGTTAAAATCTATTGAATTATCCGATTCCAAAAGATACTTTTTTCAAATCGACTTCTTCATCGTTGTTAATATCATATATTCCCTCAAAGCTGTAAGGAAACTGTCCATTATGTTCTCCTATGCGAGCACCGGTCGATGTGGTTTCGGCGTAGTAGTAGTCTTGATTGTCAATTGTGAGTTTAGTACGTAAAAAGGGCAGGGCGCTAGTGTCTTTAATATGTACAACCACAAAGACATGATGTGGGACATAAACAAATCGATAATCTATTCCTCTCTCATTCAACAGTGATGCAAACAAATTGGATTTATCATCGCAATCTCCCCAATTGGTTGCAATAACTTCTTTGGCATTGCGGCTGGTGTGATCGGTTTTATAAGGGATATGGGTGACGTAATCAAACATCTTTTGAATTTCACATCCATCATTGCTATTACACCCCGTAGTGAGTTGATCGGCAAGAGGTGCGAGTTCCCCATTTCGTGCCAGATTGGTTTTTATGACCATGCCATTGAGCTCAATCACTCCTCTGTCATATAAGCTCACCAGTTGAGGGGATAGAATGTACGGGCGTAAATCACGTGTTTCGATGAACGTCATAGACATTCCTGCATACATAAATGCGCCCACGGCACTTCCCAAACCGATAAAACTCAAGAAACCGGCTTTGCTTTTGGGAGAGGGGGTTTGATTGGATGGCTTGGATGCAGATTTAAGTATTTCACGATAGACATAAACCGCTATGAGTACAACAAGGGAGATTTTTATCCAAATATCCACACAAACCATCCTAGAAAAATAGGCTAAAATAATAATATCCACAAAGGATAGACGTTTCAATCTAAAAGTCTATCACTGTGCGGCGGAGATTAAGATTAAATTGTAAAACATTTATGGACATTATATTCGACTCAGCCGAATAACCCTGTAGAATTTACCGAACTATGCGGTGCGTTTTCTGTTAAATGGTTCAGGATATACCCCATTTTCTTATACCCTTTAAGCCGTTTAGTGAAACTGCTTTTAAGCAGAGGTACTTCATTATCAATAAAATCGATTGCCAGACACTCCTGCCCCTGACGCCCAATACGTCCAAGATATTGAACCATCCGTTCATCATAGGATATTGGCATGGTAAAAATAACCGTATCCAAATGACCGATATCAATCCCTTCTCCAATGTAACTGCTAGTGGAGAGAATGATCGAGGCTTCGGAGGTTTGAGTGAACTGTTCACGTTTCATCTTCGTTCCCATCGCTCCATAGAGTAGGAGAGCGTCAATATTCTCAAGCTTGAGATGATGCCATAAACGATTGAGATGTTCGATTCGTTCACTGAGTACTAACACCTTTCGGTGTTTGAGGGTTTTAATCTCATTGATAATCAGTTGATTTCGATCATTGTCTTCACTCAACTCGCCGAGAATCATCGAGAAATGTATGATGCGCTTCATCGATAATGATCTGTGAATATTCCTCTATCAGTTGGGGACGGTTTTTGAGAGATTGAAGGGTTGCAATATCTAACGAACCGTTGAGTGACTTTTTGCCTTTTCCCAATATACCGATAGTTTTACCATCAATAGAAAAGTAGCTCATTAGTCTCTCTTTCCATTGATCGATGAGTGCCGTTTTATTGACTAGAATCAGCGTTTTTACGCTTCTTTGTGAGATAATGGCTGAGGCTACCGCTGTTTTTCCAAATCCAGGGGGAGCAATAAGAAGTGCGTAATCGTATTGCATGAGGGAATTAAAGACATCGATTTGTTGCGGTCGCAGTTCCAATACCAACAGCGGAGTTGCTGTTTTTTCAAGAAGGCGTTTGTCTTGAAGCTCCAGTTTGATTTTATGTTTCACACCTAATCGGCGCAATGGTTCTAAGAGACCTCTTGGCAGGACAATGTAACGTTCATTGAGATCATAGGTGGAAACAATACGGGGTGTATTAAATGTAGAGAGACGTTGTTTTTGGCGCATGAAAAACTCAGGGTTATAGAACGATGCCATTCGCTTCAACAGGTTGAGAAACGATTTGCTTAGTCCTTTAAATTCTACGTAAATGGAATCGTGTAAAACTAATTTTAGCCATTTAGGAGGGGAAAGTTTAACCTTTTCAATTTCCCATGGCATTAATGTTTCTTCGGCTCCTAAAGATTGTGTATACGTTTGAATCAAAGCACTCAGTCGTGCAGGTGCAATTTTGGAAACACCGTTCAAATAGTGCCATTGATCACTATAGGGTTGAAGTGTATTGATATCGACGAATACGGTTTTTCCATCATTACGCGAACCGTAGTGCAGTGGCAGAGCAATGAGATTACCCAGTCCATCGTAAGGGACGTAATCTTGATTGGGGAAAAGGCGATCAAAGCTTTTCATGTCTATACCGTCACTGTGATCCATCGCTTTGGTAATAATAAGGTCACCTAAGATCCGTGCGTCGCGTGCTCGGACGTTTTGCGAGAATAAAAACCAGATATGTATACCGTTACCCGATTTGGAGATTTCAAACGAAGGGGTTAATCCCATTTCTTTGTATACGGTGCTAATTGCTCGTGCATCGTTTAAAAAACTCGATTTATCCAAATCGATGGCAAGGAATGAACAAAATGATTGATCTTTTACCGCATAAGTGCCGATACGAACTTTTCCCTCAAGATGCGATTGGATCACGGCATCGGTTAGTGGAAGATAATCGCTTCCTTGAAAGGTAGCCGTTTTTGGAAAATACCCTTTTTTTAATCCATCACCGCTGATCCAGTAGGTAGCATAGACATCTTCTCGACCTACGAAGAGTGATCGGTAGAGGGCGATCTTATCTTCTTTGGTAAGGGCAGAGTGTTTTTCGAGTTCGCGTTTGATCTGTAAAATATGCGCTTCAATGGAGCGTTTTTGGGTTTCAAGAGAATCGAGTTGTTTTCGTAATCGATCGATATGGTGTTGCATGGTTAATACAAAAATCCAAAGAGCCAAAGGGGAATTTTATTCTTATACCCTATCTCAATATCATCGGAAGCGACATAGCTTTTAGATAAATCTTTTATTTGCTTAAATCCTTTGCTTTTTCCCCCTACTTCAAACGTATAGGTGTCATCGACCAAGAAATCTCCTTGCTTTGAGACATAGATTGATTCGTCCAAAAAGCGGTTTTTTTCTGCGAGAGCATTTTTGATCTGGTTAACGAAAAAGGCCTCACGCATAGAGCCTATATCAACTGAGGAGGTGAGGGCAAATGATAGATTGGTATTTTGCATCAAAAGCTTTTCTGGTTTTGAGAGGACGTTATAACCTTTTTCTTTACTTCGAAGTGTATTGATGATTTTTGCTTGTTCGAGATGATTCAGATACTCATATACTTTGGGTCTTGAAATCTGGGTCGATTCAGCTAGATTGGTAATATTTGGGATAAATGGGACATTGATAGCTAGGAGATAAAGAAGTTTTTTGAGCTTTCCAATCTGAGCCATTTCGATACGGTTGATATAGGGTAAATCGGTTTCAAGAATTAGATTGACAACTTGCGTCAGCCGTTGATGAAATCCTTCTTTATCTTCGAATACAAACGGATAAGCACCATATTCAAGGTACTCTTTGAAATATTTCAACGGTTTGATTTTCTCAGAAATCTTTGTAGCAATCGCAACGTGGTTTTCCAGTAGGTCTTGTAAGCTTAGTGCCTCATACTCCATGACACCGCTAAGGCTTAAATATTCCCGAAATGATAGATTTTCGAGAGTGTAAATGAGACTTCTTCGAGAGAGATCCCCTTTTTGCTTACTGATTTGGAGGATGGAAGAACCTGAAAAGACGATGCGAAGCTCTGAAGCATCATAAATAGATTTGATATGCGTTGACCAATCGTTATATTTATGGACTTCGTCGATAAACAATACCTCTCCACCATAACTTTCAAACTCAATAGCAAAGTCATAGAGTGATATCGATTGAAAATAGGGATTATCGAGTGAAATGTAAAGAGCTTTATCGCTTCCCTCATAATGTTCTTTGATATACTGAAGCATCATTGTTGTTTTCCCTAGACCTCGTTGACCAAGGATTCCGATAGATTTGGCATCCCAGTTGATTCGGTTATAAAGGTAGCGTTTCTTATCCAACGAGACATTGCGTAGACGTTTGACTTGTTCTTGGAAAAGAGTTTGTAAACTCATATACACAGCCTTTTTGTAAATATGTAAAGTAAGATTAACATTATTGCTTTAAATTGTCAAGTTTATTTCGATTAAGTGTATCAATCAACGTCGATCGCTTCACCTCAAACGTACGACACACTGCCGCTTTCGACATACCATTATTTAATGCTTCTAAAATTGCGTCCATTTTTTCTTGAGGGATAGCTCGCGGCCGTCCACCAATTCGTCCCCGTTTTCGTGCCGCTGCCAACCCTGCACTAACACGCTCCTGTATAAGTGAGCGTTCAAACTGAGCGAGTGCACCGAAAACATGAAATAATAGTTCACCGGACGGGCTTGAGGTATCCATTCCCTCAGTCAGAGATTTAAATCCGACACCTTTGGATTTAAGCTGTGAAACAATTTCGATCAAGTGGGGTAGGGAGCGTCCTAATCGATCCAGTTTCCAAACAACGAGTGTGTCACCCTCTTTGACATACTCCAACGCTTGAGCTAGACCGACACGATCATCTTTGGAACCCGATGCTTTATCTTCGAAAATATTTCGTTCATCGATACCGGCACTGATCAATGCGTCACGTTGTAAATCGGTACTTTGTCGATCACCGTCAGTTGATACTCTCATATATCCTATTAGCATGTCGGAAAACCTCAAATTTTAGTATTCGACTATTATATCAAAGCGATAGTGTTTTTTGTATAGATTATTACAAATTTTTAGCGTTTATATGCAGGGTAGAGGGAGTATACGGAAAACACTTGTTTTGCAACCTATTATTCAAATAAATAAATTCAAAATTTTGATGCCACGGTGTTATATTTTTCATTTTAGTTGCATTCTAAATTATTAATCGTTACAATTTCATTAATACACACAAAGGAGAGACTATGAAAAGTCATACTATGCCTATTTCACAACCCATTACGCCTAACCGTATCGTGAGCTTCTCTCTCCTCCTGCTAAACCTGCTGTAATTTTCCTTTTTTCAATTTCTTTTTTTTAATTTTTAGTTTTGCCACATCGGGCGCAGTGCGTCCGCACATTGGCATTTTCATTACTATTGTCATATTAAGGATATCTCTATGCATACGCATACAAAATATATGCCGTATCCATCGGTCACATTGGATAAAAGAGAGTGGGCGGATAAATCTGCCACAGTTGCCCCGCGTTGGGTCAGTACCGATTTACGTGATGGCAATCAAGCGTTAGCCAACCCGATGGGAATAGAGCAAAAGATCGCCTATTTCAAAGCGTTGGTTGAATTCGGGTTCAAAGAGATCGAGGTTGCCTATCCCAGCGCGTCACAAACGGAGTTTGATTTTTGCCGTCGATTGATTGACGAAGGGATGGTTCCTGAGGATGTCACTATTGGAGTGCTTGTCCCCTCGATAGAGCGTCATATCGTCCGCAGTTTTGAAGCATTGAATGGAGCCAAGCGGATTACCATGCACTTGTACAATCCGACCGCCACCAATCAACGCAGTGTCGTGTTCCGCCGAAGCCGTGAGCAGATCATCGCGTTGGCGTTAGAGGGTGTGGCGTGCATCAAACGCGAAGCACAGCGCTTTGGTGGAGAAGTAGTATTTGAGTATTCGCCGGAGAGCTTTTCGCAGACCGAGTTGGATTTTGCCCGTGATATCTCCAATGCTGTGATCACAGCGTGGGAACCGACACAGGAATATCCGATGATTTTGAACCTTCCCAATACGTTGGAAGCGTGTTCACCCAACATCTATGCCGATCGTATCGAGTGGATGTCTAAACACATCAAAAACCGTGAGAGCGTCATCATCAGCGTTCATCCGCATAATGACCGAGGATGCGCGGTAGCGAGTGCGGAGTTGGCGGTATTGGCAGGTGCTCAGAGAGTGGAGGGGACGATCCTCGGCAACGGTGAGAGGGCAGGTAATGTCGATTTGATCACGTTGGCGTTCAACTATTTTTCGCAGGGGATCGATCCGTGTTTGAGAGTAGACAAAGTCGATGAGATCTTGAGTCGTATTACGAGCATCACAGGTATGCGCGTCGCCGAGCGTCATCCGTATGTTGGTTCTATGATCTACACGGCATTTTCAGGTACTCACCAAGACGCGATCAAAAAGGGGATGGAACATCACCGAGAGCAAAACAGCCCCACATGGGAAGTGCCTTATTTGGCGATCGATCCGCGTGACATCGGCAGAGAGTACAAAGACTCGATCCGTATCAACTCCCAATCGGGCAAAGGGGGCGTGGCGTATGTCTTAAAAGAGATCTACGGTATCGAAGTCCCCAACGAGATGCAGACGAAGCTTGCCGACGAGGTAAAACGGATTTCGCAAAAACGAGGCGGTGAAATCAGCAGTGACGAGGTGCTTGGGATATATCAGGGGATGATGAAGCGTCATGAAAACAGCTGGAACGCCTCAGAGTACAACAAACATGCCGCATTTGTCTCGAATTTGGCATTGCCCGTTGTCGATTTGCTTGCTCCGATAGAGGGAGAGGAAATCTTAGATTTAGGATGCGGTGAGGGGACATTGGCACTTGAAATCCAAAAAAGCGGTGCGAGAGTAACGGGAGTCGATTTGAGTCACGAGATGGTAAAAAATGCACGTGCCAAAGGGATCGATGCTATGGTTATGAGCGTGACGGAGTTGGAGTTTAAAAACCGATTTGATGCGGTCTTTTCCAATGCGGTGCTTCACTGGGTAAAAGAGAGTGAAACCGCCGTTAGAAACATTTATGAAGCATTGAAGCCTAATGGGAGATTTGTCGCAGAGTTTGGAGGGTCAGGTAATTGTAAAACAGCCGTAGATGCGATGAAAGCAGTGTTTAAAAATCACCCTGAATTTGGAGCGTTTGAAGACCCTTGGTACTTTCCGAGTGTCGAAGAGTATCGTGCCCTCTTGGAGTCGTGCGGTTTTAGAGTAGAATATATCGAATTAATCCCGAGACCAACCCCAGTGGATGATATCGCCAACTGGCTTGATCTTTTTGCCAACGGTGTAACGGCTCATTTCAGTCGTGAAGAGTTTAGTGTGTTTAAAGAGGAAGTTAGTAGGATTACGAAACCGAAGTTGTACGATGAAAACGACGGTTGGCATGTTGATTATGTACGTTTGAGAGTTAGAGCGGTAAAAGAGGTATGAAATAGCCCTGAATTGTATATGTCTCACTCCCAAGCTCCAGCTTGGGAGTGTATATGTTAGTCTGCATTCCCAACGAGGACGTTGGGAACGAGGGATGATGCACTTTCTTGTTTATAAATCTTATCATTAATGAATTTATTTCCCATTAAAATCACTTCTTCGAGAAATTTTTCAACATCAGCTATATATTCTTCTAGCCTGGGGATTACAAGGTCTCTTCCAAATTCTTCAAAGGATTTGTTACCATGAGCTAGCGTGTTTCTTCCATCTTTAATTGCTTTCAACTTTTCTCCAAAGGATTCAGATATCACAATTCCATATTTTTTCATGACACTGCGAATTGATCGTGCATCAAGATTTCCACTATATAGTTGATAACTCTCTATCATTTCTGAATATGGAACATTAAACGTTCCTGTACCACGCAAAAGATCGACAGTATGATGTAATACATCTATCGAGTTATGAATATCAGCTCGTTTTTCCTTATGCTTGTAAAAATATATTAATGCAAGATCTTTAATAGATCTGGAAAGATCATCGTAAAGAACATTGTTTGCATTGATCTCTGCATGTAATTTAGTCAATGTTTGAGTTATTGTTGATTCGATAATATTATAAAGATTTATAATAACACTTGAACGGAGAACAGGAATATTTATTTGATTAGGGGATGTTACATTTCCATCCTCTATGTCTTTGATTAGTTTGATGAGGCCTGTAGCCTCAAACATCCTTAACTTAAAATCTTGCTCAACAGAATACATTGATTATTTCCTTACCAACATATCTCTAATATAGTTGATTCTCCCAGCCAATTTTTGCTGTTTATGGGATTGATTTGCCACATGAGTATTCTTTTTAAACTCGGGGTCGATCAGATTCTTGTATATTTCTTCTTTGTTATAATTTTCGAAATTCAAGTTTGATCCAAGCTCCATTATTGCCATGTATATACCGATGGAAATTGCCTCAAATACAGACCTTTTAGTTTGAGGGTTTTCCCTGTGTCTATACCCATATGGAAAAATATTTTTGACTACATTATTAACACTATCAATTTGATTTTTGTATTCGGATAGCTTTTTTTCGAGCTTCTCAGGATTTAGCAAAGAAAGCTCTTTATTCTTGTTATCTAGATAGTTATCAAGAAAATCAGCCAAGCTTCCAGATATTCCGCTTTGATATTTTTTACTTTCAGAAAGTGCAAAAAATCGCAATAAAAGCTCTTGCTTTTCTTGTCTCTTTTCAAGCCACTTATCTACTTCAACCAATTCAGAAAAGCTTTTACTAGTTTCTACATAGTCATAGATAAATTTAGTAAACGGTCCCGTATATATACCCTTTCTCTTCTCCATAGGCTTCAATAGATCGCTGCCTCGGTTAATTCGCTCAAACATATCTTTTTTAATATCATCAGTTGTTTCTTCAGACAAAATAATAAATCTAAGAGCGGTATCTAAAAACTTACCTTTCCTACTACTTTCTAGATCATTAAAAGTGATTCCATTTGCATTCGTTAAAGACTCAAGTCCCGTTAGTACCAAGCTGTTTTCTATGAAAGCATGAATGGCGCGGACTCGCTGTGAACCGTCGACGATCTCCCAAGCACCATCACCATTTTCTGCAACAAAAATAAAAGGAATTGGCAAGCCTAATAAAATCGACTCAATAAGTTTAGAGGATCTCTTTTCGTCCCAAGTGAATTCTCTTTGATATTCCGGAACAAACAAGATATTTCTCTTTATGTTTGTATTTTTTCTTTCCTCTTCATCTGTATCTGAATATTCAATTCCATCTGTATACTTATCTGATATATATTCAACAGTCAAATCTCGCATGTCATAGCGAACGTCTCTGCGTTTAATATATATTTGCTCTTCTAAAGTTTTTGAATCAATGGTACTCATAATATAAAACTCCTATAAAATATTTTAATTCGAAATATTTCTAAACATTCTACACCGTTTTTCTTAAAACAATTTCCGCAAACACTTTAACCGCAGGTTCGATCTCCTCCATCTCGAATCCCCCGAATCCCATCCGAATCGCGTCCCATTCACCCCCTGAGTTCTCTTTTGCAAAATAGAGCTTGATCCCCGCTTCTTCGGCTTTTTTTCGTAGGATGTCGTAATCGATATCGTAAGTAGGGCGGATATTGATCGAGAGACCTCCACCTTCGCTGAGGATATGTATCGAATCACCCAAATATTTGATGAGCATCTGTTTCATCAGGTCGTGTTTCTTGCGGTTTAGGTTTCGTACCCGTCGCAAATGACGTTCCCAATGCCCCTCGCGCATGAACAGCTCCAACGTCTTTTGGGTCATGAGGCTGACACGGGAAAACGTGCCGTGAAAGGAGCGGTATCGATCCATCAGATGAGTAGGCAGTACGATATATCCGACACGCAAAGCAGGGGAGAGGGCTTTTGCAAAGGTGCCGATGTAGATTACTCTCTCACTGCTGTCGAGTCCTTGGAGTGAGGGGATCGGTCGGGAGCGGTAGGTGAGTTCGCTGTCGTAGTCGTCTTCGATGATGTAGCTGTCGTTCTCTTTTGCCCATGCGAGGAGTTTTAGACGGTTGGTGATGGGCATAGCCGCTCCTGTGGGGTACTGGTGCGAGGGGGTGATGTAGACCACGCGTGCATCGGACGCGGATAGCTCATCGAGGAGGAGTCCGTTTTCATCGACTCCTATGGGGGTAATATCATAGAGGCGGTGGGCGAAAACCTTTCGGGCAATATGGTAGCCGGGATGCTCGATGGCAAAATGTGGGTGAGTCGGACGGAGAATATCGGCGATCATACTCATCGAGTCGATAAATGCCCCAGTAACGATAATGTGAGAAGCGTCGCACCGCACGCCACGAAGTTCGGTCAAATACCGTGCTATTTCAGCTCTCAATCCAAACTCCCCCTGCGGATCGGGATAGGTACCCATATCGAGGGTGTCGTCTATGGCGCGATTATAGAGCCGTTTCCAGAGTTTGAGGGGGAAGACCTCTTTGGAGAGGCGGACGGGGTAAAAGTTGTAGCGGTAGGTGATGGCGGGTGTGTCGGTAGGCTCTAGCAATGCAGGTTTCCCGAGCGGATTAAAATCGGCATCGGCGACGTAATAACCGCTTTTGGGACGGCTCTCGATGTAGCCCTCCGCGTAGAGCTGGCTATAGGCGGATTCGACGGTGTTTTTGCTGATGCGGTACTCTTGGGAGATTTTGCGGATCGAGGGGAGTTTGCTCCCGATGGCATGTGTGGTCGTGATGTCGTGTTTGAGTGCTTCGTAAAGCTGGATATGGAGAGGTATTTCGGAAGTTGCGTCGAGGAGATACATAAACTGACCTCATAATTTTTAAATATTTTGTCACTTGTTTAGAGTGCAGATTGGCGATATAGTATCACAAAATTTTTGAGGAAAGCGATATGAGACGATCAGAATTTGAAGTCACCGACCCGCAAGCCATCGAATCGGTATTGAGTGAGTGCGAGTATGGGGTATTGTCACTTATGAGCCGTGGTGAGCCTTATGGAGTTGCGGTTAACTTCGCCTATCGTGAGGGGGCGGTGTACTTTCACGGTAGCATTGAGGGGCGAAAGGTCGAAGCGATAGGCGAGGGTGCAAAGGTAGCTTTTTTGGTCGTGAAGCCTTATGCCTATATCCCATCGTATTTTAGCGATACGAGTGCGGCATATCCCGCGACACAGTTTTTTACATCGGTGCATATGAACGGTGAAGCGATACGGGTAAAAGATGAGCGAGAAAAAGCGTTCGGATTGACTGCTTTGATGGAGAAAATGCAACCAGAGGGGAAATACGACCCCATTGATGCGGCAAACCCGATTTATACCAAGATGATGGAGCTAACGGGGGTCTATAAAATCGTACCGAACGTGATGACACTCAAAGTCAAAGCGGGGCAAAATTTACTGAAAGAGCGGTACGATACTCTTATCAAACACATAGAAAAGCGAAACGATTCAAGTGATAGCTCAACGATTCAGCTGATGCGTCAATTTCATAAAAAAGCGGATGACAGATGAATAATGAAGAACAAACGATTAAAGATAATATCAAAAGTACTTTTGACAATGTAGCCACAAGCTATGATAGAAATCAGCAATTTATACTATCAGCCAAAAAAATGGTCGATTTGATTCATTTTGAAAACGATAATTTGAACATTTTAGATTTATCGACGGGGACAGGTCATATCGCGATAGAACTTGCCAAAAAGTTTCCAAAGGCAAATATTTATGGTGTCGATATTTCCGAGGAGATGCTCAATATAGCCCGATTAAAGACAAAAGAGCATGGGATAAACAACATCACCTACTTGGTTCAAGATGTGGAAAATCTGAATTTTGAAGATATGAAATTTGATCTCATTACGTGCGGATACGGGCTGTTTTTCTACCCAAATATGGAAAAAGTCGTTAGCGATGTTTCTGAGCGATTGAGCGATGAGGGGAAATTTGTTTTTTCAACCTTTACGGATCAAGCTTTTCAGCCGTACTCCAAAATATTTTTAGAGTTGTTGGAACAAAATTACAATATCGCGCCACCGAAGCGGATAGAAAAAAGACAACTGACGACGCAAGATGAAATAGAAACGTTATGTGCTCATATTGAATACGATAGTTTGGAAATCCATGATATTGAGATTGTGTTTCCGATGGAGATTAATGAATGGTGGCAACTCCTTAACAGTACGGGATACAAGGGATTATTAAATCAGTTGGAATCCAATTATTCTCAATTTGAAAAAGAATATATAGAGTATTTGCAATCAATTTCAAAAGACAACTGTATCGATTTTAATGCGAATAGTTTGATTTCTATCGTGTCTAAAGTAGATTCATCCCGTTAAAAGCCGATAAAAGGCACAATTTTTTATAGTAAAAAGGCAATGTTATGACCGCATCAAACTTCAATATCTCAGATTATCTTGTCCGTATCGGCTACGATGGGGAAGTGCGTCCGGATATCACAACACTCACTCAGCTTGTACAAAAGCAACTACGAAGCATCCCGTTTGAAAATACCGAAGTGCAGGCGGGGAGAATCCCTTCTATGATTCCCGAAGATATTGTGGATAAAGTGCTGATACGCAAACGCGGCGGATACTGCTACGAGATCAACGGCGTGTTTGCGATGGCGCTCAGTGCTATCGGTTTCGAGTGGTATTTCGCGGGGGCACGTCCGATGTTTTATCCTATGCGTCGTCCTAAAACTCACATGGTAGTGATCGTCCGTGTAGGTGGGAGAGATTATCTATGTGATACGGGATTCGGCGGATACGCACTGCGCGCGCCGATAGAGATCGTGGAGGGTGAAGCGGTGCAGGACGGCGATCGTTTCCGCATGGAACTGATCGATGGCGAATACGTGCTCAGTTCTCTCGTGCAAGATGAGTGGCAACGTCAATACGGCTTTGCTCTCCAACCGCAGGAGTGGATTGAGTTTAGCCTCGCGAACTATTTCAACGCTACCCATCCCGATACGATCTTTACCCAAAAGAAACTCGCGATCATGCAAACACCGAATGGGCGTAAAATCCTCGTGGATAATGAACTCAAACTCATCGAAGAGGGGAAATTGGAGCTATTGAAAGTCGATTATGAGAGTGCTTTAAAAGAGTATTTTTGTTTAAAGCTTTGGGAGATAAATTAATGGATATATTAAAAATCCCCTTTGTCGAAAAAGTGGGGGTCAAACAAGATGAAAAAGGTTTAAAACTCATCTTTCGCTCAGACAACCTAAATCATATCGCTACCGTACACGCAAGCGCACAATTCACTCTAGCAGAAACGGCAAGCGGTGAGGCGTTGCAGAGACTTTTTCCCGATTTGGTTGGCAAAGTTATCTCAGTATTGCGCGATTCACAAATCAAATTCAAAAAACCGACCACCGATACCATCTATGCGATAGCTACCGTGAGCGATGAAGAGATAGAGACATTTAAAACTGGATTGGATAAAAAAGGGCGTGCAATGATCGGTGTAGATGTCGAGCTAAGAGATGAGAGTGAAGTTGTGGTTTGTATCGGGAGATTTACGTGGTTTGTGCAAATGATGGATGGACAATAAGATGATTATCCAATATGCCCTTGCGGATGCGTGTTTATTTGAGATAAAGATAAAAAAAGAAAAACAATGTTAAATAATATCTTGAATTTCATGCAAATCACAGAAAATATAGCCTCATCGGGACAGCCGGATGAATCTCAATTCGCCATAATTGCCAATGCCGGATATGATGTAGTTATCAATCTCGCGATGCCGAATTCAGAAAATGCGATACCCTATGAGGAAGAATTGGTTACTTCTAAAAATATGGTCTATATTCATATTCCAGTTCCGTTTGATAATCCTGAACTTTTTCATGTGCGATCATTTATTAAAGCCATGGAGACTTTTTCGGATAAGAAAATCTGGATACATTGTGTAAAAAACTATAGAGCATCAGCTTTTTTATATCATTACTTACGTAAATCACGAGGGCTTAGCGCTACGGAGGCACAAAAAGCGATACTTCCATCATGGGAACCGAATGAAATATGGCAACGGTTTATGAGTCTTGATTCTAATTAGGTATGTGCATACAATAAAGGGGGAAATATGAAACCGAGAATTAGCATGATTACATTAGGTGTCCAAGATATGGTTCGTTCCATAGCATTTTATGAAAAATTAGGTTTTGTTCGTCAAAACGATGATAAAGAGGTCGCATTTTTCGCACTGAATGGTTCATGGCTTGGTCTTTTTGGACGTGAAGCACTTGCTAAGGATGTGCAGGTAGAATCCGGTGATTGTCAATTTTCAGGGATGACATTAGCCCATAATGTAGAGAGTGAAGCAGAAGTTGACGAAGTTTTTGCCCATGCGATTGCTTCAGGAGCCACCATAGCCAAGGAACCTCAAAAAGTTTTTTGGGGTGGATATAGCGGTTATTTTAAAGATCCGGACGGATATTTTTGGGAGATAGCATACAATCCGTTTTTTTGGATTGGACCTAAAGACGAATAAAGAGACATACATGAAAAATAAATTGCATTTACTATGCGGAAAAATGGCTTCCGGTAAATCTACCTTATCTAAAAAGCTAGTGGTAGAACATAGCGCCATAGCTTTGTGTGAAGATGAGCTTTTGGCAAAGCTTTATTCTGAAGAGATCAAAACGATCCAAGATTATGTCAGATACTCAGAACGTCTAAAAGAGGCGATTCGACCTCATCTGATCGATCTATTGCGAAATAGTATGAATGTTGTGATCGATTTTCCGGCAAATACACAAAAGCAACGAGAGTGGTTCAAAGAAATTTTAGAGATTGCAAATGCTGATCATATTCTCCATTATGTAGATAAGTCCGATGATGTATGTAAAATGCAGTTGCGAAAACGAAATGAGGGATTACCCAAAGATGCCCCTTTGATTTCAGAGGAAGTATTTGATGCGATCACTAAATATTTTGAGCCGCCTCATGAAAATGAAGGGTTTAATATTATTCGATATACGTATTAACTAGGTAAAAAATGCCCCAGATGTGAAACTCGCTGAGGAAGGTGCTTTAAAAAAAGTAATTGAGGTTATAGGTATCACCTGACCCCTAATTAGCTAATTAGATTTTTAGCACTTTTCCATTTTGTTAATAATATTTTCAACTAAATAAGTCTTGAACTGAGTTAGTAGAAAATTGTTTAATTTTTTCTTATCTGAAGTTTGCAGATATGTATCTAAATTAGTTTTTATATCTTTCCAAAAATTTAATTCATCAGTTAAATAACAATAAAATAATTTATTATTTAAATATTTATTATCACTATATCTTGAATGTAATATTTCACCTAATCTTGAAATATTTTTATTTTCAATTGTTGTCAATAGTTTTGTAAAATTAGCAGGATTCAAACGACTTAGTATTGGAGTTGATTCAAAATCTTTTAGCAAAAAATGTATTAAAAATTTTTCATCTAGCTGTTTTATTGATTCTAAAAAATTATTTAATGATTGCTGTTGTTTGTCAATTTCTTCTATTTCATAAATGCTTTTATTTTTTTCTATAATTTTTAAAAAAATGTCTCTAAAATCTTGATCATCTTCACCCATATAACCTAATCCGGTTGCATTAAATCTTATGCTAGATTCAAAAAGGTTATTTTTCCAATTTTGATGATTTTGATATTTATCAGTAATACAAGTTTCAACCTGTTTTTTAATGTCTTCTACTGTAAGCGAACATAGTTGATTTTTACTAAAAAATATAAGTAATGCAATGACATGAATAAAATGTTCAGGAATATCGTATTCGCAATTTTTAAATTTATTAAGTACATCATGAAGGTTTTTAGTAAAATCTTCATCTGATAACTGTCTATAATGCCATATCTTAACCCAAGATGGTTGCTTATTTTCTTTTTTTTCTAAAAAGAAAGACAAGTTACTTATTAATTCATTTAATTCTTCTTGTTGAATTGAGTTATCTAAAAGAATCTTAATCCAATTTTTTCCATCAAATAAAGGATTGTTTTTAATATTGTATTTTTCATACACTTTTTCAATATTTGTTTTTTCTTTATTTTTATTGTCTGAAAAATCCCATAATATTGTAGGTCTTTCTGATAATTCTTCTCTTGTCAAATTTGCACTTTTTAACTCAATTGAAATTGCAAAAAAATTATTTATCAAAATTGGAACAAATTCTTCATGCTTCAAATACTCTTCATCAATATTTTTAGTAAAATATTCAAAATCGAATAATATTTGAGAAATATGTCTTAAATTATTATAGTTTGCTTTTTCATAATTATCTTTTATGATTTGTATATTTATATTTAATATTTTTTTTGATAGATTAGTTTTACTGTCTATAAAAGAAGCTAATATATGTTCAAAAGAATGTTTAACTTCAAAGGTTTTACCAATGACTTTTTCTTTAAACTCTTTATATTCAGTATTAATTATTTTTTCTTCATTTGCTAATATTATGACTTTGAAATTTGATTGTTCTACTAAATAGTTTATGTACCCTAATACTTCTTTTAAATTTATTTCTGTTCTTTCCAAGTCATCAAAAATAAATACTATTTCTTGTTTTGAGTTTTTATTTTCAGAAAAAAAATCTAATGGATTAAACGTTTTTAAATCAATATTTGCTGTTCCATCTTTATTACCATCTTGATTCCAATCAAGATTGACACCTAGTTTGAGTGCACCTTTTAGTATATTACCAGCGAGTTTTGCATACTTAGAACCTAATAATGGATGTAAATTTTGGAAAATTTCTTCATCTATTGAATTGGTATTTTTTAGCCCAAAAAGACTTATTTTTATAAATTTAATAGTGTCATTTTTAAATTCATCGATAAAATTTTCTATAAAATATGTTTTACCACTTCCCCATTTCCCACTCAGTAAAATGGCATATTCAGGGTTTGAAAGTATTAAATAATTAGATAAATATTCTTTGATGTGGTTATTTGGACTAATAATGTTTTTTTCTGCATTCATTTTTGTACCTGCTATTTTATATAATAAAGATTTTAACTTTTTAATCATTCTGTATTATGTTCACCTAAATATTCTACACTCACGATATGCCATTTTGCCAAAAAATCACAAGATAATTGGACATTCAAAATGACCTAATATCAGAAATATTGAACCAAAATCTTACAAATTGAAATATTATAAAATATTTTACATTGTTTTTCTTAAAATAATTTCCGCAAACACTTTAACGGCAGGTTAAATTAAACTTCATTCCATCGATCTAACAGGTCAAACAGTGCTTTATTGGCTGTGGGGATGTGATGAGCTTCAGCCCGGATCGTATCGGTATCAGAAATATACGGTGAATTAAAATCGAGATAAGCGCTATCGGCATTTAAGAGTCCGTTCATACTCTCTTGAGTCGTTTCAAAATGAAACTGCGTTGCGATGATACGTCCATCAGGTGTAGCGAATGCCTGATTTTCGAATGCATCATTGGAAGCTATTCGTATCGTCCCCTCGGGAAGATCGAATGTATCGCCGTGCCAATGAAACACGCTCATTTTCGGTGCTAAATCTAGGGTGAGCGGATGAGGTAAAATCTCGATATCGCGCCATCCGGCTTCGCGTGTGTGCGATGGATAGACGGATGCACCCATGGCGATTGCGATGAGCTGTGCCCCTAAGCAGATACCGAATACTTTTCCTCCCTCACGGATGCGTCGGCGTAAGAACTCGATCTCGTTACGGATAAAATCCAGATCGTCGTACGCACTCATCGACCCACCTAATACGATCATATGATCGTCTGCTTCCAGCGGTTCATTTTCCCAACATCGGATGATGCGGTAAGGGATTCCTCGCATACGCGCCCACTCACCGATTGCCGCTTCGTTTTCAAAAGGTACGTGTTGCCAGATAGTCATCATAACTCCTGCCATGTTGATGTTAGAGTTGAATCCGAAAGGGGATCATTGCTGATTTTGAAAATCCCATACTTTCGTAAAATCGGTGTGCCGAGAGATTATCCGCATCGGTGAGGAGGGTGACTCTTCGAATCCCTTTTTCTTTGGTACAGGTGAGGACGTATTCGAGCAAGGATGAGCCGATATCCTCTCCACGATGTTTTTCATCGATGACCATATCTTCAAGCAAAGCGACTCTTTCTCCCAGTGCCGTTGAGACGGTGTACAAGATATTAACCATCCCTACAACCTCGTTATCTATTGATGCGACATATATCTCGCCGATCCGCTCATCCTCGATGATTTTTTTCAATCCCCTCGTCTGATGCGTGCTATCGGGGGTAAACTCGACCTCTTTCGAAAAGAGCTGATGCAAAAGGGTGCAAAGGATCGGGATGTCTTCTATAGTTGCCGTGCGGTAGGTGATGGGGTTTTCTTTTGAGGCGGATTCGTAGGCGATCAGGATTTTTTTTCGCTCAATGCCCCATCGATAGCCGCTCATAGCACCGCTTTTGGCGATGACGCGATGACAGGGGATGAGATAGCCGATGTGGTTCTCCCCGATGGCGTTGGCGACCGCACGAACGGCTTTGGGCTTGTCGATAAAGTTCGCGACATCCTGATACGTCGTTATACCGCCATTAGGGAGATTGATAAGCGCTTTCCAGACATTGATCTGTAGGTTTGTCCCTTTGACCAAGAGATTGTATTTTTTGTTTTTGATGAAAATATTTTCCAAGTAGGTTTGCGCTTTTTCATCATCGTGTTGCAAATTTGCATTTTCCCACAGTTCACTAAATCGTGTAAAAATAGCCTCTTTGTTTTTATCAATAAACCCTAAATAACAGACCCCTTTATCAGTGTAGGCAATCAGTGCTTCACCGAAGGGGGTGAGCCCGAAACCGTAGGTGATGGTGACGTCTTTTCCTTTTTCTCTCCACTCTTTTGGGGTAACCCCTATGAGATTGACA
>JAPLGM010000005.1 GCA_026390165.1 Campylobacterales bacterium
ACCGTAATTGCTCCTCCGATTGAGGAACCTTCAACCAGTTTCGATCCGCTGATTAACGTCGAACCGAGTTTCAAATCAGTCACTTCCGTTGTCGTTTTATCACCCGAAACGGTCATGCTGTCACCCAGTTTCGTTCCTGCCGAATAGATAGTCCCTGTTAGCAAAGAGGTCCCCGCTTTGATCGTCATATCGGTTTGCAATGTTGATGTACCAGTTGTAACGATATCTTGCCCCAATACGCTTCCCGCCAACAATGTACTTCCCGATGCGACCGCCGCACCTGGATTCTGGGTATCGACAGACATCGTCATATCTTTGGTAAGGGTAATTGAAGAGGTCAACGTCAAGTCAACCGCCAATACCGTACCCGCTTTATACGCGACGTTTGAAACCGTAATATCTTGTTGCAATACGGTTCCCGCATCGAATACTGTATTCGATCCCAACGTAGACCCCGCTTTGATGAGCATATCGCTGCTCAACACCGCCGTTTCGCGTGTTAGGATTTTGGATGCTAATGTAGTATCTTTATTAAGGGTACTTCCTGAACCGATCACCGAACCGACCGCCAACGTACCATCTTGAGTCGATGAGAACAGCGCTTGCGCTTCCGTTGAGGATAATGCTACCCCGAGGGTGGTTCCCGCCGCCAATTTACTGTCGGAGACGATAATACTTCCGATAGCAAGAGACGAATCCTGAACCGTAACCATACTCCCCGTAATCGTGGTGTCTTCACCGATTGCAGTACCAAGATCCGCCCCTTTGATTTGGAACGTAGAAGAACCTGCCTGTACTACTTCAAGATGACCGATAGTGCTCATTGCATCCGCCGTTGTCCCCATCACCGCTGACATATCACCGCTGACACTGATAGCGCGCCCATCTGCTGAATTGAGGGTCATTTTACCATCTTCTGTTTTTGTTGCTGTTACCCCAGTTTTTGTGGATTGAGCATTGATGGCATTCATCAATGTCCCCTCACTGTCATTAGCACTCACATTGACGGAACCAATAGTGATCCCGTTGATAGCAAAATCAGCACCTACCGTACCGGCATTAATAGTCGATGCTGTTGTTGTCGTCACTACCGATTTTGCTGAAATTCCTGTCTCACCACTGTATTTATTGATTGCAGCCGCAACCGCACCCATACCGTTGGCAGGGTTGTTATTGGCTTGAATATTAACGGATTCAAGGGTAAGTGATTTCCCAGTAGTGGCACTTTTAAGGGTCAATTGATTTTCACCCATTTGCCCAATAGTTAAATTGGCACGGGTTGTTTGACCAATTTGGCTTGTATCCGCTGACGCGATAGACGTTTTAATGGTCTCATTCGCACTGGCACCCATCTGAAACTCTTTGTTGACAAAGGTACCTGAGAGGAGTTTTTGACCATTAAAGGAGGTTGTTCTAGCAATTGTCCCCAGCTCTTCCATCAAACGGCTAACATCTTTTTGGATAGCGAGACGTGATGTTGTATTTTGACCATCTGAACCTGCTTGTACCGCTTTGGTTTTAATCATATCGAGAATTTTTGAGTACTCACTGAGTGCCCCATCTGCGGTTTGCATTAGTCCGATCGCGTCATTTCCATTGGAAATCGCTTGACCTAAAGCATTCCCTTGGCTGCGAAGAGAATCGGCAATCACAAGACCTGACGCATCATCCGCCGCGGTATTGATACGAAGACCTGAAGAGAGCTTGGAGAGTGAACTATCAATATTTCGATTGTTCGCCAGCGCGCTAGTGTGTGCATTTAATGCAGCTATATTGGTGTTAATTCTAAATCCCATGGTAAATCCTTGTTGTGGTTTCGCATCCGTGCGTTATCAAAACCGTTAAAAGCAAAAAGAGTTCCAAAAAATAGAAAAGAGAAAAAGGAGAGTAAAAAAGTGACCAAGCCGAAGCTTAATCACGAAGAGAATCTAAGAGAGTTACTATTGTAACAATCTCAATACATTTTGTTGTACCGCATTCGCTTGGCTCATCGCATAGCTTCCTGCTTGAGAGAGGATATTAAACTTCGAGAAATTTGCACTCTCTGCCGCGAAATCAACATCCCGAATTTGAGACTCTGCCGCTTTTACGTTGACTTGTGTCACAGAGATATTATTGATCGTCGAGGTGATTTGATTTTGAACCGAACCGAGGTTAGATCGTATCGTATCAAGATTTTTAATTGACGCATCGATCGTATCAATGGCCTTCATTGCCCCATCGAGTGTCGTAACATCAATATTTGAGAGGTTCGTGAAGGATGTATTACTCATCGAAACACTGTTTTGGTTTCCGCCATTGGCCGCCAACGTCGAATCCGCCGTAAGCTTACCGAGTGTCGCACCAGTTCCTTTGAGAAGAACCATATCTTTGGTCACATAAATATCATCCGTAGTGGTAATATCGGTTCCCAGCGTCGTACCCGCTTTAAGCCCCGAACCGGTTCCGCCACCCACTTGCGCATCCGTCAGATCTTGATTCAAAACCGTACCGGCTTTGAGGATAGTCCCCGTATTAAGCATTGAACCAGCTTTATAGCAAAGAGGTTCCCGCTTTGATCGTCATACTGGTTTGCAATGTCGATGTACCGGTGGTAACGATATCGTTTCCTAACACGGTTCCTGCCAACAACGTACTTCCCGATGCGACCGCCGCACCTGGATTTTGGATATCGACAGACATCGTCATATCTTTGCTAAGGGTAATCGAAGAGGTCAACGTCAAGTCAACTGCCAAAACTGAACCCGCTTTATACGCGACGTTTGCAACCGTAATATCTTGTTGCAATACGGTTCCCGCATCGAATACTGTATTCGATCCCAACGTAGACCCCGCTTTGATGAGCATATCGCTGCTCAACACCGCTGTTTCGCGTGTTAGGATTTTGGATGCTAATGTAGTATCTTTATTAAGGGTACTTCCTGAACCGATCACCGAACCGACCGCCAACGTACCATCTTGAGTCGATGAGAACAGCGCTTGCGCTTCCGTGGATGAAAATGCTGCACCAAGTGCGGTTCCCGCCGCCAATTGACTGTCAGAGACGATAATACTTCCGATAGCAAGAGACGAATCCTGAACTGTAACCATACTACCCGTAATCGTGGTATCTTCACCGACGGCAGTACCGAGATCCGCCCCTTTGATTTGGAACGTAGAAGAACCTGCCTGTACTACTTCAAGATGACCGATAGTGCTCATTGCATCCGCCGTTGTCCCCATTACCCCTGACATATCCCCGCTGACACTGATAGCGCGTCCATCCGCTGAGTTAAGGGTGATTTTACCATCTTCAGTTTTCGTAGCCGTTACCCCAGTTTTTGTGGATTGAGCATTGATAGCATTCATCAATGTCCCCTCACTGTCATTGGCACTCGTATTGACTGAACCAATAGTGATCCCGTTGATAGCGAAATCAGCACCTGTGGTACCGGCACTGATCGGTGCTGCTGTTGTTGTCGTCACTATCGCTTTTGCTGAAATCCCTGTGTCTCCACTGTATTTATTGATCGAATTGGCAAGGGCACCCATACCATTGGCAGGGTTATTGTTGGCTTGAATATTGACGGATTCAAGGGTAAGTGATTTTCCTGTGGAGGCACTTGTAAGGGTTAATTGATTTTCACCCATTTGCCCAATAGTTAAATTGGCACGGGTTGTTTGACCAATTTGGCTTGTTTCTGCTGATGCAACAGACATTTTAATGGTCTCATTCGCACTGGCACCTACTTGAAACTCTTTGTTGGCGAAAGTTCCTGAGAGGAGTTTTTGACCATTAAACGAAGTCGTGCTAGCAATGTTGCTAAGTGCTTTCATAAGAGCACTAATATCTTTTTGGATAGCAAGACGTGAAGTTGTATTTTGACCATCTGAACCTGCTTGTACTGCTTTGGTTTTAATGGTATCGAGAATTTTTGAGTACTCATTGAGTGCTCCATCCGCCGTTTGGATCAATCCGATCGCGTCATTTCCATTGGAAATAGCTTGACCCAAAGAGTTTCCTTGGCTACGAAGAGAATCGGCAATAACAAGACCTGACGCATCATCCGCTGCATTGTTAATACGAAGACCTGAAGAGAGTTTTGATAAAGAACTATCGATATTGCGATTGTTCATCATCGCGCTACTATGTGCATTTAATGCGGCTATATTTGTATTAATTCTAAATCCCACGGTAAATCCTTTTATGGTTGAGCATCCGCTCTATAATTTTTAGCATCCTTGCTGTTACTAACTATATCGGAATGTTATAAAAAAAGTTTAATGGGAAACGAAAATTTTGGAAAAATCGAAATCGAAAGAGCACTCCGCGAGAGAAAAAGTTGTTGTCTCCGTTGTAGCATCGACCACTTTAATATACTTACCCTCATGAAGCTCATATACTTTTGCTAATTTTTCAAGAGGATCAACGATGATGTAATATTTTACCCCCTCAGCCTCATAAAGACGAAACTTTACCCCTTTATCTTTAGTAGCCGTCGATTTAGAGAGAATTTCGAAGATAATAGTGGGGGCTTTTGTGATATATGCCCCTTTTGCAGGATAACAGATAACGAGATTGTCGGGCTGAACGATCGTAGAGTCATCGATTTTCCAATCAACGGGGAGAAGGGCTCGACATTTTTTACATCCTTGTAATGCTTCGTCAAGATAACGGGCAATTTTACTGGAAATACTTTGGTGCTCAATCATCGGCATAGGGGACATCGCGTACACTATCCCATCAATAAGCTCCCACTTCCCCTCCCAGAGGCAATAATCCTCATATGTATACTTGGGTAAATCTTCCAATTGTAATGCACCCATAAAAACCTCTTTTTTGAAAATTATAACATTATAGAGGATTTTAATCGTATCTACCTTTTTTTTTGTTACACTTTCGATATTCATCCATAATTATGGATTTGGGCTTTCTATCGCAAGAAAACCTAGTGTTAACGTAGCCAATCGGGATGAATTCCGATGGCGTTTAAATAATGTACAGGATTCACACCATTGAAATTAATCATCGTAGAGTCACCGGCAAAAGCCAAGACTATAAAAAACTTCCTCTCCAATGAGTATGAGGTTATCGCCTCCAAAGGGCATATTCGCGATTTGCCAAAAGCCCGTTTTGGGATAAAAATCGACAATGAAACCATCACCCCTGACTATAAAATCAGTGAAGACAGCACCGCAACGGTGAAACAAATCCAAGAGCTGGCGAAAAAAGCCGATACGATCTACCTCGCGACCGATGAAGACCGTGAGGGGGAAGCGATCGGATGGCACATCGCCCACGCTATCGGGAAAGATCCCGAATCGTTGCCACGTATTGTGTTTCACGAGATTACGAAAAATGCTATTATTCACGCCTTAGAAACACCTCGAGTGATTGATATGGATCGGGTTAATGCACAGCAAGCACGCCGTTTGCTGGATCGTATCGTGGGGTATAAACTTTCTCCACTACTTGCCAGTAAAATTCAAAAAGGGCTCTCCGCAGGGCGCGTCCAATCCTCAACGCTGAAAATCGTGGTGGACAAAGAGCGAGAGATCCGTGCTTTCATCCCTGAAGAGTATTGGACGATTGATACCCTTTTTAACCCCGATATTGACGCGACATTGACCCTCTTTGAAAACGAGAAAATGGATAAACTCTCGATCAAAACAGGGGATGAAGCGGCGCGTGTCGTGACTGTTCTCAAGCAAGAGGAGTTTACAGTAGGGGCTATCGAGACCAAAGAGCGTAAATCCTCTACCCCTCCACCCTTTATGACCTCTACGATTCAGCAAACCGCTTCATCGTCCCTCGGATTTTCCCCCAAAAAAACGATGATGGTGGCTCAGTCCCTTTATGAAGGGGTCAAAACACCGGAGGGGACATCGGGGGTTATCACCTATATGCGTACCGATTCACTCAATCTTGCAAGCGAAGCGGTGGAATCGGCGCGTGAGCTCATCGAGAGCCGTTACGGAAAAGCGTACCTCCCTGAAAAGCCCAAAGTTTATACGAAAAAATCCAAAGGGGCGCAAGAGGCACACGAAGCAATTCGTCCGACGATGCTCTCCTTCACTCCCGAAATCGCAGCAACATACCTCAAGCCCGATGAGATCAAACTCTATAAGCTTATCTACAACCGCTTTATCGCCTGTCAAATGAACGATGCCCGTTTTGAACAGCAAAGTATCATTTTTGAGTCTCCCAAAGCAGAGTTTCGTGCCACAGGACGTAAGCTCTTGTTTGATGGATTTTACCGTGTAATGGGAACGGATGACAAAGATAAACTTCTCCCTGTATTGACAACGGGAGATCCTATCGAACTTCAAAGTATCAGCACGGAGCAACATTTCACCGAAGCACCGTCACGTTATTCGGAAGCAAGCCTTATCAAAAAATTGGAGTCTGAGGGGATCGGTCGCCCATCAACCTACGCTCCTACTGTCTCTACCCTTCAAGCGCGTAACTACATCGAAATCGAAAAGCGTGCTATTATCCCGACTGAAATTGCCTTTACGGTGACAGAACTGTTGGAAAAACATTTCGAAGAGATTGTTGATGCGAGCTTTACCGCCACGATGGAAGAGACTCTTGATGAGATCGGTGAAGAGGGAAAATCGTGGCAGAAAATACTCCTCGATTTTTACCACCCTTTTATGGCAAAAATCGAAGTGGGAAAAGCGGAGATTGTCAGCCTAAAGGTGGCTACCCCGTTGGGGCGAAACTGTCCACAATGCGGCAGTGAACTCCTCTTGCGTTCAGGACGTTTCGGTGAATTTATCGCCTGTAGCGGTTTTCCAAAATGCAAATATACGGAACAAACCGAAGAGGCGCAAAAAGCCAACCCTGTCACGGCGGATGAATCAAGTTCTGAAGTGTGCGAAAAATGTGGCAGTGCTATGGTGGTCAAAAGCGGGCGTAATGGTCAATTTTTGGCGTGCAGTGCCTACCCTGAGTGTAAAAATACGAAAACCCTCAACCAAGAGACCAAATTTTCTGACGTTCCATGTCCCGATTGTGGCGGAAAACTAATGTGGAGACAATCGCGTCGGGGAGCATTTTGGGGATGTGAGCACTACCCTAAATGTACCTTTATCTCTAAGTTTGAACCTAGCTTGCATAAATGTGAAGTGGAAGGGTGTGGAGGGGCACTAGCACCGCGTACCTACCGAAACAAAGAGGTATATGAGTGTACGAAATGTAAAAATCGAACACCTAATGAGTCTGCTGAATGAAAATCGGATTACTTTCTGACACCCATTCTAAAATTGGACGTTCTCAAAAAGTAATCGACCATCTCAAAGGGTGTGGTGCCCAATTTCTCATCCACGCAGGGGACATCGTCAAACCTGAAATACTCGAACAGCTCAAAAATAGTGGTTTAAAATACATTGCGGTGTATGGGAATAATGATGCCAAATTGGTTGAGTTTCACAATAAATACAATCTCGTCCAAGAACCCCACTATTTTACCCTTGCGGGGACAAAGTGCAAACTGATGCACTTGCCATTTTATATGAACGCCGATGCAGAGGTGATCTTTTTCGGACATACACACGTTTTTGAATGTGATTTTAAAAACCGTACCCTTTTTCTCAATCCGGGGGAAGCGTGTGCACGAGATGAGCCTATTTCTTCTTGTGCAATGCTAGAGATCACGGATACATTGTTTAATGTCACACGATATACCCGTCCTATCGGCAATGCTATATTTGAAGAGACCCACTATACTTTTGAAAGATCAAAAAAATGAAAAAAATATTTCTCTGCTCCATCTGTAATATCAACAGCGGTACCTGTAATGAAGATTGTAAATTTTGTTCTCAAAGCGTCAAATACAAAGCGGATATAGAGCGATATAAACAAAAACCAATGGATCAAATCCTCGATGAAGCACGTCGTATGGAGTCCCTTGGTGCACTTGGATTTTGTCTCGTCACTGCCCAAAAAGGGTTGGATGATAAAACCCTTGATTTTGTCTGCACCATTGCAACAACATTGAAGCATGAAGTCCCCCGTTTGCGTCTGATCGCCTGTAACGGTACCGCCAGTGTCGAACAACTTCGGGAACTGCAAAAAGCAGGGATCGGTGCCTACAACCACAATCTCGAAACAAGCCGAGAATTTTATCCCTCAGTCTGTACCACCCACCCGTGGGACGAACGGTATCAAACATGTGAAAATGTCAACGAAGTAGGGCTAAAACTTATCAGTGGCGGGATTTTCGGGATGGGGGAGACATACGAAGATCGTCTCAGTATGCTCCACTCCCTTAAATCTCTCAATCCCGTCTCCGTGCCGTTGAACTTTTACCATCATAATCCTGCACTGCCGCTCAATCCAAGCCCTCTTACGGTTGATGAATCCCTCGATCTTATCCGTCTCTCGCGAACACTTTTGGATCAGGCGGATCGGATCATGATCGCAGGGGGGCGTGAGATTACGTTCCGCGAACGGCAAAATGAGATTTTCGAAGCGGGGGCAAACAGTATCGTATTGGGAAATTATCTCACAACCGCAGGACGAGAGGTTCATACCGATTTGGAGATGCTTCAAAAAATGGGGCTGGACGTTGCCCAATCTATCTAAATATATGGAGTTGAAATGAAATTACAGACGTCCCTTTTTTGTTTTTGTCTACTCGCTGGACTACAAGGGTCCCTTAATGCTGACTATATAGGGGAATCCAAAGCTCCTCTTGTTCTCCCAACCAATGCGCTCGAAGTCTCCTACCAATACAGAGCAATGAACGATACATTGGATATTTTTAATGTCAAACAGTCTGAATTTAGTTCATCAAATACCGTACAAACCAATGGGTTAGGAGACTATACTTCCCATAAAATAGTGACTAACTACTCTCCATCTACTAATAGTCTACTCAATTTCAATCTCTCTTCTCAAACCATCGGATATGGGTCATCTACCCTAGATGTTCTATCGTATGGGGGATATGGACGGTATATTTTCAAACCCTCTTCTTTAATTACACTAGGTGTTGATATAGGGTTTAGAGGAAACAAAGGAAAAAAAGTCACTATGTCCTCTGCTACTGATATACAATACTATCTCAATAATCTCGGGAAAAATATAACCGCCAGTGAAACAGATCAATATCTTTGGCTGACAAAAAATTATGATAATCTCTCCCTCTCAGCAGGATTCCCAAAAAGTTCTCATCCTGAAATTTCCATTGATAACATGAGCGATCAAACGTTCTATGGGCGTACCAGTATTGCCATGGGATTCGAAACGTTTTCCCCATCACTCTACATGGAGCTTGGACATACCGCCATTTCAACGACAATTGACACCAATATGGATGATATTGCAGGGGATAGTTTCAAATCACTGTTCGCGACCTATACTAATTTTCCAATATCTTTAGATCGAAATGAAAATTATGCAAGCGCAGGATTTAACCTAGCCGTCCATACCCCTTTTAATACCGTTCTAACGACCAACTATGAGTATAAAAAACTGTTTCGAGAAAATGGGCTAAATTTTTTGAACACCAACCACACCCTCGAAATGGTATTATCCTATAACATTACCCCCAATCTTGGTGTTAATGTCGGAGGAACCTATCTTTATCGTCAATTCAACGGAACTATCCCGTTCCTTTACAATAAATACAGCCAAACCTCATTTGACCACCCCTTCGGTTGGTGTCAATTGGGAATCAACTATATCTTTAAACAATAGCCTAGTTAAAAGAAACAGTTCATAACACATTAAGGTATGGTTATCTATAATGTGCTCAATTATGTAAACAAAAGGGGAGCAATCATGAAAATGAAGCTAAGTTTATTGGCAGCGAGTGCCATATTGGCAGTAGGAATGACGGGGTGTTGGACAGAAAATGCACCAACTCCGGCGGAAGTAGCAGTTGTTGCAAAAGCTCTTGATGGGTATATTTTAAATGCAAACGGCTGTGTTGATGCAAATAATAATGATACCTGTGATGTAGGTGAATATACATTTAAAACAAATGGTACAGATGGTGGTTATACTATTCCAGCGGTTAATAATACTGGTAAAGTAATCATTACAGGTGGAACGGATAAAGATACTGGGTTGGCATTTACAGGCGTGTTAAAAGCACCTAAAGGGTCAACGATGGCAACACCATTAACGACTCTACTCGCTGATGGAATGGATGAAAATCTAGTCGCTAGCTTATTTGGTCTAAGTGTTGCAGATCTTTCAAAAGATTATCGTGCTGTTGTAGAAGCTGGTGGAACATTTAGTGCGACGGATGCAAAACTCAATACAGCAGCTCTTCAAGTTCAAGCGATTCTTAGTCAAATAACTGCTTTAGTTTCAGCAGCAGGAACAACGAAGTCACCTGCTGAAATTATGAAAGTTGCTGTAGATGCAATAAAAGCCAACACTACGACTACTACTACGTTAACAGGGTCAACAGGCTTGAATTTAACATCAGTTATGACAGCTGTAATCAATGCTATTCCAACTACAAATACCATTACTGCAGCTACAGTTGCTGGGAGTATTGCAACTTCTATCACAAACACACCTACTATTACAACGACTACAACGCTTGCTGAGGCAAAAGTGGCTACGACTACCGTTGCAACTAATACGGCAACTGCAGTCAATGCGACAACGCTAACTAAGGCAGTCACTTTGTCAGCGAATAGCTTTAGTGTTGGAACTTCTACCGCTACTTTCGCTCAAAATGGTACATTTAACGATCAGACAGTATCAACGGCAAATGACATCATGCTTCAATTCACCCTTGCAAATAATGGTGATGAGCTTAATGCTACTGCGAAGCCTATTGATATTGCCATCAAAATCAACGATGTTATTGGGAATCGTGAGCTCAAAGCGATCCTTCAAGGGGCAACCGTTACAGGCAATGGCGCAACAGCAACTATCACCGTACCTGCGAATGCTGTTTTATATGTAGAAGGTAAAGACAGTACAGGAAGCACTACCCCTATTCTTGTCCAACTTACTAATGAAGCGGCAAATATTTATACAGCTCCAAATACGTTTAATCTTTCAAATATCATGAGACAAATCGAAGGAAAAGTTTCTTCAACATCTCCATTTGCAAATATTACGAAAGAGGGAACATACAATATCTCTTTCCTTATTGGTGGAGTAACTCTCGGTTATGCTGATGGAAGTGCTATTAAAGCATTATCAGCACCTGTAAGTACTATCAATGTCCTTACAACAACAACACCAAAATCGACTTTTGGTACTACGTTCACGGGTAAATTGACCGTAACTCAATAATTTTAGTGATATAGGAAGCTCATTTGGCCTCCTATATTTTAATATTCAAATAAAAACACATAAAGGAAACATAAATGAAAAAAGTAATTCTTTCAACATTGCTTGCAGCTACATTGTTCGGTGCGAGTGATTATAAATATGAAGTAACTCCAGTTGTGGGTTATTTGTGGAATAAAGGGTCTGATGGGTATGTTTCAACAGCAGGCGTCGATAACCATGCTGTTTTTGGTGCTCAAATGCAGTTTAATGACTTAACCTCTCTTATCAAGCCTGAGCTTTCATTGCTCTACGCTAATACTACTGCTGTTGGTCGAAACGATAAAGGCGGAACCACTACAGCAATGGCAGGTGGTGTTATTGAACTACCAGGTATGGCTCAAATGACTCCCTACGTAAAAGCAGGACTCGGATATGAGATGCAAGCCAATGGCGATGATGGACTTCTTCTCGATGCAGGATTGGGTGCAAAATATGCATTAACCGAGAATATAGCGCTTAAAGCAGAATGGCTTTATTTTATAAAAGACAACCAAGATTTACCAGGAAGAGTTCAAAATAGTACCCTTCTTGCCGGTCTATCGTATGCATTTGGCGAAACAGCTAAGCCAGCACCTGTTGTTGTAGCTCCTAAACCAGCTCCTGTTGTCGTTAAGCCAGCACCCGTTGTTGAAGCTCCTAAAGCAGCACCTGTTGTTGAAGCTCCTAAAGCAGCGCCAGTTGTTGTTGCTCCAGCGGTTGCGGTGGTTGCAACATCAGCGGTTGCAGCTGTCGTTGCACCACTTGACAGCGATAAAGACGGTGTATTGGATTCACAAGACAAATGTCCTAAATCTCCAGCCGGTTACAAAGTCGATGCAGAGGGTTGTCCTATTTCAGCGTCACTTCACTTAAATTTTGCTACTGGTTCTAATGCGATTGATGCAGAGGGAAGAGTAAAAATTAATGATTTTGCTGACATTATGAAAAATAATCCACACTATAAAGCAACTATTATAGGGCATACTGACTCTGTTGGTTCAACAGCATCTAACCAAAAGCTCTCTGTAAAACGGGCTGCTAAAGTTAAAGATATGCTTGTTAGACAAGGTATTGCCGCAAAACGTTTGACAGTAAAAGGTGAAGGTGAGCGTAATCCTGTTGCTAATAATGCAACGATAGAAGGGCGTGTAGAAAATCGCCGTATCCAAATCAACTTAACTCACTAAGTCGTTCTTCATTCTTCTCTTTCCCGCAAGGGAAAGTTATTACTGCTTCACCTTATCCCCAAACTTTTTCATAAATTTTTCTAGCTTCGGTGCAATCACTGCATGGCAATACCCTTGTGTCGGATGTTCACTGTAATAATTTTGATGATAGTGTTCTGCTGTGAAAAATTCGGGGAGAGGGGAGAGTTCCGTTACGATAGTATCCTTGAACGATTTTTGAGCGTCTTCTATAGAAGCTAATGCTTGCTCTTTTTGTTTCTCATCGACATAATAAATGACCGAACGGTACTGTGTTCCTTTATCCGCCCCTTGGGCATTGAGGGTCGTTGGGTTATGAATTTCCCAGAAAATAGCTAGAATCTCTTCGTAACTAATCACACTGGTATCAAAAATGATCTCCACCACTTCCGCATGACCGCTCACCCCTGTGCATACTTGCTCATAGCTTGGATTGGGGCGTGCTCCCCCTGCATAGCCACTTAGTGCGCTGTGAACCCCGATAACACGGTTATAGACCGCTTCAATACACCAAAAACATCCGCCCCCCAAGAGGGCTTTTTCCAATATTGCCATCGTTCTCTCCTTTTTGTGTAACGATACAGTAATACTTCCAACCTATACTTGCGAAAATCAAGCAAGGAGGAATATTATGAAAAAAATAAGTTCATTGGAAAAAGCAATGTTAAAAAAATTACGCCGTTCAAAACGTGCATCATGGATGGTTTAAGCCACCGTATCCTCTGAGTGATTGAGTTGTATCTCAAAACATGCCCCTCTTTCGGTATTGTAAACCCTAAGCTTCCCAAAAAAATGCTTTTCGATAATCACCTTCGCCATATACAATCCAATCCCCGTCCCCTGAGATTCAAATTTAGTTGTGAAATAGGGATCAAAGAGTTTATCTATAATATCTAAGGGAACGCCTCCCCCTGTATCTTCGATAGAGATGGTACAAAAATGACTGTTGTTTTCACAACGGACACTAATCTCTCTATTTTTACTTTTAGCGTGTTCTATCGCTTCACGTCCATTATTAATAATATTAAGAAGTACCTGTTTTAGCTCATTGGGATAGACGAAGAGCGTTATCGATGGATCAATATTTCGGACAAGGGTAATATCATTTCGTCTCAATAAGGGGCCAATCAATGTCTCTATCTCGTTGAGTGTGTCGTTAATATTGATCCGTTTTTGCGCAAGGTCTTGTTTGAAGAAATTCCTAAAATCATCGATTGTTTGGGACATATACTGAATTTGTTGTTCCACAATTTCAACCGTATTTTCTATATTCTCTGGCTTCCCTAATGCGAGGCCTAAACTTAGATTGCTCATCGATATTCCCAAAATATTGAGAGGCTGACGCCATTGATGGGCTATTGACTCCAGCATAGAGCCGATTTCTGCCATTTTAGCCTGCTGCATCAAAATCTTCTCTTGAGTACGGTTTTTAAGAACGGCTTTCTTTATCTCCTCTTGCAGATGCTCATTCAAGACCTCAAGCTCTGCCGTGCGATAACGGACCAATTTGTCAAGAGTTCTGTTCTTGTACAGTATCAATAAAAAAATTATCATAGCGATACCTACGGATAGCCATATATAGAAATAATCAATAGGCGCTTGTATTTTCATCACCAACCAGTGACCATGTATCTCTTCATAATCTTTTTGGCTAATCGATGCGAGAACTTTATCCGTAATTTTGGAAAGTATCTCCCAATCATTACGAAATGCAAACGCATACTCATATTGATAGGGGGTCTCTCCGACAACTTTTAGCCCTTTTAAATCATACTGATTTATGAGATAGCTAACAACACTTAACCCTTCTACACAGGCATCTGCTTCTCCTGCCGATACTTTTTTTAATGCGTCCAAAGGTGTTTCAGAGAGTATTATTTGAAGCTTTGGATACTCTTTTTTCAAAAAGAGATCGGTTGCATACGATCGTGCAACCGCAATTCTTTTCCCTCGGAGATCATTCAGGTCATGCACATACCCTACATTTGAGTTAGCAACAATGACAAGCGATTCTTTCATGTAAGAGTTGCTTAAATGAAGATCGTTTTTTTGTTTCGTTATGATGGTGGCGTACGAGAGCATATCCAGTTCACGGTGATTAATACCTTTTAGTGAATCGCTCCAATTTGAACGACTATACTCAAGTACAAAAGTAACTCCGAGCTGTTTTTCTAAAAGCTTTAAATACGAAGCACTCACCCCTAAATATTTGCCATTCGTATCAAGAAATGAAATCGGGGGTCGATTTTTATCAATACCAACGCGGATAATCGGATGTTCTTTAAGCCATTGTTTTTCGACGTTGCTCAATTGAAGTGTTGTATTTTTATAGATCAATGCTTCCGATGAAAAAGGGGTATTTGCACTCCCCATCAAACGATACCCTTGTACCATCATCTCCAGACGGATGGGATCAATCTCTCCAAAAGAGATATTTGGACGATAGGCAAGTTGCTTGAGACTATTACCTTCATAGATAAGACTTTCAAGCGATTTATGCTGAGGATTGTAAGCGCGGTAAATCAATTCTGCTGTTTCGTCAATATGGGTAAATGCATAGTGCCATCCGCGCATACTGGCATTATAAAATTGAGCCATTCGCTCTGGGTGTTCTCGATACTCTTTTTGGCTCGAAAACAGTATATCGCTGTAAAAATCGAAACCGTATTCTTTTGGATGAATAGCGTGCGTTTTTATCCCCATCTTGTCCAAGACAAAAGGCTCATTGGAAAGATACGCCGCCATAGCATCGGTCTCATTGTGCTCTAACGACCGTGGGTTGTAGGAATGGGGCTGCAAAATATAATCTTTTGGGGTAAGTCCTACACTGCGAAGCATGGCTTGAATTTCAACACCATTGGCAGCATCAGCAGTAAGCATGATCCTCTTACCGCGTAGATCTTTGGCACTTTTAATCCCCGAATCTTCCCGTACCAACAACATTTCGGGGGAGGACTGAAACATTGCTGCCATTAAAATGATGGGAGAACCTTGCATACTGTTCACGAGAAGTGATGTATGCCCGACGGCATACTGAGCATTCCCCTGCATTACTGTCTTTAGGGGATCTCTTTTGTTCTGAGCATCCTCTATCGTAACATCCAATCCGGCATCACGGTAATACCCTTTTTCTTTGGCAACGTAAAATCCGGCAAATTGAAACTGATGAAGCCATGACAATTGAAGGGTAATAGGCTCATTTGACCAGAGGATAGTGACTAAAAAGAGGGATAAAAGAAGTAGCTTTTTCATAGTGAAGAGTGTATCGAAAGAATTATATTTTGCCCCTTAGAACCACTTATGCTCCATTAGGATAAAATAAAAGATTAATTTCTTTTAAAAGAGCATCCATGTCGGTAAAAACACAACTCCTTGAAATCCTCCAAAAACGCCCGCTTATCATTGATGGAGCCATGGGGACGCAACTTCAAGAGCGGGATGCGATGATTCCCGCAAGCGCATGGGAAGGCAACGAGGGGTGTAATGAACTTCTCAATGTCACTTGCCCCGAGGTAATGAGCGATATTTTTCACGCCTATCTCACAGCAGGGGCTGATTTACTTACCACCAACACCTTTGGCTCATTTAACTGGGTTTTGGATGAGTACCAAATCGGTCACAGAGCGTATGAACTCTCCCGTGCAGGGGCGCAAGTTTGCAAGGATGAGTGCGATAAGTTTTCAACCCCGCAATATCCACGCTTCGTTCTTGGCTCTATTGGACCGGGAACCAAACTCCCCTCTCTGGGTCATATCCATTACGATGAGATGCTTGTTGGGTATACGGAGTGTTGTTTAGGTCTCATTGATGGGGGGGCGGATATTTTTCTTCTCGAAACGTGCCAAGATCCTCTTCAAATCAAAGCGGCACTTCATGCGTGTGAAGCGGCGAATAAAGAGCGGGGAACTGATTTGCCCATTATGGTCTCCGTTACTATCGAATTAGCAGGAAGTATGCTCATCGGTACCGATGCCCAAACGATTGCCACTATTATGGAGCCATTTGATATCCTCAGTCTGGGATTTAACTGCGGGACAGGACCGGAACAATATGGCAAACATGTTCGAACGTTAAGCGACGTGTGGGGAAAACCCATCTCCGTTCATGCCAATGCAGGACTTCCTCAAAACCGTGGTGGCTATTCGTACTATCCGATGGGACCCGATGAATTTGCACAGCTTCAATGTGATTTTTTAAACTATTCAGGGGTGAGTTTCTTGGGGGGATGTTGCGGTACAACTCCTCAACATATCCGTGCATTGGTCAATAAAGTCTCCACGATCACGCCAAAAAAACCGCAAGGGGTAACACCTCCCTCTATCGCATCCCTTTTTAATACCGTTGAACTCATCCAAACCCCTTCACCTTTGCTCATAGGGGAGCGTTCCAACTCCACAGGCTCCAAAGCGTTTCGTGAACTCATTATCGCCGGTGATTACGAGGGGACACTGAGTGTCGGACAAGCACAAGTGCGTGATGGCGCCCATTGTCTGGATGTCAACGTCGAATTTGCCGGACGTGACGGTGCTATTGACATGATGCACGTTATGAAGATTTATAATCAAAAAATCTCCATCCCCCTTATGCCCGATGCTACGAGAGTTAACACGATGGAAGAGGCTCTCAAGTGTATCGGTGGTAAACCTATCATCAACTCAGTCAATCTTGAAGACGGTGAAGAGAGATTAGACGCGATTTGTTCGCTGGCGAAAAAGTTCGGAACGGCGTTGGTGTGTCTCGTCATCGATGAAAAGGGGATGGCAAAAACCACGGAGGAGAAAATGCGCATCGCCGATCGTATCTACGATTTATGCGTCAATCGCCATGGTATTGATCCTCGGAATCTCATGTTTGATATGCTCACCTTTACCGTAGGAAGCGGTGATGTCGAGTATCGCGATGCCGCCGTCCAAACTTTAGAAGCGATTCGTCAACTCCACCAAAAATATCCCAATGTTGGCTCCACACTAGGGCTATCTAATATCTCTTTTGGTCTCAATATAAACGCACGGGTCTATCTCAATAGTGTCTTTTTGCACTACTGTATCCAAGCAGGGATGACCTCCGTCATTATCAACGTCAAACACATCGTCCCTTTAGCCAAAATGTCGCAAGAGGATAAGGCAATTTGTGAAGAGCTTCTGTTCGCGGCGGACGATCAATCGCTCTTCAAATTTATCGACCATTTTAGTGATAAGACGATTGATAACAGTCGAAACGATGAAGAGTATGAGGCGATGAGTGATGAAGAAAAAATCGGACGCCTTTTGCTGGATGGGGATAAAGAGCGGATGATTCCACTGGTGGAAAAAGCGCGTCAAACGATACAGCCTGATAAAATCGTGAATGAAATTCTCATTGATGCGATGAAAGTCGTTGGGGAACTTTTCGGAAGTGGAAAAATGCAGCTGCCGTTTGTATTGCAAAGTGCAGAGACGATGAAAACAACGGTGGATTATCTCAACCCTTATCTCACCAAGCAAGAAAAAGATACCGATACCACCCTCGTTATAGGGACGGTCAAAGGGGATGTACACGATGTGGGAAAAAATCTCGTGGATATTATCCTCTCCAACAATGGGTTTAAGGTGATCAATATCGGGATCAAAACAGAACTCGAAGAGTATCTCGACGTTATGAAATCCAACGAGATTCACGCCATTGGGATGTCAGGATTACTCGTTAAATCGACCCAAGTTATGAAAGATAATCTTGAAATATTACGTGAAAAAGGGATTACGATCCCCATTTTACTCGGTGGTGCGGCATTAACGCGCAGTTTCGTCGATGATTTTTGCCGTCCTATCTATCAGGGGGCAATATTTTATTGCCGCGACGCATTTGATGGGGTTATTGCCATGAGCCGTATCGAAAAATATAACGAAGACCCAAGTGGTGGATTGGATACGAGGCTAAACGGTGATATGGTAGAGCGTCAGGTCAAAGAGGTACAAGAGATCATTATCCCGCTTTTTGAAGAGTTAAAAATGCCCTCTCGTGACGTGAAAATTCCTACCCCTCCGTTTTGGGGACGACGAGTATTACGTAAAGAACAACTTGATTTTGATATGGTGTGTGAGTGGGTTAATAAGCGTACCCTTTTCAAAATGCACTGGGGGTACAAACGTGCAGGGATGGAGGTTGATGCGTATAAAAAACTGTTGGAAACCAAAGTCTATCCGGCATACGAGCGGATTAAACGGGAAATTGTCCAACGGGGTCTTTTTGATCCAACGATAATCTATGGATACTATCCCGTGCGCAGCAACGACCGAGAACTCCTCATTTTCGACGAAACGGCAGGATGGAACGTGGATGCCAATGCCAATCGTCAACCGTTAGAAATGGTCATAGGAAACGCCAAATATGTCTTTGAATTTCCACGCCAACGTAAAGCACCCCATCGCGCATTGAGCGATTTCTTCACCCACACTCGTGATGATGTACTCCCTCTCACCTGTGTCAGTGTTGGGGACAAATTTAGTGAGTACGAAAAAGAGCTCTATGCTGCTAACCAATATTTAGAGTACAACATGGTACACGGTTTTGGGGTCGAACTAGCCGAAGCCCTCGCCGAAGTAGCCCACAAACAAATCCGCTTGGACTTGGGTATTGCCAGTGACGATGAGGGGTTTAGTCTACGAGATGTACGGCTCAACCGTTATCCGGGTGCACGATATAGTTTTGGTTACCCTGCCTGTCCTGATTTGGAGCAAAGCAAAATCATTTTTGATCTGTTACGACCCGAAGAGTTTGGAATCGTCCTCTCAGAAACCTTCCAAATCCACCCCGAACAAAGTACTACCGCACTCGTCGTCCATCACAAAGAGGCTACGTATTACAGTGTGTAAGGGGTTTATCCCCTTGATCCCCACACCTTTTCCATCCACTCCCCCATCTTTCCCTCGTATCCGCTATTTTTAAACTCAACAAACTTCAAGGGCTTAGAGAGATATTTTTGCTTGACCCATCCGCCGAAATCATGGGGATACAAGTACCCTTTATGCTGTTGGCGAATCGGTTCGGGGATTTCTAAAATCACCCCATTTTTGACCGCTTGTTGCGCGGCATTGATGGCGTTATAGGCTGTATTACTTTTTGGGGAAGCGCAGAGGTAGATGACGGCTTGTGCTAAAATAATTCGTGATTCGGGATACCCGATCATCTTCACACTCGTCATGGCAGACGTACACAGCGTGAGAGCTTGAGGATTGGCATTTCCCACATCTTCAGAAGAGAGGATAACAAGACGACGGGCAATAAACTCAGGAGGCTCACCCCCCTCAATGAGCCGTGCCAAATAATAAATTGCCGCATCAGCATCACTTCCACGGATACTTTTAATCATCGCCGAAGCCAGATCATAATGAACTCCCGCTTCCGAACTCCCCAAACTCTGTGCCGCAGGACGGAGCGATTTGAGGAGTGTTAGGGTGATTGGTTTGTTGAGTGCCGTGGCAACTTCGAGAAGTTTGAGCATCGCGCGTGCATCGCCTCCTGAACTGGCGATCAAATACTCACGCGCATCGTCTTCTACCGCGACAGACGTTCGCACTAACAAATCCTCTAACGCATCATAACCGATGGTTTGGAGTTCAAAGAGTAATGAACGTGAGCGCATCGCCGCAGTGAGGCTAAAATAGGGGTTTTCCGTCGAGGCTCCAATGACTAACACACTGTTTTTTTCCATAACGGGGAGTAACACCTCTTGCTGATTTTTTGCCAGACGGTGTACTTCATCAATAAAGATAAGCGGTTTCGTGAGAGAATTTTCATATTGATCAAAAATCTTACGTAAGTTTTCGATTTTAAGTGACGTTGCGTTAAATTCGTAAAATGGCATTTCCAAGACGGAGGCAATAATCCGTGCTAATGTTGTTTTGCCAGATCCGGGAGGGCCATAAAAAAAGGAGTGGGGTAAATTATTACTTTCACAGAGGGAGCGTAGAGGAGCATCGGGAGAACAAAGATGATTCTGCCCCACCACTTCATCGAACGTTTTTGGACGAAGGAGATAGGTAAAATCAGCCATTATTTTTTAAACTTATTTTCACTTTTTGGTTTGTATTTATTGGTTCCAAACACCTCGTTTTGAGGTTTCACTTTTTTATCTTTGATAAATTCACGTTTGGTGACTTTTTTGACTTCAACAATTGGTTTGCGTACGGCAGGTTTTCCCAAAGCTCTCGCCTTGCCTTGCATATCTTTTTGTTTCATTATTTGCGCTTTTTCGGCCGTTTCTAAAAAGTCACGCAACGATGCGTATTCGCTACGCTCCAAGAATCGAACTTTTCCCGTAGGAAGATTATTCAGTTCAATCCCTCCGAAGCTAAGGCGTTTGAGATCGACAATTTCAGCACCGAAATGGGCGAAAAAGCGGCGAAGCTCACGGTTTTGCCCCTCTCCAATAGCGACTTTGAGGATCGAATAATCGCCCTGATCTTTTTGTATTTGGTAGGCATAAAAGGGGGCAAAGCTCATCGGTCCTTCCTCGGCATACTCATGCGCACCTGCACTGGCATCATCAAGTTCCAACCCCTCACCCATAGCGATTTTCATCCCCTCAGTGACGGCTCCTTTGATTTTGATTCGATACACACGCTCCATTTTAGAGGTCATTAATGCCGTAGCAACTCTCGACGCATCGGTGAGAAGCAATAACCCTTCAGACGCATAGTCAAGCCGTCCAACAGGGATAAAATGTTTATAATTGCTAGAGAGAGAATCATAAATCGTTCGACGCTTTTGAGGATCTTTCTTGGTTACCAACTCACCGCGTGGTTTGTTGTAAACAATCACCGTAAACTGGTCGGTTGCGGTGATTTTGTTACCGCTTACCATGACATTGGCATTGCGCTCATCGACAGAAACGGCTGGATTTTTTTCGATTTCACCATCGATACGGACATACCCGTCCAAAATCGCCTGATCCGCTTCACGGCGAGAATAGGTCGAGTAGTGGGCTATATATTTATTAAGTCTCATCATGAGATACCTGCTTCCACGAGTGTATGAAGGTGCAATGCACCTTGTATAATGCCGTCTTTGTCAGTGACGACTAACAGTTGAATTTTTTGTTTTTCGATAAGAACCAACGCATCACTGGCAAGCATAGAGCCGTCCATAATCACCATCGGATTTTTAGTGGCAAACTCTTGGGCTGGGGCATCGAGGGAAAAAGAATCCCCCAACAATGCACGACGGATATCCCCATCGCTAAGAAGCCCTGAGAGTTTCCCTTGCGCATTCGTGAGAAATACTGTCCCTAATCGTCCCTCGCTCAGTCGTAAAATAGCTTCTTTGAGAGGGGTCTTTTCATCCACTATCGGAAGATTTTCGCTCCGCATCAAATCGCTTACTTTGACAAAAAGCTGTCTTCCCAACGCTCCACCAGGATGAAACGAGGCAAAATCCTCTTTTTTAAATCCTCTAGCTTCCATCAAACACACCGCAAGGGCATCTCCCATGGCTAACGTCAACGTCGTTGAAGAGGTTGGAGCGATATTGAGAGGACACGCCTCTATCGCCACATTGATATTAATCACGACATCACTAAAACGCCCCAACGTTGATTGAGCATTACGGGTCATCCCGATAAGGGGGATATTAAATCGTTTGATATGGGGGAGGATAGAGCTAAGTTCCGGAGACTCACCGCTGTAGCTGATAGCGAGTACGACATCATCTTTACCCATCATCCCCAGATCTCCATGGAGCGCTTCGGTAGGGTGGAGAAAAAAACTCGGTGTCCCCGTAGAGGCAAACGTCGCAGCCATTTTGGCTCCGATCAATCCTGACTTACCTACCCCTGTAATAATCAGTTTACCCGTACATCCGAGGATAATATCAACGGCACGTGGTATCTCATCACCGATGGTTGTGATCGCATCACGCAACGTTTGCGCTTCGATTTCAAGTGTCTTGCAGGCTATTGCGATATAATCGTTGTTCATAAATGCAATTATAGCCGAAATGGACTTACTCTATGCAAAATCTTTACGTTGAAGTCTCCTCGCTCGATTCGCGTACACTAGAAAAATACGCTCTTACCGAAGAGCTGATGATGGAGCATGCCGCTATAGGGATAGAGCAAGCCATTCGTAACCGTTTCCCCCTTCACGCTTGTGTGCTCATCGTCTGTGGCAGCGGCAATAACGGAGCGGATGGATTGGCTCTTGCGCGTCTCTTAAAGGGAGATTATCAGGTGAGTGTTCATCTCCCCTTAGGGGCACGTTCACCCCTTTGCCAACTTCAATACAATCGCCTGACAAAACTAGGTCTTTTTCCTAGTGAACTTCCAAGCTTTGCTGCTGTGATCGTGGATGCTCTTTTCGGAAGCGGGCTGAGTCGCCCTCTCGATATTGAAGCGCAAAAAATAGTAGAGTCTCTTAACGTGCTCAAGGGTTTTAAAATCGCGTGTGATATTCCCAGTGGTTTATACGCGGAGGGGAGACTTGATACTCATACCTTCAAAGCCGATCTGACGGTGACGATGGGCGCTCTCAAACGGGGGATGTTTAGCGATGCTGCCAAAGAAGTTGTCGGAGAGATAGTTGTCGCTGATTTGGGAATTCACCGCTCCCATTATGAGATCCCCTCCTCATGGCATCTTCTTGAAAAGAGTGATTTACACCTCCCCTTGCGAACCGTGGCCTCCGCGCACAAAGGGACGTATGGACATCTTGCCCTCGTATGCGGGGAGAAAATCGGTGCCGCCGTCATTGCAGGTTCAGCTGCGCACCGTTTTGGGACCGGGTTAGTAACGCTTATTAGTAATGAAAATGTTCATATCCCCTACGATCTCATGCAAAGCCATTCCCTCCCAACGACCACTACCGCTATCGCTTTGGGGATGGGGCTAGGGGTAGAGTTTTGCGATAAAGAACTCTCGGTACTAGTAGAGAATCTTTACCCCCTAGTTTTGGATGCCGATATTTTTACCCATCCGATGTTTTTGGAGTTACTGCAACGACCCAATATTGTCCTCACCCCCCATCCCAAAGAGTTCACCCAAATCCTCCGTATATGTGGCATTACGGAGATCGATGTACAAACCCTCCAAAACAATCGATTTAAATACGTGGAGCAGTTTTGTACCCAGTATCCTAATGCCGTGTTGGTTCTCAAAGGTTCCAATGTCATTATTGGACATAAAGATGAATTTTTCATTAATCCACACGGCACTGTTGCGTTGGCAAAAGGGGGAAGCGGTGATGTCCTCTCGGGGCTTATCGGGGCATTGCTCTCCCAAGGAGTTGATCCTCTTGAATCCGCACTCCAAGGCTCCCTTGCCCACGCAATAGCGTCTCAGAATTTTCCTAAAAACAACTATGCTCTCACCCCCTTTGATCTCATTGAAAGTATCACAACCCTATGAAAAAAATTGTAGCCTTATTCAGCGGTGAGGGGACGAACCTCGCTAACTTAATCGAAAAAATTCACACCAAACACGCCACTATTACCTGCGCCATTACCAACAACCCTAAGGCAGGGGGGATTGCCAAAGCCCAAAAGGCTCAGATAGACGTGGTTGTTCTCGATCATACTCTTTATGATTCTCGAGAAAGCTACGATGCGGCACTTGTTGAAACGATCCGTCATTGTAATCCTGATCTCGTCGTTCTGTGCGGTTTTATGCGTATCCTCACCCCTGTTTTCACGACCAACATCCGCGCCATTAATCTCCACCCCTCTTTACTCCCTGCGTTCAAAGGCTCACGTGCTATTGAAGAGAGTTTCGAGAGCGATGAACCCCTTTGTGGGGTCAGTGTCCACTGGGTAAGCAATGAACTCGATGGAGGAGAAATAATCTTACAAAAAAGTTTTACTAAAAATTCTTCCGATACTTTAGAAGAATTTACCGCTAAAATTCACGAAATTGAGTATGAAATTTTACCTCAAGCGATTGTAAATATTTTATCGAAAGTGAAGCTTTAGCCTCGCCAAATTATGCGGGACTAAAGTCCCACTTCCAAAATAAAGATGTTAAAAAGTCAAATATTAAAATAAGGAATCTCATAAAATGCACACACTAAAAATTGGAAAATACACCCTCGGTAGCCGTCTCATCGTTGGAAGCGGTAAATATGACTCTTTTGAAACGACCAAAGCAGCAACATTAGCCAGCGGTTCAGAGCTGATTACCGTTGCGGTACGCCGTCTCAATATCACTAACCCTAATGAGGCAAACTTGCGCGACACCTTTGCAGGGACGAATGTCAAATTTTTGCCAAACTCTGCAGGATGTACGACAGCCGAAGAGGCAATTACCCTTTTTCGTCTCACCCGTGAAGCGACAGGAATCGATCTTATCAAGCTTGAAGTGATCGGAGACACGCTAAAAACTCTCTATCCCGATGTACTAGAGACGATTAAAGCATGTGAAGTGCTTGCCAAAGATGGTTTTACGATTATGGCGTATACGAGTGATGATCCGATCATGGCACGCCGACTCGAAGATGCAGGTGCTCACGCGATTATGCCTCTTGCCGCCCCCATCGGAAGTGGGCTAGGAGTTCAGAATCGCTATAACATTGTCTTCGTCCGTGAAGCGGTCAAAGTTCCTATCATCGTCGATGCGGGAATAGGGTGTGCTTCGGATGCCGCCATAGCGATGGAACTGGGAGCTGATGGTGTTTTAACCAACACGGCAATCGCCCAAGCCCAAAACCCGATGATGATGGCGGAAGCGATGAAAAACGGCGTTATCGCAGGGCGTTTGAGCTATCTTGCAGGACGAATTCCCAAGCGTCCGTATGCGACCGCAAGCTCTCCTATCGATGGAATGATACAGTTCTGATTGGCTCAAATTCACTTTTTTTTGAATTATCTTGACATTTTGTAAAAAGTACACTATAATTCCACCTCACTAATTTAGTTTAGACTTTATTAGCTGACAGGTCGGGGCGTAGCTCAGTATGGTTAGAGTACTTGCTTTGGGAGCAAGGGGCCGGAGGTTCGAGTCCTCTCGCCCCGACCACTTTTTATTTCAATGGTAATTTTAAATAAATTTTTTCGTATGGTGGAATTAGCTCAGTTGGTTAGAGCACTGGTTTGTGGTGCCGGGGGTCACGGGTTCGAGCCCCGTATTCCACCCCATACAGTTTATTTGAATTCCTTTTGACGTTAGATGTTTTAGAAGGTGATTGTGCGTTCGTAGCTCAACTGGATAGAGTAACGGACTTCGGATCCGTAGGTTATAGGTTCGAACCCTATCGGGCGCACCATAAATACTCGCGTCCTTAGCTCAGTTGGATAGAGCAATGCCCTTCTAAGGCATCGGTCAGAGGTTCGAATCCTCTAGGGCGTACCAACCTTAGATTTTTATGCGGATGTGGTGGAATGGTAGACACGCCAGACTTAGGATCTGGTGCCTCACGGTGTGGAAGTTCAAGTCTTCTCATCCGCACCAACGTTAGAACGCCATTATTTATGGTCTTTCTTCTCTTTTTTTACTTCAAAAACTAAACTACAATTTCAACTCATTCATTTCATAGAAACTTTAAATCTGATTTTTAATACATGGCTTACTGCAAGTAAGGTAGAACTTTCAAGACAGGGGCATTATTGTGAAGAAAAAGGATGTAGCCACCAAAAAGTATCAAATAAAGTTACGCACATTTTTTATTTTTATTTTTATTTTTTTGGTAACCATAGGTGGAAGTTGTTTTGTCTATACTCATTTTAAATTTGAGCAAGAAAGTGCTCATATAACAGAAAAACGAATTCTTGCTATTACCAATTTACTCAAACCGACTTTGCTCCAAATTGCTTCGTCAGGTAAGTACGACCATATCCGACCTGCCATCGAATCGACGATAAAAAACCGACCATATTTACGATCCATCTCTTTTTCACAGCAAAATCGTATTCTCCTCTCATCCGATCAGAGACTAGTCGGGAACATTATACCGGCTGGGATTTTTCTAGACGAAAAACGTCTCGTGTCAGATATTCAGAGTGGAGAGGAGGTTTTTCTCATCCCCTTTTATTATGTTTCCAACGCAAAAGAGGTGGAAGCGACGATAGTTCTTGAATTGGTTTCTCCCGATCTATTTATGGTTAAGTTTTATCATGATTCGATCATCGTAGCACTTCTCGTCACGCTACTTTTTGGGATATTATTTTACTTTATCTATCGCCATTTTTTGCAACCTATAGAGGCCATTAGATCACTTATTTTAAAGCACAAAGTAAAAAATAACTCCTTTCTGATCCATGACTTCACAACTCTTTATAACCATCTCTCCGTGAGCTATGCTGCACTTGAAGAGAAAGAAAAATCACTAGAATCTGTCCACTATCTAAAAGACTATCTCTACGAAATTCTCCATACAATAGATATAGTCAACCGCTTACTCATCAGCGATAAATCGATCCAAAATGTCATGAGGGAATGTTGTGATCTTTTGGCACAACACGGACATTATCGTCTTGCGTGGATCGGAAATGTCGTTAATGAACGCATAGAAATTGTTGCCCATTCTGACGATCCAACGGGGTATATCGAGCAGTTATCTCTTTCTCTTGATCCCGCAGATCCAACATCACGCGGTCCTAGCGCGCAAAGCATCCTTGCCAACAAAACGATTATCACCCCATCAATTAATATCGAAGCCTTTTCCCTCTGGCATAAAAAAGCCAAAGATTCAGGCTTCGGCTCATCTATCACCTTGCCGTTACGTGGATCATCCGATGAACAACCGTTCGGAACGTTGGCGATTTACTCCTCCAAATCGTTTGGATTTCACGAAGAAGAGATCAGAATGCTCGAAGACCTCGCTGGTGATATTGGCTATATAATAACATCTCGCCGCAGACAAGAAGCGCTACGTCATGCCACGATGATCGATTCTCTAACAGGGCTACCGTGCCGTGCCCCCCTCATCGAAGCGCTTTGCACTCTCTCTTCTCCCCATCTGCTCGTAGTCAATATTAACCGTTTCCGAGATGTCAACTCGGTATACGGATTTGCTACCGGAGATTGTTTACTTCGTGAATTTGCCTCCTGTATCACCCATTTTGCTTCAAAAGGGGATCAGGTTTATCGGCTTCATGGGGATACCTTTGTGATCTTACTTGGATCTACCCATACGGCGGTATCAGCACAAAACTGGATTAATACTTACTCCGAATATTTAAGCAATCACCCGTTTAAGTGCGGTGAAATTGAATTGTGGATTTCACTTACAGCTGGGTATGCCGATACGATGAATCGGGTGATCGAAAATGCCGAGATTGCCCTTAAAAGTGCCAAAATCCATAAACTTCCTTTCTTTCATTTTCATCCTTCTTTACGTCTCAATGAGGAGCATCAAGAGAATATTACGTGGTATAAAATTATAAAGGATGCTATCTTAGAGGGGCGAATTGTCCCCTATTTTCAAGGGATAGCCAACAACACTACCGAAAAAATCGATAAATATGAAGCACTTATACGGTTGATTATGCCCGATGGAACGGTTATCTCACCGTACAAGTTTCTCGATATCGCGATCAGAACAGGGCTTTATCCCAAACTAACTAAAATAATGGTTCAAAAAACAATCGCCATATTCCGTGATTTGCCCTATACCGTTAGTCTGAATCTCTCTACCGAGGATATTAGTAACGCTGATATGGTCTCCTTCTTATACGATACGCTCTTTCAGGCATCTATTGGTAAAAAAATAATTTTTGAGATTTTGGAGAGTGAAGGAATTTATAATTATGATCAAGTCATCGAATTTATTGATACGTTCAAACGTCTTGGGTGCCGGTTCGCAATTGATGATTTTGGCTCTGGATTTTCCAACTATGGTCACCTTATCAAACTACAGGTCGATTTTCTTAAAATAGACAGCTCTCTCATCAAAAATCTCCCCCATGATAAAAATGCGCAAGTAATTGTCCAAAGTATTCAAAACTTCGCTGCCGAGATGGGACTAAAGACCATTGCTGAATTTGTTAGCTCTGAAGAGATCTATAGGATTGTCAAATCAATGGGAATTACCTACTCTCAAGGCTACTATTTTAGCGAACCTTCGGCAGAGATTTTACACTCATAATGGAGAGTAAAATCTCTATTGCACTTCTTTTATGAGTGGAAGAGAGATTTTAAAACATGCTCCAAGGGATGTATTTCTGACTTTTAAATATCCATTAGCATGCTGTTCTATAATCATTTTAGACATGTACAACCCAATTCCTGTTCCATCTTTGTCCATTTTTGTACTAAAATACGGATCAAAAACCTTATAGATAATATCTTCCGGTATCCCTCCTCCATTATCTTCAATCTCTAAACATATCATGTTATCTTCATGTGATGTTCGAATCCAAATTTGTGGGCGAGGAATCTCCTTTTCACACAAAACATCTTCTGAATTTTTAAGGAGGTTAAGAATTACTTGTTTAAGTTCACGCGGCAGTGTCATAAAAGGGATATCTTCATCCCAAATGGGATAAATCGCAATATTTTTGGCCTTGATATCGGGTTCAATAATAGCTAAACTTTCCCTTACAAGTTCCTTCCAGGTCGTCCATTCTTTTACTTTATCTTCTCTGAAAAAATTTCTAAAATCGGTGATCGTTGCCGAAAGATCAATTGCAATATCACAAATCGCTTCCAGCCTCTCCTCAAAAATTTCTTTTTTGTATTCATCCATCATCACATCGAGATTTAACGTTCCGGCAATTGTAGATATTAAAGCCAAAGGCTGCCGCCACTGATGGGCAATCATGCCGATCATCTCCCCCATCGCAGCATAACGTGACTGCATAAGCATCAGCTCATCTTTATGTTTAAGTTCTGTCACATCCATTGCTGACGTAATGACAGCTCGCTTTCCATTAATGTACCCAAATGGAGCTGAACTAAATTGCCAAGTAATCTTAGCGCCCATTTTATTAAAAAAGGTAAATTCTCCCTCATCCACTTTTTGAGTAATCGTAAAGAGATAGCGAATATGTGATTTGATCTTTTCTTGCTGTTCTTTATATACTTTATCGACCCATATACCCGTCGTCGGAGTCTCCTCAAGGGTATATCCTGAGATATCACACCATGCTTGATTTATTTTGACAATGGTCCCATCTTCTGTATGGATAATAATCGGGTTGGGCGCCGTATTGATCATGTTTTCAAGTTCTTCATTAAGAACCCTGATCTCAGCGGTCATGTTACGTGCCATAATGCGAGCTTGCTCAGTCGTTTGAGCAAAAGAGAAAAATATTAGTAACAATAGAAATGATATGGGTAACCCGGCAAAAATAATTAATCGAGTGCGTGTAGTATCAATGGTCGTTTCATACGACGGCAGTGTTTGATAGACAATTGTCCACTCTTGCCCATACATCATAATCGGGACGACCAACTCAAAAAGGGGCTTATCACCGCTAGAAGGAGAACTCTGATAGAGAAGATTATCCTTATTTGTGGCTAGTCCGCTATAGAGCTTAACGGCGATATCTGGGTCTTTGTAAGTTAGAATTTCATTCATAAAGTCACCTGCACGAAACGGAGCATAGACAAAACCTTGGAGTTTCTCTCTTCTTTGAGCCACTGATGGGGGGGGGAATTGTGTATGATAAAACGGCACATACATCAAAAAACCAGCCTGAGTATCCGTAGTCGTTTCTTGCACGAGAGTTACTTTCCCAGAAAGAGACGCTTTAGCTGTATCTCGCGCACGCACCATTGCCGCATGCCTAACCGGATCTGAGAACATATCGTAGCCAATAGCACGGCGATTTCGCCTATCAAGCGGTTCGAGATAGATGATCGCATGATACTCATCCCGCTTCCCCTCGGGCTTTAGTGTATAGTTTGGAAATCCATTTGTTCTCATCTTCATAATATGGTCTGAAAGCTCTTCAGGGGGAATAACCTGTGAGAATCCAATTCCTTGGAATACGGGATAATGTTCGGCAATATCTAAACTGGTGATGTAACACTGCCATTTTTGAGGATTCATTCGAGTAACACTATTTAAAAAAGCAATCCCCCCTTGCAACATTTGTTCGTAGATAATCATCCGGCTATTGATCTTTCGGGTTATATCCGTAGTGGATGTTTCAAAACGGGTATGAGCATGATTAATAGCGTCTTCTCTGGCATTCGACCAAAGTAAAAATGTTACCAAAAGAGTAATCAAAAAACTGAGCCATGCAAGTAAAATCGCGTGAGAGCGTACTAAAATCAGATTGATTTTCCACATTTTAAAGGGCCTTAAACTCACGAATAAGTTCTAGCTGTCGTGTGGCAAGATAGTCAGTCAGTTTGTCTTTATTCGTTGATGAAAGATCGAAGAGGGTGATTAAATAATAATTTTTTGTAAAACTGTCAATCCGATAAATATTTCCGCTCACTGAGAAATTCAGGGGCTGTTTATCCGTATCGAGCACTAACGCAACTTTGATCGTCTCACCGACGCAAAGCCCAGCCGGTAGAGCATCGATCTCAATTTTAATCGAACAAATAGAGATATCGACAATTCGCGCTTTCCCATAAAATTTAATTTCTCGATAAAAAAATGTCACGGAATGGCGTTTTTCATTGGGTTCCAAACGGATAAACTGACGCTGATCGGCACTTGAGTCTATAAACTTCACATCGGAAAAAGTTACCGTCTGTGCATCGAAATCAATAGACTTGACTGATTTACACAAAATACTGGAGGGGAAGAGTTCGGAAGTCACCGTGATATTATTGGCTAGCTTAATCGCTTTGAGTTGAGAGTAGGTCGTTTTGAGTGTCATCTCATTGTCGTCTATTTTGATCAGTACTGCCGTATTGATGATCGTCAAACCACGATAAAAATTATAGAGTTTTACTTCAGCACTGTTATCTTGAATAACTTTCAGCAGCTTCACAACGACGGAGCGTTCTTGCAGAAGTTGATCATTTTTAGCCGATTTACTGTCAAAAATCATCAAAAGATTTAAATCGGTAATATCATCAAACGAAAGGATCGTATACCCCTCTTTATCTGGGATTAGCCGAAGTTTCATAATCAAATGGCGGACCTCTCCGGCATGGTTAAACATTTTAGTATGAAACAGTTTTCCAGGATTTTTGATCGCCTGAGTATACCATCTCGTCTCGGCTGTCGAATACAAAAAGCCCTTATGTTCTAACAAAAGTTTCTCGATACCTCCATGCTGCTGCATAAATTGATCGAAATTTTTATCCCCGAAAAAATCGAGAACTTGCTGATTGACGAGGAGCGGTTCTTCCCCTTTTAACATAAGAAGAAGATTGTTTTGATAATGAAATATATCTTTGAGTTGACTATCAAAAATTCGTTTGTTACGTTCATTCTGGATCGCTAGGGCGGTATCACGCAATACTGTCACTAAAATAGGAACTTTCGCGGGCTTAGGGAGATAGCGGAAAATTCCGATTTCTATTGCTTCATACAAATATTCTTTCTCGTCAAACGCGGATAAAATAATAATCCGTACATCGTTATTGTCAGCTTTGATCGCACGTGCCAATTCAAAACCTTTCATATGAGGCATATTAATATCCGTCAATACGATAGCAGGGCGATGCGTCAAATAAAGTTCATATCCACTACGCCCTTCTTCCGCTACCCATACTTTAGGAAAAAACTTTGCCAGTAACCCCTCTATATTATCCCTAAGTCCTTTGTTATCCTCGACATAAAGAATCCCCTGATCATAAGCTAAAGTTTTTAATTCATTAATAATTTGATTCAACTCTATAACCCTTATGACTAATTTGGTAAGGTATAACTCAACGTTCGCACATAGATCGTGAGGTTTGAAAATTCTACCTTACTTGCGGTAAGCCGTGTATTAAAGAATTTGATGCGTTCCCATTAAGCCATCTTTTTTTAGTCTTAGAATACAATGGCATTTACAAGACAGCAGGAGTTGTAAAATGAAATTTGATTCTAAAAGAAAAGCGTTTACCCTCATCGAGATTATGGTGGTTATTATTATCCTTGGGCTTTTGGCAGCGTTTGTTATCCCTAATATTACGGGAAAAAGTGAAGAGGCGAAACAAAAACTCGTTTGTATTCAGATGAAAAGTTTAAATGAGTCTCTCAAGATGTTCAAGGTGGATAATGGGGGATATCCGACAAGCGAAGAGGGGCTCAAAGCATTGCTCACTAACCCTCGTCCTAGCGAGTATACCTCCTATTCATCCAATGCTTATATTGAGGGAAAAAATCTCCCAAAAGACCCGTGGAATAAGCCCTATATTTATCTCAATATGGAGGATACGATTGATCTTGTCTCTTTGGGTGCGGATGGTAAAGAGGGCGGGAAAAATGAAAATAGGGATCAAAAACTCTCCGAGTGTAAATAAGTGAAACTCTTTCGTGGCGGTATGACCCTTTTTGAATTGCTGATCGTTATGATTGTGGTTGGGATCGTCTATTCGATTGGGCTGTTTACATTGAAAAAAGAGAAAATCACCTCGTCGACGCTCTCTCTGACTACCCTTAAAAGCAGTATGAAAGCCTTGGAACACTCAAGCGAGATTTGGATGGTGTGTGACAAATCGTGTCAAGAGTGCCGTGTATTCTCTGCTGATAAAAAACTCATAACAACCTTCCATTTGCAATCGGAGGGAACCCCTATACGTTACGGATTTGACCGTTTCGGTGAACTCAAAGCGCTAGGTTCTATCGTCACACGCACGGGCGGAGCATTACGGCAGGGGTGTTTTGAACTCTCCCTCTATCCCGATGGAACCCTCTCCCCCTTAATCCTCAAGAGCAAGTTCACTTTTTATGTCTATACACCACTGGGGGGGGACAAACCTTTTGTCACCCAAAATGAAGATGCCCTTCGGCGGTTTCTTTTCAATGAATCTACCACCCCTATCAAAACGGACAGTTATTATGGGACACACTAAAGGGTTCTCCCTCATCGAAACTCTCGTGGCGGTGATGATCGCCTCGGTGGCGACGCTTGCACTGATGCAAGTGGTCTCCAATATCTCTAAAGCATCCGAAAATCTTTTGAACCATTTTGAGTCTTCAATGATGATGGGGCTGGTGGCGGGAGAGATAAATGAGAGTGTAGAGGGGCGGGTGATGAACGTTGATGAGATTCTTAAGATGCGGTATGTGATCGATCACTCTGCCATCCGAGAATCCCTTCAAACACATACCTATCAGATTCGACTTTCCCCCAAAGAGATCATTGATCCCTTGGGCTCCCTTCATATCAATGGGTTAAATATAGGTAAAACCTCTTCCTTAGGAGTTCAAAAAGTGATTCTGAGAAACAATCATGAGAGCAAAACTTTTTTTCGACTCACATCGGGTACAGTATGAATCGACGTGCTTTTACCCTTGTTGAGTTGTTAGTCTCCATTGCCCTTTTTGGCCTTATTGCGGTGTTTTTGTTTGGAACGATAGGGGGATTACGCAAGCAGCAAACTTTTTACAAAGAAAAAGAGAAAATAGTTTCCCAAAAAAATCGAGTTCTCTCTCTGATGCGCAGTGATTTTGACCGACCTCAAACGTTAACGGTATCGGATACGGGGAGAAAAGATTTTGCACTGACGAGCATCAATGGGTCGAATCACTCTTTGTATGGAATCGATCGCCCCAATGTTGTATGGCTTATTCTCAAAGCGGATAACACGCTGGTACGATTAGAATCGGCTACACCGATTGCATTACCTATCCGTCCAGAAGCCCTTTATTTGACTCACAGTGATGTGATTGGGGTGCATTGCGAGCTTTTTCGTCTCTATGACTCCCCCAAAAATAGGCTCATCTATTTGAAGTTTGAAAATGAATCTCCTCTTGTCGTTGAGGTGGCAAAGTAGGGTTTATCCTTAAGTCAATTTGAAACCAAAAAAACCTTAAGGTATCTATAACAAGGGTTGTATTATTATCCCAAAAGTTAAATAAGATAAAAATTGTCTGATATTAAATTCTACTCACAGGAGAGTCATAAATGAAAGTCTATTTAGACAACAACGCTACGACTATGGTTGACCCAGCTGTAACCGAGGCGATGATTCCGTATTTTAGTGAAATTTACGGAAATCCCAATTCCCTCCACACGTTTGGCACGGCATCACACCCTGCCATTACCAAAGCCATTAACCAAATGTACAAGGGGATCGGTGCGAGCGATAAAGATGATATTATCTTTACCTCGTGTGCGACCGAAGCGAACAATTGGGTTCTTAAATCGGTATGGATTGATAAAATTCTTCACAGCGATAAGAACCATATTGTCACGACTGAGATTGAGCACCCATCGGTTCTCTCTACGTGTAAATTCCTCGAAGATCAAGGGGTAAAAGTCACCTATTTACCTGTGAATGATCAAGGGATTGTAGAGGCGCATACGGTAAAAGCGTTTATCACTGAAAAAACGGCGTTGGTCTCTATTATGTGGGCGAATAACGAAACAGGGATGATTTTCCCGATCCAAGAGATCGGCGAAATTTGTCGTGAAAAAGGGGTTCTTTTCCACACGGATGGTGTTCAAGCCGTCGGTAAAATCCCTGTTAATATGCAAGAGGTTTATGTCGATTTTATGTCGATGTCTGCCCATAAGTTTCACGGACCCAAAGGGATTGGTGCGTTGTATATCAAAAATTCCCAACACCTTACGCCGTTATTGCATGGTGGAGAGCACATGGGGGGTCGCCGTTCAGGAACCCTTAATGTACCCTATATCGTAGGGATGGGGCAAGCGTTGGAGATGGCAACGACCAATATGGAAGAGAAGATAGCGATGATTGCTGCTAAACGAAATCGTTTGGAAGATGCGTTGCTAGGAGCACTTGAAGATGTCATGGTTGTGGGTGATCGTGCCAACCGAACCCCCAATACCATTTTGATCTCCATTCGCGGGGTTGAGGGTGAGGGAATGTTGTGGGATTTGAACAACGCCCTTATCGGAGCTTCGACAGGATCGGCGTGTGCCTCTGAATCATTAGAAGCCAATACGGTTATGCTTGCGATCGGTGCGGACAATGAGCTTGCCCATACGGGTATTCGTTTGAGCTTGAGCCGTTTTACAACGGATGAAGAGATTGATTATGTTATCGAACGATTTGAGAATGCCGTGAAACGTTTACGTGCCATTTCAAGTTCGTACGCAATCGTACAACCAACCGCTGGCGGTGCTACGCTCGCGTGTCACATACACCATTAAAGGATTTTATTATGGCAAAAAATGATCTATTGGGCGGATCTCTTTGGGATCAGTACTCAAACAAAGTAACAACATTGATGAACAATCCTCAAAATCAAGGGGAGATTACCCAAGAAGAGTGCGACGCAGCAGGACATACCCTGATCGTTGCTGATTTTGGGGCAGAGAGTTGTGGAGATGCGGTCCGTTTGTACTGGGAAGTGGATCCTGCAAGTGACACCATCGTTAACTCAAAATTCAAAAGTTTTGGGTGCGGAACGGCCATCGCCTCTTCGGATATGATGGCGGAGTTGTGTATCGGTAAAACGGTTCAACAAGCGGTTAAGATTACGAATATCGACGTGGAGATGTCCCTTCGTGATACTCCAGAAACCCCTGCCGTTCCACCTCAAAAAATGCACTGTTCGGTGATGGCGTATGACGTTATCAAAAAAGCGGCAGGTCTTTATCTCGGTGTCGATGAGGCGAGTTTCGAAGATGAGATCATTGTGTGTGAATGTGCCCGTGTGAGTCTCGGAACCCTTCGTGAAGTGATTAAGCTTAATGATTTGAAAAGCATCGAACAAATTACCGACTACACCAAAGCGGGCGGTTTTTGTAAATCGTGTATCAAACCGGGGGGACATGAAGCACGTGAGTACTATCTCGTTGATATTCTCGCCGATGTTCGTCGTGAAATGGATGAAGAGAAGATGCGACATGCGGCGGATGCAGGAAGCCATGGTGATTTTGAAGGGATGACGTTGGTTCAAAAGATCAAAGCGATTGACAGCGTTGTTGATGAGTCTATCCGTCAGTTTTTGATTATGGATGGCGGTAATATGGAAGTGATCGATATTAAAGATTCTCCCGATTATATCGATGTTTATATCCGCTATTTGGGTGCATGCAATGGGTGTGCGAGTTCAAGTACAGGTACATTGTACGCGATTGAAGCGACACTCAAAGAGAAGCTCTCTTCTAAAATCCGCGTACTTCCTATCTAATATTCTCTCTGTACTTTTCTTTTTCATAAGAAAAGTACCAAAACAAGGGAACCGCTCGCGAAGCGATGTTTCTGTGAAAAGAAAATCGTCCTCACACCAGAACGCTGGCGGTACGCTTTTGCCCTACGGCAAGCGACCTTGCTCTTGGTGTGGTGTGAGGGCATTATTTTTTTAAAAATTCTTATCAAACCAATCTGCCACATTACTACGGATAGTATGACGCAATTGTATCCCTGCGATGAAGTCACTGTGTTGTGCTTTGTTGAGGAGACTTACAAGGGCGTTGCGCCGTTTGGAGAGAAAGGGGTGATCGATCTGCCCTGGATCTCCCATAACAACGAGGCGTGTTTCATCCCCCATACGGGTACCAATAAGCTTAAGGGTAGCATTGGTCATGTTTTGGGCTTCATCGATGATGACCAATTTGCGTGAAATGGTCGTTCCTCGCATATGGGCAATGTCCATCGCCTCAATATTGTATTTTTTCATAAACAATTCAGTCGCATTTTCCCGCTTGATGGAGTTCGTATTCCCCGTATATTCAATTTTCGCATCAATGGAATATTTGCTTTGCTGCTCGATGGTAAAGTTCACCGCTGAGTAAAGGGGATACATGAAGTAGCCTAGCTTTTGCTCCTCATCTCCTTTTCGAAAGCCAAGTTCCGCTTGCTGATCATTGGAGGTGATGGTATTGCGGGCATAAACTATTCCATCAACGATCCCTTCACTGACAAGCTCCAACCCTGCTTGGAGGGCAATAAGAGTTTTACCCGACCCTGTAGAGCCTGCGACCACGGTGACGTAGTTTTGCGGGTGGGTTATCATCGCAAAATAAAACTTTTGTTCCAAATTTAGGGGACGGACAAGATTGTCATCGAAATTTTCTCCGAAACGGCGATCAAAATCACACCACTCAAGCTTTCCATTCACACTAAAGGCATGACGCTGAATCCCTGTTGCATAGATCTCATTGGCAGTGCTGATGGCGTTTTGAACAAAGGTGAGTTGGTTAAAATTGTGCTGTTCCATATCGGTAGGGAATAGGGGTGTTTCGGTATAAGTATAGGTGGTGTTAAAATCGATTTCATCAGGGGATTCAACACTGCTATTTCGAATATGTTCAGTGGGGATACCCCGAATTTCTGCGGCAATACGAAATGACATATCGTTGGTGAGGAGAGTGAGATCATAATCATCGGCTATCTCACCAATCTTGGCATCATTAAGCCCTTTTGGTTCTGAAAAAGAGTTACTTATCCGATAATGTTCACGGTGGACAATGAATAGCTGGGTAATGATTTTCTCTCCCCCATGAAGAGAGCGGTCAAACTTCAGATCAAGACGGTAATAACGATCATTTTTACATTGTAAAGGATCGATGGTATCTAAGATACATTGGGGTAACTCAATAGCCGCGATAGGCTCTCCAAAAGCAACATCCGCGAGACGAAAAAACTCTCTCGCCATATACCCAGCCTCCGAGCGAACATCATCTTTTTTACCATTAAGCTCCGCTAAAACAATATTAGTAATGACGACTAGATTCGTATTTTCCTGACTTATTCGTAAAATATTGGTAGGATCATCGAGAATAACCGAGGTATCGAGAAGATAGCATTTTTGAGTATCGCTCATAAAAAAATCCTTGAGAGAAGATCCTATATCGTAGTGGAATATTTCTTAATGGGAGATAATAGTTGTTTTATCATTTTTCTAAAAGATTGGAAATTAAATGAGAGAAAATAATAGGATTGGTTGCGGAAGCAGGATTTGAACCTACGACCTTCGGGTTATGAGCCCGACGAGCTACCGGACTGCTCTATTCCGCGGTAAAGAAGTGTAACAATAAACAAACTAAGTCTAGTTCGTAGAAGGTGATTATAGGCAAAAAAAGTAATATTGTCAAGGTTTTCAAGGTGGAAGATGTAAAATGGAGGAAATAGAGCGAATTTGTTACACTATAGTCAAGAGTAAGGCGCATAAATTGCCAGTTAGACGAATAAAAGAGAGGATTTACATGATTTTGAAGAAGAAAAAATATTTCTGAAGATATAGTTAGAAGAGAAGATGGATGGGGTAGGAGGACTCGAACCTCCAATCTACAGTACCAAAAACTGTTGGCATACCATTTGCCTATACCCCAAGCTATTCTTGACCGTATTATAGACTTTTTTACGCTATTTGTCCAGTCTTTTTATTACTTATTGGCTATTTTTTTTGATAATAGCCTCTAATCCCATTCATAGTGCGCCCCATATTCAGCAACACCATATCCGCAATCACCAGTGCTGCCATTGATTCGGCAACGACGGAGCCACGAACAGCAACGCATGGGTCATGTCGTCCTTTGAGCGATAGATGAACACTTTCATTGGAGGTATTCGTACTTTCTTGATCAATAAAGATCGAGGGGGTCGGTTTGAAGTGGACGCGTATGAGTACATCATCGCCGTTGCTCATTCCTCCTAAAATCCCCCCGGAGTGGTTGGTTTTAAAACCGCTTGGGGTGATGGAATCGTTATTTTCACTGGCTAGGAGTTCAGCACTGTGAATTCCCTCCCCGATTTCGACCGCTTTGACGGCATTGATCCCCATCATGGCGGAGGCCAATACCGCATCAAGTTTGGTATACAACCCTTCCCCTAATCCTATCGGCAATCCTGATATTTTTACCGTAGCGACCCCTCCGACGGAGTCATGGTTATTTTTTGCTTCTAAAATCGCCTCTTTTTGGGCTTCTTCACTATTTTTATCAAGGGCATAAATAGGGCTGTTTTTGGGGTAGGAAAAATCGAGCTTTTGAGCTTCGATACCGTGAATAGCACTGATACCGCTGGAAAAATCAATCCCTAAAGGCTCAAGCATTAGCTTCGCCACCGCTCCCCCTGCGACGCGTGCTGCTGTTTCACGGGCACTGGAACGTCCACCACCACGATAATCACGAATGCCGTACTTATGAAAATAGGTAAAATCAGCATGTCCTGGGCGAAAAATATCTTTGATATTCGCATAGTCACCGCTTTTTTGATCGGCGTTATAAATCACCATCATAATGGGGGTTCCGGTGCTGATCCCCTCAAAGACACCACTAAGAATCTCGACTTTATCGGCCTCTTTGCGCGCGGTAGCAAACTCATTTTGCCCTGGTTTACGACGGTCTAGTTCGCTTTGAATATAATTCTCATCAATGGCTAATCCAGCAGGGACACCATCGAGAAGACATCCGATGGCCTTTCCGTGGGATTCCCCAAAGGTGCTAATGGTAAAACGTTCACCGAAGCGATTCATTTAAGTTCCTTAGAAAGAATCTCAAGGGCAATTCTCGCCGCCTCTTGTTGAGCATGTTTTTTACTTTTTCCAAAGGCAGAGGAGTATCGTTTTCCATCAATAAAAGCGGCTATTTCAAACTCCTTTTTATGATCGGGTCCATGGGAAGCGACGAGCTGGTAATCGGGGGTGATACCGTAGTGTGCTTGAGTAAGCTCTTGGAGAGACGTTTTGTAGTCTTTAAAGAGGGAATCAAGGGAGATGTCTTGGTGTACAAGTTCGAGAAGTTCTACGGCGATATTTTGAACCGTAAGAAGTCCTGATTCGAGATAAATTGCCCCCATAACCGCTTCGAACGCATTGGCAAGGAGAGAGCTTTTGGTTCGCCCGTGGTTATTTTCTTCAGCGTTGGAGAGGTAAATATACTCACCAAGATGAAGGTGGTTGGCAAGGAGGGTAAATCCATCTTCATTGACAAGAGAAGCTCTCATTTTGGAAAGATTCCCTTCATCGAAATGGGGAAACTTTTTATACAGATATTCTCCGACGATCAGATCCAATACCGCATCGCCTAAAAATTCGAGTCGCTCATTATTGTAGGGCTGTTTGTGGCTTTTGTGCGTCAGCGCTTCAATAAGGAGCTTCGAATCGTGGAATTGGTACCCTAAGCGTTGTTGTAGGGTTTGTAAGTTGTTCATTTGATTAGTATCCTTTTTTATTATTTTGATACGCAATCGGAACACGTCCCGATTGACTACGTTAACACTAGGTTCTCTTTACGTAGAGTGCCCGCGCACGCTTGCGTGCTTTTTACACTAATCCACTTTTATATTTTTCTGCTTCTTCACGGGCGATTTGATCGCACCGTTCGTTTTCGATATGACCGTTGTGCCCTCGTACCCACACCCCTTGGATACGGTGACCTTTGGAGACTTCGAGGTACTGTAGCCATAAATCTGGGTTTTTTACTTTGGCAAAATTGCGTTTTACCCATCCCCCTATCCATTCGTTGATCCCACGGATAACGTAGCTTGAATCGGAGATAATGGTGACATTACACGGCTCTTTAAGGGCACGTAATCCCTCAATTACCCCCAACAGCTCCATTCGGTTGTTCGTGGTATGTTTTTCACCGCCACGGACGATTTTTTCCACGTCACCGAAACGTAAAATCGCTCCAAACCCACCAGGACCTGGATTACCCAGTGCGGAGCCGTCACTGAAAAGAGTTATTGTCTTCAAATCGTTCCTTTGCTAGGCTCATAATACTCTCAATCGAATCAATCGCATGGCACGAAGGGCAACGATGAAAGGGAAAGAATGAGGGTTGATGGCACTCTTTGCAGACGTATTCGAACTGCAACGTTGCTTTGGTATTTCCACACGCCCTTAGGGTAATTAGGGTGTCAAGTTCGAAAATACCGCTTGAGTGTGAAAGATCACAAAAGCCTTTGGCACTGAAGAGCTCCCGTAAAAATCCGTTCCGTGCAATTATATCGAAATCGAGATGATTGCTGGGTATGCGCCACAAAATATCAGCAACTCTCTGTGAGAGGGACGGGTCGAAATGGCTCCATGCTAAAGCAGGGCGGTGGGTAAAGAGGTAGTCAAATACCAAATAGCCAAGATTGGCATGATGTGAATAGAGATTAACCAGAAAGGCTGCTGTCTCATCAACGGATATTTTGGGATTGCTAATCGTCTGACGTGCTTCCAAATAGAGTTTTTCACATCCTATAGAGCCTTGAATCTCAGTGAGGGATTCCATCACCTCTAGGGCATTGCCAAACTGTTGAAGCTGTTCATAGATGAGAATCAAATGGTGAAGTGCTTGAGGGGTTCGAGGGTGGTTTTGGAGTACTTGTAAAAAGCTTTGACGGGCACGCTCTAAGAACCCCGCTTTAAAGTAGGCGCGTCCCAATTTTAGTAACACCTCTTTTTGAACCATTTTATCCCGTTGTTCTCCCAAGAGGGCGAGATAAATCTCAATGCTTTTTTCAAAATTCCCTTGATGTTCAAAGCCATGCGCGAGGAGGAGCCATGTTTCATTGGTAATCGTTTCTCCCTGCACTTGAGAGGCAATATTGGTTTCATCTTGGGTCGTGTCAAACTTATTTAAGAAATTTTCAAGCTCTTTGTGTTCATGGGCACTTTTTCGTCGTCCCCACCAGTAGCTGATGAAGGAGAGGAGAAAGAGGAGCAAAAAAAAGAGAATGATTCCGAAAAGGGGATCGCGAAATTCGATAAAAAAGGTATCCATTAAAAGAACCTCTCCACCATCAGTTGCATGGAGGTTTTCCCATTGAATTCATTTTTATTAACGGTATAGCTACAACTCATTAAGCGATCTTTTGGGGACTCTACTATGCGTCTAAATGCAATAAGTTCTACGCTTTGAGGATGAAGTGCGTTGGGGCGAAGTTCGAGACGGCTATGGGATTTGTCACTTCCGAAGAGTTTGATATTGACGACATGAGCATTTCGCAGTAAAAATCGGGGGCGGGGATTTCCCTCCCCGTAGGGTTCATATTTTTCCAATAACGTTAGGAGTGGATAGGTAATAGCATCATGGGCGAGTTCACCGACTACTTCATTTTGTGGGATAAAATCATCGGGATGGACGGAGGTACTTGCCGTGTTGATCCCCTCACGAAACGCATCGACGTTTTCCATACTCATCGCCATCCCTGCTGCCATTTTGTGCCCGCCAAATTTCCCGAGTAAATCTCCTTGGGAGTGAATGAGTGAAAAAAGATCGACATTACCGATACTGCGACCAGAGCCTTTGGCAATACCGTTATGGATACTCAAAACAATGGCAGGTTTTTGAAAATGGTTGACCAGACGTGAAGCAACAATCCCCACTACCCCCTCATTCCACCCCTCACCGGCTACGACGATAATCGAATCTTCAGGGTTTACTTCCAGCATGGCAGATTCGGTTGTTTGTGCTTCAATCTCTTTGCGTAGAGCATTGAGGGAAGAGAGAATTTCAAATTGTTGATATGCTTTTTGAGTCGTGGGTGCGTTTAAAAAGTCAAGGGCAATAGAGGCATCTTCAAGCCGTCCTGCTGAGTTGATTCGCGGGGCGATTTGAAATCCAATATCCTCGGAAGAGATACGGGTTTTATTGAGAATATCACGGATGATGACAAAAGCAGGGATCTCTGAGGTGTTCATCATCGCCAATCCTGCTTTTACAAGTGCACGGTTGGCTCCCACAAGGGGCATTACATCGGCGATAATAGCGAGAGCCAAAAAGGGGAAGAATTGGCGCATATCAAGTGTGACATTGAGTTCACTTTTAAGAAGCCCCATAAGAAGCCATGCCACTTGTGCACCACAAATTTCTTTATGGGGATAGGGACAATCGTGCTGTTTGGGATTGACAATAGCGAAGGCGTCAGGGAGAACATCTCCCGTGGTATGGTGATCAGTGATGATAAGATCAATCCCCCTGTTTTTACACACTTGTGCCGCTTCTATCGCGCTGATACCGTTATCGACGGTAAAAACAACATGGGCATCGATCCGGTCTAAAACCCCTTTTGACACCCCGTATCCATCGGTAAATCGGTTGGGGATAGTTACTTGAAGGGGGTAGTCTATGAGGGCAAAAAATCGTTTAACCAAAGCGGTAGAGGTAACACCATCCACATCATAATCCCCTACGAGAGCAATCTTTTCACCCTTACGAATAGCATCGGCTAACCGCTTGGCAGCTTTGGTTGCATCTTTGAGGAGGGAGGGGTGGGGAATATCAGAGAGTTTTTCACTGGTGTGATGAAAACGTTCTTGTAAAAAAGCTTCTAACCCCTCGTGAGTGAGAAGGGGGGCGCTAGGCAGGATTGGTTTGCTCAAATGTCGCTCTCACAAATGCAAGGATAGAAGGATTCGGGCTTTGGAGATGAGAGGTAAACTCAGGGTGGAACTGTACCCCTAAAAACCATGGGTGGCTTGGGATTTCAACGGCTTCTATAAGACCATGAGATTCACCGGTAATGATCATACCCGCACTCTCAAGTGCGGCACGGTAGGTCGGATTGGCTTCATAACGGTGACGGTGACGTTCGAATATCAGCGCTTCGTTATTGTACGCTGCGCGCAAGTGTGATCCCTCTTTCGTCTCACACGGGTATTCACCAAGACGAAGTGTCCCCCCCATAGGGGAGCGGTGGGTACGGATCTGCTCTTGCCCTGATTGATCGATAAAATTATCGATAAGATAGATCATCGGATGCTTAGTATTGGGATTAAACTCGATGGAGTTGGCATCTTCGTAGCCCAAAACATTGCGAGCGTACTCGACGAGGGAGAGCTGCATTCCCAAACAAATTCCGAGATAAGGGAGACGTTTTTCACGTGCATAACGGATCGCTTCGATTTTCCCCTCTACGCCACGATTTCCAAATCCCCCCGCAACAAGGATGGAGTCACACTCGGAAAGTAACGCCTCGGCTCCTTGGATTTCGATCTTTTCACTGTCAATCCAGTTGATGTGAACACGGGTATCGAGGTGTGCCCCTGAGTGGATGAGCGCTTCGATAAGTGATTTATACGACTCTTTGAGTTCCAGATATTTTCCCACAAAACCGATATTAACGAGATGTTTAGGAGAGACGATCTTTTTGACCAATATATCCCATTGCTCCATATCGGGTTTCAGATCACCGAGACCCAATTCTTTGGCGATAGGGGCGAGGATATTTTGTTGCAAAAAGCTCAATGGGACGGCATAAATCGTCTGCTCATCCATTGCTTCGATAATGCTGTCACCGCTTACATCACACGCGAGGGCGAGTTTTTTCTTGAACGTTTTAGGAAGTTTCTCTTCACTGCGGGCGATAATCATCTGCGGGGTGATACCGATACGGCGAAGCTCTTGGACCGAGTGCTGGGTGGGTTTGCTTTTGTGTTCCCCTGCTGCTTTGATAAACGGGATAAGGGTAACATGGATAAAAAATGTCCCCTCTACTTCGTCATCATGCTTCATCGTCCGAATTGCTTCCATAAATGGCAGCCCTTCGATGTCTCCTACCGTACCGCCAAGCTCAACGACAAGAATTTCATGCCCTTCACCCGCTTTTTTGATACGATCGACGATTTCACCGACGATATGGGGGACGACTTGAATCGTTTGACCCAGATAGCCGCCGCTTCGTTCACGCTCGATAACGCTGCTGTAGACTTGACCTGTGGTGAAGTTGCTCGTACGTAAAAATGAGTCATTCAAGAAACGTTCATAGTTTCCAATGTCCAAATCGGTCTCTGCACCGTCTTTGGTTACAAATACTTCACCATGCTCCAACGGGCTCATGGTTCCTGGGTCAACGTTGATATAGGGATCGATCTTAAGCATCCCAACGTTTTTGCCAGAGTGCTTGAGAAGTGCGCCAACGCTGGCCGCGGTAATCCCTTTTCCAAGGGAACTTAGTACTCCACCGGTTACAAAAATATACTTGGTCATTTAACTAATCCTTAATCATTGTTGGTTGAATAATGGGCCAAAAGGGCACGCGTATCGACGTTTAACGGTCGTAATTTAAGTCTGCCATTATATACTGTTAAGACTTATAAAAAGGACAATATCAAATGGAATCGGCTCTCTATTATCTTACGATTGCATTAGGGATTTCTATTATTGTTAATCTTATCCTTATGCGTTTTGGTGTTTCCCAAATTATTGGCTATATTATGACAGGCACCGTGGTAGCGTACGCATTTGATTTACGTCATTTACAGGACTCACACACACTGGAAGCGATTGCTGAGTTCGGGGTCGTCTTTTTGATGTTTACCATAGGGTTAGAAGTCTCATTACGCCGTCTTGCCACCATGAAAACAGATGTATTTTTTAATGGTTTTTTACAAACCACTCTCACCGCACTTCTTTTCTTCGGCGTCACGTACGGTTTTTTTCATCTTGATTTAGCCACATCATTGATCGTCTCGATGTCCTTGTCTCTCTCTTCTACAGCGGTGGTCTTAAGTCATCTCAAATCGACCAAAGAGATCACCCGCCCCTACGGGCAACGTTCCATGGGAATTTTGATTTATCAAGACCTTGCGGTTATCCCTATCTTGCTTTTAATTGGGTTTTTGAGCTCGGGAGCTACTGATATTGGTGCAGTATTGATGCAAACAGCGTTGAGTGCTGTTGTCGTTGTTCTATTACTTTTTGTTGTTGGGAAGCAGGTGATGACATGGCTCTTGCATTTCTCTTCGAGTAGTAATGTCGATGAGTTGTTTATGGGCTCCGTTCTCCTTATTGTCGTAGGGGCATCGCTCGCTGTCCATGCGTTTGGATTTACCTATTCACTGGGGGCATTTATAGCAGGGATGATTATTGCTGAAACGCATTATCACCATAAAGTTGAAGCCGATATTGCCCCATTCAAAGATTTACTCTTAGGGACGTTTTTTGTTACGGTGGGAATGAAAATTGATCTACATTTTTTCGCAACCCATAGTCTAGAAATTCTTGCCCTATTAGTCGCTATCTTGCTGATCAAAGCGATGGTATTATTTGGGGTGGTTCGAATCTACTCTAAAGCTAAAATTGCTTTTAAAACCGCGATTGCCTTGGCGCAAGTGGGGGAATTTTCCTTTGCTATTTTTGCATTGGCAGGGAATAAAAAACTCATTGATGATGAACTAACCCAGCTGTTAGTTCTCGCCGTTGTCCTCTCCCTTATTGTAACCCCTTTTATCCTCTCCCGTATCAGTGCCATTACGGGGCTGTTCTTTAAAGAGACGAGTATGACCGAAGATTTTAATACCCTTGCGACCTACAGCAACCATGTTATCGTTTGCGGATACGGTGTGGTGGGAAAATTTGTCGTTAAGGCGCTTCGTGCCGAGGGGATAGAATACATTATCGTTGATAACAGTTATAAGCACGTCCAAGAAGCCCTTGTCGAAGGGGAAAAAGCCTATTATGGGGATATGTCAAAAACGGCTATCCTCGAAAAACTTCATACTAAAGAGTCCATTAGCGTCATTGTAACGTTGGACAATACGGAGAAAAAACGGCTTGTATGTGAGGCTATTTTGAGTTTCGCCCCTACTGTAAAAGTGGTGGTGAAAGTCATCAGCTTGGAGGAGAAGCGTTCTCTTCATGGGCTTCCTATTAGCGTAACGGTTGATGGAAAAAGAGAGGTTGCTGCACGACTGGTATGTGAAGCACTCCATTGTGATTTGGAGAAATAAAATGACGAAGGGATTACCCTCTAGCAGTTACTTCTAAAATATGAAAGCCAAATTGTGTTTTGATAGGACCGTATAAAACGCCTACATCACCGTTAAATACCGCTTTGTCAAACTCAGGAACCATTTGTCCAGGACCAAATTTACCTAAATTTCCGCCGTCTCTGCCTGAAGGACATTTAGAGTGACTTTGAGCTACAGTCTCAAAAGAAGTTCCGTTTTCGATTTTTGATTTCAGTGTGTTGCACTCTTCTTCAGTAGCTACTAGAATATGTCTTGCTGTTGCCCATGCCATGGTGACCCTTTTTATTTTTGAAATTTGATGCTATTTATCTAACATTAGTTCCCGCGTGAGCCAGGTTTAATCGCTTCACTTCCATCTGCGCACAATGGGCAGTTATCCGGTGCATACATCTCGAAATCGAAATCGGCAAGGGCGAAGAGAGGTTTGTCTTCAGGAAGAGCACAGTTTACTTTACGTGACAATTCACTGCCTGAACGTTTACAAAAGCCACGATTTGCCAATGCGGCGAAACCAACGACGATACCGCCAAGAGCTTCAATTGCCTTCGCCGCTTCCATCGCTGAGCCCCCTGTAGTGATGATGTCTTCACAGATAAGAACTTTTTCACCGGCAGTGATCTCAAATCCACGACGAATTTGCATCTCACCATTGACCCGCTCCGCAAAAATGGAACGTTTATCAAGGGCGGTTGCAAGGGCAAACCCTGCAATCAGTCCACCAAGAGCAGGGGCACAGACGGTATCGATTGCCAAACCGCTCTCTTGAATATTCACAGCCAGCGCATCGGCAAGGAGTTTGGCCGTTTTTGGATCTTCAAGCACTTTGGCAGATTGAAGATAGTACTGGGAGTGATTGCCTGAACTGAGTTTAAAATGCCCCTCGAGAAGAGCATCTGCATTCATATAAATAGATTTGACGTCCATGGTTATACCGTCAAAATATCTTGCTCTTTAACTTTGAGCAGATCTTCAATTTTTGCAATAAATTTATCGGTAATTTTTTGAACTTTGTCTTGCGCTACTTTTGATTCATCTGCCGTAACCAGCTTATCTTTTTCGAGCACTTTAATTTTGTCATTCGCTTTTTTACGATCATTTCGTACCGCTACTTTGGCATCATCTGCCATCCCTTTGGCTTTTTTCGCCGTTTCTTGACGCTGATCAACCGTCATAGGGGGGAAGAAAAGTTTAATTTCAACACCGTTATTATTTGGATTAACCCCAATATCGGCTTTCATAATTGCTCTTTCGATAACACTTAACATCGATTTATCCCATGGCGAGATGCTAATCGTCGTCGCATCGGTCGCCAATACACTTGCCGCTTGATCGATTGGAGTCAGTGAACCGTAGTTGTCAACACGGACATTGTCCAAGATTTTTGTCGTGACACGCCCTGTACGAAGGGTACGAAAGTTGACCAACAAATGATCCGCTGACCCTTGCATTTTCTCTTCACAAAATGAATATACTTCTTCTAGCATAATTTCTCCTTATTTAGTAGTGTTGGTATCGCTAACCACATTAATAGTAGGTGCGGTAATCGTATTTTTATCGACCATTTCATCGACAACCGAAGCGTTTTTTTGTTGAGCATAAAAATACCCAAGGGCAACGGTATTGACCACGAATAAAAATCCGAGAAAAAAGGTTGCTTTAGTCAAAAATCCAGCAGGCCCTTTGGCTCCGAAAACAGAATCATTAGAGCCACTGTAAGCACCTAGCCCGATGCTAGAGCTTTTTTGTAAGAGTACTGCGATGACGATCATCACCACGAGTACGATTTGTACGATGAGCAAAATGCCTGTCATAATTGTCCTTGATTAGAGTAAAAAGTTCGCGATTATAGCACAGTGTGATTGAAAGGTTACTTCGCCATCTAGCACCTAATTCAAAGAAAACGGCATAACATCAGTGAAATTAGACTAAAATACCCTTTTTAAAAGAAGGAAAGTTTTATGTCTGCCCAATGTAAAAAACAAAACAAAAAATTAGCCTATATTTTTGGTATTATCATTGCTGCTATCGCATTTTATTGGGCAGATACTCATACAAAAAAGCCTATACCACTATCGATGAAGCCGATAGTTTCAGTGAGCACCTTTACCCTCTATGAGGTAGCGCATGCCGTGGCAGGAGAGACGTTGGAAATTAACTCTATTATCCCCTTAGGCAGTGATGCCCATACGTTTTCCCCCACACCCTCTCAGGTAGCCGCACTCTCAAACTCTACCCTTTTTATCTACAGCGGTGCAGGATTTGAGACGTGGGCACAACCGCTAAAAAATAGTTTGCCTCAGAGTGTCAGGGTGGTTGATATGAGTAAAAATGTCACCTTATTAAAAAGAAACAATGATTCCGATCACGGTGTATATGATCCCCATTATTGGCTAGATATTGACAATATGATCCATGTGACGCAGTCGATGGAGAAAGAACTCTCCACACTGTTTCCGGCCAATGCGCCTCTCTATCATACGAATACGGCAGTCTATACGACGAAACTGGAAAAGCTCAAAAGTGATTATAGTGAGGGATTAAAAACGTGTAAGAATCGTACCCTTATTACCAACCATGATGCATTTGGGTATTTGGCGCACGAAAACCAGCTTAAAAACATTTCGGTTATTGGGTTGTCAAGTGATGAACAGCCCAGTGCAAAAATGATCAGTGAGATCATACTATTGGTGAAAAAAGAGGGGGTTAAGACAATCTTTTTTGAAGAGTTGATTGATGACCATGTCTCCCAAACCATTGCCCAAGAGAGTGGGGCAAAGGCACAGAGCCTTCAGCCCCTTGAAAATATTAGTGAAGCGGAGCTAAAATCGCACCAAACGTATGAGTCTCTGATGCGCGATAATCTTGCCAAATTACGTGAAGCGATGGAGTGCCGTTGAAATTTGCCCCCAGTCTTTTTGACGTTCGTAACCTTTTTTTTACCCGTCAAGGGAATGAAATTCTAAAATTGATCACTTTTACCATCCCGCCAGGGGAGTATTGCGCTATTATTGGACCCAACGGTGGGGGAAAAACGACGCTCATTCGGTTATTGTTGGGACTGGAAAAGCCCAGCAGTGGAACGATTAGTTTGTTTGGAACACCGCAAGCCAAATTCCGTGCATGGCATCGGATCGGTTATGTCCCTCAACGTTCGGCGTTGGTCGATGCCTCTTTTCCTGCTACGGTTCGTGAAGTGGTGGCGATGGGGCGTTATGCCCTTCGCGGACTTTTTGGATTTGAATCAGCAGAAGACAAAGAGGCGATAGCGGAGGCGATGGAGTTAATGGGGATAAGTGATTTGTCCAATCGGTTGATTGGTCATCTCTCAGGGGGGCAGCGTCAGCGGGTGATGATCGCACGCGCCCTCTCTTCGCGTCCTGAGGTGCTGATTGTCGATGAACCCAATACGGGGGTAGATATAGAGTCTCAACACCGATTCTACGAACTCCTTCGCCATCTCAATCGTACCAAGTCCGTCAGTATTTTATTTATTACTCATGATATTGGGGTCATTGCGGATGATATTCACCGTGTCCTTTTTGTCAATCAAACCCTCTTACTCTCTCAAAATCCCCACGAAATGATACGGTGCGACGAAATGAGCCGCCTCTACGGTAACCCGTCGCACGTCGTGTGTCATAACCATTAGGAGGTCACCATGATAGAAATGTTAAGTTACCCCTTTATGGAACGGGCATTTATCGCAGGACTTATGATCGCCGTGTTAGCGTCGCTTAGCGGTTCATTTATTGTTCTTCGCCGTTATTCGCTCCTCAGTGAAACCCTCGCCCATGTTTCACTGGTGGGGGTCTCTGTCGGATTGCTGGTAGGATTGAGTCCATTATGGATGGCAGTGGCAACCTCCCTTGCTGCCGCTTGGCTTATTGAGTACCTCCGCAGTTCGCGCGGTCTCTATTCCGATTCAATATTGGCGATTTTTCTCTCAGGCTCCTTAGCTTTGGCAATCGTTATTATTTCGTTGTCAGGATCGTTTAACGCCTCCCTCTTTAGCTATCTTTTTGGCTCCATCCTATCGGTAAGCAATGACGATCTCATCACGATGGGTATTTTCGGTTCCCTCTCTATGGCGTTGTTGATCCTCTTTTTTAAAGAGCTCTATTTTATCGCGTTTGATGAAGAGGTGGCACGCACCAGTGGACTTCGTGTCACCTTGCTGAATTTTATGCTTGTGAGCATTATTGCCGTGATTATCGCCCTCTCGATACGGATTGTGGGAACCCTCCTCATTGGGGCTTTGATGGTAATTCCCCCTGTCGCCGCGATCCGTTTCGGGATGGGGTTCTTTAAAACGACGTTGTTATCTATGGCTATCGCCCTTATCTCCGTTGTAATCGGACTGAGTCTCTCATTCTTCTTTTCTCTCCCTAGCGGTGCGGCTATTGTATTGTGTCTCTTGGGTATTTTTATTTTAGCATTGGTACTCAATTGAGAGTCCGAGAAGAGTTCAGCCGTTGCGCAAGCGTGTATGGTGAGTGTAATGTTATTCAGGCAAATGTTGCCAAAAAACTTGTTAATGATACGATAGGAAACCCTAAAGGGATTATCGATTTAGGATGCGGAAGTGGAACCCTCTATTCGTTAATACCTTGGGAGATAGATCGTTTTGTTGGGGTCGATTTTTCCCAAGAGATGCTCAATCACCATCCTAAAGGTGCAAATGTTGAATTACTTCTGGGTGATTTTAATGACCCGAAATTGTTTGAGACATTAGGGAGAGAAAAATTCGATCGACTTTATTCGGCATCGGCATTGCAATGGGCGGATAATCTTGGGGAGGTGTTTGAAAAACTGGCTACTTTGAATACCCCTATGTCGTTGGCAATATTTACATCAGGGACATTTAAAACCCTCTACGATTGTGCAGGACTCCCACCGATTCTCAAATCCTCAGAGGAAGTAATCGAGATCGCGAACCATGCTTTCACGGCTAACTATGAGATTCTCCACACTACGTTGGAATTTGATTCAGTGAGGGAGATGTTTCGCTATATTAAACGCAGTGGTGTAAGCGGTGGTCGAAGAGTCCTCGATTTCGCCCAGATGAAACGATTGATGGAAGCGTATCCATTGAGCTATTTGGAATTTGAGGTGGTATTTATTAGATCGTAATGCAGTTTGACTGTCTGTTTAAAGTGTTATTTCACTAAAAAGCGGTCTATCATCCCTATTCTCAGACATACATTGTCCTCTCAGTTCCTCTAGCCTATCATACTCTTCTCCCTCTTTTATCGGACATAATATAAGCATATCTTCCAATAAACACCCAAATGCCCGCACCTCGATTTTCTCAAATTCTTGACACTCCGTGTCATAAAAGCTTGCCGCGCCAAAATCTCCAAGATAGCAGTGATCTTCGTTATTGATTAGAATATTATGGGCATACAAATCACCGTGCATCAATCCTTGTGCGTGGAGATGCGCTGCGGCGGAGGCAATCGCTTTTGCTACTTCACGGATGGTTTCGGGGCTAAATTCTTTTCCTTCTTCGAAGGTGTCACGGGTACAGGTTTCAAAATTAGGTGGAAAACCGAGATTCTGATAGATCGATGGGATATATTCCAAGAGAAGTCCTAGCCGTTCATCCCCCTCAACTTTTGCTAAAACTTTGATAAGGTTTGGATGTTCACCGACGCTCATACAGGCATTCATCTCATCGTGCGCATAGCCATCACTCGTTATCGCCCCTTTAAAGAGTTTGAGAGCCACCTCTTGCGCATGCACGTGCGAGTAAGCCTTGAAAATCTCTCCCGAAGCCCCTGCTCCTAAAAGTTCTTTCACTTCCAACATTTCGTATGTGATTTCTGGAAGATCAAACCGTTGACTCCCACTGCACGGATTTCCTGAAAAAGCAAGCCAAGAGAGTTTGGGAAGGGTAAGTAACCACGAGGGGATCTCATCAAGGTGATTTGCTGAGAGGCGGAGAAGTTCGAGATTGTGGCATCTAGCCATTTCTTCGGGCAGTTTTTTAAGTTCATTACCGGCAAATGCACATTTTTGGAGTTTATGAAGCTTTCCGATTGAGTTGGGGAGGGCTTGAAGTTTGTTATCGGTCAAAATCAACCAGCTAATGCTAAGGGGGAGGATGTCTTCATTAAACTCCTCGATTTGGTTGGACTTCAGTCCTAGCATATAGAGATTATTGCACTCTTTAAAAGAGTCTGGAACCTGAGTGAAGCGATTATTGGAAAAAAAAGCAATTTTTAGTTTTGTGAGTCTACAAAGTTCTTTCGGGAGGGCGGTGAGAAGATTATTACTCAAATCCAAAATCTCCAAGGTATCTGCCAACTCAAATATCTCTTCGGGAAATGAGGTTAGATTTTCAGAGAGGGTTAATCGTTTGATCCCTTTAAGTTGGCCTGAACGAAGCTGGTATAATGTGTGCATATGTCTCTTTTTAAGGGATTTTATCGAATATTAGCTTTGGTTATTTTTTATCATGTTTCTTTAATCTTTTTTTATTCAAACGCGTTATACTATACTCAAGTGAAAAAGAGAGAAAAGGAGGAGCCTATTATGCATGGAATAGAAAAATATGATAATTTAAAAGAAGTCATGCCTCGCCTTCAAAGCGTATTGCTAGAAGCAATACAGTCAGAATTTTTAGAGATCAAAAAAATTAATAAAGAGTGTGAAAAATATATTGCATCATGCGAGCAAATTCCTCAGCTTAAGGATGCTGAATACGTTATTTTCTCTCAGCATATTAAAAAGAATGAACACAAAAATGAGATGTTCGTATTTATTGACAGTGAGGGGGGTATTGTCCGACACGTTAGTGGGCGAGAGATGGAATTGTATGGATTGTTAGCATCGTGCACAACTCTTCATGTATCAGATGATTTTATTGACATAACAACCCATTGCCGTTCGGACGAGTGCCGTCAGTAGAATAGTTATGTGAGTGTTTTCAAAACACCATTTGCCGCATATACTCCACTGGCAAAAGAGGCGGTCAATAAATACCCCCCCGTAGGGGCATCCCAATCCAGCATTTCCCCTGCACAAAATACATTCGGTAGGGCAACTAACATAAGATTGTCGTCGCATGCTTCACGCTCAACCCCACCTGCGGTACTGATAGCTTCTTCAATAGGCTGCATTCCATAGAGGGTAATGGGGTATCTCTTAGCACACGCTGCAACAGTAGGTGCATCAGCCCATTTATTTTTGGGGAGGAATTCACGAATGAGTGCGGCTTTAACACCGTCTAATCCCGCTTTTCGCCATCGGTTATCGGTTGATTGTTTTCCTGATAGTGCAAGACGTGATAGCAATTCGGTTTCGTTTAAATGAGGCAAGAGGTCCAAATACAAAGTAGCGGAACCCTTTGCGATAAGTTTCTCACGGAGCGGGCGCGATAGGGAATACACTAACCCCCCTTCAATCCCATAGGTGGTCAAAACAGCTTCAGAGGAGCTGATACCCTCTTCGTTATCTTCAACCCACCCCGATATATTTTTCAATGGCTTCCCTAAATGCGCCTGGATATAGGGTGACCAGATTACTTTGAAACCGCAGTTTGAGGGGAGTAAAGGATTAACTGCGACACCATTATTTGTCAGAATGGAGACCCAAGCTCCATCCGAACCCAAGGTTGGCCAACTAGCCCCTCCCAAAGCTAAAATTGTTGCATCGGGCAGGACTGTTTTTTCACCATCAACCGTTTTAAAACGCAAATATCCTGTATCTGTAAAACCTTGCCAATAATGGCGACAATGGACGCGAACGCCCCGTTTTTTCAAGGAGGAGAGCCAACGACGTAACAGTGGAGCGGCTTTCATTTCTGTGGGGAAGACTCTTCCCGATGTCCCAACAAACGAAGGTACCCCCAGCCTTTCCATCCATGCCCGAATCGCATTGGGATCAAATTCACGTATCATCGGTTCTAGCCAATCACTTCTGTCGTACCGACGGAGAAAATCATCCATGGGCTCACTATGGGTAATATTTAATCCCCCTTTGCCTGCCATGAGAAACTTTCTCCCCACAGACGGTTTCGCTTCAAAAATATCCACACTTAGCCCCTGTGCAGATAGAACATCCGCTGCCATTAAGCCAGCCGCCCCCCCACCGATGATAACGATGTGTTTAGATTTCAAGGATTTGAGTTTCCTAAACCTAAAAGATTTTCTTTTTCCAAGGTATAAAGTTCATAACGAATCTGCTTGAACACTTCACTCGTTTCAGGTTCTATTATTTTATAAACTTCTTCTAAAACACGCGAAGACTCTTGTCCTCTTTTATAGTTAGCAATTAATATACTCCGTACATCAGTACGACTCATTTCGCTTTGCATTGTAGGACGTAATACATCATTAACACTATCACGAGACGAAAGTAATGCTTCCAGTGGTTCGATGCGGCATTGATGACGGAGTTTTTTGAGAGAGGTTGAAAGATTCTTGTCATTGTGAAGATAGCGCGCTATATCCTCAATCACACGAATACCCTCTTTGAGACGGTTAAGATTGGCATCCACCACTCGGAGAAGCTCCGAGGGGAGGGCGTTATTCGTCTTTTCCACCGAAAATTCCGAAGAGTTGTAAAAGTGCCGTAAAGATATTGAGGAAATCGAGATAAAGGGCAAGTGCACCATCAATAGGCGTCTCATAATTACCATTCATAATATTTTGGGTATCAAAAATAACCATAATACTAAAAAGTAAAACTACAACACCAGAAATTGCGACTGACATCCATGGATTATGTAAAAAAAGATTTAAAATTGAAAAACCAATAATGACAAATAGTGCAATCATAAGAGGTTTACCATAACTTGTAAAATCTTTTGTTGTTTTGATAGCATAAAAGCTCATGGCTCCAAATACGACAGACGTCATCGCAAAAGCATTGCCAATAATACCAGCACCACCGTTCATTCCCAATGTATGGGATAAAAGTGGAGCCAACATTAGTCCTGTCATAAAGACAAATCCAAACATTACTAGAAGATTGATACCGGGTTTATGTTTAACGAATTGCAATCCGATTATCAAACCAATTTCAAGGGCGAATAAAAGCCAAAAATTAGCAGCGATAGTACCCGCTAATGGAACACCTACGTATGCACCTACTGCACCTGCCATCATGGATGCGGCAAACAATTTATAAGTCTCTTTTACGAATGAAACGATCTGCGCTTCACCCCGTGATGCGCTCTCGTAACCAAATGCACGTTGCTGTGCATAATCACGATCATATAAAGCCATAGCCTTTTCCTTAACAAAGTAAATTTAAACATTAGGATTATACACCATATTCTTTAATGATAGAGGGAAATAAATTAATGGCGCTACTTTATGAGCTTTTTCAAAGAGAATATTTTCTTATCATAATGTGTGAAATGTGGAAAAAGAGTACGAAAGAAACGATTCCTGTCGGAATTCTTTTTCAATTTCCTTGACATTCCATTATAATTCCCCTATAATTCCCCTCCACAAACGATGAGACGCTTCGAAAGAAGAGTTAAGTTTGAGTTTGCGATCATTGAAAACTAAGCAGGAGTGACGGTCAAGTTCA
>JAPLGM010000006.1 GCA_026390165.1 Campylobacterales bacterium
ACGTCGCATCATATAGAGACGTTTTAACATCTTCTTGCGAGCGCTGATTTTGAACTGTTTGCGTTTTTCCGTTTCCGTTATATGGTTACGGCGCGCACGAGCTTCAGTAACAACAAGATTACGATCTGTTTGTTTCTTGAAACGTCGGTAAGCAGCGTCAAAGTTATCATCTTGGCGTAAGATAATTCCAGGCATTCACATCACCCACTTTCTATTTAAAATTTTCGAATGGGAATCATACCATAATTTTAGAGGGTTTAAGCTAAAATACAGCCATGATAACCGCCGATTCCATTGAAGCCCTCAAAGCCCGTCTTGATATTGTTGATGTCGTAGGTTCCTACGTCGAGCTCAAACGCTCAGGGGCAAATTTTAAAGCCCCCTGCCCCTTTCACGATGAAAAATCGGCCAGTTTTATGGTCAATGCTCAACGTCAGCGCTACCACTGTTTTGGATGTGGAGTGGATGGGGATGCCATTAAATTTACGATGGAGTATGAGAAGCTCAATTACCCTGAAGCGATCGAAAAATTGGCATCTTCCGTCAATTTCACCCTTCACTACACCGATAATAACGAACGCAAGGAGCGCTCAAATCTCTTAGAGACGTTAAGCGGATGGTACCAAAAACTTTTAGGGGACAATGGCATTGCAAAAAGCTATCTCACCGAACGTGGAATATTTGCTTCGAGTATCGAAAAATTTTCCATCGGCTATGCCCCCTCTTCTTCTCAAACGCTCCGTTTTCTGGAACAACACCGTTTTGCTCCTCAAGAATCGATTGAACAAGGGGCAATTGGACGAGGGGAGGAGGGGAATCTGTTTGCCCGTTTTATCGAGCGTATCACCTTTCCGATCTACTCACCCAGCGGAGCGATTGTTGGTTTCGGAGGGCGTACGATCACGGGACACCAAGCGAAGTACGTCAACTCTTCTCAAAATGCCCTTTTTAATAAATCACGTCTTTTATACGCCTACCATCTTGCCCGCGAAGCAATTTACAAAGGGCGTGAGATTATCGTTACCGAAGGGTATCTTGATGTCATTATGCTCCATCAAGCGGGATTTACCCACGCCGTGGCAACCTTGGGGACAGCACTCACAACCGAACATCTCCCACTATTACGCAAGGGAGAGCCCAAAGTTCTCGTCGCCTACGATGGGGACAAAGCGGGACGGACAGCAGGACTTAAAGCCGCGAAGCTTCTAAGTACAGGAGGGTTTGACGGGGGAGTTGTCCTTTTCGGGGAGGGGCTTGATCCTGCCGATATGGTCAAAAATGGACAAATCGAACACCTGAATACTCTCTTACACCATCCGATTCCATTTATCGAATTTGTTATCACCGAAATTATCAGTAGCTACAATCTTAGTGATCCAAGGGCGAAAGAGACGGCTCTCAATGAGATCACAGGGTATCTCAAAACCCTCTCTCCTCTCATGCAAGAAGAATACCGAGGCTTTGTCGCCTCACGATTGGGAATTTCAACAGCACTGGTAAGACTCTCCTCCCCATCAACGGTAGCTCACCAACCTATTGTTTTTTCTCATCACGATATTTGGGAACTCAGCCTTATTAAAACGATTTTGGAGCGTCCCCATATCACTGATTCCCTTCTTGATTTTATTGACCCTTCTGTGTTGCAATACCATGGGAGTGAACTTGCAGCTGCAATCAGTGGAGACGATGATCCAAGATTGAGTGCCCTTTTAATGGATGACCGAATTCGAATTTTTGAGGGGGATGAGGGGATCCGCGCGGAACTTATCACTTTCTTAACCCACTATTACAACCGAGAACTTAAAAAAATAGCGAGTCAAGGTTCGGTATCATTCGATGAAAAATCATACGCTATCCGTCAAATTCGCGATAAAATTGGACGATTAAAACGGGGTGAACTTGTACCGCTTACTTAGAAAAGGAAATTTATGAAAGCCATCGCGCTATTTAGTGGAGGTCTTGACTCGACCCTTGCCATGAAACTAATCATTGACCAAGGAATCGACGTTATTGCCTGCAATATTAATACAGGGTTCGGTTCCACGAAAGACCGTCTCACCCACATGAAACATATGTGTAATCAAGTGGGAGCAGAGTTTCGCAGTATTGATATTCAAGATGAATACCTTGAAGAGGTACTTTTTACCCCTAAGTACGGTTATGGTAAAAACTTCAACCCTTGCATCGACTGCCACGGTAAAATGTTTGAAGTAGCGAAGCGGGTTATGGAAGAGTGGGGAGCAAGCTTTCTCATTAGCGGTGAAGTTCTCGGGCAGCGTCCAATGAGCCAAAACAGTGAGTCGCTCCAAAAAGTGCTTGATCTCAGTAATTGCGAGGGGTTATTGTTACGTCCTTTGAGTGCACAAGCTTTAGCAGAGACGATTCCTGAGATACAAGGGTGGGTAGATCGCAGCAAACTTGAAAATATTATTGGGCGTAACCGTGACCGTCAGATGGAATTAGTAAAAGAGTTTGGAATTAAAGATTATGAAGGTCCAGGTGGCGGATGTCTCCTTACCGATGAACATTTTTCCCGAAAAATTCGCGATTTTATCGCCCATGATGAGAATTTTCTCAAAGCCGATATTCCAACCCTCAAATACGGTCGCCAACTCCGACTTCCTGAGGGGGCGAAGCTTATTATCGGACGAAATGAAGAGGAAAACAGGATACTTGAAGCCATTGAGAATGAAAAATATATCCATATTTCTACCGAACTCTTTGGTCCCCATTCATTGATCTCAGCAAATGCAAGTGACGCAGACAAACTATTAGCTGCTAAGGTTGTTTTGGCATACTGTAAGCCTAATTTTAGCGGAGAGCAAAATCTCGACTTTGGAGTCGATAAAATCACCACCGTTTGTGATCTCACCCGTAGCGATGCAGTGAAGTATTTTATTTAATAATGTGTTATACTGCTTTAAAATCATTAAAGAGGGGGAGTGAAGATGGCAGGTGTAGCCTTTTCATTTGATAATTTTAAGCCGTTGGTTGATCTTAATATTGGTATTGCAAAACGGCTGGATGAAAATCGTTCGGAAAGTTTTACGTTACTTTTTTGCGACTTTTCGGGGATTGACATAAGTTTGATTAATACCAATCTTCCCACTTTGCTTCGAACATCGGATTCGATTGTCCATTGTGAGGAGTATTATTTTTTCGTTATGCCCTATACCGATCGATATGGGTGTGCAATCGTCAAACGAATGATAGAAAATATTTTTACAGCACCTATCCCCACTGCGACCGTTTGCTACCCTGTAAATGGTGAAAATACGACTGAACTCTTCGATTCTCTTCATCTCGAAACGAAAAAAATTCACGGAATAAATTTAGAGTGTCTCTACAAAGCTCTTGAGAAAGAAATTTTCTAACAAATCCTATTGCCGCAATACAACAGGTTCAAACCGATAGTACGGTGATGTTTTATAAAAATCAATTGCATTAGACAACTCATTTTTATAATTTTCTCGCTTACACGCTTTTGCATCTATAAGTAGAGTGGATGCAGGTAGTGGCTCTACCGGTTTTTCAACTGCAATAGGTGTCACAACAACAACCCTCTGAGGTTGTTCAGCAGGTGAAGAACCATGTCTGGAAACAACCGTCTTATCACTAGTATGATTACGATTTACGGGACGAATAAATGCCTCTTTATTAACTAACATACGGGCTTTTTTAAGAGCGACTTCCGCACTTTTTTCATCATTATATTTACCTAATGTGACAATATACCGTCCCCCTTCAATATTTTTATGAATTTCCAAATTTGTTTTTTTTAACTTCATATCAAACTCATCCGTGACCGATTTTTCATATACAGCACTAATCACTTGCACCGTAACCTCTTCCGAAGCATGCACAAGGCTTAATGCCCCTATCATCATCAAAAACATCCATTTTTTCATTTTAACTACACCTTTTATTTATCATTACTGACACCATATCGACATTGCCCCTAAAAAACTTTAAATTTGTATCCAAACAAAAATTAAGTACAGAAAGGGCATAATTTCAGTTCCCACCCAAAAACACTCTTTTGGGCCCTTAGCTCAGCTGGGAGAGCGCGTCGCTGGCAGCGACGAGGTCAGCGGTTCGATCCCGCTAGGGTCCACCAACCTACAATATAACTAACCTCCTAATGATAATCTTTGAGGGGTGGACATTCCAACCTTTAACACTTTCTATCCTCTCACATCATCCAAAAAAAAGCAATACAATCCAAAGCGTGTTATAATTTTCGTAATTTATTCGAAGGGGTACATTATGACGATGACGATCACCGTTAATGATAGCATTGCCGATAAAGTAATGGCGTTTTTAAACTCATTCCCTAAAGAGGCGGTGAAGATTGAGCCGTCAGACCCGTGGTATGCCGATGAGGTTAAACGCCGTGCCGATGAATACCGACGTGGAGAGATGAAAACCGTTTCCCTCGATCAAGCATTTTGGGATGAGATGGATGATTATATTGATACGGTTGCGTAAAAAGTGAAAACCATACGTAGCGATCAATTTAAAGAAGAGTTAAAAGCGGTATTAGCATTCATAGCCAAAGACAAACGAACCGCCTCTAAGAAGTTCTCACGTGCGTTACAGGTTGCTATTGATAGTTTACTCGATCATCCACAAAGGTTATACCATCCCTTATTTAGTTGATGGGAATAATATCGTGATTTTAGGTATCTTCAATCAAAACGAATGGAAGCTAAAAAAAGGAAACCAAGAATGAAACAATTCATAATTTCTCTATTGGCAATACTATTTTTAGAAGGATGTATGTCTCAACCTTCTACCACATCTCCTAAAAGTTGTATAAATACAGCGCAACTAAATAGTTACAGTTATGAGTATCTATCGCGCGTAGCAAAGCTATTACGCGAAGATAAAAAAAATCTTGAATCCTTTGAAGGATTTATTAATGTACTAAAAGGGACAGTGGATAGCTATTCCCAAATGATAAAATCAAGTGTTTATATCAGTAATGTTGTCCGTTATTTACCGATTCCTTACGCAGGAGAAGTATCTAATACCACCAAACTTATTTCTAAAACTGTTTTGAATTTGGGAGGTGCTGCTGGAGCCCTTAACCGTTATAAAAAAAGTTCCGATATTTTTTTAGAAAACTTTGATAAACTGAGTCCAACAAATGCTAAAGCATCAGAGATATCCAAAGTAGCAATCTACGCCGATACTAAATTATTAGTTGATGCATATGATCTTCAAATGGCATTGAGAGAGATTTCCTCTTCTACGGCTATGATGGCAGCAACCACTCAAAGTATTTCCGACACCCTCGATGCAACTAGTGGATATCTTAATCAAGCAAAAAATTGGGCAGGATTATCCCAGCCTGCTGGGGATGATAATACAAAAGTGTTACAAAACCATAATTCAATGAATACTCGGGTGGGACAACTGAACCAAAAAATTACTTCTTTGGGAAACAGTGCTGAAAACTATCGTCTTAATATTGAAAAAGCTCGTATTTATTCAGAGTTGGCTCTACAACTTGAAAACTAAGTTTTTTATTTTTTCATCATTTGGCTGTCAATTTCAATGATGGTGTGAACATTTCCACGAGGATAATAATCTGCAATCACTTTTAGGTGCTTAGGAGCGATTTTATTCTCAAAGAGTGAATAGATCTCATTCGCACCGTTTTCGTGCGAAATATGACGGTTTCTGAACGAATTAATATAGAGTTTGATAGCTTTGAGTTCTGCCACCCATTTATTCGGCGTATATTCGATAGTAATCGTCGCAAAATCGGGATATCCGCTACGAGGACAAAGACAAGTAAACTCAGGTAATGTCACTTTGACAACATAATCACGCTCATGGACATTAGGCCAAATTTCAAAATCTTTTTCAACATCGAAATTTTCAACTATTTGTTCGCCGTATTTCATTTTAGTACCTCTTTTATATTTTCATTGATAGGGGTAATTTTACCGTGATAATTCCCCTGTCGGTAGTTAATTTTTAACAGTTTCGCAATTTTGTCACTTTCACCATCTTCAATCATCCCAATCCATGTCGTAGCACCACATAAATGAGCCGTAATATTAAGTCCCTGAATTATATTTTGATACTTTTCTTCTTTTATATGACGTGAATACAAAGGATCAAAACGGACAAAATCAACTTGAAACTCTTTGAAATACATCAAGGTAGTATGATTTCCTCCCAAACGATCCAACCCAATTTTATATCCCACAGCACGATATTGGGCAAGCTGTTCACGAAAACGTTTAATTTGGGGGCAGTACTCTTTTTCATCCAATAATAACACAATTTTATTTTTAGCCTCAGGATAATGCTGTAAAAGTTCTAATGCATACTGAAAAAATAGACTATTACGCAAGGTTACGGCTGAGAGGGCTATAATATGACAAACTACCCCTTGAGAGGCCATTTTAACAACAATTTCTAAAAGATGTTCTTCATATTCTCGAATTTTTCCCATACGATTTAAAAAAGGGATAAATCGGCTTTGATGAAGATATTGTCCCCTCTCATCAATCAGCTTGAATGTAACTTCAACGATCGAAGCTAGTTCACAACAAATTATTTGTGTTGCAACAGAATAACGGCGGCATTCTAATGCTCTCAATACTGAATATTCAAGTTCAGATGGGATAACGTCGTCATCATAATCATCTTCAATTTTTTTATCTTTTTGGGCATATTGAAGTTCATAGAGTCGCGTTATTACCTCTTCTTGTTGTTTAAAAAATTTATTATCTAATACAACCGCTGAAAATGTGACTTCAATCTCATTAATACTATTTTCTTGATATTTTGCACAAAAAAGTTCTAGTATTGAACTATAATTTTCTTTTTCCCCCAATAACAAAAGTATAAAGCTACCCCCTTTATACTTACAAATAGGGAGTTTTTTTATCTCTTTAAGGGCAAAAAAATCATTAATTTGAACAACAGCCTCTTTCAAAATAAGATCACCGTTTTTCATCCCATAACGCTCATTAATAAGGGCAAGATTATCAATAGTGATCATCACAAAGGTACACGTTTGCGTTTTACTCCAACGAGCATAGAGTTTAAAAAAATATTCTGGGGTAAACGTATGCGTAACCGAATCAGTTATATGTTCATAACTGCTTTGATTGATCAAAAAGAAAAGAAAATAAATGGCCATTGCTAACAAAATCAAAGAAAGTATTATTAAGGATGAAAGGGTTGTATGAAGCTGTGAAAAAAGGGTAAAAAGGCTTACAGCACTGAGTAAAAAGATGGGCAATCCCATCCGAAGCGCTAATATAAAGTGATGAGAACGCTCCTTCTCTTCTGTATAAAAAGACACTAAATATCCAAATGTTTAACATCTTTCGCGTGTGTTTCAATGTAGTTACGACGTGGTTCCACATCATCCCCCATAAAGAGGCTAAAGGATTCGCCCGCAGATTCTGAATCTTCGACCGTAACACGAAGCAATACACGATTTTCAGGTGTCATCGTTGTTTCCCATAGTTGCTCAGGATTCATCTCCCCAAGCCCTTTATAGCGCTGGATATACGACCCTTTTTTAGCATAATCAGTAACAGAAGTGAGAAGTTGAAGCAAATCTCCTTCCAGTGGCAAATTCCAATCCTGAATTTTTCGGAAAATAAAATTGGCTTCGGCAAAATGGGGAGAGGCAAAAAGATCATCATTTACATGAAGTTCTTCGAGTCCCTCTTTGGTTTGGACAAAAAGGTGCATATCTTCATCATTAACATTTTTACTAAGAATATTGTATCCCTTACCGTTCAAAAAGCTTTCTACATGAATATAAAGTTCTGTCAGAGAGAGACCAATAAGATCAGGATTTTCGATGAAATAGCGGATCAAGTCAACGAGAGCATAACGACGTTCTAATGAATCAAGGGTACTTCGGTAGTGGTCAACCATTTTGAAAAATGAGACCAAATCGTTGACACCTATATTCAGATTATCCATATCCAATGCTTCGATCCCATTTTCGATCAAAAAGGCGTTCATAACGCGATCATCTTTAAAATAAATCTCTTTCTTCCCTTTTTTGTATCGGAACAATGGAGGTTGTGCCAAATAAAGATAGCCGTTTTCGACAATTTTAGGGAGATATCGGAAGAAAAATGTCAGTAATAATGTTTGGATATGGCTACCGTCGACGTCGGCATCGGTCATAATGATGATTTTGTGGTAACGAAGTTTTGCTTCATTAAATTCTTCACCAATTCCACAACCCAATGCCGTAATCATATTAGTAATTTCTTCAGATTTTAAGATTTTATCCAAACGAGATTTTTCAACATTGAGAATCTTACCTTTAAGTGGCAAAATCGCTTGGAAAACACGGTCACGTCCTTGTTTTGCTGAACCGCCTGCTGAGTCTCCTTCCACCAGATAAAGTTCGCTAATAGCGGGATCTTTACTTTGACAATCGGCTAATTTACCTGGTAATGTTCCTACGCTCATTGCGTCTTTACGACGAGTGAGTTCACGTGCTTTTTTTGCTGCTTCCCGTCCCCGTGCTGCCATCAATGCTTTTTGAATAATGACTTTAGCTTGAAGAGGGTTTTCTTCAAAATATTTAGTTAAACGTTCGTATGTTGCTTTTTGAACTAAGGGGCGAACGTAGGTATTCCCCAATTTTCCTTTCGTCTGTCCCTCAAATTGTGGTTCAGGAACACGAACGGAGACAACACAAATAAGCCCTTCAGAGACATCTTCTCCTGAGAGTGGAATATCTTTTTCCTTAGCATTTCCATTTTGTTTGTTGTAATTGGAGATAACACGGGTTAATCCTGCACGAAAACCGGCTTCATGGGTACCCCCATTAGGGGTATTGATATTATTAACAAATGTATACATTTTTTCTTCGTAGGTATCGTTGTACATGATGGCAATATCCATCTCAATATCTTCGGCTTTTTCATTAAATTCGTATGGAAGGGCAACAACTTCTTTTTTATTCATATCGGTTACAAACTGAGTAATTCCACCTTCAAAATGGTAGGTATTATCAGCTCCATTGCGTTCATCTTTAAATTTTATAGTTATGCGAGGATTAAGATAGGCAAGTTCTTTAAAACGTTTGGCTAAATAGTCATATTCAAATGTGATTATTTCAGTAAAAATAGAAGGATCTGGGGAAAATTCAATGGTTGTCCCCTTTTTACGCGAAGTTCCCGTAACAGCAAGGGTTTCTTGAGGAATACCGCATTTAAAATTTTGTTCAAAAATTTTACCTTCACGAAAAATAGTCATTTTAAGATCAGCACTTAACGCATTAACAACGGATACCCCTACCCCGTGTAAACCACCAGAAACTTTATAGGTATCTTTATCAAATTTACCACCAGCATGCAATACCGTTAATACAACTGTTGCAGCGGATATCCCTTCACCCGGATGTATATCCGTTGGAATACCTCGTCCGTTATCGGAAATGATAGCGGTTCCTCTTTTTGTTAAAGTAACATTTATGGTATCACAATGCCCAGCCATCGCTTCATCAATCGAGTTATCAACAACCTCGTAAATGAGATGATGAAGTCCTCTATGACCCGTATCACCGATGTACATCCCTGGACGTTTTCGAACGGCTTCGAGACCCTTAAGGACTTTAATATTGCTAGCACCGTAATTTTCCATAATTGCTCCCACTCGCGTTTTTTGCGTGTTTATTAGCTTTATTTTAGCGCAAATAAACTAAAAGGGAGGTTTTAAATAACTATGGGCATTACAATGGTTTTAAAATTTTCGCTTTTAAGGACAAAGGGTTGATTGGATTCATTGGCTTCGAGGGTAAAATCATTCGTATTGATTTGTCCTAAAAAATCTAAAATATAACGACTATTAATAGCTAAAAGAAAAGGGGACTCAAATCCATTATCAATTTCTAATATTGTTTTTGCCTCAATATTATCATCACTTAAACTTTCAAATAAAATTGAATCTTTCATGAAAGTTAATTTTATATCATTTGATATAGTTGTAATTTGTTTAATTGCACTGATAAAGGATGCTTTATGCAATGTAATAGACCGAGAAGCTTCTTTTGGAATAATTCTGTTGTAATCAGGAAATTTCCCATTGATAAGTTTCGTGAAGAAAAGTGCATTTTCCGATTTAATTATGAGATGGGTATTGTCATAATAAATTTCAATGTTATCTGGAAATAATTTTTGAATTTCAATAATTGCTTTTTTAGGGACAATAATAGAGAGTTCATGATCATTTTGATTTTCTATATGAACTAAGGCTAGACGACGTGTATCGGTAGAGACAAAATTAATTTGATTTGTTTTAATATCAATGAGAGCCCCATTGAGTTCAAATTTTGGGTTATTGGTATCCGCAGCTGGCGTGATTTTTTTGAGAGATTCAATAAGTATTTGGGAGTTAATTGCAATATTAGGTTTCTCTTCGATAGAGGGGAAAGAGGGAAACTCACTGCTTCTATAGGTAGGTAATTTAAAATTAGATTGTTTTTGATGAATATGAAGATTATCGTTAATAAGTTCTAATTCCAATTCTTCATCTTTTAAAATGCGAATAATATCAAGTAATTTTTTACCATTAGCCGTTACGGAACCTGCTTCAATAGCTGTATGAGCATGAGTTTGTAAGGTAAGTCCTATTTCATAATCAGTAGCTTTTGTACTTAAAATTTTACCATCAGTGGTTAGAAGGATATGGGAGGTTATTTGTGAGGTATCTTTTTTTTCTAAAAAAGGTTGTAAATGGAGCAACATATTTTCTAAAACGGACTTATCAATAGTTATTTTCATAACGTATCTCCTTATTATTTATAAAGTAGTAATAGCTAGTAGTAGTAGTAAGGGGGTGTGAATGTGTGAATAACTTCATTCAACCCTTTGTCTTAGGGGTGAATAGATGTGATCAAAAGGAAAGTTTTCATTCACACCTATTCACATCTTGAATTATAGCTTTTTTAAAAACCCTTTACAAATCGAATTTTAATCGGTTGTTAGGGTAGAAACTTTATTGGAGAGCTCATCTACTTTTATTTTAAAATCTTCATCATTTTTCATCAGTTCTTGGATTTTTTTCATGGTATGACTGACGGCGGTATGATCTTTCATCCCAAAATACTGAGCCAATTGGGGCATAGAGTTAGGGGTAAGGTTACGAGAAAGATAAATGGCAATACGACGAGCATAAACAATGTTGCTATTACGGCTTTTGGAACGAATTTCACTGGATTTAACATTGAGTTCTTTGGAAACAATTTCCATGATTGTATCAATAGTGATGTTACTGCGTTTTTCGGCTATTTGTTCTTTGAGAACGTTACGGGCAAATTGGATATTAATATCCACTCCCATAAGTTGAGAATACGCATTAAGTTTAGAGAGAATCCCCTCTATTTCACGGGTATTATTTTCGATAATAGTGGCAACATAGTTAATAACTTCTTTATCAAGCTTGACTCTATTTATTTCACATTTTTTCTTGATAATTTCTATTTTTGTCTCCAATTCTGGAGGCTGAATATCGGCAACTAAACCCCACTCAAATCGGCTTTTAAGCCGCTCTTCAAGACCACCTATTTTTTTAGGGTGTTTATCGGACGTAATAATAATTTGCTTATTTTCATTGCGCAGAGCTTCAAAAGTATGGAAAAACTCCTCTTGAATTTGATTTTTACCACTTAAAAATTGAATATCGTCGATAAGAAGCAAATCACACTTTCGATATTTATCTTTAAATCGATCCATTGTACGGTTACTTAAATGACGGCTAAAATCGTTCAAAAACTGTTCTACTGAGGTATAAATAACCACTTTTCCCTGAGCTGCCATCACATTTCCAACGGCCTGCATAAGATGGGTTTTTCCTAAGCCGACCCCCCCATAAATAAAGAGGGGATTATAGACAATTCCCGGTTTCTCACTGACACTTTTGGAGGCAACATACGCAAAATTATTGGATCCCCCAACGACAAAATTTTGGAAAGTATAAGAAGGATTAAGGAGTGTGTGGGGTAATTTTTCACCTTGAACAGGGGTTGCAACAGGAATAGTTGGCATGTTCGATGATATATTTCCTTTTTTGACACAAACGGTAACGGCAGGTTTCACCCCTGTTTTGATTTCAAAAAGATGAGAAATCTTATTTGAATATTTTGTTTGTATCCAATTAGCAACAAGAGGATTTGGCGCGTAAAAAATAGCCAAATTACTTTTAGATTCCTCTTCATCATACTGAAGCTGTTTTATATAACGTTTATAGTCGACTTCGCTAATTTCATTTTTTAGCATTTGTAATACCATGCCACCAATGTTATTCATATTATTCCTCACCTATGTGAATAGTGTTGACGAATAATAGCAATATTCGCCTATAATTAGGGATAAATTTAGTGTGAATATCTTTATTCACACCTGTGAATAAGTTTTGAATAGATGTGAATGGAATAGTAATGACAATATTAGGGATAGATCCGGGGACACGTAACTGTGGATATGCATTAATAAAAATAGAGGGTCAAAAATTTAAATTAGTTGAAGCAGGACTTATTAAAATAAAAGCGGAAGGGTTACAATACCAAATTCCACAGATGGTTGAAGCTCTCGAACACCTTTTTAAACTCCATACTATCGATGAAGTCGCTATGGAAGATATTTTTTATGCCCATAATCCAAAAACAGTATTGAAGTTGGCTCAATTTCGAGGGGCAATTATGCTCAAAATCTTGCAAGAGCATGGAATGTTTGCTGAATATACAGCACTCCAAGTGAAAAAAGCGCTAACGGGGAAAGCAAAAGCGGCTAAAGAACAAGTGGCATTTATGGTAAAACAAATTTTAGGGATAACGAAAGAGATAAAACCACTTGACATAACGGATGCGATGGCAGTGGCAATAACTCATGCTCAAAGAGTAAAATTAGAGATAAATCAAAAAATTAAGGGACAAAAGGGTGACATAACTATATTTGATAACTCTACCAAATAAAACATCAATAAATAAAAAGCGACTAACACACCAGGAGAGTCGCTTAATTAGAAGTGTAGCCACACTCCCCTTAGTATTTCTCTATTTTTAAAGACTAAAAAAGCTTTTAAGCAGTAGAAAATTATTTTATATTCACATTGTGAGTGAGTTGTGAATAGTATAGATATTTTTGGGAAGTTTTTACATAGTATTTCAGGAAATATTTAGATAAAATATTCCTGAAATTACAAAGAGATAAAAATGCTTAAAACCCAAAGAATAGGGGTTTTGATAGCTATTATGAATAATAATAAACACTTTAATCGGGATTAAACGAAGAGTATAAAAGTTATTCACATCGTTACTATTTTTAATGAGTGTAACCTAAATGTAACTCCTAGGTAATATCAGTGAAATTAACATAAATTATTCTATTGCCTTAGATCCTCAAATAAGGCACCACATATGATTAGTGTTGAACAATTACTTAAAAAAGAGTATCCTTCTTTATTTGCATACCCTACTATTATTTCGAAATCTATTATTGGCTTCACTCGGTTTTTGATTCATGAAAATTCAATCAACCATTTTATACAGCTTCATGAAACTAAAAGTGGTTTGGACTTTATTGATGCTGTATTAAAACATTTGAATGTTTCCTATAAAGTAATTCACCGAGAAATAGAAAATATCCCCGCTATTGGAAAAGTAATTATTGTTGCTAACCATCCGTTAGGGGCGTTAGATGCGTTAACATTGATTCAAATGGTCTGTAGTATTAGGCAAGACAAAAAAGTAAAAATAGTTGCCAATAAAATCCTCTCTTCTATTCCTCAGCTCAAAGAATTTTTAATCAGTGTTGATAATATGAATGAAAAACTTTCCAAAAATTCATTACGTCAAATTGACACTGCATTGCAAGCAGAAGAAGTTGTTATTTTTTTCCCCAGCGGAGAAGTGTCACGAGCAGGTTTTTTTGGATTAAAAGAGGGAAGTTGGAAGGGGGGATTTATTAAGTTTGCTAAACGTAATTCGACCCCTATTCTTCCTGTGTTTATAAAAGCACGTAATAGTTGGCTTTTTTATGCGTCATCGTGGATATACAAACCGCTTGGTGCATTGCTCCTTAGTCATGAAATCTTTGCTGCACGTAATCATATTTTTGATTTTAAAGTGGGTGGAGTGATTAATCCAAGAGCATTTAATGACTCTGCTATGTCTGAAAAACATCACGCTAAATTGTTTCGTAAACATTTATTAAAACTTTCAAGAGGAAAAATTGGTATTTATCCAACAGAGTGTTCTATTGCTCATCCTGTATCTCGACAGGAAATTCGTCAAGAATTAAAGCGTGGAGAGCTTTTAGGAACTACTACGGATAATAAACAAATTTATTTGATTGAGCATGACAATGCACTAAATATTATTAATGAAATTGGACGATTACGTGAATATTCTTTTCGTAAAGTGGGTGAAGGGAGTGGTAAGTCTCGTGATATTGATGAATATGATCGCTATTATCATCATTTAGTATTGTGGGATGACGATGAACTTGAAGTGGTTGGAGCCTATCGTATTGGGGAGTGTGGTTGGATCCTCTCGTGGTTAGGGAAAGAGGGTTTGTATTTAAATGAGCTTTGTGATATGCACAATGAATTTGATTTTATACTTGAAGATGCTATTGAATTGGGGCGCAGTTTTGTTCAGCCAAAATATTGGGGAAGTCGCGCATTGGATTATTTGTGGCAAGGAATTGGTGCCTATTTGAGCCATAATCCTCATATCAAATATATGATTGGACCTGTGAGTATATCGGGAAATTTTCCTAAAAGTGCTCAAGATGCTTTAGTCTATTTTTATTCTCACTATTTTGGGGGTGATCATAGTCTGCTATGTGCTAAATCACCTTACCGCCTTTCCGAGTTTGTGCGAGTTGAGTTTATGGAATTTTTTAAAGGGGATAATTATAAAGAAGATTTTATGAGACTCAAAAATCATCTTAAAAGCTTTGACGTAGGTGTTCCTACCCTTTATAAACAATATACAGAATTGTGTGAAGAGGGAGGAATTAAATTTATGGATTTTGGTATTGATGTTGATTTTAATAACTGTATTGATGGTTATATTGTAGTGGATATTCGAAAAATCAAAGAAGCAAAACGTCAACGTTATATAAATAACGTATGATCTCAACTTTCGCACATAAAACCTCTCTCGCTCCCAAGCTCCAGCTTGGGAGTGTATACTAATGGTCTGTAAACTAAAAATTGTCTGCAACGAGAAGAAATGGATTCCCAATCAAGTCGGGAATGACGGGGAAATTCCCATCGCCTCAAAACATATGGAAACAAAATCTTCTTTTGAAACGATATGGTAACTGTTCTCTTTATAATCAAATTGCAAACTGTAGGCATGCAGTAATAATCGACTCGCGCCACCCTTTTTTAATCGTTCTTCGGCAGTTATCTCTTTATCTAAAAATTTTACAATATCAATTTCTTCTTGTCCATAAATAGGATCACCAACAATGGGATGTTTCACGTGAAACAAATGAACCCGTATTTGGTGCGTACGGCCTGTTAGGGGGGAGGCTTCTACGAGAGTCATGTTATGTTCAGGAAAGTATTGCAGAGGCTTGATAAAGGTACGGGAAGCCTTACCATCAGGATGAACCTTGACAACCATTCGTACCAGTGTACTCGGGTCTTCTTTACGTAATAATGGCTCTTGAATATCCATGGGGTGTGTTAGATGTCCATGGACCATTGCCAAATAACGTTTAGTTATTTGGCGTTCTTCAAAGAGTAGTTTTAAAACACGCTCGCTTTTTTTGTTACGCGATGCCAAAACCAAACCGCTTGTCTCTTGATCAATTCGGTGGGTAACATTGGCATCATGTCCAAACCGATGTTTGATTTCATCATTGAGTGAATAGGCCGTACGACGGCTTTGGGGATGGACAAGGACACCACTTGGTTTGTCATATATGGCAAAATCGGGGGCAACAAATGTAGCAGGTAGCCCAAGGGATAACGGCTCAAAACAGATAAAATCAAAATCACCTTCGATAAATCCCATTTGGTTAGACATAACAATTCCGTTTTGAGAAAGTCGTCCTTTGGCAATAAGTCGCTGTGCTTCGGGCTGTCCAAGACCCAGTTCGCGAATTAAAAATAAGAGTGCTTTTTGACGGGTGGGAGCATGAAGTTTTTTAGTGATAAAGGGCAAAATATATTCCTTTGTAAGGGAGGGTTGGATAGACTAAAGACATAGTTTTAGCGCAGTTTTAAAGCGCATTTTAGCACAGTAAGGAAGAAAATTATGGTAGATCGTTACAGTAGAGAAGAGATGAAATCCAAATGGAGTATTCAAGCGAAGTATCAGGCATGGCTTGATGTTGAAAAAGCAGTGGTTGTTGCGTGGAATAAATTGGGGCTTATCCCTGACGAAGATGCGGCAAAAATTGTTGCAAACGCAGGATTTAGCGTTGAACGTATTGATGAAATTGAAGCCGTTACACGACATGATTTGATAGCATTTACCACATCGGTTTCAGAAACGTTAGGGGAGGAAAGCCGTTGGTTCCACTATGGGATGACGAGTTCGGATACGGTAGATACAGCCGTTGCGTTACAAATGCGTGATTCGTTAGCTCTTATTATCGAAGATGTCAAAATGGTGATGGAGTCGATTAAACTACGTGCTATTGAACATAAGATGACATTAGTCGTCGGACGTAGCCATGGTATTCACGGTGAGCCTATCACGTTTGGTTTGGTGTTAGCGGTATGGTATGATGAAATGGCGCGTCATCTTACGAATTTGGAACAAACGATGGAGGTTATTGCCGTTGGTCAAGTCTCCGGAGCAATGGGTAATTTTGCTCACGCACCGTTAGAACTTGAAGAGTATACCTGTGAGGCATTAGGACTTAAATCGGCTCCTGTATCGAATCAAGTTATTCAACGTGATCGTTATGCACGTCTTGCATCTGCGTTAGCACTCTTAGCCAGTTCCATCGAAAAATTTGCCGTACAAGTGCGCCATTGGCAACGTACTGAAGTCTATGAGTGTGAGGAGTTTTTTGCTGTGGGACAAAAAGGTTCATCGGCAATGCCCCACAAACGCAACCCGATTTTGACGGAGAATATTACAGGGCTTGCTCGTATGGTACGGTCGTATGCAGTACCTGCAATGGAAAACGTGGCATTATGGCATGAGCGTGATATATCCCACAGTTCAACTGAGCGTTTCTGGCTCCCCGATAGTTTTGTCACTTCTGATTTTATGTTACACCGTTTTAACAGTGTTATCAGTAAACTCGTCGTCTACCCTGAAAATATGATGCGTAATCTTAACCTAACAGGTGGTTTGGTTTTCTCACAGCGTGTATTATTAGAACTTCCCCTCAAAGGGGTAAGTCGTGAAGATGCCTACCGTATTGTTCAGCGTAATGCGATGAAAGTATGGGAAGGGTTGCAACACGGTAAAAGTGCGACCAATGAAAAGGGCGAAAGCTTGTATTTACAATTTTTATTGGATGATGAAGAGTTACGTCAAAGTTTGAATGAAGAAGCCATCCGTGAATGTTTCAATTTTGATTATTACACGAAAAATGTGGGGCGTATTTTTGATCGTGTATTCAAGGAGCCTGCTCAATGCTAACTATTATCAAACGCAATGGTCGTCGTGAACCGCTGGACATCAGTAAAATACAAAAATACACATCGGCAGCCGTCAGTGGATTAACAAATGTATCTCAAAGTGAGTTGGAACTGGATGCCCATATACAGTTCCGTGACGGTATTGCAAGCCATGAGATTCAAAATACCCTTATCAAAACAGCGGTGGATAAAATTGATATTGACAGCCCTAACTGGACGTTTGTAGCATCACGTCTCTTCTTATACGATTTGTATCACCGTGTTAATGGTTTTACAGGATATGGAAGTTTACTCAGTTATTTCGAACGTTGTGAAGCAGAGGGGCGTATTCTCCTAGGGCTAAAAGAGAAGTATGATCTATCCGAATTGGAAAAACATATTGTCCCTGCACGCGATTTGGAATTCAACTATCTAGGGGTAAAAACACTCTATGACCGTTATCTGATCAAAGACCGTAAAGGGGATCCGATCGAACTTCCTCAACATATGTTTATGGCGGTGGCGATGTTTTTGGCTCAAAATGAAGAGGATCGTCAGGGGTGGGCGATTAAGTTTTATGACATGATGTCCAAATTCGAAGTGATGATGGCTACCCCTACCCTTTCCAATGCCCGCACAACCCGTCATCAGCTTAGTTCGTGTTACATCGGGAGTTCACCGGATAATATCGAGGGGATTTTTGATGCCTATAAAGAGATGGCACTCCTTTCGAAATTTGGTGGCGGTATTGGTTGGGATTGGACACAAGTGCGTGCTATGGGTTCGTTCATCGATGGACATAAAAATGCAGCGGGGGGGACTGTCCCCTTCTTGAAAATCACCAACGATATTGCTATCGCCGTTGATCAGCTAGGTACCCGTAAAGGGGCTATCGCTGTCTACCTCGAACCGTGGCATATGGATATTAAAGATTTTCTTGATATTAAGAAAAACTCGGGTGAAGAGCGACGACGTGCACATGATTTATTCCCTGCTTTGTGGATCAATGATATGTTTATGAAACGAGTCGTTGAAGATGGTATCTGGACAATGTTCGATCCTTATGATGTCAAAGAATTGACGGAGCTTTATGGTGACGCGTTTGAAAAACGATATTTAGAATTGGAGCACGACACATCAATTCTCAAAGAACATATCAAAGCAAAAGATTTGTGGAAAAAAATCCTCACGAGTTATTTTGAATCGGGTAGTCCCTTTTTATGTTTTAAAGACAGTGCTAACCGTGCTAACCCAAATGACCATTACGGAATTATCCGCAGTTCCAATCTTTGTACAGAGATTTTTCAAAACACACAACCTAACCACTATTTAATCAAAGTGAAATTTGAAGACGGAACGTTTGTCACGTATGAAGAAGATGAATTGGTTATAGTAGATGGTGGTATTGAAAAACCAGCAAATAAGGTGACAGCACTTGATTCACTGGGTGGACGACCGATTTACATTGTCGAAAAAGAGAAAGTGGATGGGGCAACTGCTGTGTGTAATCTTGCGAGTGTCAATCTCTCCCGTATCCATACGAAAGAGGATATTGACCGTATCGTCCCTATTGCTATTCGTGCTCTTGATAATGTGATCGATCTCAATTTTTATCCACTTGAAAAAGTAAAACGGACCAATATGCGCAGTCGTGCCATCGGTTTGGGTGTTATGGGTGAAGCACAAATGTTAGCGGAACAAAAAATACTGTGGGGAACGCAAGAACACTTTGATAAAATTGATGAAGTGATGGAGTCCGTGAGTTATAACGCTATCAAAGCTTCTTCCGATTTAGCAGTAGAAAAAGGGGCATACGCTGAGTACAATGGTTCCAAGTGGAGTCGCGGTATTTTGCCAATGGATCATGCCAGCTCTGAGGTACGAAAGCTTGTAGATCGGGGCGGATTATTCGCCCCCCAGTATGAATGGGATGTTCTACGCGAAACAATAAAGAAACAAGGGATGCGTAACGGCTATTTAATGGCAATTGCCCCGACAAGTTCGATTTCCATCCTTACGGGGACAACACAAACAATTGAACCGGTTTATAAACGCAAATGGTTCGAGGAAAATTTATCGGGACTTATTCCTGTAGTGGCTCCCAAACTCTCACCTGATACGTGGGGATACTATACTCCTGCCTATGATTTGGATCAGACGATCTTGATCAAAGCAGCAGCGATACGACAAAAATGGATCGATCAAGGACAAAGTCTCAATATCTTTATCACTCTTGATAAAGCGAGCGGTAAATATCTTAATGACATTTATATGCTTGCATGGAAGCTGGGTCTTAAATCAACCTACTACCTCCGTTCTCAATCGCCAGAGCAAAAACAAGATACAGCAGATCGTTCGATGGAGTGTGACGGGTGCCAGTAAAGCCCCTGAACGCTTCCTCACTAACGCCATTGTTAGTGAGGTTAGAGTCCCTTCGTGGAGCGGAAATTCGCTCCATCACACCCCTCTCCCCTACTTCTCTCTCTATTACGTTTAGTGTTCAAGACAGCGCTCGTGGATATGATTGGATTGATATACGGTTTATTGTTAGTGGTGTTAGGGATGCAAAACTGGTGAGTGATACTATTCTGCGTTCTTTGGATATGTCTGAGGGGATTACGGTTGAAATAAATATTAACACTTGTGCTTTAGCAATCGGGGAGTATAAAGGGCGTGTAGATGAAGCACCACTTTATATTATTGGTGCTTCGATGGGAGTTGAAGAGTTGGCGTTTAGTGGGTGAGAATATTTGAATATTTTATTGACAATAAATATTTTGTCAGATAATATGACAATAAATATTTTGTCAAGGAGCTTGGAATGCAATTATGTGTTGGACAAGTAGCACGTGCAGAACAGTTTTGGCCGAGAGATACGGAGATAAATCGTATTTGGGATTCAGTGGAATCAGGTGGGCACATTTTGATAGCAGCTCCGAGACGTGTTGGAAAAACTTCTGTCATGTACAAAATATACGATGAGCCTCGTGATGGGTATGTTGTCGCATTTGTTGATGTCGAATCGGCGGATAATGAGCATGAGTTTTGGCACAAACTCTTCAATACGTTAACCAGTGAAACATTTATCTCTCAAACACATCGTTATACAGCAAAATTGGTAACTTCATTACGAGAATTAGCTGGAAAAGTGAAAAAAGTTTCGACATCGGGAATCGAATTCGGTGATGGAGAAACCTTGGATTATGCAGCTGCATTTGAGAAATTTGTAACGGAATTACAAATAGATAAAAAGCTCATTATTATGGTCGATGAATTTGCTCAAGCAGTAGAAAATATTATCAAATATCAGAGTAAAGAGAAAGCCGAATCTTTCTTACGAACAGCACGGAGCTTACGGCAAAATCCTAAAATATTGGAAAAAGTAACATTTATATATGCAGGTTCCATCGGACTGGAAGGTGTGGTTGCAAGAATCGGTGCAACAAAATCGATTAATGATCTAAATAGTATAAAAATACCTCCTTTGGTATTTGAGGATGCTTTTGTATTCACTCGCGCTTTATGTAAAGAGATAGAAGAGGATGATGAAGCTATTACGTATTTGCTAGAAAAAATTGAGTGGCTGATCCCTTTTTATATTCAGCTTATTATTCAAGAGACAAATAAAGAGATGCTTACCCGTGAAAGTATAGATCGTGCTATTACAACGGCTTTAGCGCATAAAAATCATTTTGAACACTGGAAAAGCAAACTCAAAGAGGCATTTGAACCGACAGGCTACAACTTCGCAAAAGAGATTTTGAATGTTATGTCTGACAAACATACGATCAAATCATCAGCGATTACTAACCTGATTTCAAAACATAATTTAGATCATGATATAGCTAAAGAGATTGTCCATACCCTCGTGTATGATGGCTATATCAATAACAATGACGACCCAAAAACATACCGTTTTAATTCCCCGATTTTGCGTATGTGGTGGTATAACAATGTCGCTAACTAACTATTCACGTTACAAATACACCCCCGATGAGATGGAAGAGAAAGAGTTCCTATCGCGCTTCGTCGTTCGCACGGACATATTTAATGAAATATTCGAAGATATAAAATCAGCCAACAATACGGTACCGCAACAACACTATATCATCATCGGTCAACGTGGGCAGGGAAAAACGACGTTATTGCGAAAGGTGTTGCTTGAGGTGAAAAACTCTCCTGACCTCTCGGAGCGTATTGTACCCGTCAAATTTTCCGAAGAGCAGTATCAAATCCGTTCCCTTAGCCGACTTTGGGAGGAGGTCGCTGATTATCTCCAAAGCATCTATCCTGAAAGCTTCCCTGACATATTGGACAAAATGGAAGTGTATTTCGATGATGAGGATTATGAGCTAAAAAGTTTCTCCCTCTTTGAAAACACCGTTATCCAATCGGAGAAAAAATTACTGTTGCTGATCGATAATATCGATGAGTTAATCGGCAAACTAAGCATCAAAGAACAACGTAGATTGCGCGAAATATTACTCAGTTCTTCGTCGATTCGTATTATCGGCGGCTCCACCGATATGCTCGAACAGCACCATAAATACGATAAACCGTTTTATCAGTTTTTCAAGATCATCAAACTGCGCGGGTTCAATGAATCCGAAGCGCACACTTTTCTCCGTGCGATTGCCAAAGAGGATCAAAAAGAGCAGATAGAAACGCTTATCCGAACCAATCCCGCACGGATCGAAACGTTGCGACGGTTGACGGGAGGGGTGCCGCGAACACTTGTTATGCTTTTTGATATTCTGATGGATGATGGGGGAAATGCGTTTGATGATTTGCTCAAAATTCTCGATGAGGTAACACCGCTTTATAAACACCGAATGGATGATTTGCCTCCGCAATTACAGGAGATTGTCCACACTATCGCGATGAACTGGGACGGGATGCTCACCCGTGAAGTGGCGAAAAAAACGAAACTAGAGAGTAAGGCGATCTCCGCACAGCTCAAACAGCTCGAAAAATACGAGATCGTCGAATCCGAATCGATAGGTAAAAACAAGATTTACAAGATCAAAGAGCGTTTTTTTAACATCTGGTATTTGATGCGCTACGGACGAAAGAAAGACCGGCAGAGGGTCGAGTGGCTCGTGAAGTTTCTTATGTCATGGTATTCGAAGGAGGAGTTAGAAGAACGGGCTAAGAAGCTTATTGATTCGCTTAAAACAGCAGATGTAAGTCCGAATCATGCGTACCATATGGCGGAAGCACTAAGTCATACGGGAATTGATATTGAAATTGAGCATTTTTTGAAGATTGCAGTAAGCCAATTTTTACAAAATAAAAAATCTGTTTTAGCAAATGAACTAACACCATCTGATGTTATGCTAATAGACAATGCAATTAGATTAACAGAACAAAATCAGTTTGGACAAGCATTAAAAAAATTAGATTTGACAAAAAGTGATAATAATCAAGTTATACAAAGTTTAAGACGTATTATTTCAGCAGATGAAAAAGCGATGAATTTGATTTTTATCATAAATGAGCAACAAGATAGTTTAATAAAAGAATATGGGAATATAGGTAAAGATTTTTTAAGTGCATTTGAGGCTTTAGATGAAAAAGGAAGTCCATCTTCTGCACTTTGGATGGCGATGATAACGTTAAAATATGATCTATACGAAGAAAGTTATAAAGCAATAATGGAATGGATAAGTTCTGAGGAAGAAAAAAATAGCTCAGAACGATTCACACAAGAATATTTACTTTTACTACTAGCTAAAGGTCAATACTACCAAGCCAAAAAGTTCTTTGAAATGGAAGAGTACCGATTTAAAGACATCTACAAACCGATTTGGTATGCGCTAATGATTCTCATGGGAGAGGATGAGGAATACAAAAAGATGGGGAGTGAACTCACCGAGAGTGTGAATGAAGTGTTAACGCGGATTCGGGAGCTTGAGGAGGAACACGGGAATCTATAATTTCTCCAACAAACAAATAAAAAACCCATCAATCGTATCGGTGGGCAAAATCCGCACGGCGTTTTGAATCCGCTCGTCAAATACCTCTTTTCCCCAACGCATCAGAGGCTTTTGAATGTTATCGAATGGCAATGTGAGGGGCAAGGTCTTTAAACGTCCTCCATGGCGTTCTAAGAGGTGCTGAAGGGGGCTTTCGTTCTCTTCTGGGGAAAAGGAGCAGGTACTGTAGAGCAATTTTCCCCCTGGTTTGAGAGCATCGAATGCGGAGAGGAGGAGTCTTCGTTGAAGCTTGGAGGTCTCTTTGACTTTGTGGATAGACCAAAAAGACATACTTTTAGGTTCATGGGTTTTAAAGCGTGCTTCAGAGGAACATGGGGCATCAAGGAGGATACGGTCAAACATCTCGGGACATTTTTTCCCCACGCTCCGCCCGTCGGTCATATAGGTATGGGCGTTGGTCACCCCTTGGGATTTTAGGTTGTCACACATGCGAAAAAAACGTTCTCGTGAGAGTTCTACCGCAGAGAGCCACCCTGTGTTTTCCATCATCCCTGCTAACATCAGTGTTTTACCCCCTGGGGCGGCGGCGAGGTCGAGGACGGTCTCTTCTGGCTTGGGAGCTAATAAAATAGGGGCAATCATCGAGGAGAGATTTTGAATATAGAGTTTCCCACTGTAAAACAGATCGGTTTTGGTAAGGGCGAGTTTGTCTTTGGGGGAGATACGGTAGACCCCTTCTAGAAAGGTTGTTTGCCACCCTACTTTCTCAAACGGTATATTTGCTTTTTCTAATTCTGCTTCGAGTTCTTGAGGGGTCGATTTGAGGGTGTTGACTCGAAAGGTGACCTGCTTAGGGGTATCAAATGTTTTGAGTATCGATGCAAACTGCTGTGAGGGGACAATTTTTTCTAATCGTTCTTTAAACGCTTCGGGGAGGCTCATCGGACAACTCCATCAAGAATAGGGACAAAATCGCATGTTTCGAGGGGCTCTTCGATGATTTTATTCCCCCTCTTCGTAAAACGGGTAATGATCTGTTGATGCCCTTTCTCCATGGGGGCAATTAAAATTCCCCCTTCGCGGAGCTGATCGAACAGTTTTTGGGGGATAGCACGTGCTGATGCCGAGAATAAAATCCGCTCAAAAGGGGCGTATTGTTCCCATCCATTTTGTCCATCATCGGTACGGGTGTGAATATTTCCCAGTTTTAAATGACGAAATCGATCTTTGGCTTCCAGTAAGAGTGATTCTATCCTCTCGATGGTGAAGACACGGCGAAAGAGATGGGAGAGGACGGCTGCTTGGTAGCCACTGCCACAACCGATTTCCAAGACACTATCACACCCCTCAGGGCTTAGATACTGGGTCATTTTGGCAACGGTAAGGGGGGAAGAGATGTACTGCTGTGCCCCGATGGGGAGAGCGTCAAGACGATAGGCATTGTGGCGCATGGCGAGGGGGACGAATGCTTCACGATTGGTTTGGATAAGGGCGTTTTTAATAACCAGACGGAGCGGAAACTTTTTGTTAATCTCGTCGCTCATTCGCGTGGTTTTAATGATGGTTACTTTGTCCGTCACGATTTTATCCCTATATTAAGATAGCGGCGCATGGAGTGTACGGTATGCTCTTCGTACATTAAGGAGAGGGTTTCTGCCCCATTGTTACGCAATTCGCTTCCAAAGGGGTTGATAATTCCACTCATTCCACTGGTATCGTCATTGTGAGCATCACTAGCAATAACATAACACTCATTCATAAGGGCAAGGGCATTGGTGAGGGTGATGAAGTGCTCGGTTCGAATTTTCCCCCACTGTGCGGGGATGGCAATAATATCGCACCCCTCTAGTCGTTGCCACAAAGATTTAAAACGGAGTTCAAAACAAATAAGTATGCCGATCTTTATCCCGTTATAGTTAAAACTCATAATTTGAGCCTCTTCCCCTGCGCTAAAGTGGTTGGTTTCCCCGCCAAGGTTAAAGAGCTTTGTTTTGGCTTGTGCGTGGAGTATTTTCCCGTCGTGGAGCGCGTAAGCGACGTTGTAAAACTGATCGTCAATTCGGGTGATGGCGGTAAAGATAAGGAGACGATTTTCGACCCAATTACTGAGTTTTTGAAGGGCTGTGGGGGTGAATTCGGCAGCTTCCTCGAAACGGTCGTAGTCAAATCCTGTAAGACACACTTCAGGAGCAACGATGATTGCATCTTCCGGTGCTTGAGCAAGAAGTAGGATCAGCTTTGTGAGATTATTTTCAAAAGAGATATCGGTGGGGATACAAAGGGAAACAATGGATTTAGAAATCATCGAAACTGAGGCTTCCTTTGGAGTAGTTGGTGACGGTTCCTTCGAAAAAGTTGGTTTTTTGGTCATTAAATTTTGAAAAATCATCGACCCATTTGATGGGGTTGGCAACATTGTAGAGAGGTTTTAGCCCAACAGCTTGGAGTCTGACGTCTGCGAGATATTGGATGTACTGGGCGACGATGTCATTGGTAAGACCCAAAATCTGCCCCTGAGTGATGTATTGTCCCCATGCCGTCTCTAACTCGACTGCTTTGCGAAACATATCGTATACCTCTTCGATCAAGCTTTCGGTAAAGAGATCGGCACGCTCTCGCTTGAGGGTGTTGATGATGTTTTGGAAGAGAACCAAATGGGTTACTTCATCACGCTGAATAAAACGGATCATTTGAGCAGAACCGAGCATTTTCCCTGAACGGGCGAGGGTGTAAATATAGGTAAATCCGCTGTAAAAATAGATCCCCTCTAAAATCTGGTTTGCGAAACACGCTTTTACAAAAGCACTCTCGCTGGGATCGTTGGCGAGTTCATCGTAGCGAGCGGCTATGGAATCATTTTTGGTTTTGAGCATCATATCTCTACGCCACAAATCATAAATTTCGGCACTGTTTTGGCTGATGGAGTCTACCATAACGGCGTAACTTTGAGAGTGGAGTGCCTCTTCGAAACTTTGGCGTACCAAAATGAGATTGATTTCAGGAGCCGTTACGTACGGATTGATATTGTCCATCAAGTTGTTTGTTTGGAGGCTATCCATAAAAATGAGTTGAGAAAGGGCTTTATCGTATGCCGTTTTTTCCATCTCGGTGAGGTATTTATAATCGACGGCATCACGGGTCATATCGACCTCTTTGGGAAACCATGTGTTGTTAAGCATCATTTCCCAAAGATTGTATGCCCATTGGTATTTGATATTATTAAGTTCAAAAATACCGGTAGGATTTCCACCAAAAATACGACGGTCATTCACATGCTCAGAAGAAGTTGGATTGTATATTTTTTTGCGTTGCATGTGAATAGCCTATGTAATAAAATGGTGAAATGAAGAATGGCATTATGTCAAAATATAGATTTAGATATGCTAAAACTGAGTATTAATTGCAAAAGGGGAGAGAATGCGTAAGCTATGCGTAAAATTATTTACGCATAGAGAATCAATTGGTTTCGGTGAGGAGATTATCCATGAGAACAAAGAGCTGTTCGCTCGCTTTTTCCATCTCTTTAAAGTTTTTGATAATATCGTTACTGTGATCAAGAATATACTCTTCACCATGATCAATATAGGATAAGTTTTTATTGGCATTTTGATGAACGGATGTATGGGGCATTTTCATAAGATCATAGCTTCTTGCTTTACTGAACCGCTCTTTTCCTTCCCCATCGTACCATTGTCCCAATCGACATTGGTGTGAGTCAACCGCTTTAATCTTGTGATCGCACACCATAACACCGTTGTAGGCTCGTGATTTATAGAGAATATGGTCTATTTTTGCCAAAATAATAAAGGAGCTGTTTTCCATTGCGTGCGATGAGTGTACAATTTTAGAAGAGCCTTCATTGAGTTGAATAAGGGTATTTTCAAACGTGGTAATACTGGAGCTTGAACGTGCTACGACTTTATTCATCTCTTCAGCACTGCTTTGAATGTCGCTCATGTCTTGTTGGAGGGAATTGATGGAGAGGGAAATCTCCCCTGTAGCCTTGTGGGTTCTCTCCGCTAGTTTACGTACCTCATCGGCGACTACTGCAAATCCGCGTCCATGTTCACCTGCGCGTGCTGCTTCGATGGCGGCATTGAGGGCTAAAAGATTGGTTTGATCAGCAATATCGGTGATAAGCTGAATAATAGAGTTAATTTCATTAGTACGCATTGTAATATGATTGATTGCATCGGTATTATTGCCAACTTTTTCATTAAGCATATTAAGTTCATTGACAATGGTGGAGATTGTTTGGCGGCTGTCATGGGCAAGTTTTGCCGAATTTGTGGTTGCGTGGGTGACGTCTTTGAGATTGTGGATATTATTATGGAGATTATCCTGAATCACACTAAGACTTTCGGTAACTTTAACACTAAGGTGGCTGAGTTGTGAATTTAGTGCATCTCGACGTTTCTTTTGTTCTTGCTCTTTCATAAGGGTGATACTTTTAGCGACATTTTCAATCCCTTCGACAAATTCACCGTGCATCCCCTCGTCAGAGAGTTGGTGGGAAAAGTCCCCCTTGGTAGCGCCCAATATAGAGGTATTGATTTGGTGAATAAAATCTTGAATTTGTCCAATTAACTGGTGCAGGGCTGATCCCATAATTCCAAGTTCCGTTGTAGGGGACGTGTCAACATCCGTTTGGGCAAAATTTCCATGGGCAACGTGTGTAATAACGTCGGTGAATGCTTCTAAAGCACTCGTGATAGAACGGCGGATCATACTGGCAAAAATAAAGATCAGAAGAGCTACGGTAAGACCCATTCCAAGGACGAAAAGTTTATAAAAATTAATCTCTTGATGGAGCTCTTTGGAAGCACTTTGGAGCATGCTTTGTTTTAGATCCACTACCTTGTCAAAATTTGTCCGCGAAGCCTCTGCGTAGGGGGTAAGATCCTTTTTATAGTGAGCATAAATTTCAATTGAGTTATTTGAAATGGTAGCAGAGTTGAGTGATTTCATCATTGTTATGGTGTTGTCTACGAAGGTTATCGTACTCTCTTTTGCATCGGAGAGCAACTCTTTTTCATCGGGTTCAGTAATGGTTTTTTCGAGTTTGGAAAATGCCAAGGCAATCGCTTGGTTCCGTTTTTCAAGTTTTTCAAGGTTATTGGTGTAATCATTTCCTAGCATAATATCGCGGCTGGTACGGCTAATATAGTTGAGATCTTTTTCGATTTCCAAAGTGAGCATGGCTCCGGCAATAGTCTTCTCTTGCAGTTCACTGTATTGATTCTCCAAACTGCTAAGGGCAAAATAGACAAAAAGGGAAGCGCCAACAATCGATAGGGTAGCCACCGTTACCAAATAATTCATCCGCTTTTTGACACTAATATTTTGAAGACCTCGCGCTAATCCCATATCTTTGCTCCCATCACATTTTTGTTATGCTTTTTTTAGGCTGTTATTATAGTCACATTTAGGAGAATTTAGTTACAAATTTGTTGATGGACTGATAGTACGCACCCAAGGGGAATGAAGTGCTCTTTGTATGTTAAAATTGAACATTATTTACAGTAAAGGTAGTCGATGAAAAAACGATTTTTGGCGTATGGAGCCGTGGCAGTAGTGGGTGTTTATGCGATTGTCGGATTTTTCGGTGTTCCGTATCTCCTTAAGAACACTCTCCCTGATATAATGGCCAAGGCTAGTAATGGGGGAAAGTTTAGTATCGAATCAAGTTCTGTTAACCCCTTTACTCTTCGTATATGTGTAAAAAAACTCTCTTTTAAAACGCCTGATAATAGTGATTTTATTGCCGTCGATCAGGTGAAACTCAATATTGATCCGTTGGGGTATCTGTGGAAAAAACGGGTGGTAATCGATACAGTAGAGATTACTAATCCCCATATTACGATTACCAAAGATGCCAATGGGACGATGAATTTTGGCTGGCTTAGTAGCGGTGAGGAAAAAAATGAGACGACGGAGCCCTTGGCGTTGCATTTGGATGATTTTACTCTCACTGGGGGAATAATCGAGTATGAGGATAAAAGCGAGGGGCGAGATTATTACCAAAAAATCGAGACGCTCGGATTTCATCTCGAAAATGTTGATTTGAAAGATCTCTCGAATAATCACGGGTTGATGCGACTTTATGCCACGATCAATGAGGGGGGATTCATTGATCTTCGGGGACAAATTTCTGCGTTGAAACCGTTTGCCCTTCATGGAAGCGTGGCGTTTGATTCGGGAGAACTCGCAAACGTTTGGAGCTATTTTAGAGATAAACTCCCGATTGAAGTGACTGAGGGAAAAATGGGGCTTCGGTTGGATTATGATCTCAATACACAGGATATTAACGCGACTAAACTCTCTAATATAACAGCAAGCATTGATAAGCTGCATATTATCCCTAAAGGGGTGCCACGTAATCTTTTGAGTATAAATGTCGTCAAATTAGAAAATGGGACGGTATTTCCTCTGCGTAAGGAGCTGAGTGTCGATCGTTTTAGCTTGAATGGTTTAGAGGTCAGTGGCTCGCGTTCACGCACAGGGGTAATTGATTGGTTGAAGTATATAGAGCAGATCAATAAGGCATTTCCAGAGGATGAAAATGAGACAAAAGTGCCTTGGAAGGTGGCGATTAATGATATAAACCTTGAAAATATGGGGGTTCGATGGAGTGATCATCAACCAAAAGTCCCCTACTCGGCAACGTTAGAGGGGATAACACTCTCTTCTCAACTGCTTTCCAGTGATCCGAAAAAGCTTCTTAACGCGCAATTGAAAACGGGAAAAATGGAGGTGCATACTCTCCGTGATAGTAAAAAAATTGCCACTATTGAGAATGTCGCGGTAGAGGGGATTACCCTAGAGCGTGACATTCAAAATGCCCATATCCAAAACGTCACTCTCAATGGAGTAACAACGTCTCTCAAACGGCTCAAAGATGGGACGATGGATCTACAAAAATTGAGTGCCCCCTCCTCCAAGATGAAGAGTAAACCAAAAAATTTTGACGAGAAGCTGTGGCGCTATCGTGTCGATAATTTTGGGGTGAATAATGGAAAAATAGGATTTATCGATACGGTTCCCACCAAAAATGTAGTGGTAAATATTGATAATTTCTTCTTAGACGTCAAAGGGTTATCGAGCAATCCAAAAGAGACGATGAATCTAGAGAGTCGCGCGCGGATCAACCAAAAAACGACACTGAAAATCGCCTCACAGCTTCGTCGTGAGACATACCAAAGTAAGGGAAGTTTTGAACTGACCCATTTCTCCTTCCCCCTTATCGATCCCTATATTGAACCCAGTACCTATGCGGCATTGCGTCGGGGTGATCTTGGGGTGAAGGGGGTCTACTCCTTTACTCTAGCAAAAACCTCTGTGGAGGGGAAACTCTCCCTTAACGATTGGGTGGTAGAGGATCGACGGGACAAAAGTGTCGTATTGGGGTGGAATCGTATCGGGGTGACCCCATTTCACTACGCTTATCCTGATAATCGGCTCAAAATTCGTCAGCTTTCGGTAGAGGGGCTCTATACCAATATCCTTATCGATCAGAATAAAACGGTGAATCTTTCAACCCTCAGTAAAGCGTCTAAACGTGATACAAAGGAGAGCAATGCAACGACGAAAGGGGGACATCCGTTTGGTCTGGATATTGTGAAACTGGCGGTGTTGAACAGTAGCGCAACGTTTAGCGACCTCTCTCTCCCCTTGCCGTTTAGAACCTATGTCCATGACTTGGGCGGAGAGGTGTTGGGGATTTCAACGATTCAAGATGTCTCTACCTTTGTGAAGCTCAGAGGTGGGGTAGATGAATATGGATTGGCGAAAATTGATGGGAGACTCAACACCAAAGACCCAAAAAGCTTTACCAATATACACGTGGCGTTTGAGAATCTGGAACTTAAAAATTATACCCCCTACTCCCACCAGTTTTTGGGGTATAAAATTGCCAATGGGAAACTCTTTTTAAATTTGGGCTACACGATCAATCAAGGAGCTCTTGATGCGCAGAATAAGGTTGTCATTAAGCAAATCGCACTGGGTGAGGAGATTGAAGGGGGGGCGAAGTGGCCGATGAAGCTGGTTGTTGCCTTGCTTGAAGACAGTGATGGGGTGATTGATATTGATCTCCCTATTGAGGGGAATGTCACTGATCCGAATTTCCGTTATGGAAAAATGGTATGGCAGGTGGTCGGCAATCTTTTCACCAAAGCGGTCACTGCCCCTTTTCGCCTTTTGGGTTCACTGATGGGGATGAGCTCGGAAGATGATTCCCTCTCGATAATCTCGTTTGAAGCGGGAGAAGAGAGTGTATCTCCCCCGATGCGTGAAAAATTGGATAAACTCGAAACGGTGTTGGGCAAACGTCCAAAACTTACCCTCACGGTACACGGAGGGTGGGCAATGCAGGAGGATACCCATGCGCTACAGGTGCACAAACTTATTGCCGCTATCATTGCGCAACACCCTAAGCAAAAATTGAGTGCAACCGATGCCATGAGTGTGGAAAATCTTGAAGCTATGGCGAAAAAACAGATGGAAGGGTCGCAACTTAAAGAGCTTCGGGATGGGATGAAGGCAAAATATCTCCAAGAGGGACAGTTTGTCCAAAACTACACAAACGCGTTGGTCGAGACGTTATCTCCCCTTCAAATAGTTGCCCCAGAGGAGTTGGAACATTTAGGGCATAATCGGGCAAAAACAATCGCGGACTATCTCTCGAAAAATCCCCTATTAGCGAGTCGCATATCCATAGGAACGGATGAGAAGAGCTCTTTTGAGGTAAAAGAGGGCATACCAACCCGTTTAGAGTTAACGGTACGATAATAACCGTTTGCTATAATAAGATTTTAATACAGGAGGCAATTGAATGCCATTTTCACCACAAAAGCGTAAAGGTACCCTTAACGGTATCCTCTTTGTCGCTATTTTCGCAGCGGCCGCGACGATGATTGCTGATTTGAGTTTTATTAAAAACTTAGGGATCTCACCCTTGGTTGTGGGAATTGTTTTGGGTATTTTTTATGCCAATACCCTTCATAATAAGTTTCCGTCGGCATGGGAGAGCGGGATCACCTTCTCGGGAAAAAAGATTCTCCGTTTTGCAATCGTTTTTTACGGTTTTCGAATCACTTTTCAGCAAATAGCGGAGGTGGGAATGCAAGGGTTTATGGTCTCGCTTTTAGTCCTCTCTTCCACAATGATTATTGGAATTTGGCTCGGGACGAAAGTATTCAAAATGGACAGAGACACCTCGATATTGACTGCCTCTGGGGCATCGGTATGTGGTGCAGCGGCTGTTTTGGCAACGGAACCTGTGCTTAAGGCAGAAGAGTATAAAACGGCGGTTGCTGTCTCGATGGTTGTCCTTTTTGGAACAATCTCGATGTTTTTATACCCTGTCCTTTATGCAACGATTATTGAACCCGCTACGGGCTTCTTGCATATGAGTCCTACGACGTTTGGGATGTATGTTGGGGGGACAATTCATGAGGTTGCTCAAGTCGTTGCTGTCCCAGCATCGGTTCCTGGCGCTGGTGCGGATATGGCGAATACGGCGGTTATTGTTAAAATGACCCGTGTTATTATGATCGCGCCGATGTTGATTATCTTGGGGCTAGTCCTTGGGATGATGGCGAAAAAATCGGGAGGGGAAGCGTCGAAGATGCAACTTGTTATCCCGTGGTTCGCTGTTTACTTTATCGGTATGGCAGGGGTCAATTCTCTGATTCAAAATTATACCCTAACGGCTCCTCTTGAGTTGGCGACGGTGATTAAAGGGGTTATTACTAATATCAATCTTATCGACACCTTCTTGCTGACGATGGCAATGACCGCATTGGGTATGGGGACACGTTTCGCGAAATTTAAAGGATTAGGACTGGCACCGATCTATACCGCAGGATCTATGTTTATTTGGCTTGTTGTGGGTGGTTTTGTTATCACGCAATGGGTTGTGGCGACGTTTTGATTTTTGAAATGGGTTTGATCCGATAAAATGAGCCTATTGTTTTATCTATGGTTAGAATAAAAGGAACTTACAATGACTTTGATCGATAGAAAAAAGTATTTTAATCTGTGCGATCCATTTGTTTACTCTGATCCAGATGGTTTAGAGAATGTTAATCTTGATGAGATGGGTGTCAGAGGACGTGATTGGTCGGATGTCTTATCGGCTGGGATAGAGCTTTCGGATACGCCTATCTGTGAGCTTTTTACGGGGCATCGCGGAAGCGGCAAGACAACGGAATTGAAAAAAGTTCAACGTCGATTGGAAGCTGAATCGGGTGCAAACCTGCTCACCGTCTATATTAATGCGGAAGAGTATGTCGATACCAGTAATGAGATCGACGTAACGGATATTTTGAGTATTATTGTCCATTCTACAATCAAAGAAGTGGCAGTGTTTTTGGACAAAGACCCTAACGAGGTTCTGCATGATGGTTATTTTCAGCGTTTGTGGAACTGGTTAGTTACGACGGATGTCGCTTTTAAAGAGGCTGAGTTTAACGTCACTGATAGTGCAAAATTGGTTTTCGAGATGAAAACACGCCCTTCATTGAGACAAAAAATCCGCGAATCCATTGCATCCAATTTCAGTACTTTTGTTAAAGATATACGAGATGAGTTGATGGCTCAGCAGGGTAAAGTTTTGCCAAAAAAGGCAGGGTTACTCATTATCTTTGATCAGCTTGAGAAACTTCGTGGATTAAGCTCCAACTGGGGCGATGTTCTTAAAAGCGCCGAAAAGGTATTCGGAGGCGACGGACAATACATCAAGCTTCCAGTTCATGTGATTTATACTCTCCCTCCGGCACTTGCGACCAAGATGCATCATATCAATTTTTTACCCGTCATTAAAATCAAAACCAAAGAGGGTAATCTTAATCCTAAGGGGATAGAGGCAATGAGAGATATGGCACTCAGACGTATTCCTGAGGCTAGTATGTATGAATTGCTAGGAGAGAACTGGCGTGAGCGTTTGGATGAGATTATTATCCATTCGGGCGGGTTTCCGAGAGATTTGATGTTGATGCTAAGATCGGCACTGAGGGCATCCTCCTTTCCTATTAGCCAAGAAGCGTTTGAGAATATTTTTAATGATTCATTAAATGAGTTTAAACAGCTTATTATGCGGGAAGATTTTGAGTGGCTTGCTAAAGTAGCAAAAAATAAAGTGCTTACTCTCGATAGCGATGCCCACTCCGCTTCGGCGGATCGGATGCTCTCGATTCATGCCGTATTTCAGTATCTCAACGGGGAGTTGTGGTACGACGTCCATCCTGCGGTTGCGAAAATACTGGAGAGCGATATGGCCGATGTACCATTATGATCACTGATAAAGAGACGTTCCTCAAGGCGATAAAATCACACCCTTCTCTCCAATCGCTGATTAACGGGATAATTCTCTCAGCGCGTTGCAACTTTTTTCTCCTCTCCTCGAAAACCCCGCTCACGACAGATGTCCTTTTAAGCTATATCCAATCTACCGTAGAAACCGCCTTTGGCACCCCATTGGATCTTAAAATTTTTCGTCCGAATCGGAAACCTAACAGCGATTACCACGATATGCTTGACGCTATGATTCGTCCCTTATCGGAGTACGAGAATAGTACGTTTAACCATGGGCTGTATGTTTTGGATTTTACGAGTATGGGAGACAAACAAGATGAGATGGCGATTGTCTTTCAGCGTTTGAACGAGTTGCGCAATACGTTGATCGGACGGTTGGACGGTTCGTTACTCGTTATACTCCCTTTCGGGACGGAGCGCGAGTTTGCAATTCGTGCACCTGATTTGTGGTCGATACGAAGCTCTATGTGTATGATGGACGAGGCATTGTATGCTGTACAGACAAATATACCGCCATCGTCTGAAACCATAAAAATCAGCGCTACCACGGAGTATACTCAAAATGCTGTTGCTGAACTAAGCGATGATGTGGTGCGGCTGCGTGAGCTTTACCGTGTATCACCGACCCGTAATATCAGTAGGGCACTGTTGGTAAGCTTAGACCGTTACGGAAATTATATAAGTGAATACGGAGACATTAACGATGCGTTAGCGTTATACGATGAGGCTTTGACATGTGCGAAAGGGTTGCTTACCGAAAATCCCGACAGCCTCGAAGCACAGCGGGATTTATCGGTCAGCTACAATAAAATCGGTGATAGTTACCTCAAAATTGGAGATATTCTACACGCGGAGGAATCCTATCGCCAATTGCTGAAAATTACTCAGACCATTGCCGAAAAAAATCCCGACAGCCTTGAAGCACAGCGGGATTTATTGGTCAGCTATAATAGAGTTGGCAATACTTACCTCAAAATTGGAGATATTGAACACGCGGAGGAATCCTATCGTCAATTGCTGAAAACTACTCAAAGAATTGTCGAAAAAAATCCCGACAGCCTCGAAGCACAGCGAGATCTATCGATCAGTTACGATAAAATCGGTGATATTTACCTTACAGAGGGGGATATCACACAAGCAGAGGTCTCCTATCGCGAATCGCTAAAAACTAGGATTGCCATCGCCGAAAAAAATCCCGACAGCCTCGAAGCACAGCGAGATCTATCGATCAGTTACGATAATATCGCTAATATATACCTCAAAATGGGGGATATCACACAGGCAGAGGTTCCCTATCGCGAATCACTGAAAATCACTCAGATTATTACCGAAAAAAATCCCGACAGTCTCGAAGCACAGCGGGATTTATTAGTCAGTTACAATAACATCGGCGGTATCTTTTTCAAAACGGGAGCCATAGAGCATGCACAGGAAGTCTACAGTAAATCGCTTCAAATTGCTCAAGGCATTGTCGAAAAAAATCCCAACAATCTCGAAGCGCAGCGGGATCTGTCAATCAGTTATGCAAGGCTTGGAGAAGTGTATGAAAAGTTAAAGGATACGCCAACAGCATTGCACTACTGGGAGAAGTGCTCAAGCCAATTCTCCCCTCTGGTAGAAAGTTTTGGTGATGTAGATGGTATTTCGGCTCTATTAGACCTCTGCAACCAAGCAATAGAGCGATTAACTACCGCTTCCGATAACTAAGCGCCTCCAAGAGGTGCTCTTTTCTTATATTCTCGCACTCCTCCAAGTCGGCAATCGTCCGCGCTACTTTTAAAATCCTCCCCACCGCTCGAAACGACAATCCAAACCGTCCGATAGCTTGATCCATAATCCTTTGCTCTTCCTCTCCAAGAGGACAAAATTTTGGTATCTCTTGATCGGTGAGGGATCCGTTGAGCCGCTCTTGACCCCGCTTCTTTTGTTGCATAAAGGCAGTGCGTACTTTTTGGTGGAGTTGTTCGGAGGTAAAGGAGGGTTTATCCTCTGCATTGCTTTGGTGCATTTGGATAAAGAGATCGATACGGTCTAAGAAAGGATCGGAGAGGCGGGAACGGTAACGGCTGATTTCCACATCGGAACATCGGCACGGGGTTGCTTTGCTCAGAAGATTTCCGCATGGGCAGGGGTTCATTGCCGCAACGAAGAGAAAATTGGCGGCATAGGTTACTTTGGAGTTGACACGGGAGATACGGATATGGCGATCTTCAAGGGGTTCGCGCAACGCTTCGAGGATGTTTTTGGAAAAATGGGGAAGCTCATCGAAAAAGAGCATCCCCCCATGGGCTAGCCCCACCTCCCCGATTTGCGCTTTGTGGGACCCTCCCCCGAAAATACTCGATTGGGTACTGGTATGGTGCGGAGATCTGAAAGGGCGAACGGGAGCGAAAGAGGGTTCTTTTCCGTCGAGTATTTCAAGCTTTGCACACTCTAACATCTCGTCGTTGTGTAAGGGTGGGAGGATATGGTGAAGCCGTTTGGCAATCATCGATTTCCCCGATCCAGGGGAACCTTCAAGGAGAATATTATGCATCCCCGCAGCACAGACGAGAGCGGCACGTTTGGCATGCTCCTGCCCTTTTATCTCTTTGAAATCGAGAGGGTACTCTTGGTGATAAAAATAATTTTGCTCTTCGTGCTTAAGGGTGGGATAGGAAAAATCACTGGGGCTAACATGGACGCTTGGGTGGAGGTTTTGCAATATTTCGAGTGTTTCATTAAGGGTGTGGGCGCCATAAAACTGAATATGGGGGATACGGGAGAGTTTTTCAAGGGCATTTGCAGGGACGATCGCTTTGGTGATAACTCCTTGGTTGGCGAGAGAGAGGATGATAGGATAGAGGAGCGTGTTTTCGCTCACACTCCCATCAAGACCCAGTTCTCCGAAGACATACCACCCTTGTGTCTCAACACTGCTCTCTCCAAGAGCGATAAGGGTGGCAATGGCAAGATCGAAATGGGAACCCTCTTTGCGTATGTCACTGGGGGCGAGATTGATGGTGAGACGTTTGGGGGGGAAGGTGAAACTGTTACTTAGCAGTGCCGATTTGACCCGCTCTTTGGACTCGGCGATGGCAGTGTTCGCCATCCCGACGATCGTAAAGGCAGGGAGCCCTTTGGTTGCGGTAAATTGTACCTCGACGGTTTTAGCATCAATCCCCTCTAAGGTTGCACAAAGCAGCTGTTTCATCGTATCTCTCCCAAGTTGAGTACGATAATTGTAGCGAAATGATTTTTTTTGGTGAGAAATAAGGCAAAATGCAATATTTGGTGATTATCGTTTCTCTTTGAGGGCTCTTTTGTACTCTTTTTCAAATTTCTTACGGCGATTGTAAGAGAGTTTCTCGATAAAAAGTTTTCCCTCCAAATGATCCATTTCGTGCTGTATTGCGATAGCTAAAAGCTCATTGGCTTCAAGAATACACGCGTCACCGTGACGGTTTTGGTAGTGGAGGGTCAGCGATTCAAACCGCTCAATATCTTCATAAAAGCCTGGAACACTCAAACACCCCTCTTGGTAAAGCGTTTGCCCCTTGGGGGTATGAATAACAGGATTCATTATTTCGAGAAGATTCTCTTTTTTTTGCTCCCCCTCTTCATCGGGGATGCACAGCAGTAATGCACGAATGGGGCGAGCCACCTGAATGGCGGCGAGTCCAATACCGTTATTAATCAGCATTGTTTCAAACATATTATCCAAGAAGGTATGAAGATCATTATCGAAATGCTCCACTGCTTTAGAATGTGCTTTAAGTAATTTATCGGGGTAAGTGACTATTTTTAACTGCATAGATTAAAATCGCTTAGCCGTTACAGATAACGTAGTGGAATTTCTTTTCATTATTGGCTTTCTCCATGGCATCGAGTGTACAGGTGAGGGTATTTTCGATCGTCTGAGATGGACTAATTTCGGCAACCCCTATTGCAATACGAAGTTGAATCTCATTTTCACCGAGAAAGAAGTTCGTTCCAGAGACCAAGTCATACAGTCTATCAGCTGCACGCTTGGCACTTTCCATATCCGTGTGCTTAAGCATCATGGCAAAGATCCCCTCCCCATAATGGGCAACCGTATCACTTCGACGTGAAGTTTTAAGGAGCAATCGCGCAACGGTACGCATCATAAGCCCTTTGGCTTTTTCCCCTGTGATTTGTGAGAGGGTCGTTGTTGAAAGCTGAACCATAATAAGGGAACTTTTGTGACGAAATTCCTCGATTAGTTGAGACTCTTGGGTAAGTTTGGCAATGAGGTAGCGCTTATTATAGACACCGTATTGGTCATCAAAAATAGTCTCATTCTCTACTTGTCGGACAACAGCAGCCGTTTCGTTGTAGAGCTCTTTCATGTGGGAAACTTGTTTTTTTAAGATGTTCCCGAGTTTACCGACATCTCCGCTAAGAGAGGCGAGAAGATCACCTGCGACCGCTATGGAAGGGGTGTTTTTCATCTCATCTTTGCGTTTATCGAGAATTTTTTCCATTAAAGTCATATTTTTATAGAGTGTTGCTGTCAATTGTAAAATGCTCTTAATGGAAGAAAAACCTTGCTTTAGTGTCCGTTCAAGTCCAATATTTTTCTCATCCCCATTCCCCTCTTCAAGCTCAAGAATAGCACCAATTTGGCGACGGAGACCATCGCTTTTATCGTCGAGTATCCGATCGAAATAGAGGGAAAAATTATTGGGGGTAGGGGGAAGATTCTCCATAATAAGAGCATTAAGAACCTCTTTGGCAAAAATTTCCAAATCACTGGTGGGGTCACTTAGTGCATTTGAACTGATAAGAGCACCCTCCTCTTTAGTTGATGAACGTTTGTGATCATTAAAATTTGCCATAGTGGACCCTTATTTCTCTTCTTTTTCTTTTTGGAGAAGAACTTCATCGATGATACCGTAGGCTACACCCTCAGCGGCGGACATAAAGTTATCACGATCGGTATCTTTTTCGAGTTTTTTGACCGTTTGTCCGCAGTTTTTAGCCAAAATTTCATTCAGCTCCGCTTTCATACGCAAAATCTCTTTGGCTTGGATCTCAATATCGGTTGCTTGACCTTGAGCACCGCCCAAAGGTTGGTGAATCATAATCCGTGCATGAGGGAGCGCGTAACGTTTCCCCTTGGTGCCAGAGCTGAGCAAGAATGCCCCCATAGAAGCTGCTTGACCGATACAGATGGTACAAATATCAGGACGGATGTAGTTCATCGTATCGTAAATTGCCATCCCAGAGGTGATAACCCCCCCCGGAGAGTTGATATAAAAATAGATATCTTTTTGAGGATCTTCAGCTTCTAAAAAAAGTAATTGCGCCACAATAGAGGAGGATACCTGATCGTTTACCTCACCGCTAAGCATAATGATACGGTCTTTTAGAAGACGTGAATAGATGTCATACGACCGCTCACCACGTCCTGTTTTTTCAATAACGTAAGGGATATAACTCATCAGGCTTACTTGATTTTGTCGTTAAGCAATTTACTTAACACGCGATCTTCGATCATTGCCATTTGGATAGCTGGCAAATACCCTGATTCTTGGTAGTTTTTGTAAACAGCAGCCGGATCTTGTCCCACTTGCATTGCTTCGTAATAGATAGTTTGCATTAATTCTTGCTCGTTTACAACGATACTTTCAGCACGGGCAAGTGCATCAACGATAAAGGTGGCTTTAACGGCACGACACGCATCGTCACGGAATGTTTCGCGCAACTCTTTTAATTTTTCGGCATCATCACGAATTTCTTGAATTTGCTCTTCGGTCATATCCCGTGCTGTTTTATTCAACGCCATATCCATCTCTTGCTCGACGATGAATTCAGGGAGATCGATGGTGTAGGCACTTACGAACAGTTCCATAAGAGTTGGTTTTAGCTCCTCATTATAAAGGGTACTCATTGCTTCGTTTTCGAGTTGCTCTTTTACTTTTTCTTTGAGCATATCAACGTTTGCATCATCGAATCCAGGAAGCATTTTTTTCGCCAACTCATCATCAATAACAACGGGCTCTTTTGCTTGAATCGCGTGAATTTTTACTTTGAATTGAGCAGGTTTTCCTGCTAGTTTTGCTCCGCCGTAGTTTTCAGGAAAGGTAACGTCGATGGTTTTCTCTTCCCCTTTTTTCATCCCGATCACTTGGTCTTCAAATCCTGGGATAAATTGACCACTTCCCAAACGAAGTGAGAAATTCTCAGCTTTACCACCTTCGAACGGTTCGCCATCCACAAATCCTTCAAAATCCAACAATGCTGAATCTCCATTTACGAGAGCGCGATCTTCGTCGATGTTGACAAGTGGTGCTTGTGCCCCTGCTAATTCTTCGATACGGATGGTAATTGCCAAATCATCAATAGCAGGTTTAGCTACTTCAGGAACCATTGCTGCATAGTCACCTAAGGTGATTGCTGGGCGCATTGCGATGGTTAGTTCAACGTCAATACCATTCTCATTCTTTTCGAATTTTGAGATGCTTGGTTCACCGATAAGGGTGTCAGCCGCGATTTCCATCAATGAGAGAGCTTCATTAAGCAAATCTCGAAGGGCTTGCGATTCTGCGTCTTGAACGAGACGGTCACCGTATTGTTTTTTGACAGCACTTACAGGAACTTTCCCTTTACGGAAACCAGCGATTTTCGCATCTTTGCTCAATTGATGGGCAATTTTTTCGACGTTTGCATCAATCGTATTACGTGTAATAGCCGCGTTGATTTTTGCGTTTGCGGAGTCGATTTTGTTGGTAGTGATTTTCATTCTATTCCTTTGGGAGGTTATCTCTATATCGAGTAAATGGTGGCAATAATACCCAAAAAGTATTAATAAATGGCTGAATAAAAGCAAAGACGTGTTAGAGTAAGAGAATATTTTTTAAGTGAGATGGTATGGAATTAAATGATCAATTTATAGAAGCAGTCAAGACGATGATTTCCCATGTTGGGGAGGATGTGATGCGGGAGGGGCTCCTTAAGACCCCTGAACGTGTTTTAAAATCGTATGAATTTATCTATGGTGGTTATAAAGAGGATCCCCAATCCATTTTGAATTCAGCCATGTTTGAGAGCTCTAACGATGAGATGGTCCTTATCAAAGATATTGAGTTTTATTCCACGTGTGAACACCATTTACTCCCTATTATCGGGCGTGCCCATGTTGCTTATATCCCTGATGGGAAAGTGGTGGGACTCTCGAAAATCCCCCGTGTTGTTGATGTATTTGCCCGTCGTATGCAAATCCAAGAGCAGCTGACGGAACAAATCGCTGATGCCCTTATGCAGTCGATTGCTCCCAAAGGGGTGGCGGTCGTGATCCAAGCACGACATATGTGCATGGAGATGCGTGGGGTGGAGAAGATTAGTTCGACGACGACCTCCAGTGCCCTTCGCGGATTGTTCAAACGGGATGAAAAAACTCGAATGGAATTTTTTAGCCTCATCAACTCCTCCAGCGGTAACCGTTACTAAGTTATGTCCCTTAAAGCACTGAGAGAACGGTTGGGTTCTGAGAAACTTCACACCATTTTTGGAATGATTACGAAAATATCCCCCACCATGATCACCGCCGAGGGGCTTCATGTGAGTATCGGCGATACGGTGATGATCGTTTCAGAGGTTGATGGTGCGGAAGCATTAGGGATGGTGAGCGAAGTAGAGAGGAACCGTTTTTTTGTCACCCCCTTTCGGTTTGTAGAAGGGTTTCGTGCGGGTGATAAGGTGTTCCCCAATCAAACAGGGATGGCAATTGAGGTGGGAGAGGGGCTTTTAGGTCGGGTTGTTGATCCGTTTATGAAGCCCATCGACGGTAAAGGTCCCATATATGGGAGCCATGTTGAGCCCATCATCAAAGCCCCCATTGCGGCGATGAAACGGGGGATGATTGATGAAGTGTTCAGCGTCGGGGTCAAAACCATTGATGGTCTTCTCACCTGTGGCAAAGGGCAAAAACTGGGGATCTTCGCCGGCAGTGGTGTTGGAAAATCGACCCTTATGGGGATGATCGTCCGTGGTGCGGATGCTCCCATAAAAGTGGTTGCCCTCATCGGAGAGCGGGGGCGAGAAGTTCCTGAATTTATCGAAAAAAGTCTCGGAGGGAATCTGGAAAACACCGTTGTTGTCGTGGCAACGAGTGATGACTCCCCCTTGATGCGTAAATACGGGGCGTTTAGTGCGATGAGTGTGGCGGAGTATTTCAAATCGCAAGGGCATGATGTCCTCTTTATGATGGATTCGGTCACCCGTTTCGCTATGGCACAGCGTGAAATCGGTCTCGCACTGGGGGAACCCCCAACGTCCAAAGGATACCCCCCGTCGTCATTGACACTGTTACCGCAACTGATGGAGAGGGCAGGCAAAGAGGAGGGGCATGGCTCTATCACTGCCTTTTTTACCGTCCTTGTCGAGGGGGATGATATGTCCGACCCAATAGCCGATCAATCCCGCTCTATTCTCGATGGGCACATTGTCCTCTCGCGTGAAATGACCGATTTTGGGATTTATCCCCCTATCCATATCCTCAACTCCGCATCGCGTGTCATGAACGACATCATCACCCCCGAACACCTCGCCGCCGTCCGCCGCTTTCGCCGTCTCTATACCCTCCTTAAAGAAAATGAGATGCTCATTCGTATCGGCGCCTACGTCCGAGGGAGTGACAAAGAGTTGGACGAAGCGATTGCGAAAAAAGCTCAGATGGAGGCATTTTTGTCCCAAGAGGCGATGAGTGTGAGTAACTATCAGGAGAGTGTGGATTTCCTGATAGGGTTGATGCGGTAAATTTTAAGATTACATTCCAAATGTTTCGTATTTAAATACTTTTTAATATAATTAGTTAATTTGTCTTTGTTTTTAATTTAAATATTAGTATTAAAGGCGTAACCTATAAGTAGACTTTAATCTTTACACAATGGAGGATCAGATGCAACATGAACATAAGAGTAAAAGTAAAATGTTAATGCAACTTATAGGTAAACCGCAAATAGCAGTTTCAGTGGTGGTTGCTGGACTGCTTATCGGCTGTGGCGGAGGAGGTGGAAGTACTCCAGCAGCTACGACCTCATATACCGTGAGTGTTGTTGATGATAACATCGTTGGTTCTACATTAACGGCTGCGGGCTGTACTAGCTCTACAGATAATAAAAATGGAACCTATATATTAAGTGGATGCAGTGCCCAACCAACACTCATCACGGCTCAGGGTGGTTTTATCGATACAAATGGTAATGGTTCGGAAGATGCTAATGAATCAACGCAAGATAGCCCTTTGGTGCTCAGAACGTCTCAAACAACGGGAACAGCGTTTAATGTTACCCCTCTTACGACTCTGGCGTATGGTCTTAGCACTGCTGAAATTACTGCCCTAAAAGCTAAGCTTGGTGGGATTGATCTTTTTGGTAAAGAAGATGCAAGCAAGGAGCTTAGACAAACCGTGAATGCCCTTTTGGCTGGGGCTACCGAGAGTGGATTGGACGTTAAAACATTTGGAGCCGTGCTAGCACGGCAAATCAATAGCTCAACAGGAACGGGGATTACCGGTATTAAAGAAGCGATAGCTACTATAAAAGCCAACCCTTCACTACTTGATCCAACTACATTTGGTCTCGTAAAAATCACGGGATTTTTGAGTGATGGGAGGGTAAATGCTGTTAGGACTGGGTCTAATGTCATGACGGCAATGGTAGCTGAAAAAGTTCCGGATGGAAAAATACGTATCTCTGGATTTATCTATGATGATGTGATTGCCAACGCTGTCGTTATCGCAAAAATTGGTGATACTGTACTTGGGACAACAACTGCAGACGCATATGGACGTTATACGTTTACTATTGATAGAACGTCTATCCCAGCAGGAGAAACACTCCAATTTATTGCGACATTGGATAACACAGGTACAGGGGAAGATATTAAACTGACTTCATTAATTTCGACGGATAAATTACTAGCTAGTATGGTAAATAGTAAGACAAATGCTTCTAAAATGGGTGATTTGATCGTCTCAAACGTTACCACAGCTAAAGCAATTATCGCTGAAAAACTCAATCCGAATGTTCTTACAGATGGAAGTATACTTGATAGCACAATGCTTACCGTTGAATCGGGCTATGCTGATACCGTTGTAAAAGTGGCGGGTGAGATTAAATATATTATTGATGGTGCCGGAACAACGGGAAGTGCTACGGATACATTGGCGTATGCACAATCTCTTGTTACTAGCACGGGTGGAACGACAGGAATTACAACCGATCACAGTAGTCTTGTTACCGGTGACGTGGTATTGAATGGACAGCTTAGTACAGAGATTACGGTCATTGCTCCGACAGCTGTCAGCGGAATAGCAGCCTCCAAAGCGATGTTCCAAGAACTTCGTACACAAGCACTTTCATTGGTTGATTATAAAAACAGCGGTACCCCTGGATTTATCGATACGAAGGCATTGGCAGTCCAAGAAGCAACGCGAGATGTTGCAGGACCAGATGTTGTAGCCATTGGCTATTTTGTAAGTGCGATGCAACTTGTAGATAAAAATAGTGGTACCTTTGCTTTGAATGTTCCTGTTAATGTTATCGAAGCAACACAAGTAACGTCAGGTGCCAATTATGGAGATATGTATGGAAATCAGTACACAGTAAAAATCCTTGGAAGTATTGATTACTATATGCAACCCTATGAATTACAAAGATTACTTTGGATGAATGATACCCCATACAGTATGACAGTAACTCGAACTGGAGATCATTCTTATAGTTATACCTTCACAAATGCAAATGACACAACGAAAACGTATAGTGGAACATTTGGATTAAATAATCTAGCGATAAGTATGACAGGCACTCTTCCCGTTACAAAAAGTTGGACCTATGTTCCAACGGGAGGTTCGTCGGCAGTACATAATACTATTAATGTTAATGTGACAGGAACCGTTGGTGCTGTATCCTCTACAACAGGGCAATTCAATTATGCAGGAACAATTAAAACGTATGCAGAAAACGGTTCTCTTGATTCAACCTTTACGGTTACGAGTGCAAAATATAACCTGATTAAAAATGGAACGGCTTTGACCTACGAACCATTGAGTTTTGATGGTGTTTTCGCAATGAAAACATATACATTGACGGGGAAAGTTACTGCATCCAATTATATTGATATTAATGATACTCTTGGTAGATTAAAACATTTTCCTAAAAACGTTATGTTTGATGGAAAAGCTGAAGATTCGACAGATGGTTCTTATATTAGTGGTCTTGTAACGGGAGCAATGGTGAATACAGGGTCTATAATTGACAACTCTTTGTACGATGTTTCTTTTACGGGAAAACTCAATGTTCCAAATCGACCGTTGACAACAGTCATCTTAACAATGAAGAATATCGATGCGGATAAGGCAGATGTTACCCTCTCCTATACGTACGATAAAACGAAAATTGATGTAACGGGAGTGATTGCAAATTTGGGAACGGTTAATGGAATCAATAAATATACAGCTCAGTTAAAAAACCAAGCGGGTGTTACTATTGATATTAAAGGTGACGCAACGGGCAAAAAGGTAATCGGTATCGTGAGCAAAGACGGAATCAGTATCGGAACGATTGATATGCTCAGCAGTGTACCGCGTGTCATTTACTATGACGGTACGTTTGAAACCCTTATTTAATGGGTAAAATGGTGTTTTTCAAAGGGAGGGGGTTTTCTTCCCCTCTTCTATTTTTACTCTTTAGCGTGACGCTATGGGGTGATGTCCTATGTATCGACAACCCTGCCACTGTGCAGGGAACAAACGGTTCGTTTATGAGTACATCAGCCTTTATCGCCAGTGATCCTGTATCGGTCAAAGAGTTTTTTGGAGACAAGTGGGGGGGTGCGTATACGCCACGAAAGGGGACGAATCTCGTATTGGGGAGCGCAAGGGCTGAAATAGGGGGGAATTATGAGGGGTGGCATATCGGGTATATCCACCGTCTGGAGACGATGATCGAGGCAAGCCGTGATTTTGTCGATCTCTTTTATGCGATCAAACACTCTGAAGATTTAACGATAGGGCGACAGTATGAGCTTAATTTGAAAATTAACGGATTTCAAGCCGATGGTTTGCATATAGCTAAATCCATTCCCCTCTATACAAATAATGATCTAACTATCAGAGGAGGATTGGGGCTATCGTTGTTGCGTGGTATTCGAATGCAGCAAGGGGTAATCAATGGTACGGCTACCGCTTTAGCTTCTAAAGATTATAACTATTCGGGAAATATTGATTATTACTATACGAGTAATTATCTGTATGATCTTAATCTTAATGTTCCAGTAGGGTACGGGATGAGTCCTGATATCGGGGTGATTGTCGATGCGCAAAAGTGGCACAGTGAAATCGTCATCAATGATCTTTTCGGGTTTATGCAGTGGAATAACGCCCCCTATACGAATGCTATCATCTCCTCTAATACTAAGCATTATGATAGCGATGGATACGTACAATATTCTCCTACTATCACAGGATTGGAGACAACAAGGAAGTTTACGCAACACTTTGATCCGAAAAGTTTTGCTTTGGTTCGATACAACAATAGTGTACTTATCCCGTTTCTCCAAGTATCGACGACGAGAGGGTATATCTTTCCAGAAGGAGGACTTCTTGTTACCCTCGCAAATGTTCCAACGATAAAGTTATCGTACGAAACATTTTTTCACTCTTATGGGTTGGCATTAACATCAAAATATGGCTATATGGGCTTTCAGACGGATAAACTCAATCCCGATAAAGTGTCGGCTCTGCGTCTCGCATTTGGAGTACACTATGCGTACTAAATTTAAATAAAAGGAATCACATGAAAAAAAATCTTCTTATTCTTTCCCTCGCGGGAATGGCAACGGTTCTCTCGGCGGAATCAAAATTTTTTGATGGGTATTCGTATGGGGGTATTGGGTTTGAAAATACGACGTATCAGGAAAGTGGGACAAGTGCCACCTACGGACATATAAAATCAAAAGCAACAGGTACAAGCCCAGTTTACACGACTGGAAACCTTGTTCGAGTGAATGATAAGTATGATTTTTCACTTGATTTTAGTTCTACCTTGCTTGCACGTGAATTGAGTGAGACATGGACACGCAATGGTGCGGCATTGCAAAGTACCAATATGGATGTTACAATAAATTCAATGCGACTTTTGGGACATTATAAACTCGATGATAAAAATCGTATTGTTTTTGGACCATCTTACTCGTTGAACAGTTTTAAGCGGTTTAATTTCAAAGATACAAATCCTAATGACACGTATTTAGTAAATGGTGTTTCAATACCATTGAATGTTGATGATACGGATGGTTTGTTAACTGAAGAGAGAGTAGCTACGCTATTTGCAACTTTTGGTTATTGGTATGAAAGTGCGCCAGTAGCAACACCCAATACATTTCGTTTTAAATTGAATGCCCTTTGTTCTCAACCCATTTGGAATAGTGCTTCAAATACTGGGTTTGAAGGAGTCTCTTTTAGCTCTCTTAGTGGGTACAAAATGGATATTAATGGATATGTAGGTTATCCAATTATGAAAGGTCTTGAACTCGGAATGTTTGTGGGGTATCAGTATCAACGAAAAATAGGAGATGATAAAAGTCAAGGGATTGTGTGGCCCGATAATACTCTTCAGACTATTCAAGCGGGCTTGTTAGCTTCATGGAATTTTAGAGATTAGAAGAGTAAACGATCCACATCGGATCGTTTACTCTTCTTTTTGCCTTAATCAATTGCATGACCACTAACGGTCACTTGTTTATAGGGTTGGATAGCATCATAAATACCAGCTGTCCGAGCGTTTTGGGTGGTCAATTTGTCAGCTATGATTTTTTGTATCACTTTGTCGCGTTGTATTGAAGTCATACTTTTATAGAGCCCTAATAATAGTGTGTTATCGGTAGACCAGTTGATGTGTACCGTACCGATAGGGTTGTACTCTTTTTTGTAGAGTTTACCACCAGAGACATAATAAATAGCACGAGTATCACTCCATTGGATGAGGAGAAACTCTTTATTGTATTTTGTCACTTTTTCCCATTTATATGAGGTGTCAGTTCCAACTTCGGAGGTTTGAATATATCCATTACTTCCTAGATAAAAAGGGCTGACTCTACTGTCTGAGCCTATTTCAGTAAACGCTTTTGTTGTTGCATCGTACGTACCGGCATTGTGAGATGTTGCCACAAAATTGGTAAAGAATCCCTCGGTTCCCTCGCCGATCACTTCGCTTTTGATAAAATAAATCGTGGCAGCTATACTTTTATAGAGAATGTTCTCTTTGGATAATAGCGTATATTTTTCCGCAACCTTGTAATCTCCTGCATTATAAAGGGTATATCCATCGCCAGACCATTTAAAACTTCCCGAAGGGAGAATTTCATCTTTGTACGAAAACCACGGTACTATAGTCGTATTTATATCAAAGACGATGGGGATAGTATCATCTTTGTAGGAAGATGACGCTGTTTCTAACGCATTATAATAGATGAACTTTCCAGTGCCATCTGTTTTGATCTCATTCGTACTGTAGGTAAACGGAGTGCCATTTATACTTGAGAAATAGGTGTCATAGTCAAACTGATATAACGTTTTTCCCTCCATAATACTGCGCATCGTCGTTGTCCCTGTAGTAACATTATTGGTAGAGTTGAGTTGTTCACCAAGGATGGGGTCATTGGCAATGTCATCGGAATGATCGGTATAAATGCTTGTATTTGCCGTACCTAATGCAACGGCAATAGCAAGCTCTAGCGTATTGTTCCCGGCAACAATATCTTTTTTATCATCAACAACATTTTTGATAGCTGAAGCGATTTCGAGAACTTTAGCGGCATACATTGTTTCGACAATCATTTTAGTTTGGGTCAATACTGCGGCGTTGCTTTGTGCCGCAGTATTGATTTTGTCAACCAGTACCGCTTTAGCAGTCGTGACGTTGGAGATAATCAGATCTTCTATAGTTCCGCTAGAAACTTTGGAACCGAAACTTCCCCCTTTGAGCTCATCGGTAGTAATGTAGGCAATCAGTTTTGTGGTTCCTGAAATAGCTTCGAATTTTAAAACTTTTGAGGTTGCTAAAAGAGCCACATCAATATCAATACTATAACGCCCTTGCTCATTTGATACCCCTGATCCGACTACGGTTGATCCATCATAGATAGTTATGGCTGCATTCGCAATGGTCTTATCATACACAAATCCAGCTAATTTGACTTTACCTGCGGTTACGGTATTCGTGTTTTTTACCTGAGCAAGCGGACTGGAAGTCAAATCAATATCCTTTGTATCATCGATAAATCCACCAAATACGGGACCGTACTTCGCTTTGTATTGTGCCAAATTTGCTGGATTCATCATAGACTCTTTCGCTGCAACAAGTGCCGCAATACCCGTTAAACCACTCGCTTTAATTTGATCTTTTAAATCTTTGACAAAGGCATTGTACTGGGTAATCCCCGCTTCACGTGCTGAGATAAGGATGGCATTGACGGAGCGCATTAAATTTCTATTAGTGGCGTTGTCTTTAAATAGATCGGCTTGAGAGACACCAAGTGCTACAGCTAAACTTGCTAAATCAGATTCTTGTGAGGCTAGTGTTGTAAGTGGTGTTACCACAAAACCATTTGCTATAGTAGTTTGAGATGTCATAAGAATGAGAGGGGCCGTTTGGCTCACTTCGGTAGCTCCTTGTATCCCATCGCTGTCGACATCTACGAATCCACCCACAGCAGTAATAGTGGACGGGGCTGCTGTACACTCTTTGAGGGTGTATGATCCACCGCCATTTTTAGTAAACGTTGCACATTCAGGTGCACTCACGGTTGCATCTACAACGTTGTCATCGATAATAGACACGGTATATGTGCCAGTTGGGACATTTGAATTAGGGGTTGTTGTGACAGGGCTACTTCCACCTCCACATCCGACTAAAAAGGCAGCAGCTACACCAGAGAGGAAAATAGCTGTAATTTTTGCATTATTCATAATGCATCCTTGTATATTGGTGTCTTTACCAGGCCGATGAAAGGGCAAAGTTTACCATTGCTTGCTTTGGGTACGTGGTTCCATCAATTTCCCCTTTTTGACTTGCCATTTGTGCTGCAAGTTCGAAATGGAGCCATTTTGGCCCCGTTGCAATTCCTGCGGTGTAGATAAGACCTGCGGTATCATTAGCCGCCATATTTTGCATTAACCCGACATTGAGTTCTAAGAAAGAGAGATCGAGGTTGGCACCCCCTCCGAGGTAACGGGTATTGTAGTGGCTGATCGACTCATTTTCGGTAAGATCTGCATCAAATGCGAGTTCCACCCAGTTACCAATTTTGTAAGCAGCACCAGCACGTACGGCAGGTTTGAGCGTATACTCTCCCCCCCCTGCGATTTGAGAAAGGGCAAATGCAGGGGAGTTAAGATTTTTACCCACCATGGCGAGGGTAAGATTGTCAACAGCATCGGGTTTGAACGCCAATCCTAAATCGATACCGTAGGTGGTCGTATCTTTGGTATTATCCTTTATGTTGTTAAAAGCGTTGTCGGAGTCGAGGGTAATTCTTTTATTGAAAGTTTTTCCCGCCATCAGTTTGAGTGCTCCCCCAACCGCCAAAGAACCATATCCCGTATTCAATGCGTATCCATACGCGAGGGGAACTTCGGCAACGGCAAGTCCGACGACATTAACATACGTTGTTGCTGCTCGATTGGTAGCTGCATCACCTAGTGAATAGGCTAAAGATGAATTGGTATAGGCGGTTTCAGTCGAGTTGGTTAATAAACCATCAGAACCTAACTGATAATAATTACTGTCATTTCCTTGGAAAATAAGTTGAGTATGTGTTTGGTCGATCGTTGCTACTGCACCGATATCGGACGTCCCAAAAAGCCCTGTCCCGAATGAGCCAAACGAGAGACCTAGATCGACTGTTGGGCTAGCTTGAAACCCTTTTTGATCCATCCCCCCAATGATGTCACGAGCCTTTAGAATCGTATCAACATCTTTCGTGGTGACAACGCTACTATTGTTGATATTACCATCGGCAATATTCATCACATTCGAAAAATCCAAATTACTTAAATCCCCGACTGCTTTTCCTGCCCCTGTATCTTTGATTCCGATGCCTGCGCCAAGGTGGATACTAAATTTTTCAGGGTTATTCGCCAAAAGGGCTGGGTTGTTGTAGGCTGCGAGAGAGGAGGGAGAGGTAGCGATACCTGCTCCCCCCATAGAGGCGGCACGGGCTCCTAATGCTTGAAATTCCATCGCGGATACGGTTGTAGCAATACAGGCAGAGGCAATGAGAGAGAGTACGATTTTTGTTGAGGTCATAATGACTCCTTATTTCTATAATTAAAATATGTTACATTCTTACACAAAGCCGTTATAAAGCTAATGAAAAGTAAACATTTAGGTGTAAATTCTTTTAAATGTAACAAATGGAAACAAAATAAGGAGATTTTAGAGATGAGGAGGTTAAAATTACGAATGGTTAAATTTTTGATTGTAGCTTTTATTCTTCCCTTTATTCTTCTGGCAAAAGTGGCGGATTATAATGATGTTTTTGAAAAAGCGGGAGCGCACTATAATATCCCTCCGTTGCTTCTCAAAAATATTGCCGCCATCGAAAGTGGCGGTAATCCCAATGCCATCCGACGCAATGATAATGGAAGTAAAGATTACGGGTTAATGCAGATTAACTCTATCCATTTTCGTCGTTTGGCACAGTGGGGGATTAATGAGCACAATATTCTCAATCCTCAAGTTAATATTTTTGTGGGGAGTTGGTTACTCTCCGAACACATCAAAGAGGAGGGGTTTAATCTTCAAGCCATTGGAAACTATCACTCTAAAACACACGTATATAAAGAGAAGTGGTTACATCGGCTAGTTGTGGCGTTGAAAGAGTCACCCTAAAAAGGGTGATTATTTGGGGATAACGATCTCGATTCCTAGGGTATCAACATCTCCATCACTCTCTTTGGTGATGTTGACGCTTTGCGCTTGGATATATTTACGAACTACCGCGATAATATCCGCTTTCATCTCTGCCATAAAGGGGTAGGCGGTATTATTGCGATCGGAACTAATGGCGATACGAAGACGGTCTTTTGCAACTCCGGCACTCTTCTCTTTTTTGTTAAATAAAGAAAAAAAACTCATTGGAATAAACTTTTGATTTTTCCCATCAACGAGGGGGCAGTGTAGGTTTCTACATCTGCAAACGGTACATTTTCACCGCATAGCCGTTTACTAATGCGCGTATATGCCGCACCTGCTTGCGATTTTTCATTTAAGATAATAGGTTTCCCTGTGTTAGATGCCTCGATAATCCCTTTGTCTTCGGGGATTTTACCCAGTAGGTCAATGGACAAAATATCCAAAATATCATCGCTTGTCAGCATCTCTCCGCTTGCAACCATAGCGGGATTGATACGGTTGATGACAAGATATTTTTGAACTTTTTTATTCTCTTTGGCTCTTTCGCATTTGGCATCGACGATTCCAATCGCTTTATCGGCATCACGAATAGAGGAGACTTCGGGGTTGACCACCACGATGGTCGCATCGGCGTACATGATGGTGTGTTCAAACCCGCTCTCAATCCCCGCTGGTGCATCAAGGATGACATAATCAAACTCCTCTTTGAGGGTTTCGATCAGTTTTTTTACCTTCTCTTGGACGAGTGCTGATTTGTCTTTGGTCTGGGATGCGGCAAGGAGGAAAAGATTTTCTGTATGCTTACTTTTGATAAGTGCCTGCTTGAGTCCTGCCTCATCATCCATAACATGTACCATATCGTAGATGACCCGATTCTCTAATCCCAAAATCAGATCAAGGTTTCGCTGCCCCAAATCAAAATCAACAAGGACAACTTTTTTCCCCTCTTGTGCAATCCCGATACCAAGATTGGCTGTGGTGGTCGTTTTACCAACCCCCCCCTTACCGCTTATTATTGCATAGACTATGCCCATTTAGGTTCCTTTTCAATCGGTGATACAATGATCTCTTCACCATTAAAGATAATTTTATTAAATTTGTTTTCCAATAAACTGCCGTCAATTTCGGCACCGTTAAAAACGATCATCGCTTTGGGGGAGGTTTTTACCAGCATAAAATCCCCATTGCAAAAGATCATCCCATCGACGGTACCGGTTACGATGAGGTTACCTTCAACGTGTAGTTTTGCACCGCTATTGACGCGGTTGAGTACCAGTAAGTCACTCTCTACTTTGATCTCTTGCCCACTTCGGACAATCTCATCAATAATTTTTAGATCACTTTGTTTTAACACAAGCTCTTGATGTTTGTTATCACTGACACTTAGATGGGTGGTATAGGTTACCTTATTGTTCGTAAGATACTCCTCTATCGCAGGGGTTATTTCCCCTTTGAGATAAATGAGATAGTGTTTGAGCATAACAAGATTCTTATCCATAAAGGCCAAAAAAGCGTTTTCAGAATCTATTGTTAATTCAAAAACCCGAACAGAATACTGTTTAACTTTCACTGTACCCCTTATTGAAATATTTTAACTCGTACGATTATGATCGGTAATTATAACATAGTGCATCTATCGAATAAACTACCTGTAGCAAACTATATTTTAAAACAGTTCACAATTATTACAAAGCTGCTACATCAATGTAATCTAGCCCATTCCAATGCTAAGAACACTTATTGCTTTAAATTGTAATTTTTCATACTAAAAAGCACTTTTTGTGTTATCTAGCTGTAATCATTCATCGATACGATGTTGCCATTATTTGCAAAAGGATAGGATTATGGAAGATAAAAATTTACAAGGTAAATTGCTCATTGGTCACGATGACTGCAATAATTCAAATAACGAAAGTTTTGATGATGTCCTATCTCAACGGCTTAATCGCCGTGATCTGATGAAGTTAAGTGCTGGACTTATTGGATCGACATTGTTTGGTTCATTTATGAGTGGATGTAATTCGGATGAAACAACTCCTGCAACTTCCCCTGTTGCAGCGGCGGCACTTTTATCGTTTACCCCTGTTGCTAAAAATATGAATGATACTGTTACCGTTGCGACGGGGTATACAGCGAATGTCCTTTACCGTGTCGGTGATCCGATCAAGCTGGGTGTTAATAATTATCTTAATGACGGAACGGATACCGATTTTGACAGCCGAAGCGGCGATTGTCATGATGGTATGAAATATTTTGGTCTCAAAGCAGATAATAGCGGATATGAATTGACCAATTCCACTAACGGCTTGATGTGCATTAACCATGAATACATTAACCAAAACTATCTTCATACGGTAGCGGAAGTCGCTGCTATCAATAATGCTTCACGTATTCCTGCTCAAGTAGACAAAGAGATGGCAGCACATGGGGTTGCTGTTATCAAGATCACGAATGGCGGTACAGGTTTTGCCCTCGATAAAACATCAGGGTATAACCGTCGTATCACTGCAACTACACCGATGAAGCTCCAAGGAGTTGCAGCGGGAAGTTCTTATATGGTAACGCCTTATTCAACAACAGGTATGGCTACACGTGGTACGGTGAATAACTGCGCCAATGGGTATACCCCATGGGGAACGTATCTGACGTGCGAAGAGAATTGGAACGGTTATTTCAAATACAGTGCTACTGGTCGTACCGCGAAAGAGGTTGCTGCGTTTAGCCGTTATGGACTCTCAGCAACTAGCCGCTATGGCTGGGAAAGTGTTTATACGCAATGGATGGCAACGGTAACCGGTGCGGATGCAACAGCCGATTACCGTTATGGGCCAAATACGTTTGGCTACAATGTCGAGATCGATCCGTTTAATCCAACCTCAACTCCTGTCAAACATACGGCAATGGGACGTTTCGCTCATGAGGGGTGCTGGCCGGCGAAAGCAACGGCGGGTAAACCGGTTGTTTTTTACATGGGAGATGATTCCAAAGGGGAGTACATCTATAAATTTGTCTCAACCCAAAACTGGGATGCAGCGGATGCAACAGGCGGACTCACTGCGGGTGCGAAGTATTTGGACAGCGGAACGCTCTATGTTGCCAAATTCAATGCGGATGGAACAGGAAACTGGCTCAAACTCGATATTTCTGAAACGGCAATCGCAACGTATGCAACGTATACGTTTGCTGACGCTGCCGATGTCGCTGTTCATAGCCGACTTGCTGCCGATGCGATGGGCGCAACCAAAATGGACCGTCCGGAGTGGGGCGGTGTTCACCCGACTACGGGTGAGGTTTATATGACGTTGACCAATAACTCCAACCGTGCCAAAACCGGTTCGTATGGCCTTGATGCGGCTAACCCACGTTACTACACCGATACGTATAACGTTACTACTACCAACAAAGGGAATGTCAACGGTCATATCATCCGATGGAAAGAGACAGGTAGTGAACCTGCTGCAACGACATTTGCATGGGATATTTATCTCTTCGGGGCACAATCCGATGCCAATGCCACCAATGTAAATCTTTCCGGTCTAACTGCCGATAATGATTTTTCAAGCCCTGACGGATTATGGTTCAGTGACGTATCAAAAGGTCTTATGTGGATTCAGACGGATGATGGAGCCTATACCGATACGACCAACTGTATGCTTTTGGCGGCATTGCCTGGCAGTGTCAATGACGGCACGGCCACCTCTGTTACTAGTTTGGCTGTTCCAACCAACGGTACCGCTGATCAAGCGATCACAACCTATGTCGGAGCTAAACCGGGGACAACCAAGCTGAAGCGTTTTCTTGTCGGACCTAAAGATTGTGAAATCACAGGTATCACCGAAACACCGGACGGTAAAACGATTTTTGTCAATGTTCAGCACCCTGGTGAAGACGGAACAACAACAGCTCTTACGAGCCACTGGCCTGATGGTGAAACGACTCGTCCTCGTTCATCAACCATCGTAATAACGAAAAATGACGGCGGCATCGTCGGAATATAAGTAATCCTCCCCTTAGGGGGGAATCGTCCTCTTTATCCTCCTGAAAAAATCACCCCAAATTCAGTGAAAAAATCGGCAACAGCATCGCCGTAACCATAACGCCGATAACTCCTCCGATGATGAGCATGAGGGAGGGTTCAAGGACGGAGAGGAAGAGGGTGATTTTGTCTTTATTCGTTTCGATATAGAGGGCGGAGAGGTGATCGAGCATCGAGGCTACTTCACTCGTCTCTTCCCCGATAGCAATCGCTTCAATAAAGGAGTCGTCGATGTGGTACCCTTGCGTTTGGCTCAAGGCGTTGGAGAGGGATGACCCCTCGACGACTTTACTAGAAGCGTTCTCGAAAAGCTCTTTGATCACTTCAGAGGAGAGGGTAATACAGGAGAGTTTAATGGTGTTGACCATCGGTATCCCTGAGCGCATCAACAAGGATGCAATCGTACAAAAGCGTGCCAAATCTCCCGTTTCGACCATTTTTCCGACGATGGGGAGCTTAAGAATAAGGGAATGAACCCCTTTTTTAAATAGGGTGCTTGTTGCCATTTTGAACGAAAAAAGCCCGACTGCTGTCAAGAGTGCCAATGCCATCACGAGCCAATAGGTGGCAAAAAAATGGGCGAGGGTGATAATAAACTGGGTAAGAGCAGGGAGTGCTTGTCCCGTCGTCTCAAAAATGGCGGTGATTTTGGGGACAACGACAGTGAGCATAAACGAGATCATCAGCAACGAGACAACGATGATAAACGAGGGGTAGACCAATGCTTGGGAGAGCTGTTTTTTAATCCTCTCTTGGAGAATCAGATAGCTGGAGAGTTCATTAAGCACTTCGGCAAGTATTCCCCGATCTTCCGAAATTTTCAGCGTACCGATATAGAAAACGGGGAGGGTGAAATGATCTTGGGACTCTAGCGCTTGGGCGAAACTTTTCCCCTCATGGATATGAGAGATAAGGGTCTCAAAGAAACGCTCCATACGGGGGTTATTACGATTTTGATGCTTGAGGAGGGTGAGGGAACGCACCAACGGAATCCCCGCATTGAGATAGACAGCAAGATCACGGCTCATGGTTGAGAGCACCTGAGAGGGAAGAGTTTTATGTCCAAAGGCGGCGATGATCCCTAAAAAGCTCTCCTCATGCGGTGAGATACTAGAGAATAAAATTCCCTGTCCTTTGAGCTTCTTTTTTGCCTCCTCGATGTTGGAGGCTTCGATGGTCGCTTTTAGGGGGGAGCCGCTGCTATCAAGTCCTTTGTAGAGAAATTCCATTAGACCTCTTTCACCCCAACCCGAATAATCTCATCAAGACTCGTTGTTTGACTTTGCAAGAGTTCAATCAACTGATCGGAGAGGAACTTCATCCCTTTTGTTTTCATCAAAGATCTGATCTCACTGTCCCCTTCACTCTCTTTGAGAATCGTCCGTACCGATTCATCGACCATTAAGAACTCGCCGATGGCGACACGTCCGCGATACCCTGTGTTGTGACAATGACTGCACCCTTTGGGGTGTGAAATAGAAAGTCCGTGAGGGAGTCCGAGTTCATCGGCATCTTTGTTGGAGAGTTTCATACTCTCTTTACACTCACTACATAACCGGCGGACAAGCCGTTGCGCCAAAACCCCCAAGAGGGTCGAGGTGATAAGAAACTTATCCAGCCCCATATCCTCAAGCCGTGTGAGAGCGGCGGTGGCATTATTGGTGTGAAGGGTCGAGAGGACGAGGTGTCCCGTCATCGCCGCTTGGATGGCGATATGAGCCGTTTCGGTATCCCGTATCTCTCCGATCATGATGACATCGGGATCTTGGCGCAAGATGGAGCGCAGTCCACTGGCAAAGGTGAGTCCCGCTTTGGTATTGACGGCAATTTGGCTGACGTGGGGGGCATCGTACTCGACGGGGTCTTCAATGGAGATGATGTTCTTTTCAGGACTTGCCAGCTGTTGGAGAAAAGAGTGCAGTGTCGTCGATTTACCGCTTCCCGTGGGACCCGTGACCAAGATAATACCGTGGGAGAACTGGAGTAGCTCTTCAAACGCACTGGTGGTTGTCTCATCAAACCCCAACTCCCGTAAGGTAGGGATAGTGGACGCTTGCATCAAGAGACGCAAAACCACCCGTTCGCCGTGATAGGTGGGGAGGACGGAGACGCGGATGTCGAGACTTTTCCCCGCCACTTTGACCTGTGTTCGTCCATCTTGGGGAAGCCGTTTTTCGGAGATATCAAGGGCGGAGATGACTTTGATACGGCTGATGATGAGGTCGATGATGTTTTTATCAAGGTCAATATGTTTGATAAGGGCACCGTCGATACGAAAGCGTACCTCCCCTTTTTTCTCATGCGTTTCGATGTGAATATCACTCGCTTTACGCTTGATCGCCTGATAAAAGATCGTATTGACAAACTTGATGATGGGGGCGGACTCTTCACTGGTGAGGAGATCGGCGGAGTTCTTGATAAAATCGACCAAGGAGAGCTCTTCATCAATAAATTCATTGCTGTCGGGAGTTGATTTGGAGATTTCTAGATCGGTTTTGAGTTCGAGAAATTTGAGATAGAGGTTTTCAAACCCTGCAACACTGAGATGGGCCAAGGGAATGGTGAGAGAGAGTTTGTTATAAAGCTGAAGAGCGGTGATCTTTTGTGTTTCGGGGATGATGGCGTACAGAATCCCTTTATGGGTGCAAAACAGCAGGGAGTGGCGAATACACAGTGGAATGTCGATCCCCTCAGGGATGGCGAACTCTATGACACTCTCCTCCAAAAACGGAAAGGAGATCATGGCTTGACCACTTTTTTCGCTTCGATTTTCTTCGTGATGTTGGCAATATAACGCTCTTGGAGGGCATCAAGTTCACTAAGTTGCGTCCGTAAGGCACTCAAATCACTACTTTTTTCGATGATATAGGGGGTGAGGAGGATGACGAGATTAATCCGATCTTGACTGCTAGCTTTACTCTTAAAGAGATTGCCGAGATAGGGGATGTCTCCCAAAAAGGGGACTTTCGTATTCGTTTCATCGATTTTTTCCCGAATAAGCCCTCCGATAATAACACTCTCTCCGTTGTTGACAATAGCGGAAGTGAGCACTTCGCGTTTCGTCGTACTGGGGCGGTCGGCGATGGAGTTGGGTTCAATATCTTCGAGTTTGGCAGTAACCCCCAAAAGAACTTTATGGTCATTGGAAAGGCGCGGTTTGATTTTGAGGGTGAGCCCGATGTCTTGGCGGGTATAGTTTTGGGTTATCCCTGTTCCCACCCCTTGTGTTACTCCTGAGCTAATAGACTCGGTTCTCCCCACATAAATGGAGGATTCTTGATTGTCGATACACAAGATGGAGGGTTCAGAGAGGATATTCGCGGCACCATTGGTATTGAGGAGGGAGATATTCGCCCCCAGTGCAATTCCGCTGGCGAGGGTAGGAAGGGTGATGGCACTAAGCATGCTTGTATCTAATGATATCGCCGATGTTATACCGTCACCTAGTAGTGTATCAAAGGTAAACAAACCATTTGATCCCACTTTCGCCCCTCCGGATAGCCCGTATTTGATCCCCAGTGCTTCCGATTTTTTTTCACTGATTTCGATGATTTTCGCCCGCACATAAACTTGCTGACGATCATGGTCAAGTTCACGTATCGTCGCTTCCAAACTTTTGAAAAGCTCTTCGCTGGTGATAACAATGAGGGAATTCGTCGTATCGTCGTTGGTGATACTTGGGGGTTGTTGTCCCGGCATAAGGGTCATTTTTCCCAAAATTGTGTTGAGGGTGGTGACGAGGAGTTTGGCATCGGCATTTTTGAGGGGGATGACGTGGGTCGTATTGGCAATGGACTCATCCCGTGCATCCAGAATTTTCATCGCCTTTTGAATGGTGGCAATATTTTCGGGAAAGTCGGTGACGATGACCGAATTGGACTCTTTGGATGAGGTAATTTTGGCATTTTTGGTCGTGAAGTGCTTGATCTTTGCTGCCATCGTTTCGGCAGAGGCAAAACGGAAGGTAAAGATATAATTTTGCATTTGGGGAATATCGCTTTTTTGCATCAAAGGGAGATTCATTTGCGTCGCATCAACGGTTTTTACGACACTCAAATATCCCCCCCCACTGTCGATGAGGGTGTACCCTTTGGCATCGAGCGTTGTTTCGAGAATTTTATAGAGCTCTTTTTTACTAATGGGTTTATTCCCTGCGTAGCTGATCGTCCCTGGGATCTCTTCACCGATAAAAATATTTTTATGGGTCGTGGCTGCGACGAGTTTGATCATATCACTGATCCCCATGCCATCGATGGCAAGAGAGATTTTGTCGTGTGCAGGGGAGGCGGCTAAGAGTGTAGCGAGTGTGCTTGCGAGGAGAAAAAATTTAACGGGTAATTTCATAGATGAGTTCCTTGTCGAGGTTATTGCGCAGTACGAGTATGCGTATGCTTCGAAGATGGGGTACTTGACTAATTAAGGCCAACATATCGGGGTACGATTCAATTTTTTTGTTGTTGATCGATTGGATAATATCACCGTTTACAATCCCCATTTGGGCGAAAACAACGTCTGGGGATATCGAATTGACCCGAAATCCTGTGATTTTGCCTTGATTCATTTCGGGGGTGATGTCGAGTTTCTTCCCAAGGGTTTGGAGGTCACTGAGTTGTTCGGAAATCGTTTGATAGGGAATACTTCGCCATTCATTTTCTTGGGCATCAGGGTGGGCAGGATCGGCTACAGCCCGAGTCACAATTTCTTGACGACTAAGGTTGTCATCAAACCCCAATCGGAGACGATACGTTTTCCCATAGCCTCGAAACAGTGCCGCCGTATCGGTGAGAGAAACAAGATGAAAGGCGTTTTTATACACTCCATGCAAAGGGACGACAGTGGAGATTTTTCCATCGCTAATACTGATAAAAGAGTCACTATCGGAGCGGTAGATTGCCTTTATCCGATGGGGTTCAGGAACCAAGGTTGTGGTGCTCACCGTCTTGGTGTGAATTGCCCCTTCGAAATGTTCTATAATCCCAAACTTTTGTCCCAAATGGAAAATATTGAAAAAAGGGTCAAATGAGCTTAAAAACCGTTCTTGGGATGCTGTCGATAAAAAGGCTCCTCCAAAGGTGGTGAGACTCCATATTAGGACGAACGGCAGTGCGAAGTAGTTAAAGCGTCGAAGGAGAAATTCGTTAAAAAGTTGTTTCATACACGAGCCCCTCTTTTTCGGTATGGAGTTTAAAGACAAGGAGGGGATAGCGTCGTAACTCAGGGGTAGGGTCAAAGACGAGTCGTACTTTTTGATCGACCAGATCAACATCCCCGTTGCATTGCCCGAAATCTCCCTCTCCGTGGAGTTGGAGACTTAACGGATGCCACAGCGAATAGGTGAGGGTCATCGTCTCGATGGCTCCGGGAAAAAAGGGGCGATAGAGGGGGGAAACGGTGACCTGCGAGAGGGTAAGCTGGTTAAAAAAAATCCAAGGGGTAAGTCGAATATTTTCTATTGCAGCGATGTTGATAGTGTCCATCATAACGGTTGCGTTTTGGACATCCAAATAGAGGTAACGGTTATCAAGAGTTTCTCCTGTAAGAACGATATTTTTTTCCAGAAGGAGTTGCTCAAAAGTATAATAGAGCTTCTCTTTTGGAAGAAGTATAATGATAAGGAGAAGGAGATAAAGAGGATAAAGGAGGGGTCTCATGCTTCAACCTCTACGATGATGACACCTTTGGAGCTACTATTACGTTGCAACGTCAATTTCTTGATGACTAACATAGAGTTAAGAAGTTTATTCGCAATATGGTTAAACTCATTCGATGAAAGATTTGTAAATTCCAGATAAAGGGCTCCTCCGCGTCTCTCCTCTTTACTCATACTGGGGAGAGTTTTTAAATAGGTCAACTCATTTTGGGAGGTCGTAGTTGACCAGCGTGTTTTGAGGCTCTCAATCTCTTTGGCTTGTACGGTGAGGGTCGTAATGTCGTTTTGGGATTCTTCAAGGCTACTTGAAGAGCTGAGGGCGAAAATTCCTGCGATAGTGATCAGCACAAGGGTGATAATCATGGCGAGTGAGAGTCTGTTTTCTGCGGTATATTTCATGGAATCCAAACCTCAAGTTGATTGCCGTGTTCACTTATTTTCGCCTTTTTAAACGGTTTCATAATTGCTTTTTTAAGATCCTCTTTGACTTTATTTTCCGAAGCATTGAGAAGTATTTTAATATTTTTTCCATCATAAACAATCTCATCTATCCCCTCCCCTTGAAATACGAGAAGAGAAGGGGTTGGGATATTGGATGAACCATTGACTAACAAACGGTTAGGTTCTCCTGGGTTGGAACCGGGGATGAGGACGACACCCTCCACGGGAGCAGAGGAGGGTGTCACTGTTTGCGAAGGGGTATTTACGTTGGTAGGCAAAGTTGCGTGGATGGAGAGATCACTAATATGGAGAAATTGTTCGCGAAGACGAAGTTGTCCCGCCTCTTTTTTTTGAAGGGAGCGTGTCAGTGCGTCACGTTCAAAGGAGGTTTCAGGGAGTTTGTCATGATCCAGCACCTCTTCCTTAAGGGAATCTAATCGCCCCATCTCTTGATAATTCAATACGGTATGTGCCGTTAAATTTCCCAATATAAGGATCAAAATAAACAAGGTTTTTTTAACGGTTTTAGAGGTGAGCGTCGGTGAACTTAACTGTTCTACTGGGATGGATTGGATAAAAAAACGGGGTTTGGCTAATGCCTCATTGATACCGATAGCACCATTGATGTGAAGGTAATCCGAATCAATTTCGATGACAACCCCCTCAATGGTGGTTAATATTTTCCCATTATCCAGACGAATCGGATGTTCTTCATCGGCAAATACCCATTGGGCAAAAGTAAACTTTTCAATCACGGCAGTATGGGGAAAAGCGTGGAGTTTATGAGAAATTTCGGCGGGATTATAGGCGATAAGGCTGTAACTGTTCTTTCCCGTTTTTTGAGCGGCATACCGATACTCATCACCTAGATCGAAGAGGGCTGGACCAAATGTTGCTGCTTCTTTGGCAGTTTTAACATTGAGTACCGCTTGAATCGCCCAATAATCACGTGGAGGGAGGATCATGACGGAATTATTTGGGATATTTTCTGGAAGTTCATCACTATAAACTAAGATGGTAGGAGAGCACACAAAACGGTATAAAAAAGGATACTTTTGGCACAGTGATCGTAATCCCTGAAAACGATTAGAGAAACTCAATGCGTTGCACCTTTTTATCTAAAAGATTGTATTGAAATTTGAGATGCTCTTCTTGGGCGTTTTCCGTTAGTCGTACATCGCACGCAAGGGTATAGGAGGTATTGGGCTTATAAATAAAGAAATAAGTGTCAAATACGGTTGCCAATGCGGGCTCCGAAGCAATCGCCTCTTCTTTAGAAATAAAAGCTTTGGTACGGTAAGCGGTGAGAGAACGTATTTTTTCTGCTGGAACACTTGGGAGGATAAGGGCTAATGTTTCGGCATTCACGGCATTAAAATCCATCTTCTCCCCCTCATAAGCAATATATTTATCCCACGGTATCGACAAAATAGTCGTATCTCGTGTTAGTTCAATGTAGCGCGCCAAAATGAGACTAAACTGTTTCTCATTAGCGATGATCCCATTTTTACAATCAGGTTGAGACCATTGAATTTCTGTGTCTCTTCCACGCTCAGTAGTATCGACGTCGATTGTATCAAAAATAAGCTTAAAAAAAATGTCAGGATCGGCGATTGGATGGGCAGTAAACAGCCGCATGAGCAAAGCAATATTAGAGTCATTGATGACCCCTGTCGTACTTATAAGAGAGTTGATATTGAGACGATTGTACATAGAGGAGAGGGATGCTTTGAGGATAAAGTCTTTTTTCTTGCTCTCTAATTGTAAGGGAAGTCGCATCGCCAAATCGAGTTCTGCTGCCCCCGTGATTGAACTAAGAAGAGTGGGCAGTTGAATTTCCAAATCGCTAATAATCCGAAGAGACGCGCTTTGGGTGAAACTGTTATTTCCTAGCTTGGACAACTGCGTACTTTGGATCAACATCAAGGCTACGATTCCCATCATGACCGTTATCAGTATTAATGTCATCATCAATACAATTCCGCGTTTTTTCATCACATTGCTCAATTTCTATCCATATTTTAGTAAGCATTTTAACATAATAACCAATAGTATGTTTGTCGTTCTCTGTTACGAGGCACTTTTTTATCGTGCAGATGCCACAAAATCAACCGTGCGCATGTTAGAGAATCTCTTCTGACAACCCTCTAAAGGAGCTTAAGTGCGAACTGATCGCTATTGCATTATTGTTGCTGTTTGGCTATCGTATCAATGAACAACCGACCCTTCACCGCTACGAGCTTAGTGGAATTGTAACCTATATCTAAAACAAGGAAATTTATGAACGCATTTACCTACTATAATCCCACCCGCATCGAATTCGGACGTGGTAAAGAAAACAATATCGGAGAGATGATCGCCGAACAAGGGATTCAACGTCTTCTCCTCGTCTACGGAACCGGTTCGATTAAGAAAAACGGTTTGTACGACCGAGTCATCGAGAGTCTCAAAACAGCGGGAATCGCGTACGAAGAACTTGACGGCGTAGTCAGTAACCCCCTCCTATCCCGCGTCCAGAACGGGATCGATCTAGTGAAATCACATGATCTACAAGCCGTTCTCGGCGTCGGCGGCGGATCGGTCGTCGATTCGGCCAAAGCGATCGCTGCAGGGGCACTTTATGAAGGGGATGTATGGGATTTTTTCATACAAAAGGCTTCCATCACCGCAGCACTCCCCGTTTATGCCGTCATGACCCTCGCAGCAACTGCCAGCGAGATGAACGGCAACTCGGTCGTCATGAATGACACGACCAAACAAAAATACTCGATTGCCTCCGTACTGGTCAATCCTAAAATATCGATCATCAATCCCGAACTGATGATGAGCGTTACCCCTGAGTATCTCGCCTATTCGGCAACTGATATCATCGCCCATACGATCGAAGTCTATTTTACCGCCACCGACCATCCCCATTTTCAATCCAGACTTGTCGAATCAATCATAAAGACGGTTATAGAAACGACCGAAATCCTCCTCAAAGATCCGCTAAATTATGACGCACGTGCTGAGTTTGCATGGGCTTCTACCCAAGCACTCAACGGTTTGACAAACTCCGGAACGGGCGGCGGAAGTTTCCCGAACCACATGATCGAGCATGCCCTCTCCGCACTCTTTAACATCGCTCACGGCGCAGGTTTAGCCATTGTCATTCCTGCATGGATGAAATGGTACAAAGGGCAAAATCCAGCTCAGTTTGAACGCTTTGCCAAAGAAGTCTTCGGACTCGAAACGGCGGATGAGGGGATCAGTGCATTGGAAAATTGGTTTAATTCCATCGGTGCACCGATTACCTTGTCCGCCGCAAATATTTCGCGTGAACGTATCGGCGACATTGCCGAAAATGCTCATGGATTAGCACTATTGTGGGGGATGGGAGAAGAATACTCTTCCGAAACGATAGCAACGATACTGCAAAACGCTTAGAGTCTGATCTTATCTCCGTAGCGCGCCTTGCGCTCAGGGGTGTAATCCCACCAGACTTTAGTCTCTCCTCGAAGCTGCTTTGGGTGAGTAATTCCGATTCGGGCAAAATCAGCGGCAATCGTTTTGCCGACATTGGGAAGATCGGTCAGCTTTTCGACTTTTTCACGGATAACTTTTGCAGGGTTCATTTTCCACTCCTTTACGCTTACAAAACGATTTAAAGATTTTTCGTTTGGCTATAATCATACCATGCAACCGAATACTTTTTATGATACCCGCATTATTGACACCCCGATCGGGAAAATGATCGCAATTGCCGATGAGAAGACGATCACCTCACTCGATTTTACCGATGAGACACATGAAGGCATCTCTTCGGACAATCCACTGTTACTCCGCTTGGAAGAAGAACTGCGCGAATACTTCGAGGGAAAACAGAGCACCTTTACCCTCCCCCTCTCTCCGAACGGAACTCCGTTCCAAAAAAAGGTTTGGGAAACCCTCTGCACGATCCCTTACGGCGGAACGATTTCGTATGCCACAGAAGCCGAACGCTTCGGCAACCCAAAAGCCGTCCGTGCCGTCGCAAACGCCAACGGGAAGAATCCCATCGCTATTCTCATCCCCTGCCATCGCGTCATCGCGACGGGAGGTGGACTCGGCGGATACAGCGGAGGATTATGGAGAAAAGAATTTTTATTGGCGTTAGAAAAAGAAGTGAATAAAAAAGCCTAATCTACCAATATGATCCCCATCGATTCGAGTAAAAACAGCGCCTCATACCGGTTGAAAATCGCACCCTTGAGATGGTTGGAACGTACATCGATCATCGTGTTGCTCGTGTCGGTAAAATTGGCACCTTCGAGGTGATTGTTGCCAAACAACGCCCCTTTAAAATCACTCCCGCTAAAATCGGCTTTTTTAAAACTTCCATTGCGAAAATCGACCTCTTTGGCTCGACACTCTTTCATTATCAACTCATCCAAATTTAGACCGAAAAAGTTGCTATCGTTGAGGATACACTCCCGAAAACGGATCGGATCGGCATTGAGCAAACTCTTCCAATCCGCCATCGTCCAATCGATCCCGATCATCTTACACGAGACAAACTCGACATCACTCATTTTGGTATTGGTCAGTTTCATCACACTTAGATTGCAGTTTTCGAAACGGCATTCGGTAAATTTACAAGAGGAGAAAAAGGTCTCACTGAAATTGCAGGAGACAAAGGTGCAGTCATCGAATTCGGCTTTGGTGATCTTTTTACCGTGCAGATCAACGTTTTCGAATTTTTCGGCGAATACGTCCATGGTGTTGGTGATGGGGGTCATGGGGAAGCCTACTTTTTTTTATGTATTTCATTTTTCTCGTTCCTACTCTCCTGAGTTGGAGCGTTTGGTTTTACACTTGTATGCATTCCCACTCAGGAGAGTGGGAACGAGGATATCGGCGAAGTTGGCAACCTCTTCGAATTCATTCTCCTCTGAGCACTTTTGATAAAAAGCATTCTATCTCAAATGTTATTTAAACACGATGGAGCATTCATTAATGACGAAGCTTTAAGCGGCGTAATCTGCTTTCTTGTGCGATATGACCGATAGCACGGATCAGCTCATCGGTAACACCCTCTTCTAGGAGTTGTGTGAAATATTGCGCCATTGTTTCTTCGCTGTCTAAATACTGTGTTATATCAAATGGAGTCAATTGTGTTTCCAGCGTTATCTTCTCCTATCCATTTCTTTCGACTATAATCCCTTTTCATTTTCTTTTCATTGTTGTCTTACAATATTTCCATCTAATATAAGGAAAACATATGAAAAGTGTTTCACGATCAGCGCTGTTAAGTTTGATATTACTTAGCTCTTGTATTGAGCTTAATGCAGCAGATTGGTTAATGCTACAAGGAACGGAACCTGAAAACGTAGCACCACAGGGGGTCATTGTCCCCAATCGTAATAAAACACCAAAGCTCTGGGGATTTGCGCAGATTAACTACAGTAAAGATTACGGTACGGTTGCGTCCTCTGCAGGAAAAACGACAACACCCTTCGCGCTTTTAAATCCAAATCTCGAAGAGCAATCGGGATTTAATATTGCTAGAGCCCGTCTGGCTGTACGGGGTATCGCGGATGATGACAATATGGTTAACTATTTTGTTATGACTGATTTTGGGAACAACGGCGTTAACAATCTGGCAAACCATAGTACACCAACCTATCTTACCGATGCCTCGGTGACGCTCAAATACATTCCGGATGCAAAGATTCGCGTCGGTAGATTTAAATACCCAGGGAGTGAAGAGGGGCAACAAGCAGTACACGTATCGCCGTATATCGATTTTACAACGATGACTGATCAGGAACTGCTTGAACGCCGTATTACCAATGCTTCTGCCTCACAAACCGGTGCAGCGGCAGGCGGAGCTTCCTCCCTCCATTATACGACCACGTCCGTCGATAATCCAATCGGAGCGTTCAGAGACACCGGTATGGAGATTTTTGACACCATACCGATCAAAGATTCATGGACTTTCAGTTATGCCTACATGTACGGGAATGGCACCGGAATTTCTAATTCAAATACGGACGTTCAAGGTACCCATTATGGATATTTGGCACTTGAAAAGAATTTTGGCGGAGGAAACGGGTATTACACTAATGCGATGAAGTTTTATGCTTGGGGACAAAATGGAAAACGCCAATTCGTTTCCAACGCTACAACACTGATAGATGCTGACCGTAAACGCTATGGGCTTGGGATGACCTACTATAACCACGGTCTGAGATTTGAAGCGGAATACATGATGGCACAGGGGATGATCTACGTCGGTGCCAAAGATGTCGATGCTAACCCTCTGGCACAGGATTGGCAGCTTCAATTTGCATCAGGGAACGAGAACAAAGCCAACGGCGGTTATGTCAATCTTCAATATGAACTCATTCCGCAAAAGTTCGAACTCTTCGGCCGTTACGATTTTATGAATCGGTTAACCAACGATGTCAAAGGGGAACGGGACTTTACGACTACGACGCTTGGGGCATCGTATCGATTTAAAGGTGCGACACGGATCGACTTCAACTATCTTATCAGAGATGCGAAAGCGCCGGGCAATGCAAGTGCCCAACCTGTTTTGGACAACATGGGTAACCGTGCTCAAGTCCAAGTTACTTACGTTTTTTAAAAAGGAATAACTATGAAATTCATTAATTTACTCTTCATCGTACTGACCATGACAACATTTCCCCTTGCCGCAAGCGAAAAGGATGATGACGTTGCCAAAGTGGTCTATCAATGCGATTTTCCCGAAGCAGATCGTATCCATCTGATGCTCAACACAATCAATAACGCGGTTGAATATTACAATAAAAACTTCATACAGTATGAGGTAGATATCGTTGCCCTCGGACCGTGTCTTCAATATGTTATGAAAGATTTTAACACTACCGGCTTTGAAGAAAAGCCTTATATAACGCAAGGCGGACCTACGGGTGCCGGAACACGATCACGTCTAAAAGCGCTTCAGTTGGATGGTGGCGATAAGATTAAAATTTATGCCTGCAAAAATACGATGGATAAAAACCATGTAGCAGACAGTCAGATCGAGGATTTTGCGACAACCACACCTGCGGGAGTGGTTAAAATAATCGATCTACAGCGCAGTGGCTATGCCTATATAAAAATCAGATAACAAATTGTGGAAACAACCTGTAGTTTTATTTTAAAACTTTATAATAACAAACAAAGGTTAGCATGAGACTCTATCAGAAGTATTTAATTTTAGTGCTGTTGATATTGCTCACCATGATTGGCTATTTTTATGTGCAAAAGAAACAGGAATTCGTCAACCGGATCGATATCGTCCTTATGAATCTGCTGGATAAACAAATTGAGCAGGAGAAAGCAGAAAGCTTTGCTTTCGCGTTTGCACTGGCTCAAAACGAGACGCTGCAAACAGCTATTGAAAACAATAACACGAATAAAGCGACCGAAATTCTCAAACGGTATACTTCCACATTGGAAGTATTCAGTGGCTCTAAAATCCATGCTCAAATCGTTACCAACGATTTTATTATCTTCGCACGAAATTGGGAAAGCACCAGTGCCGGACTGAGTATTAAAGCGTATCGACCGGATTTGGATGATATTGTTTTGACGCAAAAGCCACACCTCTCCTTCGAAGCCGCAAGACGCCTTGTATTGATCGCATCCATCCCCATAGTAAAGAAAAAACACCTCATAGGTTTTATCGAAGTCATCCAAAAGCTTGATGCGATGAAAAACTATTTTGCCAATTACGACATTGATCTTTTGGTCTTAATGGATGATAGATATAAAGATCAGGCTATTTTGCTGAAAAATAATCCCCGCATAGAGAACATGATAGTAGCAAACGACGATGCGAACATCCACCATATTTCCTATCTCAAGCATACCGGTTTAAATGGATTGTTGACGAATGGGATACTTGAAGGGGATGACTATTTTTACTTTTCACGAGCGATCTTAAATTCTAAGGGTCAAAATATAGGTTCTTTCGTATTGGTTCTTTCCAAGAAAAAGATGAAACTCTTCAGTGCTTTCGAAGAGGAGTTGGATACATTTTTGACCTATTCGAGAAAAGATTTATACTACTCGTTTATCAATCATAATCCTTCGATAAACTTATGGGATAACTCCACGGCTAAAGAGCTTCTTTCTCTAAAAAAATGTGTCCATCCTGAAGACAAAATCGCCATTGAAGAGAAATTGCGTACAGACCTAGATAATTATACAAAAGATGAACTTGTCTCACTTTTACTCGATACAAACTCCAATCAAAAATCCAGAGGACACATAAAATGAGATTACTTTTACTCGAAGATGATGCAATTCTAAAAGATAGCATAGAAGAGTTTTTAATCGCACAAAATTATACGGTGGACAGTTTTGAAAACGGCGAAGATGCTTTTGACGCGATTTTTTCGGTTGATTATGATCTGCTCTTACTTGATGTCAATATTCCCGGAGCTTTTAACGGTTTTTCGTTGCGAAAAGCATTGGCGGATGAGAACAAAAATATACCAACTATTTTTGTCACGTCGATGTCGAGCGCCGATGCCCTTATACAAGGATATGCTCATGGATGCTGCGACTACATCAAAAAGCCTTTTGACCTTACAGAGCTTTTACTCAGAGTACGACACGCATTAAAATCCAACTGCTTTAAAACACAAGATGAATTTATCAATCTCCCTGAGGATTACCGCTATAACGTAACACGTTATGAGCTTACCTGCAACACAATACGCGTTTCACTCAGTAAAACAGAAAGCGAAATATTAAATCTTTTTGTCATAAACAGAAACCAAATTCTCAGTCTGGACCTATTGTATGAGAAGATATGGGACAACAATGTAGATTCGGCGAATGCTCGCGTACAGATTAACAATCTCCGTAGGAAACTCCCCAAAAATAGTATTAAAAATATCTATGGATTAGGATATCGCCTTGATTGTCGATGAAAAAAAATTCGTTCGCCGTTACAGCTTGATCTATACTTGCATTGTCTCTTTCCTATTACTGGCTCCTCTGTATTTTTATGTCGCTCATAAAATTAATATGCAGGAGATCAAAACAGAAGTTGAGCTTAAATCGATTCAATCTCGTATTATCATTGCTATGGACTCCTTTGGCAATAATCCCAACGGTATTTTTGAGTTTCCAAAATTTAATACGTTTCAATCAGGACTTTATAGCAATAATTTTTCAGTCATCTACTCCCAAATAGATGAACCGTTGCCGTCGTTTATGCCAGGGTATCATAGTGCCGGTCTGACCCGTTATCTTATTACAGCAATGCCCACACAAAAATATTTTTTTGCGGATTACATCATCACCAAAACTACTATCTCCTATACCGATATTTTTCTCGAAGCAAGCGTTATCGCATTTGGTATCATCGTATTGATTCTGTTTTTATCCTTCTACTTTTTAAACAGTTTTTCTTTGCCGTTCAAGCGTGTCAATGAAAAACTCGACGAATTCATCAAAGAGTCAATGCATGAGATGAATACGCCGTTGAGTATTATCAATGTCAATGTGGATCTTTTTCATAGTATGCATGAATCCAATAAATACTTACATCGTATCAAATCGGCGACAAAATCATTGGCAACAATCTACAATGATATGGATTACCTCATAAAACAAAACCGTATCGAGTATAAAGATGAAATTATTGATTTTGAAGCGTTCGTCAAAGAGCGTGTGGAGTATTTTGAACTGATTTGCCAGCTCAACAACATTACGCTATCCCTCACTACAACTACCCGAACGCATATAATGTTTAATCCGACGAAACTTCAACGGATCGTTGATAACACTCTCTCCAACGCGATTAAATTTTCGCATAAAAACGGCAAGATCGATGTACACATCGACAAAAGTGAAAACGGGGGTATAACGCTTGCAATCCAAGACTACGGGCAAGGGATTAAACATCCCGAAAAAATCACCAATCCCTATTACCGTGAATACGAACATAAAATGGGATTTGGTATCGGCATGAATATCGTCAAATCGATCATCGATAAAAGTGAGATCACCTTGGAAATCCAATCCACCTATTTAAAAGGTTCAATATTCACCTACACGTTTAATCGTACTTTGGTTGTAGCTTGATGAAGTGGAATGTATAATCAATGGATCGATACCGATACTTACGGCATCCCTCTTCTCATCCCGTTTGGATACCGTATGAATGAACAACCACCGTTACATAGATCCGAGCTCTCTGAACTCGTAACCTACCTTTAACGCTCTATTGTTCCAGACCCATAGCGCATTTTGCGCTCGGGGGTATAATCCCACCATACTCTAGCCTCTCCTCCATCCATAAAATCGGTGATTGACATCAGGACATCGAGCATACACGGGTCTTGTTTCTCGCCGAACGCTTCGCAGAGACGAACATACAAGTCATAAGGGTTTTGCCCTGAGAGTTGATCCGGCTGCGTAATCCCGATTGATTTTAGATCAGCGGCGACCGTCTTGCCGATATTCGGCAAATCGGTCAATTTGACAACCTTTTCACGTATTACTTTTGTCGGATTCATCTTGATTCTCCTCGTTTATTTGCAAACGCAGCTATTCTCATGACCTAATGGATGATTTATTGCATTGAGTGCAATCCGATAACATTCCCCTCTGTATCAAATACAAGAGCAATAAAGCCATTTTCACCTATAGAGAATTTTTCTTTTAGCACTCTTCCGCCATTTTGCTCTCCCCTCACCGCCTCGATGGCACAGTCTTCACAATGGAAATAAACCACAGTACTATTGCCTCCGGATTTAACACCCTCCATTTTTGCTAATGCGCCATGAGCACCATACGATTGGGCACTGACGAGGGGAAACGACCACATCTCTAGCTCAGGGCTTGGAATCTGCACTAAAGTTGTTTGGAATACTGCTTCATAAAAAGTTTTGGCTCTCGCCATATCTTCAACGTATATTTCAAACCATACGCATGGATTCGGTTTCATAACACTCCTTTTACTTGATATTAGACTAATTATAACTTTTATCCATTATTTCATCGCCATCATCAAAAAACCGGTAAATCCGGCATTATCCTCACCGATCAGAGGGGAGAGATGCGATTTCATCTCTTTAAGTATCTGTGTATACCGCATATAAAATTCATAGGTCGGTTTGGGCTTATACTCTAAACCGCTTATCTCGAAGAACTTGATAATATCTTTGGTGGTGGTCGGTTTGATAAAAAACTCTTTATCCCGTGCGTAATAATAGGGGATGAGTGTCACAATCGACCATTTCGCGAGCTTGTAGATACTGAGTACATCGACGATAATTCTAAACCCTTTCTCATGATCGGCGTGCAAAAGTTCATACAATCCGATGGCAAACATATCCTGCTGTTCCATACTCATCTGCTTGACCATATCTCGAACTTTTGGTTTTTCGAAGAGCGAGACAAGGGAAGATTTGGAGACGATCTTGGCAAAATTTTCGCAAATCTCTTCGGTACGGGTGAAACGATCAGCTGTAAACATCTCCCGTACACTTTGACCTATTTTTGCCGTATTGTGCCGTTTTATGATTGGCAATAGTGCTTCATCTTCAAACCCTTTGGGGTAAAAGGTGAAAAAACTTGCCTCGGCTTCTTTTAGTTTTTTTAGATTCATGGCTTTCCCTTTTGAATTATCTTACTTTTTTATTTTGATAAAGCGCTAATTTTGATTCTTTTTGGCAAAAACTTTATAGCATTTTATATTAAATTTATAGTTAGAATTTATCCTGTTTTAGACTTTTAAAATCTATATTATTTTCATAAATTGTTTCAAATTATATTATCATGCTCCTTTATGGGAGATGACTACAACTCTTATCCCAAAGGGCTGAAAAAGTGAATTTCAAGCTCTATTTTGCCAAGGAGTATCCAGGAGGAGAATGGGACGCGATACGGATGAGATCGAACCTGCTGATAAAGCGTTTTCGGAAATTATTTTAAGAAAAACAGCATATAATATGTAAAAATATGTCAATTTGTAAGATTCTGCTTGGATGTTTCTGATATTAGGACATTTTAAATGTCCGATTATCTAGTGAATTCTGGCAAAATGGCATATTATGGGTATGAATAAATAGTTACATGACAATAAGGATTTGATGTGAGTGGCAATTTCGAGGTCACAGGTCTTTTTTACGAAGAATGTGGCTACAAGATGAGAAAATACCTAGATATTCAACGTAAGGGTTCAGCAAAAAGTGAACCTGATCTTATGGTTGTGATGATGAATCCTGGTTCCTCTTTTCCTTTAGATGGCAACGAGAACAACACTGTGCCATCTAGGGCAGAACCAGATAATACACAGCAACAGATTATGCGAGTTATGGATGCAACCTCAATTGAGTACGCAAGAATTCTTAACCTTTCTGACCTTCGCACACCAGACTCAAGTCAACTGTATAAGTTCGTAGGTTCTAAAGAGTCATCCGAGGTAGATCATTCTATTTTCTCTCCAACACGGAAAGCCGACCTAGCAAGGCTATTCGTTAAAAACTCACCAGTTGTCTTTGGCTGGGGCGTTAATCCAGCACTGATTCCTTTAGCAAAGCAAGCAATAGAATCGCTAAATATTGACAGGCCGATTGGTATGCTAAAGCCAAAAACTGAATATTCTTATTACCATCCGCTACCCAGAATTTATGCTAAACAACTGGAATGGGTTAAGCATGTAACAAGTCAAATCACTCGGACGCAGCCAAGCTGCGCCGGTGTTTGAAGCGTTAACTGCTGGAGAAAACATGAGTGCTACAGAAATATTTTCAATCATTAAAGATATATGTCTTGCTGGAGCTGCTGCCACGACAGCTTATGTTGCATATACAGGCCTAGAAAAATGGCAAAAAGAACTCCGAGGTAAAGCCAACTTTGAAGTAGCACGAGAACTCATAAAATCAATATATAAACTTAGAGACGAATTGAGCTATTGTCGATCTCCTTTTATTGCTGCATTGGAGTTTCCTGAAAGCTATCGAGGAACAAGGCAGCATACCGATGAAGAGAACGGACAAGCATATGCACATGTTTATACAAATAGATGGGAGCCGGTGGGTAATGCAGTTCAAAACTTTGATACTGCTGTTTTGGAAGCAGAGGCACTATGGGGCGAAGCGATTAAAGAAAAAGCTGCTATCTTACGACAATGTGTACGATCACTTCAAGTAGATATTGAATCATTTATTGACGATAAATACTCAGGTGGTGAAAATTTTAAAGCAGAACGTGAATTTGGAAAGAAAATCCGTGCCAACATATGGGATATGAAGACGCAAGAAAACGAGTTGACAAATAGAATCAATGCTGCAATTGAGGGTCTTGAAAAAGAGATTACACCACATTTCTCACGCAGTTAATAATCCAAAGGAGAGCAATCAAAAACCCGCAGGCAGCTTTCCCTCGTTCCCATTCTCGTCGAAAAAGAAAACTTCCACCACCTTTTTATCCAAAACCGATGTATACGTGAGGGCAATCGAATCCGCCCCGACAAATACACTATCCAGTACGAAATGCAGATCGCTCCCCTCGTTCCCAACGTCCTCGTTGGGAATGCAGACTAACATATACACTCCCAAGCTTCCTCGTTCCCACTCTCTGAGTGGGAATGCAGATTCAATTAAGTGCTCCCACTCAGGAGAGACTGTGAAAGAACCTATCTCTTTTTCAGTCTCATCGTAGAATATGTCTAGTATTTCTCCCCTCGTTCCCAACGTCCTCGTTGGGAATGCAGACTAACATATACACTCCCAAGCTGGAGCTTGGGAGCGAGAGAGCGATGAAACATTAAGTGTTAAAAAGGTTGAAGCAGATATGGATATTGTTGATTTCATGGCATTATTTAAACGATTAGAAATCACCTTATCAACTGATGGGATGTTAGAAGGAATTGAATATTCAACCAATTGATCCTTTTTCTCGTTCCCACTCTCCTGAGTGGGAATGCATACATGTGTTAAACTAAACGCTCCAACTCAGGAGAGTAGGAGCGAGACAAAAGCTCTCCATAGAACTTTTTTGCCCCTTCAACATCGCCGCTCATGAGTTCAAACCAGCTAAAGGCACCGTGGGTTGCAAATGGATTCATGAGTTCTCCTCCGTATTTTCGAACATAATTGGGAAAATTGTCCTCTTTTTTTGCTTTGCTTGCATTTAAGCGATTACCGTGATAATTTTAAGTATAACAACGTAAAATTAGGCGTTAGCGGAGAACTAATGTGTCTATAAAACGGGGGTCATTCCAATGAATGATGGAACTTATTTAAAAAATGAACTTGATAAGCTAATTTTATCAGATATCTCTATATTTGAATTTATTAAATCAAGCTCGCTTGATGGTATGTGGTATTGGGATCTGGAGCATCCTGAAAACGAATGGATGAGTGAAAGATTTTGGGAAGTGATGGGGTATGACCCTGCTAAAATGAAACATCTTGCCTCAGAATGGCAGGATAAGATTTTCCTAGATGATTTAGAAGTCGCTATTAATAACTTTCATAAACACCTTGAAGATCCAAATCATCGATATGACCAAGTTGTCCGATACAAGCATAAAGATGGCTCAACTGTATGGGTTCGCTGTCGCGGTATCGCCATACGCGACGAAGAGGGCAAACCAATCCGTATGCTTGGAGCACATAATGACCTGACAGAAATTATGAAAGCCAAACAAGAGATTGAAGAACTGAACAAACAGCTTTATGAACAAGCCAATAAAGATTTTTTGACAAAACTTTATAATCGACGCGGTTTTGAAGAGCAAAGTAGAGAGATTATAGAAATAGCAAAACGGGATGGCTCTCAAATCAGCATCGCAATGTTTGATATTGACCACTTCAAAAAGGTCAATGATACTTACGGACACGACGAAGGTGATAGAGTTCTCAAATTTATTGCCAATACCTTAGTTGATATAGGTCGTGCAAGTGATATTATTGGGCGTTTCGGAGGAGAGGAGTTTATTTTCATAATGCCTCCCAAAACAGATAAAGAAGAGTCTATTATAGCAGCAGAAAGAATTAGATTGTATATTCAAAACCACCCTATAGAACATATTGGCAAAGTTACCATCAGTGCTGGAATTGCAACTTTACTTCCAAATCAAAATGACAATACTAATGAGCTTGCTGATAAATTGAGAATACAAGCAGATAAGGCACTCTATTTTGCTAAACAACATGGTAGAAATAGAGTGGGTCACTTTGATGATTTGTAGTTTCTGTATTAAAAAAATAACAAACCAATGGAGCCAATAAATTACCCTACGGGCAATTTTTCTCGTTCCCACTCTCCTGAGTGGGAACGAGAATATTCCTACAATCGACAACGCTTATATGCTATAATCCCCGACAATGAAAATTTTCGTTCTTCTTTTTTTAATTTTTAATCTGATTACATTCTTTGTATTTGGATACGATAAATATTTAGCGCGTACTAACCGTCAACGGATTAGTGAAAAAACGCTTTTGAATCTTGCCTTTTTCGGGGGAAGTATGGGAGCTGTTTTCGCCCAAAAAATCTTTCGTCACAAATCAAAAAAATACCGTTATACATTCTGGATTATTTTAACGATTCAATTTATCCTCTTTGAAGCGATCTGGTTTTTTACCTCCGACGCTTCTCATACGCTGCAAAATTTTTCACTCTAAATTTACCTATCAAAAAATAGGCTCAGGTATTTAATCTTGACCTAAAATTCATAATCCTTTTCATCTCTGATCGTAAAGTTCGCAAATGCACCTTCAACGCTCATCGTATTTTTATACTTTGTTGTCGTCAGTTTCACCGCTTTTGTCTCCAAATTACAAACCGCGATACGAAAATTCGATCCCATAAAAGGTTCCACAATACAGACAATATTCCCCTCTACTTGGCGTGTCGCGTGTATTATCCCTTGTAAATTATGAAAAAAATACTTAGGATAGCTCAGAGGAGTGATTTCGACGACATCAGAATATCTTTTCTTATCCAATGTACTCGCAATGGTGGCAGCATCCTCAAAATTATCAAACTGTACGCACCAATCATCAAAAACTTTATTAAAATGATCTAGATCTTCATCCAAAAACCCGCCTGCCGGAGATTGCAAAGCATAAATACTCACGTAGCTCCTTTCGCTTTTCTCATATTAAACAATAATACCGCCGCAAATGCTAACAGACATCCGATGAGCGTCGAGAGGGGCAATGATTCGCCGTACACGACCCAGCTCGATACGATAGCCCCCACAGGTACGATAAACATATACACACCTGTCCGATGTGCCCCAATTTTCCCCGCCGAGACAAAATAAAGTGCCGTGCTAAATGTCCCCGGAATCACCCCGATAAAGAGGATCGTCCACCAAAATACCGCATCATAGGCACCGAAATCAAACGGATGGTGCGGCAGAGCAAAAAGCATATTGATGAACGTCGTAATCCCGAAAACGACGAGTGTATAAAACATCAGATCGGCTCGTTTGGCGGCCTTTTGGGAAACTACCGTTACCAAGGACCATACGATAGCGCATCCGAGAAAATAAGAACTCTCTACGTTCAAAAAAGCGAATCCCTCAAATGGTACACGAAGTAGTATCAACGCACCGAAAATCCCGATGGAAAGCGCCACGATTTGACGAGATGATACTTTGGTTCCAAAAATAGCGATTGAGAACATGTAGGTTAAAATAGGTGCAAGCGAGGTTACCATTGTGCCGCCGTATCCTGCCTGACCATGGGAAAGCCCCGCAAAAAAGAGATAATTAAACAATGATGTCAACACCCCCGCGATCACCATATAGATGAATCCTAGCATGTCAGTTTTTAGGGGTGTTTTCATAACCCAAATCACGGGGATAATGGTGATAAACGAGATGGCATAACGCCAAAAAGCGGCTACTTGGGCATTGGAGTGCTCCGCCGCGACTTTCCCAGCTGTCCACGCAATCCCCCAAAAGAGCATTGCAATAATCATTAAAATCACATATTTATTCGTATTTTTTGTATTATCCATGTTTGTAACTCTCGATGTAACGTATCAGCATCTCCACAGAATCGCGATAATCTTGCGGTTCTCCCGATGCCTTTGTTGCAGGGATAACTCCTTCAAGAGCTGCCTAAGTTTTTGTCGTGTTGTTTCTTTCATACATAAATTATAGCATATAGGTTTGACCAAACAGTCAATATTCTCCAAGCTCTCCCTATGCTGACGTATTGGCAAAAGATTCCTTTTAAGCTTAAGCCACATTTTTGATAGTAAAGGTATACTTTTCGTAAAAGAATTTTACTGAAAACATCGGAAAAGTTGAGTTTGAAGAGAGTGGATACTTTCGGTATTTAAGCGCTTTAGATGGCGAACGAGAAATCGATTAAAGGTCTGAATATGAGCCAAGAACATTTAAACCTCACAGAACCTATTCGGAAAAAGATAATTATTCGCACGGCGATAGGGATAGTACTAGTCGCATTTTTTACGCTACTAGTGCTTGTAATACCGCTGTATTTGCAGTTGGTTGACGCTAATAAGCGCGATTTCGCCTTTAAACATAAAGCAAAAGTTGAACTCTTCGACAAAAGTATCACAAACTTCAAAAATATAACGGAGCAGATAACAAGCCGTACGAAGATACGAGAAAAGCTTGTAGAGTATAATGAAGGCAAAGTCACGCTTGCGCAGTTGCAGGATTTCAGCAGAGGACTTTTGGCGGACGCCATGCAAACCTCCAAAGAGATAGTGGCAATAAATAGGTTGGATAGTAAGCGCAATAGCGTGTTAAATCTGGGCTTATCCGTACCGCAAAAACTAGCCGATTCACTCAGTGTACCGATGAAGGGGGCTAAAATATTTGAGCCCTTTAGGATACAAAACACTATAGTCGTAGCCGTAGCCTGTCCCATTTTGGATAAGAAAAAAGAGGTTGGGGTAGACATCGTCCTTTTTGATTCAAAGTCGATACAAAAAGTCCTAAATAATTACGAAGGTTTCGGCAAAACCGGAGATACAATACTCGGTAAAAAGATAGGGAGTAATATAGAGGGATTTTTTGTAAGCAGAAATGGTGAGAAACGTAGAAGTTTAGAAGCGTTAGAGAAAGAGAATATTGTTGTAAGTAACCTCTCTACCGCACCTTGGACAGCCCTTTCGCGCACAGACACATCCGAACTAAACGAGCTTCTGAACAAAAATATAATCTTTTTGGTTATCGTCGTCATAGCCCTTGTCGTTCTGGGACTCATAGGGATTGTTAAGTTAACCGATCCTCTGCTTGGTATGCTGGAAAACAACCTGAAACAACTTAAAGAGCACAAGGAAAATCTGGAAGAGATAGTAAAGGTTCGAACGGCAGAACTGATTGTTGCAAAAGAGCAAGCCGAGTCTGCAAACAAAGCGAAAAGTATCTTTCTTGCCAATATGAGCCACGAGTTGCGCACGCCGCTCAACGCCGTTCTTGGCTTTTCAAGACTCATGAAAAATGATACGGATATTACCGAGGATCAAAGAAAAAATCTAGAAATTATTAACAGCAGCGGTGAATATCTGCTCTCTCTTATCAATAATGTTTTGGATATATCAAAAATAGAGTCTGGGCATATGGTTGCTGAGGAGAGCGTGTTTGATCTGTATGTACTTTTGCATGAAGTGCAGTCGCTCATGAATGTACGGGCGTATGAAAAAGGTTTGGCATTTTCTTTGAAACAATCCTTGGATCTTCCCCGTTTTATAAGCTCCGATGGCGGTAAAATACGACAAATCATTATAAATTTAGTAGGTAATGCTATAAAATTCACATCGAATGGAGAGGTGTTTATTGATGTCAAAGTCGCTAAGCAAGATTCGCCAAAATCAGCGCATCTGCGGTTTGAGATAAAAGACAGCGGCGTCGGAATATCGAAGGGGGACGCGGCACGAATCTTTCTCCCGTTTGAACAAGCCGATATAAGCGTTACAAAAGAGGCCGGTACGGGGCTTGGACTTGCGATATGCAAGCAGTATGTGGAGTTGCTAGGGGGCACTATAGGGGTAAACTCCCAAATAGGAGAGGGTTCGACTTTTTACTTTGAACTACCCGTAAAGGTAGCAAACGAGCCTTTGCAGTTCGAAGAAAACAGAGTTGGTGGCAATGTCGTCGGTTTAGCAGACCAACACCCCTCCTATCGGCTGCTTATTGCGGAAGATCAGGCAGCAAACCGATTATTGCTTCACAAACTCCTTGAGCCACTTGGTTTTGAACTTCGTGAAGCGGTAAACGGCGAGGAGGCCGTAAGGATGAACGGGGAGTGGAAACCACATTTGATATTTATGGACATGAGAATGCCCATCATGAACGGGCTCGATGCTTCGAGGCATATTAGAGCTTCACAAAACGGGAACGATGTTAAGATTGTCGCAATAACCGCACATGCCCTAGAGGAAGAGAGATTGGAGATGCTCAATGCCGGATGCGACGACTTAATCCGTAAGCCGTACCGCGAGAGTGAAATCTTTGATGCGTTGCATAAATATTTGGGTGTCGAATTTGTCTATGCGGATAAGATATCTTCCCATAATCCATCGGAATCAATGGAGGATTATGAGACAAATCTATCCAAGTTGTCTACCGCCGTGCAAAAAGAGCTTTTGAGTTCACTAGAGTTACTGGATGAAAAAGCATCCTTTGCTGTTATAGACAAAATATCGGATACAGACACTGTTTTAGCCGAAACTCTAAGAAAGATGGTAAAAAAAATGCAGTACAAAAAATTACTGATGCTCTTGGAAAAGAGTATCGAGAATACGGCGATATAAATTATGATAAACAATAACGAAAACGAGATTTTAGTCGTCGAAGACACCGTTGCCAGCTTGAAGTTGCTAACCGATATTTTGAGTACAGCGGGTTACAAAGTCAGACCGGCAAGCGACGGTGAATTGGCATTACGCAGTATCTCGGCAAAACTCCCTTCGCTTATTTTACTGGATATACGAATGCCCGGTATCGATGGATACGAGGTATGCCGCCGCCTAAAAGCGGACGAGCGGACAAAAGAGATACCGGTAATATTTATAAGCTCGCTCTCTGATATCAGCGATAAGGTAATAGGATTTCAGTTGGGGGCTGTAGATTACATTACTAAGCCTTTTCAACGCGAAGAGTTATTGGCCAGAGTACAAACCCATATGAATTTGTATATTTTGCAGAACCATTTGGAGCAACTAGTAGAAGAGAGAACCTCTGAGCTTCTGCATTCGGAAAATGATTTCAGGCAACAGGCGCAAGAGCTTCGTATCGTAGCTGACTATGCAAGTAATTGGGAGTACTGGATCGGCACGGATCAAACCTATCGCTATGTCTCCCCCTCGTGCGAAAAAATAAGCGGATACAACCGCTTCGAATTTTATGAAAATCCAGACTTAATGTTACATATTATACATTCTGACGATAAAGCTCTATATTGTCGACACCTGAAGGAGATTTTCGAATTTCACTCGGATGATAGTGAGACCGTGCAGTTTAAGATAGTAACCAAAACGGGAGAGGTGCGTTACATAGAACATGTATGCAAATCTATTCATAATGAGCAAGGCGATTGGCTCGGACAACGTGGCAGTAATGTGGATATCACCGAGCGTAAAATAGCTGAAGATAAAGTACGCGAAGGGGAGGAAAGTCTCAAAAAACTGTACGCGCAGCTGGAGGTAAAAGTCATGGAGCGAACTCGTGAGCTAGAAGAGGCAAACGAACGGCTCAAAGGGCTTGACCAGCTTAAATCGATGTTTATCGCCTCAATGAGCCATGAGCTTAGAACACCGCTTAACTCCATCCTCGGTTTTACGGGGATTATTTTGCAGGGGTTATCAGGTGAGATCAATACAAAACAAAGAGATCAGCTTCATCGGGTGAAACAAGCGGGAGAGCACCTCCTTTCGCTGATTTCCGATGTTATCGATATCTCCAAGATCGAAGCAGGGCGTATTGAAGCAAAAGTGGAAACATTCTCGTTGGAAGAGCTTATCCGTGAAGTCAAAGAGGAGATAGAGGTCGTTGCTAACCCTAAAGAGCTCTCTATTGTGATTGAGATGGGTGAGGATATCCTTATGGAAAGCGACAGACGCCGCCTCTACCAGTGTCTTCTCAACTATCTAAGCAATGCTGTGAAATTTACGGAGCAAAGAGGCACTATCGTTATACGGGTTATAGGGGGAGAAGAGGTAAGTATCAGCGTCATCGATAACGGTGTCGGTATTGCTAAAGAGGATCAAATAAAACTTTTTGAAGCGTTTGAAAGAGTGGAAAGCTATTTTCGTGTTAAACCGGGAGGAACCGGACTTGGGCTTTATTTGACGCGTAAGATAACGGAGGATCTTTTGCAAGGTAGGGTGTGGATGGAGAGTACAGTAGGTCAAGGGAGCACCTTCGGACTCATCATCCCTAAAAAAATCGAGACGAATATCATTACGCCATAAGGAGGGGAGGGGTACAGAAAGAAATTTTTGTTTGGGTGATTAACACCTGACACATTTTCTAAAACAACCCTCCGCATCTGCGGGAGCTGCAAAACGCTTATTGGATAACTTTTGGCAATTCGTTAGAGAGGATATCAAGATTTGGAAGCATGATGATTTCAATACGGCGATTGAGGGTTCTCCCCTCTTTCGTTGCATTGTCTGCCCTTGGTTGAAACTCACCGAAACCTGCCGCAGAAATATTTTGTGAAGCAACCCCATTTTTACGCATCAAGTGGACAACACTCAGGGCTCGGGCAGTGGAAAGTTCCCAGTTACTCGGATAACGGCTACTTTGGATCGGTACATTATCGGTATGCCCCTCAATTTGAAATCGGCGCTCGGAGAACTCACTTAGAAGTTTAGCTATCTCTTTTAGAGCCTCTTGCCCTTTTTGATTGATAGTCGCACTCCCTGTTGCGTATAAAACATTTTCAGGTAGATTAATAACCATACGACCTTTTTCAATGCTCACTGTCAGCTGACCGCCATCGATCATTTTTTGCAACTGCGCAATAAAATGGGCATAAATTTTATTCCGTTTTTCCGTCTCATCTTTGATTTGTTTTAACACTTCAAGTTGCGACTGTGAACTCTTCAGTCCGGACTGAGCCACCATTAAGTTATTTTGGAGGAGGTCAAACTCTTTTTGAAGCGCCATCTTTTTTTGTTTAAGTACTTCGAGTTCATTATCTCCTCGTGCAATCTCTTGTTGGTTACTTTTAATCTTGCCAAGCTGCTCGTTCATTAATTGACGCTGTTCTTCAATAGTGTGCTGGGCACTACTGAGTGAACTACGTGTTTGATTGAGCTCTTCAAGAACCAATTCATGTGTTTTCTTGGTCACACACCCTGTCATAAGCAACGCTGAAACACTCAAGCTAATGAATAAAACTGATTTCATAAGACACCGCCTTTTCACTAAATTTATTTAATTTATTATACTCAAAAAAAATATAAAACCGTCAAATAGATAATAGTAATCTCAAAATAGGAAAATAATAGAATATAAAAAAAGGGTTCGTATGAAAAAAGTGGAACTGAACCGAGAAGCACCCTTGGGAGAAGAGTAAAGAAAATGAGACAATAAGTAATATTTATTTTAAAGTATTCCTTATTAAAAGGAAACAAATTGAAGATAAAATCCAGTTTTTGCCCCAAAAATCATTGACCTAACCCCCATATATTGCTATAATTCACCTCGCCTTATTATAGTCAGCATTGACTGACGAGTTCTTTATAGAGGAAAACATTATGGAAAAGATTCGTTTGAAACTTAGAGCGTACGATCATCGTGTACTTGATCGTTCAGTAGCCTCTATCGTTGAAGCCGTAAAGCGTACAGGTGCGGAAATCCGTGGCCCAATCCCTTTGCCAACCAAGATTCGTAAATATACGGTTCTTAAATCACCTCACGTTAACAAAAGTTCACGTGAACAATTTGAGATTCGTATGCACGCACGTTTGATCGACATCGTATCAGCTACGCCTGACACTGTTGATTCATTAATGAAGCTTGACTTGGCTCCGGAAGTGGACGTAGAAGTTCGCTCTATGGACAAGTAAGGAGTGGGTATGGAATATATAGTAGAAAAAATCGGTATGAGCCGAACAATCGGTGCAAACAGCCAAGCGGTAACTCTTTTAAAAGTAAAAGAAGTAAAAGTTTGTAGCGTAGTAGATGGCACAGCTCTTGTAGCGTATAGCCAAGGAAAAGCACACAATAAGCCAATTGAGGGTCAGCAAAAGAAATATAACCTTTCTGCTGAATTCAATAAATTTGCTACATTGGAAGTTGCCAACACAGAAGCAGGGGATCAAGATATGACTCCTCTCGCGGACGCAAAAGTCGTTAAGAGTGCATTTAACACCAAAGGTCGCGGTTTTACCGGCGTTATGAAACGTTGGAATTTTGCCGGCGGACCAGGCGCACACGGTCACCGTTTTCACCGTACTGGTGGATCTATCGGTAACCGCGAATGGCCAGGTAAAGTCCAAAAAGGACGCAAAATGTCTGGTCAATACGGTAACGAGTTAGTAACTGTAAAAAATCAAGTGATGTCTTTTGACGCACAAAACGGTGTATTGGTTGTCGTGGGCGCTGTCCCAGGTGCAAACGGTGCGCTAGGTCGAGTAAAGGTTGTTAAACAATGAGTGCTATTGTCTTAAACGAAAAATTCGAAAGAGCTTCTGAACTGGCACTTCCTGAGAGTTTTAGCGGTATTAATACCCATAACCTCTGGTTGTACGTTAAATCGTACCAAGCAAGTATCCGTTCAAACACAGCGTCAGCTAAGACTCGTTCTGAGATGCGCGGTGGTGGTAAAAAACCATGGGCTCAAAAAGGTAAGGGTGGCGCTCGTGCTGGTTCACGTCGTTCACCAATCTTTGTTGGTGGTGCGGTAGCTCACGGTCCAAACACAGGCCGTAACTACGATCAAAAAATCAACAAAAAGCAAAAGAAATTAGCGCTTAAATGTGCGTTGGATGCTTTGGCAACTGCTGGTAAATTGTTCATCGTTGATTCGATTGACGTTCCAACAGGTAAAACGAAAGATGCTTTAGCGTTGTTCAATACATTGAACGTACGTGACGCATTGTTGGTAAAACAGATTCTCGATGAGAATACCTATCTTGCATTCCGCAACATTGCTTCTACGTACGTTATAGAAGAGAATGAACTCAACGCCTTTTTGGCTGCGACATACCGTTCGGTGGTTATCGAAAAAGCGGTATGGGAAAATCTGACGAAAGAGAGCTAAGATGGCAGATATTACTGATATCAAATCGATCCTGTATACAGAGAAGACTTTAGGTCTTCAAGAAGAGGGCGTCATCGTAGTTCAAACGTCAACACGTATGACTAAGAACGCTCTTAAAGAGGTGTTTAGAGAGTATTTCGGAATTGTCCCTTCGAGAGTTAACTCACTAAACCAAGACGGAAAAGTTAAACGTTTCCGTGGTCTTACTGGTAAGCAAAACAACTTTAAAAAGTTTTATGTTAAGCTTCCAGAAGGCGCTCAAATCGATAGTTTGGCGGTGTAATTATGGCAATCAAAACCTATAAACCAACTACTCCTAGCCGACGTTTTATGACGAATGTTGACAACTCTGACATTACAGCAAAAGCGTCTGTACGGTCATTGTTGACAAAACTTCCAGCGCATGCAGGACGTAACAGTAACGGACGTATCACGTCACGTCATAAAGAAGCGGGAGCTAAAAAGCTTTACCGTATTATCGATTTCAAACGTAATAAACTTGGTGTTCCAGGTACAGTAGCAGCGATCGAATACGATCCATACCGTAACTGTCGTATCGCTCTTATTAACTATACTGATGGTGATAAACGTTATGTTCTTCAACCAAAAGGGTTAAATGTAGGTGATGTAATCACTTCAGCTGAGAGCGGTTTGGACATCAAAGTGGGTAATGCCATGAAATTGATGAATATCCCTGTGGGAACAACTATTCATAACATTGAGCTAAAACCAGGCAAAGGCGGACAAATCGTTCGTTCAGCAGGAACTTCAGCACAAATCATGGGTCGTGAGGGAAAATACGTATCACTACGTCTTCCATCAAGCGAAATGCGTTATGTTTTGGGTGAATGTATGGCGACTATCGGTACTGTCGGAAACGAAGAGTACATCAATATCGTTATCGGTAAAGCAGGTCGTTCTCGTCATATGGGTATCCGTCCTCAAACACGTGGTTCTGCGATGAATCCTATCGATCACCCGCATGGTGGTGGAGAAGGTAAAACCAATTCAGGACGTCACCCGGTTACTCCATGGGGTAAACCGACTAAAGGTGCTAAAACACGTCATAAAAAAGCAAGTGATAGACTTATTATTACTCGCCGTAAATCAAATCCGAAGAGGTAGAGTATGGCTAGATCAGTAAAAAAAGGACCATTCGTTGATGGACACCTTATGAAAAAAGTGATTGCTGCCAAAGAGACAAAAAGCAACAAGCCTATCAAAACATGGTCACGCCGTAGCATGATCTTGCCAGATATGATCGGCTTAACGTTCACTGTCCACAATGGCCGTCAGTTTGTACCCGTTTTCGTAACAGAAAATCACGTTGGTTACAAGCTCGGTGAGTTTTCACCGACACGTACGTTTAAGGGCCATAAAGGTTCTGTACAAAAGAAAATTGGGAAATAAGGAAGAGGTATGGCAAGAGCACTATTAAAATTCGTTCGCGTATCTCCGACTAAATCTCGTTTGATCGCTCGCGAAGTACAAGGTATGAATGCAGAACAAGCATTGGCAGCGTTGGAGTTCACTCCGAACAAAGCAGCAAAAATCATCGCTAAAGTCGTTGCATCAGCAGTAGCTAATAGTGGTATTGAAGCGGAAGATTGTGTTATTAAATCATGCCGTGTTGACAATGGTCCCGTATTGAAGCGTTTTACGCAACGAGCACGTGGAACAGCGTCAGGTATCCGTAAACCGACTGCGCACATTTTGGTAGAAGTAGAGGGTAAATAATTATGGGTCATAAAGTTAATCCTATCGGACTTCGTCTTGGTATCAACCGCAACTGGGAATCTCGTTGGTTTCCTAACTTTAAAACAGCTGCGGTATCTCTTGGTGAAGATCATAAAATCCGTACATTTTTGAAAAAAGAACTCTATTATGCTGGTGTGAGCAACATCGTTATTGAACGTACAGCTAAGCGTCTTCGTGTAACGATTATCGCAGCTCGTCCGGGAATCATTATCGGTAAAAAAGGTTCTGATATTGAGAAGATCAAAGAATCTCTCAATAAATTAATCGGCAAGCCAGTTGCACTTAACATCAAAAAAGAGAAAAAAGCACAAGCTTCAGCACAACTCGTTGCTGAAAATGTTGCAACTCAACTTGAAAAACGTGTAGCTTTCCGTCGTGCGATGAAAAAAGTTATGCAAAATGCTCAACGTGCCGGTGCAAAAGGGATTAAAGTCTCTGTTGCAGGTCGTTTGGGTGGAGCTGAAATCGCTCGTACTGAATGGTATCTTGAGGGACGTGTTCCTCTTCATACGCTTCGTGCGAAAATCGATTACGGTTTTGCAGAAGCTCACACCACTTACGGTGTAATTGGTATTAAAGTCTGGATTTTCAAAGGTGAGGTTCTCACTAAAGGTATTCAGCCTGAAGCTAAAGAAACTAAAGAAGAGCGTGGCGATGATCAACAGCGTCGTCCTCGTCGAAAGGCTTAATAATCATGTTGATGCCTAAACGTACGAAATATCGTAAACAAATGAAAGGGCGTAACCGTGGTTACGCTACTTCTGGAAATAAACTTGAGTTCGGTTCAATCGGATTCAAAGCAACGGAAGCGGGACGTATTAACTCTCGCCAAATCGAAGCGGCTCGTATCTCAGCTACTCGTCACATCAAACGTACGGGTAAAATCTGGATTCGTGTATTCCCTGCTAAACCTTTGACTGCCAAACCACTTGAAGTGCGTATGGGTAAAGGTAAAGGTGCTGTGGATCAATGGGTTATGAACATCAAACCGGGCCGTATCATTTTTGAAATGGGCGGCGTTGAAGAGACTCTTGCTCGTGAAGCGTTAGCGCTTGCGATGCAAAAACTCCCATTCAAAACTAAAATTGTGACTGTGGAGATGAGCAATGAACTATACTGATTTAAACGGTAAAACCGCTGCTGAACTTCAAGGTGTGCTCAAAGAGAAAAAGATTGAGCTTTTCACTTTGAAAATTAAGCAAAAAATGATGCAATTGACTAATACGAGCGAACTTCGCACGGCGAAAAAAGATATTGCACGTATCAACACCGCGCTTAGCGCAGTGAAGTAAGGGTTTATCAATGACACATAAACGTGAGATTCAAGGTATCGTCGTTACAAATGGCGCAGACAAAACAGCAACAATCGTTGTTGAACGTCGCGTTATGCACCCACGTTACCACAAAACGGTAAAACGTTTCAAAAAATACATGGTACATGATGAAAATAACCAACTTAATGTTGGTGATGAAATCATCGCTATCGAGTGCCGACCATTGAGTAAGAGCAAATCATTTCGTCTTAAAGCTCTTGTAAAAGCAGGAGTAAGCGCATGATTCAAAGTTTTACTCGTTTAGCCGTAGCGGATAACACAGGTGCAAAAGAGATCATGTGTATCAAAGTTCTTGGCGGTTCAAAACGTCGTTACGCAACAGTAGGGGATGTTATCATCGCTTCTGTTAAAAAAGCGACTCCAACCGGTAAAGTAAAAAAAGGTCAAGTTGTAACAGCAGTAGTTGTTCGTACGAAAAAAGAGATTCACCGTGAAAACGGTTCACTTATCCGTTTCGATGAAAATGCAGCCGTTATTCTTGAT
>JAPLGM010000018.1 GCA_026390165.1 Campylobacterales bacterium
GCGAAAATCCAAAGCGCTGACTAATGATTTCGTATAAATATTCGGAAGGCTGTGCTATACTCACTCAGACGGTTTCACACCGCTTCAACCTTCCGGATAATTTCCGACTCACCCTTCCGAATGTTCCGACGTCAGCACTATTAAATCATATTCATAGAAAAAAAGTCAAAATTTTTGGCTTAAAAAAGCCAATTATTTAAGATAAATTTAATATTTATAAAAAATTATGTGAAGAAACAAGGATTAAATGGATGATGAAAAATAGAGTTATTGGATTGAGAAAACGATCCTTTTTTCAATGATAAAAAAATGAGAGCCTATTTAAGACTCTCAAATTTATTTTGAACTACATCTGAGTCAAACCGAAGATGGCTATCCATGTAGTTTGTAAAGATTTGAAATTCATCGCTGTTTTCTTCGAATAAATCTTCGTTACTAGCGATAAAATCAGTAGCTATTTTGTAGAAAACTTCATATACGATTGTATTGAATTCAACAACATAGTCTTTTCCATAGTTGCATTCTACAGACTCCATAATTTCATCAAAGTCGATTTTGTACTCTTCTAGTAAATCAACCAAAAATTCAAGATCAAGATATCAAGCCCCCAATAGGTTTCTTGAAATGTTACACAATATATTTGTATTCATAATCACAATATATTAAAAAATAAAGTGATTATTCGCTTGAAAAAATAACAATAAAAAAATCAAGGTGGAGACTTTGTACTACCTTGATTTTTTTATTGTTATTTTTTAGAATTAATCAGTTTATTTTGAAAGTTGTAAACCTTGATTTTGTTGAGAGAAGATGATAAAGTGCGAAAAGATTTAGATTATATGCATTTGATCTATTTTACTATTCATATAGATTTCTTTTGCTTCATTATTACTCAATTTGACTTTTTCAGGATCAATCAACTTATATACTTCATCCATCACGTTTTCTAATTTTTGAGCATTAGCTGTATTAGTGGACTTAGCACTTCTAATCTGTTGATCTAATACACTTGATATTATTATTGTCATGTCTTTTTACTATTAGAATCTAAACAAATTAAGCCATATAGTTTTGAGTAAATTCTTTTGCGGTCATAACTCTGATATCTGAATTTTTGAAGTCCGCTGTATTATCCGTAATAATTAACTCTGCACCCGCTCTTTTAGCACAAAAATATTGCACTCCATCCTCAAAATCTTTGAAATCGCTATTAAGAGCATCTTCAATAATGAACCTGTCAATTGAAACTAGATTTTGTTCTTCTAAAATCGTTTTGAGTATCTTTTTGATTTCATCTTTATGGGTTGATTTTCTCGTTAAATAATGGGTGTTAATGATAGTTAAATCATTCAAATACAGCTCCACATCCGTCTTTTTTAAAAACAATAGAACAGATTTTGAAATTCCATTGTCTCTGTTCTCAATGGAATTCATATAGATATTTGTATCAATAAAAATCTTTATACTCATACAGCATACTTGTTAGTCAAATATTCGTCTCTTGCTTGCTTATAATCAACAGAGCCTAGTTCTTGAAATTCTTTATTTAAAAAATCAAATGCTTCTTCAAGCTTTTTCCCACCATCAGGATTCACTACTTTCAATGCCTTTAATCTTAAATCTAAATCATCTACCTGCTTTACTCTGATTCTTGGTTTAAATGTTTTGATGTAATCAATAATCATTTCTTTTCCATATTGAGTAATAATTGATTCGGCTTCTTTGTCATTAACTAATAATGTAGTCATAATTACTCCAACCTATTAATTGATAAATTATACGTTTAGTATATCAAAAGTTTAAATAAAAGCAAACATTTTAATATCATATAAACAACATTCTTTATAGCAAGTAAAACGTTTGCAAAAGGCTTTATTATAATGAATAATAGTCGGACTCTCATCGGACTAGATAATAATTCATAGCTTTAAAAGCCCTAAATTACGAAAAATGTTACAGAAATTCACATTCCATAATACTCTCCTACTGGATTTTAAATAGTGAGTGATTATACCAAGTTTTTCTAGGAAGATGTAGACAAGTGTACTTTATAGAAGAGCGGTTACCATGATCTAACCCTTCCTACATCAACATGAATGAAATTTGACTCAGGATAGTAGCCAACACCACCTTGCTTGAGGTTCATTGCAAGGGCATGAAGATCCGAAAGATTCCGTCCGGGTAAATTAATATCAATCGCCTTTCCTTCCATATGGAGACTTTTTGTGGCAACCCCTGAAGAATGACTATGCAGTGCTGCGTTCGTTTTCGGCGAACGGTAGCCAGAGATGACATTAAAAGGTTTACTGCTATCAAGATTCGTACGAATGGAGTAAAGGAGATCAAAAAGCTCGATATTCATCTCTGTTGATGTCCCTGTTCTGTAATCCCTGAGAACATGATTCATCTCCGCTAATGCCTCGGGAATATAAGAACCATCCGCCCAAAACGTCGTATTAATATTTTCACCGGTATGAATATTGTAAAGAGAGAGTGATTTTTTATAAGGAAGATCCGTCTTTCCTAGTACAATACTAGGAAAAAGCGAGGCTACTGAGACTATTCCGGTCATTTTCAAGAAACTCCTACGATTCATCAAGTCCTCTCTCTCCATTCATCCCCCTCTTTCTTTATATATTTTATAAGATTTTCATAATTTTACCATAGTTTATTAAACATGAAACAACTTCCCTCTTCTCATCCATTCCGATAGTCGTTTACCAGCCCAGAATTTTTGCCAAATCTCTGTCATAGCCATATACATCATCACGAAAATTAGCCACCCCGTCATCATCCACCCAAACTGTCCAGTAATGGATCCGTACTTTTACGGGCTTAGAAAGAAAAATGTACTTATTACTCCCGTTGTTAATAAGAGCAGTAATATCCTTGTCACCCCACACGTTATTATCATTTTTAAGCAGATATTGGGCAAATTCAACTGGCTCCTGAATACGAATACATCCGGAACTGAAGGTTCTGACCTCTTTATCAAAAAGATACTTGCTCGGGGTATCATGAATATAAATATCACTTGAATTCGGGAAAATAAATTTGAGTCGTCCCAATGCATTTTTCACCCCAGAATCTTGCCTAAGACGATAAGAAAATGAATCTGCATTAGCCTTTTTCCAGTTGATGGAATAAGGACTAATCTCTCTTTTATTGGCAGAATCATTTTGTTTAAAGATTCTAATTTTCTCTTTTTTTAGATAGCGAATATCTTTGCGAACTTTTGGAAAAATATCTTCCCTTAGGATCGTAGTCGGTACATTCCAGTACGGATTAACAACGATATATTTCATATTTGCGTTAAGAATCGGCGTATGTCTCTTCTCCTTGCCAACGACGGCTTTCATCCTCAATACCGTTTTGTCATCTTTAATTGCACTGAGCGAAAAATCGGGGATATTGACCAAAACATAAAAACTATCATTCTCGTCAGGCATCCATCGCCATCGCTCCATATTTAAACGAATAGTGCTAATCTTCTCTTCAACTTCACTCTTTAATTTTACAGCTTCATCAGAACTTGGAGTGGAAGAATTAATCTCTTTCAATCCTATTTCACTTTCTATTTTACGATACTCTATCATCAATTTTTTCAATGCTTTATAAGCTGGATGCGAAGGGGAAAGCTGTTCGAGAGAGGCTTGAATATTTTTCTCCCGTAAGGCATTTTCGAGGCGAAGTCCAAGATTGATCGGTTTTTTTTTGGGAATAAACCATTTTTTGATAACTGTTTCACGCGGTAACAAACCATAATAAAAATGTTTTCCCAGCATAAAATACGCATCCGTAAGCAAAATATCCAGCTGCGCCCATACAACAGGATTCCTCTTGGCAGAAGAGTTTGATTTAATTATCTCCATCCCAGCTAGAATATTTTTGAGATTATAAACCGGATCATCACGATTCAACCCATCTTCGTTGGAGTGATTAATAGCATATATTAAAGAAATTGCCTGAACATTAACACCATTCTCATCACTCCAAGCTGGGTGACACTCTCTATTTTTATAAAACTTAAAAAGTTCATCTCTTGATGCCATCTTTTCTATCGATAAACCAATCTGAAAAGATGCTAATCCTTTATCCAGAGAGTTACAAATCTCTGCGCCAACAGAATCCAAAAGGATACTTGGCGGGTTTACATTCTGCATCTCAGACTTATCCGCCCCTAAATATGAACTCGATAAAAACATCAAAAAAACAAGCAGACTTCCTAGCAATTTATCCTTATTCATCCAGACCTCATTCTTTATAAATTTCTACTTTTTTCGCCTATATATCGCTGTCTAGGGCGGGAAATTTTTATTTCCTTATCATTTTTAAGCTCTATCCATTGTGCAATCCATCCTACGCAGCGACCAATGACAAAAATAATGGTAAACATTGATTTAGGAATTTTAAGGGCCGTTAAAATAAGTCCCGTATAAAAATCGATATTGGGGTAAAGGCGACGTTGGATGAAATAGTCGTCATTGAGGGCAATTTGTTCAATACGATGAGCAATTGCGAGGAGATTGTTGTTAACCCCCAAATCATCTTTAAGTTCATCAAGGAGTTTTTTAAGAATTTTTGCACGAGGATCGAAATTTTTATAAACTCGGTGACCAAATCCCATGAGCTTAAAATCATCATTAGGATCTTTTACTCGGGCAATAAAAGCATCAACATTCTCGACACTTCCAATCAGCTCCAGTTGGGCAATAACTGATTCATTAGCCCCACCATGAGCCCTTCCCCACAGAGCATTGATCCCTGCTGAGAGTGCCGCATAAGGGTGTGCCCCTGTGGAAGCTACACAACGGACAGTAGAGGTAGAAGCATTTTGCTCATGGTCCGCGTGGAGGGTGAAAATCGTATCAAGCGCACGTATCTCAACATCCCGAACTTCAAGATTTTCCCCCGGATACGCACGCATCATATACAAAAAGTTCTCCGTAAACGAGCGTTCAATATCGGGATAAATATAGGGGATCCCCAAAGATCGTCGATGGGTAAAAGCTGCCAATGTCGGTATTTTGGCGATAATACGACGCGCCATTATTTGCGTTTCATCGTCGGTTTTAACGCTGAGATGTTCGTAATAAAAGGTAGAGAGTGCCGATACCGCGGATGACATCATCGCCATTGGATGAGCTCTGTCGGGAAATGCGTTGAACAGCCCCTTAAGCCCCTCATGGACAAAAGCACGCTTCCGTAATTCCTGATCAAATGCCGCCCTCTCACATTCTGAAGGGAGTTTCTCATTCAAAAGGAGATAACAGACATCAAGATAGCTTTTCTTGGTTGCCAAATCGGATATATCGTACCCACGATAACGAAGCTCACCCAAATCTCCATCAATATAGGTAATAGCAGAACTGCAACTCGCTGTCGAAGTAAATCCTGGATCGTAGGTAAACATCCCTGTCTCTTTATAGAGCGAACGTACATCGATAACATCGGGACCTATCGTCGGCTCAAGAATAGGAAATTCATAGGTTTTTCCAGTGCGATTATCCGTTAGAGTTACCGTATTCATTATGTATCCTTTTTATTGCCATTTCAAAGAGATTAAGAGCTAAATCAACCACCACCCACAAAATCGAGTAACTCTATTGTATCACCATCCTTTAAGATGGCGTACTCCCACGCATCTTGCTTGACGATTTGCATATTAAGGGCAGCTGCCATTACACGCTCTTCCAACCCCAACATACTAATCAAATTATGTAGCGTCGATCCTTCATCCATTTCACGAATCTCACCGTTTACTTTTACTTTCAACTTTCACCTCTATATATTTGATTTAATAAATTCAGCGATCTCATCGTAATAATTCACACTTGTGGCTCATATCCGCAATAAAAACCAAAAAATCATACGGTGTGACAATATGGGTCGCGATACGTGGTGCACCATCTTCTTGGATATGTAAATGATAATAGGGATGACACGACTGTTCACCCTCATCTGTCCCCTCAAATCTAAAATAGTGTCGGTCGCTTTTCATCACATACTGATATTTGTGCAACTCAAATTCATTGGCATATCCCTCTTTTTGTTTAAAATCAATACCAAATGTTATTTCCCACTCATCAAGTCGTAAAGGGGTATTCTCTTTGGTCAGAACTTTCAATTCAGTACGATTATCATTAATCGAAAATGCCGAATAATCAAACAACTTGTGGTACATCAATTTAATCTCACCCACTAACGAGTTAAAATCTTTTTTGGTCTTGACACTCCGATTTTGGACACTGGCTTTATAGCTTTCGTAGTTAGCTTTTAGAGGAGTACATACCATCGATTAAACTCCTCTGTATCGTCTAATTGTCCCGCTTGCCATTGCGCTAAAAAATCATCGCTTGGCATCCCATATTTTTCTTCAAAAGCGTGGATGATTTTGGCGCGTTCATCCTCTTGGGGGATGAGGGTAAATACTTCTAATCCATACCCTTTAAGTTGATTAAACTCTTCTTCAATCATTTTGTTAATAGCGTGATTTGCCAACAAAATCAATCGATGATCATCATCGAGTTTATCGCGTAACTGCACTAAAACATCCAAAAATGATTTGGGTTGTTCGATAGCAGTCAAATCAACTAAAAGTGACCCATTTCTCTCTCGAAGTAGTGCTTCAAATTTAGCTTTTTCTCCATACTGAACCACTTCATATTGTATTTCTGGATCAAAAAGTTGGATTTGTTCAACAATCTCCTCACGATTCGTCTCAGCTAAGACCAAGGACAACGCCCCAGCCATTTGAGTAAGATTAAATGCTAATTCACTGCTGTTAGATATGTTAGTCATGACTTAGCTAATTACGCGAGGTGGCGGTGGAATTAAACATTGTACTAACAAAGGATGCATGCGCCACCACCATTGGGTTCCTGAAGCGTCTAGTGTTAATATGACCATAGGTGGGCTACTCAAACATAATGAAAAATCACTCAATGGAGGAGAATTTCTATCCACTTCATCTAATGCTTGTTTCCGCAAACTATTAAATTGTAGACTTTGTCCAAATTCTTTAAAAGGTTTTAGAATCTCTAATTCCAATTGAAAAATATAGCTATCATCTACCATAGAAGTGCCATTTCGATACATTAAATTAAGTAAACGGTGTATATTGATCAACATTGATCGCATCACGCCACCTGATATTCGAAGCAATTGATCTCTTTGCCAAGGAGTTAATCGTAGCTCAGCAATTTTCGCCCGTTTATCTAAAAAATAATCCCAAAAACTAACATTGTCAGGAGAAGGGGAAGGGAGAAGGATATGCGGTCGAGCAGGTTTAATTGGTAAATAAATTTCTTCATATCGATTGAATGCAACTGGATATACAACCCAATGTAATGGGGTTACAAAAATAAGTTTTTGTTCTAACATCTTCCATATAAATGAATAATCAAATAAAATTTGATCAATCGTTGAAACACTGCTCAATTCTAATAATCGGTCTAACCCATCAATAATAACTGTTAAATCTTTACTGCATTTATATTCTCTCAAAAGTGTTTTCATATCTATTTCATTAAAAACAAAATCATATTTTCTTCTAGCACTAGAAATAACTGTATCAATAATTGTTGTATCCACAGCTGAATCAGATAAATGAAGAATTTGTTTTAAAATAACTAAACTCACTTCTAACGCATTGGATGGAGCTTCCACTTCAAGCTCTGAAAGATCAAAATAATCTACAGATAAATTCTTATCGAGTAGTAAACTTTTTAAAAAGGTTGTTTTCCCACTTCCGATTTGACCTGAAATAAAAAGTGGGGGAGATTTTTGAGGGTTTGCATGAATAAAAAATTCAATATCACGCTTAATAGTAGGATAAATTTCAATATAACGTGTTTCTAACTCTTCCTCGGATAATGTGTGGGTAGGGTGAATATTCTTCGCCATCTCCAAAATATTAGCCATCATTTTCCTCCAAAATCATCAAAAATAGCACAGTCATTGTACATAATTTATCCTTGTATAAACCGTATCATCTTAAATCGCTCTCCCATTAATGAGGGAGTAATTAAAATTTTCACTTTTTCAAGCTCTTGGAGATAAATCTCTTCACTCACCTTTTCTTTGAGTAATGAGAGCAGATCCAAAATTCCCATTTCAATCAGGGCAACAAGCTGGGTTGAATATTGAGTACATACTAATCCCTCACCTTCGAACGCATCTTTTACATGGGAAAAGTTTACATCGTAGGTAATATCCGTTGTGCCGTAAACTTTCTCTAACTCTAACGCCTCATCAAAGAGCGGAATCACCTTATGCTCTTGATAAATACGAATTGAAAAATCACTCCGTGCGGATAATTCACCATAGTCAAAACTCATAAACTCAAATTTTGGAACACTCTGAGCCATGGTCTTGGCAAATGATTCCAATCCTACCGAAATTTCACCACGATCTTTTTTATATTTCTGAGCATGAGCAACAGCTTCGGGAGAATCCACATCAAAAAGGACTTTTCCCTCTTCAACGCGACCAATTTTCCCCTTATAAAAGAGCTCACACGCAAATGCGTCAAAAATTTCGTTAGCGATAAAAAAAGCACATGACGCATCTATCTCACTTACGTCATGATAATGTTCCAACACAACCGCATCCCCAAACGATTCAGCAAAATAGTTTTTCTGCTGAGTTTGCAATGCATCAAAACGCTCGATTATTCCAAAACGAAAAGTTTTAAGTAACGAAGGTCGAAGAGTATAGATAAATTCGATAATATCGGCAAGAAGATACCCATGATGGGCACCAATCTCACAAATTAACGAATCAGGAGCCAAAAATCCCTCATCAATACGTTTGATAATGTGGTTAGCAATCGTCCCCCCGAAGAATTTCGAGGTGCTGACTGCCGTATAAAAATCCCCTTTTTTACCGATGGGACGATAGGTTCCATAGTACCCATCCTCCCCATAGAGCCACTCATTTATATAGTGACTAAAAAGCACTAAAGATTCCCCATTGCTTTTTCAAGTCGATTAAATCCCTCGTCAATGTCCCCTTTAGTAATCGTAAGAGGTGGGAGAAAACGCAATGTATTACGCCCTGCTTTAAGGACAATCACCCCCTCTTCCCGTGCTGAATTAATAATTTTTCCTAATGTATCTGCATTGTTCACACGAAGCCCGCGCATCAAACCAAGCCCGACATGATCTAAAAAGATCGCAGGATGTTTTTGAGCAAACGTTTCCACCGCTTTTTCAAAATAAAGGAGCATCTCATCAAGTTCCCCACTAAGCTTGATCTCTTCAAGAATATCCAGTACCTCATTAGCAGCAGCGCATGAGAGATAATTCCCACCAAACGTCGAACCATGATCACCGGGGGCGAAAATATCGAGACGATTAGTCATAACAACACCAATGGGGACACCCCCCCCCAGACCTTTTGCGAGGGTAATAACATCAGGTTCGATACCATAAAGATTGGAAGCCAAAAATTCACCCGTTCGATAAATCCCCGTTTGGACTTCATCAACCATCAGCAAAACATTACGTAATTTGAGCATTGCAGCCAATGCTTGTACTTTTGAACGATCCAGCGGTTGAACTCCACCCTCCCCTTGCACCAATTCGATCATTACTGCAACGGTATGCTCATCGATTAAGGATTCAATTTCATCAATATGTTTCGCATAGACGAATCCATCTGGAAAAGGGCCAAAATAGTTGTGCATCGATTCTTGCCCCGTTGCCTTAAGCGCTGTGATCGTACGTCCGTGAAACGAATTTTCCAATGTAATGATTTTATATCGCTTTGGTTCTCCGTTTACTTCCCCAAATTTACGAGCAATTTTAATCGCCCCCTCATTTGCTTCAGCTCCACTGTTGCCGAAAAAACATTTCATCGTGTAACCACTGAGTTCAACGATTTTTTTGGCGCACTCTCCTTGGGGTTGGATGTAATACAAATTCGAAACGTGAGTGAGCTTAGAAACTTGATCGCAAATAGCCTTGCTAAGACGCTCATTCGCATGCCCTACACTACACACCGCAATACCCGCTGCAAAATCAATATACTCTTTTCCCTCACTATCAATTAAAAGGGCGTTTTTACCCTCTACAAAAGAGATCGGTTGACGACTGTAGGTCGGAAGTACATAATTCTCAAAATTTATGGTCATATTTTTTTACCTTTAAGTTGATTTATTGCTTTTATAATATTATCTTTATTCTCATTAGGATGCGATTTCCAAGCTCAAATCCACCTCCTCCATAAATTCAAAATGGCCCCGAAATGGTGTTTTGCTCCCCTCCATAGTTTGACCTAAAAAGTGCATACCACATCCCGCTTTCTCAAACAATCCTAAAATCATCCCAAATGCGTCAATAGCTTCTAATGTTTCCTGTGCACTTTGAGACTTTTGAACCCCTGATCCTACCAAAATAATCGTTTTTTTCTCACGAATAAGCTCCAATAAAGCTCCAATTTGACCCAAGGTCACATTAATAAATTCCAGTGTCGATTTGATCCGAACACTCTGTGTTAATTCATAAAAATCTTCATAATTGTTGGCATATTTTTGCAAAAACTCTTCATCGTGTGACCCCTCAATAATAGTAAAACGGCTCAAAAGAAGAGCCAAATGTAAATCACAATGGGGGTTGATCTTAATATGTAAATCTGCCCCCTCACTTAAAGAGGGGTAAAATGGGTCAATAATGACAATGCGTTTATCCTCTAAACATGGGAGCCAATTTGAATGGATCGTATCAAAATCTACCCCCCACACCACAACAACCTCTGCCTCTTGCAGGGTATCAAAAGAGAGGAGATCATTACTATCACGCCCTGCAATAATCCCCTCTCCATGTCGACAAGCAGTTGTTTGCCCCATACCACACTCCCTCTTAGAACCTTAATTTCATAATCACTCATATTTTACCCACCGATGGCTTTACTTTTTAGTAAAAAAAAGCCCTGATTTGGATATGATTGACATATTAAAATAATAAAGGTTTTGAATGTCTATTTTAGCCCATGTAGATGCAGCCACCAACCTAGCCAAAAACAATGAAGTACAACTTCTGATTTTCAAAATTGATAGTGCTCCAACCTCCCCTTATTATGCTATTAATGTTTTTAAAACACGTGAAGTTGTTGAAGCCAAACATCATCATCTAACTCTTCTCCCCTCAGTTCATCCACTCTTAGAGGGGACGATTGTATTGCGCGGTCTCCAAATTCCAATCCTCAACCTCCCAAAATGGCTTGGAGCAGAGCTTGATAATGAGCATAAAAAAAACTCCAATCTCCTTATTTGTGATTTCAATGGAATTATCATTGGAATTCGTATTATGTTTGCATACCGTGTTATAAAGAAGAACTGGACTGAGATGCATGCGCCGGATAGTTATCGACTAGGGGAAGAGGGATTAGTCATTAACGACACACGTCTTGATGATGGAAGCTTATGTTTAGTCTTGGATTATGAAAAACTGCTTTCGGATGTCATTCCACAAGCTATGGTCAATATTTATGAATCTAAAAATGCTCTTGAAAATCTTGTTATCCCAGATAAGCTTAAACATGGTACAGTGCTGATTGCTGAAGATTCCAAAACAGCACAACGCCATTTACGTCAAATTTTCGCCCAAGCTAACCTCGCCTATCAAATCTTTAATAATGGCAAGGATCTCATAGATTACATTAATTCACATCCCAATCCCTCTAGTATCCCCGCGATTATCACGGATATAGAGATGCCCGAAATGTCAGGTTTTACCGTTGTTCGCCTTCTCAAAGCCAATGCATTAACCAAATCAATCCCTATTATTGTCAACAGTTCTATGACAGGGGATAACAACAAGCGAGAAGCAACAGGATTGGGAGCAGATGGATTTATTGATAAAACAAAGAGTGAACATATTATTCCACTTATTATTAGTAAAATGGAAGATGCACGCCAATTACAATTAGCGCAATAAAAAAAGCTCTGCCTCAAAGAGGCAAAGTGTTGAAGGTGTAACTTACTCTACAACCGCAAGTACTTGACCCGCTTCGATCTTATCATTCACTTGAACCATTACCGCAGTAAGAGTACCTGAACGGGGTGCCAAAACGTCGATCTCCATTTTCATTGCTTCAAGAATCATAATTTTATCCCCCTGATTAACATAGGAACCTGCTGAGGCGATAAGCTTGAAAACAGACCCTGGAAGTTCGGAGCGGATAGCATTTTCATTTACTACTGGAGCTGCTACTGCTACAGGTGCTGCTACTTGAGCTACGGGTGCTGCTGATACGGATTGAACATTTGCATTTCCGTTTACGATTTGTACATTGTATTGTTGTCCGTCTACGATTACGGTGTAAGTTCCATTTGCCATTGTAAAATTCTCCTGTAGTGTTGATTGAATTGATTGAGCTACTTCGTCCGTTTTTGGACTGTTTTTTCGAACGTTTACGGTTGCTTCCCCTTTGAGGAAAGTAATTCCTTTGATATCACATGAGGCAGCAATAAAAATATTTTCATCGCTGGTTTCAAGCCCCTCTTTTTCCAAAATCTCTGACCAATAGGCAATCGATTTTTTCTCATCTCGATCGGCAATGTCGATCGCATTATCGGTTGTAGGGTCAAGTTTCAGTTGCTCGGAAGCGATACGAACAATATCCGCATCAGGAGCCGTTGGGGTTTTACCAAAATAGCCTAATACCATCTTGCCGTATCCTGGAGCAATTTTCTTCCATGGTCCCATAAGAGCATTGTTGAGTGCTTGTTGGAAGTAAAATTGTGAAACAGGGGTAACAGAGGTACCGTATCCCCCTTTTTCGACCACTTCACGCATTGCACGAATAACTTCAGGATAACGATCCAACATATTGTTATCACGCATCATCTGAGTATTTGCCGTCAATGCCCCACCCGGCATCGGGGAAAATGGAATCAAAGGTGAAACTTGTGTTGCTTCAGGCGGGATGAAATAATCTTTCAAACAATCGCCCAATACATCTTCATATTGAAGAATTTTTTCAAGTTCTAGCCCACCAAGATCAAAGTTTTTACCCTTAACCGCATGTAACATGGTCAAAATATCAGGCTGTGATGTACCGCCACTCACAGGAGAGGCTGCCATATCAATACCATCTATCCCTGCATCAAGCGCCGCAAGATAACACGCTACACTCACCCCTGCTGTCTCATGGGTATGAAGACGTAAATGGGTCCCCTCAGGAACAAGGCGACGCGCCATTTGAATTGTCTCATACACTTTTTGAGGGCTTGAGGTTCCACTTGCGTCTTTGAAACAGATTGAACTGTAGGGAATACCTGAATCTAAAATTTCACGCAATGTTTTTTCATAGAAATAGACATCATGCGCCCCTACACACCCTGGAGGTAAATCCATCATTGTAACAACGACTTCATGATTGAGTCCATGATACGCAATTCGTTCACCCGAATATTTTAAGTTTTCAACATCATTGAGTGCATCGAAATTTCGGATGGTCGTAGTGCCGTGCTTTTTAAACATTTTGGCATGCAAATCGACCATCTCACGACTACCTGTATCCAACATAACCGTGTTAACACCACGAGAAAGCGTTTGGAGATTGGCATACGGTCCTACGATAGAACGAAATTTATCCATCATATCAAACGCATTTTCATTAAGATAGAAAAAAAGACTTTGAAAGCGTGCTCCCCCTCCAAATTCAAAGTGGGTAATTCCCGCATGCGCTGCTGCTTCAACTGCTGGGAAAAAATCATTCATCAACACGCGTCCACCAAAAACGGACTGAAATCCGTCACGGAACGTCGTGTCCATTATGTCGATGTATTTTTTTGCCATAAACCTAATCCCTATTTTTTTCTATTATGGTGATGGATCGCTGCCACAAGTGAAGCGAGTCCAGCTAAACCATTGTTTTGTACTGAATTTTCTAATTCATGATGGTGAAGAGCAACAGCGATGGCCGCTACTCTAGCTCGTACATCATCAGACTCCAAAGAGTGATGATGAAGTGCCGCCGCAATTGCCGCTACTTTTGCGCCATCAGGTTTATTCAGTAATTCCACGTTATTAACCTCTTCTTTTAGTTACACGCGTTTTTATTGACGTAACACGTTAGTGTGATTTTAGTATAAACTTCATTAAAAAACTTTTACTGCACCGTTTCAATATAGCTCAAAGATTATTTTGTTACAATCCGAGGCAATAAATAATAATAAAGAGGTAGGCAAATGGATCTTAACAAAATCGGATATGGCGAAAATCCAGATAAAGTAAAAGCAATTATTGAAATTGCATGCGGTTCGAACATCAAATATGAAGTCGAAAAAGAGAGTGGTGCTTTAGTACTTGACCGTGTCATGCACTCTGCCATGTATTATCCAGCGAACTACGGCTTTGTCAATAAAACACTTTCTCAAGACGGTGATCCAGCGGACATCTTGATCCTTACCGAATATCCTATGGTAGAAGGGTGTGTTACAAACTGCCGTTTAGTGGGTGTGTTAATTATGGAAGACGAAAGCGGTATTGATGAGAAACTGCTTGCGGTTCCGACATCAAAAATTGATCCTACATTCGAAGAGATCCAAGATCTTGGGGATATTCCAAAACATACCTTGGCAAAAATCAAAAATTTCTTCGAAACCTATAAAATGTTAGAACCGAATAAATGGGTAAAAGTTCAAGGGTTTGAAGACAAAGCTCACGCGACTAAAATTCTCGAAGATGCTATTAATAATTATAAAGAGTAAATCGCTATGATCGATTTTTCTTCACCTGAATTTTTCTCGTATGCCATTTTCGGTGTGATCTTGAATTTCATTTTTTCAATGGCATTTGGGGTCTATTTGACAAATAATATCGGGATGGAAGAGATGATCCTCTCGAAGGGGGCGAAAGAGCAACCGTGGTGGCTCTCATTTGCCCTCGTCATCCCTTTTGCCAAGATGATCATTACCTTATACCGTGTTGCTATCTTGCAGCTTTACTTTCTCGATCAAGGGAAGTCACATAAAGAGTTTTGGGTTTATCTTACTACAGAAGAATAATTTTAGATGGGAGACAGATATGAATGATGAAAAACTTAAACTAATTCTTGCAGGTCTTGCGGGGTTAATTTTCAGTCTCATATTTGTTTTGCTCGCATTCGTTTTACCTCTTGAAAATCACTCTATTAATACAAAGGATCAGGCCAAGGATACATTGGAAAAAATTTCCAAGGGGATACGAGAGGGTCAACAACATAATCCTCCCCTATCAGAGCGTCATTAAACTGCGTCAAAATCAGTACAGACGATGATAGCCCACTCCACTAGTGCAAACAATGCGAAACTCTCTATTCTCCTCCCTAATAGCAATAAAGCACTCTCTGATGCACTGAAACAGGCATCACCCGAGCAATTAGTGCAACTCAAAGAGGGGAAAGATCTCAAGTCGGTTCTCGTCTCTTTGTTTCATGCCAAAATAGAGAACACTAAATCCGATGCACTACTCCTTGATCTTCTCAAAAATAGTGCTGTTTTTAAAAATATGGGTAATTTTACCGAGGATTTAAAATCCCTTCTTGCAACACTCAAATCCGATTCTGCACTCGCGCCAAAGAGTGAAAAAATCGAACAATTTTTGCAGCCTCTCTCCACCATCGATAGCACTAATCTAAAAGAAAAGATTGCCAACTCTGGCATTTTCATGGAGTCTAAACTAGTGGCTCTTCTCGAAAAAATCGATTTTGATGAGAGTTTGCATCACGATCTCAAAGCACAGCTTCTATCCTTAAGGGAAGAGGTTAAAGAATCCCCAAAAATCCAAGAGCAAATCGATCAGCTCACCACCCAAATCGATTATCAACAGCTTCTCTCCCACCTCTCCAGTTCCACCTCCCTTTATCTGCCGTTTGAATGGGATCAACTCCAACAAGGATCGCTTTCGATCAAAAAAGCAAAAGGGGATAAATTTTATTGCGAAATAAATCTAACCCTTAAAGAGTATGGAGAGATGACCCTTATAATGGGTTTATACGATGAAAATCAACTGGAGATACAAGTACAGACAGAGAAAAAAGAACTCAAAACACTCATCCAAGAACATTTAGGGGAACTTCGCGCCGTATTGGTTGAAGCAGGAATCACCCCTCGATCTATCCGTATCTATGATACAAACGAAATCATTATTCCCAAAACAAATGCCTATATATCGGATGATGCAAACTACTCATCAAGTTTTCAGGAGAGGGTATGAAAAAAGCGGTTGCCCTACGGTATGACACGCAAAAAGAGGATGCTCCCCGCGTTGTTGCAACAGGAAAGGGGGAAACTGCCGAGAATATTATCAAACTAGCGCAACTGCATAATATACCGATCAAAAAAGATGAAGACCTTGTCGAACTCCTCAGTAAAGTAGAAATTGATCACAAAATTCCAGAAAAACTTTATGCCGCCGTTGTGGAAGTGTTTAAATTTCTCTATACGGTTACCCGCTCAGATTCCAAAAACAACCCTAAGGATACTCCCCATTAAAACTATTTATTTTTCTTTCACTGATACCCAGCGCGGTATCTTCCTCATGTTGGTGGCCTCTTTTTTATTTGCCCTTACGATGCTCTTTGCCAAACTTTTATCCTCATCCATGGGATCCGTTGAAGTGACCTTTTGGCGCAATCTAATCGGACTTATTTTTCTCTTGGGATTGGTGTGGCATAGACCGATCTGCAATATTGGCGGTCGCCCTATCACTCTCATTTTTCGCGGTGTTATCGGAACCGTAGCACTGCTGGCATTTTTCTACACCATTAGTGCTACCTCCCTCTCAAACGCCATCGTTTATGGTAAAACCGAACCAATTTTTACCGCACTCCTCGCTTTTATCTTGCTTGGGGAAAAACTCTCACTCCGTTCCATAACAGCCGTTATAATAGGATTCTTAGGAGTTGGGGTATTAAGTGGGTTAGAATTTTCATATCTCAATATTATGGGGATTTTGGTAGGCTTTTTGTCCGCTCTTGCGTACACCAGCGTCCGAAGTCTCAAAGCCTATTACGATGAACGCACCGTTGTCCTCTCCTTTATGTTTTTTGGAACCCTTATCCCTGCTCTTTTGATGATCTGTGCCGAATTTTATTCCTCACCGCACCTCGCTTTTGCCCTTAACGTGTTTGCGATGCCTCACGATTTGAACTGGCTTTGGATACTTCTCATGGGGATAGCCGCCGCATACGGGCAGATTTACATGACCCGTGCTTATTTTTATGCAGAGGCGGGACTAGTGAGTACGATCAGTTATTCGGTGGTACTTTTTGCCTCCCTTTTTGGGATACTCCTTGGAGATGTACTTCCTACACCTATCATGATCGTGGGGGCGGTATTGATTGTGGCAAGTGGCGTAATCTTATCGCGAGGGAAAAAAGGGTAAACTTTCATCATGAATAAACATCAAAATAATTTTTGGGAAACCAAACAACTTAACGAACTGACTCATGATGAGTGGGAAGCACTGTGTGATGGATGTGGGCTATGTTGTTTGCATCGCTTACAAGATGAAGAGGATGAGAATGCCCCTGTCCTCACAACACGTGTTGTATGCCACTGCTATGATTTAGAGGCAGGGCAATGCAGTGACTATGCCAATAGAGCCAAAAAGGTTGAGGGGTGTACAAAACTCACCCCCCAACGAGCTTCGGAATTTGACTGGCTTCCTGATACCTGCGCCTATCGATTGCGCCACCACAATTTCCCTCTCCCTGCATGGCATCCACTCATCAGCGGATCAAAAGAAAGTGCCAAGCACTATGGTGTCTTTGCAATCAACCCTGTCTTAGAGAGAGAGGATATTGATTTGGAAGATTACATTATCGAAGAGTGAGCCACACCTCCCTTGGTGTTGCTTAGAATATTGCCCCAAGCTTTTTAGCAATGCTATCTCCTAGCTCGTTAATAGGCATCCCCTTATCCATTGTATTTTCTTTTTGAACCGTCCCATTATTTTCGGGCTGTACAACGCCTGACTGAGCCTCTACCAATTCACTGTTGCTTTGATTGGCTTCAATAGCGCCCTTACTATCCAAAGCCCTCTTCTCTAACATATCATCGAAATAAAAAGCTTTCATTATGATAAAAAGAAGACCAAAAATAATTAAATAGAGAAAGGCTTTCATTTGAACGTCACCCCGCTGTAGCGATCATGTACCCATTCGGCTACTGCTTGACGCTCCTCTTCGGTTAGTTTTCCTTTGAGGGAGGGCATAACACCAAATCGATCCAATGCCCCTAAACGACACATGCTGTAATCAATATTCGGATTTTCAATATAATCTTTGATAAAGGCAATAATCACACGACGCTTCACGGCATCATCTTCTTCTTTTATCATAATGTTTTCTTTGAGTCGATTCGATACTTCCACCATAGGGGGAGCTTTGAGGGTTTTAAACTTTTTGAGCACCTCTTGCTTCTCCATCATCTCCACATGACACTGCATACACTGTTTTTTATAGACACTGTACCCATCACTTGCAAAAAGGGTAAAACCAACCATTGCTAAACTCAAAAATATTTTCATTGTTCTTCCTTACTTCTCTAATATTGTTATTATTGTAACACGCACTTTACTAATTGAGGGTTATCTTTGTGGTCAATTAGAATCCGTTTAACCCGATCTTGCCACAGCGTTGCGAAAAGTATCGCACTATTTTCATCTCCACGACCTGTTACAACCAGAGGTAAAATCTCCTTCATTCGAGGATCAGGAAAAGCACATGAGGGATCATAACGAAGAATCACACGTGCACCTGTATCAATGCGTTCCAGTGCCATTTCCCCTTCCATCTCCACTCCATAAAAAAGCAACTGCCGACGATCAAATTTTCCACCCAATCCATGAAATCCGCCTATATCCGTTGCTCCCGTAATCATCGAAGCGACATTAGCAATAACCCCAACAACACCATCGCCTAGTTTCCCATTCATCAAAACTTTTATCTCACCGCGAACGGGAGTCTCATTGCCGTAGAGTTCCTTAAGTCCCTTTTGAACCATCAGATATGCACCTGCTACCGTTGGACATGAATGTCCTGCAAGTTTTACAACATCGGTATAAGTGTAAGTCAGGATTCCACTATCAGCTGCTCCTAAAAGCGATGAGAGAGGATCGTACATCACAAGCGGGGGTACATCATTAAAAAAATCGGGTGTTTTCATCATTGTTCTCCTAAAAAATGGGATTATAATCTTCTAATGTCTATTTTGTATTGATATGGGTCAAGAGTCTGTTAATGATTTTTTCATCCACATCCACTATTATTACGCTAAATCTAGTTTTATAAGGAGTTGAATGCGTTTTTTCTGGCTTTTACTTATCGCCATTCCTGTTATCGCTACATCGTATAGCATACCAGAGCTTATGGATCATGCCATCGAGAATGATACTTCCCTCAAAGCAGATCGTGAGATTATTCAACAATTACTGACTCAAAAAGAGGTAACAAAACTGTGGGAAAATCCAGAACTTATGTTCTCATACGGGAGGACAAAGCCCGATGGTGCCAATACTCAAAATGAGTATGGAATTACCATCGTCCAACCCATAGAAAAATCTACCCTAAAGAGTGCAAAACAAAAAATATTGGACGCTAAAATTCTCCAGACGAAAGCGCTCATTTTCCAAAAAGAGAATGAGTTAAAAGGGGAGGTACGCCAAAGAGCTTACCTCTACACCATTGCATCCCAAATGAGTGACAAAGCAGAGGAAGCCCTTGTTCTTGCGAAAACATTCCGTCAAAAAGGGGAAAAACGATTTGCGCAAGGGGCACTTTCCAAAGCCGATCTTCTCAAACTCACCGTCGAAGAGGAAAAAATTGCCCAAGAAGTTCAATCGGCACAGATCAAACGCGATAGTGCCAAATATTTCCTAATAGCAAGTGCACGTTTAAACTCTTCAGCTGATATTACGCCGATAAAACTTCCGATCCTCACACCTGTCGATTTACCCTCAGGAATAGACACTCTTCCGATGATCGCCTATTACAAAGGAGTCAATGAGGAGTATCGTGCTCAAAAAGAGGTGGCAATCGAATCGGTCATCCCCGGATTTAAAGCAGGGATCGGGGTTTCGCAACTATACGATCAACACTCCATCACCGCTTCGCTTTCAATGCCTATTCCGATCTATCATCGCAATGAGTTGCTTCTTAAAAGTATTGAAAGCAAAATAAGTGAAAATAGTTTACGAGAACAGTCCTACCGCTATGAAACAGATCAAAAACTCCTTCGTCAACAAAAAATGCTCTCGTCCCTTTCGAGCCTTATTGTCTCGCAGCAGCATATTATCGATCAAGCGTCAAAAATGGTCTCTCTCTCTCAGCGAAGCTATGAAGAGGGATATGGAACCTTGCTTGAGCTTATCGACGCCCGTCGCGTCCTTGTAGCGCATCAACACGAGATTCTCAATAATCTTGAAATATACTACGATACCCTTGGAGAGATGCAAAAAACATTTCCCCCACTTAAGGAAAAACAATGAAGAAACTATTAATCATCCCCCTTGCCGGAGCAATCCTTACCTTATGTGCCAAAGAGATTATCCTCTCCCCTAAACAAATGGGTGAACTAGGGATCGTAACGGAGTCTCTCTCCACGACCAAAGCACTCTCCCAAGCCAATCTCCCAGCTACCGTTGTCATCCCCCCTAAACAACTCTCCATCGCCACTTCTATCCACGAAGGGGTCGTTCAAAAAGCATTTGTAGGGATTGGTGATAATGTCAAAAAAGGGCAAATAATTGCCACGGTCGCTTCAACGGAGGGGTTAACACTTCAACGTGAGTATCTCCAAGCACACTCACGCTATGAGAGGCTACAAACCATCATAAAAAAAGATGAGGCTCTTTTTAAAGAGGGAATTATCTCGCAACGTGAGTACTTAAAAACGAAAGAAGAGAGTTCATTGCTAGCAATGGAAGTCGCGGAGAAGCGGGGGATGATGAAAATGATGGGGATCTCCCCCTCTAAAAAACTATCCCTTGCAATGACAGCTAATATAACGGCTCCCACAAGCGGACTTATTCTCGAGCAATCAGCCCTTATCGGACAAAAAATCGATGCACTGAGTCCGATCTATAAAATTGCCGATCTCTCTACATTGTGGCTGGAGATACAAATACCTACGACAATTGCCAAAAAACTTCATATTGGTGATACGATTCAAACCAATTTGGGTGCCACCGCCAAAATCATTAAAATTTCCAGTGGTGTTGAAGTGCAAAATCAATCGGTCATTATCCGCGCTGCCATTATTTCAGGAAAAGAGCTTCTACGCCCTGGGCAATTTGTTCAAGCCTCTATCCAAACCCCGACCGATCAAAGTATCGTCGTACCGAAATACGGGTTGATTCGCAATAAAGGGAAAGCCATTATTTTCGTCAAAACGGTTAAAGGATTTAATCCTATTGAGGTTAATGTGATAAAAGAGGAGTGTACCACCTTTATCATCAGCGGAGCACTACGAGGGGATGAAAAAATTGCTATTCGAGGATTAATCCCCCTCAAAGGGATTTGGCTTGAAAATAAAGCAGTTACCCAATGAATAAATTAATCTCGTTTGCCCTGACGCAAAGAGTTCTCGTCTTTGTCGCCATGCTAATGCTTATCGGTGCAGGATATACCGCATTTACAAAGCTCCCTTTTGATGCGTTCCCTGAAGTCTCTTCACCACAAGTGAAGATTATCATGAAAGCACCCGGAATGACCCCTGAAGAGGTGGAGACACGGATCATTGCCCCCATCGAAACAGAGATATTGGGAATCCCTAATAAAAAACTTCTCCGTGCAACGGCCAAATATGGAATTGCCGATATTACCATCGATTTTAACGAAGGGACGGATATTTATTGGGCGCGCGCCCAAGTGAGCGAAAAGCTCAATGCTATGATCAGCACCCTCCCCTCCACTGCCAGCGGTGGTCTAGCACCTATCACCACACCATTGGGGGAGATTTTTATGTTTACGGTCGAGGGAGACATCCCTCTTGCTGAAAAACGCGCTCTTCTTGATTGGACGATTCGTCCTGTATTACGTACGATTGCCGGTGTGGCTGACTTAAATAGCCTTGGGGGAGAAGTTAAAAGTTATCTCATCAAACCCAATTATTCTATGTTAGGAACCCTTGGTATTTCTGTCAAGAGCGTCGAAGAAGCACTTGCATTTAATAATAAAAATGATGGTGCCGGACGGATACATGAGGGGGAAGAGGCATTTTTAGTTCGCTCAGAGGGGAGTATTAAAAGCCTCGCTGATATTCGTGCCATTGTCTTGCGTAATACGAATGGGCATATTGTCCGTATCAGCGATGTTGCTACGGTGGAAATAGATAAACTGACCCGAAATGGGTTGGTCACTAAGAATGGAACAGGAGAAGCCGTTGCCGGAATGGTTCTTTCTCTCAAAGGGGCGAATGCTCGTGATGTGACCGAACAAATCAAAGAGAAATTGGATGCGATTAAGCTACCAAAGGGGGTGACGATCACTCCCTATTATGATCGAAGTAACCTCGTTAATCAATCGATTTATACCGTATCCAAAGCGCTTGTGGAAGCAATAATCCTCGTCGTGATCCTCTTACTCCTTTTTCTAGGGGATGTTCGTGCAGCGATTACGGTAGCCATTATGGTTCCAATGGCAGTTCTCGTCACCTTTATCCTTATCCGGCAGTTTGGAATGTCCGCTAATCTTATGAGCTTAGGAGGATTAACCATCGCTATTGGTATGTTGGTGGACTCAGGGGTCGTTGTCGTCGAAAATATTATCGCCCATTTGGGACAATCTCACAACAAAAATATCCCTAAACTTAATATTATCTACCGTGCAACCAAAGAGGTAGCCACTCCCGTAGTTTCTGGTATTTTGATTATCGCCGTGGTCTTTTTACCCCTTATATCGCTAGAGGGGATTGCCGGTAAAATGTTCATGCCCGTAGCATTAACGATTATCTTCGCTTTGCTTGCCTCGTTAATCCTTTCAATGACCATGATTCCCGTCCTCTCCTCAATCATTTTGAAAGTGGAGCATGATCACGAATCGTGGATTGTACGCAAGCTCATGAACGTTTACTCCCCTGCTCTTGAATGGGCACTCATCAATAGTCGAAAAGTGACCATTAGCGCATTGGCAGCATTGGTATTAACCGCTGTACTCTATACCCAAATCGGTAAAACCTTTATGCCCATCCTCGATGAGGGGGATGTAGTGATCACCGTTGAAACGATCCCCTCCGTCAATCTTGATGCTTCCAAAGAGATCATGCTTCGTTTTGAAAAAGAGATGATGGCTAAAGTTCCTGAAATCAAAACGATTGTCGCCCGTACAGGTTCAGATGAACTGGGACTTGATCCTATGGGGTTGGGTCAGAGTGATGCATTTTTTGTCCTCAAACCAATGGAGGAGTGGCGCGTTCACGATAAAGAGTGGCTTTTAGGAGAGATGCGTCTTGTTGCTGAAAATTTTCCTGGGATTACCTTTAGCTTCGCACAGCCGATTGAAATGAAAATTTCGGAAATGCTTACCGGGGTACGGGGGGATCTTGCAATTAAAATTTTCGGAACCAATCTCGATAAGCTCAACCAAATAGCAGCACAGATTCAAACGATACTGGAAAAAACCACGGGAAGCATTGACGCATTTACCCCCATCAACGAGGGGATGCAATACCTAAAAATTGATATTGACCGTCTTGCTGTTGGAAATTTCGGATTGAGTGTCGATGAGGTACAAGAGCTTCTAAAAACAGCACTAGAGGGGAGCCAAATCGGTATCGTCCTTGAAGAGGGGAAACGTAGCCCTATTATCGTTCGAGGAGAAACAAATTTTCGTGATTCAATAACCGCCTTTAGCCAAATGCTTATTGCCTTACCCAATGGAACCAGTGTCCCCTTAAGCGCACTGGCTAAAATCGAACGCATCGAGGGTCCCGTTCTCATCAACCGTGAAAATGGAATGAGGATGTCGGTCGTACGAAGCAACGTGGAGGGGCGCGATTTGGTCGGTTTTGTGGAAGAGGCAAAAGCCAAAGTAGAAAAAGAGGTGAATCTTCCTGAGGGGTATTATATGAAATGGGGGGGAGAGTTTGAGAATCAACAACGTGCGGCAGAACGTCTTTCGATTGTTGTTCCTATCGCCATAGCATTTATCTTTATCATCCTTTTTATCACCTTTGGTTCTATGCGTCAAGCGGGCTTAGTATTGACAAATATTCCTTTTGCTATGATTGGAGGTGTTGTTGCGTTATGGATTTCAGGAGAGTATCTCTCCGTCCCTGCATCGGTTGGTTTTATTGCCTTGATGGGTATTTCTGTCCTCAACGGGGTAGTGATGCTCACCTATTTTAATCAGCTTCGCGCACTTGGGCATAGTATCGAAGTGGTCGTTGTCGAAGGGGCAAAGCGTCGACTGCGCCCTGTTATGATGACAGCTAGTATCGCAGCATTTGGTCTTGTCCCTCTCTTGTTTGCCACAGGGCCAGGCTCAGAGATACAAAAACCTCTCGCCATTGTTGTTATCGGAGGACTTATATCATCGACATTACTGACATTAATCCTTTTGCCGATATTTTACCGATGGTTGGAATTTGAACCAGCTGAAAAAGAGGAATTAGCATGAAAAAAGAGCGTCAACTATTAACGATTGTCATGACCCCCGATATTGAAGATACCATTGTAGATTGGCTATTAGAACACCCTGATATTGAAGGGGTCAACTCGTATTCGATTAAATCGTACAACAAAAATCACTCCAATTATACCCCTTTAGAAAAGGTGACAGGATGGAAGCGAAAAACAACGTTACGGATCATCCTCCCATCAGAGGTCATAACTGAAGTGATCACGCAGATGAAAACGAAATTTGCCAACTCAGGCATTTATTATCGCATTGCCTCTTTTTTAGATGAGGGACTCTTGTAATTATGCGTATCCTTATTGTCGAAGATGATCCCGATTTACGCGAATTATTGGAGTCAATTCTCTCGGTTAAATACTCCGTTGATGCAGTTGGCGATGTTTCAACTGCTCTGGATTATCTTACTAGTTATCACTACACTATCCTTCTGCTGGATCGTAATCTTATGGGGGAGGATATAGGACTTAATCTCATCACCCCCGCAAAAGCCAAAAATCCTCAATGCGGTATTTTAGTCATGAGTGCGTATGGCAATGTTATCGATAAAATAGAAGGGCTCAACAAGGGCGCGGATGACTATATCGAAAAACCGTTTGATATTGATGAACTTCTTGCACGGATCAACGCCCTCTCACGCCGATTTACCCCAACAACTTTACTATTTGAAAATATAACCGTTGATATGAGCTCCAAAACCATTATGAGTGACGGAAAACCGATTATTCTAACCAAAAAAGAGGATGCCATCTTTTTTACCCTCCTTGAACGGATGGGAACGATTGTTTCACGGGATGAAATCATCAATAGTATCTATGACCATCCTGAAAATATTGCCTCTAATACCATTGACGTAATGATCAACACCCTCAGAAAAAAATTAAATCCAAGTATTATTACAACGATAAAAACACGAGGATATATGATTGAACACCCTTAAAGCAAAAATTATTATTTTTTTTCTCCTTACCACGTTGTTGATTTTTACGACGCTGGTTATTTTGATCCTAAAAATGGAGAAAGAGGATAAAATTAAAGATACCACTGCCCTTTTGCATCATATCTCATCCGAAATCATTACCGACAATCTTGTGGACTTCACCCCTGATCCCAATTTAAAATACTTACAACAAATCGAACTCATCCGAACACTCTATGCCAATAAAGAGCTCAGCGCTCCCCACTTTAAAATTATTTCTAATCCTAAAATCTCCAAAATTCACCCCAATACTATCACCGTTATGACAAAACTTTCTAATGGTGCCTACTTCGTCGCAACCAGTGATACCAAGATCATCGAAAAAAGTCTTCATCGTTTGGCGATGACGCTGTATCTTTTGTTTTTTGGTGCACTCGCTTTATTGACCTTCATTTTTTATACCATACTCCAAAAACTACTTGATCCCATGGAACAACTCGCACGTGCGTGCATCACCATAGACTTAGAGGAAAATAGCACCCATTTGCCCCTCTCCTCCGCAAGCGTCGAAATACAGCGAGTAGGTCAAGCGTTACAAACGCTTGTGGATAAAATTACTTTTTTACGGGAAAAAGAGCGGCAACTTTTCAAAGAAACGGCACACCAGTTCAAAACCCCTTTGGCGATTCTAAAAGCGAGACTCGACAGTTACGCCCTTAATCCTACGGCGAATAAAGAGCAGTTTCTTCGACAAGCCAATGGCGACATAGGCAAACTTCTAAAATATTTAAAAGAGCTCCTTATCGTCCAAGAGAGCCAAATATCTGACAAAGAGAACTCTATTCTCATCGATATGGAATCCCTCATTGCCAATGCTTCTACGTATGCCACTCCCTTATTGCAACGCAAACATCAATCGGTTGATCTCCAACGGGGAAACTCTTTTACCCTCACGACCCATAGCCAATCCTTCACAAAGCTCATTTTGACCATTCTTGAAAATTGTATCAACCATGCTCCCGAAAATGCCACCATTACCATTAGCTTATACCCCAAAGAAGGAGAAATCGTTTTTGCTAATCCCATCACCTCCGACAAATCCCCTGCTCTTTTTAACTCCAATCTTGGATTAACGATTATTCGAAGACTCTCTAGCGCCCTCAATCTACAGCTTAGTGTAAAACAGCATGACAACATCTTTCTCCTTTCCATCAATTGCACCCCTCAAACCTCCCCTAAAGCCCAAATTCCCTAAAATACGTTCAAATATTACGAGGATACCCCGCCCATGCCATTTTCCACACTCGGACTCTCACCAGATATACTTCCTGCACTTGAAAAAAGTGGCTACAGACTCCCCACCTCTATTCAAGAAAAAGTGATCCCTCTCGTCTTAGAGCGTCATGATGTGATGGCGCGTGCTCAGACGGGAAGTGGTAAAAGTGCCAGCTTTGTATTGCCAATTTTACAGCTTTGGTCCAAAAGCAAAGGAGAGGGAAAAGCGAAAATCAAAGCACTCATCCTCACCCCTACACGAGAGCTGACCTTGCAGGTGGCAGAAGCGTTTGAGACCTTCGGTGAATTTTTGCCGAAAAAACCAAAAGTAGTCAGCGTCATCGGCGGGGAGAGTATCGGCGATCAGCTCTATGCGATTCAGCAGGGGTGTGATATTCTCGTAGCAACCTCAGGACGACTTCTCGATGTGGTGAAAAAAAAGCAAATGAATCTCTCCCATCTCGAATTTTTCGTCCTTGATGAAGCGGACAAGATGCTCGACCTTGGGTTTGCCGAAGAACTGGAACTCATCTTAAAAGAGATTCCAAAAGAACGTCAAAACCTCCTCTTTTCAGCGACCTATCCACCGAAGATGGTCGCTATCGCCTCCAAAATCACCCAAAATCCTATCGAAGTGACGATAGAATCGGAAGAGCCCACGGTGGAGCGTATCTCCCAACGGGTCATCGAAGTGAATCCTGAAAATAGAGGTCCCCTATTACGCCATCTTCTTAATAGTGAAAAATGGGAACAGGTGCTCGTCTTTATGGCAAACAAACGCGCTGCTGACAATATCGCGGCGAAATTCAAAAAATACGGCTTTTTGGCAGAATCATTTCACGGCGACCTCATCCAAGAGGAGCGAACGTTCACACTGGGACAGTTCAAAAGCAAAAAAATCCGTATCCTCTTCGCAACCGATATTGCCGCACGGGGTCTGGATATTGAGGGGATCAGCTGTGTCGTCAATTTCGACCTTCCCCGCTCTCCTGCGGATTATATCCACCGCATCGGGCGCACAGGAAGAGCGGGTAAATCAGGCTTTGCCGTCTCCTTTATCGGATATGAGGAACAAGATCATTTTAAATTGATCGAAAAACGCTCCAATATTAAGCTCATACGGGAACAAATAGAGGGGTTTGAGCTACGTGGTAATGCTCCGATCAAAGCAAAAGGTCCCGAACCGATCAAGGGAAAAGGGAAAAGTAAAAAAGATAAACTACGAGAGCAAGCTGCCAAAAAATGAGTGAGACAAGAACGACGTGTTACCACTGCTATCGACCTATGGAGCTTTGTTTGTGTGCAACGATTCAACCGATCCAGACGAAGACGAAATTTGTCATCCTCATGCACCCCAAAGAGTTTAAAAAGACGAAAAACGGGACGGGGCATCTCACCCATCTCTCCCTTCCTAATTCGCAACTCTATGTTGGAGATGATTTTACCCACCATAACGCTGTCAACCTCCTCATAAATGACCAAAATAACCTTTGCTATGTCCTCTATCCCGGAAAAGAGAGTTTACCGTTCAATGCGCAAAAAATCGAAACACAGGGTAAACAGCTCGTTATCTTTATCATTGATGGGACGTGGCCGTGCTCGGTGAAGATGCTTCGTTTGAGTCACAATCTTCAACGGTTGCCGAAACTCAGTTTTACCCATACCAAAATTTCCCAATTCCAAATCAAAGAGCAACCGAAAGATTTTTGTCTCTCAACCATCGAATCAACACTGACGATTTTAGAGTTACTCAATTTTCATGAGCTAGAGAGGATAGATGAAGAAGCTTTCCAGCGGTTTTTAGACCCCTTTTTGGCAATGGTAGACTATCAGATCAAGTGTATCTCCCGTACGGATCAAAATGCTCTTCGATTTAGAACTTACAACTAAGGATTATTCAAATGAAATTTTTCAACGTATTTATTGGCTCCATTATTCTATCTACCACCCTCTTCTCTTCTTCGACGCAGTGTCAAGGAATCTATTATGGCAACGAAGCCCCCGATATTCTCAATACCAAACTCGAAACAAAAACCAAGGAGCTTTGCTATACCTCTTTTGCCCTAATGCACTCAGGGGTCTCCCGTACGGCTTTGTGGAGTGCGGAACATCTGACCCGTGAAGGATTACAGTCCAAATCCAAACGGAGTAATGATTTTCATCCCGAAGAGCAGCTCTCTAGTAATGAGCGTTCTGAACTAAGTGATTATTCTCGTTCGGGCTATGATCGAGGGCATTTATCCCCCTCTGCCGATATGTCTACGAAAGCGGCGCAACATGAGTGCTTTACGTTAGCCAATATGGTTCCCCAAAACGGTGATAATAATCGCGGTATTTGGGCAGACATCGAGGGGACAACCCGTCAGCTAACCAAATCCAAAGGGGAACTCTATGTCATTACAGGACCGCTATTTATTGGTTCCTCTATTCAACGTTTAAAAGGGAGAGTATTCGTCCCTACAAAAATTTATAAAGCCATCTATGACCCCTCGTCGGGGCAAGGGGCTGCTTATCTCGTGAACAATGCGGCGGGGCGTGATTATGAGGTAATCAGCATCAGTGAGCTTGAAAAAATGGCAGGGATACGATTATTTCCGAAAATGTCTGCCTCAGCGAAACAAACAGCGATGGATTTACCGGTTCCACAAGAAGGAAACAGCCATTCAAGTCACTCAAACAGTTCCAATACAAACAAAGATGAAGATATTTTCCGTATAATTGAGAAACTCTTCAAATGGATGGTACATTGATGAAAACACAACCGTTTAGTGCGTATGAAAATGAGAGTGACTCTTTACTCATTGGTGATCTTACCGTTGAAAATCGGTTGGATCGACTTTCCCTCTATGGCTCTTTGGATATTACCAAAGATACGGTAGGACTTCAAGATGCTCTAAAACTCAAAGCACTCCTCGATGCAACGGTGAGAGCATTACAAAATGAGACCAATCTCCCTGAACGTATTGAGATTGAAGAGACGGATAATGTGGCAAATCCGTTTTTATAAAAGCTGATTTAGTCTAAAATACAACCTAATATTGGTAGAATACATGACTATCAGTTTTAGGAGAATCTCCATGAATGCAAAAAGTCTCTATATCGCCTCATTAGAACCAAATTCAGGATCGCTCATTGTCTCTATGGGGATCATGGAACTGCTCAAAAGCCGTATTGCAAAAATTGCTTTTTTCCGACCCGTTGTCCCCGATGCTTCTATTTGTGATGGGGATATAGATTTTATGATACACCATTTTAATCTCGATCAGAGTCCCCAGAGCTGTATGGGATTAGGATTGGATGAAGTTGAATCGCTCTTATCGCAAGGAAAAGAGTCAGTTATCCTCGAACATCTCCTTGAAAAGTATCATATTCTGGAGTCTCACTACGATTTTGTCCTTATTCAAGGGTTGGATCAAGCCGCATTTGCCAAAACACTTCCCTATAACTTCAATCATATCATCGCTAAAAATCTTCAAGCCCCCTATATCAGTGTTATTAACGGAAAACATAAAACGTATGAACAGCTCTCTAATGAGATTGATCTCGAACGGGTATCGCTTAAAAATGAGCATGAGGAACATATTGCTATTTTTGTCAATCGCTTGGATGAAAAAAATTATCACTATTTTACGGATGAAGCGTGTGACCAAACTCTCCCCACTTTTTTTATGGCGGAGATTGATGAGCTGGATCGTGTAAGTGTAGCAGAGGTGAAAGATGCGTTGCAATGCCAACAAATTGCCGGTGAGACAAAAGATCTTGATCGACTTATTCTCCGTCCAAAAATTGCGGCGATGAATATTGAGCACTTGCTAGAACGACTCGAAGAGAACGATTTTATCATTGTCCCCGGCGATAGGCTCGATATTATTTTAACCGTCTTGTATTCCAACACTTCCAAAGATTTTCCCTCCATCGCAGGTATTTTACTCACGGGAGGGATTACACCTCCAAAAAGCTTTCTAAAACTGATTGGTGGTGTTGATTTTCTGAATATCCCTATTTTAACTACCCTGAATGATACGTACAAAAGCACTCAAAATGTTGATGCTATTTCGGCTCGTCTGCATCCGAATCAAAGTCGTAAAATTGCCCTTGCAATGGGGGAATTTATGAATGCAATCGATATAGAGTCGTTTCAAGAACGGTTGCGTACCGCCCACAGTGAGATCGTTACCCCTGCTATGTTTGAATACAGTCTCTATCAACGTGCCGCACAAAACCGTAAACGAATTGTCCTTCCTGAGAGTGAAGATGAACGTATTTTACGTGCTGCTGAAATTTTGATACAGCGCAATGTTGTAGAGCTTATTTTATTAGGGGAGCCTGAGACTATTTTACATCGAGCCAGTACCCTTGGAATCGATATTTCCAAAGCGACCATTATCGATCCGAACGATTCCCCTCTTATGCAACCGTATGTGGAAATTTTTTATGCTATACGTCAGCATAAAGGGCTTACTATGACTAATGCGATAGACGCAATGAGCCATCGTACCTATTTTGCTACGATGATGGTACATAACGGTGATGCGGATGGGATGGTCTCCGGGGCACTTCATACGACGCAAGATACGGTTCTCCCTGCCTTACAGATTATTAAAACTCTCCCAAATATCTCTTTGGTCTCCAGCTTGTTCTTCATGTGTATGGATACAAAAGTGCTCGTCTATGCCGACTGTGCGATCAATCAAGACCCTACCGCCCAACAGCTCGCCCAAATCGCCATTGCCTCTGCCCTCAGTGCTACCGCTTTCGCCATTGAGCCGCGCATTGCAATGCTCTCCTACTCTACGGGAAGTTCAGGGCATGGGGATGATGTGGATAAGGTGCGTGAAGCGACGCGTATCGTGAAAGAACGCCATCCTGAGCTTCTTATCGAAGGACCGATCCAGTATGACGCAGCAATCGATCCCGATGTAGCGCATCTAAAACTCCCCAACTCACCCGTAGCAGGACAAGCAACGATCTTTATCTTCCCCGATCTCAATACAGGAAACAACACCTACAAAGCCGTTCAACGCTCTTCGGGGGCGATTGCCATCGGTCCTATTTTGCAAGGGTTGAAAAAACCTGTTAATGATTTAAGCCGTGGATGCGAGATCGCTGATATTGTCAATACTGTTTTGATTACGGCGATTCAAGCGCAAGGATAAAGGATCTTTCTTTATCTCTTTTTAACGCCCTATTTCGTATACTCCTACCTATGAACTCCTACCAAAACCTTTCCCTCCTTGAAAACCTTTACCGCCTTAAAGCGTTGGGGTTTAGCTATGTTGATCCCATCAACCCTAACAGCACCAAAGCACAACCGCTCTCTCTCCCCAACTCATACAATGCCCTTATGGAAACCATCCAAGGGTGCCATTTATGTGATCTAAGCAAATCACGCTCTCAAAGTATGACGGGATACGGGAGCAAAAATCCTAAAATAGTCTTTGTCGATGCGTTTGTATCGAGTGCAGAGGATGAGTCCAACACCTATTACGTCGGGCGTTCAGGGGGGATGCTTCGTGATATGATCGAAAAAGTGCTGAACCTTAGCCTCCAAGATGTCTATATCACCCATGCAGTGAAGTGCAAGCCTTTTGGTTTTCAACAACCCTCCTCTAGCGAATGCAACAGCTGTTCCCCCTTTTTGCAAAAACAACTCGAGATGCTTAACCCACAAATTATTGTCACCCTAGGGCATGACGCATACCGTCTTGTAAGTCATGATGAAAGCAGTTTTGAACAGGTTCGCGGACATATTATCCCTTTTGGAAAAACCTCCATTATCCCTATCTTTCATCCCACCTATCTCGTCCGTAACCCCTCCTTCAAAAAAGAGGCAATGCGCGATCTTACTACCATAAAAGAGACATTAAAATGAAAACTATTTCTCTACTTCTCATACTTTTTCTCTCTTTGTGGGGAGGATCAAATCAAGCTATTCAAACGCAAAAAATCAAAATTGCCCTCCTCTCATCTCCTACAGTTATTGGTCGTTATACCCAATCAACCTACGATGTTGCCCTCGCAACTCTTATGGCATCCCATCAACCCTTTGAACTAACCGCATATACACTCCCTAATGAATCTAAAGAGGCTATTGCCCAAGCGCTTGAAAAAATACATTCGGATCAAATGAGTGCAATTTTGGCACCACTCACCCTTGGCGGTGTGAAAAATCTACTCGCACTTCAAACAACCACACCTCCCATTTTTATCCCCACCGTTCACAAACGTGATAGTGGGACGGCTCCTGAAACGATTATTTTTGGAGCCATTGATTATCAAGCGCAGATCATTGCCCTTGCCCCCTATATGGGGAAATCATTGGCGGTATTTTATGGTGACTCTTTGGTGGGGAAAAATCTTGCTCTTATGACGCAAACAACCGCCTCAGAATCCAAAAAAGGCTCTATCCCCTCTGCTCTTTATTCCGTCAATACGGAAGGTTCTAATATTGTTTCCTATTTAGCCAAGCCATCTGCCTTTTCCAAAAAAAGCATTATTACCCATCTCCCCGTTGTCAAAACCTCCATGCTTATCGCCCACCTCACGTTCGTCGATGTCCATGAACACAACATCCTCTCTACCCAAATCAATTTTGACCCCAATCTCATCTCCCTAACCCAATACAAAGATCGCAAGAATATGATCGTCGCCAACTCCATCATAGAACAAGTCCCCGCTATCTATGAGACCAATGAATTGATGAACAATGACCTCACTTTTGATTGGATCAACTATACGACAAGTGTTGGGATCGATTATTTAAATGCCACTCTTCGTGGAGTGGAGCGTGAATATTCGATGCAGATGGTCGATTCTCAAATCATTTACCCCGTGGAGCTTATGCGTCCAAAAGAGTTCGGTTTTGAGCCATTAGGTGGAAAATAGTTAGTGATAATTAGAATTTAAGAATTTCACTGCTATAGTTTTTTAACTCTGTACGAAAAGGATACCAAATGGCAAAACGTGGAATATCTATTCTCAAGAATATTGAGGCGCAAACGGTTATCGAACTTCTCAATAAAGCCTATTGCGATGAGTGGCTCGCCTACTATCAGTATTTTATCGAATCCAAAGTTGCCAAAGGGTTGATGAAAGATGCCGTTATAGCGGAGTTAACGCTCCATGCTGCCGATGAGCTTCGACACGCGACGATGATCGCGGGACGCATTATTCAGCTAGGCGGTACCCCTATCTTGCATCCAGAAGAGTGGCTGACACACTCCAATTGTGGCTATGATGCCCCTACCAATCCCGATGTTCGCGCTATTTTAGATCAATCGATCAGGGGTGAGCAATGTGCAATCAGTATCTATTCCTATTTCTTAGACATTGTCAGAGAAAAAGATATCGTCACCTACGATCTTATTTCTCAAATTTTAGCGGATGAAGTGGAGCACGAAGAGGATTTGCAAGCATTATTTGATGATATTGAAGCGTTTACCTCACAGTTTAAACAATGAGTATTTTAGTTATTAATGCGGGGAGTTCCTCGATCAAATACAGCCTTTATGATGCTAAAACATTGAACGTGATTGATCATGGACTACTGGAAGAGATTAAAAATCATGATGAGGGATTTGAGCGAATGCGCTCTCAACTGCGACTCCATAATATCGACATTGCCGACATCAATGCTATTGGTCACCGTGTTGTTCATGGAGGAGAGCGTTTTCATGCCCCTGCGTTGATTGATGATGCACTGCTGGATGAGATAACCGCGTTGATCCCCCTTGCACCCTTACACAATCCTGCCAATATTAGTGGTATTAACGCCGCACGAAAAATTGCCCCTAACGTTCCCAATTTTGCTATATTCGACACCGCTTTTCACCAAAGCATCCCTGATTATGCCTACCGCTACCCCCTCCCCTACGATTTATATGAATCGTATCATGTTCGCCGTTACGGTTTTCACGGCACATCGCACCATTATGTCAGTGACAAAGCGGCTGATCTACTCAACAAACCGCTCGAATCCCTCAATCTCATCACCTTTCATATCGGCAACGGTGTCAGTGCCTGCGCTATCGAAAAAGGGAAAAGTATTGATACCTCCATGGGGATGACACCGCTGGAGGGGCTAATGATGGGGACACGGTGCGGCAGTATTGACCCCTCCATCATCGGCTATCTGATACACGAGAAAAAGATGACCATCGAAGAGGTGGAGACCCTGTTGAACAAAAAAAGCGGTCTTCTTGCCATTGCAGGGACAAATGATCTGCGAACCATATTGAGTGCAAAAGAGAAGGGGGATGCAAATGCTACTCTCGCCATTGAGATGTTCGTTTATCGACTTAAAAAACAGCTTGGTGCCTATATGACAACCATGAGAGGGGTAGATGCAATTGTATTTACGGGGGGGATTGGTGAGCATTCTGCAACCATTAGAGAAGCCGTATGTAGTGGATTGGAACATCTTGGGATTCATCTTGATACCGATAAAAATACGACTAATAGATCACGAATAGAAAATGATCACAGTTCACTTGCACTTCTTGTAATCCCCACCGATGAAGAGCGTCAAATCGCCCTCTATGTTCAACAACTCTTGTAACATTGATAGTATATGATTATGCACATATAACCAACAAAGGGGTAGATGATGAGAAACGAACATACAGATATATTGGTTTTGGGTGGCGGTCCTGCAGCTCTTGTAACGGTGGGAACAGCATTGGAAAATTTTCCTGATAAAAAAATTACGGTCATCAAAGAAGATGATATTTCTCTTGTCCCGTGCGGTATCCCCTATATTTTCGGGAAAACCCTTGGTGACAGCAGCAAAGATGCGATGTCATGCGGTGGTCCGATGGCGGAGATGATCAATATCATTGTCGATACGGCACTATCGGTAGATATTGAGAACAAAACCGTCTTTGCAAAAACACATACCATTACCTTCGATAAACTCATCTTTGCAACAGGTTCACTCCCCTTTGTTCATAAAAGCTTTGAAGATGCCCTTCATCTGGAAAATGTCTTTACCATCGAAAAACACAAAGACAAAGTGGATCTTCTCAAAAACTATCTAGCCGACAAACAAAAAGTTATTATCGTTGGAACAGGTTTTATCGGTGTTGAGATGGCTATGGAACTGCGCTCAGTGGGTAAAGAGGTAACGATTATCGGGGGTAGACATATTCTAGCCGATGCGTTTGATGTGGATATGGCGCTTCAAGCGGAAGAGATTATGAAAGAGGCAGGTATCACCCTCTCACTGGGACAACATGTCTCCCAGATTCTCCAAAGCGATGGAAAAGCGTCGTGCGTTGAGCTGTGTGACGGGTCGTGCATTCATGGAGATGTAATTATTCTGGCGACAGGGTATCAACCCAATAGTGTTCTTGCAAAAGAGGCTGGATTGAAACTCGCACGCTATGGGGGGATTTGGGTTGATGAGTATATGCGCACCAAAAATAAAGATATTTTTGCGGTAGGCGATTGTTGCGGACGACGTGATTTTATTACCCGTGACCCCTCAAAAGTAATGCTTGCCTCCACCTCTGCTTCAGAAGCACGTGTGGCTGGAAACTCCCTCTATGGTCTCAAATACCTCAAAGGGTTCAACGGCACCATCGCTATTTTCTCCACCATGATTGGCAATCGCGTTTTTGCCAGTGCAGGGGTCACCGAGAGTAGAGCGAAACATGAGAAGATCGAGTACACGGTTGGATTCTTCGAAGGACTCAATCGCCATCCATCAACGATACCGGATGCCTCAAAACAATCCGTCAAACTCATTGCCCTCAAAAGCAGCGGTCAAATCATCGGAGGGCAAGTGATCGGGGACAAAGAGGCAGGTGAGGTGATTAATATCATCGGTCTTGCGATCGAATCGGAACTCACCGCCCATAAGCTTGTTTCGCTTCAAGTAGCGACGCAACCATTGCTCACCGCAGCGCCTACAACATACCCTATTATCAAAGCGGCGCAACAAATTATTAGAAACTAAAGGAGAGTGAATGAATATCGCTATTTTTACCTCAGGTGGGGATTGTTCTGGGATGAATCCCGCCATTAAAACGTTTGTAGAAGAGTGTTATATGAGGGGCATAACCCCCTATCTCATTTATGACGGCTTAGAGGGGCTTATCGACGATTCGATCAAAAAAGCGGAACATAGTGATGTTTCGAGGATTATTTATCGTGGAGGAACGGTCTTGCGCTCCTCCCGTTCCAAACGTTTTTTCGAAAAAGAGTATCGCGTTCAAGCGTATGAGAATCTTAAACGCAAAGATATTAAAAAGCTAATTGTCCTCGGTGGCGATGGAAGTTTTAGAGCTCTTGATGCGTTTCATGACGATTTCGGAATCGATTTTATCGGTATCCCATCCACCATTGATAACGATATTTACGGAACCGATTATTGTTTAGGAGTCGATACGGCACTGAATGTTATCCGTAGAGCCATCGATGAAATTCGTGACACTGCCGCCTCATTTAAGCGGGCATTTGTGATCGAAACGATGGGACGAGAGTGTGGCTATTTAGCTCTCGTTTCAGCACTTACGTGCGGGGCAGAGGTGTGCATCATTCCTGAGCTTGAATTTGATCTACAAACATTGGGAGAGAGACTCAAAAAAGAGGTCAACGAGGGTCGAAACTATGCCATCGCTATTACCGCTGAGGGATCAAACATGAGTGAAAAAGTCGAGGCATGGTTTGAAAATGAGATCGGGCTTGAATCGCGTATTAGTAAACTGGGTCACATTCAGCGCGGGGGAAATCCAACAGTATTTGATCGCCTTATTGCCAGTGAATTTGTTATCAATGCACTGGATCGACTAATCCAAACCCCCAATACCCATCATGCTATCGTTTACAAAAACAGTACGTTTGATTTTATAGCTATTGACACCGTCAGCTCCGGAAAGTATACGATTAAGCCTGAATTACTAAAAATGGGTCAAGCATTATGTCGATAATAAATCCATACTTTTAAGTTAAGTATGGATGCGAATACACTATTTAATGATTATACATCTTCACATAATATTCATGTACCATTCGTCCAGAATCGAATGCAGGAATAACATCTAACATTGCTGTTTTCATGATTTGTGTCCATTGTTCCGGTTTATCGTAATACATTGGAATAATCTCATTTTCCAAAATATTCATCAAGTTTTTATTGTCTTCACTGTCTTGTACTTCAATAGGGGTACTATGATCGATGGGTGGTATGCTAAAGGAGTTGATGCCGTGTTTGGCAAACTCTGGGTGCCATCCGTCATTTGTTGAAAAATGGATCGAACCATTCATACTCGCCGTCATACCACTTGTCCCGCTTGCTTCGCGCGAAATACGCGGCGTATTGAGCCATACATCCGATCCTTGCTTGAGGGTACGTGAGAGTTCCAACTCATATCCGACCAATACTGCCATATTTTTAAATCCATGACTGATATGGATCAGTTCATTAAAAGCGTTGACCGCATTGGTATCAAACGGATACGGTTTACCTGCCCATATCATCTGAATCGGTCTATCCGCATGTTCCAAGAGCCCTTTAAATCGGGCAAAATCATGTTTGATCAATCCGGGACGTTTATATTCGGCAAAACGGCGTGCCCAAACAATGGTTAAAATATCAGGATTAAACATTTTTCCCGTTTGATCCGCAACCTCATTGAATAATGCCCGCTTAAGATGTTTTTTGCGTCCGATAAGGGCATAATCCTCATGGTCATCAAGAGCTGACAACATCCCGCTATCACTCCAAAAGCGGCGATTCTGGGCATTGGTGATATAAATTATCTCCGATTTTCCTTCACAATTTTGCCACATTCGATTGGCAACTTCCCCGTGCATCTTGGAAACAGCATTCGTAATCTTCGTAGAGCGCAATGCCCCTATGGTAAGATTGAAGGTATCCGTGTTTTCCATCTTCATAATAGAACGTACCGTATCCAGCTCCAGTCCACTGAAAAAGCCGAATTTATGGAGAAGATAGATACTGTGTTGTTCATTTCCTGCATCTTCAGGGGTATGAGTTGTAAACACCACCCTTTTTCTGACTTCGCCTATATCTTGAAATTTGGAAAAGAGCTCATACACCAGAGGAAGGGCATGCCCTTCATTCATATGATAAATATCGATTTTTTGCTTCAACGCTTCGAGAACTTTTACTCCGCCAATCCCCAAAACCACCTCTTGTGAAATACGGGTCTCTTCATTACCGTCATAGAGTTTGTGAGTGATAGTACGTGCTAAAAAATCATTCTCAGGAATATCGGTAGAGAGAAAAATCATCGGTGCAGAGCTAAAAATATGGGATGGCAAATAAAAGGCTTTAATATGAACATCTTGAGAGTGGATACGAATCGTTGCCTGTATTCCTAAATCTTCCAGAAAATAGTAATGTTTACGGATAAATTCCGCCTCTAAAGAGCGATCTTCATGTCGAGATTGATCGTAATAGCCATAACTCCACAAAATCCCCACACCCACAACATTTTGACGCAAATCGTAAGCACTTCGCATATGTGACCCTGCTAAAAAGCCTAAACCACCCGAATAGGTCTTTAACGCTTGATGGATAGCGAACTCCATCGAAAAATAGGCAACTTTTGTCGTATATTTGGGGTCTATCTCATAATCATATAAAACCATAGGCTCTCTCTTTTTATAGTAGATGATAATTGAAAATAATTATAGCGCGTTATCCGTACTTTTTTGGTTACTAGCATGTTTTAAATAAAGGACCCCAAGAGGAGGGAGTGTTAGGGTAATCGAATAGTCTCTCCCTTGCATCGGTTCACGCTTTGCCATTAGTGGTCCCGTATTACCAATACCCCACCCCTCATAATAGTGAGATTGTGAGTTGAAAATTTCACTATACTCCCCCTCTCGTGGAACACCAAGGGGGTAAAATTCTCGTGTTTCGTCAGCAAAGTTACAAATAATGTAAACATTTTCATCAGGATTATCACTTTTACGGATAAACGCAAGGCAATTATGGCGATAATCTAGATCATCAATCCACTCAAACCCCTCTCGTTTCTCATCGTAGAGATGCAAGGCTCGCTCATTTTTATAGAGGCGGTTAAGATCGGAAACCATTCTGTTTAGCCCCTTATTCAACGGATTCTCTAATAGGTGCCAATCCAATGAGCGTTCAAAATTCCACTCCGCATACTGCGCAATCTCTCCCCCCATAAAGAGGAGTTTTTTTCCAGGATGTGCCATCATATAGCTATACAGTGTACGCAGATGGGCAAATTTTTGGTTATTGTCTCCCGGCATTTTATTGATAAGGGAGCCTTTCATATGAACAACCTCATCGTGACTGAGAGGGAGCATAAAGTTTTCATCGTACGCATACCACATACTAAAGGTGAGCTGTTGGTGGTGGTGCTGTCTATGAATCGGATCATAGCTCATATATTTGAGTGAATCGTGCATCCACCCCATGTTCCATTTAAATCCAAATCCTAATCCCCCGACATCAACAGGACGTGTCACCATCGGATAAGCGGTCGATTCCTCCGCAATCATAACAATATCGGGAAATTCCCCATAAAGGCTGACGTTCAGTTTTTTTAAAAACTCCACCGCTTCAAGATTTTCATTCCCCCCATAAACATTAGATATCCACTCCCCCTCTTTTCGGGCATAGTCCAAATGGAGCATCGATGCAACCCCATCCACACGTATCCCATCAATATGGTATTTCTCCGCCCAAAACATCGCCGATGAGATTAAAAACGACTGTACTTCAGCGCGTCCATAGTTAAAAATGATACTTCCCCATTCAGGATGAAACCCTTGACGGGGATCATCATGCTCATATAACGCTGTTCCATCAAAGTTAATCAATCCGTGCATATCGACAGCAAAATGTGACGGTACCCAATCCATAATAACACCAATCCCCTCGGAGTGGAGAGTATCGATAAGAAACATTAAATCCTGCGGTGTCCCAAAACGCGACGTGGTGGAAAAGTACCCCACCACCTGATACCCCCATGAACCATCGTACGGATACTCAGTGAGGGGCATAAACTCTACATGGGTGTAGTTCATCTCTTTAAGATAGGTTGTGAGTTCAGAGGCAAGTTCACGATAGGTGAGAGGACGATCTTCATGAACATTATATCTCCACGAACCAAGGTGCATCTCATAGACACTAAGAGGGGCATTATGGGCGTTATGGAGATGACGCACCCTCATCCACTCCTCATCCTTCCAATCATACCTCTCTATGTTCCAAACTCTCGATGCTGATCTGGGGGGTTGTTCAGCATAAAAACCAATGGGGTCACTTTTGTCATGGACGATATTGTGGTATTTAGAGACGATATGATATTTATAGGTCACTCCCTGCTCGACACCCGTGATAAACCCTTCCCATATCCCTGACTCATCTGTACGCAAGCGTAAAGGGTGCGTATCGGTAGCATAGTCATTAAAATCACCTCGCACACTAACGTATGCTGCGTTGGGTGCCCACACAGCAAAATAGACCCCCTCATTACCCTCATAACGCATACGATGAGAACCTAGTTTGTCATAGAGCTTAGTATGATTCCCTTGTTTGAAAAGATATATATCCAGTTCACTTAAACGAGATATTTCATAGCTGATGAGGTGTTGGTGATTCATTGCCCTTTTCTCCCTTCTTTGATTTGATAATAAAGGGTTTCGTATTCTTGGGCTGCACCCATCCAATCGTATCGTTTTGACATACCATTTGTACGCATCGCATCAAACCCTTTAGAATCATTGTACCACGTATGGACAGCCCAACCCACGGTATTGACAAGAGCATCGACCGTACGGTCATAAAACTTGAATCCCGTACCATGGAGTGAGTCATTTTGATAATTCTCGATCGTATCATCCAATCCCCCCGTAGCACGAACAATAGGGAGAGTTCCATAACGGAGACTGTAGATTTGGTTCAATCCGCACGGTTCGAAGAGGGAAGGCATTAAAAATAAATCTGATCCTGCCTCGATTTGGTGAGCAAGATCATTGCGATACCCGATAAAACAGCCGAATTTTTCGGTATGTTTGGCAGCAATATCACTAAAATAGTGTTCTGCCCACTTCTCCCCCGCGCCTAGCATGACGATTTGAATATCCATTTCCAGCAATCTCCAAATCGCATGCGAGAGGAGCTCAATCCCTTTTTGTTCTGCTAATCTTCCAACGAGACCAATCACCGGAACCTCATTTCGTTGTGGGAGATGAAACAGTCGTTGAAGAGCCGTTTTACAGATCCCTTTACCGCTCATATCCCCGACATCAAATTTTTGGGCAATAAATGGGTCAACAGCAGGGCTCCATTCATCGTAGTCCACTCCGTTAAGTATCCCATGCAGTTTCGCCGATTCAATATCGAGTAATGTATTAAGTCCACACCCAAACTCTGCCGTACGAATCTCTTGGGCGTATTTGCGACTAACGGTACTAATCACATCGGCGTGGACAATTCCCCCTTTGAGGAGATTAATCCCATCGTACTCTTCGAGTTCATACGCATTGAAATGTTCCCACCCTACATCCAAAACCTCCATTGCACCCTTGGAAAATCTTCCTTGATGTTCCAGATTATGGATAGTAAGGAGGGAACCCGTATGGGCAAAATCACTATCATACGCATACTGGGTATTAAGCATAAGGGGCAGTGCTGCGGTGTGCCAGTCATTGGCGTGGATAACGTCGGGATGAAAATGGAGTTTTTTCGCCAACTGCATTACGGCACGGGAAAAAAAGATAAAGCGCACATCATTATCGCTGTACCCAAAGCCCCCCTCTTCATACAGTCCAGCACGACCGAAGAATTCCTCATGCTCAATAAAATAGATGGAAACATCACTATTGGGAAGTTTCCCCTCATACACACCGCACCACACTTCTCCCGTAGTTCCCATAGGGACACCTAGAGAACCCTCTAATGGAGTAAGAGCATATTTCTCACGATCTACACCATAATAGCGAGGCATTACAACCCGTACATCATGACCCAATGCACGCAACGCTTTTGGTAATGCACCCACGACATCGGCAAGCCCCCCTGTTTTGGCGAAGGGGACAACCTCAGATGCGGCAATTAAAATATTGAGTTTGTTCATACTATTTCTCCAATGGTGAGGCTATCGTACAGGGTGATATAGGATTTTGCACTCTGATCCCAAGAGAAATCGCACTGCATATTATGATTTGATATTTGGTCAAAAAGCTTTTTATCCTTGTAAAGATCACACGATTTTCGTACCGCCAAAAGTAATGAACGTGGTGTTGGAGTAAAAAATACAACCCCATACCCCTCACTGCTCTCGTGAGTGTAGGTCTCAAACCGTTCGACACTGTCGGCTAAACCGCCGACGCGGTGGACAATGGGAATGGCTCCGTAGGCGAACGCAATCATTTGGTTAAGCCCACACGGCTCAAATAAAGAGGGCATAAGGAGAAAATCTGCAGCAGCATACATTCGATGGGCAAAAGATTCTTCATACCCAAACGTCATACGGATATTAGGTTGGCGTTCAATCACTCCACACAACTTCTCATAATACTGCTCTTCCCCCTCCCCTAAAAGGGCAATATTACACTCCATAGCCGCTATCTTCGGAAGTGTTTCGATCAACAAATCCACCCCTTTTTGAGAAACAAAACGCCCAATAAAAACAAAAAGCGGTTTCGTCACCCCTTTGAGCCCTAACTGCTTCAGAAGATCACTTTTGGAGGGCTTTTTCCCTTTGACATTAGTGTAAGGGGCAACAAGGGCTCTATCCGATGTAGGGGAGAAGTGTTCGGTATCAATACCGTTGAGAATTCCTGTCAGTTTATGGCGATGACACTGTAAAAAACCTTCCAGTCCACACCCTGCCTCAGGGGTCAAAATCTCTTTTGCATAGGTGGGACTGACTGTCGTGATCGTGTTAGCGTAGGCAATACCCGCTTTCATAAAATTAACTTTACCGTAAAATTCGAGGGTATCGTGGGTAAAATAGGAATCCGAAATTCCCAACTCTTTTAAAACCGTAGCTTCAAAGAGGCCTTGATAGGCGAGATTATGAATCGTATACAAGGTTTTAGTCGTGACTTCAAGATCATCATGCACCAGCAAGGCAACCAATGCACACTGCCAATCGTTTAGATGGACGATCGCATACTGCTCTTCCTTAAGCAACGCCATAATCGCGTACGAAAAGAGTCCAAACCGAACGGCATTATCCGCATACCCCTCTTGAGCAGTTCCGTACAAAAATTCTCGATCACACAGCAAAGGCGAATAGACAAAACGATAAACTATCCCCTCATACGTGCATCCATACATCTCTACTGAGTAGTCAACATCTCCCATTCTCAGGATAAAAGGCTCCCCAATAGGGAGGATGCTATACTCTTCTCGCGCTATTGAACGATACAGTGGCAGTATCACCTCACTATCATAGCTATTTTTTAATGCCCTCGGCAAGCTATGCGCTACATCCGCAAGCCCCCCTGTTTTTGCAAATGGATACACTTCGCTTGCCGCAAATAAGATTCTTTTAGTCATTAATTTCTCCTCGTAAACGTTTCGCAGCTACTTCTGGAGCTACAGGATTGATCATCATGTGCGTACTCACTTCAAATCCGCCATAGCGATAGATGCGAGGAATGATCCGAATCATAAGGCGGTGTGCTTCACCTCCATAACTATCATCGCTTAAGGGGGGAGTAGATACCGATAGATTGAATGAAAATCTCCCCAACTCTTTTTGAAATTTTTCTATTACCCGATAAAGTAATAGTGCCAAATCATCAATATGATTATCCCTTAGTGTATCGATTTGACCAACACACTGTTGGGAACTAATCATCACCTCGAAGGGATAACTGCTGGCATACGGACAAAAAGCACTAAATTCTCCGCTACGCTCTATCATCCGTACCCCTGATTCCTCTTCAGCACGTACAATTGCTTCCATTAATGCGTGATGATTATCCTCAAAATATTGACGTTTTTGACGATACAAACTTCGTTCCGTTTTAGGAATCATAGGGAGCCCTATGAGTTGTGTATGGCAATGGCTCATCGTCGAACCTGCATCATAACCTTCATTTTTAAAGAGAGATATAAAAACGATTCGGCGATCACGTCGTAAATCTCCAACTCGCGCACGCAGTGTTTTGAGCCATAGTACCATCTCTTCGTGGCTCCACTCACCCATTGAGACGCTATGACGAGGGGTATCAATAATCACCTCGTGCGCCCCAAACCCCTCCCAATACTCGAAATTTCCGTCATGATGTGCATGGGGGGTTTCAATGGCTACTGCTTTATAGAGATTAGGGACAACACGCGTCTGCCACCCTTTTTGATTGGCAATTGTATCGGGTTTACGCATCGCAAGAATCTCTTTTGGGGTCATAAACTCATTTCCCTCACAAAAAGGGCAAATAGCTTTCTCTATTATTGGAGTCTCTACTGTCATAAAATCGGGACGATGAAGCCGCTCAGGGGCAATAATAACGTGTGTGTCACTCAAACGGTCATAACGGATTTCAGACATTGGTGATCTCCAAGACACCATGAAGTTCAAGTGCCATCGTAAATTCAAAGGCAAAAGCGATACTGATCCCTTGGACACTTAGATCAAACCCTGATTCACTTTGAGAGAGGGTTTGGAGCTGAAAATAATGGACTGCACAAGGATGATCAAAACAAATAGTGATTTTTTTTCTCAAAACCGTATCAATTATCTCTAATGCCCCTACCGACTCTATACTCTGTAATTCTCCTAATAGCGTGCCATTAATACACAACGAATCATAATCAGAGAAGTGAAAGTTATGTTCCAAGACGTAGGTAAATACCCCATCTGCTTCACTTCTAATATGGATGGAAAACTCAACCCCATCGGAGTTAAAGGAAAAGCTTTTTTCCAAATGCGTGTTGATTTTTTCAGGGAGATAAATTCCTCCGTCGCGCATGAACGTGATACGTCCCTCCTCTTGCAATAATTCAAAAGGTTGATTGGCAAAATCTCCATATTCACGGAACGTACAATGACGAAAATTTTCACTTGTAAAACTGCCGTCACTGATATGATCAATAAACGAGTTTTTTAAATACCAATCATAGATAAGGGCATCCCGCAATGATTTGTCCACCTCTACCGATACGTGATGGATGGTATCAATCCCCTCCTCCATTGGAATACTTTTTTCCTCTTTGGGGGAAAATAATTTTTGATGGTATGCCTCTTTGCGTCGTGTGAGAGTGTTTTGGTAGTTGAAACACTTCTCCCGCACATCCAGCTCCACTAACTGCCCCCCACAAGCGCAATCAAAACGCCATATCAATTCGGGGGTCACCGCTTTTATTTTCAGATATCCATCCAATTCATTCGTATCAGTTACGATAGCTGTTTTGGTACCATAACGAATATTCTCGCACTCAATGAGGTACCGATACGCATTGTCACGCAAGTTGGGGAGGTAGAGCCCTCCGAACACCCCATGCCATAGGGGATCGTTGGTTTGAAGTTTGTAGAGAGGAGTTTGAAAATCTCCCTCAGTGGCGTGAAAAGTACGAGAGAGTTCAAGCATTCGCTTGTGCAACCGATTGCTCTCAGGGTATTTGACGAAAAAGTTTTTCCAAATTCCCCCTTTGAGAAACTTCACCCCGTATGCTTCATACCGTTCTAACCCTATCTCATTTTTGAGGGTTTCCAGATGGAGGGCATCTTCTGCTCGCAGGCTCCACTCCCCCATCTCATAATAGGAAACATTAGGGAGATAAGCGATTCCACGAGGACGTGCGGATTTGAAATATTCACCATAATGGCGCGTCTGAATCAATTCATCCGCCAAAACCTCTTGAACAAATCTTTCCAGCCACCCTTTCTCATAAACCCATGCATGCGTCCCTGGCCACATCCCAAATTTTTCCGCATCATCAAAAATAATTGCCGCTGAATCATTCTCACGGTTGTACAATTTGATAGCGTTAATGGCACTTTCAACATTTAGAAACGGCACGGCATAACGGAGGTTCTGACTTATAGGGAAAAGCCCCATTTCAACTCCCCCCTCCTCACTCATATAATAACCGTCTAACGTCTCGTGATCAAACCCTGCACACTGAAAATGATAATCATCCATTACGGTATAGTGGATACCCGCTTTGTGTAAATCAGGGATAAGAGCCGATTCCCATACCCGCTCCGTAAGCCAGAGTCCTTGGGGGGTTTGGTCAAAATTTTTCTCGATAGAGGTGTTTAACCGCTGAATTTGTCCAACACGATCTTTTGAGGGGATGGCACTCAAAATAGGCTCATAATACCCTGCGCTGAAAAACTCAATCGTTCCATTCTTTGCCAATGCAACGATTTGTCCATACAACGACGGGCGTAACTTCTCGATTCGCTCCATCAACCAGCCACTGCAATGGACAGAAAATCGAAATGACGGATAACGGCTCATCACCTCAAAAAAAGGTTCATAACAACTCGTAATAGCAAGCTCAATAACCCATTCGAAATTATCAACGGGTTGATGCATATGGATACCAAATAACAGTGACGTTTTCATAAGTTCTCCTAAATAAACCAGTTAGTACCAAATGTTTCGTCAAACTCAACCAAAAGATATCCGTTCCCCGGTAATGACTGGATAGTTTGATCATCTTGACGTAATTTAAATCGAAGATGGATGGTGGTATTCGTCTTAAAATATGCACGTGAAAAGGAAAATTCCAAACGATTTCCCAAAACTACAGGGGTTATAGAGAACTGCTCTCGCATCTCTTCAATCATCACAACAACCACTAAAGGATCTTCCAAAGAGGTAAAATCTCCTTCAAACGCGACATAAAATGACGTATCATCGAATCCATAATAAAGGATTTCAACCACGCCACCTCCTTTGTCCATCGTCGAGAACATCAACCGCTCGTCGATCATACCCGCCCCAATCCAACTGAAAAACGCCCCTCTTTTCTCACCAATTTGTGGATATATTTTACTACGGGGCTTCGTCCAAAAAGGCTTGGATATTTCCAGTATTAGTATTGAGTCAAAAAGGGTAGAGGGGATATCCAAATTTAACAAACGATAAATTTCAATAAGATGTTCTCGAAACAACAAATCAAACTCTGCCGCATAATCAGTTCTGTGATCTTCTCCATACCACCAAAACCAATCACTGCACTCTGAAGCTAAAAAATGGTAGGTTATCTTCTCTCTTACCTCTTTGGTTATTGCACCTTGATAGTTTTGGACATCCCTGCGCGTCTGAAAAATAAGTTCCCATGCACGATTCTTTTCAATGTCTCCTACCCATGTATCGAATGTCCCGTGTATCCAACTTCCCGGGGAGAGATGTTCCAGCGGCGTATTATCGTGACGGTTAGCTACTTCATCCATCGTTACCGTGGTACACCATGATGCATTACTCAATAATCCATACACACCATTAAAGAACTCTAACCCGTTATTGGGGTAAAACTCCCATGCGTTCTCTCCGTCAACAATGACAAAAACCGTCGGATCCTTCTCATTGTTCACTATATGTTTAAGTTTCTTTATCAAATCTTCGCTCGCATCGGTACCGCTAAGACGGCCGTACTCAAATCCAATTAGGTCACTGAGATTATGATCCCGAAAACCAATCGTTACCCCATCAAATGTATAGGGCTTATAGCGTAACGAGGTGTCATCATTCTGGAGCGATTTGTATAAAATAGCCTCATCGGTGGCAATCCATTGTATGGCGTGCTCTTTATAAATTTTGACACTCTTCTCATCTACTGCCCCCTCCGCTGGCCAAAAACCGTTTGGTTTACGTCCAAAAGTCCTCTCATACAGCGCGATGGAACGCTCGACATGCTCCTGCGCATCTGCATAAAGAGAGTGTGCACCTATGGGTAAAGGGGTTGCTTCATTGGCACGTTTACCGTTTTCCATATCAAGGAGCAATGGGAGTATTGGATGAAAATAGGGGGTGGTCGAAATAGAGATAACCCCTTTTTCTTGAAGTTCTTTGTAAAAAGGGAGAATCTCTTGAACGAAGCCACTTAATGTTTCTAATAAGAGGTGTTTCTCTTCTTGTATATACCCCTTTTCTTTTTGTAATAAAATGTTGACATAAGGGTTATGCACACGTAAATAATTTCCACACCAACCAAGAAGAAAGAGCACTTCCAAATCAATTAGCTCCTCATCGGTGAAGCTCGTTTGGTAATACAGTTCACCATACCGCTTCAAAGGGCGTACCATCGTCTCATATTGCATACCCGTGAAAAGTTTGATCAACCACGCCCGCTGTGTACTCTGTAACGTAGAGGGGTGTTGCGCCCAAAGGGAGAGAAAATAGTCGTATTTCAACGGTTCTCGATAAAGTTGCAACTGTTCGATCAATGAGGCACTGAGATTAAAGGTCGCTTTGAGTCCTCTATGCTCACTCAAAAGCCATGGCATCTCGTAATAATCTTTGATCGCGTGCAAGAATACCCACGGCATACGCATCACCCCATCACTCCCTCGATAATCCGGTTGGTGCATATGCCAAAAAAAACAAAGATTAAGCGAGGGAGTATTGGTCATGATTTTGACCACTCCGTTATTTTATCGATGTAGTGTTGCGCGTATTTCTCTCCATTACTCTCTTGATTGGCTTGAATGGTAAGATTAAGATGGTCATTATATTGATCAGGAAGCATTAAGATCCAATCGGTATCGTTAAACCAAATTTTCACTCCATCGAGTGTTGACGATTTCTTTCCCTTTGAATCTTCGAGAAATTTGCGCATCATTTTCCCTTTGAGAGCTTGAGAACACGGGATTTGATAGGTATGGTAGAAAAAGTGGGGTAAATCGGCAATGAGCTTGGAAAGCTTGGTATTATGATGGACAATCATCTCCAAAATTTTCAGCGCTGCATACATTGAATCTCGGTGGGTTGCAAATTCGATAAATGCAAAGTTCCCCTCTCCTGTCGCCACCAAATCGTATTTCTTCATCTCTTCAGCTTTGAAGTTCGCGTATTGTCCCCGTTCTATTTCCAAATAGTCAAAAGAAACAATATCAGCAGCCCACGTCGGCAAGAAGACGCGTCGTATCTCCCCTTTTTCTTTTGCCTCCATATTTAATAGAGTCATGACAACATGCAATGCAGTTTGTTTACTAAGAATCGTCCCCTCATCGCACATTATATCAAGCCGTTGACCGTGAGGATAGATCATAAACCCAGCATCTAAACTGAGAGCTTTAATAACGGCACTCATATCCCCATGCGAACGTTTGACCAACGTATTAATGTTAGAGAGACGCTGTTCATCGGGATAAGCGTTGAACATAATATTCTCCACTCCCAAATCATTTAATATCTCAGGAAAAATTTCGGATGCCATACCGTGCATCATATCCACCGCAACACGGCAATCGAGGCATTTGAACCGATGCGATTCCAAAAGTGATTTTATCTCATTGGTGTAGCTTTTATACTCTTGCTTGTGATGAGAGGGATAAATCTGACCGATTCGTGAATAATCAACCCGTCTAAACGTCTCTTTAAAAAACGCTTTTTCGACCTTTTTCGCCATATCGGTATTGATCCGAATCCCTTCGTGATTGTAAAATGTGATGACGGTACTGGTGGGATCATCAATTTTTTGGTGAAAGTGGACACCCGCCATATACTGTTCATGAAAAGAGAGGCTGCATCGCATCACCGCTGATGAAATAGCATTGTAATCAAGAACATCTACCCCCGCTGAAAGCAATCCCCCCAAAAATGCCCGCTTGAGCATACGGGAACTTTTATCGTAGCTTCGTGATACCACCACAGTAGAACCCACAGGAAGTTGTGCTCCGAACGCTTCGGCGAGTTTCGTTGCCATTTCACAAGAGAGCTCAACATTGGATTTTCCAATTACCATCCCATCTTCAAAAATGGAGTTTTTATATCGGCTTCCTAAAATAACGCTGCGACTTACAATAGCCGCATCTTCGATCACTTTGTAGGGCCAAATAGTGACATCTTTTTCAACGGTTACCAACTGACCGATTTCACACCCCTCTGCCAAAATCATCCCTGATTTCGCGGTGACATTTTTTCCGATAGTGTTATTGCAACAGATAACACATCCATCCAATTTTGAATTGTTTCCAATGACCACATCATCCCAAATGACCGTGTTGCTTATTTTGGAGGAAGCGCCGATCACGACATTATCCCCGATGACGACATTGTTGAGTTTTGCCCCTTTTTTAATCGTTACATTATTGCCGATCACGACAATACCCGTAATCTCAATGCGTTCATCGAAAAGATTGTCATCTTCACAAATCAGAACACCCTCAGGATATTTAATCGCTTCTCCCCCCATTTGAAATTTTATTTTTCCTGCGAGTATATCTTCGTAGACATCACGGTAGCTTTCAGGATTACCAACGTCACGCCAATAACCTGACGCGTATCCTGCCATCAACTTGATCCCCTGACGCATGAGGAGAGGAAAGAGATCTTTCGCAAAATCGAAATTCTCATTTTTGGGGATATAGTCGAGGATTTCGGGTTCGATAATATAAATACCCGTATTGATCGTATCGCTAAACACTTCGCCCCAGCTTGGCTTTTCGAGAAATTTCTCGATCTCCCCCTCTTCGTTGGCAATAACAACCCCAAATTCAAGGGGATTTTCAACTGAGGTAAGGGTTATCGTGAGTTTGGAGTGTTTGCTAGCGTGATAATCAAAAATCTTTTGAAAATCAAAATCGGTCACCAAATCACCGCTGATAATGATGAAGTTTTCATCTCCAATAACCTCTTGGGCTTTTTTAACGGCACCTGCTGTTCCGTAATCATCATCAGGGACAATATAGGTGATCGAAATACCCCAGTCGCTGCCGTCTTTAAAATACTCTTTAATCACATCAGGCTTGAAATAAAGCAAAATAATAAATTCTTTGATCCCCAAATCGCGTAAACTGACAATAGTATGCTCCATCATGGGACGATTCATAATAGGCAACATAGGCTTAGGAATAGAGTTAGTAAGTGGTTGTATTCGTGTCCCAAACCCTCCTGCCATAACGACTGCTTTCATTGTGCTCCTTCGTGAAAAAAGTTATTTTAGAATAATATGATGATAACATACAATTTGTGTAATTCATGAAGTTATTATAAAATATCTATGATTATAATTAATGATTGATTCTATTTCGTTACATATTTATTACACCCTATCCATAAACTGCTCGTGTATCGCGTTAAACTGATCGATATTCTCAAATACAAGATCAACAAGATGGGGATCAAACTGTTTTCCCCGTTGCTCTTTCAAATATTTCAAAACCTCTTCCAGCGTCCATGCAGACTTGTACACCCTCTTTGTTCTAAGGGCATCAAATACATCGGCAATGGCAGTAATTCGTCCAAAAATATGTATTTCTTCCCCACGAAGCCCTTTTGGATAGCCCATCCCATCCCAACGCTCATGATGTTCGTATGCTACAATAGCAGCGGATTGAAGAAGAGGTCGGGGGGAGTTTTTGAAAAAGGACCAGCCGATATGCGCATGACCTTTCATAACCTCATACTCGTCCATCTCCAATTTAGCCGGTTTATTTAAAATAGCGTCAGGGATACCTATCTTTCCTATATCGTGCATTGGAGCTACTGCCCATAATAATTCGACTTCTTTGTCACTTAACCCGTACTCCTTACCCAATATTTTAGCGTATTCGGCAACACGGCGGACGTGATACGCGGTCTCTTTTGAACGGCTCTCCCCCACATACCCAAGCATCATCAGCAACTCTTTTTGATCGGCTACAATCTCATTTTTGAGTTCTACTATTTCGGTAATATTATTGCGAAGACTGATGTATTCGATAATCTCACCCTTGCTATCGAGAATCGGACTGACAATCGTATCCACATAATAGCTACTCCCATCTTTTTTGCGATTTTTAAGGATTCCATTCCAAATTTTCTTGGATTGGATTGTATTCCACATCTCCTCATACAATGAAGCTTGGACATCCTCATGACGAACAATCTTATGTCCTTTTCCCATGAGCTCCTCGCGGGTATAACCGCTTATTTCACAAAATTTATCATTCGCATACGTAATACGCCCAAGGAGATCCGTTTTGGTGACGAAGCTGTTAATATCAACGATGTCACGGTATTGTTTTAGAAGCTCTTTATTTTCAGAGAGCTCCTCGGCAAGATTTCTTTGCGCCGTACGAAGTTTGAGCTGTGTCGCCACCCGCGCTAACAGTTCACGTCGTAAGAAGGGTTTAGAGATATAATCAACGGCACCCGCTTCAAATGCCGCTACAAGAGACTCTTCGTCGTTCTTGGCAGTCAAAAAGATGATGGGGATATCGGCATAGTGAGGATCACTCTGCAACCGTTTGCACGTCTCTAATCCATCCATAATGGGCATCATCATATCCAGAAGAATCAGATCAATGGCATTCTTCTGTACCCGTTCTATCGCTTGTTCCCCATTCATTGCATAGAGTATTCGGCACTCCACCGACTCTTTTAGAACATTAGAGACCACTTGAATATTCCGTGGTTCATCATCCACTACTAATATAATAGGTATACTCAACATCATCTCTCAGCCCCCCATTTTTTTCGATACAGCACGTACCCTTTTAATAAATCTTCGACACTCATAATATCAAAACTTTCACATCCGTTTTTGAGTTTGCTCGCGTATTCGATTATTGCATTCATCCCATAGCTGTTTCCGATCTTCTCCAACTCATCGGCAAAGGTGTATGCCGCATCGATGTCCCCTGACTTTAGGGCATTGAGGGCGTTGGAGTCCAATTCTTTCAATGTGCCACACAGCTCATCACGACGAGACGTATCAAGTACACCAGAGAGACTCTCAACACCCTCTTCTTCAACGACGGTGGCAACAACGGTATAGGGGAGATACTGCTGTAAAACATTCAGCAGGTGGTGACGATTGACCGGTTTTTCCAAGAGACCGTCGAATGTCGTAAAAATACGCTCATGATCATGCTTCATCACCGATGCCGTAACGGCAACAACGGCAAATGAACGGTCGAAAAATTCACGTTGTATCGTCGCCATCGCTTCCCATCCATCCATATTTGGCATCCGTATATCCATAAAAACGAGCTGATAGGGGTGTTCTCGAATCCGTTCCAAGGCAATCACCCCATCCGACGCTTCATCAACTTCCAATCCATACCCTCGTAAAATTTCACCAAGTAACAGCCGATTTTCCGCGATATCATCAACAATAAGAATACGGCTTCGATCAAACACCAACCCATCATCACTCAAAGAAGCCTCATCATGACTAAAAAGAGCTTCTGATCGTTCAATGTGCACGAGTTCGAGGACGAAAGTGCTCCCCTCCCCTAGGTGTGACTCCACTGTAATATCCCCTCCCATTAGATGGGCTAATCGTTGACAAATAGCGAGTCCCAATCCCGTACCACCGTATTGCCGGCTATCTTGCTCATCATTTTGAATAAATGCTTCGAAAATCTTAGTTTGATTCTTCTCTGGAATCCCGATCCCTGTATCGTGAATACTAAACATCAATGTAACCTCATCGTCAGTTTTTGATGATGGAGTTGAAAGATGAAGATGTACCGACCCTTCATGGGTAAATTTGATCGCGTTGGAGATGAGATTAATGAGAATTTGGCGCAGGTGTATCTCATCGGCAATTATCCATTCGGGAATATTTTCATCAATACCGTAGGAAATTTCAACCCCTTTTTTTCGTCCTGCTTCGCTAAAGAGCAACATAATATTTTGGACAAAAGCTTTCACCTCCATCGGGTGCATTTCGATTTTCATGTGCCCTGCTTCGATTTTTGAAAGATCCAAAATATCATTAATGAGGGTCAAAAGTGTCCGCCCCCCGTTTTTAACCGCCTGCAAATAGCCGATGTGTTTGGGATCGGTAAGCTCTTGTTCAAGCAAATCGGAGAACCCGATGACAGAGTTAAGAGGGGTACGGATCTCATGAGACATATTCGCCAAAAATTCTGATTTTAGACGATTCGCCGAATCGGCTTCCTCTTTAGCGATTTTCAGATCGTCAATCATCGAACTCTCTTTTTCCAAAGCCTCTTCCAATTCATACGTACGGGATTTTACTTGCTTTTCAAGCCCCACGTTGAAGTGCTGAAGCTGCCGATTCAATTCATCCAACTCTTTTTGAATCCCTATATTCTGAAGATACTGATTCGTCACATAACGGATAATATACCCCAAAACAATCGCTTCAGCAATGACCATAACCCCATGCAAATAGACATACTCAATCCCGCATCCGTAACTAAAAACCATAATAGGGGCATCCCCTAAATAGAGATTTTGCGATTGGAGATAGTTGAAGAGAAAATGGTGGACGATAATCGCGGCACTCGCCATCCACATTGGCAAAGTGTCTTTGTAAATCGTCAAAATAGCCAATCCAATGAAGACATGAAAGTGCATCTCGATCCGACCCAAATGCTGTTGAATATAGATGGCAGTAAAGAGCATAATAGCAACCGCAGTAATAAGGCGAAACCATAACGTTCCACGCAATAAAATATACGACAGCGCACTAATACTGAGTATCACCATACTCCCTACGATCCCTAGCATATAGGTACCATAATAGCTTGAGGTGACGAATATGGCAAAAAAAGCGTGACCGAGAAGTATCCACATCATATTTTTATCGGCTTCACGATAGTCTGCGTTTAGTAACTCCCGTTGGCTTTTCGTCAAAATATTACAAGGGAGTGTCATTGCATCAGCCTCTGTATGTCATGTAAAATTTGTTTTTCGGGATAAGGGTGTGTCATGTAAATTCGCTCTAGCACATAGCGGTGATTTTTACGTACCATCAAATAGAGGTTTGAAGAGTGTCCCATCTCCCCGTTATTCTCACTCACTGCCAAATTAAAATCACGTTCCAAGGTATTGACTTCATTAAGAGTAGCATAAATTCCATGGAAATCGGGATGGAAACTTTTGGCAAAGGCATCGGGCCAATCGGCGCTCTGGGTAGGATTGAGATTAACGAAATAAAAAGAGACATCCCGATTCTTCGCCGTAATCTTCCGATAAAGGGGAGAGAGCTCATTCAGCGCAGGGATACAAATAGCCGTACATCCGACATATCCAAAATACAAAAGTGCTACCTTCGAGGTTTCGTGATCCAAAAATGGAGGAGAGATAGTCCCATTTTCCATCACAACCGACTGCGTCTCTTTCCCCATAAATTGAGCACTCAGCGGAAAGAGCATCAGCAACCCTATCATAAGAAGCAATAAGAAGGCACCCGATATATTTTTAAAAAAATTCAATCGCTTCCGTTCCACTGTTATCCCCTTCCGAAAGGGTGATTTGTAACTGAGCAACAGAGCTAAAGAGTGTTTTATCCAAATAGTGAATATCTTCTGCAATCTGATCGACAAAAACACTTTTACGCCACATCGACAAATCTTCGATAATCGCTTTAAGATAAATAGCAACAACACCACTATTATCAAAGCTGATACTCTCAAGTGGCGTTGTTTCCAAAAGCTCCACAAGTAACGTCAGCGTATATGCCAGTTCTTTGAACTCTGTAAGATAATTCACAACATGGATATAATCATTGAGTAAAATAATAATCTCTCGATAGGCTTCATCATCCATAGCATTTGTCAAATCAATAGAATCAACTGCTTCTTTCTCAATAGCACCCAACTCATCAATCATCTCAAGATCGATTTCTACCTCTTGAAGATAGTGTAAAGCAGTGGTAGTATCGGTTTTATCATTACCTTGATATGTATTGCAAACTTTTGGTTTCATGCTCTCTTCTGGGTTAATCGAGCAATAAAGATACTCATCTTTTTGAAAATAATATAACTGTATATAATCACGGATGACACCGAGAAAATTATGATCTATCAGTAAAGCTATTTCAGTCAGCGTTTCATACGTTAGAATTTTCTCTTTCAACATAAACTGGAGAAGAGTGTTTTTTAGATTAACACAAATCATAAAAACTTCATCCAATGCAATCTGCTTTTTCTCAAAAAAGACCAACATAACCCCAATGACGGGGCAATTTCCCAACGCATGACTGCCACGTATGATACCAAGAGCATAGTTTATTATCTTCACTCCGAAATACTGCCCATAAAACTCTGTTGTTATGTTATGCTTTTGAAGTACCGCTACTACATCGGAATTTGACATCCACTGTTCCACTAATTCATTTTTAGCAACTTCAAAATAATCGACGTACGGCGTTAAATGTGGAAATTCCGTCACTCTTTTTACCTTTTCAATAGTGATTCTCTTTAGAAAAAGAGTAGCACAGATATGTCGAAATTATGCTATTTTTATTTATTTAATTTTTTGCGATAAGTTTGCAATGTAAATACGATAAAATAGTCGATTCAAATCTGTACAGCGGAGAGTGCTATGCTCGAAAAGCTCAAGAATACAACCATCCTTTTTCTCGAAGACAATGCTGAATTTGCCGCAAATACCTCTACCTTATTACAAGTTTTTGTCGAAAAAGTCTATCATGTCGCTACTATTGCCCACGCACAAGAGATTCTCACTCACCATACGATTGAGATCATTATTTGTGATATAAAACTCAAAAATGAAAATGGTCTCGATTTTATAGATAACGTTAGAACAACCGATACCAAAACGCCGATTCTTGTTATCAGCGGTCATAAAGATGAAGAATTTTTATTTCGTGCCATTCCACTAGGACTCACTGCCTATTTGCTCAAACCGATCAAATACGAAGCGCTGATCGATGCGCTAAACCAATGTGCGGAAGTTATTCAAACCTATCGGATGAAAAAAATAGAGCTTAAAGAGGGATGGTTTTACGATACCGAAAATAAGATTTTGGAAAAAGAGAAACAAATCTACCCCCTCAATAAAAAAGAGGCTCTTTTTATGGAACTTCTCTCTCATAATCGTGATCGGCTTATTGAGAAAGAGATGATTCACGCTTGCGTTTGGCAAGGTGAAGAGATGAGCGATTCGGCATTGACCAATTTTATCCTCCGCATCCGCAGACGATTGGGTAAAAATTTTATCTACACTATCCCCGATATGGGGTATCGGCTCAAAGCGTAAAACTAGGATTTCAATAAAATTCTAGCGCACAAACCCCTCTCTTGATTGGTCAACGCCAGTGTTGCACCGTATTTCGCAACAATCTCGCGACACATTTGAAGCCCTAGTCCATTCGTAGGGGTCTCTAAATCCATCCCTCCCCCATTGTCACATACGATGACCGATTTATCCTTGACGGTGATGGTGATCGAAGGGTTTGATATCTGGCGCGTTTTGAGAATATCTATCGCATTGTTGATGAGATTGAGCCACACTTGCATCCACTCATTTTTGATCCCAACAACCATAATACTCTCATCCCCGTCAATCGTAACGGTGATATTATTATCGAGAAGTTTTGTTTCGATAATGAAGAGTGATCCCCGAATCGATTCAACAATCTCAAAGGGGGATGAATGATCACTTTTTTTATAAAATTCAAGAAAGTTTTGCATCGTCATCGACATAAAATCAATCGTCTCTTCGATGGTGTCACACTGTTTTAGAAGTGTTTCCTCATCAATTTGTTGACCCATTTTGAGTTTTACCATCGTCAAGAGATTAATCGAACTGAGTTTCGAAAGGGGTTCTCTCCATTGGTGAGAGATGTTGGCAATCATCGTCCCCATTTCCGCCTCTTTCGTTTTTTGCAATACGATATTGGCTTGGAGGAGATTTTTCGCCACCTGCTCTTTGACCTTTCTTCGCAAAAGAAGATTCCACCCCATCATCAGTGCACTCATAGCCGCTACGCCTCCAAGAAGATAAAGGAGAATAACGCCGTATTCTTTACGTTCGCTTAGTACGGTGGCATAACGGTTGTAAATTTTTTGCATCATTTCGGGCTTGATCCCTACGACAAGTTTTTCAAAAATATCGTGTAAAATCGGTTCATCTTTACGGGTTCCCACCGATAAATCAACCCGCTCTTTAAGGCGAGATGAGACTTTTAGCGTCCCCGTGTGCTCTTTTTGGATATACGATGAAAGCACCATAAGATTATCGATATATCCATAAAGTTCACCCGATTCGACACGATTAAGTCCATCGGTGATCGAGGTAACTTCCACGATATTGAGAGCAGGATAGAGGCTTTTTAACTGTTCCTCTATCGCATACCCTTTGACAACCCCCAATTTTGCATTACCCAATGAGGTGATCTCCTCCGTAAAAGGTTTCTCCATTGTGGTTGCCATGACGATAGGGAGGGTAACATAAGGGGTGGTAAAGTCCATATATTTGAGCCTCTCAGGGGTGCTGGAGGCGAGGGAGAATATATCGCACTTGCCCTTTTTCGCCGCCTCTATCGACGCATCCCATGTGGCTACAGGGAGAAACTCGATAGGAGTACCCAACTGTTTTTCAAACTCTCTCATCACATCGGAGGCAATCCCTATATGATGAGCCTTACGAATTGCTTCAAACGGGTACCATTCAGGATCGACACACATCACAACTCTTTTTTTATTAAGCAAATACTGTTTTTGCGCTGTTGTTAGCTTGACCCCTTCATTGGACGCGACAACATCGTTAAACATAAATTTTCCGAGTGTTTGATCGGACGATAACCGCCCCGATTGGATGAGCTGTTTGTATGCCCGAACCGTCAACTCTTCGTTCGCCTGCCCTATGGGATAAAAATCGCTCATCATCATTTTTTTGGTCACATGGTACTCGTGCATAAGGGCATCACGTGATTTGCCCGTGGGGTATTTTTTTACCAATAGATCGATGATTTCATTCGGGTGCTTTAGTGCATATTTCCACCCTTTATTCGTTGCATTAATAAACCGTTGTGTCCGCTCTGGATTTTCAAGCGCTTCAGCGCGAGAGGTAAAGAGATTCACCGCACTCATCATAAAACCGTAATCCGAGGGGTCAAGAATATCGTAGGGGATATGATGTCGATCGAGTTCGTAGAGCTGATTGGAGCGAAAGACCGCCATCGCATCGATTTTTCCATCAATAAAATCATTCATCTTAAAGGTGTGGAGTAAAAAAGTGGTATTTTTGGGGGTGATTTCAAAATGGTTCAGCATCAACCCAAGCGACGAGGACCGAAACTCATCTTTTGTTGCCATAACCTTTTTTCCGATCAAATCAGCAGGGTTGTGTATCCCTTTTCGGACGACAAAAACGAGGGGGGAGCGTTGTAAATAGGTTCCCAAGAGAACAACAGGGGCAGGTTTGTCATCAGAGATGATAATACTACTGTTGTAGGAGCCATACGTCGCTTTTCGGCTTATAATATCGGCGGCAGTGTCAACGCTGTTTTGATATTCGCGTAGCTGTACGTCCAACCCAGCCTCACGGTAGAACCCTTTCTCCTTCGCCGCAATAAATCCCGCAAATTCGAACTGATATTTCCAATCGAGCTGAAGAGAGACTTTTTCCAGTTTCTCTCCTGCGTAAAGAGCATTGAATACAAGAAAAAAAAGGAGTAATAATCGCATTTTAAGAGTGTTTAGCACTCTCATAAATAAGATTATTCATAAGGGTAAAAAGCTCATCACTTGCCACTTCCATCTGAGTAAAGTTTTGAATGATTGCCTCTTTGTTCTCAACAACAAGGTCAGCACCCTCCACGAAAACGAGATTATCATGTACTCTGTTGTGAACGATGGAGTGGGGCTTATCTATACCACTGTACGAGGGGAGTGAACCAAAACGCTCTTTTCCTTTGCCACTCTCATACCATTGACCCAGACGGCAGTTATGATGATTTGCAAACTCTCCCTTAACCTGCCCCTCGAAAATCGAACTGTAGGCGCGTGATTTGAAGACAATATGGTCGATTTTTGCCAACGTAATAAAAGTGGAGTTTTCAATATTTTCCGCTTGACAGGCGGTTTCAAGGGCATCACGATTGAAAACATGGAGGGTGTCTCGGAACATCATGATCGTCGAACTCGATTCCCCCGCAATCGTCCTCATCGTTTCAGAGTTACCCTGAATATCAGAAGCATCTTGCTGCAAGGTTTGAATCGACATACTAATCTCACTCGTCGCCTTTTGGGTTCGTTCTGCGAGTTTTCGTACCTCATCAGCAACAACAGCAAATCCCCGTCCATGCTCACCCGCACGCGCCGCTTCGATAGCGGCATTAAGGGCAAGAAGATTCGTTTGATCGGCAATATCTTTGATAAGATTGACCACCGATGAGATCTCATTGGTTTTTTCATTTAGAGTATTGATTGCATCATTGGATGTTTGAATAAGTTCGATAAGAGAGGAGAGTTTGCTAATAATCTCTTCAAGTTCACTCACCGTTTTACTTGAATTTTCCGCCGTTGATTGACTCTTTTGGACAATATGGTCAAGATTATTAATATTCTCTGTCAAATCATTTTGAATGATACTTAATCCACCGGATATACCACTCCCAATACCGCTTAGTTGCGCATTCACTTCCGTTCGTTGGAGATTATGGTAGCTTTGCTCCATCGCCTCGATCCCTTTGTTAACAAGAGAAGCATTATACTTAAATGCCCCATTCAACCCTTTCGCTATCACTTTACGGTGGAACTGTTGATGACTAGCCTTAGTCACTCCCGCTTTAATCTCCCGCATAAACGTTTCGAGCTGATCGAGTAAATCATTCGCAGACCATGACAAAGCGGCAAATTCTCCATGATCTTTGATGTGGATAATTCGCGATTCGAGTTCACCCCTGTTTGCATCGTCCAAAATTTTTGCAACACTGTGGACGGTATACTGTGCATCTCGAATATAGATAAACATCAGCCATGCCAATCCAAAATTTATAATGGTAAGGAGCTGAAGCCATCCCAACCCGTGAAGAACCGTTTCCAATATAATAGTGAGGGTAAAAATACCCAATGCGGCAAAATTAATATATTGTGCCTTAGAGAGCGAGGATAAATTCTTCATACGAAACCCCTTTTTGTTGGAGTAAAGTATCAAGATATTTTTGGGAAGCAGAGATTCCACCCGATTTTTCATCCCGTAACAGCTGCGTATAAAGAGGCTTAATGACGGCTAATGCCTGCTGTGTCGGTTTTCGGCGTACCGAATGGTATCCGATGATCTTGCCGCTGCTGTCCATTGAAGGGGTGACGTGGGCAAAAACCCAGTAATACCCCCCTTGTTTCGTCTTATTGACGACGTAGGCGAAAATTTCTTCTCCCTGCTTGATTGTCTCCCATAAGAGTTTAAAAATAAGAGAAGGCATGTCAGGGTTGCGAAGTATCTTATGCGGTGCACCGATTAACTCATCCTCCTCGTACCCTGATATTTTAATAAATAAGGCATTCCCATAGGTAATACGCCCCCCCAAATCGGTCTTTGAGACAATGAATTCATTGTCGCCGAAATTTATTTCTTCTCCTGCCATCTTACTTATTCTCCTAACTACCTCGTTATAATTCTCTAACGTTTAGAGATGTATGTTACTATTTGAAAACTTTATAGTAGGTTATTTAAGTTGCTAATCCTTTCTTTATTGCAAAAGAAAAGAGGAAAACAATGATAGAATTCTACTATGATACAAACAATCCCTATTGAAACTTTTTTAGAATCCCTTGACGCTTATGACCTCATCATTGATGCAAGAAGCCCACACGAATATAGCGAATCTCGTATTCCCTTATCCCGAAATTTTTATGCTCTTAATGATGATGAGCACTGTGAAGTGGGGACGATTTACAAACAAATATCCCCTTTTGAAGCGCGTGTTAAAGGGGCGTCTTTTGTCTGTCTTAACGCCGCACGTCATATTCACGACATTTATCCCACTTTTACCCCCAATTCCAGAATCGCTATCTACTGTGCCCGTGGAGGGATGCGATCGTCGTCATTAGGGACTATCCTCTCTAATATTGGCTACCGAATCGACCGTGTTACGGGCGGCTATAAAGCGTATCGAACGTTTATCACCCGATATCTGGACAATCTCCCCGCTATGAATTTTATAACCCTTGCGGGAAACACAGGTTGTGGTAAAAGCGATTTATTGCTCGAATTATCCAATATCATCGATTTAGAAGGGATGGCAAACCACTATGGCTCCGTATTTGGTGATATCCATGGACGTCAACCCACCCAAAAAGAGTTTCAAAATCAGCTAACCCATGCCTTACGCGCTTTAAAGCCAGAAAAAAGTGCCTTTATTGAAGCGGAGAGTAAGCGTATCGGAAAGATTATGCTGCCAACGCCCCTCTACAAACAGATGGAGTCAGGATTTCGTATTCAGATCACAGCACCTCTCGAACAACGCATTGAGCGAATTATGCGCATGTACGATCAGATGGATGAGCAATTTTTTAAGGCGCGAATGGAGCGAATCTCCCCCTACATCAGCCGTGAGGATAAAGCGTCCAGCATCATCGCGTTTGAAAATGGTGATTTAGCACGTGTTTCTGAAATCTTATTGACACAATATTACGATAAAGTCTACAAAATCACCATCAAACCCAGCATGACTATTTATAACGACAATCCTGCCAAAACGATTGAGACACTAAAGGGGATTCAAGATGAACAATGAGGCAAAACTTACAAAATTCGTCCGTGCCTCAGGTTGCGCCGCAAAACTCTCCCCCGGCTCGCTCGAAAATGTCACCTGTCATCTAAAATCATTTCATAAAGATTTGCTTGTCGGATTTGAGGGGAATGAAGATGCCGGTGTTTACAAAATCACAAATGATCTAGCGATGGTTCAAACGGTTGATTTCATTACTCCCGTAGTCGATGATCCTTTTATCTACGGTCAAATTGCGGCTGCCAATTCTCTAAGTGACGTATTTGCGATGGGCGGCGATGCCAAAACCGCTCTCAACCTCGTCGGATTTGACGGTAAAAACCACCCTACGGAAATTTTGACCGAGATTTTACGAGGGGGAATGGATAAAGTTCAAGAGTGCGGAGCGGTTATCGTCGGTGGGCATACGATTGAAACCCCCGAAATGATCTACGGCCTCTCCTGCACGGGATTCGTCCATCCTGATAAAATTTTGCGCAATAACACGGTGCAAGAGGGAGATTTGATCGTTCTCACCAAACCTTTGGGATTGGGGATTTTGATCACTGCCATCAAAGCTGATCTTTTAGACGAAAATAGTGTCCTAAAAGTAGCCGATACGATGCGAACCCTCAACTATAAAGCCTCTTTGATCGCACGGGAATTTGATGCGCACGCCTGTACCGACGTAACAGGATTTGGATTTTTGGGACATTTACGTGAAATGGGGGGAGGAGCTAAAACCATTGAAGTAGAGAGCTCTTCTGTTTCATTTTTTCCAGAGGCACTGGGGATGGCAGCCATGGGGATTATTCCTGCTGGAAGCTATGCCAATAAAGAGTATCTGCAATCCCATGTCCACTTCAAACGAAACATTGGAGCCGATCTTGAAATGATTCTTTTTGACGCACAAACCTCAGGGGGATTGCTCATTTGCGCAACGCCAAAAGATGCTCAAAAGATTGTGGAACGTTGTCTTGGCGAAGGGATACCTGCCGTCATTGTTGCGGAAGTACTCCCCAAAACAGACACCGATATTATTATAGGATAGCATCATGCACCGACGAGAATTTATCAAAAAAACAGCACTTTCAGGGGCGATTTGTCTCACCCCTTCTTCTCTTTTTTCTTCTGAGAAGATGAAAAGCACTATGGCACTTTATGACATCCAATGGAAATTTGATCTCACAGCTCATAGTGCAAAAGAGTGCGTATTATGGATCCCCCTCCCCAGTGATATTTCAGGATTCCAAACTCTCCTTCAAATCGGAGCTGAAAGTACCGCTACAAAGCATTTTCAAACGGCCCATAATCATTACGAGAGTGCAACCTATTATTGCTATTGGGATAAAAATGGTACCAATAAACTCCTTGATTTGTCGATGAAAGTAGCCCTGCGCGATCGTCAATGCGATTTTAAACGTACACGAATCTGCCCCGATACACGCCAAGAAGCCCAAGAATTTTTAGCCCCCTCAGCTCATATTCCAACCGATGGAGCCGTTGCCAAAATCTCGAAAAAGATAGTTGCCAATGAAAAAGATCCTCTCAAAAAAGCCCGGAAAATATACGACTGGATTATCGTAAACAGTTATCGCGACGAGAGTGTTCACGGATGCGGAGAAGGGAGTCCTAATGCCATGTTGGGACAATTAGAACGGGATGGTCGTATGGGGGGAAAATGCCTTGATATGTCTGCCCTTTGCGTTGCCTTGATGCGTGCAAGCAATATTCCTGCTCGTGAAGTTTTAGGGATACGTGTCGGACCTTCAGCCCTCTCTCCTTCTTTTAGTGCCAAAGAAGATATTACCAAATCTCAGCACTGTAAAATGGAGTTTTTCATCGAAACCATCGGATGGATACCGTGCGATCCCGCTGATATTACCAAGCTGATACTCAAAGAGGGGATTGAGAAAACATCACCCCGCGCCCAAGAACTTGCCAATAAATTTTTTGGTTTTTGGGAAAACAATTGGATGGCATTGAATCACGCAAGAGATTTTGACCTCTATCCCCTCAATACTCAAGGCTCTCTTGACTCGTTTGGCTATCCTTATACAGAAGTAGACGGCGAATATCTCGATCCTTTTGATCCCTCAAACTACCGCTATACCATTCTCTCCAAAAAAGCAGCTCTATGATTCTCAACTGTCGGGACATGGAGTGTCCCAAGCCTGTTTTAGAGACGAAAAAAGCGTTGGATGCCCTCCCCGAAGATGCAACCCTTATTGTAGAGGTAAACACTCTCAGCGGTCGTGAGAACTGTAAACGATTCGCCCTTTCACAACAGTGTACGTTTACCGAAGAGAGCTTGAATGATGGCGCGACACGATTGGTTATTACCAAAGGGCTTGGATATATTCAACATAGTGAAGATGAAAATCCCATCGATTTCATGATCCGTTCCGAACGCAAAAATGCCGTTTTCCTCCTCTTTGGAGCATTGGTTACAGCACTCTTGTCCGCATCGTGCTGTTTGGTACCGACACTGTTTATGGTTTTTGGGATCTCCTTTGCAGGGATTATTAATGTACCTGCTTTGGAATCGTATCGATGGATTTTTACCGCTGTTGCGGTCGTGATGCTGTGTATTGGCTTTTACCAAATGGTCATCAAAAAGCAAATCGAATGCGATTGCGAACCGAGTTTAACCTCTAAGATTTTACTAATACTCTTTTGGGGACTCTTTCTCTTTAGTCTCGCTCTCCTTTTTTATCCTTATTACGAGGGGTGGATATGGGGAGAATAATAGTAAGTGTACTGCTTTTATCCTCCCTGGTGTATGGACGAGAATGGAAACTTCATATCGGAGGAATGCACTGTATTGCCTGTACCTTGGCGGTCAAAAAGTCCCTTTTGAGTGTCGAAGGTGTTCAAGAGGCCAAAGTAAACTTTAAAAATGAAACCGCCCTAGTGAATGCCAACGAGAAGGTTAGTTTAAAAATGATGCAAAATGCCGTAGCGCAAACGGGTTATACGGCATATTAAAATTACACTGGTATTACTCATAGTTTCTCTTTTGAACTAAACCCCTACTTGATTTCTTCCCTGTTCTTTTGCATAATACAATCCCTTATCGGCCCGTTTAAAAAGTTCTAAGAAGGTATCGTCTTTTTTAAAGGTGCTGACTCCCAAACTGATAGTGATTTTTTTGATTGTAGGAAAAGTTGCCTCTTCCACTGCCAATCGAAGCTTTTCTGCGAGCGTTCGGGCATCTTCTAAATCTATTCCTGGACTCAGTACAAGAAACTCTTCTCCTCCCCATCGGGCAAAAATATCAAGTTTACGGATATTATTATGTACAATCTTAGCCAAATACTTGAGTACTTCATCTCCTATATCGTGACCATAGGTATCGTTAACAACTTTAAAATGGTCGATGTCGATCATGATCATAGATAGTGGAAGTGTGAAGCGACGAGATCGCTCAGTTTCTAGGACAAAAAGCTCTTCAAACTTATGGCGGTTGTAGATACCTGTCAAGTTGTCAATCGTTGCAATACGCTCTATCTCTTGGTGCAGTAGAGTCTCCTGTGTTACATCCTTCCCACTCGATACAAATCCGATCACGATGTTTTTATCATCTTTCAAAGGTGTGATCGTTTTATCCTCATAGTAGAGATCGCCGTTCTTCTTTTTGTTGATAAATATTCCACGGAAAACTTCTCCGCTTAGAATGGTTCTCCACAACCCCTCATAAAATAGAGAATCGTGATTTCCTGATTTAAAAATCCTGGGAGATTTTCCAAGAATATCGGTTCTCACATAACCCGTATGATGGCAAAAAGCTTCATTGACAAAGGTGATAGCGCCCTCTTTGTCCGTTAAAATAACATTGTCATCAATTTGCTCCACTATTTTTGAGAGCTTGTCGATCTGCATACGAGATTGTTTGATCTCTCTCATATCAACGATCATACCCGAAAAAACACTCCCATCAAGGGATGCACTGATCATGATAGAGACGACATCCAAATGTTTATCAAGTACATCCAGTTCAAGACCGCTAATATCGTGTTCTTTGAGCAATGTATGCAAAAATTTTGTTTTTTCTTTTTGAGAAGCATACATACTGAGACTATTTTGATTCAACAACTCATCAGGAGAATCAAACCCCATTATTTTGGCCAGTGCCAAATTTGCATATAGAATATTTCCGGAGAGATCAGCACGATAAACACCGATCATCGAATTTTCTACCAGATGTCTGTATTTACTCTCTGACTCACTTAATATCTCTTGTGTATGTATCTGCTCGGTAATATCGTGAACAACTCCCAACATTTTTAGAGGATTTCCAAAATCATCGTTTTGCAATTCCCCCTCTTCGAGAACATAACGAACACTTTCATCCACAGTGATAATACGGTGGATGACATGGTACGGTGTATTATGTGTAAGGGCATAGGTAACCGCTTCTTGTACCGTCTCCCGATCATCAGGGTAAACCCGATCCAAAAATTCATCGTACGTCGCTTTAAACTCCTGAGGCTTAAGTCCGAAAATACGGTAAATTTCGTCTGACCACCATAAAGCGTTTCTCTTAATATCCCATTCCCAATTTCCTAAATGAGCAATTTTTTGTGCCCTGTTTAAACTTTCGGAAATTCTTGCAAGCTCATCTTCCCGGTTTCTAAGTATTTTTCTACTTCGTTGCATGTACCAGCTAAATAAAAGACTTCCTAGAACTATCGAACCGCTTAATCCATATAAAAGCTGCTGCAAAAGCTCCTGATGTTGTTGAAAAAACGTTTTATCAGGATTCAAGACTATACTATGGGATGCAATCTCGTCGGGTAATCTAATGGCATACTGTTTAAGAGCCTGTGCATCAAATATCCATTCGTTGGAGTCTTGTACCATTTTTGGAAGCGGTGAGCCAGGATGTAAGAGGATTTGCAAGGCCAGCTTTCCCGCTTGGGATCCTTGAGTAATCCCCCTATCGGCATGGCCTCCTATCACCCCTTGCTGAATATAGCTATCCTCAAGGCTTAGGATAACAAAATTACCGGCATGAACAATCAAGTTGATAACTTGATTGAGATGCATTAAATGGCCATTGCGTGTCTGAAAACCGCCGATAGTGGTTAAGACAATCGCTTTTCCCTTGTACTCTTTGAGCCCATTTAGAACCGATTCGAAATTTTTATCATTAAGGTAACGTATTTTTATCCCCGGAACAACTGATCCATCGTTTTCGATATTCTGACGAATGGCTTGGGCAGTCGATGAACCATCACCGATTAAAAGGATCTCTTTTTCCTGAGGGAACAATCTTTTTATCAGATTGATATTGGGTCTAATCTCTTTTTTTTCAAAAACACCGGTATATAAACTGCCATCTAGTTTTTTTTGCTGCGACAAATCATTAATCCCTGAAAAGACAACAGGGACAGAGGGAAATATTTTTTCTTTGTGATGGAGCATAAACTGCAAAGCATTATCATCCGTCACATAAATAATATTCGGATGGTACTCTTTATATTTGCTTTTTAGATAATGGAGAAAATCATCTTCGTAGTTTTTATCATAGCTTCGTCGTTTGGTATCAAGATATTCAGCTGAATAAAGGGGATACAGATTCGGAGCATTGTTGAGAACCTCTCTAAAACCGATCCGTTGAGCTTTAGTCCAAAAATAGACTTCATGATAAGAGTGTAGGATAAATACAGAGGTCTCTGCCCATAAAGGGGAGGATACAAACATAAAAACCAAGACCAAAAACTTCTGCATGTCAACCTCTCAATGAATTTCATCACTCAAATTATGTTAGAGATGACATAACTAATTATAACATATACGGCATAAAGCTACAAAGAAATTTTTTTCCATTGTATCATAACCCCCGCACAAACAATGCCTTGATCTCCTCATTCTCCATCGTTGCAATCCCTTTTTCCCCTACGCTGACACTCATCTCCCCCATGGCAGTTTTCGCTTTGATCATTTTGTCAATCTTCTCTTCAAAACTGTTCTTGGTGATGAAACGGTAGACGAAAACATTGTTTTTTTGCCCGATCCGAAACGCTCTGTCGGTCGCTTGGTTCTCCACAGCAGGGTTGAACCACAAATCGTAATGGATAACATTTGCCGCTTGCGTAAGGTTGAGCCCCACCCCACCCGCTTTGAGTGAGAGGATAAGCACCTGTTTTTCAGGATCGTTTTGAAACGATGAAACCACCTCTTCACGCTGTTTGGTACTGAGTGATCCGTCAAATGTCAACGGCTGGACAAAAAACTTCTCTTCAATGATTTGTGCCAATATCCCCAACATCTCAACGTATTGGGTAAAGATAAGAACTTTTTCCCCCTTAACGATCATTGGCTCAAGAAGTGTCAACAACAGTTCAGTTTTTCCGCTGAGTGTTGCATCGTATGGGGAGCTTTTATCATAGTTGCGGGGGTGATTACAAATTTGTTTAAGCTCTGTAATAAGCTTGAAGATAAGTCCCGAACGGTTAGACCCTTCACGTTGCTCTTCCAAACTTTTCATCGCCCCATCCACCACACTTTGATAAAGAGCCGCTTGCTCAGGGACGAGAGTCGCGTATTCGTCGATCACAATTTTATCGGGGAGATCATCGATGATACTTTTGTCCGTTTTAAGCCGTCGAAGCATAAAGGGGGCGGTAACCGCTTTGAGAGCGTTCGCCACCTCTTGATTTTGATCCATTTCGATAGGGCGGACGTAGCTGGTGATAAATTTCGTCAATTCTCCCAAATAGCCACTCATCGTAAAATCAAAGATACTCCACAGCTCGGTGAGGGAGTTCTCCACGGGGGTACCGCTGAGGGCGATTTTGTATTTGCACGAAAACGATTTCAAGCTCATGGCAGCTTGGGTCGTCGGATTTTTGATCCGTTGTGCCTCATCGATCACCAACGCCTCGATTTTATGCGACTTAAAGAGGCTCACATCCCGTCTAAAAATATCGTAGGTCGTAACAATGATTTTGGTATCACTCAATTGTCGTCCCATCCCATAATAGAGTGATACACTCAACGAGGGGGCAAACGAGGTGAGTTCATTTTCCCAGTTGGGAAGAAGGGAGGTGGGAACAACGATAAGAGTTCTCCCCTTGATATGAGTGTTCTCATACAGATGAAGCAACGTGGCAATCGTCTGGATCGTTTTTCCCAACCCCATATCATCAGCAAGGACAACCCCAAAACCGCTCAAAAGATTGGAGACACACCACTGCACCCCCCGCTCCTGATATGGACGCAGCGTTGCCTGCAAGTTGGGAGAAATATCCAACTCTTGGGGACGGAAGAGATTCTCAAAAAAGGTTTCCAAATCATCATCAAACACTGCACTCCCCTCAAACCGCGCCCGTAACATATCAAATCGGGTTAGTTTGGGCGTTTTTTTCGCTCTGTCAAAGAGGGCTTTTAGCTCTTCAGGGGAGATACTGATATAGGAGTCGCGAAAGAGGACAAGGTCGCTTTGTTGAGAGACAAGTTCTTGGAACTCCTCCATACTGATATGGGTATCGCCAATGGCAATCGTCCAATCGTATTCGAGAACTTTATCGAGGGTGAAGAAACTCGTCGGGGACGCTTTCGTCCGAATCCGCATTGAGAGGCGCGGTTTGATAAGATGTTGCAACTCTCTGGGGAGGACAATTTTTACCCCAAATGAGGACAATAAATAGGAGCTCTCTTTAATGAACTGCTCAAACCGCTTCCCTTGAAGCTCAATGCGCTCTTCACTGCTTAGTAATTCAATCTCATTCAAAAATCCCCGAATGGGGGAGAGAAGTTTTAAAAGCCCGCTGGAATTCTCCTCACGCAATGCGTCGCATAAAAATTGTTCTTTCTCCGTTTGACCATCATGCACCGACATGGATAAACCGTAATTCTCCTCTTCATCCCCCCGATCGAGTGTCAATGTGAGGCTATAACGACTCAGAGGGAGGGAAAAGATGGAAAAATAGTTCGCTACAGCGCGATCAATATTGTGTTTTCCCCCCTCTTTTTGAGCAAACGCTCTCCCCATAAAAAAGCTCTCACTAATAGCAGGAGGATTCATAAAGAGCCGCTTGTGCATAAAATTCATCTCATGGACATATTCGGTCATTGCTTTGGCTAAAAAGAGGAGTGTTCCGCTTTTGCCGTCGAAAAAAGAGTCTGAGGGTGAGAAACGGACAAAAGGGGTCGCATTGCACGCCAGCCGTTGTATTTGCTCATCCACCGATGAGGGGGTCAAAAGGGGCATCCATCCGATAAAGAATCGGGGTTTGAGCGTGTCTTTGAGTACTGCCGGGATAAAGGCATTGGCATGAAGCAACAAATAGAGGGTTCGGCTAAGGGCGTGATAGTAGCGATAGCTAGCTCTCCCCTCCTCACTTCTAAACGAGAGAAAAAGGGTGACGAAACTCAGCAACGACACCGTACACCCCCCTTTCGTATATTTGAGTGCGTATGGGGCGAAAAGTTCGGCGGTTTTACTCTCCTGACGAAAGAGAGGGTGTTTGATCGTGACATGCCCTGTTCTCCACAACTCATCCATCGTACATTCGCACTCGGCATCTTTGAGAAGACGCTCAATAATCTCAATATTCTCATCAAAAATGGGGGAGATAAGTTGCGGTAACGCTTTGGCGTGAGCTTTGTAAAACTCTTTCATCACCTCTTTGTAGTCTATCGGGGCAAACGAAGGGTGGGGGGTGAGGAGCGAATCGATCAATGAAAGGGCATTCTCATGATGAAGTACCTCAAGCGTTTTATCGCAAACGACCTCTTCCCACGGCTTCAAAGTGATCGGATAGAGTTGTGTCTCTTCATTAAACGCATCAAGTGTTTTGGTAAGATCCACCCCTCGCAGTGAAAAGAGCAAAAGGGGGTTATGGTCGATTTCACTGCTCAATGCTAACAAGACCGCAAAAGAGTGTTTACACGGAACCGAAAAATCTTCGCAGTCACAGCGCATTTCGAAATTTAGCTTCTCCCTTTGGTAAGGATCATCAAAATCGACCCCACCCTTCATAAAAAGAAATATGTTCTCTTCATCGCACCACTGAAGAAAGGCTTCAGGCAACGTCCCATTCAAAAGTGCCGATTGGATAAACGAGTCCGATGTAATTTTCTCAACGATCAAACGCTGTATCTCAGATTCAAAAGGTTTGAAGGTCAAACTATTCTTATAACTGCTTCGCGTGGAACCTTTGACACTGGCGATTACGTCTCCCTCAACAATTGATAATGAGGTGACAGCACCCTTATTGAAATAAGTTTTTCCCCGTCCCAACCGTGTATCATCTTCATACAATGATTCCAACTCGTCATAAAAATGTCCTCCCCAAGGAGTCAGTCCATATTTTTTCATTTTTGCCATAAATTTCTTTTTCTTGTCGATAAATTTTTTGTAGTGTCGTGTCGGAATTTTACCTAAAACTCCTCTAAGGATGGCTGATTTGATATTCATGGATCTTTCGGGTAAAATTCGATCAATTATTAATACGAGGAATAAACATGGCAACAATCGGAATGGGCGATATCAAAAAAGGGGTACGCCTCGAAATTACGGGTGTTCCGTATAGAGTAATCGATTTTCAACACGTTAAACCGGGTAAAGGGGCAGCATTTGTCCGTTGTAAAGTGAAAAGTTTTTTAAATGGAAAAGTCGTTGAGAAAACAATTCACGCAGGGGATAAATTTGAAGTTCCTAATATCGAACACAAAACGATGCAGTATTTGTACGATGATGGCGAAATGCTCCAATTTATGGATACCGAGAGCTTTGAACAACTAGGATTGACCTACGATCAATGTGAAGATGCGAGCAAATGGATCAAAGACGGTACAAATGTTCAAATCATTTTACACAACGGCAAAGCAATCAGTGTGGATGCTCCTGAAATCATGGAACTTGCCATTACCGAAACACCGCCCAACTTCAAAGGGGATACATCAAGCGGTTCTAAAAAACCAGCAACCCTTGAAACAGGTGCCGTAGTACAAGTTCCCTATCATTTACTTGAAGGTGATATCATCCGTGTTAACACCGTCGAGGGTGAATATATGGAAAAAGTTAAATAATAATAAAAGTGTAGCGCGATCGTGCGCTACACTTTTGCCTGCACCCCAACCCTAATTTTATCACAAGAGAGTCTTTATGGAAATCATCGAAACCGAAACTGCCTTCAAAGAGTGTGTAAGCGATATACAAAATAGTCAAGGGTACAAAAATCCCCTTGGTTTTGGCATTTGCCGTGTTGATTTTGGTCAATTAAATAGCGACAAAATTCTTCAAGCAACCTACCCCCATATCAACTGGAACGAAAACTTTGGCAGTGCAGCAATTTTCATTAAAAGTGCTCAAGAGCAAGGATTTACCATCGATTTCAATGCCGATGAAGTGATCGTTCCTGTAACCCTCAAATTTTTAGAAGGGTGTTTAAACGCTTTTACCCCCTACTCCGATGAAGCGTACGGTGATGCTCATAAAAACATTCAAGTTATTGCAGCCCTTTATAATCAAATCAAAGAGAATGGGATGCGCGAGGGGGAGTTTCGTCTGACCATCCTCTTTAATGACGCTGTGTGCAAAAGCGTTGAGGGGACGTATCTAAAGCTCTACGCCCTCTCAACGTCCAAAGCTCCATTACGCTCTCTTAACCTAAACGGTGCTTTTGGGGCATTGCACAACGTCGCATGGTCAGAGGGTCAACCCATCGAACTAGAGTGGCTTCGTGAGAATGAAATCGAACTTAAATTCGCAAATGAATACCCTAAAATCGATTTCGTTGATAAATTCCCCCGTTATCTTCAACATATCATCCCTGCCAATAATACGCGCGTTTTGGACGATTCAAAAGTCCGTTTTGGTGCGCAGCTTCATGCAGGGACAACGATTATGCCGGGTGCAAGCTATGTGAACTTCAATGCAGGAACAACCGGTGTCAGCATGGTGGAGGGGCGTATTTCAAGCTCTGCTATCGTCGGGGATGGTTCCGATGTGGGTGGTGGAGCCTCTATCCTTGGTGTTCTCAGTGGTACGGATGGTAACCCTATCTCAATTGGTAAAAATACCCTTTTGGGTGCCAACTCGGTTACAGGTATCCCTTTAGGGGATGGGTGTATCGTCGATGCAGGAATTGCGATTTTGGCAGGGACAAAATTTGCCGTCACCTCGACTGAACTGGCAAAAATCAAAGAAGCTAATCCCACAAGTAGCTTAGAAGGAAATAGTTTCAAAGGTAAAGAGCTTGCAGGACTTAATGGACTTCATTTCCGTCAAGACTCTACCACCGGTGCCCTTGTAATACTACGTTCAACTCGTGAAGTAAAACTTAACGCCGATTTACACTAATTCTATAATTTAGCCATCTCTTAAGGTGGCTCGTCTTATACTTATTGCATCCAATTCAAGGAGCATTCTATGATAAGTTCAAATGTCTCTTCTCTTATCTCCAATCAAACCTTCATGAATAATAGTGCGGAGAATATTGCAAATGCAAATAGTGATGGATTTGTCCCTCGCAACACGACCATTAGTGAGACTCAAAATGGGGGAACAAAAGCAACAACAACAATGGCAACCGATACGGGTTCGACGCAATCACAAACCGATCTTACCAAAGAGATAACCGATCAAGTCACCATTGAAAAAACTGCCGTGGCAAATATCCAAGCTATCCGAACCCAAAATGAGATGCTGGGCTCACTGCTTGATATCAAAGGCTAGAAAGTTTTCTTTTCTCCTTTTTTTGAGCAAGGGGTATTGGTTCTTTTGTAAAGATATTCATACTGGTTAAAGTGCTTAGTAACATACCGTTGGGGTCAAAATTCTTAACATCAGAACCAAGCTCAAGGGTGCTAATAACGGCGTGTCCTATAATTGCTCGTCCTAATGTTCCATCTTTATTTTTTGTCCGTACACCCCAAATATTATGCATTGCCATAACGGTATCTTCGAACGTCCCTACATACAAGAGGACATGCCCTTTTTTGTACAAAATAGTCTCAAAAGGGACCCCTTTTTCTTTGATCAATTCAATTTTTTGGGTGTTATTCAAATCTTTAAAGGAGATCACTTCCCCTTTTTTGGCTTGTTGTGCTGAATTACGGGGTAACCAAATACCAAAAGGGGTCAAATAGTCCCGAATCATGGAGGAGCAATCACGCTCCTCAAACATCCCACCCCACCCATAGGTATTACGTAATAGATTAGCTCCTATCTTGGTCAGATCACCTTTATTAATGACGCTGATTCCTACATGAGCCGAACTTTTTGGAATTAAAAGCTCACTTGTTTTTCCATCTGTATTGACCCAAAGAGTCTTGTAACTCTCATCATTTTCACTCACATAGGGGAGAACCATACCGATACGAGAGTAAGTAACAAACCGGTTTTTCTCATCGTACAGAGGAGTTCTATCCTCTGTTATAAACAGTTGCTCTTTACTTTGAAGGGTCTCAATCTGATTCGAAGAGAGCGTTGCTACTGCATTACTCTCAACCCACCCCGACGCATTGTTGGTAAAAATATAGCTCCACGCTCCATCTTTAGAGGTGTGTGAGATGAAAATGGGTTCATTAAATGCCACACTGCTGTTTTGTAGCAAATCAAACGGATACCCATCCCCCGCTCTAGCAGGATTTTTATAAAGAGGCTTTGAGGTTGGGAAAACCCGAAGACTCATCCACCTTGTTGTGATCGCACGCTGATTCAAGGTTGAAAAGGCTTGAAAATTACTCTCTTCTTCCATTTGAGTAAACCAAGATGAATCATAAAGTTTAAGATTACTGCCATAGCCACGTCGAAAGGCACTTATAGCCCATGCTGCTTCTTTAGCACAAATAGGAGCCACCGTATAGGACCACGGACGATAATACCGTTCGTTAAAGTGCTGCTGAGTTTCATACAAAGTATCATGATCGACTCCATTACGCTCAACGTAAGGAGAAATATCTTGTGGAAAGCGGAGAAGATCATTCATTTTTTCAATTGTACTTGGAAGATCAGACTCACTCTCATGAACGACAATCGGTTCATCTGAAACAAGAGAACCATTTTTATCCGTACAAACAGGCGCGTGCAATGTAGGAAGGGGGGCAGTGCTACACCCCCCTAAAATAATAATTAATCCAATACTCAAAACTTTAGTAATCATAAAAACCCCTCTCATCGATATTAGTCAACACAACCAAAACGTCCTACAACACGACCCACAATCTCTATGTCATCGCGCCCAATAATAGAGGGTGGATACTCTTGATTATCCGAAATAATATCAACACTTCCATCAATACGCACGTGTAACCGTTTAATAAAAAGTCCATATTCTGTCCGTATCGTAAATATACCCCCACGCTCCACATCCAGCTTAGAACGATTAAGAAAAACAATATCGTTATTTCCAAAAGAGGGTTCCATTGAATCTCCCGAAACATTGATCGCTTCGATATGACGTAACTCTTTTTCACCCCCGAGAGAAGTAATAAACGTCTCTTCTAACAGTAAAGGGTGTGATTCGAGCTCTTCATTGCAAGCACCTCCACCCGCTGAGGCATTCACAGAAGAAAAATAGGGAACCCTATAAAAACGATTGGTAGGTTCTATCAAACTCTCTGGGGATTGATTATAGAGGAGCCAATTAATCGCGATAGAGCGTTGTGCACAAAAATCAAGCAATTCATTAAAAGGGATTTTATTACGCTTTTTCATCGTTGCAAAATTCATCTGTGAAATATCCAGAAGATCAGCAACATCTTTGTCAAATACTTTTTTATTGGGAAATTCAGCCGAAACGACATCTTTAATCGTTTCCACAATGTCAAAAAAACTTTTCATACTCAAACACCTTTTCTTTAAACCATTAAAAAAATTATGCCCTAATTCGTCTAAAAATATGTCATATTGCAATATTTATTAAACGTCATTACCTTTATTCTCGTCATGATCTTCTTGCCGCTTGGAGAGATGGTATCCTCGGAAGATATAAATGATAAAGAGAATAAATAAAACCATAACCAAATTATCAAAGATTTGAAAAAGCATTACATCCCCTCTTGGTAAGTTGTAAAATTTTGTTTAATTGCTTCATACAAAATAATACCCGTACTAATCGCAAGATTAAGACTACGCCCCTCTTTCGTCATTGGGATCGTCATACATTGGTTGGAGTATTTTTCGAGTATTTCGGAAGGGATCCCACTCGTTTCACTACCAAAAAATAAGAAATCACCTTCCTTAAAAGTATGGTTAAAATAAGGTTGATCGGTTTTAGTCGTAGCAAAGAAAAAACGGTCGCTGGAAGGGTGCGCCGTGAAAAAATCGTCAATACTTTCCCAGACTTTTAGATCAATCTTATGCCAATAATCCAATCCTGATCGCCGAACTGCCTTTTCGTCAATATCAAATCCAAGCGGTTTGATCAAATGTAACGTTGCACCCGTATTGACACACAGTCGCCCAATTGCACCTGTATTGTTCGGAATTTGAGGAGTTATAAGGACAATATTGAACATATTAAAAAATGACCGTTCGGTTACTGTGAACAAAGACACGATCCTCTAATGCCAGTTTAAGGGCACGCGAGAGGACGATTTTTTCACCGTCACGACCGGAACGCTGCATATCTTCCCATCCGTATGCGTGATCGACATGGATAACATCTTGTGCGATAATCGGTCCTTCATCAAGATCGTTATTAACAAAATGGGCTGTTGCACCGATAATTTTAACACCTCGTTCGTATGCTTGTTTATACGGATTTGCCCCGATAAAGGCGGGGAGAAAAGAGTGGTGAATATTGATAATTTTATCGGCATACGCATTGACAAAACGGGGGGTTAATATCCGCATATATTTTGCTAATACAATGTAATCAATATCCCCAAAAGAGTTCAAACACTCCAGCACTTTTTGCTCATGAACATCTCTCTCTAACCCTTCATGCGAAACCGTATAAAAAGGGATTTCAAATTTGGAGACCAACGGTTCAAGTACATCATAGTTGGAGACAACACCCACGATAATAGCATCAAGTTCACCCGCTTCATACCGTATCAAAATATCCCCAAGAGCATGAGACTCTTTAGTTACCATCAATACAATCCGTTTTTTACGCGGTGCAATAACTTCCAAATGGGCATTGCTTGGAAGAACAGCTAAAAGTTCATTTCTAAGTGCCTCCATATCGGCTTCACCACTTACAACGCTTCGCATAAAAAATTTATTATAGTTTTTATCGACAAATTCATTATTGGAGAGGATATTCAAATGTCGATGATAAAAAATACTGGATACTTTATAGACCAACCCTTTTTCATCATTACATTGGATCAAAATACGATATTGTTCTGTCATCTGGGCAAAAACCTTTATTTATTTTCTTTAAATGACTCTAACCGGTTGTCAATAGTGGCGAGCAAATATTCTAAAAAATTAAGTGTCAAGTCCACTTTTGCTTCAATTTGGACGTTATTTGGGGATTGAAATCCTTCAAACAAAACCAAAAGACGCTCACGAACACCTTCAAGAAGCCTCACTTCATCTTCACGACCACTCGTAGAAATTATTGGGTTAACACCATCACTAAGAGGAGGCGTGTAAAGCGACTTCGATTCAAATACCTCTTCAATACTAGAAGTTTCGATCAATTCTACACTAGCAATAGGCTGCATTGCTTTACTTAGCTGAACAGACTCTTCCAGTTCTGCTAATGTTGATAAAATGACATCTTTTAGTTCCATGCTTTCATCAACCACCTTTCAAATTGGATAAACTCTGCTTTCTCATCCATCTGGACAAAAAAATCTTTCATTTCACTATTAACGTGCAAAAATTTTTTACGCATCCCCGAAAGCCGTCGGATTGCTATTTTGGCATCCCCATTGGAGGGATCTTTTTTTAAAATCTCTTTATAAATTTCAAGAGCCTCTTCTTTGAGACCTTGAAGCTCATAAATATTGGCGAGAGTTAGAGTTTGCATTGCGCCGCTAAATTGGCAATAATAGAACCCATTTCGCTTGTTGAACAAATCTCTTTGGCATCAAAAGCTGCAATATCACGAGTGCGATACCCTTGCGCTAACGCTTGCTTGATCCCATAATCGATACGATCCGCCATCGCATTTTCACCCAAAGCATAACGCAACATCATGCTCGCACTTGCAATAGTGGCGATAGGGTTAGCAATCCCCTGACCTGCAATATCCGGAGCCGAACCATGGATTGGTTCATATACACCGATTTTGGCACCTACAGAAGCGGACGGGAGTAATCCGATTGAACCCGAGAGCATACTCGCCTCATCGCTTAAAATATCTCCGAAAATATTTCCTGTCAAAATAACATCAAATTGTTTCGGATCACGAATCAACTGCATTGCCGCATTATCAACGTACATGTGCGAAAGTGCTACTTCCGGATACTCTTTGGAAACTTCAATCACCACTTCACGCCATAACTGACTTACATCGAGAACATTTGCTTTATCAACCGAACACACTTTTTTCGAGCGATCCATCGCAATTTTAAATGCTACATGAGCAATACGGATAACTTCATCACGAGTATACACCATAGTGTTCCAACCCTTATTCTCATCACGCCCCTTTGGTTCACCGAAGTAAATACCGCCGATAAGCTCACGAACAACCATCAAATCAACACCCTTAACGATTTCAGGCTTAAGTGAACTGGCATTGACAAGCTCATCATATACATTAGCAGGACGAAGGTTGGCAAATACCCCTAACTCTTTACGAAAACGGAGTAATCCACTCTCAGGACGTTTTTCTCTTGGAAGAGTGTCCCATTTTTCACCGCCGATCGCACCAAAAAGGACTGCATCACTGGCAAGCGCTACGTCAATCGTCTCTTGTGGAAGAGGATCACCCGTAGCATCGTACGCGCAACCCCCCATAAGTACCTCTTGGTAATTAAACTCAATATTTTCATACGCGGCTACAGCATCAAGAACTTTAGTCGCTTCATCAATAATCTCAGGACCGATTCCGTCCCCTTTGATAAGGGCAATGTTGTATTTTTTCATCAATTAGTTTCCTTGCGCTGCAATTTCAGCTGTAGCAAAATTCATTAATCCACCTGCGGCAATAAGTTCTTGCATAAAGGGGGGGATTGGGATAAAGTTATACACTTTTCCATTGGTTGTATTCGTGATGGTCCCTGCATCCATATCAATGCTGACCGATTCCCCCTCTTTGATCTCCGTACTCTCTGGAAGTTCAAAAATAGGGAGTCCCATATTAAACGCATTGCGATAAAAAATACGGGCAAAAGTGGGGGCAATAATAGCAGCAACACCAGCAGCTTTTAGGGCAATAGGGGCGTGTTCACGCGAGGAACCGCATCCGAAATTTTCATCGGCAACGATAATATCCCCTGCAACCATTTTGGTCACAAATGTCGGATCTGCATCTTCCATCACGTGCTTTGCTAACTCTTGTGGGTTAGAAGTATTAAGGTAACGGGCGGCAATAATGAGGTCGGTATCGATATCTTTACCGAAATTCCAAACTTTCCCTTCAATCTTTTGCATCGAAATATCCTATAAATAATATTAAAGAGATTATAGCCAAGAAGAGTTGAAAGTTTTAAATCACCTTCATAAAATTATTTTTGTTTTTCATTATGTTTTTTTAAGGTACCGTTATGTAATCTGCTTTTGTTATTTATAGATTTTATATATTAAAGGGGTCGCCATGTCACCAAAATTTATCATAGTTGCTGATTTACAGCATTTTAAACTCTTTAACAATACTGAAAATGTTGCAGGGAGAGAAACTCTCGAATTAGTCGAAAGTATTGATAATCTTCAAGCACATCAGCGTTTAAATGAAAAAGTTTCGGATCAGCAAGGGAATTTTCAAGGTGTCGGTGCCAGTGGTTCAGGGGAAGATCACAATATTGCGCAAGAAGAGGAGCATCGCCGTCTCAAAGAGATCGCACAGCAAATCACCGCTGCACTTGATGCACATAGCCATATTGATTGGTATTTCGCCGCCCCGAAAGCGATCAATAACCAAATCATTGAATTACTTGACCCTGCCGTCACAAAAAATATGAGTATCAATCTTCATGCTGATTTGACAAAAGTTCCAGCTGATGAATTGTTGGGGCATTTCACGAAATAAGTTTTTACGAAAGGGGTCACTATGTCATCTATAGCTTGGCTTTCCAAAAGGCTTGATGACGGTCGGATTGCGTGTGAAGCGTGTAATCAGCACTGTAAATTAAGTGAAGGTGAATACGGTATTTGTGGTATACGCAAAGTTGAAGAGGGGGAGCTTCGTCTTCTCACCTATGCTCTTGCAGCGGCAGTTAATGTTGATCCAATCGAAAAAAAACCGATGTTTCATTTTTTACCTGGATCAAGTGTCTTTTCGTTTGGGACAGTTGGATGCAATTTTTCGTGTAAATTTTGCCAAAATGCCGATATTTCCCAATATCCAAAAGAGCATCATCATGAGATTATCGGTCAAAGCCTCTCCCCTCAAAGGGCAGTCGAATTGGCTCTCGAATATGGATGTAAAAGCATTGCCTATACGTATAATGAACCCGTCGTCTTTTTTGAGTACACCTATGACACGGCCAAACTGGCAAGCGAAGCAGGTCTTAAAAATATCTACGTTACCAGCGGTTATGAAACGCACAAAGCCATCGATACAATTGCCCCCTATTTAGATGGGATGAATATTGACATCAAAGGATATAGCCCCTCATTTTATAAAGATATTTGCGGTGGTTCCCTTAAACCGGTTCTTGATACGATTGAGTATGCCTATAAAAAAGAGATATGGATTGAGACGACGACACTTTTGATCCCTGGAGTCAATGACTCGGATGACGATATTCGTTCTATTGCACAATTTCAAGCTAATCTTGATCCTAATATACCATGGCATATCAGTGCCTTTCATCCCATGTATAAGATGTTGGATGTTCCACAAACACCTTCGTCAACACTTCAGCGTGCGTATCAAATTGGCAAAGATGTCGGATTAAAATATGTCTATGTTGGCAATATTGATGACGAAACGCGTGAATCGACCTATTGCCCCAGATGTGGTGAAATAGCTATTGAACGTCGTGGACGTATTGGACAATATGTAACGAACCATTTAATCGACAAAAACAGTTGCCCTTATTGCGGTACACCCATTGCAGGGGTTTGGTCTTAATATTACAAATACCTTGCACTATAAATGCTCCTCTCATGCACGTCATTTGATAATTGTGATTGCCATTTGTGTTATCATTACATTCATAAGCACGAGAAGGAAAATTTATGAGCGATCCGGAAGTTATTCTAATTAATGGAGAAAAAGAGTGCTATCTTCTATTGGAATCTGTTATTAATACCCAAAAGAATTTAATTGTTGTTCTCCATAAAAATACCCCTACCCTATTCAATAAAGCCTTTAAAAAATTTGCCAGCGTCTCATCTGTACAAGAATTCTTGCGTGAATTTGGTTCTCTGCTCAACCGTTTCGTCCCCCATGATTCTTACTTTCATGCGGGGAAAGTAGAAAATCATGATGAATGGATCCCCTCTCTTGCAGCTCTTAACGAGCAAGACAGAGTGGTCAGTATGATTAGTGGACGTGGTGAACCTTATGCTTTTTCCGTCACGGTTGATACACCCATAAAGGAGTATGCTATACTCTCATTTACCGATATCTCTCAAGACTTAATCAAGCGAATCATGATCGAAAACGATGCAAGTATTGATCATGAGAGTGGTGCCTATAATAAAAATTATTTTTTACACACCTCTAAAAGCTTTTATGATGCAGCTGAATTTAATAAAAAAGCTGTCGGAATTACGATGATTGAGCTTATGTCCTCGGAAAGTGAAGCAGAAAGATATTTACGAGATTTTACCCTCAGCATTAAAAGCAGTATCCGTCAAAGTGATATGTTGATACGTTGGGGAAAAAAGGTTTTCTTACTTGCATACCTTATCAATAACCCTGAAAACGCACTCAATTTTAGTCAAAAACTTTTTGCTATTATGAAAGAAGACCCTTTCGATACCCTCAAAAATATTAGTATGCGAGTGGGGACAACCATTCAAAAAGAGAAAGAGGAGATTACCGACATAATCAGACGCGCGGAAAAGGCACTTAACGAGGCAGGAAGCTCTCAAGTAATGATGCTATAAGCTATTAACGCTTAATACCATTAGCAGTGGCTAACATATCATCACTTGTGGTAATAACTTTTGAGTTCGCATCGTAGGCCCGTTGCCCTGTAATCAAATCGGTAAGCTCTACGACCAACTGTACATTTGATAGCTCCACAAATCCCTGACGAATAGAACCCAATCCATTATCACCCGGAGTCCCCTCTACAGGTTGCCCTGAGCTATCTGTTTCAACGAAAAGATTATCCCCCATCGCATGTAGCCCTGCTGGATTGATAAAATTGGTGAGTGAAATTTGCCCTACTTGTGTTGCTTGGGCTTGACCTGAGACAGTGACACTTACAATACCATCTGTCCCAATGGTGATATTAGTAGCATCAGTGGGGATAACGACTTCAGGGATAACGGTATAGCCGTCAGAATTTACCAAAGTACCGTTTTGATCAATTTTCAAAGAACCGTTACGGCTATAGACTTCCGTACCATTAGGAAGTTGCATTTTAATAAACCCTTTGCCGGTGATAGCTAGATCAAGGGGATTATCCGTTTGTTTTAAACTCCCTTCCGAAAAGATTTTATTGATCGCCGTTGGACGTACCCCAAGCCCCACTTCAATTCCCGTCGGTGATTTGGTCGTATCACTTGTGGATGTCCCTGCATACGTCATCACTTTGTACATCAAATCGGCAAATTCAGCCCGTGATTTTTTGTACCCCATGGTGTTAACGTTGGCAATATTATTCGCGGTCGTATCAATTTGGGTCTGCATAGCGAGCATCCCTGTTGAACTTGTATAGAGTGATTGCATCATGGCTTTAGTCTCCTATTAGTTTTTAGCCGCTATTTTTTGAATAGCATCGGTATTCATATCATTCATTTGGGCATCCATCGCTTTTTGATACATTCCTGCAAGACGATTGGCTTCGACGAGGGCGATCATCTCATTGACCGCGTTGACGTTACTTTTTTCAACGTACCCTTGCATAACGCCACCACTTTGATTAATCGGGGTCAAAGGGTCGGCAGGATCAGGGATATAGAGGTTGTCCCCCTCTTTACGGAGCATATTCATATTTTGTGGCTCAATGACCATCAATTTTTTTCCGTTGACCATCTGAGTTGATCCCGCTACATTGGTGCTGATTTGCCCATCTTTACTTATGGTCACCACCGAATCTTGCGGATTGAGTTTAATAGGGGCTTTAGCTTGAAAATAGTCACTGGGGAGGACTTCATACCCCTGCTTGTTCACCAATGTCCCTGCATCATTAAGGGTAAAAGAGCCATCACGCGTCAAACGTACCCCTTGGGGAGTATTTACTGCAAAGAACTGATTCTCTTTCCCCAATGCCAAATCAAAGGTATTCTCAGTCGACTGGAGCGTCCCTTGAGAGAAATCGGTATAAGCATCCGAAATTTGAGGGACACGGCTTAAGGAACGGTTCAAGTACTGGGCAGCTTCAGTCGTATTGTTTTGCAACGGAAGCTCATCCCGTGCCTCTTTGTACAAACGAGCAAAATCACCTGTGATAAGCTGATCTTTCTTATAGCCATTGGTATTAACGTTCGCCAAATTGGCTGCAATATTGTCCATCCGGTTGAATTGTGTCACCATACCTGCTGTCGCTGCATAATATCCCGTTTGCATTCGCTGTCCTTGACGCTGAAATATAAATTATACTAAGCAATTTCTATTCCACTTTTACTCTTTATTTGACTCTAAACAAAAGGATAATTTAATAAAATTTGGGTATAATCCGTTTCTTTTTTAACCCCAAGGGAGTCCCCACGTATGAGCGTCAAAGATTTAAACAAACACCTCGAAACTCTGTTTTCCGAACACAAATCGAAAAATTGTCTTACCTACGAGGTAATTGTCGAAGCCTACGATAAGCAACCTACCCTTGCGCAAGCCAAAAATATTTTAAAACTTGCCGAAAAATACAAAATTTGTCTTTTTACCTCCTCGGAACACGCCAAAATTCTTAATCAGCAAGAAGCGCAGGCCAAACGAGAAGCGCAGCTCAAATACATTGAAGAAGCGAGCCATGATCAGTTTGATATACTCAAACAGCATGAATTACTTGAATGGTCCCGTTCTGATTCCCCTGTCCGTATGTATTTACGTGAAATGGGACAAATTCCCCTTCTAACCAAAGACGAAGAGGTTGAGATTTCCAAACGGATGGAGATGGGGGAGGAGATCATTATTGATGCTATCTGTTCTGTCCCTTACTTGATTGATTTTATCCTCGATTACAAAGATCCCCTCATCAACCGTGAGCGTCGTGTAAAAGAACTCTTCAAAAGCTTCGAAGAGGGAGATGAAGAGGAGAGTGACGTAGAAGTAGACGATGACGAAGACGAAGAAGAGAAAAATGAGAAAGCTCCCTCTGCCAAAGATAAAAAACGGGTAGAAAAAGTCGTTGTCTCTTTTAAATCTTTGGACAAAGCGAAAAAAGAGTGGGCAAAAGCAACCGAAAAAATGTTGGATGAGCGCTCTTTTGAAGAGATGGATGCGGACTATGTCTTGTTTTTCCTCACCGTTAGTTTCAAGAAAAAAACTCTTAAAGAGGCGCTTCTTGATCTTGGGCCTACCTCAAAACTGATCAATGAACTCGTTCGCTCAATGGAGACAGCACTACGAAGCGATGAAGGGTTTGATCGTGAGCTTAAACGTCTGGAATATAAGCTTCCCCTTTTTAATGAACAACTCAAAAAAAATCACGTTCTCATTTTGGCGAAGATTTGTGAGCTAACGAAAGAAGAGATTGCCTCAAAAGTCCCCGAAGCGACGATGGTCAGTACCTACATGGAGATCAAAAAACTGATTCAAACCAAAGAGGCTTCCAAAGGGGGCTTCAATATGGAGCCTGAAAAACTCGCCGATATTCTGGAACAGATCAAGCGGGGTAAAAATATCTCTGAAGTTTCCAAGACTCGTATGGCAAAAAGTAATCTCCGTCTTGTTGTCTCGATTGCCAAACGGTACACCAATCGCGGTCTGCCGTTCTTGGATTTGATTCAGGAGGGGAATATCGGGTTGATGAAAGCGGTCGATAAGTTCGAATACCAAAAAGGGTACAAATTTTCAACCTACGCTACATGGTGGATTCGTCAAGCCATTAGCCGTGCAATTGCTGACCAAGCCCGTACGATCCGTATCCCGATCCATATGATCGAGACGATCAACCGTATCAATAAGATCATGCGTAAGCACCTCCAAGAGCACGGAAAAGAGCCGGATGTTGAAACCATTGCCGAAGAGGTCGGTTTATCGGTCGAAAAAGTCAAGAACGTTATCAAAATCACCAAAGAACCTATCTCTCTCGAAGCCCCTATCGGGAATGAAGAGGATGGTCGTTTCGGAGATTTCATCGAAGATAAAATGTCTATCTCCCCTTCTGATGCCGTTCTCAAAGACGATTTGAAAGTGCAGATCGAAGGGGTTCTCGAACAACTCAATGAACGGGAAAAAGCGGTTATCAAAATGCGTTTTGGTATTATGGATGATGAGTCTGACCGTACCCTAGAAGAGATCGGTAAAGAGCTCAATGTAACCCGTGAGCGTGTTCGACAAATCGAAAGCAGTGCGATCAAAAAACTTAAACACCCAAAAGTGGGTCGTAAACTGAAAAACTATATCGAGGACTGATGACATTCGATCAACAATGGATTGAATACGATTTTAACCCCTTTATCCTTTTTAGTGCAAAAGGGAAAATCATCTCTCTCAACACCGAAGCTCAGTATCTCCTCGGGGCTGCTGAAACCTCTCATCTGTATAAAATAGCGACAACGTATGCCAGTTCCTCTTTCGGATTTAAAACAACTTTTTTGGATCTCGAATTTGGACGATTTAAATTTTTTGGGATTACCGTTGGGTATGAAAACGAAGAGCAAATCGGTATTCGCCTCTATCAGCTTCCCACCTTTAATTTTTCGAAGCAAAAACCCGATGGACAATTGGTTAATATCTATACGCTAATCGATTTGTGTATCAGCTCCAACTCTATCGGTTCATCGACAAAACATATCAAAGAGCTTGACCCCACCCTCCCCGAAATACGTCTCAATACAGATCTTTTCATTAAACTACTCAATAAAATCTATCAATCGTTTAGTGGAAATGACGCTATTACCACCCATCTCTTCTTTCGAGTTGGGGAACATATAAAGTTTGAGGAGAAAAAATATTCCCTTTTTGCTATTTCTATCTCCGCACCACAAATGAGCCGAAAATACGCTTCAGAACTCACTTCTCTTGCTGAGGAGAATCACCTTTTCGTCGAGATTAAAGAGTCAAAAATAACCATTAATATTCCGATGATAAACTCTTAAGAAATTGTCAATGATCTTTCAATAAATCTTTATTTTCACGTAAAACTTTCACACACATATCCACAATGAAAGGGTCGTACAACTCCCCTTTGTATTTTTCTATTTCACTTATTGCCACATCAATCCCAAGAGCAGGTCGATAGGGACGATGGGATGCGATGGCTTCGACAACATCGGCAACTCCAAGAATTTTTGCCTCATCTAATATCTGATTATCACGAAGCCCTTGGGGATAGCCTGAGCCATTAATACGTTCATGATGTTGAAGAATCATCTGCGCAATTGGCCATGGAAAATCAATATCTTTAAGGATCTCATATCCCTCTTGAGGATGCATTTTTATCAGCTCAAATTCAATAGGGAGCAATTTACCTGGTTTACTTAAAATTTCAATTGGAACCGCCAATTTTCCAATATCATGCACCAATGCTCCCAGCTTGACCCCCTCTATGCGCGCCTCGTCCCATCCCAACTCACGCGCAATATTAGCAGCAATTTCAGAAACACGTTGTTGATGTCCAGCCGTGTACGGATCACGCTTTTCAATGGTTAAGCCAACCGCTTTAATCATATCAACAAGACCTTTTCGGACTTTTGCGTGTTGTTCTTCGAGCTCATGAAGCTTTTTATCGAGCATTTTTGCTTGCGCTTCGTAATGTTTTTGCTCAAACGGGGTACTATTTTTTACTTCATCTGAACGACTATGCCGTTTTTTACTCTGTTCCAATATCCGATTGATAATAGTTAAAAATGTTTCCATCTCAATGGGCTTATAAATGAAACCTTCTGCTCCCACGTCATCAGCTAACTCTTTGTCCTCTTCATCAGTATATTGTGCCGAATAAAAAACGACCGGGATATTTTTGAGGTTATCATCACGTTTGACCGCACGGCAAAACTCAAATCCGTCCATCTCTGGCATGAGAACATCCGATACAATAATATCGGGATGAAATGTTTTGAGTTTTTCTAGCCCTTGTACCCCATTGATAGCCGATTGAACGCTAAAACCATCAGATTCAAGGATTATGGTTTGCAAAACAACAGCATCTTCGTTATCATCAAGTAGCAAAATAGTTTTCATACTTTTCCTTTTTCTTACGTTGCCAATACACTATTATTGCTTAGAAGCTTTTTCAAGAACATCCCGAATCTGGGCTATAACACGCTCAGGATCGATCGGTTTTTCGATGTAGCCATTACACCCTGCATTTAACATTTTCTCTTTATCCCCCGACATAGCATACGAAGTCATCGCAATAATGGGGATATCTTTCCCCTCTTTGGCAGCACGTATCCGCTTTAATACCTCAAACCCATCAATGTCGGGAAGTTGAATATCCAAAATAATATAATCAGGTTGCTCAGAAAGTGCTTTTTCTACCCCTGAAAGACCGTTCATTGCCTGTAATGTCTCCTCACCACTTGTTTCTAAAATGAAACTAATGAGCTCCATATTGTTATCATTGTCTTCTACTATCAATACACGTGCCATACTTACCCCTTTTTTTTATATTTTATATCGACGATTTTTTTAGGAATGGTCAGTCCAAAGATACTCCCCACACCCACCTCACTACTCATCCAAACACCTCCTTCCAAAAGATCTTCGGCAATCTTTCGGGTGAGGTAAAGCCCCAATCCTGTTCCACTTGGTTTCACCCGCAAGTGCGTCTCTAGTCTTTCAAATGCCTCAAAAAGTTTAGACTGCTCCTCTTTATCAATTCCAATACCCTGATCAATCACACTGATTTTTACCTTGGAATCATACTCTTCTACTTTTACTCTAATCGTACCACTTTTATCTGTAAATTTTATCGCATTACTCAAATAATTGAGGAGACATTGGTATACGCGACGCTTGTCCGTCTCCATTTGTATATCCTTGTCCATTTCAATTTCAATAGTCAATTCTTTGGGGGTAGCAACCACGCTCACTTCTTCTTTGGCTTCATAGATCAGTTCACGTAAAGAGAAAAGTTCACTATTCGCTTCGGCACGCCCTGCTTCGATTTTGGAGATGTCAATCACATCTGAAACCAACGAAAGAAGATGCTGTCCCGCCGATTTTACCCGCTGAAGATGATCGGTTTGTTTTTCATTCAAGGGTCCGCTCATCCCCTGTAGCATTATCCCAGTAAAACCGATAATGGAGTTCAGCGGTGTACGCAGTTCATGACTCATAGAGGCAACAAACATTGATTTTAGCTGGTCAAGCTCTTGGAGCTGTTTGTTGGCTTCCCTCAGCGCATGAGTACGTTCTTGGACTTTAAGTTCCAGCTCAACGTGAGATGCCTGAACTTTAGCCTGCTCCTCTTCGAGTCGGATCAAGTAGCGGTTAAAGCTTCTCCCTCCCAAAAGTATCAATAACAAACCAGTTGCATAAATAATAGCATGCGTTACCAAAAGGCGTAACCGAACTTTGTTAAACTCTTCGAGATACGGGGTCATTAGTACCATAACTCCGACACCGCCACGTACATCCCCCTCTTTGTACCCTTGTATGGCATGACATTTTAGACATTTTTTTTCAATCATCATAGGACGCATCAACCGTAAATAGGATTTGTTATTTTTTATCGTAAATTCGAATTTTTCTTTGCTTCCTCGTTTGAACTCTTGAATCGCATTTGCTTCCCACGCATCTGGGGCATTGGGTTTCCAGAGGTATTTATCACTGACGATACGCCCTTTTACCCCGTATTCATTGGGAAAATCATCCATCATTTGGCGGATCATATAGGCTGGATTCATTAGTGTTAGCACTTTACCCGATGGAGTTACGACATCGCGCTCTGGAATATGGGAAAGATTTGGATTTGCTGGCGTTTTTTTATCTTTTTTGACATACACCCCACCGTGTTCAGTTGCCCAAAAACGAAAGGCCTGATCTTTGTTAAAATTGGCGATGGCATCTTTTTTTGCCAAAGAATTTATATATACCTTCTCCTGTGAGATATTCCAAAGATAAGAACTTCCGATAATCATCGTCCATAGTGCTATTATTATCAACAAATAATTTAGAACTTTTTGATTATATTTCATTTAACTACTCTTCTCCACAACTACTTTATTCATTATAGGGATACGAAGCCCAAATGTAGACCCTATTTCTGGCTCGCTTCGAAAATAGACCTCTCCGTTCATTAGTTCCGTCACTATCTTTTTCGTTAAATACAACCCAAGACCTGCCCCTCCTGCTAATACTTTCAGCCGAGACTCTAACCTCTCAAACGGTTGAAAAAGTTTATCAAAATCTTGGCTTTCGATCCCTATCCCTTCATCCGACACTTCGATTTCCACACCATAACTGCTCCGGCGTGCACGCAGTGTAATAGTCCCTTTTTCACTAAATTTAATTGCATTGCTCAAATAATTCTTAATCGATTGTTTAAGACGGGATCTGTCCGTAGTAAGATAGATATCTTCACCTATTAGAAGAGCGCTTTCTATCCCTTTTTTTCGACATTTTTCACTTGTACCTGCCATGAGTTCTGTTAGCAGTTCCTTTAGGGAAAATTTCTCTACGATAAATGGGAGCTCACCTGATTCGAGCTTGGAGATATCGATCACCTCTATAATCATTGTAAGCAAATGTTTACCCGCTTTATGAATCCGTTCAAGGTACTCTTTTTGTTTCTCATTTAATGGTCCTGTCATCTCTGTTTTCAATACGCCGCTAAAACCGATAATAGCATTGAGCGGCGTACGAAGTTCATGACTCATTGATGCGATAAATAGGGTTTTAAGACGGTCAAGTTCTATAAGTTTATTATTAGCATCCGCCAACTTTCGGGTACGATCATCGATACGCTGCTCAAGATTCTCTTGATACGACCTCAATTTATCCTGTACCAGTTCCCTTTCACGAAAGATTGCTGCCATTAAGAGTATTGTAATCGCCAACATACCATTAAAGCTTTGCAGAAGCAACAACGATTGATTCGGATCGTCTCTTAAAAAAGGACCATATCCCATTATCGTTCCATAGATAGATGCCAAGGCAACAACCAAAAGAGAGATGACTGCTACAACCGATCCAAACCGTAATGCTCCCCAAATAAGAGGTGGCAGTAAAAAATAGACGACAGGATAATTTAGAAGATTAAACAAAACAAGTGGACCAAAAATAATCAACGATGTTAGGCCCAGGAGTATTAACATCAAAATACCTTCAATAGAAAAGAGCCGCATTAAGGAAGTAGATTCACTACGAATGGAGACTAGGATAGGAGTAATTAATAAAAAACCTATTAAGTCTCCCAAAAACCACCCCACCCATACCCTTACAACTGCCGTTTGGGGAACTAAAGAATGTATCCATAGAGCGAGAATTCCACCAAAAGCTGTAATAAAAGAGGCCATAATTATTGATAAAAAAAAGAGCACCATAGCCTTCGTTGTATCAAAAATATTTTTATTCGTATAACGTTGCAGTAGCCAAAATCCAAAAAGTGGCCCAACGGTATTAGTAAGGGCTATTTGTACCGATGGAAGAAATGGTGTGAGTGTCATATTGAGGGCTAACGCACCTATAAAAATACCAGGCCAAATACGGTACCCAAACAAACAAAGCGATGCGAGAGCGATACCAGTAGGTGGCCAAATTGCGAAAACGCTGCCACTCTCTACGAGTGATAAAGGCGCAACCATTTTTGCAGATATGAAATAAATAACCGCTATAAATAGTATCTTGATCATTAAGATTTCCCCTTTACCCTTCTTCTTGTGCACTAATATATTTTGGAATTAGCAATCCGAACAGCGAACCTTCCCCTTCTTTACTCTCCATCCAAACCGATCCTTGAAGAAGCGTTTCAGTGATTTTACGCGTCAAATAAAGTCCAAGCCCCGTCCCCCCTGGGATAACACGCAAATGAGTTTCTAGGCGTTCAAACGCTTCAAATAATTTTGACTGTTCCTCTTTGGCAATACCGATACCTTGATCGGTAACGCTGATTTTGACGTCATTACCGCTCTCTTTTACTTTAACTATTATCGTACCGCTTTTTTCCGTAAATTTCACCGCATTGCTCAAATAATTTAAAAGACATTGGTAGATACGGCGCTTATCGCTGTGCATCTGTACCTCTTCGTCCATTTCAATTTCGATGCTCAACCCTTTGGGTGCGGCAACAATTTCAATCTCGTTTTTAGCCTCCTCGATCAATTCACGCAGGGAGAACTCTTCGACACGTGCTTCGGCACGCCCCGCTTCAATTTTGGAAATATCGATCACATCCGAGATCAGCGACAAAAGATGCTGCCCGGCCGATTTGACACGGCTCAGCTGATCTTGCTGTTTTTCATTCAGCGGTCCGCTTATCCCCTGAAGCAATACTCCCGTAAAACCGATGATAGAATTGAGCGGTGTTCGTAACTCATGACTCATGGAGGCAACAAACATCGATTTCAGTTTATCCAGTTCTTTGAGTTGCTCGTTTGCCTTTGCCAGATTATTCGAACGAATCTCCAGTTCTTTTGTTGCCTGCTCTTTTAGAGACACCTCCTCTTCCAATTTTGTCATCGTCGATTTCAGCCGTCGGTTGAGGACAATGATCATAAAAATCACAACGATAAAGAAGATCATAGTTACAAAAATAACGAAGAGGTAGTACCGGTACTGCAGTATGACTTCCGAAAGGGGAATCTCCCGCAAAAAACGGTACGGGTCTATTTTAAGATCCTTGAGCACCTCGTGCACCTTTTGATAGTTTGAGGGGATACACCACCCCTTTATCTGGCTGGCGACGGCTGCCGGCGCTTCGGGTTCCATACTCATTAAAGCGATGGCAACCCTTTTGGCTGTAATATCGGGGACATGAGGAAGCTTAGCAATCGGCCACTCCGGATAAAGAGGGGTGGAGCGGACAAAATCGAACCCTTCGCCCTTAAGGGGGTGGATAATCTTGAATAATTTTAAGGAGATCTTCCCCTCCAGAGCCATCCGCTCCAGCGTATCGGTACGGACACATCCTGCATCGGCTTTGCCACTAAGAATATCCATAACGACATTGTCATGGGTCCCGGAGAACATCAGAAGCGAAAAATCCTTTTCCGGATTGATGCCATTGTGCTGCATCACGTGCCAGCTGACATGCCACCCTCCGAACGAGTTCGGATCGACTGCCGCAAACCGCTTCCCTTTGAGATCTTCCAGTGTTTTGATATCGTCACGTTCTTGTTTCGTAAAAATCACCCCGCCGAAAACTTTGTACGATTTTCCTCCGATAGAACGGTTTTGCAGCGTGGCGACGGGGCTGAGACCATACTTGTATTCCATATCGACATAGTAAGCGGAATTGGCGATGATGAAATCGACGCGTCGGTGCGAAACCGCATCATCCACTTCATCAAAATCCAACGGTACGATGACAAAGGGAGTTGAGAGACTCTTTGTGAGATACTCTGCCGTAGGGGTCCATTGTTCCACCGCTTTCGTGGCTCCCCGCTTGGCCAACACGCCGATACGGTATTCTGTTACCCCCGCAAGGGCGAATGTGACAATAATGCCGATGAAAATCGATAGCTGCAGTATCCGTTTCATAACACCCTCATATCCTCCCGTTCATAGAGATATTTTTGGGGAGTTTCAGTCCAAACGTACTCCCTTTACCGGGACAGCTTTTGACATATACCTCCCCTCCCATCAAATCTTTGATGATTTTTTGCGTCAGATAGAGCCCCAGTCCGCTTCCTCCTGCCAATACCTTTAAGTGTGATTCCAACCGTTCAAAAGGTTGAAACAATTTGCCCAAATCGTGTTTGTCGATTCCAATCCCCTCGTCACTCACTTCTACCGACAAAATCGATCCGCTCTGTTGTACAGAAATGGCAACCGTCCCTTTTTCACTGTATTTGATCGCATTGCTCAGATAATTTTCGACCGCCTGTTTCAAACGGGTACGGTCGGTAACGATCGATATATCCTCATCCATCAAAAGCCGGATGTGAATCCCTTTGTTCTGGGCATTTGACTCCATCTGAACCATCATCTCTTCAAGCAGTTGCTTGAGAGAGAACGTTTCAAGTATCAAAGGGAGTTGATTCGATTCGATCTTAGAGATATCTATCACCTCCACAATCATCTTCCACAAATGTTGTCCGGCATTGTAAATCCTCTCTAACTGCTCTTTTTGCTTTGGATTCAGAGGCCCCGCCATCTCTGTTTTCAATACGGAACTAAAACCGATAATCGCGTTTAAAGGGGTACGAAGCTCATGGCTCATCGAGGCGATAAAAAGTGTTTTCAGGCGGTCAAGCTCTTTTAAATGTTCAGCTTCCTTCACCTGTGTGATATCGTTCATCAATACGGTAAAACCGACGAATTTTTTACTCACATCGTGCAGTTTCTGAATTTTGACATCATAAAACTGTTTTGAAGGAGCGTACCCCTTTTCAAACCGGTGGGCACACTCCTTGCTGGCAATAAACTCATCAATTTCGCTCTCCAGCCATTCAAATTTTTCTTTGGCCTTATTCTCCTTGTAGTAACGCTCTCCTGAAACAGCTTTTTCGAAAAACACCTCTTCGGCCGCCAAATTGAAATTTTCAACATATCCCTCTTTGTCTATGACAGCAACAGGAGTAGCGACACTGTCAAAAATAGTGAGATATTTGTTCTTCTCATTCGTCATCTGCATATTGGTGCGGCTAAGGTTTTGTATCTGCTTTTCGGAGCTAAGACCGCTCCATTCACTGCAAAAAGCGATCTCTACACGGTCAAAAAAACGCTCGATATAATGCGAAAAATAGTCCGTTGAATCGAATAGTGATTTTTCTTTTCTCAAAAGATCGTGGTAACTTTGGCGATAATATTTGAAAAGAGCCAAAAACATTGCCAGATTGACGCCGCGCGAACGGTGGCGTTGCGCTTCAAGCATCCCGAATTCGGCGGCTTGGTCTTTCGTATAATCCTCATCTGGGTGGAGTTCGGGAATCTGAGGGGAGATATCCATCAACCCGATCAGAGAGTTGCTCAACTTTTCGATGGAAACCCGCCATGCCTCCATCAGTGTAGAGGTGTAACGGGTAAAATCGTTCTCTTCAGCATAGCTCAAAATACGTTCCATCAACCACTCCTCGTGGCTGAGGATAAGTTTTTTAAACGCTTCTATCTCCTCTTTTCCCACCTTTCACCCTTCTTCTTGTACACTAATATATTTGGGAATTAGCAATCCGAACAGCGAACCCTCCCCTTCTTTACTCTCCATCCAAACTGATCCTTGGAGAAGCGTTTCAGTGATTTTACGCGTCAAATAAAGTCCAAGACCCGTCCCCCCTGGGATAACGCGCAAATGAGTCTCAAGGCGCTCAAACGCTTCAAACAGTTTGCCTTTATCCTTTTGGGCAATTCCGATACCGCTGTCTTGTACCCAAATGCAAACTTGAGCCCCTTCCTCTTTGGCGCCCAAAACGATATCTCCCGTTTCAGTAAACTTGACGGCGTTACTCAGATAGTTCAACAGACATTGATAGAGCCGTTTTTTATCGGTAAACATCTCTATTGCAGAGGTCGGCTCCAGTTGAAGGTTCAACCCTTTTTGCTTGGCTAAAATCTCAATTTCACCGAAAGCCTCCTTCAAAAGATCGTTTAGAAAAAATGTTTCGGGAAACGGATCAATCCGCCCTGCCTCAATCTTCGATATATCGATCACATCACTAATAAGGGAAAGAAGATGGGTTCCTGCTGATTTAACCCTACGAAGATGATCGATTTGTTTCTCATTCAGCGGCCCGTTCATCCCCTGTAACAGCACCCCTGTAAAACCAATAATAGAGTTTAACGGTGTTCGCAGCTCATGGCTCATGGAGGCGATAAACATTGATTTTAGTTTATCGAGTTCTTGGAGTTGTTTATTCGCATCATTCAATTCTTTCGTTCGTTCCGAAACTTTGATTTCCAACGTTTCATTCACCACTTCCAATTCTTCCTTATTTTGTCGAAGTTCCTCTTCCCGTTTTTGAATTTGACGCTTCATATCGTCAATCCCTTTTCCCAAATCCCCAATTTCATCCCGAGAAGGCAAAATAGCCGAATAACCATATTCCCCCTGAGCAATATGCTCGGTCCATCTGAGTAAGGTATTGATGGGGCGAAGTATCAAGACATCCATCATAAACCCCAGAACGAGTGAAATTAAGATACTCACCAAGAGGGTAAAAAATATGGCGTTATAGAGCTCTTCACTGAGCCGTTTTTCTATAAAGATTTTTGAAAGATACAAATTCACCTTTCCGATTTTTACCCCGTCATGGACAATATTCCCCGTGCGAAGAATAAAATCTCCCCGAAGATGATCCGTTGTTACCTTGACCTTATCCCCATTCGTATCGATTTTTTGCGCCGAAATGATCTTTTTATCTTCATAAACAAAAACCCCCTGCACTTGTGGCTCACGCATCTCTGTCTCTATGATACTATCTATCCAGCCATTATCAAGTTCCCACAGAGGCAGATTAAGATCACGCACCAATCGAGAAATTTTCTGATCCGCTGCATAATTCAGTTCTTGCATCAACTGTCTCTTAAGTGCGTGATATTGATACGCTTGCAAAATTCCAATAGAGAGGGTAATAATTAAAACAAGCCATAAGGTGATTTTTATGCGTAGACTATACAGAACCTTCATTGATCACCCTTTGATGAAGTTATAGCGTAAAGAGCTTCAAAATTTGAAAGATTAGAATACCAATCCGAGGGTATCGGAGCTTTACCGTAATATTTCTGAAGAATCTTTTGATATACCCCATTTTGGATGATTCGATGAATCCCATCCTGATAACGACACCCAATCATTAGGGCATTAGGGGTAGAACTGTCAATCATAATTGCTATCGGAGATGCCGTTTCCGGAATTATCTGAACGTCAAAATTATCAACTTCGTTCGGAAAAAGGGTACGGATCGATTGGTTACCCACCAAGTCAAGTTCTAACGCGAGAGTAATACGCCCTTTTTTAAGTTTTTTAAAGAGAGATTCATGCGAATAACTCTCCTCAAACGTCCCAAAAGTAGCCAGTGCAGAGGGATCGGAAATCGTCCCCTTCAACGCACCTATTCGTCTTGGTGTACATCCGTTTGCATTCGGATGCAAAGAACACGCTTTTGTATGGGGACGGTAGGAAAAAAAAGCGCTGTAGGTAACGGCTATCGGGATAATAGCAGCAAAGCTTTGATTGTTCATATAAAAGAGGGGGTTGCCCAAATCATTGTTCGCTGTATCGGCAATAAGCCGCTTTAACGGACGAAATTCGATTTGTGTTGTTATCCCCATCTCTTTGGAAATTGCCGCAATTATCTCGTACCCCATACCACGATAGAAAGGTTTTTCAATCCAATAAGGGACACTCTCATTCGCCTGAAGAGTAATACTAAACTGTTCTCGCGCAGATGCACTGCTGGAGAACACTAACAAAAAAAACAGTATCGCCCCTTGAATAGAGTGTTTCATTTTCGTAGAAGCTCTTTTTTCCATTGTATTTTAAAATCTTTAACATGGCTTGCAGAGAGACTGTTTTTCCCCTCGTATTTTTCAAGGATTGCCTGATATTGACCATTCTCTAAAATAGTAGTTAATCCGTCTCGAAACTTTTTTGAAATTGTTTTAGCATCCTCATTTTTAACGTTAAAAACAATCAAGACGGTGGATTCAAAGGGGGCTGGATTCATCTCACCAAACTGATTTTTATCGGCTTGTAAATTAGCCTCAAGCATTACTTTGGCGCTCAACTCCGGTTCATTAATAAAATCTACACTCCCCTCTTTAAGCTTTTTAAACAAATCCAAGCCACTGAGACGGACGATTTTAATTCCCGCTTTTTCATATGCTTGCGTATTCTCTTCCTCTCTCGCACCATAGCGCAACCCTTTCAAATCAGAGAGAGCCCCCTTCCACACAATCCCTTTCGGATGGAACGGTTTGTAGTAATAATAGTGTTCGTGTACACGATAGACGGGGAGTACAATATTCCCTTTTTTATCTGCTTCGGAGAGGTTTTGGGCTCTTCCGAGGGCACCCAGTACTTTTTCCTGTGTCAGATAATAATCCGCCATTTTTCGAACGGGATAGGTCGTAAGGGTTGCCATTTCATCCTGTGTTTTCAATGCTGCGGTAACAATCTCAAATACAAGACCTCCGCTAGGCTGCTGCATAGCATAAAGGGGCGGTTTCTCGACGGCAACGATCTCATTTTTTGCTTGGGCAAACATCGCTGCCGTAATACGAGGTCCCGTTGCCATCAAAGATACTGATACTAACATCATCAATCCACTCACGTGAATCCACTTTTTCAATCCTATTGGAAGTGCCATCGTCTTCATTATTTTTTTCCTTCCGTAGTTGAATCTGATATGGCTGATCCTGAGAGGACCAGTAGTTTGTCCCACAAATCAAAGTGGTGCCCAAATGGGGTTGTTTGTGAAAAGAAGATGGTAATTTTATCCTCTTTGGGATCGACGCTAAAACGGGTCGAGTAAAGCCCTGCCCATTCAAACACCCCCACATCACCCGCGTCAACATCATGTTCTCGATCTTGCTGGATGGCAAATCCAAGTCCGAATTTCCATCCGTGACCATGAAGGTAGGTCGCGTCAAATTGTCCGCTATGGTTCGTCGCACTCATCAATTCAACCGTTTTTCGACTCAGCAGCCGAACCCCATCAAGTTCCCCCCCATTGAGCAGCATCTGACAAAATCGAAAATAATCATAGGCCGTAGAGAGAACACCTCCACCGCCCGAGAGGTATTTTCCCGATGTCTGATAGGCGTCATAAGGACACATGGCAAGTTCATTGCTAAAAAGCATTTCATGTTCTCCAACGCGTTCTAGGGTTCCGTTCCAATCGCTTTTATACACAGCAGCAAGACGATTTATTTTTTCTTCGGGGAGATAAAAGTAGCTATCGTTCATTTTAAGCGGTTTGAAGATATTTTGTTCCACAAATTTGTCAAACTTCACCCCTGATACGACCTCTACTAAATAGCCCAGAACATCGGAGTTAAGACCATATTCCCAAACTTCTCCCGGTTGTGCTGTCAATGGAAGTCTCCCCAGCCGTTTGACCATCTCTCCAATCTCTTCATCGCTTCGACAATAGCCATCGTTAATCTGCGCTCCTTTATACAGATTAAGCATATCTTGTCGCCCCGGCTCATTGGGATATATACCTGCATACGAAAGGTACATAATACCCGACGTATGGGCTAAAAGATCCCGTATGGTCACTTCTCGCTTTACGGGGAGAAGTTTATACGGGAAAGGGGAACCTTTTTGAAGGGGAACCAACACTTTTTGGTTTTTAAATTCAGGGATGTATTTGGAGACAGGATCAGAGAGAAGAAGTTTTCCCTGCTCATACAAAAGCATCGTAGCAACACTCGTAATGGGCTTGGACATCGACATTACTCTCATGATGGTATCTTTTTCCATCGGTTTGTCCGTATCGGCGAGACCCGTTGCTTTGAAATAAGCAATTTTACCGTGGCGCGCGATCAAAACGACCGTTCCCGCCATCTTTTTTTCATCAATAAGCTTATCGGTCAGCGTATCAATATTTTTTAATCTCTGTGAAGAAAGCCCCACTGTTTCGGGTAGAACACTCTTCGCATCAACAAAATCTGCATTGACAATTGTTGCACATATCATCGCTATGCAAACAGAAAACAGTATCTTCATTCTCTACTCCTTGTTTCACTCAAGATAAAACACTTAACGTTTACACACAATTACAAATTCTAACAATTCTATCCTCTGCACGATAAAGGGGATATTAAAAAATCAAATGCTTAACACACTTTTCACTCTAAATTAGATAGACTACTTTTATGTCATAAATTTGGTAACTCTGAACAAGAATATTAGAAAAATAGGATAGAAATTTTCATAAGGACGTGAAGAATGGATCCATCAAATAGTTGCAAAAATAAGATTGTATCGCATATATCCCTGCAAAAAAACGCCAAAATAGTTGCAAAGAGGAGAGCGACTTCCTCATTGGAACTTTTACAGCAGATGTCCCTCGAAGATATTGCGGAGATATTCCATAATTTAGAGGTGCATCAAATCGAACTGGAGATGCAAAATAACGAATTGATGGAGATACAAGAACAGCTGAACCAATCAAAAGACCACTATTGCAAACTCTATAATCGATCTCCCGTAGGCTATATCACCCTTAATCCCCAAAATATTATCCTTCACGCCAATCTCACGGCCCACACACTGTTGGAAAACCCCAAATATACCCTTTCCGGTCAACCATTTACCCGTTTTATTGATGGAGAAGATCAAGATAAATATTATCTTCTCCATCAAAAATTATTAGAGTCCAACGAACCCTATTTCTGCGAACTTCGGATGCTCACACGGGAGGGAACCATTTTTTGGGTTTGCATGTCTTGTCATATAGACACAAAAAATGATAGTATCCCCCGTATAAACGTGGTGATAAACGATATTACCAAACGCAAAGAGATAGAAACAAAGCTAAAGTCTAATGAGGAGATATTACTGATCCAATCTCGACAAGCCGCAATGGGGGAGATGATCTCAATGATAGCCCATCAGTGGAGACAGCCTCTCAATATTATGGGGTTGGCTATCAGCAATATTGAGATGAAACGAGCACTCAATACGTTAAGTGATACCGAATTTGAAAAAAAAATCGAAGTGATTACCAACAATATCACCTTTATGTCGGAGACTATCGACGATTTTAGACATTTTTTCCAACCCAATCAACCCAAAGAGGAGCTAAAGGTAGCAAGTGTCCTAAAAAGTACTTTGGATATTATTGGCAAAAGTTTGGAACACCACTCCATTACGGTCAGCCTCGAAGAGAATACCCAACGCCTCCTCCCTCTCTTCAAAAGCCAACTGATCCAAGTGTTGCTTAATCTCATCAACAACGCTAAAGAGGCTCTTTTGATAAATCAAATCCCCTCCCCCTCCATCACCCTTGCAGTCAATGAGAGCGAGGAAAATATCATCATCTCTGTTTGCGACAATGCAGGGGGGATACCTCAAAAGGTTATGGAGAGGATCAGTGAACCCTACTTCACCACGAAAGGGCTCAATGGCACAGGTCTAGGACTGTATATCGCGAAAACTATCATTGAGAGAAATTTCAACGGAACCCTTACGTGGCATAATAAAAAAGAGGGGGCGTGTTTCGTCTTGACATTAAGCTAAAGCGCTATAAATAACTTTAAAAAAGCGAGGAAGTAAGATGAAGTTATGCGACATTAAAAAAAAGTGTGCCTTTTCAACGAAGGGGAAGATATGCTCTATCATTTCACTTTTTGTTCTTATTTCATTTATTCTAGCAAGTATCATTTATTTTCAGAGTGAAATTATGGATGGCTTTCGTATCTATACTCGAGGTGAAGGATTATGGGCAAAATCCCAAAAAAATGCCGTCCTCTATCTGGAACGCTACTCGTATACCCGTGCCGAATCGGATTACCGTGCGTTTCAAAAGGCTCTTGAGGTGAGTATCGGCGATCGAAGAGGACGACAAGCACTTGAAGAAAATCCGCCGAATAGACAGCGGGCGAAGCAAGGTTTTTTACAGGGGCAAAATGATCCTGATGATATCGACACGCTACTATGGTTTTTCCTAAAATTTAAAAATATATCGTATATGGAAGATGCCCTGAAAATATGGACACTAGCCGATGAAAAAATTGCTCAATTAACATTATTGGGAGAAGAAATACATTCTATTATTACTGTGAATAAAGAGGGAGAAGAACAACGTGCCGTACTGCGTGAGCAATTGCACACTCTAAATGGAGAATTTCTTGATTTGGACAAGAACTTTTCTACTATTATTGGCGAAGCAGGACGATCGGTAAAAAAAGGTATTCTTATCCTCACCCTTGTAACATCAGTGTTTTTTATGGGAATCGGAATTCTTATCAGTCGGAGAATTCTCTCTACGATTGAAACGTCAGAATTCAATTTGAAGATGAGTGAATCACGCTATCGAACTCTTTTTGAATCGACCTACGACGGAATTTTAATCACCGATGCTTCGCTAAAAATCATTGCTGTAAACAAAGCTCTTTGCAGACTGACAGGCTATGAGGAGGAGGAACTCAAAACAAAAACACCTACTATTTTTCAATCCGGCACTCATGACCCAATGATGTATCGTGAGATGTGGAATTCACTCAATAGTGAGGGGCATTTTGAGGGAGATATTCTTGATCGAACGAAAGACGGTTCACTTCTCCCCCTTCGAATAAGCATCGATACGATCAAAAACAGTGATAATGAAATCACCCACTTTATTGCTATCTATAATGACATTACGAAACGGAAAAATCATGAGGAGCATTTGAATTTTCTTGCCCATCATGATGCGTTAACCGGTTTACCCAATCGGGTATTATTTGATGACCGTATTTTACAACTCATTAAACGTGCGGAACGCACTGAAACTAAATTCGCTATTGTCTTTTTAGATTTGGACAAATTCAAACCCGTTAACGATCAATTCGGGCATAAAACAGGAGATAAACTTCTACGAATGGTTGCCAAACGATTGACAGAACATGCACGGGATATTGATACGGTAACACGACTCGGCGGTGATGAGTTTGTCATACTTTTCGAAGATATACAGGATAGAGCTATGGTGGAAACAATCGTTGAAAATATTCTAATGGCCATAGCCGCCCCCTATCTCATCGAAGGGGATACGATACAAATTGGTGCCAGTGCCGGTATCAGTATTTATCCTGAAAATGGACTCGATAGCAATTCACTTCTCCATTACGCAGATGGTGAAATGTACCGTATGAAAAATAGAGGTCGTCACCTAGAATGATTTTTTTGAGAATTCAAAGACGTAGGTGTTTAATGAAACAAAGCAAAAGCACGGATACCTCTTTCCAAATAAAGTTTAGAGTTTAATTCTCAAAAAAATCATTCTAGGTAGTAACGTACAGAAAAAAACCTATTATTGCGATTTTACAATCAATACCTCTCTTGCCACGAAATAACCCGTGACAATCCCTGCTCCCAACCCTACCATATAGGGGAGTAATTGCATCACATGATTGTTTTGAAGCCCTATAAATCCAAGTATCAAAAAAGCGTAGGGGATCAAACGATACACCGAAACCCATGCCGAACTATTTTTGACCGTATTTTCGATAATATGCTGTTTTTGGCGTCCTTTTTCCTCTTTTATCATCGCTTTGATATCGGTAATCTCATTCTCACGCTCTTCGTCATACAAATCGTATGGATCATCCATCCTATCAATAATGTCTTTGTTATCCTCAATATCAGCCACACTGGCGCGTGTACGAATCATATTACGATAGGCGTATAACGATCCGCTTGTAATCAATGCCCCCGATATAAATGCCGTTTCAAAACTGGCAAAAACACTTTTCGAGAGTAACAACAAGAGAAAGATAACCCCTTGAAGTGCAATAAGAGCCAAAAGAGTTTTTTTAATCCTCATCCTCATCCTTACCGATTGTTTGCCCCATATTGTAACGGGGGTCACGAGCGAGTTTTTCAAACTCTTTGTACTGTTTACTGTACGCTTTATAAACATTCATAAATGCCGCAAGAATACCAATAGCGACACCTACCCACAATAGCCACGATATGCCCGTCAGTTTTTTAAGCCCCAACCCTATCGCTACCCCGATCAAAACCGCCACGACCATCGAAATACCAAGAGAAAGCGATTCCGCCCCCTCGATGATCGGTTTTATCCGTGGTTTGTGTTCTTTATTTTCCATTTGAACTCTTTTTCTGTAAGTTTAGTGTGAAATGTCACTGTGTATTAGATAGATTATCTATCTAATACACAGATATTTTAGCAACTGCACGGATGATCTTATAACTCTGAAAATATCTTCTCCGCCGCCACAATCGTCTCTTCGATCATCGTATCGGTAATCGCGGTACAGATAAACCCCGTCTCAAACTGCGAACAGGCAAAATAAAATCCTGCCTCCAACATGCCAGCATGAAAACGGGCGAATCGTGCCGTGTCGCTTTTCAATGCTTCTGCAAAATTAGTGACGGGTTCATCACTAAAGAAAAAGCCGAACATTGATCCGCGAACGTCAGTTTGAAGTCCAATGTTATATTTTTGTGCCGCTTCGGCAAATCCGCTCATCAACCGTTTGGCTCTCGCTTCAAGAATACCGTAGACGCGCCCGTTCGTTTTGAGCTTGCGAATGGATGCCAATCCTGCTGCCATCGCTACGGGATTACCGCTAAGGGTTCCTGCTTGATAGACGCCCCCCTCAGGTGAGAGACACGCCATAATCTCTCGTCGCCCTCCGAACGCTCCGACAGGCATACCGCCACCGATCACTTTTCCAAGGGTGACCAAATCAGGCTTCGTTGCCGTGATACTCTCCGCCCCATGAAGAGACGCACGAAATCCGCTCATTACTTCATCGAAAATCAACAATGCCCCGTATTCGTCACACACAGCACGCAGTTGTGCCAAAAACTCTTTATCCGCAGGAACAAGACCCATATTCCCCGCAATTGGTTCAATGATGACACATGCGATCCCTTCACTCTCTTTGAAACATTGACGGACACTTTCAATATTATTATATTCCGCTAAAAGAGTGTGTTTCGTAAAATCGGCAGGGACTCCGGGGGAGCTTGGTGTCCCAAATGTCGCTGCCCCCGAACCTGCTTGGACGAGAAGCGCATCGCTGTGACCGTGATAGCACCCTGTAAATTTGACAATATCATCACGCCCTGTAAATCCTCGCGCCAGTCGGATCGCACTCATAACCGCTTCTGTTCCGCTGCTCACAAAACGGATTTTCTCAATGGAGTCATAAATAGAGATAATCAACTGGGCAAGCTCACTCTCGGCTTCCGTCGGTGCACCGAAACTAAGACCGTGTTTGACTGCCTCGATGACGGCATTTTCGATAGATTCATCACGATGACCAAAGATGAGCGGCCCCCAGCTTTGTACATAATCAACATAACGGTTATCGTCAATGTCAATCAGATACGCCCCTTCACCGCTTGCAATAAAACGGGGAATTCCCCCAACACTTTTAAAGGCGCGAACAGGAGAGTTTACCCCCCCTGGGATAAGTTCTTGGGCTTTTGTAAATGCTTCTTGAGAGTGATTAATATTCATCCATAATTTCCTTGTTTTAATAATCTCTATTATAACCGTTAGCCAATTAAGGTGAGATAATGCCATTTACAATGATTTGGCTATAATTCCCGTAAAACCACCTCAAAATTTGGACTCTATGCAACGACGTAACTCATTTTCTCTGTATGCATTACTTATTGCTGTATTGGTACATCTGATCGTTGTTCTCTTGCTTGCATTCATTGAAAAAGTTACCCCAACTCCTCCGCCACAAAAAAAAGAAAAAAAAGAGGAGTCACGCTTCAAAGTCTCTCTCAAAGAACAACCCACAATGGCTAAAGAAGCTCTCGTAAAAAATGAGATCCAACAAATAACAAAAGCACGCCCTATCCCCCAAGGGGAACAGCTCAAAACGACAACGCCAATAATGCAACCCAAACCACACGTTGAGACGAAACCCACGCCAACCCCACCAAAAGAGATTCCCCCTATCCCAGTTGCGCCCGAACCTAAAAAGGCATTTGAGAATCACGTTGCTAAAACAGTCGCATCCATAGATCATACCCCTGCCCCTAAAAAAGAGAAAGGATTGTACGATATTCTCTCTCAAGCGGATCCCGAATCGAAACCCTCTACGCAATCGACGATGAAAGTTAATGATAGTATCCAGAAGCTTTATGGGGATAAGTTTAGTCAACTCTCAGAGGGGGAGCAAAAATATATTTTGGATAACCAAGAGGTAATGAGACGTATCACCCAAACGGTGCTAGATCGGTACGGACGTTCACGTATACCTGATAATCTTCGTGTTGATGAGACCAATACCATCGAGTTTTATCTTCACCCTGATGGAAGTATTTCTGATATTCACTATCTTAAAAACAGCCGTTTTACTATTCTCGACGATACGACCAAAGAGACCATCGAAATCGCCTATTCTCAATATCCACGTCCAAAACAAAAAACCTATATTCGGTATCGGGTTTGGTATAATTTAAACTAATGGACCTCTTTTTGATTCATATTTGCTTGCAACGTATTCGAAATATTCATCAGTGAAAACGTCACAATAAAGATCATCAATCCGGGGAAGAAACTTACCCACCACGCGATATCAATCACCTCTTTGCCTGAGCTTAGGATACTCCCCCAGCTCATTTGAGGGGCGGTAATACCAAGACCCAAAAATGAGAGTCCCGATTCCGCTAAAATTGCCCCCCCTACCCCAAACGTAAAACTGACCAAAACAATCGGTGCAAGTAAAGGGGCGTAATACTTGATCATGATTTTGAGAGGATGAACATGGGCAATGTGTAAAATACGGATAAACGGTTTAGAGGCAATAGCAAAACTCTCTGAACGGATAAGGCGAGCTGTCCCCATCCATCCTGTAATGGAAATAATAAGAATAAGTACCCACATCGACGCATTGACGTAGCTAACGAGAGTAAGCAGTAAAAAGAGGGTAGGAAACGTGAGAAATAAATCAACGACAATAACAAAGAGCTTATCAAAGCCACCGCGAAGCAGTGCAGCACTCATCCCATAAAGCAATCCCACTAACGTGGCAAGAAGTGCACTAATAAAACCGATAATCAAAGAGACTTGTCCCCCCTCCATCAGCCGTGCTACCATATCACGCCCCAGTCTATCGGTACCCAACCAATGAGAATAGGACGGGGGAAGTAAAATAGCATTTGTATCCAACGCACTTGGATCAACACCATAAAAAATCGAACCAAAAAATGAAAAGAAGAGAACAGACGTCAATAAAAGGACGCTCAATCGGAACATTACGACTTAATGCCCAAAAGGGTGGTCATCATCTGATCAATAGTACTAATCACTTTTGCCGCCGCACCGTACGAGGTTTGATAACGGATGAGATTTGCCATCTCTTCATCGATATTCACTTTGCTCACGGAATCTTGTTCTTGCTGTATAGCGTTAAATTGTGCAGTAATAGCATCGTTATTTGATATTACCGCATTCGTTTTTGTTCCAACTTTGGTCACTAATGAATCGAAATAGCCATAAGCCGTATCACTGTTAGTGGTCAATCCACTTTTAAAATCAATTGAATTAAATTGTAACCCTACCATATCCAAGGCTAGCTGACCATCTCCATTTGCTGGCGACTTATACCCTTTAATTTGCGTTTGATCACTCTCTAAGCTTAAATTTAACGCTATATCTTTAGCACCTGAACCATCTAAAAATCGGTTAATCCCCGTTACCCCTGCAAAATTTGTTCCGTTATCTTCAATCGCAAAAGTAATCCCTTGCGATGCGAAAGCATTTGATACACTAAGACTCAACACATTAGGTGAAGTGCTAAAACTTGGTGTAAGAATATTACCAATATCATTGAGTGCATTGTTATCAGAATTGTCATCTTTGAGTGCTTTAAGTTGTCCAACAATACTGTTAGGGGTTCCATTAGGAAGAAGATTAGTGGAATCCGCATTGTCCATCACCGTACTTGCATTGATGGTAATAGCACGTCGTGCTGTTTCTTTCCCACTTATATCGTAGGTTACCACATTAAATGTTCCCGCTTTGAAGTTTTCACCCGATCCTAAAAGAGATTGCGTATCGGTAAAAGAGAGGAGATTGGAATCCATTTTATCGGTAGCACTCTGGGCATAAATACTATTTGTTGATTCAATTAACCCTTTTGCAAACGTATCCATATTGTTAAGGGTCTCTTGTAAAAAGCCATCTTGCAGTACTCCATCCGAACCAATATTTGATCCGCGAAGCTCCAGTAATGCCCCTACTTTCCCCCCTGTAATACTAGTTGCCATTGGAATTTTAACCCCGTCTTGACGTTCATAATAAAGGTCATTATATCCACTTGGATTTTTTGTGCTGTCCATCCCTATTGGATGAAAAGTCGCACCATCTACAATATTGAATCCACCCGCTTGAATCGTATAACTTCCATTTTCAATGGCGATATTACTATCAATAGCATTATTAGTTTGAATCTGACCCGTCATTACTTTAGACCCGATTAGTTTCGACATCGACAGCTCAAGCTGACTGCGTTGATCCCGCAAATCATTCGCGTTATTCCCACCCCCTGCTTCTGCTTGATTGATCGACTTGTTAATATTAGCAATTTGAGAACCTATCCGATTCACTTCATCAATATTGACACCTAGTTGAGTATTAACTGAGTCTTGCAAACCTGAAATTTGGCTCCGCGTTTGATTGATATGATCTGAGAGCGTTTGTGTTTTTTGCGCTAAATCAACTTTCAGTGCCGTATTACTTGGATTATTGGAAAACGATTGCCACGAATCGAAATAACTTTGCAGATCATGTTTAATCCCTACATTCTGAATATCAGGAAAGTAGGTGGAAAGCTCTTGAAGATTACTCTTCAATGTATCCGAATTCTCTTTATTTTGGGCGGTCTTCGTGTAACGATCAAAGACAAATTGATCAAAAATACGGGCTATTTGCGCGACTTGTGTCCCGTTGCCAAGCGAACCAAACGTACTGTTAGCAGTCATCGCAGCAGTGGTCACAACACGTTGTCTGCTGTACCCTGCCGTTTCGGAATTGGAAATATTATGCCCTGTAGTCTCAATAGCAGCTTGTGCCGCATTAAGTCCGCTGTAACCAATATGGAGTGCATTAAAAATTGATCCCATCTTAGACTCTTACTTCCAAAAATGATGTTCGACTTGAAGTACTGCGGTTATACCCATCCATTTGTGTAGGAAGAATTTTCTCTAGCAGCGTATTAAAAAATGCCCCGACGCTCAAAACCATTTTTGCGTATTGTTGATTCACCTGACGTAATGTTGCGAGTCGTTCTTTAAAAATATCGAGTTGTTGATGTTGTTCGTTGTCCAAAAGTTCTGAAAGAGGCATAGAAGGGTTATTAGCAATAAGTTTTCCAATTTCATGGTCAATCATCGCTTTTTTATTTTCAAAACTTTTAATTCTCTCCTCTTTGATACTCAAACGCTCAAATTGAGGATTGTGTTCCGCCCGTTTGATATTTTCAATATCTTCAAGCGAAAGCGCTATTAACGTATCCAATTCTTTAATTGCACTTTGCAGTTGGAAAGACAACATCGTAAACTCCTATCTAATTCATGTTAACTCGTGAGCGATACGCTTGGCTAACGATTCTATATTGACCCGATACGTTCCACTCTCAATTGAGTTTTTAAGCTCATCAATTCGGCTTGTATCACCTTGTTTACTCAATGTTTGTGAGGATTTCTCCTGATCTTTCACTTTTAGTGGCTGATCTTGATATGCCCCTCTTATCATTGAGCTGTTAACGCTTGAAATCATTCTATATCCTTATCTTTCCTGCTTATAATATTTATAGTAACACTATCGGCAAAAATGATAATTTTTTTAATCTTTTACCTCTTTTTGTTTCAGGTGTTCAAACAACATTTGAGAAAATCCAAATCCCCCTGCACTGACAGTGGAGAGTTCTTCACGGTACATCGATTTAAAAATTTTATCTCCTGGATCATTGGTATTGAAAACATTTTTTTCGTCTTTCATTGCTTCATCCAACATCATTTTGACAATAATGGATTCAAACTGATCCGTTTTTTCCCGTAACAACTTATCCCCATCTTTCGTTCCAATAGTGGGAGTTTGCTTTTGATAGGTGAGGGGTGAAATTTCCATTAGATGACCTCCAGTTCTGCCGAGATAGCTCCCGCACTCTTCATTGCTTGAAAAATAGAGATCATCGCTTTGGGAGTTGCACCTAGTTTTTGAAGTGATCGGGCAAGATTGGCAACGGTCGTTGTCCCTTTTTGGGTATAGACTTCATTTTGATTAAGCCCAATCACCAATGATTTGTCCATAGCGACAGCACCTGCTGGCTGGCTCACTACATCTTGAGCGAGTATCTTGATGGTAATATCTCCCTGCGTAATCATAACAGGCTTGATTTCAATATCAACCCCCGCTACAATTGTCCCTGTACGCTCATTGATAATAATTTTTTGTTCTTGTACATAATCAATACCAAGGTTCTCAACATCCGCAATAAATTCAACCATACTTTTGTTTTTCGGACGTTTCAAAATAATCGTACGAGAATCAATCGCATTGGAGGTATCCGTTCCATAACGGCTATTGATAGAGTTTTGGATCGCCAACGCATTCGCAAAATTGGACATTTTAAGAGAGAGGGTGACTGTCTCCTTGTGAGCAAGATCATCGGCGATTTCACGCTCCACCAAACCGCCCCCATAAACCATCCCCGCAGTTGGGTGAGAATCTGCCCCAGCCCCTTTTTCATTTTTTCCACCGATACTCACGGGACCTTGCGCTAGTGCGTATATCTTGCCATCCACACCCTTTAGAGGAGTCATAAGTAATGTCCCCCCCTCTAAAGATTTAGCATCACCAATAGAGGATACTGTCACATCAAACGCATCTCCCTGACGGGCGAAGGGGGCAAATTTAGCCGTTACAACAACTGCCGCGACATTTTTGGATTTTATATCAGTGGGAAGCATATCAATATTCATCGCTTTAAGCATATTAGCAATGGATTGAAGGGTAAATTTTGAAGTAGTACCGTCCCCAGTTTTTTTCAAACCGACAACAAGAGAATATCCGATAATTTGATTGTCACGTACCCCAACAATATTGGCGACCTCATTAATACGTGTTGCGTGTAATGAGACGATAAGAGCACATAAAAGAGCTAACTTTTTCATTCAAATCCTTTGAAACTATAAAGGATAAAGCAAAAGTCATTCCAATTTTTTAGGCGTAGTAGCTTAGAGTGGTTTTTCCAAATTTTTTGGCTTTTATTTGTTTAAATTCCCCTATCATTTCGGGTAATTCAAGTCCGCTCATATGTTCGATGACGATCAAACGAACCGAGTTCAAAGACAACGAAGCAATAAGAGCAAGTGTTTTTTGGTAAATATCTTCCATCCCCTCTCGAATCGAAAAGGGGGGGTCAATATAGAAAAAAGCACTCTCTTTCAATCCTTCCAGCTTTTTTTGCACCTGAGATATCGTTGCAAAACTATTTCCTTCAATCACTTCACACGCCCGTGGATCCGTTTGGGCAATATTTTCGCGTAACGCTTTTATCGCATCGCGATCTTTCTCCATAAAAATTACTTTTTTCGCCCCACGACTGAGGGCTTCAAGACCAATTGATCCACTCCCTGAAAAAACTTCCACCACGATCGAATCAATCACATCGAACTGAATGGTATTAAAAAATGACTCTACAACAATCATTTTCGAACTGCGTGTCGTCTCTTTAGAAGGGAGTTTTAAACTCTTCCCTTTAAATTTTCCCGCAACAATTTTTTTGGTTAATAGTGAATTATTTTTCATAAAATGCCTTTATCGCTTTGAGAATATTTGCTTGATACTCTTGTGTTAGCTTTTCAATATGACGCTCCAAAATGTCAGAACTCACTTTTTCTTCAATCTCGTCGTGCGAAACACTACACTCATTGATGAGAATTTCATCTTTAGTGAGATTAATTTTTTCTTGTAACCTTCGAAACAGCTCCCCTTTGGAAAAAGGTTTTAATAAATCAACATCACCGGACGTTCCGATGAGTAACGATAACCGCTTGTCATGAGGAACAATATGATCACGAACGACAATGTCACAATGACGAAGTGAACCTAAATGCCCCTCCAAAAAAAGTTCCAAGGAGCGTTGCAATAAGGGGGATTCACACTGAATGGCTACCTTCATGGGATGCTCCGTAGATAATATTCGATACTATAACGCAAATCCTCATCCATGTCCATCAAACTCCCTAGCATCCATTGTAAATACATGGGATCCTTAAGGGCAACGGTTTCGATCCGCTTTTTGGCGTATTTTCCAAAAGGGAGCTTGGAGAGTAACAAACGGCTTTTGGAAAGAGAAATCAACTCCTCTTCATCCGCCAAATCCAATAAATACTCATAAATCATCTTCGCATGCAACGCATCACTAAGGGCGTGATGAGGAAAAATCTCCACGCCATGTTCATCGAAAAATTCCACTTCGGTACGATACAGCTTCAGTTCATAGCGTAAAAACTGCAAACTGTACCCATCCAAATCATCCATCAATGCCTTGGAACATTTAAGGGTATCAATGACCTCTCCTTGCCATGTTACCCCCTCTTTTTGCAGCATTGCCAAATCAAACGGGGCATTATGGGAGACCAGTACATTTTTAGCAGTATTCAACTCTTTAAGCTTGTTCTCACTTTGCGAAAGGGCAAAAATGGGAGCCTCTTTGAGCATCTCATTGGTGATATGATGAATGGCACTTGCATTGGGTGGAACTTTTTTAAGGGGATTAATCAACTCATAGTGAATATCATCATCACAGACAAAACCAAGAGCACAAAGTCGATCACCTGTCTCTAACCCCGTTGTTTCACACTCTAAAAAAACCAACATAGTAACTCGTTTCTCAAAATTACGTAATTTTAACAACATTACCTTATAATAACGGACTTTTTTACTTTGGGAATTTTTATGGACTATCTACGAATTCAAGGCCCTACAACACTAAGCGGAACCGTTACTATTTCGGGTGCAAAAAATGCGGCATTGCCCCTTATTACCCTTACATTATTGGCACATAACAAAGTGACCCTAAGTAACACCCCAGAAGTGGCAGACATCAAAACGCTCCTTAAACTTCTTGAAAATTTGGGTGCGACACAAACCCTTAACAATCATATTTTAGAGCTTGATACGTCAACGGTCAGTCACACCATGGCAAACTATGACATCGTTAAAACGATGCGTGCTTCTATCCTCGTCCTTGGACCTCTACTTGCCCGTTTCGGACATTGTGAAGTTTCTCTTCCAGGAGGATGCGCTATCGGTCAACGCCCTATTGATCTTCACCTCAAAGCGTTGGAACAAATGGGAGCTGAGATTACGATCCATGCAGGATATGTCAATGCTGTTGCTCCAAAAGGTCTTCAAGGCGCGCATATTATCTTCGATAAAATTACCGTAACAGGGACTGCCAATATCGTAATGGCAGCAGCACTAGCGCATGGAAAAACAGTGTTGGTTAACTGTGCCAAAGAGCCTGAAGTAGTACAGCTATGTGAAATTCTCCGTGACAGTGGTATTGATATTAGCGGAATCGGAAGTTCAGAGCTTACTATTATCGGTACAGGGGGAAAAACCATTGATATGGTCGATTTTGAGATTATCCCTGATCGGATTGAGGCTGGAACATATCTGTGCGCAGGAGCCATAACGGGCTCAACGATTACACTGGATAAAGTACGTCACGACCACCTCGATGCCGTAACAGCAAAACTGGAGCAAATGGGTTGTAAAATCGATATAACCGACACAACTATGACCATTCACCCAGCGCAAAAACTCAAACATGTTCATGTTGTCACCCAAGAATATCCCGCATTTCCAACCGATATGCAAGCACAATTTTTAGCCCTTGCAACCCTTGCAAGCGGTACAAGCATTATTGAAGAGCGCTTGTTTGAAAATCGTTTCATGCACGTTAGTGAACTTCAACGTTTGGGAGCGGATGTTATGCTAAACGGGCATACCGCTACTGTGATCGGTGAGACACCGCTTTTCGGAGCAGATGTTATGGCAACCGACTTACGGGCATCAAGTGCTCTTGTCCTTGCAGCCATGGCAGCAGAGGGGACGACAAACGTTCACCGTATTTATCATTTGGATCGCGGATATGAAGATTTAGAGGGAAAATTACGCCTATTAGGGGCTAAAATTGAGAGATTGAAAGAGTAAATTTTGATACCTGAAAATACCCTCGAATCTTTAAGTAAAGCGCAAGCCAAAACACTCAAAGATCGACTAAAAATTGAATGGACCTATCGATCAAATGCGATCGAGGGAAATACCATTTCATTGGGTGATACTGCTTTTATTATCGAACAAGGACTCACCATCAAAGGGAAGTCTATTGTCGAACACACCGATATCGTTGGACACGCTAAAGCAATCGATATTATTTATGAATTAATTACGAAAAACACCCTTAATCCAGACGATATTTTTCTTCTCCACAAAGCCGTTCAGACAGCCATTATTCTTGATATTATGTGCCCTATTAGTGAATACAAAGTCGAGCCAAATGGACGGTATATCAAAAAAAATGAAAAACTAGAACACGCTTATTATCCCATGCCAAACGACATGAACCACCTTATGGGACTTTTTTTCAAAGAGTTTGGTGACACGTCCAAACCCCTCACGACCTTTGATGAATGTGTTCAATCTTATACCGATATGCACATTGCTTTTAGCTCTATCCACCCTTTTTTCGATGGTAATGGTCGCCTAGCTCGCCTAGTAGCCAATATCCCTTTACTAAAAAACGGATTTTTACCCATTATCATTAGCAACGAAGATAGACAAGAATACATCGAATTATTGTCTACCTATAATCTCAATGCTCCCGCGCTTGGGAGTACCTCATCGTCTCTCGTCGAAAAAAATAGCGATTATGACAGACTGTTGGTATTTTTTAAAGATCAGTATAAAAATAGTCAAATATTATTGGATGAGCTTAGAAATAGTAGGCAGTAAATTTTCTCTCGTTTGAGAATATGTTTTGGATTCCGTGTCAAGCACGGAATGACAGAGACTACAAATCCCCTTCGATTACTTTTCCAAAAGTAGTGTAATACACTTCTTGCATATCAGCAAGATTCATTTTTACATCATTCAGTGCAAATAATTCTCCGCCAATCGTTCCGATTTTCTCAGACTTCAAATCGCCCAACATCGCTTCAAATGCTGCGCAGTTTTCAGGGGCTACTTCGATAATCGCACGGGACATACTTTCAGCGAAAATATCACGAGAATCTGAAACATCCATTGAAGCCACAATCCCTTTTCCACTCACGCATGCCATTTTTGCCAATGCGATTGCTGCTCCACCTGAGCTACAATCTTTTGCAGAGGACAAAAGCCCTTGCTTATTTGCGTCGATGACAAGATTCCACAATGCCCGCTCTTTATCATAATCGATAGCAGGGATGGTTCCCGCAACAACATTATAGAGTTCTTTCATATACAATGAGCCACCAAATTCTGAACGGCTATCTCCAACTAAATAAAGGCTATTGCCCTCTTTTTGGAATGCCGAGAGGAGGACTTTATGTTGATCTTCATTGACACCAACCATCGCAATTGCAGGAGTTGGGAAAACGGATTTTCCATTGGTTTCATTATACAAAGAAACATTTCCGCCGATAACAGGGGTATTGAGTTCAAGACATGCCTCTTTAATCCCCATACAACCTTCAGCAAATTGCCACATCACTTCAGGGTTTTCAGGATTTCCGTAGTTGAGACAATCGGTTACCGCTTTCGGAGTTGCACCACTCATGGCGACATTACGACCACTCTCGATAACGGCAGCAGCAGCTCCCGCTTTAGGGTCAATGTAACAGTAACGAACATTACAATCGGCACTCATGGCCAATGCTACCCCATTTTCTTTGATACGGATAACGGAGGCGTCTAACTCGCCCCCTTTTTTGATCGTGTTGGTTTGTACCATAGAGTCATATTGCCCATAAATCCACCCTTTATCGACTACTTCCATAGAGGAGATCAACTTTTCAAATGCGACTTGATTATCAACCGCATTAAAATCAGCCAAGGTCACTTTTGCAATTTCATCCAAATAGGCTGGACGGCTGACTGGGCGATCAAGGATAGGAGCCTCTTCACTCACTGGGTCAACCGGAACTTCCGCACATTTTTCACCGTGCCAGAAAAGTTCCATATTTCCCGTTGCTGTTACTTCACCGATCACGGCGCAGTCCAGATCCCATTTTTCGAAAATATCGATGATCGCTTGCTCTGTCCCTTTGCGTGCGCAAATCAACATCCGTTCTTGTGATTCGGAGAGCATAAACTCGTACGGCATCATCCCCTCTTCACGCGCAGGAACTTTGTCTAGGTGCATAATCATTCCGCTTCCTGAACGTCCCGCCATCTCAAATGAACTTGAGGTCAATCCAGCTGCACCCATATCTTGGATACCAACCACATAATCCGTTTTGAAAAGCTCCAAACACGCTTCAAGAAGAAGTTTTTCAGTAAAGGGATCACCCACTTGGACCGTAGGACGAAGCCCTTTGGACGCTTCCGTGAAACTATCTGAACTCATCACCGCACCGCCAAGACCGTCACGCCCTGTTTTTGAACCGACATAGATAACAGGATTACCAATCCCCTCAGCCTTGCCGTAAAAAATTTCATCGCTTTTTGCAAGACCGAGAGTAAACGCATTAACCAAAATATTGCCGTTATAGCACTCATCGAAACTCGTCTCACCACCAATAGTTGGTACTCCCATACAGTTACCGTATCCGCCGATACCCGAAACGACACCACGAACGAGATAACGCTGATGCGCACTAACAGCGTCATTATTGAGAACATTTCCAAAACGAAGCGCATTGAGGTTCGCGATAGGACGAGCCCCCATGGTAAATACATCACGCATAATTCCGCCCACACCCGTAGCAGCACCTTGATACGGTTCAATGAAACTTGGATGGTTATGACTTTCCATTTTAAAAACCGCTGCATAACCGCCACCGATGTCGATAACACCCGCATTTTCACCCGGACCTTGAATAACCCATGGTGCTTTCGTCGGAAAACCATTCAAATATTTTTTAGACGATTTGTAACTACAATGTTCACTCCACATAGCGGAAAAAATACCAATCTCAACGAGGTTTGGCTCACGTCCGAGAATTTTTTTGATATGGGTATAATCATCCGAAGAGAGTTTATGTTGTTTGAGAACTTTTTCGATATCTGGGAGGGGAGTGCTCACGGCAATTTCCTTAAATGTTTAATAATGCGATTATAGCAAAGGCAAAGGGTTAGCTCTCTTAAAAGAGAGAGGAAATCGTTTTAAAATTGATTTTGAAGCATGGTATCAAAAGCATTTAGCTTTTAAGCGCATAATTTTTCCTTAATGAAATTTAAAATTTCTCTCATCACGATGATTTTTCTTCAATTCAAAAATATCACAGTACCCAATCGAGAGAACTTCATAGCTCTTTTTCCCACTGGGAAGCGAAACACTAAATTCCTCCTCTTCCCGTTTGCCCAACATTGCACGTGCTAACGGGGAATGAACGGAGATCAAACCATTTTCAGGCTCACTCTCCAATGTTCCGCAAATGGAATAAATAACTTCATCCTCAGTGGAAGTATCCATAATCGTAATCGTCGCCCCAAAATGGACACGAGAGTGATCGAGCAGTTGAGGATCGATAATCTGTGCTTTTTCAATCATATTATTGAGATAAAAGAGCCGTTTATCAATATGGCGAAGCTTCTCTTTCGCCGCGTGATACTCCGCATTTTCGCTTCGATCCCCTAGCTCTGCCGCCCGTTGTTTCTCCACATTGACATGCGGCTTTTCGACATCTTTGAGGTATTTGAACTCCCGTAAGAGTTCATCATACCCTCTGGGTGTCATCGGTTCCGTGGACATTACGCGGCAAAACCTACGATATAAAACGTCTGTTTCCCCTCAACTTTCTGGAGTTTAACTTTGTACTTATCGGCAAAATGGTTAATTTTTTCCCGTGCTTCTACCGAAGCCACCTCATTATCCGTATCTATTTTGATCTTAAAATAATTATTGCTATTGGACATCGCCACATACGATTTATCGGTTTTAAGGGCTTCGTGCAAATCCATAATATGTTTTACAATTTTTTCAAATCCTGCTGTATTGGCTTCAATACGAGCAAGTTGCTCACCCAATGCCTCATTCGGCGCGTATCCCAATTGATTTAAAATCGCTTCTTGTGTCATGTTTTTCACCTTTTTTAAAATTTCAAGGGGTTATTCTATCATAGTAACGATTTACAGATATAATATTGGGATGAAATCACTCCTAATTCGTCTTACCCATGGACTATTCCAACAAGATATCGCCCCCGATGAGCAAGAACTCGTCGATCAGTGGCGCAGTTTGAAAATTCTCTCGTTTGATGAGGGAAAATTCCAGTTCACCTCTCAATACCGCGCAGGTATTGTCTCTAACGTCCAAGCATCCGGTGCCTATTTGCAAACTATCGGAGAGAGTGTCCGTGATCACTTTATTGATGTTTCCTATCTCAACGGAGCCAATGCAGGCGATCTCGTTATCGCACAACGACTCCTTGGAAAACGGGGAGGCCCCAGCGCCAAAGTCATCATCGTTGTTGGACGAAGCGAAACCTTTAGTGTCGGATTACTCACGCATAAAAACGGTCAGTTGGAAATGCACGACATCCGTACGTCCCAGAATATCCCCATCTCGCTCATTGATTTAGAACAAACGGCGCAAGGGTCTATTTATCAAATCAATAACCAAAGTGGCACCATCGCCAAGTATTTAGGTAATATTAGTGATCCCAAAGTGGATGAGAAAATCGTCCTTGCCCTCTATAATAAGCACGACGCATTCGAAGAGGATGTTTTGGAGATGGCAGCATCATTCCCCAAAGAGGTAAACGCCTCTGATTATCCCAACCGTCGTGATCTGCGCCATCTCCCCTTTTGTACCATCGATCCTGTTACTGCCAAAGATTATGATGACGCTATTTGCTATATCCCTGAAACGCATACCCTCTATGTCGCCATCGCCGATGTGAGTGAATACGTCCACCCTTTTGGAGCGATTGATGCGGAGGCGATTTATCGTAGTTTTTCCATCTATCTCCCCCATCGTTCTATTCCGATGTTACCACGTATCTTGAGTGAAACGCTCTGTTCGTTACAACCCCTCGTCGATCGTCTCGCCTATACCTTCGAGATGAAAATTGATCCTGAGTCCCTCGAAGTGGTTTCTACTGATTTGTACGAATCACTTATCCACTCCCATCGCCGTTTTACCTACGAAGACATTGACCTCTTTTTGGCAGGTAACCTCACCTTAACGACGGATAAAGAAAAACTCGTCCTTGAGTATATCCCCCAGCTCAATGAGTTGACCGCCAAACTTAAAGCGAAGCGGATGATTAAAGGGTATGATTTCCGTTCCAGCGAATTGGAGATGCGTATCGACGAAGATCAAAATATACTCTCCACTGAATTCGCTGTCGAAACCCCTTCCCACGCCCTCATCGAAGATTGTATGCTTCTTGCCAACAAAGCCGCCGCATCTCTGTATGAACGGGGGGTATTTCGTATCCATGAACCACCAAGTGCCATGAAACTTCAAGCCCTATATACGGAACTGGCAAGTATCGGTATTTTCGTCGAATTCCAAGGCTCTATCAAAGAGACCATCACCGCCATCCAAGCCGAAGCCGAAAAACGGGAGATCATCAGCGAAGTGGATACCCTCATCATCCGCGCCCAAATGCAAGCACGCTACGCACCGTATAACACAGGGCATTTTGGTCTTGGTTTTGAGCGTTACACCCATTTTACCTCCCCTATTCGCCGTTACAGCGATCTCATCGTCCATAGATTACTCAAAGCGATCAAAGCGGGGGATACCGAAGAGAGTTCCTACGTTTTGCGAAATATTGAATCGTTGTGTACCTCCATCAGCGAAAAAGAGAGAGAAGCCAGTGACATCGAAATCCGCTTCCAAGAACGTAAATTTGCGAGGTGGGCAAGTACTGTCATCGGTCAAACCTTCAAAGCCCGTGTGATGCGCACCGAAGAGGGAGTTATTGCCGAAATTCACGATGTGATAACGGGGGCAAAAGTGTCCGTTACGGAACATTTCGGGCTAGTGTTGTTTGATGACATTATGGTCAAAATTGAGAGTGCTGATTTAGCGACGGCGAAGATTGTGGGGTCGTTCGTTGGGAAAATTGAATTAAGCTAACCGCCTGTCGAATTGGGGGTTAGTTCTGCGTAAAGTGAGTAACTAAGATTTATGTCTACTATGGATACAATAGCACACTCATTACCCGTAAAAAGAGAGCGCACTTGGCTGATATTCCTGAAAACTCAATCGTTGTGTTCCAAAATGATCACTTCCTCATCACTACCAAAAAAGCTGGAGTCAACTTCCATTCCGAAGAGGAAGCAGGATTTGTTGTTCAGGTCTCTAAACAGCTCACTATCCCCCTCTTCCCCGTCCATCGACTCGATAAAATGACCTCAGGACTCGTAATATTCGCCAAAAGCTCCGACGTTGCTGCACAATTTGGGAAGATGTTCGAAAAGCGTGAGATAGAGAAATATTACCTTGCCATTAGCATACGCAAACCGAAGAAAAAAATGGGATGGGTCAAAGGGGACATGACAAGTGCAAGGCGGGGGGATTATAAGCTTCTTTCTACAATGGACAATCCTGCCATCACTCAGTTCATCAGCTGTGCATTGCGTACCCATGAACGGGGATTTCTTATCAAACCGCATACGGGTAAAACCCATCAAATTCGCGTCGCTTTAAAATCCCTCGGCTCACCTATCGCAGGAGATGAGCGCTACGCTGCATGCGATGAAGCGCGAAAAGAGGAGCGGGGGTATCTACACGCCTACGCATTACGTTTTCGTTTTAATGATGAGGAGTTTCGTTTTGTTTCTCCACCTGATGAGGGGGAACGGTTTGTGAGTGATGTGTCTGCAATGCAACTAAAAGTCTGGAGCCAGCCGTGGGAACTGTTTTGAATTTAGAGGAGTTACACTGCCACTTGGTGAGCAATGCAAACGTCAAAACACAGGAGTATCTTCGACTCTTTCATGGACGCGGAAATGGGTATGAGAGGTACACATTTCTCACAGTAGACAGCGTGGATAACGTCCTTTTTGCTGTTTTATTTGAAGAAGATAAGGAAGAAGAAGCGATTATCGAAATGTTGAACCAATTTTATACTCTCCAAGGGAAATGGGAAGCATTAGTCGTCCAACAACGCTATCAAAAGGGAGCCCCCTCCGTTGTGGTTGCAGGGGAACTTCCTCTTGAAACATTTGCCATCGAAAACGGGCTCAAGTACCATGTCAACTTCCTCAACAGCCAAAATATCGGTTTTTTCCCTGATATGAAAATGGGTCGTTCTTTCATCCGTGACCATTCACAGGATAAAAACGTCTTGAACCTCTTTTCGTATACCTGCTCTTTCTCTCTCAACGCCATTGTTGGAGGAGCAACGTCAGTCGTCAATGTCGATATGAATAAAAATGTCCTCTCCATAGGGAGGGAAAATCACCGTTTAAACGCTCTTGAGACCAAAAATATCCACTATATGCCCTACAATATCCTAAAATCGTGGAGTCGCATCCGCAAAGAGGGACCGTACGACCTCATCATCATCGATCCCCCCAGTTTTCAAAAAGGGTCGTTTGCCGCAACGAATGACTATAGTAAGATTATCCGACGACTTCATGAATTTGCGGCAGAAGAGTGTACGGTTTTATCAGCGCTCAACGCCCCCGAACTCAATAGTGAGTTTATTAAAAATCTTTTTAATGAAAATGCCCCTGAGTTTCACTATGTTGAGAGATTGGAAAATCTTGAAAGTTTTCCGGCAAGCGATGAAGAACGCAGTCTCAAAAATCTCATTTTTAAAAAGAATTCTAAGGTTTTACAATGAAAATTTTGCCCCTCCTCCTTCTCACCGCCCACTCGCTGATGTGTGCCGATCTTTCCTCACTCCTCCCCGTTGCAAAAAATAATCTTCGGGTCGAATCAACCCGTATCGAAACCCAAAAGGCAAACGAACAGCTTGAGCAAATAAAAGCTGCCTACTATCCGACACTTACGGCAACAGCACTCTACCGAAAAAAAGACAAGGCGACCGCATTTGAACCCAAAACGGCACAAGGCTTAGAGATAGGGACACACATCACCCTATTCGACGGATTACGACGCGAAGCCGCCATCAAGGCAATTGCTTCTACGATCACTCAAACAAACCAAGCAGGTGAGCAGGAGGAGCAAAATGTCCTTTTGGAGACGATCATCGCCTATTATGACTATTTTGATGCACACTCTCGATTGGATGCTCTACGGGATAAAAAAGTAGAACTCTCTGCACAAGTGGAGCGTTTCAAGGTGCTTGTCAAAAATGATCTGGCAACTGGCGATATTCTTAAATCACTCATTGCCTCCAAGCTTGAAGCCGACTATGATGAGCAAAACCAAAAAATTTCACTCGAGAGGAGCCGTAAAAATCTCGAACTTTTAAGCGGTTTAACCATCGATACCTTAGAATACAAAGAGCTAAATTCTCCTCTCATGGGACAAATACAACGCCACGACCTCCAAAGTGACCGCGCCATGGTCGAAACACTCCGTCACAGTGAGGGGCGTTATACGTACCTTCCGACCGTGAGTATAGAGGGGAAACACCGCCAAATCAAATACAGCGATTATGACACGATGGGAGGGATCAATCTTCAACCCGAAAGTCAAAATGAGATCACCGCATCCCTTTCCATGACCCTTTTTGATATGGGAAGTATTGCCAAAGAGAAAGAATTTGCCCGTCTCACAACGTTAAAAGCGCAAAAGATGGTCGAATATAAAGCCAAAACGCTCCAGAATGAAGCTGAAATCGCCGCCATGACGCTCAATGCTTCCCAAAGTGCTTACAATGCAGCAAAAGCGGAAGAAGAGGCACGCAATGAAGCGTTTAAAACCATCAAACAGCGTTTCGAGGCAGGATTGGTCAATACCACCACTTATTTGAGCGAACTAAGCTCTCTGAGTCAATCGCGTGCAAAAGTTCAAAGCTCCCGCAACGCACTCCAAATTTCCAAAGCCAATCTCTCGTATACCTACGGGATTGATCTCATGACACTAATAGAGGAGAAAAAATAATGAAAATTGCACTCATTTGCGCCCTAAGCGCACTGACACTATGGGGAGATGTTTATGCCACGTTTGAATCCTCTGCACTGCGTGAAGCATCTTTGGGAATGAATGCCTCTGGAATCGTGAAACGTGTCACGGTCCAGACAGGCGATCATGTCAAAAATGGGGCACACCTTCTCGAACTTGACAATACCGAAGAGAAACTCTCATTGCAGATGGCGAAAGCGGATTTGGCAACGCTAACCAAAGAGTGTGCATTTTTGAGCGACCAATATGCCCGTTATGAAAAAAGTGCGCAAGTCTTCGATAAAAATACCCTTGATAAACTCAAAATGGAGTTGGATACAAAACTCTCTCAACGTGAACGCTCACGTCTTGGGGTTGCCCTTTATCAACAAAAGCTTTCAAAAATGGTTCTCTCCGCCCCATTTGCGGGAAGTATTGCTGAAAAAAATATTGAAACAGGGGATATGGTCAGTGGTATGGGGGGAGCACCTCTTTTTAAACTCCTTAGCGATCAAACCAAACTTCTCATACAGTACGATTCAAAATTCAGTTCGCAAGTCAAAGTGGGGGATCATTTTTGTCTTGCTGTTGATGGACAAGCGACAGGAAAATGTTCAAAAATCACCAAAATATACCCTAGTGTCAATAGTAAAACGCGTCAAATGACAGCTGTTGCCAGTGGCACCGCGCTCCGTCCCGGTACATTCGGTGACGGCTTTATTCAATCCAAATAGGGATATGTAATGTACAAATTTGCCATCCTTCGCCCTATTACAACCCTTATGTTCGCCCTCTCACTTATCTTCTTCGGGTTGGTTGAACGCTCTAGTATCCCCTCCGGACTCTATCCCAATGTTGACTTTCCGATCGTTATCGTCACCACAACCTACAAAGGAGCCAATGCTGACATTGTGGAGAGCAAAGTAAGCGACAAGATAGAAGAGGCTATAAGCGGTATTTCAGGGCTTGAAACACTCAGTTCCGACAGCTCCAAAGGGGTAAGTGTCGTCGTTGCCCAGTTCAAACTCTCCAAAGAGCTTGATGAAGCGGTGAATGATGTTCGGGACAAAGTTTCGAGTATTCAGCTCCCTAATGAAGTCGATAAACCCTCTGTCGATAAACACTCTCTTAACTCTGCCCCCGTTCTCACCCTCTTTTTAGCGGGAAGCGAACCCCAAAAGGTGATGAAACACGCCGATGAGATTTTAAAACCCCGTCTTCAGCAAATCGAAGGAGTCGGAGGGGTTACCATCGCAGGGTTACGTAAAAAACAGATCCTCATTACCCCTAATCCGTCATTGCTTTTGAAATACAATCTGACGCTAGGTGATATTACCCAAAAAATACGCTCCCAAAATATCCGTATGGATGGGGGAAAAACAATTACATCGACAAATGAAACCCAACTTTTAATCGATAATGACAGTAAAACCGTTGCAGACTTACGTACTTTACGTATCGCAGAGGGGTTAACCCTAGGAGATGTTGCAACCGTGACCGATACCCTCGCACAAGAGAGAAGTTTCGCCGCCTTGGATGGAAAATCAGGTGTTTTGCTGATGGTCAAAAAGATGACAGGAGCCAATGAGATCGCCATCGCCGATACCGTGCGTAAACAACTCCCGGCACTTCAAGCGTTAGAACCGTCGATGACGCTCACCCCACTTCAAGATACGACCCAATATATTCGCGATACGTTGAACGGTGTACAGTTTGACCTTGTGTTAGGCTCACTCCTTGCCTCTCTTGTTATCTTCTTGTTTTTACGAAATTTTACCCTCACTCTCATCGCTGCCGTTTCGCTCCCTGTCTCAATTTTTGGGGTATTTGCTATTATGGGGTGGAGTGGACAAACGTTCAACCTCCTCACCCTTACCGCCCTCACCCTCGCTATTGGGATTATCATCGACGATGCTATCGTTGTCATCGAAAACATCTTCAAACGGCTCGAAGCGGGACGAGATCGATTGAATGCCGCGATAGAAGGGGTGAATGAAATACTCTTCTCCATCGTTGCCATTTCAGCCATGCTCCTTGCTGTTTTCGTCCCCGTTGCGAAAATGAGCGGTATCGTCGGACGCTTCTTCACCAGTTTCGGAGTGACGATTATCGCCGCAATCGTTGTATCCTTTATCATAGCAGTGACCCTCATCCCGATGATCGCCTCCCAAATCGCCAAGGGGGAACATGGCCGTTTTTACCACCGTACAGAACCGTTTTTCATCCGTATGGAGGAGATTTACCGCACCCTCATTCACGGTGTACTCAAATATAAAAAAACAACCCTTTTGAGTGCATTGGGTGTTTTCGTCATCTCTATCATCCTTTCAGGGACACTTGGGATGGTATTTATGCCCAAAGAGGACAAAAGCCAGTTTGATATTACCCTAAAAGCTCCTGCAGGAACGAGTATCCATGCGATGAAACACCTCTCCCTTGATGCGCAAAGCCGTATTGGAAAAATAAAAGAGGTCGAATATTGTACCCTCTACGTGGGACGAGGAACCGATCAAAAAGTAAACGAATCCGCCCTCTACGTCCGCCTCAAACCTCTCGATCAACGCACTCGAAGCCAAAGCGATGTTATGAAAGAGACTCGAACCCTATTAGCTAGGGTTAAAGGGCTCACGATGAGCAGTGTCACCGAAGTAAACGATATTGCCGGCTATGAAATCAATACCCCCTATCAAGTAATCCTCAAAGCCCAAAATGCCGATCAAGCAGAAGCCTCTGCCCAAAAGCTGATGAAACTTCTCAAAAGTATTGAAGGGACAACCGATGTTCAAAGCAATATTCAGCCCAAAGCACCACAGCTAAGTATCACTATCCTCACCCAAAATGCCGCACGTCTTGGGGTTAATGTCGATGAGATTGCGCGCAATATCGCCAGTGCCTATTCAGGAGAGGGAACCATCACCTTTATCCGTGAACGGGGGAAAGAGTACGATGTGGTCATGCGGTTAGAGGATAAAAAACGTCAAACTATCGACACCCTCAACGCTCTGAGTGTTCGGACAGCGTCAGGAAATACGGTACTTCTCTCCTCCGTCATCTCGATTTCATCATCTCTGGCTCCCACAACGATCAAACGCTTCGACCGACTTAAAAAAGTAATCGTCGGAGCGGATATCACCAAAGCCATGCCGCTGGACAAACTCGTTAAAATCGTCAATGAACGTCAAAATGAATGGTTGGATAAAGGGGTAGCATTTGAACTTGACGGCGATGCCAAACATATGCAAGAGAGTAATGAAGCGTTCGGTATGGCGATCGGTGCCGCACTCGTGATGATCTATCTTATCCTCGCCGCCTTGTACGAATCACCTCTGCAACCGCTCATCATTATGAGTGCACTACCTCTGAGCTTTACGGGGGCATTTATCGGTTTGTGGGCGGCTGGGATGAATATGTCCCTCTTTAGTATGATGGGGCTGATGCTCCTCTTGGGTCTTGTGGGAAAAAACTCCACCCTTGTCGTTGATGCAGCGAACAAACTCCAAGAAGCAGGAAAACCGCTCGATGAGGCGATCATAGAAGCGGGTGTTTCGCGTCTGCGCCCTATTCTCATGACCACTACGGCGATGTGCTTCGGGATGTTGCCACTGGCTCTCTCGGTCGGGGAAGGGTCAGGGGTCAAAGGCCCGATGGGGGTCGCCGTCATCTGCGGACTGCTCCTCTCGACGCTTACTAGCCTCCTCGTCGTTCCAGCATTGTATAAAGCCCTAGCACCGCTGGATGCGAAGCTTCGTAAGCTTTATAGGATACAAAAAAGTGTACAATAAGGGCACTTTTTTACCGAAACAAGGGGCTTGAATATGGGTGAACATTTTATCAAAAATATCGAAATTAGAAATTTTAAATGTTTTGAGAATTTCACCGCTGAAGGTTTTGGACGAGTTAATCTCATTGGTGGAAAAAATAATGTGGGGAAGACGGCTTTTATGGAGGCGGTTTATGTGAATGTTTATGCACAAGATATTAAACGTTTTATTTTTTCTCTACATACCATTAAATATATGCGGGAAAATCTCAATATTTTAGAAAATAATTCAAATTATAATACTAAAAAATTTGTAGAACAGAGCAATAATATTCTTGTTACCTCCAATAAAAATCATACTTATTTTAAGATTAATGAACATGAAGGAGTCAAAAAATATCATTTTGAATTCAATCAACAGAGCATTGAGGTCAATGCCAATGAATTCTCATTCGAGCTTAATTTAATAGCAAACATTGTATTTATCGATAATTTTGGATTTGATAATACTCAAATTAAAAATGGCTATCTCTCAGTTCAAAAAAAAGACCAAGAGCAGTTTCTCAACAATATTTTAAATAAATTTGATAATAGAATCGAAAAATTTATCGCTGGTGATGTACCTCAGTGTCGACTCAATGGTGAATGGCTTGACCTTACCGAGCTAGGAGATGGTGCTAGGCATTTGGTCTCTATCGTCACTTCACTGTTTCAATGCGAAAATAGTTATCTTTTCATAGATGAGCTTGATAATGGGATCCACTACACCCAACTTGATGAACTGTGGGAAATTATTTTAAAAGTCTCCAAAGAACAAAACGTCCAAGTTTTCGCGACGACCCACTCCAAAGAGTGTATCGAATCGTATGCACGAGTGGCGAAGAAATTAGAAGATGAAGAAGTTACCTATATCAGAATGTCAAGATTAAAAGACGGTTCTCTTCATGCTGGTGTGAGAGATTACAATATGTTACAGTACGTCATTGATGATGAACATGAGGTGCGATAATGGTTGCTATTTTACATGAAGGTAATAGCAAAAAAACAGCCGATAATGAATTATTGAAACTGATTATAAAAAATTTAGACTTAGATGAAAAAGAGTGTATCGAAACATTTTTAGATTGCTCAAAGTTTAAATCAAAAGAGAACCATAAAGCAATTCTGAATCAAGTATATAAAATGGCTTATCCCAATGCACCGTTTAATTTTGCTCATCAAAACTTCACCACCCTCAAACAAAAACTTCAAGATTTATTCTCTTGAAAACCTTCACAATCCAACCCCTCACCGACATTCTCAGCTACGCGCACGCAACCCTCAAAGAATCCGACACGCTCATATTCGAAGTCCTCAATCCTGATATTTCAAGAGGAAGCTATGCAGGGGAGCACGTTACCATAGAAAATAAAACCTATCTTTACCGAAGCTATAAAGCATGGAGTGATTTAGGGGAACTTCTCTTTTGCCGTATGCTCACACCGACGCCTTTATCTGATCATACTGTCGCTATCACCTATGAGAAACTCGACCTCAGTGACTCATTTCATCACAGTGAGGAAAAAGAGGAGAAATACGGGACGGCTTCACGGTTTGCCGCACTCTGTAAAAATGAAGAACCTGCTTTTCTATCTCCCTACTTACGCGCCTTGCGAAGCGTCAAGGTGGGAGAGAAAAAACGAATTCTTAATTTAGGGATTAATACGGGGGATGAATTTGATCTTATCCGTCAAATCCTCTCGTGCGAAGAATACGCCAAACTTGAACTCATTGGTATCGATCACTCAGAGAGTGCGATTAATCATGCACGAGAACGATTTAGTGAGGGGAATGCGACGTTTTACGTCCATGACATCAACGATCTTAATACTCTTGATTTGGGACAATTTGATCTCATCATCACCATCGGTACCTTGCAAAGCAGTGGAATCGATTTTAAACCGTTTTTTATGTCACTCATTCAGAACTATTTAGCCAAAGAGGGTGCAGTAATTTTAGGTTTTCCGAACTGTCGATGGATGGGGGGAGAGATGATCTATGGAGCCAAAGCCCCAAATTACCCTTATTCGGAGATGTCGATAGTAGTGAAAGACATCTATTATTGTAAAAAATATTTGCAACAAAAAAAGTTTCGAGTCACCCTTACAGGGAAAGATTATCTTTTTTTAACGGCAACGAAAATAAACCCAATTTTACGCTACAATGGTTAAGATTAAATTTTGCGGATCGGAATGATAAAGAAATATGATGCAAATTACCCGTTCGGATATAAAGTTAGTTCGTGAACTGAATCAAAAATTCTTTGGGAACAATTTAGGGGATCAAAAAGAGCATTTGATCCTCAATCGGCTTAAAAAACTCTATCGCGGTCAATCCACTTTCAAAAATTTAAGTGATATGCTTGATGCTGTTGCCCGTGGGGAATACGTTCAAGAGTTTATTAATGCTTTTACGACGAATAAAACCTCTTTTTTTCGTGAGGTTATCCATTTTGATGATCTTCGCAGTCGTGTTTTTCCGGAACACTTCTCCCATTCAACCGACATAAGAATCTATTCAAGCGCCTCTTCGACGGGTGAAGAGCCCTACTCTATTGCAATGACTTTCTTACACTACCAAACGGCTCATTCAAAATCAATTAACGCATCTATCTATGCAACGGACATTGATACCGATGTTTTAGAAACAGCCAAAGCGGGAATCTATAACCATATCGAAACCGATTCCCCTTTTCCAGTATGGATTCAACCACAGCACTATTTTCAACGCCGCATTATCAGTGATTATCAACACCCCCTCATCCGTGCCAATGAGACGATAAAAAAAATAACCAATTTCAAACAACACAATCTCCTTGATCATGAAAGCGCATTTGGGTCAATTCGTTTCGATGTTATCTTTTGCCGTAATGTCCTTATCTATTTCGATGCTCAAAACCAAGAGAAAGTGCTTCGCAAACTTTTTAATACCCTTAACATCGGGGGGACTCTCTATACAGGTCATTCCGAAACACCGATCACCCTTTTCCCCTACATCGAAAAAATTGGCCCCTCCATCTTTAAAAAAATCAGTGAAATCGAACCGAGGAGTACACCATGTACCGTGTTCTAGTTGTCGATGACTCCTATTTTTATCGTCAATTTTTGGAACAAATCATCAACTCTTTTGAGGAGTTTGAAGTGGTGGCCACTGCCGAGGATGCGTACGATGCACGTGAAAAAATCAAGGAGTACAAACCTGATCTTGTTACCATTGACATTAATATGCCCAAAATGGACGGAATTGTTTTTTTACGAAATTTAATGCGTCTTCACCCCATGCCCTCCTTTATCCTCTCTAGCGATCCCTCACGCGGCAAAGAGGCTTACGAAGACGGAGCATTGGGATTCGTTGAAAAAACACGGACGGGGGAGGATCCTCACGAGTTCATACAGCGACTTCACTCAATAATGCTCAATTTCACCTATCTTTATGATCGTTATCGCCAAAAGAATAATCGCCCCAATGCCGATGATTCACAGCAAAAACTCTCCCCCGACGTTCTCCTTGCTTCCAAGCCCTCAAAAACGGGATATTATCCTGCCATCGCCATAGCCGCAAGCACGGGAGGGATAGAGGCGATCAGCTCCATCGTCTCTGAGCTTCCCTCGAAGACTCCCCCTATCTTTATCGTTCAGCATATTCCCCATGGATTTGCCCACAGCTTTATTCAACGTCTTTCCACTCTTACGGATCTCAATGTCGTTGAAGTGACCCAATCCCTCTCAATAGAACCCAACACCATCTATTTAGCAGGGGGTGAAAACCATCTTATGGTCTCCCCTTCTGGAAAACCTTCCCATCAAGGTTTCATCACGGTTATTGAGGGACCTCGTATCAGTCGTCACCGTCCCAGTGCCGATATTTTATTTCGCTCCGTCAATAATACCTTTGGAAAAAATACCTTGGGGATTATTATGACAGGGATGGGGGATGATGGGGTCATCGGGATTGGGGAGCTTCATACCAATGGAGCGTGGACAATCGCGCAAGATGAAGAAACATCCATTGTATTTGGAATGCCCAAAAAAGCAATCGAAGCCAATGCGATTAGTGAAGTGCTCCCTCTTTGTGATATTATTAGGAAAATACTCTATTTTTCCGTCACAAATCGTCACTAATTGTAAAAATTTGATCTATTTTACCCTTTTTGCGATCTATTTGCGATTTCATTACAGTAGAATACACTCTTAATTGTCATCACTGATATAAAATTAATGTTATAATAAAAGGTAACTTATGAAAAACCTCAACATTCAACTCAAATTTCTTCTCCTTTCAGCGCTGATTGTCATCATGGTTCTCTTGCTGGGTCTCGTTGCCAATACGAAGTCCCAAACCATCCTCTCTGATTATGAGAAAAGTATCAAAATTACCCAAACACAAGAGCAGCTTCTGCGCATCGTAGGGGAATCGTTACAAACGGGGCAAGCACTTCGCAACATCCATATCAATCCCAATGATAAAGTTGCCATTGATAATCTTAATAAGGCGATCAGCGAGCTGAGTGAGATGATGCAAAATCTTCAACAAAGCAATCCTGCCATTCATAATGATCTGCTTGATACCTATAAAATTTTCAGTGAAAATACCCGTACGCTGCATAAACAATCGTTAACCCATCACAAACTTACCCGAGAACAACTTTTAGAAAATACCGCACTGTGGCGTTCCTTTAAAAAACTCCTTCTCAAGCAAACGGCTAACGTAACGGTAGCCACCCAACAAAGTGAAAAAGATTTCATCGTAATGATGCACACGGCAACCACTCAAATGATTATCGGACAATTTGCTGCATTACTTATTATTATGATTATTTTTTACCTCGTCAACCATCAAATTATTCTCTCGGTTAAAATGACCCGTGATGGTCTCCTCAAATTTTTTGATTATTTGAACAAAAAAAGTGACCGTGCTGAAACCATACCTCTGAATTCAAAAGATGAATTTGGGGAGATGGCACACATTATTAACCATAATATTATGATCATCCAAGAGGGGTTGGTCAAAGATGCGATGATGATGAAAGACACCCTTCACGTAGCACGCCAAGTCCAAGAAGGGTATCTTAATGAGAAGATTACGGTTATCCCCAATAACCCACAACTGCAAGAACTGCAACACACTTTCAACACCATGTTTGATTCCCTTAATGATCACATAGCTTCTCTATTAACGGTCATTAAAAGCTACACCAATAACGACTTTACGGTAAGAATCCACAACAAAAATCTCAATGGAGAGATGGAGGTTCTTATCAATGGCGTTAATACGCTGGGTGATGCCATGGATAAAACCCTTAGTCAAAATTTCGAGAGTGGCTTAAATCTCAAATATCAGGCAATGGTCTTGAAAAATTTTGTCGAACAACTCTCTCATGCTAGTAACGAACAAGCAGCAAGCCTCGAAGAGACCAGTTCCGCACTGGAGCAAATCACCAGTAACATCGGCTCCAACACGGACAAAGCCTCCACCATGGCCATTCGTGCCAATGAAGCGCGCAGTGCTACCCAAGAAGGGGAACAACTAGCGACCCAAACGGTTCGATCCATGGATGAGATTGTTCAAGCAACCACCTCCATCAACGAAGCCGTTGCCATTATCGAAAATATTGCGTTCCAAACCAATATCCTCTCCCTCAACGCTGCTGTTGAAGCGGCGACGGCAGGGGAAGCGGGGAAAGGGTTTGCCGTAGTAGCCCAAGAGGTACGCTCTCTCGCCAATAAAAGTGCCGAAGCCGCCAAAACGATCAAACAACTCACCAATGAAGCAAAAAATAAAGCAAACAGCGGTTCAGAAATCTCGGCAAAAATGATCGAAGGGTTCCGCAAAATTGCATTCAAAATCAATGAAACAACCGATTTGGTCAACGATGTCGCTTACGCCAATAAAGAGCAAATGCACGGAATAGAGCAGATCAATGATGCGGTTGTGCAGTTGGATCATATGACCCAAGAGAATGCTGATATGTCCAATGATACCGATGCGGTCTCCTCCCAAGTCTCTATTTTGGCACAAGCACTCACCGAAGACGCTATGCAAAAAGAGTTTACCAATAAAGAATCCATTATCCGCGCCTATCATCAGCGTGAACTGGAGATGATCGCCAAGAGTGAAAAAAAGAGTTCACTTCACAAAAATATGCACTATCGCCAAGCAATAACAAAAGCAACCAAAAATTCCCGCCAACATACCCAATCCACCGTGAGAAGTTCCAATAACGGTGATGAACGATGGGAGTCATTTTGAACCTCAATCCCTCTATCTTGATCGTCGATGATTCCCGTATGATGCGTGATATTGTGACATACGCCCTTGAGTGTGCTGGATATACAACCCTCACGCAAGCAGAAGATGGGATTGATGCCCTCGAAAAAATAGAGGCACACCCTTTTGATTTGATTATTACCGATATTAATATGCCCCGTATGGATGGGATAGAGCTATGCAAAGCACTCCAAAAAAATGAGAAAAGTGCCTCTATTCCCATTGTCGTTCTCACAACAGAATCCAGTGATGAAATGAAATCAAAAGGGAAAGAATCAGGGGCTTGGGCATGGATCATCAAACCTTTTTTACCCGATGACCTTCTCCATGTTGTCACAACTATTCTGGGGCATAGATGATTGTTCCCTTTAATATGTCTCGATTTATCGATCTTTTCATCGACGAATCGCGTGAAACACTGGAGAAAATCGAAAAGCTCCTCCTAGCCTTTGAACAAAACAGTGCCGTAACCGCCGAAGAGATTAACGATCTTTTCCGCTATCTCCATACCCTAAAAGGGAACTCCTCCTCCATTGGATTTCTCTATTTTTCCAAACTTGCCCACGAACTTGAGCATTTTCTGGATGCGATGCGTCATGAAACACTTATTTATAGCACCGAAATTGGGGAGAGTCTTATAGAGGGGTATGAGCTTCTCAATGAGATCCTTACTTTGGAAATCGCAAAAGAGATTAATGAAGAGCTTTTCCAAAACAAATGTGCACCTCATCTCAAAAATCTTTCTGCTTATTTAAACTCTGATACTCAAAAGGATACAATCGTTGTCCCAAACGAATCCCCTTTGCGCTCACGAGAGGGGGAAACATTTGGTTTTTTTAAAAAGGTCCTAAAAACCCAAAATTCTCCCACTTTACTCGAAAATGAGCCAAAAGTAGCTCCTAAAAATTCCCTTTTATTCGAAGAGCAGCCCAAGGAAGCCCCTAAAGAGTCCCGTTCGGTGGGTAATGCTTCTATCCGTGTCAATTTGGAGAAGATCGATAATCTCATGAACGGAATCGGAGAATTGGTCATAGCGATGTCCATGCTAGAACAGTACGCCGATAATCTTACCGATCAAAAGATCAAAAATGGTTTTAATGAGAGGATCGGTTTCTTGCAACATACAATTCGTGATCTTCAAGACTCCGTGATGAGTACACGAATGGTTCCTATGGAGCAAGTCTATTCAAAATTTCCAAAAGTGATACGAGATATTGCAAAAACCCTTCACAAAGAGATTCTTTTCAAAACAAGCGGGAGCGAGGTTGAAATCGACAAAGCGATGATTGAGGGGCTTAGTGACCCACTGATGCACATCATCCGAAATGCGTGCGACCATGGAATCGAATCTTCCGAGCAAAGGCTTCGGTTGGGTAAACCCATAGAGGGGACGATCAAAATTGAGGCAACACAGGCAAATGAACAAATTGTGATCAGCATCTATGATGACGGAAAAGGGATTGATACCGAAAAAGTCGTTGAAAAAGCAATCAGCATGGGTATCCTTAGTAAAGAAAGAGCCATTACCCTCTCTCACAAAGAGAAAATCAACCTCATTTTCGAACCAGGGTTTACGACCACAACCGATATTACCGACCTTTCGGGGCGAGGGGTGGGGATGGATGTTGTCCGCTCCAATATTAGTCATTTAGGTGGTACCATCCAAATCGACAGCACCCTTGGTGAGGGTTCACTCTTTCGGTTGCTACTCCCTTTGACCTTGGCGATTGTTGATGTTTTAACCGTTGTTATTGGAAACTCCCATTTCTTTTTGCCTCTCTCGGTCATTATCGAATCCCTACAACCTGAAATGTCGATGATACAATCCATGGGAAACAAGAACAATGAAGTCCTTGTTTTACGCGAGGAGGCTATCCCGATTATACGGCTTCACGATATTTTCAAGATAGAGACCTCTGTGAAATCGTTGAGCGAGGGGATGCTTATCATTGTCCGCTATGGGACATCTAAAGTTGCCATCTTTATCGATATTTTTTTAAATCAACAACAAGTGGTTATTAAACCCATCGATAAGAACTTCAAGGCGATCAAAGGGTTTAGCGGTGCATCCATCAAAGGGGATGGAAGTATCGCTCTTATTTTAGACGTCGTTGCCATTACCGCAATCTATAAACACAACAAGGGGATTGGTTGATGCAGCTCATCATTTTTACCGTCTCCTCCCAGCGCTATGCGATACCCCTTGGCAATATCCGTGAGATACTCACCTATACAGGTTTTACTAAACTGCCCGACAGCCAACCGTGGGTCGTTGGGCTGATCGAAACCCGTGGACAAGCAATGCCGATCATTGATCTGCGTATCCGTTTTGAAACTAATAGTTCCCCCTCCTATCACGATAAAACCATCATTATAGCGACCAAACTCTCCAATAAAAAACTGCTGGGGCTACTGGTCGATACGGTTGAAGATATTCAAAATGTTGATGAGAGCGTTATCCTCCTAGCTGAAGGGATCGAATCGGGGCTTAATAGCCAACTTCTGCAAGGGTACATCCAAAATAATGGCAATTCGATCCTGATTCTTAATCATGAAGTGTTTGGCGTATTGAATAACACAACAACCGTTATCGAAGAGAGGGGGGTCTCAGATGAGTGAATTAATCATTTTCACCCTCTCTGGGGAATTTTATGGGATCGAAGTGACGAAAGTTCGTGAGATCAAGATGTATGAATCCCCTACCCCCCTTCCCAATACGCAACCCTTTGTACAAGGGGTGATCAATATCCGTGGGGAGATAGTCCCAGTGATTGATCTTCATCGTCGGTTTGACCCTTGCGCAACACCCCTGTATTGCGATACAACCCTGATTGTGACTACCAAAACATCTGATGGACGGATGGTTGCCATTATTGTGGATGCTATTGATGCGTTGGCCAATTTCAATCCTCAAAATCTCATTGACCTCTCAAACGATGCTCTCTTTATTAACCGAAAGTTTTTACAAGGGATTGCCGAAATTGACCATCGCCATATCTTGGTGATTGATATTGACACCCTTTTCTCTTTTGAAGAGATCAACAGTTATTAATACGGAGATGAATACTATGCAAAGTAAAAAGATTTTAGTCATTGAAGATAGCCTTGCGATGCTCACCTACGAGGTTGAGGCACTCAAAGGGCGATTTAGCTTTCCTATCCTAACCGCTTCATCGATGCAAGAAGCAAAAGAGATATTGAAATATTCTCGTGATGAGATCTTTGTTGCCCTTGCCGATTTGGTACTTCCCGATGCCCCTAATGGAGAGATTATCGATCTTCTCATCGGTGAGGGGATAGCGACCATTGTTTTCACGGGACAATACAATGAGGAGCTACGCCAATTTGTCATGAGCAAACCAATCGTTGACTATATCCTCAAAAGTAGTCTGAACAATTTTCAGTACGCCCTACGTCTGGTCGCCGGTTTATATGAAAATCAATTCATCCGTGCCCTCGTCGTCGATGATTCCGAATTTGCACGGATGAAAGTCGAGTTCAGCCTCAGTCGTCTCCAAATCAGTGTTGTCCATGCCTCCAACATCGATGATGCAATGATCATTCTCACTGATAATCCCGATATCCGTCTCGTCCTTACCGACTATCATATGCAATCGGATGGGAATAATGGAGTCAACTTGACCTCTAAAATTCGCCAACTTTACTGCAGCGATAAAATGACGATTATCGGATACTCCAGCGATACCAATAAAAAGCTCCCGATTGAGTTTCTCAAAAATGGGGCGAATGACTATATCCCTTTCAACTACAGTGAAGAGGAGTTTACCCTCCGTGTTATCGGCAACCTTGAGCTGATGGCACATTTACGAATGGCGCGTGAAATGGCAATCAAAGACTTTCTGACTGGTTTATACAATCGCCGCTACCTTTTTGAGGTCGCCAAACAGCTCTTTCACCAAGTTAGCCGTGACACTATGACCCTTGGGGTAGCAATGATCGATGTTGATTTTTTCAAAAAAATCAACGATGAATTTGGTCATGATGTGGGGGATCTTGCCCTCAAACATATTGCAACACTCCTCGAAAAAACGATGCGCAAAAGTGATCTCGTCACCCGTTTCGGAGGGGAAGAGTTTTGTCTCCTCATTGTTAATGTAGAGAATCAGCAAATGTTTCAGATCGTTGAGAATCTCCGTCTGCTCATTGAACGCTCACCCTTGCAAATCGAAACGGCAACCGCATGCACATCAATCCCCATCACCATTTCAGCGGGTTTCACCACCAAAAAATTTTCCACTATTGATGAGGCCATCAAAGAATCGGATATCCACCTCTACACGGCCAAAAGCCAAGGGAGAAATTGTACGTGTCATTAAGCCAAAAACCTTTATAATAAATCAACCTATTTTTGGAGCCTTAATGTCCGTATCATCTATTTCAATCATTCGTCACGTATTAACCCTCCCTGTCATTGTTATCGCCATGGGGTATTTCGTTGATATTTATGACCTTATCCTTTTTGGCGTTGTCCGTGTTGCAAGTCTCACAGAACTGGGACTAAGGGGGGATGAGATCACTTCATGGGGCTCTACTATCCTCAATATGCAAATGGGCGGTATGCTCATCGGTGGAATTTTATGGGGAATATTGGGGGATAAAAAAGGGCGTCTTTCTGTATTGTTTGCCTCCATTATCCTCTACTCGGTTGCCAACTTCCTCAACGCCTTTGTCACCAACGTCGAACAATATGCGGTGCTTCGTTTTATTGCAGGGATCGGGTTGGCAGGTGAATTGGGGGCGGGAGTGACCCTCGTTGCCGAAATCCTCCCAAAACACCTCAGAGGATACGGAGTTATGACTATCGCAAGCTTCGGAGTCCTTGGGGTCGTTGCTGCCAAATTTGTCGCCCAATATTCAGATTGGCGCAGTGCTTATATTTTCGGAGGATTACTTGGTTTTTCACTTCTAATTCTCCGTCTGAAGGTACGTGAATCGGGAATGTTTGAGCACAACCTTAGCGAAAATATTAAGCGGGGTGATTTTTTCTCCCTTTTCAAAAATCGCATCTTACTGGGCAAATATCTCAAGACAATTGCCATCGGAATACCACTGTGGTTTGTCGTCGGTGTATTGGTGATGTTCTCCCCTGAATTCGCAAAAGCACTTCACATCAGTGGAGAGGTGAGTGCGGGAACTGCCCTGATGTATTGTTATATTGGGCTTGCACTCGGTGATTTTGGCAGTGGCTACCTCTCTCAAAAACTCAAAAGTCGTAAAAAAGCGTTCGCCCTCTTTCTAACCCTTTCAGCACTTACCGTTTTGTGGTATTACTCTCTCACAGGCTCATCTCCGGATGAATTTTATTGGAGTTGTTTCGCACTGGGGATCTTTTGTGGCTATTGGGCACTCTTTATCACAATGGCAGCGGAGCAGTTTGGTACCAATATCCGTGCTACTGTTGCAACAACTGCCCCCAACTTCGTCCGTGGTGCCGTTGTCCCCATCACCCTCTCTTTCATCGCCCTCAAGGATAGCTACGGGATACTAGGCTCAGGTGCCATTGTCGGAACCGTCTGTTTTGGTCTAGGGGCAATTGCCCTTTACTACACCCATGAAACATTCCATAAAGATTTAGACTATATCGAAGCATGAGAAGACTCCTCTCGATTCTCATTGGTGCATGGATGATAAGCTTTACCTTCCTGTATGCCTCCTCATCATCGCCTGCCCTCAACGCCTCACTCTCCTCCATCGGAGTTACCGAACCCTTCGAAACCATCAAACCCCTCTCTGGAATACAAAAGAAATATTCCTCAAATGTTGAGAACCACTATAAGCGGTATCAAGAGACCCAAGAGGATTACAAAAAAGTGGAAGAGAAATTCAAACGTGAAAATGTCCCTCTCTTTTTTTCCCTTATCCCCTACACCGAATCCCATTTTAAGCCCCGCGCACGGGGACCAGGAACGGCTGGGTTATGGCAATTCACTATCCTTAGCGCTCATAATTTCGGACTGAGTGTCCAAAAAGGGAAAGATGAACGCTTCGATATTGACCGCTCCACCGATGCCGCTATTGCTTGTCTTAAAAGTCTGAAAAAAGAGTTTGGGAGTTGGTATTTGGCAGATTTCGCCTACGGAATGGGAGAGGGGAGCCTCAAAAAACTTATTGAAAAGAATAAAAGCAATAAAATTTCTGTCCTCCTCAACGATCCCAGTTTCCCATCGGGGACAAAATCTCATTTTGCGGAGACATTGTTACTGGATGGAGAGGTTCATTATGGTAAAGGGGTAGAGTAATGCGCACATCTATTTCCCAACAATCATTCGTAACGCACTATCATCTTAATCTCCCCAAAATTTCCAAAGCATCCATCTCAAACTTGGAAAAAGCAAACCACTTTTTACCCAAATCTTTGAGACTTGCCCCGATGTGATACATCTCTTTCTCATCGATTATCATAAATCTATCATGTGCATTTTTAAATTCTAAAAGTTCTATGTTCTGATATTGCGCTTGGTATTTTTGATAATCGAGTGCTAGTTGTTTGCTAATGGTTTGGGTATAGATTTTTATTTTGAGATTAGGATATTTGCTAAAGAGGGTAAAAATGGTGTCGTCGATGTAGTTGTCGATCAGTACGATTTCATTTTTTGCACTTTTGAGCAAATCATTGACAAAAGCATACGCATCGTAAATTTGTCCGTCGTAGAAAATACCTTGTTTTGGTTTGATGGTATCATCTTTGAGCAATGATTGAATCTCTCCCATTTGAGACTTCAATATTCCCACTTCATTTTCCAACGATACAAATCGCTCATTTGTGATTTTTTCGGAGTTGATGGTATAGCCGTTTTGGATGTAGCTTTTGAGTACAGATGTAGCCCATTGTCTGAATCGTACCCCTTTTTGAGATTTGACTCGATAGCCAACAGAGATAATTACATCTAAATTGTAGTATTCAACATGATATGTTTTTCCATCTGTGGCAGTTGTCGCAAAATTTGCGACAACTGAAAGCTTATCAAGTTCACCATCGCTAAATACATTACTGACATGCTTTCCGATAGTTTTAACATCTCTACCAAACAATTCAGATATTTGATTTCTATTAAGCCAAACGGTTTCATTGTTGATGGAAACATTTAACTCCAATTCACCGTCATCATAGATAGCTATATTAGATTTGTTTAGTTCATCCATTTCTCTAGTTTCCTTGATTTTGAACTGTTAAGTTTTTCTGAACAGTTGGATTTAAAAGCTCTGTAAAATCCTTATCTAGCATCACTTGAAGCCCTAGGATGGTGTCGGTGATAGTTAAGTCGTTCATCTATTAATCTCCAATTTATACCCACAAGCTTTTAATTCTTTCATCAACTCATTTTTCCAACCACCAAAAGCGTCCAATGGAGTATAAACAACACCACTAATATCACTGGGGGTTTCAATATCACCTTTTACTAATGCACATACATTTTTTCGCCCAATCTTAGCCATCAGATACCCATGTTCAAATACAACATTTTGTCTAGCTCTATTCTTTGGATGTACTTTTGTTTCTAAAATACCTCTACCTAAATCACATGGAGTGTATAAAACAACTGCAAAACTTGCTTCATCAGAATAATATTCAATCTTTTCAATGATAGTCATGCTCCTGCTTGCTTGTTCATGCAGTATGATAGTTTGCAATCCAATACTTTCAATAAATCGGGCTACTTCTTGTTTTATCTCATTGTCATGCCCGTGTACGATAAATACTTTACTTTTTTTTATTTGCATATTTGTCTCTTGAATGTCTTGATTTTGATTTGTATGAGAAGTTGTTTTTGCCGTATCAGATAAATGTGATAACTTAAAAACAGGCTTGATTTCGATGATGTTTATTTTTTCAAATTCGGCAGGTATAGTGCTACCTCCACTGCTCGATAAAAACTTTTCACAAACATTTATAACTTTCAAATATGTAGTATCTACTTCAAATTTATATTGCGTATCTTCTAATGACTTTTCTAGTTTTCGGTACAAATCTATCATGGAGATCAATTCCCTACTCGCATCAGCATTATAGTTATGATTAACGGTGAGCTTGTCATTTAAAAATTGAAATAACCTATTATATGAATAGTGCAAGTACGCAAAAAGATAAGCTAAATCATCGCTCGGAATCGTAGAATAGAATGGTAAAAACTTATTAATGTTTTCTGCATAAGTAGATGGAATCTCATTGCATTTATTATTTAAAAATATTTTGACAAACTCTTCCATCACTTCCCCTTTTTCGCCGTCATTTCTTCATAGAGTTTAAACAGTTACTCCAACCGTTCCTCATCACTCTCAAACAACAACGCTCTATCGCCAAATCGAGTTGATGATGTACGTTTTTAAGATCGACAGGCATTTTATCAGGATTATAAAGTTGTGCTAATATTTTTCGGGAGTGTTGCTTACACTTGGACTCCAAGAGATTCAAATCTCCTTTTTCCAAACGTGCGAGAGTAGATTTCGGAAATCCGTAGGCGAGCAAAAGGTCAAAAGCAAAAGTTTGTGCGGAAAAAAAATTTATAAGTTCTTGTAAGTTTGTTTCGATTTGTGCGATAGTCATAAATGATCCGTTCGAAAGTTTATTGATTATAGCCAATTACTTCTTAGAGATATAAAATCACACTGCTTGTTTTATTCAACAATTTTAACACGTAAAATCAAAGTGAAGAAAACCATACCACCCGAAGGTGATAAGAGTTACCCAATATTCGTATAAACGGCTTGAACGTCCTCATCTTCTTCAAGTTTATCAATGAGTTTTTCAATATCAACCATCTGTTCATCCGTAAACTCAACAGGGCTATTGGCAATACGCTCCAACGCCGCCTTTGTTAGCTCAAAGCCCATCTCTTCAAGAGCATGGGAAAGTTCACCAAACGCCGTATAGTCACCATATACCGTCACTTCCCCATCCTCTTCCTCAATCGACTCTAATCCTGCATCAATAAGGGAAAGTTCAAGCTCATCCAACTCCATATCAGGCTTTTTAAAACTAAATACCGCTTTACGACTAAACATAAATTCTAAAGCACCATTGTTAAGGGTTTCACCCTTGCCTCGTCCAAAACAGGTGCGGACATTAGAGATAGTACGCGCATTGTTGTCGGTCGTACACTCAACAAAAAGCAATGCACCATGAGGAGCTTTCCCCTCAATGTTCATCTCAAACATCGTTGTCACATCTTTGCCACTGGCACGCTTGATCGCTGCGTCAATATTATCTTTGGGCATGTTTTGCGCTTTTGCCGTCATAATGGCACTTCGCAGTTTAGGGTTCATATCGGGATCTTCCCCCCCCTCTTTCGCCGCCATTGTAATCATTTTACCGAGTTTTGGAAATATTCTCGACATATTTCCCCAACGCTTCATTTTTGCCGCTTTACGATATTCAAACGCTCTTCCCATAAATTATGCCCCTTAAATTAAACTTTAAAAATTGGTAGAATTATAATAATAAAAACCTTTAATCGTCAATAATCGCAATATCACTTTGGATAGGATTAAAGAGGAGAGAACGGTTATCCATACGGTATTGATAATAAAACGTATTGGTTTTCAGACTGCGTAACACTGCTGTATTGTAATAATGGGCATTCGAACATCGTCCCAAATACAAGAAAGTAAAGAGAAGTTTAACACGCGGATCTTCGAAAATTTCATGCGGTTGTGTCAAAAAGGTAAAGCCGAATTTTTTGAGATTCACAAGGTCAAAAATATAATAGAGGAAATCTTCAAACTTTGTATAAAAACCATTAAGACTGGCAATATCTTGGAAAAAATAGTAATAATTTTCTAAAAGTTCTTGTTTTTGAATCACCTGAGAAAGTTTGCTTTTAACGCTTCGTTTACTTGCAAAATAGCTAGGATTAACCGCCATATAGATATTACGACGCTCTTGGATAGCCTCATTAAGAGCCGTCTCAAAAGCTTCCGTCTCTTCAAAACGGAGATAAAAAAACGTATCCGAATCTTTAAATTTTTCTTCGATCTGCTCTACTGACGGATCTGAAAAATCCAAATAAAGGGTCGGAATACCATTCGCCATAACATAATGACGAATTTTATTCGCCAAATGGGTTTTTCCCGATCCTTCCTCCCCTAAGATGAGGGTATTTTGATAAAGAGTACGCTCTTTGAGTTCAAGCACTGCAATGCTGTTTTTAAATATACCGATTCTTTGTTTCATGTTACTATCCCATTGACGATAAAAGTTAATAAGGTAAGTATAGCCAATACAAACGGATTTAAAGATAAAAAGGGGTTTGGGTTACACTCACATCCCCCTTTTGGCTGTGAAAACTAAGTTCACCGTCACAAATGGTGCATTGCAACCGCATCGACCGCTCACACAGCTGTTCAATCCCCTCCGCATTGAGATGAATACACGTGAGATTTTTAAATCGTGCGAACGTTGATGCGTACTGTTTCCACCATGCCGTAGCACTTTTGAGATTGTAGGTATAGACGATCACCTGCTCACTTCGCCCGCACGCTTTTCGTAACCGTTTCTCATCCACCTGTCCCAAATCGATCCACAGCTCTATCTCACTGCCGTAGTTCTTCTCCCAAAGTTGTGGCTCATCCTCTCCCCCTACCCCTTTGCTAATCACCAGTCGATCGGTTGCATTGAGAACAAACGCCGCCAGACGAATCATTAAGCGTAAATCTGTTTCGGAGGGGTGTTGTGCTATCGTGATCTCATGGGTCTCATAGTAGTTACGATCCATATCCGAGATACTAAGTTGTACTTTGTAGATTGTTGAACCTGTTGCCATTTAATGATTCCTTATTTGTCGATCGTTAGTTTTACAAGATTTGAGAATTCATCTAAAATTTTGATATATTTTCCAACATCATCTAAATCATCATGAATAATCGCATATCTCCCCTCAACCGCATAATCACTCAAAGGGATAAGTTCTTCTATTTCTGTAATCGTCACAATACCACATGAATTGAGAGCATCTACCAATGTTTCAATGCTATGCGTCTTAGTGAAATGGTGCTCATTAAAGGCGAGTAATGATTTTAAAAGTTTCTCAGCACACTGTTGAAGATGAAACATAATCACCTCTAAATCAAGTTCATTGTCCCCTTTTTCAAAATCATCCAATAAAATTTTTGCGACTCGTAAATCTGTTTTTGCTTTTTTATATAAAACCACATATTGCTTTACAAACTCCACAGCACAATCCCCTTATCTTCGATGTCTTTATAAACGGAACCATACTCATTTTTATAAAAATTATACTCATCCAGCTTCGGAACTAAAATATCTTTGGGAAGTTTTATCTCTTTAAGCAATTCTCTGATTTTGGCTTTTTCTGCCCATTTACTCACATACTCTTTTTCAACCACACATATATCCAAATCACTCTCTGCATCAGGTGACCCATACGCAAACGATCCGAATACAATGATTTTTTCAGGGTTTAGCGGTTTGAGTTGATTGATGATTTCGTTTTTTAGTTTTTCGGATAGCATTACGTGGCTCCTTTTTTTAATTTCGCTAATTCACCGTTATGTAAATAATCTTATCCTTCAAAAACGAAAGCTATTCTTCTATTGAATTTTGGATTGCAAGCCAAGCGTCTAATTGCTTTTTCAAATCTGAGTATAGTAAAGATTTAAATTTCTCTTGATCAGACAAATATATTGCATACCTTACTTGTGTCAAAAAAGAAGGTTTTAATCTATTGGATTCAACATATGTCTTAACTATTGGAAGATTATCTTTAAGTGCTTGTAATGCTATAGTAAATGTATATTTACCATCATTTTCCAAAATGTCGTCAAGTAACGATTCCACTGCCCAGCTTTTATATACATCATCAAAAAATTCAGTTAACAATGCAACAAATGAAAAAATGTCAAGCTTTATTCTTTCTTGAGATTCAATCACTATTTTACATTCGCTAGTAGATGTTTCTTGACTCTTTTGTGCAACAGAGCTACTTATTTGATTTGCTTTATTTTGCAATTCTTTTGAAACATTATCAATACTCTCAAATTCGGTATCAGCAATTTCAAATAACGCTGCCAAACGATTAATTCTACGTCCCAGTTCTTTTGGTATATGTTTTTTATATTTAATTTGGTGATCTAATTCACTCCATGCATTCTGAATAATAGTTCTAATCTGAATTTCAAACCGTAAATCTTTATAAGCAGAATACTCGGATAAGTCTGATCTTATTTTGTTTAGTTTTAAATCAAGATGTAACCCTTTGTAGCCAAAAGCATTATCATTTTCTAACAGTTCCTTTGTTTTGTCTGTCTTATCAATGATTTCAAATTCCGGTTCAAGAAGCTCCGCAATTTGTTGGATTTCAGACTCATACATACAAACAATACGTACACCAATTAAATCTGTTAATAAATCAGTTATATTTTTATCGGAATAATTTTGAATAATTTTCGTGTATTTTCTATCAATTTTATCAATGCAACTTGTTTTATCTTTTATACGATAAACAACATTTGATTTTTCAAATTTTTGACCAATAAGGTTGACAACAAGATTCTTTAATGTTTTGGCGGATTTGATATAAAAATCTTTCTTTAGCTCATATTCTTTTTCAAAAGCATCAATTTTTTCTGTAACATTAATTTCACCAATCTCTTCAATCATTTTTTCCTCCAAATATCATTTTTAATACGTTTGTAATCCAAACTTCAAAAGCATTTTCGAAAATACCTCATCAAACTATTATAACAAAGATATTCCTTTAGAGAAATTGAATTTTAAAGAGTGTAACTTCCCACCTAAGCAGGAATAAAATTGGAGAAAAAAATCAACACATCCCACCAAGCATCGAGTCTAACCGCTCAGCATCATTTTTCGATAACGTACCCAACCGTGTCAAAATCACATCTTTTTCAATAGTTGCAATTGATGATTTAAAAATCGAAGGCTTTAATAGTCCTGCTTCTTTCCAATCATACACATAAGCTTCCATGGATAATTTATTTTCTGTTTGACTCGAAATTGCCAAAATGAGTAAGCTGTTTCGAGAAGTTTGATTGTAAGTTGGAGAGGAGATGATTACAGCTGGACGCGCTTTGTACTTGAGACTACTGGCAAAAGGAAATTTGACGACGACAACATCATACTTTGAGAAATCGGTCATACACACTGTCCTCTGTATTATCCCATACATTATTCAGGCTTTTTTCAGAAAGTTTACCAAATTCCTTTGTGATCTCTTCTTTAGAAACTACTTCCAAACCATCATTTTTGAAATGGTCTAACAGCCATAAAACTTTCTCAAATATTTGCGGGTTTTGAAAATTGATTGTTAATGATTGCATTTTACCACTCCTGCATCGATGAAGTATTATAACACGTTGAGGGCGAATTGTTATTATTAGGAATGCAATACAACATGAAGTTTCCCGCTAGTTAGTAATTGTTCTCAGATTGATTTGAGGTAATCCTCTTTAGTCATCACTAAAAAATGCTCTTTTTTATCATGTTTGATAATTTTTGATTTTTGTTTGAGGGCTTGTTCTACTTTTTCTTTGTCAACTTTGTTTTGCCATTTGCACTCGATAAAGCAGATATTCTCGTCATCCATTGCCACAATATCTATCTCTTCTTGATTATTCCACCAACGCCCTACACGCTTAGGTACAAACGATAAATATTTCAAAGGTTCCTGCAAAATCTCTTCTTGACAATAATCTTCATACGCAAACGAGACAAACCGATCATTGAAATTCATTTTGATCTCATCAATCACCGTTTGTGTTTGCCCTAGCTCCAAGTAACTCATATTTTTATAGACATAATAGAACCAAAAATTCAAAAACTTGTCTTTTATCCGATAGCGTCCAAGTTTGCTTTTGAGTGGATTGGTTTCGGTGATGGGAACCTCTTTTTGAACGATGTCCAGTTCGATCAGCTTTGCGAGATACCTTGGTAAATGAGAGGAGTGAAGCCCAAGACTTGAGGAGATGTCCCCTACTTTGGTGTTCCCCTTAGAGATGCTCTCTAATATGGCAAAATAGCTCCCTACATCATTGATCTCTTGTTTGAGTAAAAACATCCCCTCACTGTAGAGATAAGAGTTTTTGTTGAGAATATACTCTTCGATGTTTGCTAAAAGCGATTTGCTTTGATCAACCATCTGCAAGTATTTTGGAATCGTACCGAAAGAGGCATATAGCTCCATCAACTCAAGTTTTCCAAGACGCGGAACGAAATCGGTTAAATATCGGAAGCGAACTGATTTGAGATGAATATTCGTCGTTCTGCGACCATACAAAGGGGCGTTATACGCCAACACTTCCGAGTGCATCATTGAGAGGACTGAACCGCACAAAATGAGATGGATATTTGCACGGCTTAGATACAAATCCCAAACACGCTGTAGCTTAGAAGAAAAGGCGTTATCGAGATGACAGAGATTTTGATATTCATCGATCGTAACAACGAGTTTAGAGGAGAGTTTTAAATTGGCTAAAAACTCAAATGCCTCTTCAAAGTTCTCAAATTTGATATTTTTTGCATACGATAAATCAGAGAGTTTAGTCAGTTCTTTGGTGAAGTTTTCCAGCTGAAGAGATAAGTTTCCCTCAGTAGCATAGAGATAGATGTGAGGCTTGTTCTCTATGTATTTTGAGATAAGTGCCGTCTTTCCGACACGGCGTCTGCCGTAGATGACACTAAAAGCACTATGGGCGCTTGCGTATTCGGATTCGAGGACACGTAGTTCTTCGGTTCGGTTGATAAACATTATGTTGTCTTTCATTATGATATTTATCATAATAATACAACAATAATTAAATAAATCTTAAAGTAGTTCTCCGCGTAAAAAGAAAAACGAAATTGTAGAACTGCTCAAAGTACCGTAATTATGGGTTGTAAAACTCTCTTTTTTGCGATTACCAATTTAAGTGTATAATAGTTTTATGCTATTTTTGAAGAGGTATTGTCATGGATGCAAATTTATTGGATATCACGTCATTACACGTTAGTGTTGGCGATAAAGAGATTATAAAAGGGATAGATCTTACGATTAAAAAAGGGGAGGTGCATGTCCTCTTCGGTCCAAACGGTTCGGGGAAATCGACACTGCTTGGTGCCATCATGCAGCTTCCGGGGTACACCATAACGCAAGGGAGCATACAGATACACGGCAATGATACCCAAGAGCTGAGTACCGATGCCGTTGCCAATTTGGGTGTCGGTCTCTCCTTCCAACATCCGCCCAAGATCAAAGGGGTCACGCTAAGCCGTTTCCTGAAAAGCATCAACCGGTGTGACGATCTTGACCATGCCATCACTGCGCTTAATATGGAACCTTTTCTGGAGAGAGAACTCAATGTCGGTTTTTCGGGGGGGGAGCTCAAGCGAGCCGAGATTTTGAAACTCTACGCCCAAAACCCCGATCTTTTGCTCATCGACGAACCCGAATCGGGAGTTGACATCGAAAATATCACCATTATCTCCAATACGATAAACGCCATGCTGCAAAAAGAGTCGCCGATGAAAACGCGTAGCCACTCCGCCCTCATCATTACCCATACGGGGCATATACTCAATACGATCCATGCCGATGTCGGGCATGTGTTCATGGACGGAAAGATTATCTGCAGCGGCAATCCGATGGATATACTCGATGACATCCGAAAAGATGGTTTTTCCGGCTGTATACGATGTATCCAGAGAGAAAAGGATAAAAAATGAGACCCTACGATAATACCATGATCAATGCGTTAAGAAATGTTGCCTATGACTTCGAGCAGGAGAAGTCTGCCAGTTTCCTTGTCAGCGATCTGGAGGTGCTTGATGCCCACTCTGCCAGCGATGCGATCGAAATACTCCCCATAAGCATTGCACTTGAAAAATACGAGTGGCTCTCAAAACTAAGCTACACCCTCGTCCCGAAAGATAAAGACGAGTACGTCAAGCAAGTTGCCGATAATGAAAACAAACTCGGCTACTTTATCCGCGTCAAGGCGGGAGAAAAAGTGCTCCTTCCTCTCTACACCTGCTATATGATCGACACTAACAGCTTCACACAGTGCACGCACAACATCATCATCGCCGAAGAGGGGGCAGAATTCCATCTCATCAGCGGCTGCACGAGCAGCGCCCATGCACTATCGGGACGCCATATCGGCGTTACCGAATATTTTATCAAAGAGAACGCTGTCGTAACCTCTACGATGATCCACAGTTGGGGCAAAGAGATCGAAGTGTATCCCCGCAGTGCCGCCCATGTCGGAAAAAACGGCAAATTCGTCTCCAGCTACATAGCGCTTAGCAGTGTCAAGAAAATTCAGATGGATCCCCTTGCACTCATCGAAGAGGGGGGTCTTGGGGAATTCTATTCGGTTATTTACGCCCACGAAGGCTCCTCTTTCGACGTCGGTTCAACCGTACTGCTTAACGGCAAGGGAGCCTCATCGCAAATAATCAGCCGTGTCGTCTCAAACGGCGGAGATGTGATCACGCGGGGGAAAATAATCGCTCATGCGCCCGGCGGACAGGGGACAATGGCATGCAACGGTCTTTTGTTGAATAAAAAGGGGATGATACATGCCATCCCAGAGCTCATAGGAAACGATCCTGAGACGGAGCTCTCCCACGAAGCGAGTGTGGGGATGATTTCCAAAGAGGAGCTCTCCTACTTGATGGCATCAGGGATCGAAGAGGAACAGGCGCGGTCGCTCATTATTGAAGGGTTTCTTGACCTCCATATCCCCTCTCTCCCTGAGTATCTACAGCGCCAGATTAATGATATTGTCAAAAAGACAAAAGCATCGGATACTCTCTAAAATCAAAGGAAAGAGATTACCCTTTGACTTTTGTTTCGATAGTGGCAACAATACTTGGGTCTTCGAGCGTTGAAATATCCTGTGTAATCGCTTCCCCTTTCGCAATCGAGCGCAAGATTCGGCGCATGATTTTACCTGAACGGGTTTTTGGAAGTCCCGGAACGAAAACAATGTCATCACAAATCGCGATGTTACCGATCTCTTTCATGATGACCTTGTTGATCTCTTTGACCATCTCCATCTCTTCACCGACGGTGTCTTCGCTTTTGAGGACGATGTAGGCGAATATACCCTCACCTTTGATCTCGTGCGGTTTACCGACAACGGCTACTTCAGCGACGTTGGGGTGTTTTTTACATGCCGCTTCCACTTCTGCGGTTCCCATACGGTGACCCGAAACGTTGATAACGTCATCGGTGCGTCCGGTAATGGTGATGTATCCATCTTCATCATAAAGTGCGCCGTCACCGGTGAAATAGACCGGTTGCCCCTCTTTTTTGACATCGCCGAAATACGATTTCACGAAACGCTCAGGATCGCCCCAAATGCCGCGAATCATAGAAGGCCACGGACGTGTTACACACATGTAACCAGCCTCGCCCGCTTCCACTTTGATACCCGTTTGAGGATCAAGGATCTCTGCCATAATCCCCGGAAGTGGGAATGTTGCGCACGCAGGTTTGATCGGCGTTGCACCTGGAAGTGGAGAGACGATATGTCCCCCCGTCTCGGTTTGCCAGTAGGTATCAACGATCGCACATTTGCTTCCGCCGACGGCTTCGTAGTACCATTTCCATGCCGGAGGATCGATTGGTTCACCAACGGTTCCGAGGACTTTTAGAGAGGACAAGTCATATTTAGCCGGCTCATCTTCACCCATTTTGTGCAATACACGAATCGCCGTTGGAGCGGTGTAGAATTGGTTGATTTTATATTCTTCGACCATTTTCCACGGACGTCCAGCATCCGGATAGGTCGGAACACCCTCGAACATTACTGTCGTTGCACCCATAGCAAGTGGTCCGTACACGATATAGGTATGTCCCGTAATCCAGCCGACGTCAGCCGTACACCAGTAGGTGTCGTTTTCTTTGACATCAAATACCCACTCCATCGTCATTTGCGCCCAGAGGATATACCCTGCAGAGTTATGTTGAACCCCTTTTGGTTTGCCGGTAGAGCCTGATGTATAAAGGAGGAAAAGAGGGTCTTCTGCATCCATCATTTCCGCTTTACAAATACTTGATTGGTTTTTGATAAGTTCATTGTAGGAGTAATCACGTCCCGCTACCCACGTAATATCTTCATTGTTTCGCTCAACAACGAGCACTTTTTCGACCGGAGAGTTCTCATCAATCGCTTGATCCACAACTGGTTTTAGCATATACGGTTTATCTTTTCGGTATGCCCCATCAGCAGTGATGACCACTTTTGCTTGGGCATCTTCGATACGATCTTTGAGTGCTTCGGATGAGAATCCTCCAAATACGATTGAGTGGATCGCGCCGATACGGGCACATGCTAGCATCGCATACGCAGCTTCTGGAATCATCGGCATATAGATAACGACACGGTCACCTTTTTTGACATCAAACTCATTTTTGAGAAGATTGGCAAATTTGTTAACGTTGTAATAAAGTTCCAGATAGGTAATGATTTGTTTATCCCCACGGTCCCCTTCGAAAATAATCGCCGCTTTGTTTTTGCGTGAACTGAGGTGACGGTCGATACATTGGTGGGCAACATTGAGTTTTCCGTTCAAGAACCATTTGTAAAACGGTGCATTGCTCTCATCGAGCACTTGGGTGAACGGTGAAAACCAGTCGATTTTTTCGTTGGCGAAATGACCCCAAAATCCCTCATAATCTTCGTGTGCCCATGTTTGTAGATCATGGTATTCACACATATTTTTAATACGGGCAGCTTTGGCAAACTCTCGGTTGGGTTGAAATGTTTGTTTTACGTTATCGTTCATAATGAATGTCCTTAGTGTAGTTTAAATGGTTGTTGTAATTTAATATAGACCATTGCGGTCATGATCGCGTCATTCAACGCGTTATGCTGTCCCATCCTAGGGATGTTCAACGCTGTGAGGATTGTATCAAAGCGCAAATCAATATTTCCTTGAGGAATCAAAGCAATTTTTTTATCAAAATATAGCCCCGAAATCTCAATTTGTTTATTGGGGAGATTAACCCCTATCCACGGCTTAATGAGACGGTTTATCATCGCTACATCAAACTCCAGATAGTACCCTACCAGCGGGCGATTTCCGATAAATTCTAAAAATTTTTTTACCCCCTCTAACGGCTGGAGTGCGTCCTCTAAATCGCAGGGACGAATATGGTGAATTTTAATACTCTCCACACTAATCTCTTTAGAGGGCTTCAAAAAAACCTCAAAACTTTGAGAGGTCAGAATTCTATCCCCCTTCACTTTTACCGCTCCGATGCTTAAAACAGCATCTTTTTTCGTATTTAACCCCGTTGTTTCGGTATCAAATACGACGACTTCATCCCCATGATAGGGTTCAAAAAGCCATCTATAGTTTTCATCTCTCAAACCACGCAAGTTCCAACGGCGAAAGAGAGAATCAAACATTACACGACCATTCCCAAATGAAAATGGTAGGTGAGAAATTTTTTAAAGGTATTGACGATTTTAAAAGCATCTTTGAGTAAATCTCTCTCTGGCTTCGTAAGCAGTTTGGGATTGACATAATTTAGCTCACCCCCCTCGTACTTTTGAGAGAGGGTGAAACCTAATCGTATACTAAGCAGTGTATCGTACGCCTCAATCAGCTCACTGGCAAATCGCTTGTCAAATAATCCACGGTTATTGAGTTCTTTGATCCGCTGGGTTGTATTGGTTTGCGTAATCTTATGCTCCAATGCCAAAATGCGAATACCGTGCACAATCGCGAAAATCCCCCCTTTTTTAATATCAAATTCACTCTCATGTTCGGCACTCCCTAACACAAAACCTGAAAATAAGCGCAGAGGAGTTTCAAAAGACAATGCAGCTTTGGCGGTATGTGCCAAAATATCGCTTCGTCCCTCGAAATTATCGAATAAATAATCACGGCATTCCGCTAAGAGGGTCTCATCTCCTGCCACACAATGGGCGTCAAGAAAGATAGATAATCCCATCAACGCCTCTTCGTTGAACGTATCAATCCACTCGCTAATGAGTTTTTTATATCCTGCAACATTGTGGCGCCAGTAGGGATTGCTAACCATAACATTACCACTGCATTTTGGGAATCCCAATTGAAACAGATACTCATTAAAGCGAATCATATAGGGTTCATACAGAGTGTCATCTTCTCCGTCACGTAAAATAAGACCATTATCCTGATCGCCCCTCAAAATCTGTTCTCCTCTCCCTTCGCTTCCCATAACGATTAACGCACATCTATCGTGCAAGGATGAGGGGAGAACCATCTCGAAAACTTTACGATAAAGCTTTATATTAAGTTCGCTGACGAGCTTGGAAATATACCGAATACGCACCCCTTTTGTAGTGAGAGAGCGGACTAAATAGTTCAAAGAACGCCCAGCACTTTGTAACTCATCAATACTGTGTGCACGTTCAATAGAGGTGGCAATCAAATGGGTATGACTGGCAAAATGGCTCAATAAATCAAGCTGTTCCAAAATACCGATGATTTTCTCATTCTCCGTCACGATAAGTCGTTTGACACTGTGTTTGGTAAAAAGAAGCAGTGCGTTAAAGAGAAAATCGCTTCGCTCAATCGTAATCAAACCGTACGTTGCAATCTCACCGATGGGGTCATTGCTGCTTTTATCCGCCAGCAGAACTTTTTCGCGTAGATTAGTATCCGTTACAATCCCTATTGACTCACCGCTACGAACCAAAATCACATTAGCATTTTGATCCGTCATTTTTCGCACTGATTCTTTGATCGGCATCGTCGCTTCAACAAAACAAGGCTCGTGCAAATAAATTTCATCGACACGGGAAACCATAAAAGGGGTCAATTCATTTTGATTCTGTCGCTCTTTAAGATGCTGATGTTTGGTGATAAAATCTTGCATAAAGTAATTTTGGAACGACTCTACATCTTGGAGAAGGTTAAGAAAAGATTCTTTTGGGAGTTCATAACAGATAAGATCTTCTGCTACGCTAAAGGTACTCTCACTGTTTCCGTATATGAGGGAGTTCGCGTCAAAGCTGTCACGTTCGGAATAGATATTTTGGAGTTCACCCTCAATGGTTTCGTTGACGACCCCTTTGATGATGATGGTGAGAAACTCCGCCCGTACCCTTGGAGCGATTAAAACCGTCTCCTTGGGATAATAGGCAATGTCCATTTGAGTCATTAGTCTCTCAATCATCCTCTCGCCCAATAGGTCGAAAGGGTGGATCGACATTAGTAATGCTTTTTGGTCAAATAGACTCATAGGTAACTCCTAATTCGATGAAAAAAATCTGCCCCGTACGGGGCAAGCTTTAGTGCCATAGCGGCTAGCGTAGCCGAAGGGGCATATGATCCTTCGGCGTTCAAAATAATCTTTAATGCTCAACTGCGCCCTCAGCACCAATACCTGTTTGAGAACGGATATATTGCCCTTCAAACGCCTCTTTTTCTTGTTGTGCTGATTCGCTATTATCGGTGATTGAGAAGAACCAAATACCGATAAATGCCATACTCACTGAAAAAAGTGCAGGGTATTTATAAGGGAAAATCGGTTCAGCATTTTTGAGCACATCTACCCATACGGTCGGCCCAAGTACCACTAAAACAGCAGCGGTCAAAAGACCTAATGAACCACCAATCAATGCACCACGAGTCGTAAGTTTTGACCAATACATAGAGAGAAACAAAATCGGAAAGTTTGCACTTGCAGCAATTGCAAACGCCAATCCAACCATGAACGCAATATTTTGATCTTCAAACGTAATTCCCAAGAAGATAGCGATAATCCCCAAAATAACCGTTGCTATTTTAGAGACTTTCATCTCCATCAAACCATCGGATTTACCCTTGCGGATTACGCTTGCATAAAGGTCATGAGAAATTGCCGAAGCACCTGCTAGTGTCAATCCTGAAACAACCGCAAGGATGGTAGCAAACGCTACGGCTGAAATAAAGCCAAGGAAGAAATCACCACCTACGGCATGGCTCAAGTGAATCGCTGCCATATTATCGCCACCGAGGATTGGGTAACCGCCATCAACCGCTTGTTTTGCCAAATCAAGATACTGAGGATTTTGGAATACCATAACTATCGCACCGAAACCGATAATAAACGTCAAGATATAGAAATACCCGATAAAACCTGTTGCATAAAATACTGATTTACGCGCTTCTTTCGCATCACTAACGGTGAAAAAACGCATCAAGATATGAGGAAGTCCCGCTGTACCAAACATCAGCGCAACACCGAGTGATATCGCCGAAATCGGATCACTGACTAGTTTTCCTGGAGCCATGATACTAACATCTTTCATTTGTACCGCCGTTGCGAACAATGATTCAAAGTTGAAGTTATAGTGAGCCATAACCGCAATCGCCATGAACGTTGCCCCAGCAAGCAATAAGAATGCTTTAATGATCTGTACCCATGTAGTCGCCAACATACCACCGAAGGTGACATAGAGGATCATCAAAACACCAACAAGGATAACCGCGATCTCATAATCCAAACCGAAAAGGAGTTGAATGAGTTTTCCCGCACCGACCATTTGAGCAATCAGATACAAAATAACCGTCGTGATCGATCCAAATGCCGCCAAAGTACGAATAGGTGTTTGACGTAAACGATACGAAGCAACATCGGCAAACGTATATTTACCAAGGTTACGAAGGCGTTCTGCTACCATAAACAAAATGATTGGCCAACCAACCAAGAAACCGATAGAGTAGATCAAACCATCATACCCTTTTCCGTAAACAAGCGCCGAAATACCCAAGAATGATGCCGCAGACATATAATCCCCGGCGATTGCCATACCGTTTTGAAAGCCAGTGATTCCACCGCCAGCGGTATAAAAATCTTTGGCTGTTTTCGTCCGTTTAGCTGCCCAGTACGTAATCCCTAATGTTGCTCCAACGAAGATGACAAACATGATGATTGCCGACATATTTAATGGTTGTTTTTCAACTGCACCAGTCAGTGCTTCACTGGCAAATATTCCAGCGGATCCAAGAAGTAAAAAAAGTATTTGTTTCATCATTCCCCCTTTGCTTTATTTTTAATACGTTTGGTAAGTTCATCAAACTCACCATTCGCACGTCGTACATAAATCCCCGTGAGGATAAATGCACTCAATATCACCCCTACTCCGATGGGGATTCCGATCGTTGTGACCGAACCTGGTGAGAGTGGTGTCCCTAAATAGGGAGGATCAAACGCAATAACCAATACAAATCCGAAATAGATCACCAACATAATAAGTGTTAATGTCCATGCAAAACGGCTTCGTACACGCACGAGATGGATATAATCGGGATCGTTTTTGATACGATCTACCATTTCTTGTTTCATAGTCGAACTCCTTTAAAAGTTGTAGTTGGCAATAAAGCGGTATTCATCCCAATCGGTTCCGAGACCTGCAATTGTCTGTGCAAAATCACGTGTGTAGTTTGCACGTACACGTAACTGAAGGTTTTTAACCGTTTTTGGGCTATAAATCACATCGAAACCTGATTCTGTCGTCGTACATGCTTTTGCAGAATACCCATTAAGAGCATCCAACTTAAATGACGCATAATACGCACCCGTACTCAAATTTACACCCATACTTTTCCAATCGTAGCTTCCTGCGACTTTCCATGCGTCGGTTCCTGCCATAAACTGATGACGAGTCACCATCCCCTGTGTATAAGCAGGCATTCCTCCCCATGGGGAAATTGTTCCGCCGTTTATCGTTGCAGAGGCATCTTTACTGTTGTGCGATGCTGCCCCATAAAGATCAAAATTCGCAACTTTAACCCCTGCTTTTGCACCTAGAAAATCGCTTTTTACTTTTCCTGCATACTCTGCACCCACATTATCTTCACGAATATACTGCGCTGCTACATACGGTGCAATTCCGCTTGCGTATGACCATCCATAGTTAGCTTCTGCATAGAGCGCATTCAAAATATCATGTGCGTAATAATCCCATGCTTGAAGCTTTAATCCCGGAATACCTGAATAAATCGCTCCAGCAACCGTTACCCCATCCGTGTTTTGTTTCACAGCATAGTGACCCATATTCTCAAAACTACCGGCTTGGTTTCTTGAATCCCAATAGGAGTAACCAGACGTTGCACTTAAAATGGCATTTGCGTGATTTGCACTGGCATCATACACACGTCCGAATGTCCCTTGTGCAAACTTGGTTACGTGAGCCGCGATCAATGTCGTATCTTTGACATCCGTATTGCTCAACACATACGCTTCAAAAAGGTTGGGTAGCATTCTAGCATCATCGCTACCTGCCATAGGTGTGTCTAACTTTTGACGACCACCCTTGAAAGTTGTATTTCCATTTTTGTATTGAAGATATGCTTCACCGAGATAGATGTCATTTTGATTTTTCGTACTCAAAAGAGTAGGATCTACCTCTTTTAAATTCGAACGGTCATTCAAAGAGAACCCTATCGTTCCATAAGCAGCAGCACCTAAGCTCAAGCCGTTCCATGCACCTGTTTCATATTTTACATATCCGCCAATAGTATTGGCTTTTCGTGTATAGTTACTAGCCCCGTTATAATCACGACTAATCGAAAATTCACGGAATTGCCCACTCACTTTTCCGTTATTAAATAGTTTCGCCAAATCATCGGCTGATGCGTTCAATACGAGTACTGACGCCAAGAGTGAAAGACGTAACGCATGTCTCATTCTGACTCCTTCAAGTTTTTTACTCTGTTATAATAAAAACAAAACATAGCATGAACGTAGCAATCGCTAAATCACTCCAATTAATCGTCAGGAATTAAGATTTCTAATAAAAGAGTGTATGAAAAAGTAACACTATCGGGAACGCGGAATATCGATCATATACCCTAATGCACGAATATTTTGGATGAAGTCTTCTTTTAAACTTTTTTTCAGACGGCTGACTTCGGCACGTATTGTCGCATTATCAACATACTCATCATCCCATATATAGGTGCGAAATTGATCAAAGTCGACAACTCTCCCTCGATTACGAGATAAAAGGTCAATAATTTGAAGTTGCCGTTTTGAAAGATGCTGTGTTACGTTATCACACAGCAGTGTCGAGATGGAGGCATCGTACGCGTAACTTTTAGAAAGGCGTGTATGACTTCGAGGGATGGTACAGCTTTGCATCACCTTATCAATACGTAAGGAGAGCTCTTTGAGGTGAAACGGTTTTTTAAGATAATCAAAACACCCCAAATCATACGCCCGACTAATCCCTTCAATATCGACAAGAGCACTGATATAGATGGCGGGGGGACGGATTTTAAGAACATGCAATTGTTCCAACAGATCCAATCCGTCGATTCCAGGGACATTAATATCAAGGATGAGCAAATCGAAACTCTCCGATGTTATCTGTTTCAATGCATCCGTACCGTCATAACATACCAAAATACGATGCCCCAATGCCATCAAATACTCGGCTATGGCATCACTTAGCATCCGCTCATCTTCAAGAAGAAGTATTTTCATCCATTCCCCTCTTTTTTAAATTGATACTCAAAGCGAGTAAAATCATCATTAGAATCAATTGTTATCTCAACACGCTCTTCATCACAAATTGATTTTACCAAACTTAATCCCAATCCAAATCCATCTGTTTTTTTACGTTCTCGATAGTATGCTTCAAAAATCTTTTGCTCATCCTGAATTTTCTGAGAACGACTCTGAACCCAAAAACGGCATTCGACGACACTACTGCTTACCCCTACAATAATGACTTCATCACTTTTGGTATATTTGATCGCATTGGTGAGATTATTATCAACAACTCTTTGAAGCTTTGTCTCATTGAAGTGTATCCATACGGGGAATTCTGGTTTTTCATAGTGGAAAGAGAGGGATGAGAAATGGGCAACCTCATCAAAAAACTCCAACCTTTTTTCGACATATTCCCCCAGATCAATCCCTTTTTTCGGATAATCAACCTGATCTTTCTTCACCAGATAGCTCAAATCATCATAAATACTAAAAATATTTTTAACGGCTGCTTCAATTTTAGCAAGATAGCGATTACGCCCCTCGCTCATACTAAAGAGCTCTATGTTTGCCATAATCACCGAGAGGGGGGTGTTGGTTTCGTGAATCGCATAACGGATGAACTGCTTATGCGATTCAAGTAACCCTTGCGAAAACGTTTGTTCCGCTTCAAGGGCACTGTTTTTGAGCTCAATCGCTTGAGTCTTAGTACGAACCCTCTCTTCAAGACTCTCGTTGAGCTGTTGAAGCGCATTTTTTTGATTTTCTATCGTAAAACCCATTTCATTCGCATACCCAGCCATTTTTTTAAATTCACTAAAATAGAGTTCATTGGGTAAAATAGGTTCGGTTTTTTGATGTACGGATTCAAAAAAATCTAAAAATCGCTCCATATCCCGTGCAATCATACTGTGGACAATTTTGGAAATTCCAACGATAAAACCAAATAATATCAGGGCAAGTGTCGCAATCTCGACCATCACTTTGATAAGACGTGTTTTTGGTAAATCCGCATAAGAGAGGGAACTGCTTAGCGGAACCCCCTTCACAATTTCAATCCCATTTTGAGCTGTTTTTAAAAAATCTTTATACTCGTCATAAATAAGCAGTGAGGAAAAAATAACGGTAAACAAGAGGATAAAAACAATCGTATAAAAATTAATTTGATTGAGGCTGATTAGCGACCATTTACGACTAAACCAATCTCCCATACTACCCTGCTTTATACTAATATTAAATGAGGGGTATTATAACTAGGTGGTGCTTGAAAATGCCTCAGCAATCAGCAATCAAAAGACAACTTCACACAAACTTCACACCATTACTCTATAATTCACCAATTATTTAATACGTCAAGGATCTTATTTGCGACTACCACGATATAGTCTATTGCTACTTTTGCTTATTCCCCATTTGTTTGGGAATTCTCTTACTTTTCCTAATGCGGTTCAACAATTTTTAGAACACAATTATGATCTTCAAATCGCACGTCAAGAAGCCGACAAGTCCAAAGCTGATTTAACGAGTGCGAAGCGTCGCCCCAATCCGATACTTTCAGGATCCTACGACTATTGGAACGTTAAACATCATTTCAGTGATGTCTCATCTTCCGCCGCGGCACTTGCCACCCTTCATCTTGACCATCCTATTGAGCTAGGGGGAAAACGTGATCGCCGAATTGAGAATGCGGTAGAGAATATTGCCTATAGTAATACCCTCTTGGACGAGACCAAAAGAGAACAGCTTTTTACCCTTATTGATGCCTACTATCAAGTACAAGCCGATGTTGCCAATCATGCAAACTCAGTGGCTAACCGTCGTGATTTTGACACCCTTATCTCCATTGCACAGGCAAAATATGATCACGGTTTTTTAAGTGAGCTTGAGTTAGAAAAACTTCAATTGCAAACCATCGACTATGATAAAGAGATCAACTATTACACCGCCGCCCTCTCTACGGATCAAGAAGCCCTTGCTTTTTTACTCTCCCTAAAATCAGATGAGCTAATACTCCCTCCCGTCGTTGTACCCAATGTATTCACAACATCATTAGATGATCTCATTGTCTATGCACAAAAAAATAGAGCGGATTGTTTGGCAGCACAACAAAATATTAAAGCCTCCAATGCCTCCGTTGAACTCGAAAAAGCCAATGCCATTCCCGATATTACGGTCGGTATGGAAACAGAAAATTATGCCCCTACGTATGGAGGGCCTCTTATTGGAATCAGCGCGGCAATCCCTTTGACGATTTATGACCGTAACCAAGGAGCCATTGAAAAATCTCGAATCACAGCCCTTCAAGCTTCGACTCAACACTCCAAAATTTTAGAACAAACCGCTTCAGAGGTTCGACAATCTTTCACCCTCTATCAATCACAACACTCCATCTATACCTCTATGCTGCATGGGTTTGAATCGGCTAAAAAACTAAAAGAGAAACAAGAGAAGATTTTTGCCCTCAAAGGAACCTCTATTCTTGAACTCCTTGATGCCCAAAAAAGTTATCGTGAGTATCAAAAAAATCTTACCCAAGCGCTGATTGATCTACATAGTGTTATTGCACGCTTAAAACTAAATTCAGGACTCTCTTTGAGCGACTAAAAAGGATCACTTCACAGTAACTTCACACATTTTACTTATAATACGCAGCTTAACATTATCCAAGAAAAAGGATCTCATTTGCGTCTAACCCGATACAACGCTCTTTTGCTGCTTTTAGTTCCCCATTTATTTGGAGCATCCCTCAGCTTGGATAAGGCGGTGGAACAATTTGTCGAACACAATTATGATTTACAAATAGTACGGCACGAAGCCCAAAAATCCCGTGCCGATCTCATTACGGCGAAAGAACATCCCAATCCCATCCTAAACGGTTCGTATGAGTTTATGGATATTCAGCACCATTTTAGCGATCAGGCACGTGGGTCGAATGCGCAAGTAACCCTTATGTTGGCTCATCCATTTGAGACGGGAGGGAAACGTGACCGTAGAGTAGAACTGGCAAATCATGCGATTACCTACAACGATTTTATCGTTGATGAAACGGTACGAGAACAACTTACCACTTTGGTAAATGCTTATTATGCCGTATTGAACGATCAGGAGAATGTGTTCAATGCACAAGAAAACGGCAAAATGTATACCAGCGTTATGGCAATTGCCAAAACGAAACTCGATAACGGCTTTCTCTCCCAAATCGATTATCAAAAACTTTTGCTTCAAAAAATTGACTATACGCGTGAAATTGAAAACAATCGTCTCTCGTTGGTACAAGATCGTGAAGCGTTAGCGGCATTGCTAGCACTCTCTACCTCCGACATTACCGTAACGGCACCGATGAATTCTTCGAATGAACTTCAATCCCTCGATAGTTTCCTAGCCAAAGCAGTTGAACGCGCCGATTGTAAAGCGGCGAAACAAAACGTAGCGGTTGCCGATGCTTCTTTAAAACTTGAAAAAGCCATTGCTATTCCTAACATAACTGTCGGTGCTGAATATGCAAGTTTTGGCCCCTATTACGAACCCTTATTGGGATTAAATTTCGCTATGCCTCTTCCCGTTTACGATAAAAATGAGGGGGATATCGAAAGAGCACGTATCACAACGCTCCAATCTGTCAATTTATATGACAAAACACTCCGTATGGCAAAAGCGGACGTACTCCAAAGCTATGAAGCTGCTCAATCACGCCATACTATTTATCGGATGATGAGAGAAGGGTTCAAAAGTGCCAAGGAACTCAAAGAGAAACAAGAGAAAATTTTTGCCCTCAAAGGGATCTCAACCCTCGAACTCCTCGATGCCCAAAAAAATTATCGTGACTATCAAAAAAATCTAACCCAAGCAATGATTGATTTTTATAGTGCAACCGCACGTCTGAAACTTAGTTCAGGCTTATCTTTACTCGAATCTAAAGGACTTTAATGCGACTCTCTCTTCTAGGCTTATCGTGTGCCGCCACTCTTCTTTTACTCAGCGGATGCACCAAAGAACACACCGAAAATTCTCAAAAAATAGCCACCGTACCAATACCGGTAATTGCAACCGTATTACCCGAATTCGGAACGTTTAGCACCCAAATATCCGCCACGGCATCGGTACAACCCTCCCCCGATGGAATCGTATCGGTCACCTCCCCAGCCTCCGGAACTATTGATAAAATTCACGTCACTGTCGGGGATAAAGTCTCCCCCAGATTGCCATTAATCAGTATCCGATCATCGGATGTCAGCGATGTCAAAAGTGATCAGCTCTCCTCCCAAGCGGCCTACACCCAAGCCAAACATGTCCATGAGATGAACAAAGAACTCTTCAAGCTCGGTGCCATTACCGCCAACGATTGATCCCTATCGAAAAGTAACTTGGAACAAGCCAATGCGATGGTGCAAGGCTACTCTCAAAAACTCAATTATTACGGTGCTTCTTCCGGTCAAAGCTTAACCCTCCACTCCCCTATCAACGGTGTCGTCTACGAAGTAGGTACCCATTTAGGGGAAAAAGTGACCAATGATGCATCGCAAATTCTGATCAAAATTGCCAATCCCCATAAAAAAGTAATCGTCGCCACGGTCTATGAAAAAGATCTCTCCTCTTTTATCATCGGAAAAGAGGTCGAAATAAAAACCGATAGCGATGCGTTCGAACCGATTAAGGGGACAATAACGTACATCAGTGACGTATTGGATCCTGAGAATAAAACCAATAAAGTCTATATTAAACCCTCCGTTGATGCGGCTCAACTGCGTATCAATATGTTTGCAAGTATTACTTTAAATGCCGATATAAAAAATGTTTTCCGTATCCCTAAAAAATCGTTGCTCTTCAAAGAGGGTAAATTTCTTGTTTTTATTCAAAATGGGAATCAGTTTTCTCCCCTTAATGTCACCCTTGTGAGTGATGATCCCAAAAATGATTTTTCTCTCATCAAAGGACTTCCTGAAAATACCAAAATAGCCCTTGAAGCTATTGCGTTGGAGAAACAATAGGATGCGACGCTTAGCCAATTTTTTTATCGATAATTTTCTTGCCGTACTCTTGTTTACCGCCATTACCATCGCGGTGAGCATTGTCGTGGTACGTGACCTTAATATCGAAGCGTTCCCCGATCCTGCACCCCCTATTCTCGAAATCGTTACAACCAACGAAGGGCACTCTGCCGAAGAGATTGAAAAACAAATCACTACTCCGCTGGAAATCGCCCTTGCAGGGATGCCGGGATTAGAGAACATTAACAGCGTCTCCCTTTATGGACTCTCCGACATCAAATGCAAATTTTCCTACGATGTGGCCTACAAAGATGCCCGTCAAGAGGTACTAAACCGTCTCGCACAAGCCGATATTCCAGCAGAAGTGACACCGGAAATCATCCCCAACGCCATCGGCGAAATTATGCGCTATGAAGTGCAAGGCAATCGCAGTATGTCTGAACTGCGCACCTATCAAGACTGGATCATCTCCCGTTATCTCAAAACCGTCCCCAACATCGCCGATATCGGCAGCTACGGCGGAGCGATCAAAGCCTATAGCGTTGTCGTTCATCCCGATGATCTGATCAAATATAAAGTGCCATTAAGCAGTATTATTCAAGCCCTCTCCAACAGCAACGTCAATGTTGGGGGTCGTGTCCTTGAATTTGGGGATCAATACTACACCATTCGCGGCGTCGGTCTTATCAAAACAACAGGGGATATTGAAAATACGATTGTCACCACCATCAATGATCGCCCCATCTTTGTCAAAAACCTCGCCGACGTCTCCATCTCCACAATGCCCCGTACCGGAGTTGCGGGGCTAAACAACAAAAATGATATTGTCATGGGGGTTGTCGTTTTGCGTAAAAACGCCCCCAGTGTCTCCGCTATGGAAGCCCTTCATACCAAAATCGATGAACTCAACAACGGTATCCTCCCCAGTGATATTAAAGTTGTCCCCTTTTACGATCGTCAAGATCTTCTCCACACCGTCGTTGACAAACTCAAAGAGACGGCATCGATTGGGATGGTTTTGGTCTTTGTTATTATCCTCCTCTTTTTAGGGGATCTACGCGCTGCCGTCATTGTTGCTGCCATTATCCCCATGTCACTCCTATATACCCTTGCTTTAATGGCAAATCAACACGAATCGGCAAATCTTCTCTCATTGGGGGCGATTGACTTTGGGATTATTGTCGATATACCGCTAATCGTTATCGAAAACTATTTCAGGCTCAAACATCAAGGACATCACCACATTGCCGCGATTCAAGAGACCGCCAGTGAAGTTGGAAAACCGATTATCTTTTCGATTCTGATCATTTTCTTGGCATTTATCCCCCTCTTTGCGATGAAAGGGGCAGAATCCCAGATCTTCTTGCCGATGGCAAAAACCTACGTTTATGCCATCAGTTTTGCCTTTATCCTCACCTTTAGTTTTCTCCTTGCAAGTAAATACAGCTTTTTGCGCCACTCTCATGAAAAAGTCTTACCCTTCTTGGAGTGGGTAAAAACTAAATACATGAAAGCTATCGCCCGTATCACGAGTAAAATGGCTCTTGTCATAACAGGAGGAATATTTATTTTAACCCTCTTTATTGCAACTATCCTAGGCTCCGAGTTTTTACCCAAAATGGATGAGGGGAATCTCTATATCCGTGCTATTTTTCCTTACTCTATCAGCCTCAATAAAAGTTATGAGAATTCAAAAAAAGTACGGGATCTTTTAGCGAAATATCCCGAAATCCAAACCATCGAGTTTCAAGCAGGTCGCCCTGAAGATGGCACTGATCCCACAGGTCCTTTTAACAGTGAATATTTTGTGAAACTCAAAGATTATTCAAAATGGCACCGTGGTATTACCAAAGAGGAACTTGAGAATGAAGTGCGCCAAGCACTGAAAACATCTTTTCCAAATGCCGATATAAGTGTCTCTCAATATATTGAAGACAATCTCGCCGAAGCAATGTCTGGTGTCAAAGGGGAAAACTCCGTCAAAATTTTCGGAGATGATTTGTATGTACTCGATCGCCTTGCCAAAGAGATTGAAACCAAAATCAAGAAAATCGATGGAGTCACCGATGTCGGAATTTTCAAAGAGACGGGACAGCCAAGCCTAATCGTCGAAGTGGATCGCGAAAAAGCGGCACTGTATGGGGTTAATGTTGTCGATTTGATGGATGTTGTCGCCTCCTCTTTGGATGGTCGCGCTATCACTAAAATCATCGAACAAGACAAACGTTTTGATCTCGTCGTCCGATTCCCTGACAGTTACCGAAAAAGTATCGAAAACATCAAAGATATCCCGATTATTTTAGACGATGGCGGTATTATCCCCCTCTCCAAAATCACGAAAATTTATTACGATACGGGAGCCTCTTTTGTCTATCGTGAAAATTTCAAACGGTTCATCCCCATTAAATTTTCCGTTGCCTCCAATGATTTGGCAGGAACCGTCGCCAAAGTTCAAGAGGCTATTAATACCGTAACGATGCCAGCAGGGTATCTCACGAACCTATCGGGACGGTTTGAGCAGATGCAAAGTGCTTTTGGGCGACTGAAAATCATGACTCCATCGGCACTGTTTTTGATTACCTTGGTACTGTTTATCTATTTTGGATCGCTCAAAAATACCTTTATCATCTTGACGGCAGCTCTCTTCTCCGTCTTTGGAGGTCTTGCATTTTTACTTATCATGGGGCAGTCCCTCAGCGTCTCGGCATCGGTAGGGTTTATCTCGATATTGGGGGTGAGTATCCTCAACGCCTCTATTTTCGTTATCCACTACATGAAACTGGACGAAGAGGGGATGGCAACCGAAGAGGCAATCACCCAAACGGCTTCCGATAAATTCAGAGCTATTTTGATGACAGGATTAACCGCCTCTATCGGATTGTTGCCCGCCATGCTCTCTACAGGCGTTGGAAGCCAAGTACAAAAACCTCTCGCCATTGTTGTGGTCGGGGGGATGCTCATCGGAACATTTATCCTCCTAATGCTCATGCCAGCCATGTTACGATTTGTTAAATTGAAGCAGTATTAACGCCTCAACACGTTCCCTCCGTGCGCGGGGAAACCCATCTAATCCACTATTACACCCGATTAGTTAAGAAAAACCGACTATAATTGCAAAAAATTTCCTCAAGGATACCCTAATGTTCGGACGCAAAGAACTCAAAACGTACACACCTACACCTGAAGAGATGGCAAGCTACCAATGGGCTAAAATGACCACTGCAAAAGGGGTTATATGGATCAAACTTTATAACGAAGAGACTCCTAACACGGTCGCTAACTTCGCTGCTCTTGTTAACGATGGTTATTACAACGGTCTTAACTTCCACCGTGTAATCCCTGGATTTATGGCTCAAGGCGGTTGTCCGACCGGTACAGGTACAGGCGGTCCAGGTTGGGCAATCCCATGTGAAACAAAACTTAACACACACCGTCACGTTAAGGGAACCTTGTCAATGGCACACGCAGGACCAAACACGGGTGGAAGCCAATTTTTTATCTGTTTTGCTTCAACGCCTCACCTAGATGGGGTTCACACGGTATTCGGCGGAATTGAGAAAGAGGATAACGAGTCTATGGCCGTTCTTGACAGTATTGCTATGCGTGATGTTATTGAAAAAGTCGAAATTTTAGCGGCTCGCGACTAAGTATGCTAGTCCACATCTGTTGCAGCGTTGATTCCCATTTTTTTATGGAGAAGCTGCAGCAGGAGTTCCCCGATGAAAAACTCATCGGGTTCTTCTATGACCCCAATATCCACCCTTATAGCGAGTATCAACTCCGATATTTAGACGTACAACGAAGCTGTAAAAAACTGGGTATTGAGCTCATCGAAGGGCAATACGATTTTGAAGCGTGGATGGATGCCGTTCGAGGTTTGGAAAAAGAACCCGAAAAAGGGGCACGTTGCGCCGTGTGTTTCGATCGCCGTTTTGAAGTAAGTGCTTACAAAGCGTTAGAACTGGGTGAAACCTCGATGACCACCACCCTCCTCGTCAGTCCTCAAAAATCGCAAGATCAGCTCAAAAAATCAGGCGATGCGTTTCACGTCTCTCACGGTGTCGAATTCATTGCGTTTGATTACCGTAAAAATGGCGGAAGTAACGATCAAGCCAGAGTCAGTAAAGAAGAACAACTCTACCGTCAAGACTATTGCGGCTGTCTCTTCGGTCTCTCGATGCAGCGTGATCAGCAACACCGTCTGATGGATGAGATGTTCTCCCCCCTCTCCCGCCAAATTCTCCCCGCCTCCATCGAAGAGCGGTTGAAACTTTACGCACATCGTATGAAACTCGAAGATCAAGCTATTGCTTACCATATTATCAAAGAACGTTTTTTAAATTATCGGCTGATTCGCTCATCCATCACCGTCGACAAAAAAGTCATCCCGTCCTATCCTCTTATGTATTCAACGATTAATCGTTCGTCGACCGAGGGAAAAATCGATTTTGAGATTAACGGTCAATTTTTCCTTAACCGTGAAGAGGTACGTTTTATCTCCCTCGATACGTTTAATTCCCTCACCTCATCTACCTACAAAAATACAAAAGAGTTGATGTTTAATGCCCCTTCCATCGAAACTGAAATCGCACTTCGTTCTCGCCTTACCGATAGCACTTTCAATACTTCGGCGATTATCGTTGTGGATGAGATACCGACATCTAAAACAACCCTTCTTTTAGAAACAAAAACCTATGACGATACGAGAGAGAAACTTATTACCCAACAGTAGGTCATATCTATATAACGAAGTATATTGACACAATAGTCATCTTACCTCTGCCAAAACTCTTGCTTTCCCATCAAATTCCTTTTGACTGATTTCATGGTACATACCATCGGATAAATCCTGAACAATATTTGATAAAGAGGCAACATTGTGAGCAGTTTTAGCATTTTGCTGTGTTAATTGGTCGAGTTGGTTTACTGCATCGTTAATTTGAGAAATACCGCTCATTTGCTCTCGATTGGAATTGGCAACATCACGGACTATTTCATCTGTTTGTATAATCTTTTGGGTGATGAGGAAAAAACTGTCTATCATACTCTTAGCCGTCTTCAACCCTCCATTCGATTTTTCGCGTGCCGTTCGAGCAACATCTTGTATTTGATTGACTGCATCGGCACTTCGGTTCGCGAGGTTCCGTACTTCTTGAGCGACAACAGCAAATCCTTTTCCTGCATCACCAGCACTTGCCGCTTCAACAGCTGCATTAAGGCTAAGAATATTAATTTGAAAAGCAATATTATTAATAATTTCTACCGCTTGATTAATGGCTTCAGTTGCGGTAGTAATCTCAGTCATTGCCTCAAAGCTCTGGTGGGCTATTATACTACCATTTTCAGCAGCAATTTTAGATTCTTGGGCGATATTTACCATCTCTTGTGCTTTTGCAAAATTGGCTGAGACATTTGCTGTGAGCTCTTCGAGAGCCGCTGCCGTCTCTTCTAAGCTTGAAGCTTGTTCATTGGAACTGCTGCTTAATTCTTCTGAATATTGGCTAAGGTCGAGTGTATTACGTTGAAGCAAAAGAGAAGTGGAAAGTTGTTGACAATATTGCTCTGCAATAATATCCTGAAGTTCATTGATATGTGAATTAAGCTTCTTAATATCTTTTTCCCAACCATCAGATTTAAACGGTTGTCGTAAATCATTATGGCTGATTCGATCAAATCCATCTTCGATTTCAAGAAACAATTCTTTAAGTCTACTCATAAGACTGTTGTAAAAATTTGTTGTTTCTTTAAGAACAGCATTCCCATGGACAGTACACTCTGCCATACTTACATTTGTAAGTTCTCCTGTTTTAGCACGGAAAACAGTTAGTGCTAACATTCCAGCTTGAATATAATTAGCATCACGTACTGTTTTATACTCCGTAGCAAAACGATTTAGATCCCCTAATAAATTATTAATACGAGAATGAGAACTTCGCGCTTCAATGGAAGTTTCATTAACAGTTTCGAATACAAAATTTCTACAATTTTCAATCGCTTCTTTAATAAGCCGATAATCTTTTTTTCCGATATCCAACATATGTTTCACCTTCCTTTTTATTGCATTGTTTTGTATAACGTATCGTATTTTATAATTTCGTTTCGAGTCGGTTTACGACGAAGAGAAAGATATCGTATTTCCCCAGTTTCAAAGGTAATGGGTGAAACAGTTGCATAAACCCAATAAAAATCTCCGTTTTTAGTTTTATTCTTGACAAAACCATTCCATGTTTTTCCTTCTTTAACCGTTTTCCATAAATCGGCAAAAGCTGCTTTTGGCATATCTGAATGTCTTAGAATGCTATGTGGCTTTCCCAGTAACTCATTCCAATTGTACCCACTGTAACGAATAAAATCATCGTTAGCAAAAGTAATAACACCCGTACGATCCGTTTCGGAAATAATAAGAGCATTTTGCTCCATTTCAATTTCTGCCATAATATCTCTCTCCTTAAATTAGATAATATTACTTAGTTTAAAATATTAATTATCATTATCTATACTATATACTATTAGTGTGGCAAGTTTGTTGCAAAAATGAAATTCAGAGTTATTTGAGAATAATATTTTTATACGTTCTGTAGAAAAGGTATGGATTAAAAATCAAAAATATCATCCATAGCAACCGTTTCATTAACGGATACAGTAACAGTTAACATACTTCCAAGCATTTGTGAATTACTGATGATAGTATCATCCATGACATCAACACTTGTTGCACCATCCTGAAAAATCAAAGTTATCCAGTTATGTAAATCAAGACCAAATGTTTTACAAAATGATCCCAACGATGAAGACTTATCAATAAATGTTTGAAGATTTTCTTGAATACTGGAAGACAACATCCCTAATGCTCTAGCAATTGCATAGCTTTCTGGATAAATTGAAGCCGACTTCCCGATTCGTTCAAGATAATACGCTATTTCTGTTACCTCTTCGAATGTAATATCCCCACTCCCAACGATTAGCAAAAGAGAATTAAGACGAGAAAGATGTTCTTTAATATCTTCTAGATCCTCATTATCCATGTAGTTATAAACATGGAGTTGTTTAGATTGCGTACTCGACGCTTCGGTCGGAGTAAGAGTCGGTACACTCTTCAAATCTTCTGAATTATTTGTAACCATAGAAGATAATGGTAACATCTGGTCCTCAATCATTGTAGACGAATACGTTGGTACAGTAATCTCTTTAAATACCGAATAAGACAGTGTACTTTTCTCTCGTAATACTGACAATTCTTCACTGAAAAGATGGTTTTCCTCCTCAATTTGGTCAATATGTTCACGCATTAATTTAGCATCACTGATCCGAATACTCAAACGATAAAATGAATCAATCTTAGCCTGTGTACTAAGAGGCTTCGGTAAAAAACAATCGGCACCGGCATTAATAATTTCTATTAAGTAATCGGATTCTGTATGAGCTGAAAGGACAACAATGGGAATCAATGCATCATCTTTGCGTATTATTTTAATCATTTCTATCCCATCCATATTGGGCATATTGATATCAGTTAGAATTAAATCATAGAATTTAGGATGCGACTGAAACATCATAAGCCCTTCTATTCCATCTGCAGCTTCATCAACAATGGAAAATAGCCTTTTGAAAACAGCTATAGTGCTTATACGTATTAATTTATCGTCTTCGATAACTAATAAGTTTAAGTTTTTAGTATATGGTTTTAACTGAGTAAGTGTCATAAAGATTCCTTGTTAATAGGTAGATTTATTGTAAAAACAGCACCTTGTTCATTGTTAGCAACGCTAAGGAGGCCATTATGGTGTTCTTCAACGATGATACGTGACATATAAAGTCCTATCCCTGTACCCTGTTTTTGATGTTTTGTCGTAAAATACGGATCAAAAACTTTTACAAGGATTTTTTCTGGAATTCCGCCTCCATTATCACTAATTTGTACAGAAACATACTCTCCATTTAGAATACAAGAGATGTGAATTACTGGATTATCGATCTTATTTTCAATAAGAGCATCTTTGGCATTGGAAATAAGATTGAGAAAAACTTGACTAAGCTCACTTGGATACCCATAAAGTTTAGTTCTCCATAAGGATTTATGGTCTTCAATATACCCATCATTCTGCGTGTGTTGGATCAAAATCTTAATATTTTCTCTTTCCATTTTTTGGTGAACAAGCGCCACGGTATACTGAATAATTTCATCGAGACAAAAAGCTACTTTCTCTTTCTTTGGGTCAAAGAAATTTCTAAAATCATCGATAGTTTTTGTCAAATATTCTACTTGAAATTCAATAGCACTCACGAACTCTTTTCCTCTTATATCATCAATACTTTCAAATTCATCCAAATCAAGCTGGGCGTCGATAAGCGTCATCCCAATGACCTGTAAAGGTTGTCGCCATTGATGCGCAATATTTCCGATCATTTCACCCATCGCTACTGCACGATTTTGGAAGATAAGGTCTTGATTCTGACGATTGATCACATTAAGATGTTTTTTGATCTCATTTTGATGCTTGATCTCTTCGGTAATATCGTTACGAATACTAATATATTCGCTAACTTCTTGATTAGAGTCCAAAATAGGAAGCACAGTAGTTGTCACAAAATAGCTTTCACCGTTTTTAGCCCTATTTTCAACGGTACCTTGCCACACCTTCCCTTCTTTTATCGTTGACCACATCTCTTTGAAAGCAGATTGCGGCATGTTTGGATGACGTACAATATTATGGGATTTTCCCAAAAGTTCTTCCCTCTTATATCCAGATATACGACAAAACTCATCATTTACAAAGATCATAACCCCTTTGTCGTCCGTTTTAGAAACAATATTACCAACATCTATGGCTTTGCTGTACTGAGAGGCTGTTGCTAAGAAAACTTCATAGTATTTTTTTAATGCAACAGTGAAATAGGTATTAAAAATAGTATTAAACTCATCGAAAAAACACTTGAGCGTGTTCACAACATCCGTGTCTTTTTTAAGAGACTCAAGAATAAACGAATTACTAAAAATTTCTTCGGATATTGATTTTTGAATATGCGTACAAAGTAAAAAAAGATCTTCAATTAAAAAAACTTTTGTTCTGAGATTCTCAAGAAAATGCCCTATAGTAGAACACTCTTCATTAAAAGCTTTGTCTGCAATTATGTTTAGAAAATACTCTTGAGAACTTATCATAAGCAGATAAAGAGCCTTTTCTTCAACAGTGCATCGATGCATCATCTCTTGTATACTTAAGTCTGCAAAAAAGCGTGTAACAATTGCTTCTTTCAGCCCTTTTATCTCTTCGTAAAAATGACTCAATCGCATACTAACATCCTCCAAATTTTTGGATCTTAGTAGGAATATCCTCTAAATCAACGATCTGTTTTACGGCACCTGCTTCAATAGCTTTGGCAGGCATACCAAATACGACACATTTTTTGGCACTTTGGGCAATGGTGAGTGCTCCTGCATCGTGCATCTCTTTCAGTCCGATTGAACCATCATCTCCCATTCCAGTGAGTATAACTCCCATTGCATTGGCTCCAGCACCGTTATGAACACTGCGGAAAAGGATATCTACACTTGGTTTATGACGGCTAATACGGGGACCATCGAGAAGTTTAGTGTAGTATTTCCCCTGTCGGCTATCAAGTAATAGATGTTTATTCCCTGGAGCAATATACACAGAGGAGTTTTCGAGTACTTGACCATCTTGCGCTTCATAAACACGTAATGATGATAAATGATCAAGCCGTTGTGCAAAACTTCCTGAAAATCCAAAAGGGATGTGCAAGGTTATTAAAATAGGTGGCATAGGTGGTGATAGCTGTTTAAATATCTCCATCAGGGTTTCAACACCTCCTGTAGAGGCTCCTATCACAATAACTTTGGCTCCTGAAATAATGGTCTGTTTGAGTGGAAGCAAAGTGTCCGGATGATTCTTAATCGTTTCGATTTCAGGTAGATTTGGTTTTTTGGCTTTACTTTTCATTTTATAACGATCGATTAGAAAGGTCAATCTCATCAGCGTATCTTCGATACGTCCGAAGAACGATGTATCATTCTCATCAATACCTTTTTTAGCGATAAATCCAACAGCACCATCATCAAATACTTCATGATGTTTAGATACATCCGTAGAGATAACAACTGCTGGCATCGGATGAAGCCGCATTAGATTACGTAAAAATGTGACACCGTCCATTTTAGGCATATTAATATCGATAGTTACCAGATCAGGTTCAAACTTTTTGATCAAATCACGTGCTTCAAATGCATCCGAAGCAGTAGCCACTACTTCAAAATCTTCTAACCGTGAAATCATATCCGACAATATTTTTTGCATCAGCCTTGAATCATCAATAATCAATACTCTATACAAGCGTACTCCCTAGAATAAAACAATATCGTCAGTAACGATCTCATCTGTTTTATTGATGCTATTTGCCAATACACGGTCTGCTTGAGCAAGACGTTCATCCATCATACGGTTGGCAATTGATTTTGCAACCGTTTTAAAATCATTATCCACCATAACAATACGTCCATTATTGCCTAAAACACTCTCGGAAACAACTTTTATTTTCTCAGAACGGCAAAAGCTACGAGCGAACATAACGTTGCGCTCACCAATGTTTTCACTTATATCTTGAAGAATTGTGGCTCCTCCTGCAATTTTTGCCGAAATATTTTCTTTGCGACACCCAAGTTTATACATTTCGTTGAGCATTGTTTCCATTGCATAAAGACCAAAACGGCATGACACCCCATGTGCACACAAAGAAGGGAGGAGAAAATGGTTCATCCCTTTGATTCGTAAAACATCATCATAAAGCATAACAGCAACACACGATCCTAGAAGTGTTGCGATAGGAAGATGATCATCATCAAATGTAATGGCAAATTCTCCTCCAATGATTCCAAGCGTTTCACGGTTTTGTATATACTTAATACTGTCTGGTTTTTTCAGTTTAATGATTTTAGAATCAATGGTTCCTTTGATTATATTCATGAGAACTCTTTCGTTTTTATAAAAATATTTTGTCCATATCGTTCTACGAAGGGGATTAAGTCTAAGACACTTTCAGAATGTCCAATATAAAGTGTTCCACCAATCTTTAGGGTACGGAATAATTTTTTCAGTATGGTATTTTGATCAAGCGTATTAAAATATATTAAAACATTACGGCAAAATACAACATCAAATTCAGCCGCCTTAAAAGGATAGGTTTGTGACATTAAGTTCATAGTGTCAAATACTACTTTTCGACGAAGTGGCTCTTTGATTTTGATAAGATAATCACCGTCTCTACTAGGATGTTGCTTTCGCTTGAAATAATTCGAGGGACGAATCCAGTGGGGAAAATCATCCTCACTTTTCGACCATTCGTAAATACCGTGAGCTGCGTGGTTAAGCACTTCATTATCAATATCGGTTGCGATGAGCGAATAGTTCAGCATCGGTGCGTCATACTCCTCTTTTGCCGATTCGATTGTCATAAGGATAGAATAAGGCTCTTCCCCGGTCGATGCAGCAGAGCAATAAATCTTCAACCCTTCGCCATTGGTAATAGATTGCTTGACAACCCGTTCTTTTAGATCATCGAAATGGAATGATTCTCTAAAAAAATTGGTTTTATTGGTTGTAAGAGCGCTGACAAATATTTCAATATTCTCACCGCGTTCAATGGAGGTTAAAATAGCATCAACATCATCATGATTGAGACTACGCTTGAGTTTGTCAAGACGGTTTGCAATCATAACATCCTTATTCGCACTAAGGGTAATCCCTGTATGTGTATAAGCAAGCTGACGCGTCCGATCAAGCTGACGCGGCGTATACATGGGGAACCTCATGTGTTTGGCGAGAGAGACGCTGCATTTCATCTTTGTCCAAAATTCGGTCAATATCTAAAATAACAATCATTTTTTCATCTTTTTTGAACAATCCTTTGAGATACTCTGGGGCGATAGAGGCTCCCATATCCGGAGCAGGATAAAGCTTGTCTAAATCAACATTTTCCATATCAGACACTTCATCAACAACAAGTCCTATCATTCTACTGTCTTGCGTTTTGACAGCGATAATGATCGTTCTTGGTGTATAAAGCGGGTCACTATCAACATTAAACCGTACACGCAAATCGATAACAGGTGCGACTTCTCCTCGGAGGTTGATGACCCCTTTGACCCATCTCGATGCGTCAGGAATAGGGGTAACGATAGGATAGGTGAGAATTTCACGTACCTTGTTAATTTGAATGCCGTAGGTTTCACTTCCTAGTTTAAACGTAAGTAATTGATTACTCTCTATAATAGCCATAACACCCTCCTAGTATTTATTCATAATATTCATTGTATCAATGATAAGTCCGATTGTTCCGTCACCGCGTACCGTTGCTCCACCGATGCCACGTGCATTACGGAAATTACGATCCAATGGTTTGATAACAAACTGCTGTTGATTCATAAATTCATCGACAAACAGCGCAATTTTTTGCGTTGCGGAGCGAACAACAATCAATAACCCATCGGTAAGCATCTCATGATCGGGTTTGACATTAAAAATAGTATGCAACCGAACCACAGGAATAAACTCATTTCTTAGCATCAAAACTTCTGACGTATTGTCTCCGATTTGTTTGATCATTTCTGCCTCAGGATTGAGCGATTCAATAATGACCGATAAGGGTAAAATAAACTGCTCTGCCCCAATACGAATCGTTAACCCATCTAATATAGCCAACGTGAGAGGGAGGGAAATGGTAAATGTTGACCCATACCCCTCTTCAGTATCCACTTTAACCGTACCGCCAAGTTTTTTGATATTGGACATAACGACATCCATACCTACACCACGTCCTGATATATCCGTAACCGCTTCAGCTGTAGAGAGCCCAGGAGCAAAGATAAGCATCGCTTTTTCGTCGTTGCTCATTTGAGAAGCCTGATGCTCGTCAATGACACCGTTTTCAACCGCTTTAGCAGTTACGCGTGCTAAATTAATCCCACCGCCATCATCTTGAATCTTAATAAGCATCTGGCCGTTGGCTTGTTCCGCACTCATCATGAGTGTTCCCGTCTCTAGTTTACCCGCTAGCTTACGTTTTTGGGGAGATTCAATACCATGGTCAAGCCCATTTCGAACAATGTGCATCAAAGGATCAGTCAGTCCCTCAATCATCGCTTTGTCAATCTCTACACTCTCTCCGCTATGGCGAAAGTCGATCTTTTTATTTAGTTTTTTAGCAGTATCACGGATGACTTTTGGAAACTTAGAAAAAACCGTTTCCATAGGAACCATTCGCACACTCATAACGGACTCTTGGAGTTCACGAATATGACGGTCAATAAGATCAAGTCGTTCACTGAGATCCGATTTTATCTTTTGGTCTTCCATTGTAGACGTGTATTGTGTCAGCATTGAATGGGCGATTACCAACTCTCCAATATTATTCATCAATCCATCAATCTTAGAGAGGTCTACACGAATTGAGTTAGAAGAACTCTCTGGTTTAAACTTTTTAGATATTTTTACTTCATTGTCTCGTTTTTCAATCATTTTTGGAATGTCATCAAAGAATCCAAAATACTCCTCTTCATCAAGAGGAGCGGTAACAATAGAAGCTGCTTTTACATACGCTTCATCAAAGAACCCAAAAGCATCCTCTTCTATTTTAGGAGAATTAATAAGTGTCTCTTCATTGAAAAAGCCAAATCCATCATCGCCTATTTCAGAAGCCTCTTCATCAAAGAACCCAAAAGCATCCTCTTCAACGATTCCCGAGATAGGGCCAAATACTCCCTCTTCATCAAAGGGGAGTAACAGACCAAAATCATCTTTTTCTTCTTCTTGATGCTCTATAAGTGTCAGTATCTCATGACTCTCTTCACTAAAAGCATCAAGTTTTTGCAGCAATGCACGTTTCGTTGTATCGTAGTACCCCTGCTCTAATTCATCAGAAAGTTCCAATTCCAAGATCTCTTTGAGGGTATCAATACTCTCGATCAGAAGTCCTGCCATACTCTCTTCAAAGCTTAGTTGACCTATGCGAAGACGATCCATAAAAAATTCGATTTCATGAGCAAGTGCTGCAAACAGTGACAGTTCTACGGATGCAGAATTCCCCTTTAGGGTATGGACAGAGCGAAATAATGAGTTGATTGTCTCATTATCCATGCTGTTGGTTTCTTCAGCTTCAAGTAAAATGATGTCGATAGTTTCAAATATCTCTTCTGCTTCTTCCAAAAACATCTGACGATATTTATTGATGTCAAATACTGCCATCCCCAATCCTTATCGGCTTAGGACGATTCCCACCGCCTTAAGAAGTTGCTCTGGAACAAACGGTTTAACAATCCATCCTGTAGCACCTACCGTTTTACCCTTGGCTTTCATGTCATCATTTTTCTCAGTTGTGAGGGTAAGAATCGGTGTTTTTGCGTAGGTCGGAAGTTTTCTAAGTTCTTCAATCATCTCAAAGCCATTCATGTTAGGCATATTGATATCGCTTACAATCAAATCAAACACAGTCGCTTTTGCTTTTGCAAGACCATCTACCCCATCAACTGCTTCTGTCACATCAGGATAACCACCTTCATTAAGGGCATATTTCACCATATCCCGTAACATATTAGAATCATCTACTATCAATATTTTAGCCATTTGTTTCTCCATAAAATTGTAATTTTAATTTAAACTAAAAAGGGTTTTCCCTTCTCTGTAACGAGACGATTTCTTAAAATAATAAGAAATCGTCAATATCCACTTGTTCGTGTTGGCATCCTTGCGACGAAATACTTTGTCCCATCGCATAATCACGTTGCTCTTGAATTGTATAAAAAGGGAGCAAACGCTCTTTGAGTTTCGCTTCTGTTTCAGGAGTCAGTACAACGCCATTTTCAGTAGCATTAAGGATATCATCATTCATAATATTCTCAATCCCCTCAATCATCTGACTAATACGATCCTCACATTGTAATACCATGACAAATCCGAACATCGCTTTAATCACTTCATTGGTACGTGTTAGAATAGATTGCGTCATTTCCCATGACTCTTGCAAGTCATTAAACTCTTTTGGAACGATTTGATCTTTAAGTGCCGTTAATTTCTCATGCGCCATAGTAGTATCATGATGAATTGCCCGCATCTCTTCAACACGCTCTTCAAAGATTTTTTCAATCTCTTTGGTGCTTGAGCGCATATTGAGCTTGATTTCTCCAAGGTTTACACAGTGTACCGAGGTATCAACGACCAATCGTTCTAGTAAATTATGCGTTTCACGAAATTTGATCTTTTCATCGATATGACTCTGATACGCTTGCAGCATAGCAGGCAGACGCTCTAATTTGCTGCGATCAATCCATGCGTTGAATGTACTGGGAACAAGATGACGTTCCATCTCAGGATTCTCTAAAGCAACAATAATAAAACACTCCAGTGGATTCACCATTGCTCCCGCATATTCGATGTGTTCAAGTCCGCACACTAAGACATCACACGCCTCAGCACCCTCTAATGACAGCGTATAGCCTACCTCTTCCAGTGAAAGGAAGAGAGCCTCGTTTTCCAATAAGTTCCAAATTTTTTTCACAAAGTCCCCTTAAAAGCTTTCCCAAACATCGGCGTTTCCATGCTTGGCTGTTTTTGCAGGAGCACTTTTCTTACTACTGACAAAGGTTGATGCTCTTGGAGCACTGCGTTGTTGTGGTTTAGCTGCCATACGTCCTCTTTGAATCTCATTTTTACCCACAAAGTTTTTAGACGAAGCATCCTCAACCATGGCGATTGCTTTATCAATAGTTACATTTGCGATACTATCGGCTTCAGCGGCTATTTTTGCATTCTCTTGGGTCATTTGATCGAGTTGAGTAACAGCTGTATTGATTTGACCAATACCTTGCATTTGTTCACGGCTGGCATTACTGACATCTTGAACGAGCATTGTTGTTTGTTCGATTTTACCGGCGATTACTTCAAAGCCACGGGTAAGTTCTGTAGCAATATTCATCCCTTCATTCGATTTAGCTGCAGCTTGTTCTGCCATGGCTTTGATCTCTTTGGCGGCATCGGCACTACGATTGGCAAGATTACGTACTTCTTGTGCAACAACTGCAAACCCTTTGCCTGCATCTCCAGCCGTTGCTGCTTCAACAGCTGCATTAAGAGAGAGAATATTGGTTTGGAAAGCAATATTCTCGATGATAGAAACCGCATTATTGATTGAGTTGGTTGCAATTTGGATCTCTGTCATTGCAGTAGCGGTACGTTGTGCTAAGACAGCTCCTTCTTTCGCGCTGGCATCGGTTTGTGCTGCCATAGATGCCATATCATTTGCTTTTTGTGCATTATTTTGCACATTAGAAGTCATCTCTTCCATCGCAGCGGCTGTCTCTTCGAGACTTGCTGCTTGTTCGTTACTTGCAGTTGAGAGCGATTCCACCACTTGTTTGAGGTTTCCTGCATCGGCTTGGAGGTCGATTCCGTTTTGTAGTGAAGTGGTGAGCATGGTATTAATAGCATCACGCAATTTATTAATATCGATTGTCAATGTATCGAATACACCATTACGCTCAATATTGTCTATTTTCAACTCTCTTCTATAGTCGTAATTACAATACTCTTCCAATAAACTATTCATGGTTACAAAATTTGCTCTTAAATTATTGAGAGCATTATTTACAATAGTTTTTAATTCAATCAAACCTCTATTATCGGTATTAGCTTGAATATGTTGAGAAAACCAACCGTTTTCAACTCGGTGCATAACAGCTTTAACATCATCCATAAATTGCTTATCCGTGATAAGGTTTACTTCTACTTTTTTGATATTATCATTCATAACAATCGCTATTTGCCCAAATTCGTCTTTTGAATCGATATTGGTCAATTCAGCTTTATCCGTCTCTCGGTTTATAAAGCGGAAGAAGGAAATGAGACCGGTTTGTATCTTGCTCAGTGCTTGCTCGATTTGACGCACGATAACATACGCAGCAATCAAACCAAATAATACTACAAAGATTAATATCAGTATGATATTGGTGATGGCACTTTGAGCCAGTTCATCGAATTGTTCGTTCAACTCTTTAGCATGATGGGTATTCCACTCTGTAATTGCTGACAATGCTTTAGAATACTCTTTACCCAACTCTTTATTAGCATTAACATAAGCATTAGCCTCTTTTATTTGACCATTACGTACCATCTCCATAGCTTTTTGAATAAAGTGATCAAATTTTTCACGTTGCTGCAATGTGGCGGTAAAGTTTTGTCGATCATCGTCAGCTGTAATTATTTTTTCATACGCAGCAAATGCTTTATCCTCTTGTTTCAGCGCATCTTCGACCTCTTCTAATGAAACTCGTGAGGTAGAAATAAGTGTTTCATCGGTAATAACCTTACTCAAAAAACGCATTCTCTGAGCCGCTATACCAGCATTACACGAATTTTGCAATCCAATAACAGAATCATCATACATTTGTGCACTAAGTCTAATAAAATTTTGTGTAGCCATATAACTAATTGTGCTAGCAACTCCCAATCCAACCAATAATGATACAGTTAGAAAATACAACTTACCTTTAGTGGACATATTGCTTAAATTAAGCATAAAATACCTTTGTGTTAGTGTGAATTTATTTACGAGGAAGTTTATTACTTTAGTGTTGCAAACTTGTGGCATTTTGAAAATATGATATTAAATTCACTTAGGTACTTACGTTATTTTGCAACATAAATGCGACACAAAAATAGGATAATGTGCTAATTTAGTTAAAAGGGAAATCATGAGAAATTGGTTACAGCAAATATCAGTATCTAAAAAACTCGGAATTAGTATGTTACTAGTTTCAATTATAGTAAGCTTTGGTACAGCTTTTTTTGTGCTAGTAATTTCATCATTAGGTAATGAGTTTGAGGCTTTTGAGAAGCAAAGCTTTACTGGAGTAAAAACGGTATTAGAAACGGAAAAAGAACTCAATTATTTTTCACGATTAACACGTGAAATCATGCTGGGAGGAGATTTAGACGAAAATCTCGTGAAACTCGATGATACTAATCATAAAATAAATCTGCTATTTGAAGAGATGAAAAATACGAATGCAACCCAAGCGCAAAAATCTATTTGCCAAAAAGCCAAACAAGATACACTTGTCTTTATTAGTTCATCTCGCGATTTAATGCATACACTCAAAGATAAACCTCAAAATTTACAAGAGTTGTACCATTTTTATCACAAAAACTTCTCCCCTTTGGCAAAAGCATCACGAACATCAATGAAAGAGTTGGTGAATGCGAAAACCTTAGAGGCGAAGGCATCACAAGATGCGTTCAAAAAACATATTGTTTTATGGGGAACGATAGCAGGTGTCGGAGGATTGTTAGGAATTCTGCTGATGATTACCATTATGTTACTAATCTCTTCACAAATAAAGAATTCATTGGCTAAAACACAAAACGGTTTAGTTGAATTTTTTCGATTTTTAGAGGGTGAAGAGAAGCATGCCAAATTACTTCCCCATCTTGGAAGTGATGAATTTGGTGAAATGGGAATTATAATCAATAAAAATATTGAAAAGCTTGAGAATAAATTTAGAGAACAGCAGCAAAGCATCCTAGACTTTGATAGTGTTTGTTCCAACGCCAGCAAAGGCTTTTTATACCATCGTATTACAACACAATATCAAGATGAAAGTCTAAAGGCTCTTACCGGCTCCCTAAACACTCTTCTTGACAATGTTGAAAATAGCTTTAGTTCACTAACAAATGTTCTAATTGATTATGCGCAGGGAAATTATAAAGATGCAACAACAGCAACTACGAGCAAAGGATCATTTGCTTCAGTTGAGCAATCAATGATTTCACTTGCAGTGAGTAATAGTGAAATCTTCACCTTGATTTCCAGATTCTCTGGTGAATTTACTTCTGATGCCAATACACTTGCCGCCGCTGGTGATGAACTCAGCACCAGCGCAAACGAACAAGCTTCGAGTCTCGAAGAAACCGCAGCAGCCATTGAAGAACTCACATCTAATGTTTCGGCTAATGCCTCTAAAGCGCAAGATATGACCAAAGTCGCTCAAGAAGCTAAAGGTGCGGCTGAACGTGGAAATGCCGTTGCACGAGATAGTTTTAGTGCAATGAATGAGATTGTTTCTGCAACTGAAGCTATTAATCAAGCGGTAGAAATTATTGACAATATTGCCTTCCAAACCAATATCCTCTCACTTAATGCTGCTGTTGAAGCAGCAACAGCAGGAGATGCAGGAAAGGGATTTGCAGTCGTTGCTCAAGAGGTACGTAACCTTGCAAACCGCAGTGCTGATGCTGCTAAACAAATCCAAGATCTAGCGAGAACTGCACGGGTTAAATCCCAAGATGGACTAGAAACATCTAAAAATATGATGGACGGTTTCGCCCTCATTTCAGAAAAGATTGTACAAACGGATGAAATGGTACGAGATGTTGCCAATGCCAGTCGTGAACAAATGGCAGGAATCAATCAAATCAATGATGCCGTTTCTCAACTCGATCAAATGACTCAACAAAATGCAAAAACTGCTAATAATGTCGCTGAAATTGCCAATGAAGTTTTGAATAAAACAAAACAATTTGAAGGAATGTTAGCTCGTGTTTCGTTTGATAAAAAATATGTAAATCAAAGCTGTGATACAGAATTGATTTTTGATACGGCTAAACTAAAGATCGATCATGTCAACTTCAAAGAAAATAATTATAAAAAGCTCAAAACCGAAACCTCCTCGTGGAAAGTCACCACTCATCACGATTGTAATTTAGGTAAATGGATCGATGCCCATTCCAATGAAGCTTTTGCCCAAACAGCCCAATGGAAAGTCCTCCTTGCCGAGCATGAAAAAGTACACACAGGGGTACAATCATTTATCGACGCAGGTTTATCGAATGCTTCTACTCAAACTATGGATGAGATAAGTTCCAAACTCGAAGAAGCAACACGCGGTGTCTTTAACGGACTAGATTATGTAAAAGCAGCTAACTGTTTAGAAAGAAGAAGAAAATAACGGCTCTACGGCAATCTATCGGATTGGAGGTTGGCTGTGCGTAAGGTAAATTAGATTATCTTTTTACAAACAAGTTTAAGATATGATACATACAAAAAGAATTTTTGACAGTTCTACGGGAATAGTAAAAAAATTTGCTGAGTTGCGGTTTGCCGTCTCTATAGCTTTTGGGTCACTCCAATCAAATGAAAATGGAGGATATTCATGCAAAGTAATACAGTTGTTCCGAGAATACAAAAAAGTGTTATTTCCATTATTCTATTTATTTTATTATTGCTCAATGCAGTCAATGTATCCGCAAAAGAGACTATTAAAATAGGTATTCTTGCGAAGCGCGGCATACCTCAAACGATGCAGCAGTGGCAGCCATTGGCAGAGTATTTGAACCAACAGATTCCCGCATATACGTTCGAAATCGTACCGCTAGATTTTAATGATCTCGATCATGCTGTGGCTCACGATTCCGTCGATTTCGTACTGACCAACACGTTTCAGTACGTTACGTTCGAGCACCGTTACGGCACCAGTCGAATCGCGACACTCCAAAACCACTCGGATATCGGAGCTGGTCAACAGCGCTTTGGCGGAGTGATTTTTACGCGCAATGACAATACCACCATCCACAGTTTGGAAGATATTCAAAATAGACGTTTTGCTGCTGTAGATCCGGCATCGTTCGGCGGATGGATTATGGCCAAAAAAGAGTTACTCGATCATGGAGTAAAAGAAGATGATTTTTCCAAGCTTCTTTTTTTGAACTCTCATGATGCTGTTGTAGACGCGGTATTGAAAGGGCGTGTAGATGTAGGAACAGTACGCAGCGATACATTGGAGCGGATGGCAATCGAAGGAAAAATTCGCTTGGATCAGGTACGCATAATCGCCCCTAAACACTATCCGGGATTTCCGTTTGCAGTCAGTACCGCCCTCTATCCTGAATGGCCCTTTGCAAAACTCTCCCATACATCCGACAAGCTGGCAGAATCGGTTCTTATAGCTTTACTCGGTATTACCCCAGAACTTGAAGTCGCCAAACGGACAAGCACAGACCATTGGACAATTCCATTGAATTACTCACCGGTACACGATCTGCTTAAAGCATTAAATATGCCTCCTTATAATGTAGAGGTTACCTTTTCGGAAGTTGTGAAAAAGTATGCCGTAGAGATTATTCTGGCTATTTTGATTATTCTTCTCCTGAGTGCCGTAGTAGTATTTATTCTTTTTCTATATCGACAACTGCAAAAACAGACCGCGCGTATTGGCGTAATGAATGAAGAATTGACCCAACAAATGGAACGCGAACACATTTTCCGGCAAATGCTCGATAGTCAAACGGCATTGACCTTATTAGGAGATGAAACACGAATTATTGAGTGCAATGAGGCCTTTTTAAACTTTTTCGGTCTCTTGTCGTCCGATGAGATTGTTCGTCAAGGGGGGCTATGCTCCTATTTTATTGATGAGGAAAACAAAGATAAACAACATGGCTGTTTATCAACTATTTTTGCGATGAAACAGCAAGGGCTATACTCCAAAATTACGATGCTCGATCAAGAGGGTCATCCTCGGGTATTCCACGTTCATATCGACCGCTTCGCCCATGATACGTCACTCTTTGTCGTTAATTTGGTCGATATTACGTCCAGTGAAGAGTTGCATCAAAGACTTGTATTGCTAGAAAAAGCGGTAAATCAATCTAGCAATACCATTTTAATCAGCACAGTAGATGGTATAGTGCAGTATGTCAACAACTCCTTTTGTGAATGTTGCGGTTATGAGAAATCGGAGCTGCTTGGTCATAATGCAGAGCTTATAAACACGATGGGACTCAATCCTCTCGCCTCTGAAGCGCTCTATAGTACCCTTTCAGAGAATAAAGTATGGGTTGGAGAGGTAAAAAAATACAATAAAGATGGATCTGAACATATTATCCGCATTGCGATTTCCCCCGTCAAAGACAAGAATAACAAAATTACCCATCTCATAGCTATCGGCGAAGATGTCAGTAAATATCGGCAAATCGAAACCAAACTACAAGAGAAAGAAAAAATGCTGTTAGCGCAGTCACGTCTTGTTGCCGTAGGAGAAATGCTAAGTATGATTGCCCACCAGTGGCGTCAACCCCTTTCAATTATTCAAATGTGCTTGAATGATTTAGAAATTTCACTGCAACTCATGGATCTGGAAGAGCAGGCAAGTATCCATACTATGACAGAACAGGTGCAGTTTTTATCAAATACCATCAGTAATTTTAGCCATTATTTTCAAAAAGAGGTGCGAGTAGAAGCTATCGATTTTGACACGATCGTATGCGATACGATACAATTATTTGAAAAAAATATAGAAAACAATGGCATTGAACTTGAAAAAGAGTGCACCGCGCACATGCAAATTAAGACACGGCAGCAAGATGTGGTACAAGTACTGCTCAACCTGATCAATAATGCCAAGGAAGTCCTACTACGTCGTCGCGTTACTTCTCCAAAAATTACGTTGCGTACCAGCTATTTGGAGGGTGATGAACTTTTTGTCGCAGAAGTCATCGATAACGGCGGCGGTGTGGATGAATCAATCAAGCATCGGATATTCGAACCCTACTTCTCAACCAAAGAGACCAAAGAAGGGAGCGGATTGGGACTTTACATCGCCAAATCAATGGTAGAAAACAATTTACACGGATCCATAGGATTTGAAAATACCCAAGATGGTGCTTGCTTTTATATCAAAATTCCTTCCTTGATAGTGGAACAAGAGGAGATGAATTTTGAGGACGAGGAAATGGATCTCGAAAAAATAGATTTTGAAGAAATAGATCTTTTAGATCAGTAAGTATAGAGAAAAACTTATTCGTCTATCGTAACCGCCTACTTTTTAACCACCCGTAAGTGCAATAGTCCACTATAATTCTCTTATGGAAAAACTACTCTTATCAATCTTTTTAACCGTTGCCATCGCCACGGTGCTCAATATCATTCTAAAGCGATTCGGGATATCCCATATCATCGGTTATATTGCGACGGGGACGATCGTCAGCACCCTTTTCGGATTCAATGGCTCAGAAAACGATTCACTTAACCTCATCGGGGAGTTCGGCATTGTATTTTTGATGTTTACGATCGGACTGGAGCTGAGTCTCGATAAAATCAAAAAAATGAAAGAAATCCTCCTCACCAACGGTGCGTTGCAAGTACTCTTCAGCGTCGTAGTGATATTTTTACTCTCCCATTATCTGTTTCATCTAAATTTCAATACGTCGCTGATCATTTCGTTGGCTTTTTCCCTCTCATCCACCGCCATCGTCCTCACCTATCTCAAAGAGTCAAAGGACATCCATACCCCCTACGGGCAAAAATCGATGGGGATTTTGATCTTTCAAGACCTCGCCGTCATCCCGATTTTGCTCCTCATCACCTTCTTGTCTAACGACACTTCATCGATGGGTGAAATCCTTTTAAAAACCGTTATTTCAGCCATTTTCGTCGTGGTTTTTATGTTTACTATTGGAGAAAAAATTGTTAATGCCCTTTTGCAATTTTCCGCTAAAACAGAGCTTGAAGAACTCTTTTTGGGATCGGTCTTCTCCATCCTCATTGGGGCATCACTGCTTGCACATACGATGGAGTTTACCTACTCGCTGGGGGCGTTTATCGCCGGAATGATCATCGCCGATACCCGTTTTAACGTCAAAGTCGAATCCGACATCGCCAGCTATAAAGACCTCCTCCTTGGTGCCTTTTTCTTCGGTGTGGGGACAAAGATCGATATGCTTTACTTTTTGGAAAATATCCATATTATTATTTTTATTTTCATCTTTGCTATGCTCTTTAAAGCGGTGGTTATCTACACCATTATACGGCGTAACTCCGATAAAAATACCTCGGCAAAGACAGCTCTCGCCCTTGCACAGATCGGGGAGTTCTCCTTTGCCATTTTTGCTTTAGCGGGTTCACAGAAATTAATAACGGAAGAGATGGCCAGTTTTTTGATTCTTGTGAGCGTTATTTCGATGATACTCACACCCTTTATTATTGGAAATATCTATAAACTCTCCTCCTATTTTGAAAAAGAGTTTTACGAGTCAGACGTCATCACACCCATCGGGCGCAAAGATCATATTATCGTTGCCGGATTTGCAATGCTTGGAAAAATTGTCGCTGCCTCGTTACAAGCAAAAGGGGAAAATTTTATCATCATATCTGACAACTTAAAACATGTTTTACATGCCAGAAAACTAGGATACATGGCCTACTTCGGTCACTTAAACAAACTTCCCGTTTTGGAGTCTTTGATGGTTAAGGAGACCAAAGCAATCATTATCACGATGAGCAGCGAACAAAACAGACGGCTTATCAGTGAAGCAGTCCTCGCCTACAGTAAAGAGGCTAATGTCATTATAAAAATCGACAGCGTAGAAGAGCGAAAAAGTATGAGAGACCTTCCTGAATTGGAGTTCGTGGATGCTAGTTTTGAAGTAGCTGCACTGCTTGTGAAACATGCCCTCAAAAATTAGTATTCAAATGAAACTATGAGAAACCCAAACTGACGGCAATACAAGGGGAGCGCTTATAATTCCTAATTAACCATACTTGCGGTAAAATTGGGGGATTTTTTACTCAAGGTGTTTACTAATATGATAGATGTCGTTCAAATTCAAAAAATTTTACCCCACCGCTTTCCTTTTCTTCTTGTCGATAGAGTAACTGACCTTACTCCTAACGAGTCGCTTATTGCCTTCAAAAATGTCACTATTGGTGAACAAATTTTTGAAGGGCATTTTCCCGGACACCCTATTTATCCAGGGGTTATGATCCTAGAGGGGATGGCACAAGCTGGTGGTATCCTCGCATTTCAAAGTATGGACATGACCGAAGAAGAAGCCGCCAAAAAAGTGGTCTATTTTATGAGTATTGACGGTGCTAAATTTCGTGCCCCTGTCCGTCCGGGAGATCGTCTCCAATATCGTATGACCGTGGTAAAGCACAAAGGTTCTATTTGGGTACTGGAGGGGAAAGCCTACGTCGATGATACGCTCGTTGCTCAAGCCGAACTTAAAGCCATGATCGTTGATAAGTAAGCGAGAGGGTATGAGTAAAATATCCCCATTGGCGTACATTGAAGAGGGTGCACTTATTGCAGACGATGTCGAGATCGGTCCTTTTTGTTTTATTTCCAGTCGTGCTAAGATTGGGAAAGGGACCAAAATTGCAGCAAGCACTTGCATTTATGGTAACACCACTATCGGCGAATATAATGACATCTTTTCCCATGCTGTTTTAGGTTCCATTCCGCAAGATTTGAAATATGCGGGTGAAGAGGTAGAACTCATCATCGGAGACCATAACAAAATTCGAGAATTTACCCTTTTTAATCCGGGAACCGTTGGTGGCGGAAGCAAAACGATCGTTGGAAACCACAACTTATTTATGGGATACGTCCATTTGGGTCACGACGTCATCATAGGCGATCACTGTATCCTTGCGAACGCCGCAACGCTAGCAGGTCATGTGGAGATGGGAAATCATGCTGTTATCGGAGGGATGACCCCCATCCATCAGTTTGTAAAAATCGGCGATTACGCAATGATTGCAGGAGCATCCGCCCTCTCTCAAGACGTTCCTCCCTATTGTTTAGCCGAGGGAAACCGTGCTGTGTTACGAGGTCTTAATCTCAATGGTCTTCGCCGTCATGTTCAACGTACTGATATTGATGCCCTGCGCACCGCCTATCGTGAGCTCTTCGAGTCTGGAAACCCTCTACAAGAAAATGCAGCCACACTGTTAGCAACCGCTTCAAGCACGTATGTACAAAATATGTGTACTTTTATTATTAACACCAAACGGGGTATTCCGTTTGAAAGGGCCCAATCATGAACCACCGCCACTGTAGCTTTTGTGAAGCGCAAGAGAGCGAACACAATCCACTGATCGCAGGTAATAACGTTTACATTTGTAAAAACTGTGTTTTCTCCGCCTATAAAATTATGTTTGGAGAACACGGCAATGAACCCGCTGAACCACGAGAGCACACGAACACCGAACTCTTAACCCCAAAAGAGCTCAATGCCTTTTTAAGCCAATATATCATTGGTCAAGATCGTGCCCGCAAACTCTTGTCGGTTGCCGTATATAACCACTACAAACGTATTTTCAAACATACCCTGGTAGATGATGATACGGAAATCGCTAAATCCAACGTTCTTCTTATTGGACCAACAGGAAGCGGTAAAACGTTGATGGCACAAAGCATTGCACGTGTTCTTAATGTCCCTATCGCCATCGCCGATGCAACTAGCCTTACCGAAGCAGGATACGTTGGGGAAGATGTCGAAAATATCCTTACCAAACTTCTCCAAGCCGCCGACGGCGACATCGAACGGGCGCAGCAAGGGATTGTCTTTATTGATGAAATCGACAAAATTTCCCGTATGTCGGAGAACCGTTCGATTACCCGTGACGTTTCGGGTGAAGGGGTGCAACAAGCTCTTCTTAAAATCATTGAGGGGGCAGTCGTTAATATCCCACCCAAAGGGGGACGAAAGCACCCAAATCAAGATTTTATCCAAATCGACACCTCAGGAATTCTCTTTATCTGTGGCGGAGCTTTTGATGGTCTAGGACAAATTTTAGAGCGTAAAAAAGGGAACAATGTCATGGGCTTCGGGCATGAAAAGCGTAATCCTTCCGAAAGTGATGACAGTTTTGAAAACGTTGAACCGGATGATTTGGTCAATTATGGTCTTATCCCTGAGCTTATCGGTCGTTTACCGATCATCGCTTCACTCAATAAAATTACCGAAGAGGAGATGGTTCGTATTTTAACGGAACCAAAGAACTGTCTTATCAAACAATATACCAAACTTTTTGCGATCGACAATGTAGAGCTCACCTTTGAACAAGAGGCACTCAATGCTATCGCATCCAAAGCCCTTGCACGCAAAACAGGTGCACGCGGTCTTCGTGCTATTTTGGAAGAGATTATGGGTGAAACGATGTATGAACTCCCTGAATACAGCGGATATGAAGTACTCATTACCAAAGAGGTAGTAGAAGAGGCCTCTCTCCCCGTTTACATCAAAAAAACTGTTCAAAAAAGCGCATAGGAGATAAAATGCTATTTAATAAACTTATCGGACTTTTTTCCAACGATCTCTCTATCGATTTAGGGACAGCAAACACCATCGTTATTGTCAAAGGAAAAGGGATCGTTATTAATGAGCCCTCTGTCGTAGCAGTAAAAATGGAAAAATACGGTCAGCAAAGAGTCCTCGCTGTTGGTCGCGATGCCAAAGAGATGGTAGGAAAAACACCGGGGAATATCAAAGCAATCCGTCCCATGAGAGACGGTGTTATCGCCGATTTTGATATGACCGAAAAAATGATTCGCAAATTTATCGAAAAAGCGCACGGGCGTACCAGCCTCATTAGCCCCCGCATTATCATCTGTATCCCTTACGGTCTTACCCAAGTAGAGCGTAAAGCGGTACGTGAATCGGCGATGAGCGCAGGAGCACGTGAAGTGTATCTTATTGATGAGCCAATGGCAGCCGCTATTGGTGCGGGAATCGACATTCGTGAACCCAAGGGGAATCTCATCGTTGATATCGGTGGTGGTACAACAGAGATCGGAGTTGTCTCTCTTGGCGGCTTGGTATTATGCCGTTCTATCCGTGTTGCGGGAGATAAAATTGACCGTGCCATTATGGATTATGTCAAACGTAAATACAATCTTTTGATCGGTGAGCGTATCGCTGAAGATATTAAAATCAATATCGGTACAGCAATGCCATTGGCTCAAGAGCTTAAAATGATCGTCAATGGTCGTGACCAAGTAGAGGGGCTCCTTACTTCCCTCGAACTTAGCAGTGAAGATGCCCGTGAAGCGATGCGTGATCCTCTCAAAGAGATCCTTGAAGCACTGCGTGACGTATTAGAAAATATGCCCCCTGACCTTGCGGGTGATATCGTGAACAATGGTGTTGTCCTAACAGGGGGTGGAGCATTGATCCGTCAACTTGACAAATATCTCTCTGAAATTATTAAAATCCCTGTCTATGTTGCCGATGAACCGCTCCTTTGTGTTGCACGCGGTACGGGACGCGCACTCGAAGAGATTGATCAGCTTCACGAACTTTTTGATAATGAATAAACAACGCCTTATACTTGCCCTTTTTCTCATTCTTGGTGTGAGTGGGGCTCTTTATTTTAGCCCTCTCTTGCAATCTCCTTTCCTTCATCTTTCTAAAACGATTAAGCTTATTTATCTTGGACAAACAGAAGGGATTCAAAACAGCTTTACCAAACATTTCAATCAAGCCGCAACGATCACCCAGCTGGAAGAAAAAAATCGTTATTACGAGCGTGAACTGCTAACCCTTCATCAAGTTTCTGACGAATATCACAATCTCTTACGCGAAGCCAACAGCTCTATTACAACGGTTCCCTCTGTGGAGCTGACACGAACTATCTCCTACGTTCGAATGGGAGATCCTCATAAATTATGGATAGAGATGGATCATTTTAATCCGACTCACGTTTATGGATTACTCTATCGGGGATATGTAGCAGGGATTGTTGTCTCCAATAACCGTTCCCCTATGGCACTTCTCAATGGAGATATCAAAAGCTCGTATGCCGTTTCGATTGGAAATTCACAGGCTCCGGGGATTGCACGAGGAAACAATGAACGGCGACTGGTTATCGAATTTATTCCCACATGGATCCCTATCTTCGTTGGGGATGAAGTGGTAACCTCAGGATTGGATCAAATTTTTCTCTCAGGGCTCAAAGTAGGTAAAGTAGTCTCTATCTCACGTGCAAGCGGTTATCAAAGTGCTAGTGTTGAACCCTATTTTTACGCTAAAAATCCTGCCTATTTTCATGTAATAACGAAGGTGCGTTAGTGTTTAATAATCAGCTTTTAAGTGCTGTTATCCTATAATCAACAAATTTTTTGACACAAAGGGTAAGCATGCCAAAACGCGACGATATTAAAACGATACTCCTCATCGGATCAGGTCCCATCGTCATTGGTCAAGCGTGTGAATTTGACTACTCTGGTACACAAGCGGTTAAAACACTCAAAGAGCTAGGCTATCGTGTTGTTCTTATCAACTCTAATCCTGCCACCATTATGACCGATCCTGAATTCGCCGATCGCACCTATATCGAACCTATTAAACCTGAAATCATTGCTCAAATCATAAAAGATGAAAAAGTTGACGCAATCTTGCCTACTATGGGGGGGCAAACCGCTCTCAATGCTGCGATGCAAATGCACGAACTTGGAATGTTGGAGGGGATCGAATTTCTCGGTGCCAATCCATCGGCTATTAAGAAAGGGGAAGATCGTCAAGCATTTAAAGAGTGTATGCTCAAAATAGGGATGGATCTCCCCATCTCCCGTTATGCCTACAACATCGAGGAAGCGATTACTGCTGCCAATGAGATTGGTTTCCCGACAATTATCCGCGCATCCTATACCCTTGCGGGTGGGGGAAGTGGAGTTGCCTATAATATTGATGAGTTCAAACAGCTCGCCCAACGAGGACTCGACGAATCTCCTATCACCGAAATTTTGATTGAAGAGTCCCTTCTTGGATGGAAAGAGTATGAGATGGAAGTTATTCGTGACCGCAATGATAACTGCATCATTGTTTGTTCCATCGAAAACTTCGATCCTATGGGCGTGCATACCGGAGATTCCATCACAGTAGCCCCAGCGCTGACCCTCACAGACAAAGAGTACCAACGTATGCGTGATGCGTCGTTTGCAATTTTACGAGAAATCGGTGTGGATACGGGTGGATCAAACGTTCAGTTTTCTGTTGATCCAAAAACGGGACGTATGATTGTTATCGAAATGAACCCTCGCGTCTCTCGTTCATCCGCGTTAGCTTCCAAAGCAACAGGATACCCCATTGCCAAAGTTGCAACTCTTCTAGCGGTAGGATTTACCCTTGATGAAATTACCAACGATATTACGGGAACTCCTGCTGCATTTGAGCCCGTTATTGATTATATCGTCACCAAAATCCCTCGCTTTACGTTCGAGAAATTCCCAGAAGCGGAGTCAACTCTCACCACCAGTATGAAATCGGTCGGTGAAGTAATGGCAATCGGACGGACATTTAAAGAATCCATGCAAAAAGCACTCTGTTCTCTCGAAACAGGTCTGAGCGGTTTTGACCCTATTGATAAAGATTTAGAGTTTGTCAAACATGAGATTCGCCGCCCAAATGCAGAACGTATCCTCTATGTTGGACAGGGATTCCGTATGGGACTAAGCCATGAAGAGATTTTTGAACTCTCCAAAATTGACCCATGGTTCTTGACCCAAGTGGAAGAGATTATCGCGCAAGAGCCTCATATCACAACGGATACACTTAGCAACGAAGTTCAGCTTCGTCGTCTCAAAACCGAAGGGTTCTCCGACAAAAATATCGCCCGTTTAGTGACTTTGAATGGTGGAAGTACCAAAGAAGAAGATGTTTACACTGCACGTAAAGCCCTTGGTATTTTTCATGAATACAATGAAGTCGATACGTGTGCCGCAGAGTTTGGGGCATTAACCCCTTATCTTTATTCAACAACGAATATCACCCGTTTAGGGGCACAAGAGCCACGAATAAGTGATAAGAAAAAAGTGATGATTTTGGGTGGCGGGCCGAATCGTATCGGTCAAGGTATCGAATTTGATTACTGTTGTGTTCATGCTGCATTCGCCCTCAAAGAGATGGGGATTGAGACGATTATGGTCAACTGTAACCCCGAAACCGTCTCGACCGATTATGATACGTCCGATGTTCTCTATTTTGAACCCATTGATTTTGAACATGTCCGTGCTATCGTTGAGCGTGAGAAACCCAATGGTATTATCGTCCATTTCGGAGGTCAAACGCCCTTAAAACTTGCCAATAGTCTCCATAATATGGGTGCCGTTATTGCAGGAACATCCGCTGAAGTGATTGATTTAGCCGAGAACCGTGAAAAATTCTCCGAATTTGTCGTGGAACAAGGTTTGCGACAGCCTGAAAATGGATTGGCTATGACCAAAGAGCAAGCATTTATCATTGCTCAAGAGCTTGGTTATCCCGTATTGGTTCGCCCTTCCTACGTATTAGGAGGACGGGCAATGCGTATCGTTTATAATGACGATGAACTTCGTACCTATATGGAAGTTGCCGTATCGGTGAGCAACGATTCCCCTGTATTGGTTGACAAATTCCTTGATCAAGCCGTTGAGCTCGATGTAGACGCTATTACCGATGGAACCGATGTCTATATTGGCTCCGTTATGCAACACATCGAAGAAGCAGGGATTCACTCAGGAGACAGTGCCTGTTCCCTCCCCCCTGTGAGTCTAAGCCCTGAGCTTCAAACCCAAGTAGAAGAACAAACTAAAAAAATCGCCTTAGGTCTAGGGGTGATTGGATTGCTCAATATCCAATACGCAATCTTCCAAAATGAAGTTTATATTATTGAGGTCAACCCACGTGCCTCTCGTACTGTCCCTTTTGTCTCCAAAGCAACGGGAATGCCATTAGCAAAAGTGGCAACGCGTGTTATGGTGGGGGATACGTTGCGTAACGCATTAAAATTCTATGACAATTATAATATCGTTATGGAAGAGGATGGACTCCTTAAGCCCCGTCTTAAAGGGCATGTTTCGATCAAAGAGGCAGTATTCCCCTTCAATAAACTTTATGGTGCTGATTTGGTTCTCTCTCCTGAAATGAAATCAACGGGTGAAGTCATGGGGATCAGTTCGAATTTCGGTGTAAGTTTCGCAAAAAGCCAACTTGCAGCGGGAAATAAAATCCCAACAACAGGAACCTGTTTTCTCTCATTTATCGAGATGGATAAAATGCACGCACCTGAAATTGCACGAGGGCTTCATCTTCAAGGGTTCAAACTCGTTGCAACACGTGGTACCCAAAAAATTATTGAAGAGGCGGGTATCCCCTGCGATGTTGTCTTAAAAATTTCCGAGGGACGTCCTAATATTGAAGATATGATGAAAAATGGGGATATCTCCCTTGCCATCAATACCTCTGATAACAAAACATCCAAAAAAGATGCCGAGTTCATTCGGCAAATCGTATTGCGTATGGGAATTCCCTATTTCACCACCCTCAGCGCCGCGCGTGCTGCCATTGAAGCGATGCGCTACATGAATGATGATAGCTGGATGAAACCCAAAGCGCTTCAAGATTTTCTTATCGACTAAAGAATGTCTCTCATTCTCACCCAAACCGATACGACCGTGGGCTTTCTTTCTCAAGATGGTTCATTACTCTCGAAGATTAAAGGGCGTGAGAGTGGGAAACCTTTTTTGAAAGTTTTTGCCTCCCTTGCAGACCTTCAAACGTCACTACGCGTTCCCATACGCTACCGCCGTACTGTTCGGCATGCGCGTAAAACAACTTTTGTCATCAAAAATCAAGCCGTTCGATACATCAACGATGGGATCCATTCACGATTGATCCAAAAATACGGTTGGCTTTACTCCACTTCTGCCAATGAAAGTGGCAAGGAGTACGACCGTGATTTTTGCATTGCTCATAGCGATATCCGTATCGAAGATCGTCGTGGTTTTTTCCCAACAGAACCCTCAAGCATCTACCGCCTTACCTCAACTCAATACCAAAAATTACGATAGGAAAATCCAATGAAACATATTGTTAGTGCACAAAATATTATGATGGGAGCCACTGGGCTAGCTGTTCTTAGTGCCCTCACCGGATGCCAAAGTGCTCCTGAACAAGAAAAAGTCCAAGAAGGACAAAACAAATTTATCGTTGTTGAACAACAACCAAATGGAAAATACGTTATAGTCGAAGAATCACCAACAACAGGCCCAAGCCACGCAATTATCCGCTCTACCGATGAAAATGGTACGGTAAGTGAACGCGTTTTGAGTGAAGCAGAAATGAAAGAACTCGCCGATCAAGAGTACAAAAAAATGGAAGAGGGGAAATCGGAACTCAACGAAGAACCCAAAAGTGAGGGGATGGGATTAGCAGGGACTATCCTAGCAGCAGCCGGAGGGGCGCTACTGGGGAATATGATCGGAAATGCTCTGATGAACAATAAAAATGTTCAAAGACACCAAGAGATGTCAAACAAATCCGCCTATCACCGTTCATCTAGCGGCGGAGCCTCCAGTGGATCAAGCAGTTCAACAAGTCAGAAAAAAAGCTTTTTTGGAAATTCAGCAAGTAAAAGCACTGGTTCATCCAGTAGTTTCGGAGGATAATGATGGTATCTCTACAAAAAATTCAACCTATTAACGACACGACTCTCGAACAAATAGGATTCGGGTGGCATACAGACAGTGATGAGAGTAAATACGTTGCCAATGAACTCGTCATTGTCACTAATCCTGAAGCTGAAGCCTATTATGAGTGCGTCAATGAACTCTATGATATGTATGCCACCGCAGCCCAACATGTGATCGACAATAATCTCTTTTTTGAGCTGGGGATCCCGTTTAATCTTATCGATGCCATCAAAAAAAGCTGGGATAATGATGTCCATTGGCATCTCTATGGCCGCTTTGATCTCGCAGGGGGAATTGATGGACAACCAATCAAACTCATTGAGTTCAATGCCGATACCCCAACAGCACTCTTTGAGACGGCAATTTTACAATGGGCAATTTTAAAACATAACAATATGGATGAAGAACTCCAATTCAATAACATCTATGAGGCGATTAGTGATAATTTCCGTCGTCTTGTCACCCTATTTGATGATCCTGAAGATTTTGAAAAACATTATGATGGATGGAAAATTCTTTTCAGTTCCGTAAGTGGAAATATCGAAGAGGAGAATACGGTTCGATTGTTGCAACAAATGGCAATCGATGCGGGATTTGAAACAGGATTTGAACCCCTTGGCGGTGTCAAGTTCGATGAAGAGGGGATTTACGATAGCCATGATGAACCCTACGAATATTGGTTTAAACTTTATCCATGGGAAGATATTGCCATCGAAGAAAATGAGCTTGCGGTACTTCTCACCACTATTATGAACAACCAAAAAGCGATTATTCTCAATCCTGCCTATACCCTCCTCTTCCAATCCAAAGGGATGTTGAAAATTCTCTACGATCTTTTCCCTGACTCTCCCTATCTCCTTAAAGCATCATTCGAACCGCTTCAAGGGGTAAAATGTGTCGAAAAACGGATGTTTGGACGCGAAGGGGCGAATGTGAAGATTTTAGATGCAAGCGGTAAGACAGTAGAAGCCAATGACGGTCCGTATGGCAATTTCAAACCTGTTTATCAGGAATATGTCGAATTTCCACGTGATGCAAGCGGTAATAGCTATCAAGCAGGGGTCTTTTTTGCTTACGAAGCGTGTGGATTAGGATTTCGTAGAGGTGGGAAGATTTTAAATAATATGTCGAAATTTGTGGGACATTTGTTGCGATAAAAAATGAGAATAAGCTGAAGTAAAAGTGGAGCGGGAAACGAGACTCGAACTCGCGACATTCAGCTTGGAAGGCTGACGCTCTAGCCAACTGAGCTATTCCCGCATCACAGGGCGAATTATAGCAGAAAATTTTCTCAAAATCTACAAAAATTTCAAAAAAAGTTGTTTTCCCCAATTAAGCTATAATTTTTCTTTTAATACATGACTCAAGGGAGCTTTCATTTCACCTTTATCTGTACCGATGCGGTCGTTCACACTGTTACTTGTCAGTATGTTGACAATGCTCTCCGGAACCGTCATCGTAGCCTCACTCCCCACTATTAGCAAGGTTTTTGCCAACACAACCCATATTGATATTATTGCCCGTTTGATTTTAACCCTCCCCTCCCTCGTCATTGCGATAACGGCCCCCTATTTCGGGATATTGTCCGATCGGATTGGGCGAAGACCTTTACTCCTTTTTTCGTTGCTTCTATTTGCATTAGGGGGGACAAGCGGCTATTTTTTTGACCATTTGGGGATGATCTTAGCGGGACGGGTACTTTTGGGGCTAGCGGTGGCTATCATGATGACTGTTGCTACGGCACTGGTCGCCGACTACTACCAAGAGCAGGATCGGCACCGTTTTATGAGTTATCAGGGGGCGTTTAGCGCTTTAGGGGGGATTGTTTTTATCAGTGGTGGAAGTTACTTGGCGGACTTCGACTGGCATAACCCCTTTTTGGTCTATTTGATTGGTTTGGTCGTGTTTGTGTTTGCCTATCTTTATCTCTCCGAGCCCCAACGCCACGCTCATCTCTCCAACGCCGATGAGCAGGAGATACCACCGCGTTTGTATCCGATCTATCTCAGTGCCTTTGGACTTATGGTCGTTTTTTATATGCTTCCAACGCAAATGCCATTTTTAATGATCGACCATTTTCATGCAAAAGGGGTCTATGTCGGTGCGGTCATATCGACTGCGATGGCATTTAATGCTCTTATGGCGTTCAATTTCGGGCGATTGAAAAAACATTTAAATTTTCAGCAAATGTATATCCTCCTTTTTGGTCTCATCGGAGTTGGATTCTGCGGTATCGGTCTTGTTCCCTCTTTTTTCTATTTGTTTGCAACAGCGGCGATTATGGGTCTGGGGAGTGGATTAATGATGACAACGACCAATGCGTGGCTCTTATCGCGCGCCCATCAGTCACGACGGGGAAAAGCAGCGGGGGCGTTAACCTCAGCTTTATTTTTCGGACAGTTTTGTTCCCCTTTGCTCACCCAGCCGATCGTCCGTATTATCGGGGTACAGCACCTCTTTTTTGTTGTCGGATCGGGACTGCTTCTTCTTGCATTAATCCTCTTCTTTTTTCAACGACAACACACTGCTAGCCGTTAAAATTTTGAGGAAATTTCAATATCCCCTTTCCATAAGAGATTAATATGGTTATAATAAAAAAAAGGGGTTCATTATGATAACAAAGAAACTTAGCTCGATTTTCATGGCACTGTTCATTTCAACAGGTATTTATGCAGGAGATATAGATGGCAGTGCCGTTCTTGGCAGTGCCCTTGGAGCCGCAGCAGGTTCCGCCATTGGTTCATCCGCTGGCGGTAGAGATGGTGCGGTTATCGGCGGGGGAGTTGGAGGGGCACTTGGAGCTGCTATCGGAAGTAATCAAGGCTCCTCCCGCTCTTCAAGTGGAATTACTACCTATCAAGAGGGAGGTCGTAACTATCATAGAGACAGAGACAACCGCTGGTATTATTATAGTCACGGTCATCGCCGGTATGATAGCCATCCTCGGCATCATGATAATGGTAAACACAGAGGTGAGTACAGACGCGATTAAAATATATACCCCTCTCAGAACTTATCCACTGCGAAATGGGCGGCACCCAGAAGTGCCGTTTGAGGGTTCAAGGATATTTTCACCTCCATATTCCGCAATAGTGGTTCAAAACGGCCCTTCTTTACAAACGCGTTCATAAAAGTATCGTTGCTCATTGCAGATAAAATTTTAGGGGCAATCCCACCACCGATATAAACGCCACCTAGAGACATCGTTTTTAACGCCAAATTACCCGCTTCAGCACCGTATATCTCGACAAACAGCCGCAAGGTTTCGATACATAGGGGATCCTTCTCTATCAACGCCCCTTGGCTTACTCGCGCACTACGATCCACCCCCTCAGAAAGTGTCATCATCCACGACGGTTGCGGTGCAAAACCACTCTCCACCAAAAACTCATACAGAGTATAGAGTCCCGGACCCGATAAAATACGCTCAAAACTGACATGTCCCCCATAGCGATAGCGCAACCATTTTAAAAGATCATCTTGGTTTGGCGACGAAGGGGCAAAATCGGTGTGTCCCCCCTCAGAGGCGATGGGGTGATAGCAACTCCCATCCCAAAACAGCATCGCTTCACCCAATCCTGTCCCAGCAGCTATAACGGCACGATTGCCATTGAGTGTTTCTCCTGCTGGATTGAGATCGATAAATTCATTTTCCCCTAGGTAGAGCATACCGTACGCTGTCGCTTCCAGATCATTGAGCAAACGGACGTTATTGGAGTTCAAATGGTTCTGCAACTGTAATGTTGTAATCTCCCACGGCAGATTGGTAGTACGACATCGTCCCTCAATCACGGGACCTGCAACTCCAAAACATGCAGCATTAATCAGCGGTTTACCGGTGAGCTTCTCAAATTCGTCTATCACCTCTATCAAACTCGAAAATTCCTGACTGGCAAATTGATGTTGTACCTGCATTTGTAATTTTTCATCCACCAATTCGAACAGCGCCAGATTGGTTTTCGTCCCCCCAATATCCCCTGCAAGTATCATTTTCTTCCTTTAACCCAATTTTTGATTCGTATCTTCAGGTGTCAACAAATACATAAACGCTTCAATAAAAGCTTTATCGGTTTCTCGTGGTGATAATGTGTAAAATGTTTTCCATGCACATCCACGCTGCTCATCATAATTCTCCGTCGTATTCTCCCATTCCCACGCAATACGTACGGCATGTCCAATCAAAACATCCAATATAAGATCATTCTCAATGTGAAGTTGCGGGTTTTGCCGTAAAATGCGTGCCAAACTTTCAATCGCTTCAATATTCAGTTGACGGTAATCGGGAACATGAATACTGTGCAATAAAGCGTCGATACGCAAAGCAAAACTATGCTCACCCGCCGTTGACTCCAAGGTAAGTTCACAGCCGATACGGCTTTGGATACTGTATTTGTCACCGATAACCAACCCCGTGCATTGCTGCAATAAATACCATATATTTTTATAAAACTTTGAAGACAAATGCCCAATCATCCCCATGTGCTGGCGCCAATGTCCCCAATCATCCACTTCGAAATCTTCCGAATTCAATGCGATCTCCGATATGCCATCTATACTCACAACACCCGATGTATGGAGGTTTTCCTGATCAATCAATTGGGTGACCTCAAGTGCAAATGAGTTTAAAATAATACGGAGACGATTATAGACAGCATGGGGGGCTAAACTTAGTAAGTACTCATAGGCATCCCCCATTGAGAGTTGATATTCACGACTGATCTGTCCTACTAATAACTGTACAAAATACCATGTACGAACGGTCAGCATATTGATAAAGAGTTCAGGTTCACTACGGATCAAATCTCCAAGGTGTAAGATTATCTCTTGTGTCAAAACTCTCTCCGCAGCATTGTTGCCACAAAACTCTTCAATAGTTTTGACAATAAACGTAGACTCATGCGGTTTGGAAAACGTCGCCTTTTCACTGTAAGCACGCCCTACTGCCAAACGCTTTTGTCGAATAACAAGATCAAGAAGTGCATCTTCGATCCGATCATCATAGTTACCTGTTGCGTCAGCTATACGACGTAAAATACCCCACTCATGCGATAATGCCGCAGATTCATACTCCGATTTAAGTGGTTGAGACTCCAAATATTTGAGTTTAAAACTACCCAAGAAATCAATACGTTCGACATTAGCGCGCTTCAATAATTGGTTTAATGGTCCCGTTATAATTGTAGTCGAATCGCATTTACCCTTATTGATTTCATCTAACAACTCAAGAACGACACCCATTTGATTTTCTCTTATCATATCTTCCCGTACAAGAAATGGAACAATAGGGGCACCCTCCTGATCCCAATGTTTAGCAAGGAATGTTACCGAGGAACGGAAGTGTTCCACGAGCAATTGATTATCATAACTGAAATAAAATCCCTGCGGATTAAAATAATAGGGGAGGAAAAGGACCTTTTTCCCCTTAATCAAATGTAAACGGGATGTGGCCATAGTTCGTGCCACCGCAAAAGGGCGACCACTTAAACCAAGCTTTTCATTTTTACCCAGCAAGGTATGAATTTCAGAAAGCTGTGACGCATGCAAGATTTGAATCGGTTTAATCTCATCGAGTGTTTCGCTATTGAATCCAAGAGTTTGCAGCTGCTGTTTTACCGATTCATTTTCTGCCAGTACGGCAACCAAGGGGTGTGTGATTCGTTTAAGACCGATTCGTTCACGACGACGCAGGGGATCAATATCACTGGGGCTTAATACCCCATCGAGAATCATCTCTGAGAGGATATAAAGACTTTGCGCCCAAACCAAAGGGACGTTTTCATTTGGTATTCGCGTTTGACTTCCAGGGTTAGCTTTTTCAGCGGCTATGAGCTCTTTTGGAACAAAGTAAAGCTCAGGCAACAGCTGTTCAATAAAGAGAGGCTGCAGACGTTCACGCCACTCTTTAATAGCATCAACATCATCGCGCATCAGAGCATCAAGAAGAAAATAGGTAAAAAATAGGGGCCATTCCGATTCAATATCTCCAAAATCACGTAATTCAGTCGGTTCATAATGCAAGCGGGTGGAGTCTTCGATACTGCTTTGGTGACCATCAAGTAAGAAACGTTTGCACCCATAACGACCGCTGAGTTTCTTGATAATCTTTTCGCGCGTCTGTTTTACGAGAGTTTCATCTTCAATCGCATACGCGGGATAACCGATAATACTCAGTAGTGCCGCATCAGTTTCTTTCGAATTGGATTCACGCGGAAGCAAACTTTGAAGGGTAAAACGGGACCGGGCTACATCACTAGCAACGACATGAATCACCGCCTCTTGGCTTTCCACATTGCCAAAAAGATTAAATCCATCCATCGCTTCAAGTGCCGCTTTCGCCATTCCGACGGAACTGCAATTGATTTCCGCCGTCCCATGGTTGATTTTATTGCCCCGTTCCCAAATACCAAAATCAGGGGTGCAGTAGGTTCGGCTAATGTAGTGAACGAGATTTTGGACAAAATCAACTTCGTCCATGGTATAAATAAGATTCAAACCCGAAGCAATCATTTGAGCCGTCATAAGCAAATAAAGAGAGGTAGCATCCAGCTGTAAATGCCCCCACTCATCATCCCCCACGACTGCCAAACCCGTATGAGTACCGTACTTTGCATGGAGAGCATTGATAGGATTTTGGGTATTTTTAAACGCTTCGATCCGATTGGATTGACGCATCATGGCATTCAGTAACCCCCGCATCAATTTAACAACACTTTGAGAGAGGAGATAGCTGCGATGATGATTTGGATTGTAGTTGCGATACGATAAGGCAAGTCCCCATACACTGAGGATACTGTAAACATTATCCCGAACCCATGCGTCGGTATAATCACCATGAGCAGTAACGGCGGTACTAGCAGGCAATAACCCCGTTACAGGATCCTGACGAGAGAGGATAATCGTCTCAATGATGCGAAAATGTCTCTCAAGAGAGGAGCCTTTAGCACTCACAGTGCAGGTCATGAGCTTTAAAGCCCTCTCCTATTTGTCGATGGGTCAGAAAAAACTCATCCACGATCGCACGATAATGGAGCGGTTCATCAATTCGATTGAGCAGTTCACGCAATGCAGATGCCCCCTCATACCCTTTGGAATACGTATGAACGTGCTTTCGAAACGTCACGACACCCCGTGCACCATAAAAACGGATCATTCCATCCAAATGCTCCATAATAATCGCATGCTTGATAAGTGGATCGACGGTAGCACTCCCCGTTTTGAGCTGATGAAAAATCCATGGTGCACCAACAGCCCCACGACCAATCATCAACCCATCGGCTTTCGTATGTTCAAGCACCCATTGCGCTTTTTCATACGAATCAATATCACCGTTAGCAATAACAGGGATGGAGACGTGGGCTTTAATCTCAGCAATCGCATCGTAATCAACGGGGGCGCTGAATTTCCCTGCACGAGTACGCCCATGAACGGCAAGAAAATCGGCTCCGCACTCTTCTACAAGTTTCGCAATCTCAAGATGATTCTTCGATTCAAATCCAAGCCGTATTTTGACACTCAACGTTGATTTATTGGAGGTCTTTTTAATCGTCTCAATAATCCGCGCCATACGGGGCAAATCGTTTAGCAGCGAACTCCCTGAGCCATGACAAACGATCTTGGGGACGGGACATCCGCAGTTAAGGTCGATAATATCAATATTGTTTTGCTCATTCAGGATCTCAACAGCACGACGGATCACCTCCTCTTCGGATCCTGCAATTTGTACCGAGTAGGGATCTTCATTGGGGCTGCGTTCCAACATTTTAAATGTTTTTGCCGAACCGTGCATAAGGGCATTGGAACTAAGCATTTCACTCACCGTCAAATCGGCACCAAACTTCTTCACTACATTACGAAACGGCAAATCGGTATAACCGGCAAGGGGAGCTAGGGCATAAACGGGGGTATTAAATGAGAGTTTTTGAGTCATGAGGTACCTGAAGAGAAATTATTGTCGCCTGTTAAGGCGAAAAGTTTATTTTCGTAGAAAAAGGGCAATGTCGTAGTGTTTATTAGCACGTTTAAGATCACGATAGGCTTTAAAAATAAGATAATCATCTTTGGCGGTATTATTAAGTATTTCATTAGCAGTATCGATCATCTGTAAGTCATACAGTGTGTAAAAATATCCCCCCATTGCTTCATCGTTGTTTTCGCTCAGCGTTTCAAACAATCGAATACGCTGCTCAGGAAGCATATTTTTAGAGAGTGCTATCGAAAGATCAATATAATCAGCACTGCTGAGATGAAGAGATTTAAGCAGTGAAGTCAACTCTTCATTAGACATTTCAATACCGTCAACCGCACTGTTAATTCGTTCAACGAATGCTTCAAGTGAGGGCATTGTAAATAGTTGCTTATATTTTAGAATAGATCCAACAGAAGCTGTTTTAACGTATGACTCGTACGCTTTTAGACACACAATATCACCATACGTATCGGCACGTGACAATACTTCATCCGCATTTATCTCATTGCGTTCTAACCGGTTTAAATTGTTTTGTATCATCAACGAGGTTGAATTTGCCAAATGAAATTTTTTAATGTCTACCTTTTTCTTATCTTTAACATCACGTAACAATTGCAACGCTTCATCAATCGTTTCATTTCCTACTTCTTTGAGGCTATCAAAAGGGAGGAGTTGTGCGTTATCAATTAACTTTCCCATAACTTTAAAGCTATCGCTTTTATAGACGTTATTACGATCCTTCACCCCAAGTAAGGCATCTCGAAGGGAATCTGCCATTTTTTCACTGTCACGATTAAGTTTACGAAGTTTTAAATTCCCCAACAGCGCATGAAATGCCATGTGCATAATACTAGCAAGGTACATAAGGGCGACAGGGACAACAACCCAAATAGCCACGGGAAGATTGGGAAAATGGATCCCGAATAAATCAAATGAAATCGTCTCGCTGTTAATCATATACGTAGCAGAACCCACTAGAATCATCAAAATAAATGAAGCAAAAGTATAACGTTTTAATTGCATCGTATCTCCTTTTAGGCTCTATTTTTTTCCACTATGGGACGACATATAATACAATACTTGGCATGAGGTTTTACCTTGAGCCGCTGAAATCCAATATCATCTTCACACATATCACAAATTCCATAGTGTTTTGATTTGATTTTACTCAAAGCAACATCAATTTCATTCAATTCTAGCGTTTGTTGAAGTCCAATTGCATTTTCTAGCATATTGTCATTACTGATGGATGCGTAATCACCCTCATCATTCACTTCACACTCACGTAATTGAAGCATCTCAGCTTCAACTCCGTTTAAATTTTTGATAATTTGCACTTTCCGAGTCTGTAAAATTTCCTCAAAATAGTGTAGTTCATTCTCTCTCATACGGTTCCTTATTTATGATAGGGGTGGTTACTCAATAGACTAAAAGCACGGTATATCTGCTCAAGCAAAACAGCTTTGGCAATTTTATGACTCATTGTCATCTCTGAGAGACTAATAATGCTATCGCACTTCGCAACAAACGACTCTTCGAAGCCGTACGCCCCTCCTATGAAAAATTGTATCGCGATTTTATCACTTATAAGCTTACTAAATGCCAAAGAATCGATCTTTTTTCCATCAGGATGTAACGCAATCGAATAACTTTTTCCTATCATTGGTTCCAATACCTTAGTATAGGCACTCTTGGAGGCTTCAGGGCTAATGGTATGCGCTTTGACTACCTCTTTGGGAAAGAGCTCTATATCCTCTACTTTTGCAAAACGGGAGATCATTTTCATCTGTTCTTGATAAAGAGGGTCGTAAAGGGAACGCTCTTTTTTGGCAATGGAGATTAAAGAGATCGTCATAACAGTCCACTCCCTATAACGTGATAGGTAACGTGAAGAAAAGTGTCATTGATTTTCACCCCGCCGATTGCCCCTACGGGATGGTTAGAAAATGCCGCTAACGTATCAAGATTTTCCCCTAAAACGTGTGCGTCACTTTTGGTTGACGTAGCACGATAGGCACCCAAACCAATATAATGTATATCCAAAGTGTTAGCCGTCTCGATTTCTGCTTTATTGTGCGTTGAGAGCCCAATAATTTTATCATTACCAATAGCGGCTTTAAGGATGGCTATCGCCTGCTTTGGATCGGGATCAATAGAAGATAAATCCTTTTGACCGATATGAACCCCATCACAAAAGGGAATCAATTCATAATAATCGTTGATAATCAAAAATCCATCATACAGCTGACGTAAAAGAATTAACTCTTTTTTAATCATTGCAATATCGTCATTTTTATTACGATATTGAATAATTTTTGCATTATGCTCTTTAGCTTTTTGAATAAACGATTCCATACTAATATTTCGTGAACGAAGTGCATCACGATCACACAACGCATACAACTGCATTAGGGGAGAAGAAGCTTAAGGAGGTCACCGAGTGTCTCTTTGAGCTCACTACGCACCACAACCATATCGATAGACCCTTTTTCGAGTAAAAATTCAGCACGCTGAAACCCTTCGGGAAGATCCGAACCAATCGTTTGTTTAATAACCCGTTGCCCTGCAAAGCCAATTAACGCCCCAGGTTCAGCGATGATAATATCACCCAGTGTCGCGAATGAGGCACTCACCCCACCCATCGTCGGATCCGTGAGTAACGAAATGTAGGGGAGTTTTGCCGCAGCAAGACGCGCCAATGCCGCAGAAGTTTTCGACATTTGCATAAGAGCAAAAGTACTCTCTTGCATCCGCGCACCACCACTGGCACTGACAATAATCAATCCCTGACGCTTCTCTAGGGCACGGTTGATAGCACGAACAATTTTTTCACCCTCAACAGATCCCAACGATCCACCCATAAAGTTAAAATCAAAAACAACGAGCTGAACGGCGGATCCTTCAATACGGCACTCACCGCTCACGACTGACGAGTAGCGGCCATTTTTTGCATACCCCTCTTCAATACGGGTAGCGTAACTCTTTTTATCGACAAAACTCAAAGGGTCAACGGGCTTCAATGATCCGTCATACTCAACGAAACTCCCCTCATCGGCAATCAACGCAAGACGCTCATTTATCCCTATACGAAGATGAAATCCACACTTAGGACAAACATGATTTTGTTTCTCCATCTCTTTGTAATACAGCAACGATTGACATGCACTACATTTTACCCAGTGTGCTGGGGCTTCACTCTTGGTGGGCTGTTTCTTTTTTTCAGAATCTTTAAATAAGTTAAATAGACTCAAAAATACTCCTTTTCAACGATAATACGTATCCGATCAAACACCTCTTTAGACGAGCTAATGAGAATATACCTCTCAGTGCTTATTCTGTAAAGATGCTGGCTCAAATATAAGCCTGCTTGAATATCAAACGAGCGCATTGTACCTAAAAATAACACATATTTCACTAAGGGGGCATACGCCAACGAAAGGGCGAGTGCTCCTGGAGAACGATATTTTAGATGATTCCCCATAAGTTTTTCACCCAGATAGGGATGCTCATGTCCTTTTTCGAAAAGACCTATTTTGGGGGTTAGGTTAATTGTGATGGGGTGATGTAGGTTGGGAGTATCCAATGTGGTACGATAATAGTCACTCAAGGTTCGAACAAAAACATCCCCATTCGCGAGATTACACACAACCCCTTCAATGGTTTTCCCTAACTGCTCTCTGGCAACCGAAACCCCATAATAAGGGAAAAAAGAGGCGAAGTTATCACTTCCGTCAATAGGATCAAGAATAATATTAAAAGTATTGCGAGGAGCCATCCATCCGCTCTCTTCCGAAAAAAGAGCGCCAAAAGGGGATAAATGTTTGAAAAAAATTGCTTCAGCTTTGAGATCAAAGCCACTGCTTATATCCCCCCCCTCACCTTTTCCAAAAGAGTCAAAGAGATCAGGATCATGAGAGTTTTTTAAAGTATCACGCACTTCTAGAAGTGCGTGGATTACAGCATTTATAAAGGAGTTATCCATTAACCCAGCAATGACTTCGCGATAGCACGCGCTGCTTCACGACCATCAAGTGCTGCGGTAACGACTAAATCAGCACCACGATAGCAATCCCCGCCAGCGTAAATTCCCTTCGTTGTCGTTTGATAGGTAGAATCGATAGTAATCCCCCCCCAATTATTGACACTGATCCCATTTTCGGCTAAAAATGCGGGGACAACAGGATCAAAACCAAGTGCCATAATCACAACATCGGCACTGATATTGAAATCACCCCCTTTAATCTCTTCCATTTTTTGACGACCGCTTTCGTCTTTTGCACCCAAAATCGTTTTCGCCATAGTAACCCCAACGGCTTTCCCATTTTCTCCTAAAATGACCTCCTTAGGAGAGGCATGAAATACAAAATCTACCCCCTCTTCGACAGCATTTTTGTACTCTTTTACCGATCCTGGCATATTATGGGCATCACGACGGTACAAACAGGTGATGTTTTTAGCCCCCTCACGCTTGGAGGTACGAACACAGTCCATCGCCGTGTCACCACCCCCGATAACGACAACGTCTAAATCTTTGAAATCAAATTTTTTATCGTAAGAGAGTCCGAAATTTTTGCGCTGAATTGCTGTTAAATATTCCATCGCAGCATAAACGTTACTTGCATTTTCACCTGCAATTTTTGCCCCCTTAGGCTTGGTGGCACCGATACCGATAAATACCGCATCGTGTTGATCTGCAATAAGATCAAACTCCGTATCTTTACCCACTTCACAGTTCAAAATCAGTTTCATCCCTGCATCAACGAGAAATCCGACACGACGATCAACAATTTTTTTATCCAGTTTAAAACTCGGAATACCGTACGTCAATAATCCCCCTGCACGGTCTGAGCGTTCATACATAGAGACTGAAATACCTGAACGGAGAAGATAGGTTGCAGCAGAGAGTCCCGCAGGGCCTGAACCAATAATAGCTACTTTTTTATCGGTAGTGATCCCCGGAAAAGAGGGCTTCAATCCGTGTTTAAACCCCTCTTCATTAATGAACGTTTCGACGGAACCAATCGTAATGGCTCCATGCCCGTCATTGAGAGTACAATCACCCTCACACAATCGGTCGTGCGGACAAATACGCCCCATAACTTCAGGAAAAGGTGATGGCTCATTCGAGAGGTTAAAAGCAAATTTTAAATCTTTCTCAGCAACGGCTTTGAGCCATTGAGGGATATAGTTATGTAATGGACATTTATTGAGACAAAATGGATCGCCACACTGAATACAACGATCACTTTGTCCCGTTGCTTCGTGCACTTCCACGGGTTCATAAATTTCACTAAAATCTTTTAGTCGTTGTACAACACCGCGTTTAATAGGATCAATTCGTTCAATGGTTAAAAATTCTCTCATAATAGTTAGTCCCCTTTATCAGGATTAAGTGGCAATTTGGTTAAGTTTTTCGGACGTACAAGCCAGAAGTTTCGAATCTCATTACGGAAATTATTGAGCAACGATTGCCCTTTTTCACTTTGGGTTTCAGCAACATAATCTTTGAGCAAACGTTTGAGATAATGGCGTGCTTCATCCCCTTCATCGGTATCAATGCGCACGGCATCAACCAATTCACGGTTAACATTTTCGACAAAACTATGATTTTCATCATAAACGAACGCAATACCGCCTGTCATCCCCGCACCGAAGTTAATCCCCGTTTTCCCCAAGATAACGACAATACCGCCTGTCATATACTCACACGCGTTATCTCCTGTCCCCTCGATGATAGCCAAAGCCCCTGAGTTACGGACGGCGAAACGCTCACCAACCGAACCTGCAATAAAGAGCTTACCACCCGTCGCACCGTAGAGACAGGTATTACCGCCGGCGGCAAATGATTCCCCTTGATTTTGTGATTTAATAATAATTTTACCGCCGTGCATCCCTTTACCGATATAGTCATTGGCTACACCCTCAAGACGTATAGAAACACCGTGGATCAAGAATGCACCCAAGGCTTGACCTGCAATCCCTTTTAGATCAATTCTTATGGTATCCGTTTTAAGCCCTTTGTCACCGTAATATTGGGCAATTTCACCACTCACACGCGCACCGAAACTACGATTAAGATTACAAATATCTCGGACAATACGGATCGGACGATCAGGGTTTTTGATTGCTTCCATCGCTTCGGCTACAACATCAATTTCAAAAGCATTATCATCGAACGGTTTATTTGACGGCTCTTGGCACGTATTGACACCCGCTTCACGATGTAAGATATTACTAAAATCAAATTTACGAGCGAACTCATTATCGGTAATTTTTAGTAAATCACTGCGCCCCACAAGTTCTTCCATCGTTTTATAACCAAGTTTTGCCATAATTTTACGGACATCTTCGGCTAAATAGGTGAAATAGTTAATCAACTGATCAACGGTTCCTTTGAAATAATCAGCACGTAAACTCTCATTTTGAGTTGCTATCCCTACGGAACATTTATTGACGTGACAAATACGAAGCATCTTACAACCGATAATCGTCAAGGCTCCCGTACCGAATGCGTAACTTTCAGCCCCCAACAGTGCCGCTTTGACAACATCTTGACCGCTTTTGAGTCCGCCGTCTGTTTGAACATGAACGAGTCCACGAAGATTGTTCACTTTGAGAGCGTTATGGGCTTCTGAAAGTCCTAGTTCCCATGGATTTCCTGCAAATTTGATCGATGTCAAAGGAGCTGCCCCAGTACCGCCATCACCACCTGAGATGATGATTTTATCGGCATACGCTTTGGCAACGCCCGCGGCAATTGTCCCAACTCCTGCGGCTGAAACAAGTTTAACCGCTACTTTTGCACAAGGATTCACCTGCTTCATATCAAAAATGAGCTGTGCCAAATCCTCAATAGAATAAATATCGTGATGGGGTGGTGGTGAGATAAGGGTTACCCCCGGTGTTGTATGACGTAAACGCGCGATCAACCCCGTCACTTTGTGTCCTGGAAGCTGTCCCCCCTCTCCTGGTTTTGCCCCTTGTGCCACTTTGATCTGAATCTCTTCCGCTGAGCGCAAATATGCAGGTGTTACCCCAAAACGCCCCGAAGCAACTTGTTTGATTTTAGAGTTTTTAAGGGTACCAAAACGGCTCGCATCTTCACCCCCCTCCCCTGAGTTGCTTTGTGCTCCAATGGTATTCATTGCCACCGCAACACACTCATGCGCTTCAGGAGAGATTGAACCCAAACTCATTGCCGCTGATGCAAACCGTTTGAAAATTGCCTCTTTGGATTCTACTTCATTGATATCAATAGGGGAACGATCAGAACTAAATTCAAAGAAATCGCGGATAAACTTTTGACCCCGTTTATTAATCAAATCACTAAGCTGGTCAAAGTCTTCACGCTTACCTGTTTTGGAAACACGATGGATGGCATGAATCACATCGGGACTAAAATCATGATGCTCTTGACCGTTATAAAACTTGTAAAACCCTCCAATTTTCAGAGGAAAAATACGATTGAAGCCATTTTGTTCAAATGCCTCTTTATGATTTTTTTCCAAACGCTCATCAATATCTTCATACGTCAATCCTGGAATCATAACGTGTGAATCACCAAAACACTCATCCACTATTTCACGACTCAATCCGATAATATCAAAAAGTCCTGAATTCCGATAGGAACCAATGGTTGCGATCCCCATTTTGGACATAATTTTAAGCAAGCCTGCATTGATGGCAGTGTGTGCCGATTTAAATACTTCGGCACAGTTGGTTTCGTTTTCATTGGCTTGTTGCATGCGTGCCGCAATCGTTGTAAACAAAAGGCTTGGATAAATAGCGCTGGCACCGTAAGCGATTAACGTTGCTGCACCGTGCGAATCGACGACTTCACCCGTAACCGCAACAATAGAACCTAAATGACGTATTTTTGCATCTAATAGTGCATAACTAATACGCCCAACTGCCATAAGCATTGGTATTGTTTTATGATCAGCATCGAATTCACTGTCATCAAGAATTATGATCCGAACGCCTTCATCCTTGACCGCTTTGACGACAGAGAGTACGAGAGCATCTAATGCTTCTCGTAAAGAGCCTTGATAGGCTGTTGAAAAAACTTCATTCGCATAGAAAGGTTGAAAACGGGGAGACTTTTTATTCCCAAACGATTTCAACACTTCCAGTTTCTCTTTGAGCATAATGGGCGAAATTGATTTTAGACGATTGGCATGGGACGGGAGTTCATCCAAGATATTATGAACTTCACCAAAACCTGTATTGAGACTCATCACCACTTTTTCACGAATCGGATCAATGGGGGGATTGGTTACTTGGGCAAAACGTTGTTTGAAAAAATCGCTAAAGTTACGTTGAACACTACTAAACGCCGCCAATGGAGTATCATCCCCCATCGATCCAACGGCCTCTTTCCCATCCCGTATCATCGGCTCAATGACTTGCTCAATAATCTCTTGAGTGATGTTAAAATAGCGCTGACGTGCAATCAAATCTTCTGCCGAACAATCACATGCACTCTCGTATTGATGTTCTACATGCTCTTGCAAATAGATCATGTGATCATTGAGCCATTTCATATACGGATTAGAACTTTTTAAATAGGTATTAATATCATCATCTTTGAGGACTTTACCGAATTTTAGATCCAATCCAATCATTTGACCCGATTGAAGCCGTCCTCGCTCTTTGATCTGCTCTTCTGCAATATCAATAACACCGTATTCACTGGCAATCAGCAACATATCGTCATGGGTAATAATGTATTTAGAAGGGCGAAGACCATTACGATCCAAGACACATCCGATATAACGACCATCGGTCAATGAAAACGCTGCAGGTCCGTCCCATGCTTCAAACACCGTCGAGTGATATTCATAAAACGCACGTAACTCCGGATCCATATGGGGGGCATTTTGCCACGGTGCAGGGATAATAGCACGCGCCGCTTTGAAAAAGTCCATCCCATTCGCGATCAAAAATTCAAAGAAATTATCGGCACTGGCACTGTCTGAACCATAGGGTTGCAAAATTGGCAAGAGTCGTGCAATCTCTTCATCGGTAAAGACATCACTTTTGATCGATTCTGATTTTACGGCAACATTAAAACGGTTTGCCTCAACGGAGTTGATCTCACCATTATGGGCAACCGAACGAAACGGTTGTGCCAAACGCCATTTAGGAAGGGTATTGGTCGAGAAACGTTGATGAAAGAGGGAGAAAGAGATTTTAAAATTTTTATTTTGCAAATCGGTATAGAACTCTTTAATATGCGTGGGCATAATCAGCCCTTTATACGAAATGACGCGCGAGCTCATCGAAGGGATATAAAATTCTTGATCCCCTACCAATAGATGCTCCGTCTCTTTTCGAGACAAATAAAGCAATGCGTCAAAACGTTGTGATGCCATAAGAGAGTTCGGGGTAATGAAAATATGGTAGATTTTAGGGAGCGACGCTAACGCTTGTTCCCCAAGGGCATTGGTATCCAATGGCACTACACGTTTCAAAACAACCTTTAAATCATTATTGGCACAGGTTCGTTCCAAAAGATCTAATTGGGTAGCATCGGTCGTAAATACAACCGCTATTGCGTACATTTCAGGAAGCTCTACCCCCTCTTGCAATGCAGCAGAACGCATAAACGCATGAGGGATAGAGAGGAGCAATCCACTTCCATCACCTGTTTTGCCATCGGCGGCAACAGCACCACGGTGCATCATTCTCTCTAGCGCAGTAATTGCGTTTTCAAGCGTCTCATGTGAAGGACGGTTTTTAATATTGGCGATCAGACCAAATCCGCAGTTATCTTTAAACGATCGTAATAAATCTTGGTATTCCACTGATAAATCACCTTTTTTAATCTCTTTTTAAACATAAGTAGTTTAAAGAGGATAGGAATTTCTTTATTTTACCAATTATTTGGTTAAAAAGGTTTAAAATATCAGTAATTTTAGAAGATAAATTTAGGGGATGGGTAGTCTAGTATCATATTATGCAGGGATTTATTATCAAACTCGCTCGGGTAAAAGACGAAGATTTAATTGTCACGATCATATCGGAGGGTTGCTTAACAACCCTTTATCGTTTTTACGGTGCACGCCACAGCCCTATTAATTTGGGATTTAAAATCGACTATGAAGCGGAGAGTTCCCTCAAAAGCAGTATCCCTAGAATGCGTGATGTTCTCCATCTGGGATTTGCTTGGATCGTGGAGTATGACCGTATTCGAATATGGCAACAGTTTATTGCCCTTTTTTATCCCCATCTACAGCATGCAGAAGCCATTGGAAGTTTTTACTACGATTTGCTGGAGAGTACGGCGCAAAAATGGGGGGCACAAAATCCAAAACGGCTTGCCATAGAGGCATACGTGCGATTGTTAGAACATGAGGGGAGATTGCACCGTGAGATGAATTGCTTCTTTTGCGATTTGCCCATCGAGAACGACATCTCCCTTATTCGCTCATTTTTACCCGCCCATAAAGAGTGTTCTCACACCCTTTCCATCAACCAAAAAGGGCTAAATTGGCTTTACGATCACTCCTCTACCCTATTTTTGGATGATCGTGAGATTGAGAGGCTTTGGTACGTCCTTAATGAGGGGTTGTGATTGGAACTCTTTTTGCTTATATACTTTTAGAAAAAAAGTAAAAGGGTGGTAGAAGATGAGTCATTTTAGCGTAAGGGAAGCCATTCTCGAAGAATTCATCGAAATGCCCCCTATCAATCTCTATTCGTTGTACAAAACACTCCCCTCTAAACGAAAAGGGGAAACCCTTGCTGATTTTTATCAAGAGGTTTTTCAAAAAAAAACGTCAGCGGCTCAACAAAGTTTTGAGAGTAAAAATGCCCATGATATAGAGATTCTTATGATGCAAAATCTCAAGCGTATTGAAGCGAATAAGAGAAAACGTTAAACAAATCTTTTGGGGTAAATTTTTTTTCCATAACTGTAAATTTTACATGCAATACAATAATTAAAAAAAAGATCTAAAAAGACACATCCGATAAAGGTAGTTGCCACGACAAAAATGGCACTATTCCACCCTTCTAAATCCATTACAAGCATCGCATTCATAAAAAAAAGACCAAAGAAAGCGGCAAGACGCTTTGCTCCTGCATCTTCCATCCGAACGGGAAGTTTGAAAAGTGTTTGAACCCCTGTTGAAAGGGCAAAAATGGGGCTAAATTTTTTGTAACCACTTAAGCGAATCAAAAAATCAATGATTAAAAATACTAAAATCCCTTTTTCCGATGTTATTAGATACAAGATAACACCCCCCATAACGAGAGAAGCACTCACTTTGACTACCATTGCATCAATCTGACGAAAAAGAAGGGGACACGCTTGTGACATAAGAATTCCTTATAAATTTATCACATTTTAAACACTTATTCTTAAATTATCAAGCGGTTAAAATTTTACTTTATCCATTAAAATATTTTTGGGATACAATCTCGTTTAGAAGAGGATCAAATTACGTAATGAATGTCAAGAGCCAATTAAAAGAATTTTTGAGATTCTTTGCGCTCTTTCACCAACTTGAACAGCCCAAACGCTTTTTAAGCACTCCTGAGACGCGCTTTTGTAGTCTCCGATTGAAAGATACATTAGC
>JAPLGM010000007.1 GCA_026390165.1 Campylobacterales bacterium
TACAATATCCAGCGATGCGATCACTTTATCGTCTTTGAAATCCAAAATGGCATTTAGAAAAGAGATCAAAATCTCTTTGTGCTGTTCATCACCGAATATCTTCTTAAAAGCAACATCATTTTTGGGGTCAGCGAATTGCATGGTTGTCTCCTTTAATTAGGGTAGTTTATCGAAAAAATGGTAATCTTAAATGAAATTTACGAGCCAAAGATTTTTTTAATAAGGGCGGGCACTCCTGCTACGAGCACATTATCGGAGACATCCTTTGTCACAACGCTTCCTGCAGCAATGACGGAGTTTGCACCTATCGTTATGTTTTGAAGGATTAGTGCTCCCATTCCGACGTGAGTGTTATTCTTGATTTCTACTCCACCTGCCAATGTTGCATTAGGGGAGATGTGGACGTAATTTCCGAGAACACAATCATGCTCCACAATTGCACCACTGTTTATAATACACCCCTTACCAATGAGAGCATCGGCATTGACAACAGCGAGGGGCATAATGACGCTTCCCTCTTTGATAATCGCTGAATCTGAAATGATGGCACTTGGATGGATGAGCGTAGCTAGCGAATAGCCAGATTCGCACACTTTTTTCAAGATAGATTCTCGCACGGTATTCTCTCCGATTCCAAGAGCAATTGTTGCGTTGGGATGAAGTGAACAAAACTGATCCCATAGCATAGTGCCCACTCCTGGTTTATCATCAATCCACCCAGCTAATGTGTGACCAGAACAACGGATAATATCGGCTATTACTTTGCCATGTCCGCTTGCCCCGTAAATGAAAATATCAGTTGCTTCCACAAAACTTCTCCATCGTCACTTCCCCCTCTTGCGCTATTCCCTCTTTTTTGAATACTTTCAAAATGGTCAAAAAAAGAATTTTCAAATCCAATAAAAATGAGGTGTTATCGACATATTCGACATCATACCGAAATTTTTCCCCCCAACGTATCGCATTACGCCCATTCACCTGCGCCCACCCTGTGATACCGGGTTTTACATCGTGTCGGCGGGCTTGTTGTGGGGTATAGAGGGGGAGGTATTCAGGCAAAAGGGGGCGAGGACCGATAAAACTCATCTCCCCTTTAAGAATATTCCACAGTTGCGGAAGCTCATCGAGACTGAGATTACGGAGTTGTTTTCCCATTGGGTGTAAACGCTGCGCATCGGGGAGGAGGTTTCCTTCACTGTCTTTTTCATGGGTCATCGTCCGAAATTTATAGATAGTGAAGATTTTACCGTGCAACCCAGGGCGTTTTTGGGTGAAGAAAATAGGGCGACCGATTTTTGTAGCGACAATAAGTGCCGTTAAAAGAATAATAGGGGAGAAAAAGATGAGAAGTGCTATGACTCCGATACGATCGAATAACGGCTTGAAAAATTTAATGTACATTGTTCAACCCATACACTTCGAGATGTTTGTCTACAATAGTACCAATATCGAACTCTCGTACTGCTTTTTCTCTCCCTGCTTTTCCCATTTTTTGACGTAATGGTGCATCAATAATCAATTTTTCAATAGCATCGGCGAGTGCGTGAACATTTTGCGGTGGAATGAGAAAGCCATTCACCCCATCGTCAACCGTTTCCCGACATCCGACTACATCGGTTGTCACGATGGGTAATCCCATACTGGCCGCTTCCATGGAAGTGCGTGGCAACCCTTCTTTATAACTTGGGAGGACAAAAATATCACTTTGGGAGAGGATATGGCGAATATTTTCTTGCTGACCAAGATAGTGAATAGACGATTGATCTTTCATAAACTCTTCGGAGACGCTAAAACGGTTTCCCTCATCGGGTGAACCGACGTATTGGAAAGAAACATCGGGATACTTTTGCCCCAATATTTTTGCCGCCTTGATAAACTCATGCACCCCTTTATGTTTGAGGGCACGCGCGATCATCGTAACGCGAATCCATTCATCTTTTTTTGGTATTGGCTTCCATATCGTTGTATTGATGCCAACCCCTTTGAGGATAAAAACTTTTCGAGGGTCAATGATTTTTTGAGAGATGAGATACTCAGGATCATCACGGTTGACAAACATCACGGTGTCAGAGAGTTTAAATGTCTGCCGATAGAGCATTTCAATCAGCGTGCGGACAATACGGCTTTTAATATCATTTTCGAGATAAAAACTCCCTAATCCCTCAACGAGGTTGATAATACGAGGCACTTTCGCTAGTCGTCCCGTAATCGTTCCGTAAATATTAGGTTTGGCGGTAAAGGTGTGGAGAATATCAAGATGAAGTGGTTTGAGTGCAGTGTAAATATTACGAATTGCTTGGAGCTCTTTGATGGGATTGAGGCTGGAGCGGCTGATAGTGTAGGGGATGTGAATGATACCATGTTGGGCAAAGGAGTCACTGATCTCTCCGTTGGGGCAGATGGCATAGACGGTATGCCCCTGACGCACTAATTCTTGCATCACAGGGAGGCGAAAGAGCCAGAGGTTGTAATCGAGGTGGGAGAGGAAGGCTAGGGTCATGGGTGCTCTTTTTTTGAACAGATAATAAACATACAAATTTTACCTATATCTTTAAAATTATCTAGTGTTAAAAATTGAGATTGTAACAACTTGTAGAGCCGTTTAAATTTATTGATATAAAATAGAGTCGTAAAAGTTTGCAAAGTATTGATCTGTTGTTGATCCAATTGGGTTCGGAAATTTTCTAAAAAACTGTTAGATTGTTGTATATTCTTTTCTAAAGTATGACAATATTGAGGAAGCTTACGGAGCATCGGCAGAATATTTTTTCCTTTGCTACCCGAAACATTACGGTTGTGTTGGCGGTACATTATAGTCTGATCGGATAAGTAGTCAATTTTTCCTAGATACAAAGCCGTAAGGGATACCCACCAATCATGCATCACTGCATCTGAAGAGAAAGGTAAGGCGTTATTGACAAGAGCGCGATTAAAAATCATGGTATTGCCTGTCGCATTGTTTTGCACCAATGCTTTTGCAAGATCAAGAGGAATCGTAAAATCTCCTCCCTGATACGTCCAAAACGAATTGGATAGGATTTCCCCCTCTTCATTGCACACGGCTAAATCGGTATAGACGAGCAAAGGGGTATGTGTACCGTGTACCTTTTCCATCTCTTGGAGTTTGGTTAAACTTTTTTCAATTTTTTCGTTTAACCAAATATCATCCTGATCGCAGAACATTAGATAGGGTGAAGTTGCATGTTCCATTAATCGCTCAAAATTACGGGTAACGCCGAGATTGTTGTCTGTATCGAGAATGGGAATTATTTTATCAGGATAGCGTCGAGCAAAATCGGTGATAATATGAAGGGTGCCATCGGTTGAACCATCATCTCGGATTAGAAGTTTCCAATCTGTATAGGTTTGTGATAGTATGGAGTCAATTTGTACGGCTAAAAATCGTTTACCATTGTAAGTGGCGAGGAGGATGTCAACCATGAAATTTCTTTAGAGCATTTTGGAGTGCTTCGAGATAAAGATATCCATGTTTTTTATCGGGTTCAAGATATGTCCCCTCAGCCCATTCGTTCCACGCATTGATAAATAAAAAGTCGGTATGATAAATATTTTTAGCTCGTTGGAGTTGTATTTTAAGATAGTGAGAAAATTTATCGGGAGAGGCACCTTGTAAAATGAGGGCGTGCTTATGTTTGCGTGCGCTGTTGTCCCAATCAACAAATGCCCCCGGAATAATCGGTTTTTTGATTGATTTTGGATCTCTATTCAGTACTCTTTGCCATACAATGTCATACGATCGTGTATCAAAAAAGAGCTTTTGTTTCAGTTTCTGCCATATTTTGAGGTATTTTGGATAGTGATGTGTTAGGGTATACATCGGCTCGAATTCCACTAAAGCTTTAGAGGTATCGATGCAGGAATGCTTTTGGTAGCTGTTTAACGTTTCGATGATGTGTATACCTAAAAACCCAAGCTCTATTGCAAGAGCATCCCAGTATGCAACCATCTCATTTACATGCGGAATAGCCGAAGCGTTATAAATAAGGAAAACAGGTTTTTGGTCGATTTTTATGTATCGAGAATCCAAAAAGTAGGGGGATAGGTACTCAAAATGGTTTCGCCATTCGTTCTCTCCCCCGTATATTTGGGGCATGATGATCTCTTTTAGATTGCCATTCCATGCACGTGTCCATGGCTCGTTTGCCCACGAAAGACAAAATGGAATATCTATTTTTTTATTTAATAACATTTGTTCTAACGGTTTTTCGAGAAGCTTCTTCCCATTAAACCAATAGTGATAATAACAAAAGCCATAAAGGCCGTGCTCTTTTGCCATATCGGCTTGCCACTGCATTGTTTTCGGATCTAATAAATTATAGTAATAATCAGATAGAGGTTCTCGCGGTTGGTAGTGTGAATGAAATAGAGGTTTGGACTTTTTTGTGTTAGTCCACTCGGTAAAATCTTTCCCCCACCATGCGTCATTTTCGGGAATAGTGTGAAATTGTGGTAGGTAAAAAGCGATGATTTTCATCGTATTTCACGGATGATTTTAGCTGGATTTCCGGCGACGATACAGTTTGCAGGGATATTTTTGGTAACCACCGAGTTGGCACCGATAATACTATTGTCTCCTATGCAGACATTCGACAGGATAGAAACTTTTTCACCTATCCATACGTTGTTCCCGATAACAATTGCCCCTTTGGAGACAAGAGGTTGTGTTCGTCGTATGCTATCAAAGGTGCGATTGCTTATTTCTCCATGGGTATGATCGCTAATGAGTACATCGCTTGAGACAAGGGTGTCATTCCCAATCGTTATAGAGTTGATACAGGCTATATGGCAATTAAAATTAATAATGACATTGTCTCCTATGGTAAGCGAGGGGGAGTAGCGATAACCGAAATACTCATCGTATGCACCTATCCAGCATCGACCACGGATGGAGACATTATTCCCAAGAATGATATGTTTGGCGCCGTCCAAAACGAGAGAGGGTTCGATAGAGAGATTTGCCCCGACTTGTTTGCATTGTTGCTTAATGGCAAATGAATATATTTTATAGAGAAAAAGAATTTTTGTATATTTTAAAATGCGATAGGGATAAAACCATGAAAGAAAAAAGGATGTTACGGTAAGAATATTTCGTATGGCTCGTTTCATTTAATTTCTTTTTTAGAAGGGAGTGAATTAAATGCTTTTAGTTTATTTTTTCCAAAGAGGGGTATGGTCATGATTCCAATAATTTGAAATAAAATTTTAGGGGTTATGGAGAGTAGAAATATAAAGAGTAACGGTTTGTCTATGGTGAGTTTAAAAAGATGATGATATTTTTTGTATATCGAAAAGTTTAAAATCTTCAAAAATCTAAGCAAGAGCAAATTTTTAAGGGTAAATAAACGGGAGACTTGTCCAAAATCCAGTATACATTTCATTTTTGCCTCAATGGAGTATATTGGAGGTAAAGAAAATATAAAGTTTGCCCATTTTTCACAACCAATTTCAAATACTTTTGGAGTTAAACTCCAGTTTGATTTTTGTAATAAAGGGTGGGCGAGATTTTTAACAGAGAGTGACTGCGCCCAGTGAATAGTGAAAGTGCGATCTGAAATGTATTCTAAGATAACTCCAGTTTGTATGAAAAAAGTATTGTAGTAGCGTTGAAAATTACCCTCTTTTATGAGTGGTTTATGGTAAATGAGGCAACTTAAACACGTCATAAGTGCCCCAATATCATAAAGCAGCGCATTTTGGTTCTGATAATCGCGCTGTGCTATATTGGTCACTTGATTTGCCAAATTAACCACAATCGCATCGTAATTTATTTTATTGTTTGAAATTGTTTCTAAAACATAGTTAATACCGTTCGGTGGAATGTGATAGGTGTCCCCTAATAGCCAAACATATTCTGTATCCGGAAGTTTTAGTGCAATCTCAAAATTTATTTCACCCACATTATGCGCATTGCAAAAATAATGAATTAACGGATATTCCTTTTTCCACTTTTGAACTATATCTTTAGTGGTGTCGGTGGAAGCGTTATCGGAAATATAAATTTGGACGAGGTATTCTCTCGCTAAAGGGACATGAATTTCAAGAGAGTAATTCAAAAAGTCAGCCCGATTATAGGTAGGAATTGTGATGGATAAGTATCGATTTGGAATCATAATGTGCCATCTTTTCTCAGCGTGTACACTTTTCCACACCCCTCTATCGTACTCAACCGATGGGCAATAATTATCAATGTTTTATCGTCGCATATTTTATAGATCTCTTCCATGATTTTGGCTTCAGTATCAGTATCTAGGGCACTGGTTGCTTCGTCAAGGACGAGAATCTCAGGGTCATTGTAGAGGGCACGGGCGATGGCTAGGCGTTGGCGTTGACCTCCGCTTAGTTTGATACCACCATCTCCTATTAGGGTATTGATCCCCTCGTGGTGGGTCTCTAAATACTCTAAGATATTGGCTTGGTGTAATACTTGCCGAATTTTTTCTTCGTTGATAGATGTTCCAAAAGCAACATTTTGAGCGACAGTTCCGTCAAAGAGGGTGATGGCTTGGGGAATGTAGCCGACTTTGCTACGCCACGCTTTGATAGTGCTCTCATCAAGTGCTACTCCATCCACGATGATTAATCCGCTTTTGGGACGATAAAGTCCGATGATGAGATCGACGAGGGTCGATTTGCCACTCCCGCTTTCTCCGATAAAGGCAATTTTATCCCCTTTGTGTATCGTGAGGGTAATGTCGTGCAAAATAGGTTTGGATTCATCGTATTCAAAATGGATGTGATTGAGGTGCAGTGACTGTTCAAAAGCAATAGGGGTGTCTCCAAAATTTTCAGGATCGTACATCAGATCATTGTGGATAATATCGAGAGAACTTTTGTTAAAAAGGATTTGATTGTAGCCCGAAAGGATACGGTTTGCAGAAGGCATCAGACGATATAATCCCAGCACGAACATAGAGATAAGTGCCATAGCCCCCGAGATGTCATTTTTGTACTTATAGACAAGGTAAATCACCATAAAAATGACGATTCCAAATCCGAGTGCTTCCAAAAAAAGTCTGGGAAAATGGGAAAGGGTCTCATTTCGGATATTGGCATTCGCATAACTGGAGCTGGCATCGGCAAATTTCTTCAAAATAGGTTCCGTGTTGGAAGAGAGTTTCATCATCTTGAAATTAGCAAGGCTGCTTTGGAGTATCTCGTAAAACTTTTTTTGGTGTTCTTCTCTCGCAATTCCCGATTTTTTGATGGCACGGGAGACCGTTAGGATGAGTAAAGCAGCATTGGCAACGAGGAGGATACTGATGAGGAGGGTTATTTTCCAGTTGATATAGAGCATGATGGTATAAATAAAAATAACAATAAAAATCTCACTAAGCATCAGTAGTAGCCCTGAGAGGAGATTGGTCATATTCTGCGCTTCATTGATAATGGCTTTACTCAAATCAGAACTGTTTTTATGGGTAAAAGAGCGGTAATCCATCCCGAGATAATTTTCAAAAAGGCGGTAAGCGAGGAGATGGTAACGTCCTTTTGAAAACTTGGCAAGGAGATAAAAATAGCCAAGGTTGAGAAGACTTCGTAAAAAATAAAAGAGTAATAATACGGAGCCTACGGCAATGACAAAGTGTATATCGTTGTGAAAATGAAAAAATTGATAAACGGTTTTAATAGTGGGATTGGTATGGATAGCGGTAAAATTACTGGCAATTGTGATAAACGGGAGTATCGCCGTCACCCCCACCATTTCTATCAATGAGATAACAATGGAGACCAAGACTAAAAAGAGGAGAAACTTTTTGTCGTGCCGCGTGAGGATAGAGAAAAGCTTGGTAAAAAAAAGGGACATTTAGAAAGAAAATCCTGATTTTTTGGTTTGCTTCTCACAATACTTCTTTGCAATCAATAGCCTCTCTTTGTGTTTACCATCGGCAAGGGCTTCGGAGATAACGCTTCGCAGATAATATTCGACGTACTTGCAGAGATTAAGATCCCCTTGTATCCCTGCCTCTTTTTTAAACCGTTGGATGGGACCGGAGCGTTCCGAGTCATGGAAGAGGGTTTCATTAAAGTCGTATCCAAAATAGTTGAGTGCTTCGGTGAATTGAAATGTAATTTTCTCTTTAATTTCATTGAAATGTTTTAAAAATTCTTCTCGATGTAACTCTTCAAAGGCTCTGAGACTCTTTTGCATCTCTTCAAGTTCTTGACGATGCGTTCCAATGGTATGGATGGTGTCTACTTGTTCTCGACGCACTTTTTTAAGATCAATTTCAAAATCGGATAGTTTCTCTTTGGGAATTGTCCCCAATTGAGCTTCCATAAATTTACGTTTGGCCGTGAGCCCTTGTTCTGCGGCGATAAGCATTTGGACTTCTGCTTTGAGCATCTCGAACCTTTTTTTTTCAGTAACGTATGCCTCTTGAGATCCTAAAAAATCTTTCATATAAATACGTAATGCGTAGGCACTTCGCTGCTCAAAGTAGGTGTATTGATCACTCAAAAAGCGGATTGTTTTAAATTTATTGATCAAGTTTTGGTTGTAAATAGTAGGGTCAAGGTCTTTAAACATCCCTGCGGCAGAATAGATGAACTCTTTAAAAACATCAAACCGGAACTCTTCATCAAAATCAAATCCGATAGAGTTGAAATATTTTTTGACAATTTTAATGTCGTTTTCGAAAAAATTCATAACGACTTGTTTTTGAGATGTTGAAATAGGTATCATCAATATATATGCTTTGTGTCAAATTATAGTTAGGTAATGATAGCGTATAATTGTCGTAAAAATACCATAAAAGGGGGATGCGTGTGCGGAGTATTTGGAATAATCGGTGAGTATACGGCAGCCAAAGCGCGTGCGGCACTTGCTACACTTCGTCATCGTGGACGTGATCATTGCGGGATTATTGAAGAGGAAGGGCTTTTCATCGCGCATCAGCGTCTTTCGATTACCGATACGCATGAGCGTTCTCACCAACCGTTTCGACATCAAAAGTTACTGCTTAGTTTTAACGGAGAAATTTACAACCACAAACTATTGCGTCGTGAACTGGAGGGGTTTGGATGGAAAACCCACAGTGATGCAGAAGTGTTATTAGCTGCGTATCAAAAGTGGGGGATTGGGTGTTTGAGTCGCTTGGAGGGGATGTTTGCATTTGCCCTTATGGATGGAGAAAAGCTTTATCTCGTCCGTGATCGTGCAGGAAAAAAACCGATGTTTTATCATCACAATTCGGAAACTTTTGTCTTTGCATCGGAGATTAAAGCAATTAAACCCTTCTTGCCGTCGATAAAAATGAATAATGAGGCGATGCACTCCTACCTCTCCTTTTTGGCCCCGACACCGCCCCATACTTTTTATGAGGGGATTGAGAAATTACAAAGTGGTGAGTGGCTCTGTTTTGAGAGAGGAAAAATCACGAAACAGAGCTATTATGATATTTTGAATACACCACGCACCGATGATAATCGTATCGAAACACTCCTGTCCCAAAGCATCGAAAAACGACTCGATACTGATGTTCCCATAGCAGCACTTCTCTCCGGGGGGATTGACAGCGCGATGATTTGTGCCATTGCGTCATCCCAAGGGAAAAAGCTCCCCACCTTTACCCTCGGCTATGATGAATATACGGGGTATGATGAACGGGAGAATGCACGTGCGACGGCGGAATATTTGGGGCTAGATAATACTGAGGTGGTCATCTCACGTACTGATTTTGATGAAAATCTGGATACGGTTTTGGAGCAGATGGATGAGCCTCTGAACGATCCTGCTGCGTTGCCGCTGTATCTTTTGATGAAGCGTATTGCGAGGGAGGGGTACAAAGTTGTCCTTAGTGGAGAGGGTTCCGATGAGCTTTTCTTGGGGTATCGGCAGTATTTTGAGTATCTTGACATTGAAAAAGCTTCTACCCTTGCCCATAAAAACTGGCTCAAAAAATATTTTCACAGCAATTTCTCGATGAACCGTGAGTGGGAGTGGTACAAGCGTATTTTTGATGAGACGCTGCTCTTTCGGACATCGGGAGAGAAATTTACCGATTTACAGCAAAATCTCCTTTTGCGTGCCAATGTACGGGATAACGAGTCTCTCCGATTTTTAGCATCCTATAGAGAAAAATTTGAGAATAGTAATTACTCCCATCCTTCTCATTGGTACAGTGCGATTGATTTAAAACTTTTTGTAGGAGAACATTTTCTGACCAAACTGGATCGCGTCTCAATGGCACACACCCTTGAAACCCGCGCCCCCTTTTTGGATCATACCTTGGGGGAGGCAATTTTTGGATTACCTCATGAAATGAGATTGGGCGAAGGGGGGACGAAATTTTTGCTCAAACAAATCGGGGAGAAGTATCTAAGTGGCGAGATTCTAAACCGAAAGAAGAAAGGGTTCGCAAACCCCTATATGGAGTGGCTTATCGCATCCGATAGACTAAAATTGATTAAAGAGGTGAACACACAGACGGGATTATTCCATCCCATTGAGCTTGATAAGTACATTGAAATGGCGAAACGTGGGAAGTTCAAACAACATACGTGGGGATTGTATGGTTTGAGCCATTGGATGAAGAGGGAATTATTATGATTTACTTCTTATTCTCTTCCATCAATAATGCCAATTCCAAGGCACCACTAACATAATTGGCAAAAAATTCCATAATTCCTTGATCGCTTTCCATGAAATCCCCATTGTATTTATTGAGGAGCTGAATTACTCCAATGACGGCTTGTTTGGAGTTGAAAATAGGAACTGCCAAAATATTGCGGGTAACAAAACCGCTTTTTTCATCAATTTTTGCCATAAACCGACTGTCTTCGTAAGGATTATTGGAAATCTGCGCTTTTTCGCTCGTTGCACACACCCCTACAATTCCAGAATCCAATCCTATGGCAATGCGTCCTATCCCGTCACTTAATTTGGTCCATAGCATATTAATATCACGATCGATCATAAAAATAGAGCACCGCTCAGCGGTAATAATCGCTTTTGCCTCTTCTGCAATAGCGGGCAGGGTAGACTCGATAGTATCGTAGAGGGCTAATTTTTTTCCAAATTCGGCAATCCGTTGGTAGACTTCAATGCTCATGCTCCTCCTTTTTGAGTAGTGATCCTTGTGTATCATATGAAAGTGCTAATTCGAGATAGGTACTGATATAGTGGGCGAAAAAGATCATCGATTTTGAGTCGGCAGCACTAAACCCCTCGGGTTTGTTCAGCAGTTGAAAAACTCCGATAATACGACGAGCAGAATCAAATATAGGGACAGAGGCAATGTTTTCGGTGACAAACCCTGTTTTAGCATCGATAGAGGATAAAAAACGTTCATCATGATACGGATCGTTGATGAGTAGCGGTTTTCCCTCTTTGATTGTATGCCCGGCAATGCCATCATTTTCATGAATGATAATAGGGTCTGTTTCATCAGCAAGGGTTGTCCAGAGGGTTTTGTTATCAGAATTTCGAATAAAAATAGAGCATCGCTGTGCACCGCTAACCCCTTTAGCGTATTCAGAAATGATGGGGAGTCCCTCACTCAATGTAGGTTTGCCTAAAAGAGCGCGTCCAAAATCGGCTAATTTTTTAAAACTTGACTGGGAATCCATGAATTTCTCCTAGAGTGCAATGATAGTGTAGAATCGGAGTAATGCTAACATTGAAAAGCTAAAAGTTGACTCAAAATATAAAAACTAAAGAGAAAGAGGAGTGGAATGGATTCCCGACGAGATCGGGAAGAACGGGGAAAATTTAAAGGTTGTGCTCTTTTTTGTAGTCAATAATCATTGCATACGCTTCATCTTTAAGAAGGAGTTTCTCTTTTTTAAGAACCTCTAGCTCCATATCGCTCATTGGAACTTCGCCGTTTTCAGCTTTGGTGATTTGATTGTCAAGATCATTGTGGCGATCAAAAATTTTTAAGAAATGGGCATTTGCCGCATTATTCTCTTTCATATGGGTAATAACGTCACGGTATTCATGTAACATGGGTGCTCCTTAAAGGCTTGAAATAAATTTAGAGGGATTTTACCACTTTTTATTTTAAAATACGTGGAAGGGTGATCCCCTCTTGCCCTTGGTATTTGCCGCTTTTGTCTTTATAACTGGTCTCGCACATTTCATCCCCTTGTAAAAAGAGGACTTGAGCAATCCCCTCGTTGGCGTAAATTTTGGCAGGCAATGGAGTTGTATTGGAAATTTCAATGGTGATATGCCCCTCAAACTCGGGTTCAAAAGGGGTGACATTAACGATAATGCCGCAACGTGCGTAGGTGGATTTTCCCAAACAAATCGCCAAAACATCACGAGGAATTTTAAAATATTCAACCGTTCGTGCCAGAGCAAAGGAGTTCGGGGGGACAATACAAACATCCCCTTTAAAATCAACCACATTCATCTCATCAAAATGTTTTGGATCAACGACCGTCGAATTGAGATTCGTAAAAATTTTAAATTCATCGGTTACCCGTATGTCATATCCGTACGAGCTAAGACCGTAACTGACGACACCAACCCCTACTTGATCTTCACAAAACGGAGAAATCATCCCCTCTTCAAGTGCCTTTTTTCGAATCCATCCATCACTTTTAAGCCCCATTGTCGTATCCATTATTAATTTTATTTGTGGTAGTATAACACATCTATTACCCTACTTTTAGGAGCAATTAACTCATGGACCTCATGGATATTAACAATATTAAAGCACTTGTGCAAGAATTTGATGCAAGTACGCTATCAAAATTAAAAATTACGTCAGATGTTTTTTCGATTGAATTGGAAAAAAATGTCGGTACCGTTGCTGCCCCTGTTATGATGTCGGCACCTGTTGCAAGTGCCCCTGTTGCACTTGAGGCCCCGGTTTCCAGTACCCCTATTATTGTAGGTGATTCTATTTTATCACCAATGGTAGGGACATTTTATTCGGCCCCTTCACCTGATTCAGCCCCTTTTGTGAAAGTGGGTGATCGTGTCAAAAAAGGTCAAGTCGTTGCAATCCTTGAAGCGATGAAAATTATGAATGAGCTTGAAGCAGAGTTTGATTGTGAAATTCTTGAAATTTTGAAATCCGATGGTCAAGCGGTTGAATACGATATGCCACTTTATACCGTGAAGAAGCTCTAATTATGGCGGAAATTAAACGTATTCTTGTTGCCAATCGTGGTGAAATTGCTCTCCGTGCCATCCGTACTATTCAAGAGATGGGGAAAGAAGCGGTAGCTGTTTACTCGACGGCAGATAAAGACGCGTCGTATTTAGCTCTTGCTGATGCAGCGATTTGTATCGGAGCAGCTCCTAGCTCGAAAAGTTATTTGAATATTCCGGCAATCATTGCAGCCGCAGAGATTAGTAAATGTGATGCGATTTTTCCCGGATATGGATTTTTGAGTGAAAATCAACATTTTGTTGAGATCTGTACCCATCACGGGCTTAAATTTATCGGTCCAACCCCTGAAGTAATGGTGATGATGTCGGATAAATCCAAAGCCAAGGATGTGATGATCGCAGCGGGTGTCCCTGTTGTCCCTGGGTCGGATGGAGCGATCAAAGATATCGCTGAAGCACGTCTTCGCGCTGCAGAAGTAGGGTTTCCCATTATCCTGAAAGCTGCAGCAGGTGGCGGCGGACGCGGAATGCGTGTGGTCGAAGAGGAGAGCGGTATTGAAAACGCCTTTTTAGCAGCAGAAGCGGAAGCGATTACGGCGTTTGGCGATGGAACCATTTATATGGAAAAATTTATCAAAAATCCACGCCATATCGAAGTGCAGATTATTGCTGACAGTCATGGCAATGTCTTGCATATTGGTGAGCGTGACTGTTCGATGCAGCGTCGTCACCAAAAACTGATCGAAGAGTCTCCCGCCGTGGCATTGACTCCTGAGATTCGCGCTGAACTTCACGCCTCTGCTGTACGAGCAACGAAGTTTATCAAGTACGAAGGGGCTGGGACGTTTGAGTATCTTCTCGATGCCGATAAAAATTTCTATTTTATGGAGATGAATACCCGTCTTCAAGTAGAACACACCGTCTCTGAGATGGTAAGTGGGCTAGATTTGATCGAGATGATGATTCGTGTGGCTGAGGGGGAAGCATTACCAAGCCAAGATACAGTTATCCTAACAGGTCACTCTATTGAGTGCCGTATCACAGCGGAAGATCCGATTAAATTCTTGCCGTGTCCGGGGAAAATTACCCAGTGGATTGCACCGGGTGGACGAAATGTCCGTATCGATACTCATGTTCATGCAGGGTATATGGTTCCTCCGACGTACGATTCGATGATTGGAAAACTCATTGTGTACGGAAGAGATCGTAACGACGCTATTGCCCGAATGCACCGTGCCTTGAGTGAATTTACCGTTACAGGGATTAAAACAACGATCCCATTTCATCAAAAAATGATGAAAAATCCTGATTTTATCAATAATAACTTCGATACCAAATACCTCGAAAATTACAACGGCTAATTGTCGTTGTAATTCTTTCTTTCTCCACTATTTTTTTAAATTTTCTTTTAGTGAAAAGTCAATATACTCTTTACTAGTATAAGTTTTATTGAATGTTGCCTACAGTGCTAAAAAAGGGGAAGAAGTGAAAAATATGAGTATTGCGCAAAAGGTACATATCCCTTTGATTGCATCGATTATAGTAGGGTTTATTGTTGTTTTGATCAATTATTGGTTCTCTGTCGATCAGATACGAGAAGATACGTATAGCACTCAGGCTAAAGAGATGACGACGGTTTTTAATGAGACCCTCGAAGCAAAAAACAGTGTCGGTATTACCAATGCTATCGGTATTTCAAAAAACAGTGTTGTAGTGAACGGGCTTATAAGCGGAGATCGTGAGGGGACATTGAAAAGTCTGAAATCACTTTCGAAAGAGTATAAAGATTATACGAAATTCGGAAATATCAAAATTCATGTTCATGATAAAGATGTCCACAGTTTTATCCGTGTATGGAGCCCTAATAAATTTGGGGATGACTTGAGCGGTTTTCGAAAAACGATTTTGGCAGTTAAAGAGACACGTAAACCCCTTGTCGCTATCGAAATCGGTGTTGCCGGATTGGAACTTCGAGGGATCGCCCCTATTATTTCGGGAGGGGAGTATGTCGGATCGGTTGAGTTTATGCAAGGGCTTAACTCGGTTGTAAAAGATGTTCGGAAGAATTTTGGTACCGAGTTGGTTATTGCGTTGGATAATCGCTTTTTAGATAATGCCAAAGAGCTTAAAAATGCCCCTAAAATCGGTAAAAATTTTACCCTTGCGGTGAAAGAGGATGTTGTCGATAAGGGTTATTTGAGCGAACTTGGCGCAAACGAATTTGATCCTAAAGCGGGGTCGTTTACGACGGAAAACTATTTTATTCAGCCTATCCCCATCAAAGATTTTTCAGGGGAGGAAGTCGGTTACGCGTTATCGGCTAAAAAACTGGAAACCGTTGAAAATCTGATTAATCAATCGGAAGATTCTCTGCTGCGTCAAGTCCTTATTATGACGTTGATGGATGTTCTTATCCTTGTATTATTGATCATTATCATCCGCCGTGCCGTCATCCGACCGATTGAAAATTTGGATCAAATCGCTCAGGATTTAGCCAGTGGCGATGCCGATTTGAGTAAGCGCCTTACAATCCAAAGCCAAGATGAAATAGGAAAAGCCGCTGCGAGTTTTAACATTTTCATCGAAAAAGCGCAGGGGATAGCAAACCAGTCACAAGATGAGGCGTGTAAAGCAATGAAAGCGCAGATCGCAAGTGAAGGGCAGATGCAAAAAAATGAGATGTCATTGACATTGGCACGTCAGATGATAAAAGGTTTCATCTCAAACTCGGGAAGTTTACGTGGATCGATGGATCAGAATATCAAAAATTTGCATGAAGTTAATGCCCTCAACCAGAATACGGGAAGTGTAGTGGATGATGTGAGCTCTCAAACGGATAGTATTATGGCGAGTATGGTGAATATTACTGAAATGATTAATGATTCACGGACGAATTCCCAACAGCTGAATCACAATGTTAGTGAAATTGCCAATGTTATTACGTTGATTAAAGACATCTCCGATCAAACCAATTTGTTAGCACTCAATGCTGCCATTGAAGCAGCACGGGCGGGTGAACACGGACGTGGGTTTGCTGTTGTTGCCGATGAGGTACGAAAACTTGCTGAGCGTACTCAAAAAGCGACGAGTGAAGTGGAAGCTAACATTAGTATATTGAAACAAAACTCGATAGGGATGGTAGAAAACAGCGAACGAGTAGAAGAGTATGCCAGCGATTCGGTTCAAAAACTTGACCAGTTTAAAAGAGTGATGGCGATGCTCATTGATAATGTTGAGAAGATTAAAAAAGACAATCAAGCGATCAGTCATGAGATATTTGCCAATATGGCGAAAATTGACCATATGATTTTCAAAAGCAATGCGTATGCGGCAGGATTTGAGGGGAAAGTGTCTCAAGAGTTTAGCGATCACCACTCATGTGCGTTGGGGCATTGGTATGAAAATGGAGATGGTAGAGCTGTATTCTCATCGACAGCAGCGTATAGTAAACTATTGGAACCTCATAAGCGGGTGCATGCAGAAGTGAATAAGGCAATGACATTGCTCAAAGAGGATCCACTCCGTAATGCAAAAGCGATTACAGATTGTTTCGAAGCGGCAGAAAAAGCAAGTGTCGAACTATTCGATATTTTAAACGATATGATGGAGTCGTAAGACTCTATCTTAGCTTTAATCCGGTAGCCGCAATATCTTAATATCCGCACTCAAACGTAATCGTGTAAAATAATCATTCAGGACTTGATTCCGTTTCTCTCCCATAATCATATTATCAACCTGTGGACGAACGGTATCAAGGTTTTCCGTGATAAGATTTGGTTTGTCTTTCATATAAAAACTCATAAAACTCTCTTTGCCATTGGGAAGGATAGGACCAAATTTCCCGACTTCGATTTTATTAAGAATTTGAGCCAGTTGAGGATTGATAGAGGCACCGGGAATTTTTTCATCTTTGGCATGGACGCTTTCAATATTGCGCATGGGGTCATCAATTTTTGCTTGCAATGCTTCGTGCGAAGTGGAGATATAGGTGGTGACATCATATCTCTCAGGGCGCGAGAATTCATCGAGATGAAGTTGATAATACTCAGCCTCTTCAGACGCTGTAGGTTGAGCCATCTTGGAAAAAGCGATGGCACTGTAAAGTTTTTGACCTCGAACGCTCTCTTCTACTTTAGTCGTTAAATCGCTTTGGCTAATCCCTCGTGAGCTTTGCATAGCATCCAAAAATTTTCCCAGGGTGAGATTATTTTGTTTTGCCATCCGCTCCATCTCCTCTTGAACTTCGGCAGAGCTTACGGTAATCTTTTTTTCCGTCGCTTCCAATTGTTCTAGTTTTTTGCGGATGAGGATATCGACGCTTTGGTCAGCAGTAGTACCGCTTTGCTTCATCTCTTGTTGTACTTCATACAGCGTGATAGGGCTATCTTTTACCAATACGGCGACACCGCCAATAGGTGCACTCCAAAGAGAGGTGAGTAGTAGTGATGCCAGTAGCAGTGAACGCATGAAAGCTCCTTGTAATAATCGCCTATTTTACCCGCTTTTAACCTAGCCTCAACTAAAATTAGAGAATCAAAAAAGGATTATCTATGATAGTAACACGTTTCGCTCCGAGTCCAACAGGATATTTGCACATTGGCGGTTTACGTACCGCACTTCTTAGTTACCTTTGGGCACGTCGTAACGGCGGAAAATTCATTCTCCGTATTGAAGATACCGATTTTAGCCGTAACGATGAAGCCGCCGCATTGGCGATTGTGGAAGCGTTTAAATGGGTCGGATTGGAGCATGACGGTGCGATTGAATACCAATCAAGCCGTTTGAGTATTTATCAAGAGTATGCCCAAAAACTCCTCGATGAGGGGAAAGCATATAAGTGTTATATGTCCAAAGAAGAGCTTGAAGCACTTCGGGAAGAACAAACGGCGCGTAAAGAACGGGCGAAATATGACAACCGTTATCGCGATTTTACGGGGGAAGCACCTGAAGGTCGTGAAGCAGTAATCCGGATTAAAGCACCATTGGAGGGTTCTGTTACGGTACATGATGGGGTCAAAGGGGATGTTGTTTTCAATGTAGCTGACATCTTGGATGATTTCATCATTGCACGCGCGGATGGGACACCAACGTATAATTTCGTTGTTGCGGTTGATGATGCCCTCATGGGGGTAACCGATGTTATTCGCGGCGATGATCACCTCAGTAACACCCCGAAGCAAATCGTCGTCTATGAAGCACTAGGATTCCCATTGCCGAAGTTTTTTCACGTTCCAATGATTCACAATAGCGAGGGGAAAAAGCTCTCCAAACGTGATGGGGCAACCGATGTCATGATGTACAAAACAATGGGGTATACTCCCGAAGCGCTGCTCAATTTTCTCGTCCGTTTGGGTTGGAGTCACGGCGATCAAGAGATTTTTTCGATGGAAGAGATGCTGGAACTTTTCGATCCAAGCGACATCAACCGTTCGGCATCGGTCTACAACACGGACAAGCTTGATTGGCTTAACGCCCATACGATCAAAAATACCCCCAACGAGAAACTGTGCGAACTCCTTGAATTTCATGGGGTAATGCTGATGAGCCACGATAAGAAAGAGATTCTCCTCGATGCGATTAAAGAGAGAGCTAAAACTCTTTTAGAGATGGCTACCCTTATCACTGAAATTTTGGCGTGTCCTGCCGAGTATGATGAAGCGGCACTCAAAAAAGGGTACAAGGAGGAGAGTAAAGGAATTTTAGAAGCCTTTGCTAGTGCATTGAAAAATAGTTCAGAACTTCATTTGCCAAGTGACTATCACCATGTTATGGAAGCGGTTGTGGCAGAGCTTGAAATCGGATTTGGAAAAATCGGGCAACCCTTGCGTATTGCCCTAATGGGGAAACTTTCAGGTCCCGGATTGGACAGTGTTATGGCGATTATTGGGGTGGAGGAGACGTTGGCGCGGATTGAAGCGTTGCTTCAGCGGTAACGGATTTCCCTCATCGAGGGAACCAACCCCCGCTCTTTCACCTCTTTCACAAACCGGGTATACCCCCGCTTCTCTTTTTCTCCAATCGTATAACTGATAAATTGTAAATAATGGGTGATTTGAACCGGCGTTAAACCACTTCGGCGAGAATTCTCTATCAAAATATAGTAGGGAATTTTAATTTTCTTTTCGACAAATTTTTGGCTCAATCGTTGAAGTTTACACGTATGGTGATGGGTGCACAAGAGGGCAAATACAAAGGGCAATCTTGTCCGTTCATTCCATACTTTTCCCAAATCGATATGCGCACCTCCCCCATAAAAATAGCGTAATGCTTTGTCTCCGATCAATACCTCTCCCTGAATATCTAAAACGGCTGCGAGGAGATTGGAGGTAGCAGAGTCGGTATCTTTTTTATCATGTAAAGAAGGGAGGGATAAAACGCTCAATACGTCACTCTGAGCGACGATCCCAACATTGAAATGGTGACAATGGCGTGCCGTGATACTGGAGATAAAGGCTGCATCAATACGGCGCATCGCAAAATCACGGTTGAGTGCAGAGGGAACCCCCTTATGATAGTTGAGACTTTGGTGAACTCGAAGAGAACGGGCATACTTTTTCATAAAAACATGAAAAGGCAAAAGGTTTAAAAAATCAATTTTTCCGAATATCAAAATAATAGTTCCCCCTAAAATAATTATTATACTAAAACCGTGCTTTATGGCTCTTTTGTTATAATCTTTCCATATTAGTCTAATAGAAGGACATTTACGTGATAACCGTAGAATTTTTAGGGCCGATTCAAAAGCCCGTTTTGAGTATGGAAGCGTCAACTTTGCGAGAAGTAGCCGAGGTATTGAAACAAGATCCCAGTATGGCAGAGTGGATTGAGAACTGCGCAGTGGCAGTGAATGATACTCTCGTTGGGTCATTGGATACGCTTCTCAAAGAGGGAGATAAAGTATCACTTCTTCCTCCTGTGTGTGGTGGTTGAAATGTTAGAATTGCATAATGGGGCGTTAAACGTCCCTGAAATTTTGGCACGCTGGTATGTTTCAGAGGCGGAGAGTAACTACGGTGCCTATATCCCGTTTGTGGGGACGGTACGTGCAGAAGATGGGATTGAGGGATTGAGTTTTGATCTGTATGAGCCGATTCTCACCTCATGGTTCGATGCGTGGGTAGCTAAAGTAGCCCCGTTGGGGGCTGTCCTTAAAATGGCACACTCTCGTGGTGATGTATACCTCCACGAAAGCTCCTATATTGCAGCGGTATTTTCTCCTAAACGGCGTGTCGCATTGGAGACGATCGATGCGTTTGTCGAAGATTTCAAAGCTTCTGCCCCTATTTGGAAATATGATCTTAAAAATGGAGAACGTCTGTATGCGCTCGATCGCTCTACGGCAATTGTGGGTGCAGGATTGTTGGGGGGAACCGTATGATTAGCTATGAAACTTCTCAAAATATGTTGACTCTTTTGGCCATGGGAACTCTTCGCAGTGAGCGTATTTTTATCAGTAATGCACTGGGACGCATTTTAAGTGAAGATATCGTCGCCGATGAAGACTATCCGACGCATCCAATGTCGGCAATGGATGGATATGCGGTACTTCATGCCGATTTTAGCGAACATAGTACATTGCGTATCTTGGGGGACAATCCTGCGGGTGCAGATGAGATTGGTAAAGTTGTGAGTGGAATATGTATTAAAACTTTTACGGGCTCACTGATGCCTATGGGTGCTGATACGCTCATCCCTATTGAAAATGTTACTGTTCAAGAGGGACGAATACGTATTAATAAAACGGTTCCGTTAGGATTTGCCGTTCGTCCTATCGCTGAAAGTTACCGTAAAGGGGAAGTCCTTATTGGTTGGGGTAGTAAAATCGGCTTTGCTCAAATTGGTGTATTGGCAGGGATTAACCGTGTAATGGTCAGTGTCACACAACGTCCGCGTGTCAGTATTATCGCTACGGGGAGTGAGATTTTAGAAGTGGGCGAAGTTGCCCGTCATGCCGGACAAATTCGCAGCTCTAACAGCTACACCTTAGAAGCATTGGTGACTCAAAATGGGGGTGAACCGATCCAAATGGGAATCGTCGGGGATGATAAAGATGCCATTATGGGACGCTTCGAAGAGGCATTAGCCTCCAGTGATATAGTCGTAAGTACGGGTGGGGTAAGTGTTGGGGATTATGATTTTGTCAAAGATATTGTCCCTGCTCTTGGTGCAGAGGTGATCTTTAAAGGGGTCAATATCAAACCGGGACAACACGTCATGGTGGCACAGCAAGGAGAGAAGTTTATTGTTTCTCTTCCGGGGTTTGCTTACTCTTCTACCGTCACTTTTATCCTTTATGTCGCTCCGTTAATGGCACGGATGATGGCGTGTTCAAACCCCTATGAACCTATCGAAGCGACCCTTAAAGTCCCTTTTGCCAAACGCTCCAATAAAAGTGAATTTACGGCATGTAACCTCTCTTTTGAAGACGGTCGTTATTGGGTCGATTTTGAGGGGAAGAAAACAGGAAGCTCCGCAATCTTAACCAATCTGTTGGGAGACGCAGCATTGATGATATGCGGTGAAGAGGATGGAGCTTTAGAATCTGGGACACTCGTTAGCGTTATAAAGCTTTAGATTATCGTTCGCCCTGAGCCTGTCGAAGGGTTCATGGTTCGACAGGCTCGTCCTCGAACGAAGACTATTTTACAATCTTCGCTTTAATAGCCTCTTCATCCATCATCTCTTTACGGTATTTGACGACAACGAGATTTTCAGTTTCGTTGATATACCACTCAGCAATATGTTCATGTTCAAGATCATTGAGTTTGACTTCATCAACATGATCCATCGGAAGATAAAGATGGGAAAAACGGATGGGGTTATTGAGTTTCATCGTCCATAAAAGCCACAACGTTGATACGATAATCAATGCTATTGCTAATGTTTCTTTGTTGGAATATTGCAAGGCAAGCCCTGCAACGAGACCCCCGACAAAGGTCATTAAATAGGCAAATCCGTTGGCAATCCCTAACGCCGCCCCTTTTTGGTGAACTTTTGCAAATTTGCTAATCATCGATTGTACCAAAGGTTCCATCATATTAAAGGCAATAAAGAAGCTCACAACCCCCATAACAAACTGCCAGCTTTGCGTCGCAAATCCCATCAATGTAAAGGCTGTGATAAACAAAACGATAGAGATGAGAAATATTTGTTTTGGTTTGTTGTATTTTTCGCCAAATACGGCAGCAGGTCCCATAGCAACCAGTCCAGCGATCAGTGCGGGAACGTATACTTTCCACAAATCAGCGGCTACCCAGTCAAATCCTTCTATTTTGTCCGTACCGATTAACAATACAGGGATGAGCACGAATGCAACTGTCATAAGTCCTTTTTGCATTCCGTTTATAATCACCATATTAAGAAGATTAGGGTCTTTTAGAATATCACGAGTGTTGGTAGAAGAGTGATAGATATGGCGGATACGGGGAGGGGTTGGGACGTTGGTAAAGAGGACAATCATCGAGAGAATTGACAAAACGGCTGTTATCCAAAAGAGGGATGAGAGTCCGTACTGTGCAGCAATTACAGGTCCAAGACCCATGGCAGCTGCAAAACTAATTGCAATAGTTCCTCCCATCAGAGCCATTGCATGCCCACGTTTTTCTTCACTTACAAGGTCGCTAATCATGGCAGGAATAACGGCACCAATGGCACCGGCACCTTGTAAAAATCGTCCAAACATGAGGGTATAAATATCAACACTGACGGCACAAATGATAGATCCTACGAGAAAAATAACCAGTCCAATAAGAATTGTGGGTTTACGACCGATTTTATCACTCATTATCCCAAAGGGGAGTTGAAAAATCGCTTGAGTAAGAGCATATCCGCCGACAGTAATCCCTATAAGAAGAGGTGTTGCGCCAGCAAGGGTGAGTCCATACACCGAAAGAACCGGCAAAACCAAAAAAAGACCGAAAAAACGAAGCGACAAAATCGCTGAAAGAGGCATGACTGTTTTAAACACGCTGTGACCTTAGATGAGATAAAATATTTGTCATTATAGTATATTCATGTAACACGATTATTTGAAGAAAAAATTACTAAGTCTAATCTAAGGATATGAGTCAATGAAAATCGTTTTAGCTACCTCGAATAAAGGTAAAGTTCGTGAGATTAAAGAATTATTGCATGATCGAGAGGTGTTCCCCTATACGGATCTGATCGAAGGGTTTGAGATTATCGAAGACGGTGTAACATTCAAAGAGAATGCGCTGATAAAAGCACGCGCCGTTTATAAAGCTTTGGGTGATAAAGATGCCGTTGTGATTGCGGATGACAGCGGTATTAGTGTCGATGTATTAGACGGTGCTCCAGGGATTTACAGTGCCCGTTATGGCGGTGAAAATGCTACTGATAAAGATAATCTCCACAAACTCGTAAATGAGCTTAAAAATCATAAAGTGGAGTCATCACCTGCCCATTATACGGCTGCTATTGCCATCGTCTCACGCGAGGGGGAGAGTTGTGTTCACGGGTGGATGCACGGAGAGGTAATCACAAAGTTACGAGGTGACAATGGATTCGGATACGACCCGATATTCATTCCTGATGAATTTAAAAAAACTTTAGGAGAACTCAATAGCGAGGTGAAAAGAGGATTGTCTCACCGATCAAAAGGGCTTCATTTGGCGAAGATTTTGATCGATCAGATTAAAGCTCAAAGAAGTTAATTATCAATAATATGTTTTTGGTGTACAATCACTTAAATCGTGAATAAGGAGGTTCTTAAATGGTAGATATTGAAATATTAAAATATGAAATTATTGAGAGACTTAAGTCTCTTGATCCGCAAAAAATTATCCTTTTTGGTTCTTATGCATACGGTACTCCCACCCAAGAGAGTGATATTGATTTGTTTTTAGTCAAAGAAGAGCTTGCTTTAAATGAACTGGATGCGTATGAATTGGAAGCGAGTCGTAAAATAACCGACTTGATCTATAAGTATAAAATAGGGTTTGATGTATTGTCTGCCCCTTCAAATTATATCAATCAACGAGAAGATTATTTTTACAAGGTCGATATTTTACAAAATGGAAGGGTTCTTTATGAACGAAACGTCAGCTAAGGAATGGTTGGTAAAAGCTTGGCATCATCTCAGTTCTGCAAAGCTACTGTTTGAAGTAAATCATTATACGGATGTCATTGCCGTTGATTTGCATTATGCTCTTGAAATTATCCTCAAGTCTTTTTTGGCGTATCAAAATAGGCAAATCCTCAAAACACATAATCTCTTAGAACTGCATAGTCATATCAGTAATCTTATTGATTTTAATGAAGATGAAAAAGATGTGTTGAGAATAGCAAGCGCATACCATATCAAAGGTTCTTATCCAACACCACACAGAGCTCTTCCCTCGCGAGAAGAAATTAAAAAAGTTTTAGATTTTACGGATGGGTTATTAGAACAGGTTTGTGTTATTTTGAGAATTGAAGAGAATGAAATTAAAATGTTGTAAAAGCTGAGTGGAATCTATAAATAAATTTTCAGTGAGGGTTCTCTATGTTACAACACCGTAAAATTAAAATTGATAAATCACGAACAGTTCATACTTACGCTGAACTATGGCATGCTTCCGAATGTGTGCTAAATACTGGTACTCAAAATCGGGAAGGTTCAAGTTGGCAATTTTTATCCAGTATATTGCTTACGGCTTTTACATTCGAAGCCTATCTCAATCATATTGGTTCTCATACTTTCATATGTTGGTCTGAGTATGAACGTTATGCACCCTTACAAAAATTAGACCTGTTATGTATTAAATTGGAAGTAAGCTACCTAAAAGGTGAGCGTCCTGTTCAAACAATTAAGAAACTTTTTGATTTTAGAAACACCATAGCACATGGGCAGTCTGAAACAATGAAACCAAACCCCATTATGAAAACAACAGAAAACTATCAAGAGACATACTATGAAGAACTTATTACTGATTGGGAACGTTTAGTTAAAAATAAAGAGTTTGCTTGTCGTGTTAGAGATGATGTTAAAGCGGTACTTGAAAAGCTACATGAAGCACGAAAAGATGACAAAGAAGCTCTTTTTTCATTTGGCATGAGACATGGTAGTGCGACACTCGTTGAAGATTCGTAACTCTGTAATTAAATGTATAAGGTAGTCAATCTTCACTTTTTCCCGTTCGTGGTGAGCTTGTCGAACCATGAACGTCACCCTTCGACAAGCTCAGGGTGAAGGGAGATAGCTGGATCCCCAATCAAGTCGGGAACCTCAAAAGAGGTTCTTGTGCCCTTTGGGTATGACGGGGAAATTTATGCCGGAAGCGTCGCCACAAAATAAAAGAAAATGAGACCCACGATAATTCGGTAAATAGCAAACGGAACAAACGTGTGACGGCTCACAAATCCTACAAAGAGTTTGACGGTAAAGAATGCAAAAACAAATGCGGTGACAAACGCAACCGCGAGCATTGAGTAATCATCGACAATCATCTCATGACGATGTTTGATCAAATCGTAAGCGGTGGCAATCATCATGGTAGGGATTGCCAAAAGAAACGAAAATTCTGCCGCACTTTTACGTTTTAAACCGAGGAATAATCCGCCGATGATCGTTGCTCCTGAGCGGCTTGTCCCCGGAATCATCGAGAGGCTTTGAAAAACACCGATGAAGAAAGCTTCTTTGTAGGTGAGCTCGCTGAGATCTTTTCCTGAGTCGATGGCTTTATCACGACGAAAATATTCAACGATTAAGAAAATAATTCCCCCTGCGATAAGCATAATACTGACGGTTTCAACACCAAAAAGGGCTTTAATATGTTTGTAAAAGAGAAATCCGAGTACTCCTGTCGGGACAAAAGCAACGGCCAATTTAATCCAAAGGGTTTTATCTTTGATAAGATCTTTAGCGTATAAAAATAAGACAGCAAGGATACTCCCCAACTGAATTGCCACTTCAAATGCTTTATGGGCATTGGTCTGCTCTAATCCTAATAATTGGGAAGCCAAGATGAGGTGACCGGTGGAGGAGACAGGGAGAAATTCCGTTACCCCTTCAAGAGCCCCTAGTATTAATGCGTCAAATAGTGTCATTATGACCTCGTTTTTAGGCGCAATTGTATCATAACAATTGGATGATAGTACGAGATGAAAGAGATAATTAAGTGATGTGACGTATTAATTATTATTTAATATATTAGCAGGTAATATTACTAATATTGTTGTTATAAGTTATTTTAAGATAATGAAAAGGATGGTCAGCATGGCAACCGCACCACTACCAACAGGTCGAGCAATAAAAATGAGTGATTTACTGATGATCGTGAGTCGTACGGATACAAGGGGGGTTATTGAGTACGTGAATCATGATTTTTGTAATGTATCGGGATATTCGTTGAGTGAATTGATGAATAAACCACACAACATTATTCGTCATCCTGATATGCCTGCTGCTATTTTTAAATTAATGTGGAATCGGCTTCAAGCTGGAGAGGATATTTATGCTGTCGTTAAAAATCTGGCTAAGAATGGGGATCATTATTGGGTGACTACCAAATTCGATATTCGTAAACATCCCGTTTCGAGGGGGATAATAGGGTATGTAGCGTATCGAAGAGCAGCCCCGGCCCATGTGATAGATGTAATGTCGAAAATCTATTCTGATATGCTTGAAGTGGAAAAAGCAAATGGGTTGGAAGCATCAGAAAACTTTTTGAATGGGTTTCTTGATTCTAAACATGTAACCTATGACGAATTTGTACATACTTTGGCGGTCAAAGATTCAGGGTTGAAATCATTTTTTAAAAAAATGACGAGTTTATTCCGTTAAGGTTTCCCCCTTAAACCTCTCCTAACTTCCTCTTCGCTATAATTTGCGCAATTATAGTGAATTCTGATACGCCTAAATCAAGGAAAAATATGCTACTTTTTACCCCAGGACCTACTCCCGTACCTGAATCTGTTCGTGTTGCTATGGCGGGTGAAACCCTTCACCACCGTACCCCTGAGTTTGAGGCGATTTTTGAACGTACTCGCACATTGTTATTCGAGCTTTTAGGGATGGATGAGGTGCTTATGCTTGCCTCGTCAGGGACAGGGGCAATGGAGGCTGCTGTGACTAATCTCACCGCTGCTAAGCTCCTCTCGATTAATTCGGGAAAATTCGGTGAGCGTTTTGGCAAAATTGCGCAGGCTCATGGTGTTGCAAATGTTGAAATTAAACACGAATGGGATACTCCTGCAACTGTTGAAGAGGTGCAGGCTGTTTTGAGTGCCAATGCAGATATTGATGCTATTGCGATTCAAATCTGTGAAAGTGCTGGCGGTTTGCGTCACAGCGTTGAAGCCATTGCGAGCGCAGTAAAAGCCCATAACCCTTCTATCATGGTTATTGCTGATGGTATCACAGCTGTAGGGGTGGAAAAAATAGACATTACCAATATAGACTGTCTTATCTCGGGAAGCCAAAAAGCATTGATGCTTCCTCCTGGATTAGCAATCATGGGACTTAGCAACGCAGCGATAGAAAAAATAGGCAAAGGGAAGGGATACTATTTCAACCTTGCCACTGAGATCAAAAATCAGCGTAAAAATACGACTGCATGGACTGCAGCTACGACGATTACGATTGGTTTAGAGTCTGTTTTAAACCGCATCAAAGCTGAGGGAGGATTAGAAAAACTGTATGCCCAAACCGCTCTTCGTGCACGCGCAACCCGTGAAGCGATGGAGGCAATCGGTTTGAGTATTTATCCGAAAAATCCAGCGGATTCGATGACAACAATTGGTGATCCAGAAGCCAAAAAAATCCGTTCATTGCTCCAAAAAGAGTTTGAAGTCAATGTAGCAGGCGGTCAAGATCATATTAAAGACAGTATTTTTCGTATCAATCACATGGGGCTTATAAGTGTCTATGAAGCTGCTTGGGTTGTTAACAGTGTAGAACTTGCGTTGGCTTCTATAGGACGAAGAGTATTTGATGGGACGGCAAATCGCATATTTAACACCGTTTATTTCGGGCTTTAATATGATTTTTGAACACGAAATTCCTGAAGGCTCTAAACTTTATTTTGCCACATCAGCTGCAACGAAACGTTTTATCGAAAATCGTGCCAGCGAGTTATTGAGCGAAGCAGGGTTTGAAGAGATCATTACCCCTCTTTTCTCGTACCATCAGCACCAAAGTATTTGCGATGAACGTGAACTTATCCGTTTGGGTGACAGTGACAACCATTCGATGAGTTTGCGTGCCGATTCCACCATTGATGTTGTCCGAATTCTGGGTAAACGTTTGGGGGGAAATACAGAGCATAAGAAATGGTTCTATATCCAACCTGTCTATCGTTACCCTTCTCTTGAGCAGTATCAAATAGGGGTTGAAATTTTAGGGGAATCTAATCTTGCCGTTGCATTGAAACAAGCAACCACGATTTTTAAAACCTTAGCCCTTCAGCCTCTTTTACAAATATCTAATATTAATATTCCAAGACTTCTTTCTGAGCTATTGGATCTTGAACTGGATGATTTTAGACACGTTAACATTGAAAAATTCTTATCTTTAAATATCGAATGGCTAACACAGTTGGTCTATTTGGAAAAATTCGAGGATATTGAGCCTCTTTTAGAGATTGCTCCTGAAGCTATTTGTATTGAGTTACTTAAAATAAAAGCGTTGTGTGCAGGGCTAGAGTATCCGAATGTGGTTATTGCACCATTATATTACGCTAAAATGCTTTATTATGATGAGCTTTTTTTCCGTGTCATTGAAGCCAATGAAGTGTATGCAATGGGTGGACGTTATCGTGACGAAGAGACCGTATCGGTCGGCTTTGCGATTTATACGGATACATTAATAGATAAAATAAAATTACGTTAGGGATTGTAAATGAAAGCAGATTTAATTGTCGGTATCCAGTGGGGAGACGAAGGAAAAGGTAAAATTGTCGATTTGTTAGCGCAAAAGTACGATTGTGTTGCCCGTTATCAAGGGGGTCACAATGCCGGTCACACGATCGTGGTCGACGGTAAAACCCACGCATTGCATTTGATCCCATCGGGGATTTTGAACCCCAAAGCGATTAACATTATCGGGAATGGTGTCGTGGTCTCTCCGGAAGCGCTTATCAAAGAGATGAAACAGTTTGACAATCTCCTTGGACGGTTGTTCGTGTCTGAATCTGCCCACATGATTTTGACATTCCATACTCTTATCGATCAAGCCAAAGAGATCCTTCGCGGTGAAAAAGCGATCGGTACAACAGGTCGCGGTATCGGACCTGCGTACAGTGAAAAAATTGCCCGTGCTGGATTTCGTTTGGGCGAATTGCGCAATGTTGAGACATTAACAAATCGTGTATTGGAGTATTTTGTCCAAAACAAAGCGATTTTTGAAGCATTAGCAATTTCATTGCCAAACCGTGAAGAGCTGACAGCTGAATTGACTACCTTTGCCGAAGCATTGGTTCCTTTCTTAGCCAATACGACCCAAATGGCGTGGAAAATGATGGACGAGGATAAGAAGATTCTTCTTGAGGGTGCGCAGGGGACATTGCTTGACATCGACCACGGAACCTATCCGTACGTCACCAGCTCATCAACGATTTCAGCGGGTGCATGTACGGGTCTTGGTGTCAATCCTAAAGACATTGGGAAAGTAACAGGGATCGTAAAAGCGTACTGTACTCGTGTCGGAAATGGACCTTTCCCAACCGAAGAGCATGGAGATATTGGTGAGCGTTTGCGTAAAGCTGGTCGTGAATTTGGAACAACAACAGGTCGCCCGCGTCGTTGTGGCTGGTTTGATGCGGTAGCGTGCCGTTTTGCGAGCCGTATCAATGGTTGCGATGATCTCTCTATCATGAAGCTTGATGTCCTCGATGGATTTGAAGAGATTCAAGTGTGTGTCGCGTATGAGCTCAATGGTGAAGTAATTGATTATATGCCTCTTGATCTTGAAGCCGTCACCCCGATTTATAAAACTTTTGCAGGGTGGGATAAAACGGAAGGGGTTCGTCGTTTCGAAGACCTCCCCGTAACGGCACAAGAGTATTTAAAAGCTCTCGAAGAGTTGACACAAACAAAAATCGGGATGATCTCTACGTCACCTGATCGAAATGATACGATACTGCTTTGATTAGAACGCCAATCGGAATAAAGTTTTGATTGACTACGCTTGCAGTACATAGCACTGAAGCTTGCCTCTTTGAGGCCGAGGGGCTTAGACAAATGAAATCCAAATACGCCCCCCTCGTTAAGCTCAAAAAAAAAGGGCTTGACCAAGCGGAACGCAATCTTATCGGGGCAAACAATGCCCTTTCTGCTGCGACTGTTGCCCTTAGTGATGCCTATGCCCTTCTCTCTACGTTTGATTTACCAACCAGTGGCTCTGTTGGTGAGCTGATTCAATCACAGTCAATCATACAAGCACAGCACTATGAGATTCAACGGTGCACTGCTCTCCTTGTAAATGCGCAGCAATATCAGCTTCAAATGCAGCAACACTTTAGAGCTGCACGAGTTGAGTATGAAAAATTTAATTACCTTGAAGTACAAGAAGCACACGCTCATACAGCAAAGATGAAAAAAGAAGAGGCTAAAATGTTGGATGAAATTGGTGTAATGACCTATAAAAGAGAGATTCTATGAGAAAAATTCTACTGTTATCCTTTATGAGTATAGCAACTCTCCATGGTGCGCCAACCAAATCGTATGAGTGTACTCAAATCTTCGAATCACGCAAAAATGAACTATTGATAGAGTTGGGAAAAATCGATGAACAGCGTCAATCACTCGATGCTCTCAAACGCGCTACCGAGGATTTACTCAAGAAAAAAGAGGCAATGGTACAGGGCAGAGGTACCGCGGTGGATCAAAAGCTTCAAGAGATCAAAACACGTGAAGCCTCCATCCAAAAAATACTTGCGGATAACAAAAAGATTTTAGAAGAGATGAAACAACTTAAAAGTAACAAAGTTTCGCAAGCCTATACGAAAATGAAACCGGCATCCTCTGCCAATATTTTAGCTCAAATGGGGGTAAAAGAGGCATCCGATATTCTAAGTACGTTAAATCCTAAAATAGTGAGTCAGATATTAGGAAAAATGGACCCGAAAAAAGGGGCTGAAATAACAGCTGCACTGCAAAAAATTCCCTCCGAATTATCAAATAAGAAATAAATAGAGGTATTTCTAAGCGATTTTAGAGTTCATCTTCTGTATAATAACAAAAAAGTATCATAGGGCAGTTCATGAAAGTTTCACTCTCCCATATCCCCCATATTTCGAGTCGTATCGCCGTTGATCTTAACCGTAGTGGATTAGTGACCATGACGCATGGACTGGAAGCTACTGCGCGCGAGGCTGAAAAAATACTCGTCGAGAGTGTAAAGCAAGAGATGGCACTCGAAGAAAAAGTTAAAGCGATTGTTAGCGCCAACGAAGAGCAGATTGACTATTATCTAGCGGATGAGCGACAACTATTTTTTATGATTAAAAAGAAATTAGCTCCTGAGTTTGGCGTAATTTTATCGTATGAAGATCGTTACTCCGATATTGCCCACAAAATTTTGGATGCGCTCTATGAAGAGGATCTAATCCACTACGATGTGAGCGAAAATCGTATTAAAAATATCATTTATGATGCGATAACAACATTTATCGCGGATACGAGTGAGCTTGAAAATGCGGTGTATGAAAAAATAAAAAGTTACAAACGACGTGTGATTCCGGGGACGGATGAATATGAGATTTTGTACGAAAAACTCTACAAAGATGAAGTAGCACGAAGAGGGATGGCATAATGCGAGACGTATGGATTTATCTTGAAAATGGGACCTATTTATCGGCAAAAAGTTTTGGTGCAGAGGGTACCAATGTGGGTGAAATCGTTTTTAACACCTCTTTGACAGGGTATCAAGAGATCATCTCTGACCCTTCGTATGCGGGGCAGTTTATTACTTTTACTATGCCTGAAATCGGAAATGTTGGGGTAAATGATGAGGATATGGAGAGTAAAATTGCCCATTGTAAAGGGGTGATTGTTCGTCAATATCAAAGTCAATACTCCTCATTCAGAGCCCAAGAAGCGTTGCATACGTTTTTGGAAAAACATGGTGTCCTTGGTATTTGTGATATTGATACCCGCTATTTGACCAAAATGTTGCGTAGTGAGGGTGCTATGATGATGATTGCCTCAACAATTGTCAGCGATAAAGAAGAGCTCAAAAAACTTCTTGAAGCCGCTCCACGTATTGAAGAGATCAATTATATTCAAGAAGTGAGTACAAAAGTAGCCTATACCCATACGAATGGGGTGTATGACCCGTTTAACTTTTGTTACAATGAAGCACCCGCTCCTAAAGCCCGTATTGCAGCGATAGATTTTGGGGTGAAGCGCAATATTCTCAATGAGCTTACCCAAGCAGGTTTAGAGGTTGAAGTATTACCAAATAGTTTTAACGGAGATGATCTGATTGCCCGTTATGATGCCAAAGAGATTGATGGTGTATTTCTTTCCAATGGTCCGGGGGATCCCTTGGTTCTCAAGCAAGAACAAGAAGAGATCAAAAAACTGATTGCGCGCAAGATTCCACTATTTGGAATTTGTTTGGGACATCAGCTTTTGAGTATTGCACACGGTCACGATACTCATAAACTCAAGTTTGGACATCACGGTGGGAATCATCCTGTGAAAAACGTTCAGACAGGAATGGTAGAGATCACGGCACAAAATCATAATTATAATGTCCCTGAATCGGTGCGGGAAATTGCGGATGTGACCCATATTAATCTGTTTGACAATACGATTGAAGGACTTCGTTATAAAGATGCACCAGTATTTTCGGTACAGCATCATCCAGAAGCAAGTCCAGGACCCAAAGAGAGTCGATACATATTTGCAGAGTTCTTAAGTTTAATTCAACGTTAACTTCTCTTTTTACTAACACCTTCTTTTCCTAGGTGTTACTTTTCTTCTCCTAATTCTTTCATTAATCTTAAAAATATCACCAAGTATGACTATCAGGCAAAATATTTAATTTTTTAAGACTTATTAAAAGAACACGTCGCTATCATTAGAGCGTCTAATAGCCTATGAATGTTACATTTGTGTTAAGAAAAGCTGCTGTCTCTAATATAATATAAGGGTTTTTGCAGATGTTCGAAATAGGCTTTTATGCTTTGAATCTTTTAAGGAGGTCGTAAATGGAGAATCGTCCATTGGAGTATGATTACACGGTTGCGAAGATGTTTATGCTTACAACTGTTGTACTCGGTATTGTCGGGATGCTTGTCGGCGTTATTTTGGCGTGGGAAATGGCATTTCCAGCTGTTAATACAATAGCAGGTCAAGGATTGGCGGAATATACCAATTTTAGCCGTCTTCGTCCCTTGCATACTGATGCAGTAATTTTTGGTTTTACCGTAAGTGGTATATTTGCTACATGGTATTATGTAGGTCAACGTGTACTAAAAGTGTCAATGGCGGAGTCAAAGTTTTTGATGTTCCTCGGCAAATTGCATTTTTGGCTCTACTTAATGCTCGTTGTAGCGGTTGTAGGGTCTCTTTTGTTAGGAATTACTACGTCAAAAGAGTATGCTGAATTTGAATGGCCTATTGATATCGCTGTTGTTGTGGTATGGGTTATTTGGGGTCTGCAAATTTTTGGTTTGATCGGTATTCGTCGTGAAAAATCATTGTATATCTCTATTTGGTATTACATCGCTACCTTCCTTGGTATTGCTATGTTGTATCTTTTCAACAATATGGAAATCCCTACGTATTTCGCATCAGGTGGAATCGGTTCATGGTATCACTCGGTATCAATGTACTCAGGAACCAATGATGCGTTAGTGCAATGGTGGTATGGACACAATGCGGTTGCGTTTGGGTTCACTGTACCTATCGTTGCAATGATTTACTACTTCCTTCCAAAAGAGTCAGGTCAAGCGGTTTATTCGTATAAATTGTCTCTCCTTGCGTTCTGGGGATTGATGTTTGTATACCTTTGGGCGGGCGGACACCACTTGTTGTTCTCTACGGTTCCTGACTGGATGCAAACAATGGGGTCAGTATTCTCGGTTGTATTGATTCTTCCATCATGGGGTTCAGCGATCAATATGCTGTTGACTATGAAGGGTGAATGGCAACAAGTTGCAAGTAGTCCGTTGATCAAATTTATGGTTCTTGCGTCTACTTTCTACATGTTCTCAACACTTGAAGGTCCGATCCAAGCGATCAAATCCGTTAATGCGTTGGCACACTTTACCGATTGGATCGTTGGTCACGTACATGATGGTACTCTTGGTTGGGTTGCATTTATGATTATGGCATCATTGTTCCATATGGCTCCACGTGTATTTAAACGTGAGATTTACTCTAAATCGTTGATGAATACTCAGTTTTGGATTCAAACATTAGGTGTTGTTCTTTATTTCACCTCTATGTGGATTGCTGGTATTACTCAGGGTATGATGTGGCGTGCACATGATGAATTTGGTAACTTAGCGTACTCATTCATCGATACAGTTTCAGTATTGCACCCATACTTCACAATCCGTGCGGTTGGTGGTACATTGTATCTGGTGGGTATGTTCTTGTTTGCGTACAATATGTACAAAACAATGACAAGTGGTCGCCGTGTTGAAGAGTCTGAACTTCAAAACGCATCGCCTATGGGCGCATAATTAAGGAGGGGAAAATGTTTCACTGGTTAGAAAAACGCCCGTTCTTTTTTGCGGTTGCTGTCTTTGTTGTTATCTCGTTTGCGGGTCTCATTGAGATTCTGCCAAACTTTGCGCAGGCATCACAGCCTGTCGTAGGGACTAAACCTTATTCGACGCTTGAGCTTGCGGGTCGTCATGTTTACATCAAAAACAGTTGTAACGCATGTCACTCACAGTTGATTCGTCCATTTAAATCGGAAACTGATCGTTATGGTCACTACTCTTTGAGTGGAGAATATGCATACGATCGTCCATTCCTTTGGGGTTCAAAACGTACGGGCCCTGATCTTCACCGTGTAGGTAACTACCGTACAACAGACTGGCATGAAAATCACATGAAAGATCCTACTGCGGTTGTTCCAGGTTCTATTATGCCAGCATACGGTTGGATGTTTAAAAATACAGCGGATATTGACACAGCGTATGCTGAGCAGTTAACGATACAAAAAGTATTCGCGGTTCCTTATAATAAAGAGGTTCCACTCGCTGATGGTTCAAAAGCGACGGTTGCTTTAGCTGACTCGGTTGAGGGTGCTCGTGCATCAGCTCTTGAAGAAGCAAAAGTGATTGCTGCTGATATGAAAGATCAAGATGTTAAAGATGCGGTTGCGGCGGGAGAAATCCCTGAAATCGTAGCAATTATTGCTTATCTTAATAGCTTGAAATAATGAATAGCGCAGACATTGCAACGTTTCAAGCGTATGGCTATTTTTTCTTTACCGCCTTTTTGGTGGTGGTGCTGTACGGGTATGTTTATCACTTGTACAGCTCACAGAAAAAAGGGACACGCGATTATGAGAAATATGGCAATATCGCGTTACATGATGAGATCACCGACCCACCGGTCGAGGAGATCTCAAAAAACGATGAGATAAAAAAGTAGGGGGCATAGATGAATAAGACAGTACTAGCTGCTATCATAGTTGTAATTGCGATGCTTGGTTTCACCTACGCTGCAGTCGAAATGACTGGCGGAGTAGATAAGCTTATGAAGGGCGGTGACTGGGTTAATATGCTTGCCATATTGGGTGCAGTTATTCTCGTTATAGTAACCTCTTTTGTTGTTACTAAATACGTTCGACAGATGCAAAATGACACAGCAACAGGTAAGCTTGCGGATGAAAATTGGGATGGAATTGGAGAATATAAAAACGAACTTCCTTTTGGATGGGCAGTTATTTTCTTGGGTTCAATCGTTTGGGCGATGTGGTATTTCCTTGCAGGATACCCTGTCAATGCATATTCACAAATTGGTGAGTATAATGCAGATGTAGCAGTACATGATGCAAAATTTGAAGCTGAACATAAAAATATGGATGCTGAAACCCTTAAAGAGATGGGTGGATCGGTGTTTATCGTTCAATGTGCCCCTTGTCATGGTTTGACAGCAGACGGTATTGATGGTAAAGCGGCTAATTTGACACATCGTTTGGAAGAGAAATCAGTCAAACACGTGATCAACAATGGTGCAAATAATTTCAAAACGGATTACCCAGGTGGTATGCCACCTATGTTGTTGCAAGATCCTGCTCAAATCGATGCTGTGGCAAAATATGTTGCATCAGGTTTCAAAGCGGATGATACAGCAGGAAAAGCGGCATTCTTAGCAGGCACATGTAATACGTGTCATGGTGAAAATGGTGAAGGAATGCCATCGGTAGCTCCAAAAATCAATGGATGGGAAGCTGCTATGGTAGCGACTGTATTGAAAGATGGTAAAAAAGGTGCAATCGGTGCAATGCCTGCATTTAACAACTTGACAGAAGTACAAGTTAAAGCCCTTGGTGCGTATGTCACCGATCTTAGCAAATAAGGAGCTGATAATGGAAAATCGTAGTATATTTGCATTACACGGTATCACGGGTATGTTGATCGCGACTGTATTGCTCCTTTCTATCCTCGCTGGATTAACAACGTGGGGTATTAAAGTGCAACAAGGTAGCGCGTCAAATTTTTACCAAATTGAAAACGAAAAAGACATTAAGATGTTCAGCACGGATAATGCTGCTCATCGTGTCAACGTAAGTAAGGAGTAGTATTATGGATAAACTTATTTCATTGGGACTTGTTATTGCTGCTTCGTTTACATTTTACGCTGTTATGACAGCTAACCATCTCTACGTCGGTTGAGGTCGACATTGAGATTTTCACGAGGGCTTGCGGCCCTCACACTCACCCTCTCATTTTTCACTTCGTTGCACGCAGAATTTTTGTACAAAGATGATGTTGTTAAAAACCCAAACTTTGCACAGCAAATTGAATCAATAGGTAAAGAATTAAAAGCCAAAACAGGTATTTCACTCTATCTCGTTATGGTTCGAGATTTGGAAAATAATGAATCGGTTAGCGATTTTGAAAAGCGTATTAGTGCAGAAACCAATACCTCTTCTGTTGTTATGACATTCGTCGAGTTACAACATGAGGTGGATATTCTTGCGCGTCCAGCGTCTTTGTACAAAGATTTTAATAAAGGACAAATATTAAGTCCTAATGCAACCTTTATCGGGGCAGTTGTGAGTTCCGTTATGTTCGCTCGTAGCTATGATGAAGTCAAAGAGCTTCTTTCCAATAGTGGTGGAACTGTCTTACCTATATTGGCAGAGCGTGCGAAAGGGGATGATATTGTTAAAAAATACTCAGTGGCTATGTACAACGGTTACTCCGATGTGGCTGAGCAAATAGCAGCTTCAAGAGGGCAAACATTGAGTTCATCAGCGGGAAGCGGCAGTCAAATTTTTATTGATGTTATCCGTTTCATTTTTTACGGTACTATTCTTTATGCACTTAGCATATATGTGTGGAGACGTTTTTTTAAAAGAAGAGAGAATACGTGAATACAGCAGATAAAAATGCAGGTAAAAAATGGCCATGGATTATCGGCTTATCAATTGTTGCTGTTATTGGCTTCAGTGTGGCAACGGTGAAAGTCGCCATCAATAATCCTGTTGAAATGTCTGAGTATGGTATGCAAAGTTACCATACCTATGATGACAATGCCAATGATATTATCAATGCCAAAGTTGCGTTTGATAAAAATTATACGATTTCTTTTTTGACCCCTCAAATTGTTAAAAAAGGGGCGGTTATTGTCTATAAAATAACTGACAAGTCAAATAAAGTAGTGAATGATGCAAAAGTAGACGTCGTCCTCACTCGCCCCGATACAACAAAGTTAGATCTTAATTTAACTTCGCCTACGATCAATAATGGGATTTACACCTTTAGCCCCGTCGATCTACCTAACGTGGGTCGTTGGGATATTTTGGCAAAGGTCTCCATTGGAGATAATCAGCGTTATTATAACCTCAAAGCCGATACCCGCAATCCTAATACTTTCGAGTTTTAATTTTTCGTCTCTCTCTAATATTCCCATCTTTGTGGGGATTTATCTTCTTGAATAGTGTTATTTCTTGTATAATTGAGGAGAACTAATAATAAAAGAAGCTAAATGATAATCCTTAGTGAAATTCTCGATGCCCGCACCCAATTCCAAGATAGCTCCCTAGCCGACCTCTATAATCCACTCACAATGCTTCCAAAACTGCTAAAAGTCGACAAAGCGGATTGATAAGCTGTACTGTAAAGAGGGGTTTAACAGTGACATGGAGCGGGTGGCGTGTTTGTTTGCATTGAATCGTGGGTTGACGAGTTTGGTGGATGAGCCGAAAAAATCTAAGAGGAGCAAGACATGAAACGTGATTTGGATTTGATTCGGGATATTATGCTGACATTAGAAGAAAAAATGGATTATGGTCAAAATATATCCAGTGAGCAATTATTTGAGATAATGAAGAATGATATGTTATCGATAAAAAAACTAACTTATCACATCGGATTGTTAGTCGAAGCAAATTATATAAAAGCAAAAGAATTAAAAACATATAGTGATGGAAGTATTTTTACAATTAATACGATTACATTTGATGGACAAGATTTTATTGATGCTTTACGTGATAGTAAAATTTGGAATGAAGTCAAAGGCAAATTTTCTGAAATTGGTAGTTCTGCATTGTCCGTAATGATTGATTTAGGAAAAGATTATTTAAAAAAGCAAATAGGGCTTTAAAATTTTTTCATCCTGCCATATTTTCCCTCATTTTTGAGCGACTGGGTACAATGAAGCAAAACATCAAAGACCATTTTCATGACGTCACAAAAATGGTATAAGAGGAACTCCAATGAACGAAGTCAGCACCTCCATCGACGATAGCATCAAAACCAAAATCTACACCATTCGCGGAATGCAGGTGATGTTGGATAGAGATTTAGCGGAGTTATATGGTGTAGAAACTCGCGTGCTCAATCAAGCCGTTAAAAGAAACATGGAGCGGTTTCCTGAAGAATTTATGTTTCAAACTACTGAAGAAGAGTATCAAAACTTGAGATCACAATTTGTGACCTCAAGTTGGATATCACAAAATGTGACATCCAAACAATATGGAGGTAGAAGGTATTTGCCTTTTGTTTTCACTGAGCAAGGCGTATCTATGCTATCTGCTGTGCTCAAAAGTGAAGTCGCAGTATTAATCAGCATAAAAATTATCAAGGGTTTTGTAGAGATGCGAAGATTTATCTCAAATAATGCTTTAATTTTTCAGCGACTTGACTCGTTGGAGCAAAAACAATTCAAAACGGATGATAAAATAGAAACGATACTAAATGCCATAGAAGATAAATCTATCAAATCAAAGCAAGGAATTTTTTACGATGGACAGGTTTATGATGCGTATATTTTTGTATCGGATTTGATAAAAAGTGCCGATGAAAGTATTGTGTTGATTGATAACTATGTCGATGATACAGTTTTGACGTTGCTTTCTAAACGAGAGGCAAACGTTCAAGCCACTATTTACACTAAAAATATTACTAAACAGTTAGAACTGGATTTACAAAAATGCAATGCACAATATCCAAATATAGAGCTAAAAAAGTTTGATTCTTCACATGATAGGTTTTTGATAATTGATGGTAAAGAAGTTTATCATATCGGTGCAAGTCTCAAAGATTTAGGAAAAAAATGGTTTGCATTTTCGAAGTTTGATCTGGGTGCATTAGATATTTTAGGGAGATTGAAATGAAAAAAGAATTGATTATTTTCCCCACTTCTCGTGCTATTCGTGAAACATTGCAGGGGTGCAATGAGGGATTTTTGCCGACATATATGGGGATGGGAGATTTTTTGGATCGGGTGATCAAAAGTGAAAAGCTCACTGCCCCCGATGATGATTTACGGCTATTAGCCCTTCATGAAGCATCGAATTTTTCGGCGTTTGACAAGCTTCATATTGAACGAAATTTTTTTACGTTTATTCAGAATTCTACTTATTTGTTTCGTTTTTTTGAAGAGCTGAGTGGTGAGATGGTGGTGTTGCAGGCGTTGGAAAATGCGGATGTGTATGGGGAGTATGAAGAACATATTACGATACTGGGGCATTTGTGGAAGAACTATAAAGAGATCGTGGCATTGCGTGGATGGAGTGACCCTATTTTTTCTAAATCGTCGGTGGAAATCAATGAACAGTATGTGAGAGGATTTGAATCGATTACCCTCTATATCGAAGGGTATTTGAGCCGTTATGAGCTTGAAGTGTTAAAGGTCTGTGCTGCCCTTGTACCGTTGGAGTGTATCTATCATGCGACGGTGTATAACGAAAAAATGACGGAGCGTTTACGGGAGTGTTCGTTGGAAATAGAGGTGGGGTATCGGTATCGTTTTTCGTTGAGTGAGCGAGCTATTTTGGAGAGGTCTAAGATTGAACCTTTGAAAAATGTGACGTGTGAGGTGTTTCATAACCGATTGACACAAGTGGGATTTGTGAAAGCACAGGTGCAGATGATGATTGATAGCGGAATCGCACCTGAGCGACTTGTCGTCGTGGTTCCTGATGAGGAGTATGTTGCATATTTGGCTCTTTTTGATGAAGAGGGTAATTTTAACTTCGCGATGGGGCACTCGATTGGTGAGGAGTGTTTTATTCGTGATATAGATGCGATTGAGCTCTACTTAAGTGAGCAGAACGCGGAGAATAAAGCGCGTTTGACGCGGGTAAATGAGCAGCTGTATACGTGGGTTAAAGAACATTATTATGAGCCGTTTTCATTTCATGATTTGGAGAGTTTGGCTGCGATGGTGAGCGGTGATATTCATCGTCTTGAAGTGAAGAAGATTTTGGACGAGGAGCTGGAAAAATTTAAACCCATTGCAAAAGCATTAGAAGAGTATGAGTTCAAATCGGCGTTGAAAATTTTTATGAACCGTCTCAAAAGCCGTTCCCTTGATGATGTCGGTGGCGGGAAGATTACGGTGATGGGGTTGTTGGAAACGCGCGGGGTAGCGTATGATGGGGTGATTGTTGTCGATTTCAATGAAGGGTTCGTCCCTCATCGCAGTCAAAAGGATCTTTTTCTCAATACAAAAACCCGTCAGTTCGCCGATTTGCCGACGAGTATGGATCGGGAGTTTCTCCAAAAGCACTATTACTGGATGTTGTTTGAGCGTGCCCAAAAAGTAGCGATTTCGTGTGTACAAAACAGTGAAACGATACCGTCACGCTTCTTGTTGCAATTGGGAATACCCTCTCGTGATGCGATGTTTGATTATGGACGCATTCTTTTTCCCCATGTGGTATTTGGCGATCGCGTTACCCCTGAAGTAGCAAGCGAGTACGATTTTACGGCACACACCCTATCAGCAAGCGGATTGAAAAGTTTTCTCACCTGCAAGCGACAGTTTTATTATAAATACGTGGCACGAATCAAAGAGCATGAGTTGCAAGAGGATCTAAGCCGTGAGCGGGACATCGGCAATCGTCTCCATAATGCGATGGAAAAGATCTATATGGGGCGCGATCATTATGGTTCGGCGGAAGCTATTAAAGAGGCATTGGTCAAAGTATTGAGTCAAGAAGAGGAGGGGGATGTCATGCAACGGTACGTTCAGCATCTGTGGATTGAGAAACTAACCCCTTTTTATGAGAATGAGATACAGCGGTTCGAAGAGGGAATCCGCGTTGCCTACCATGAAAAAACAGGGGCGAGCGTCGTTGAGGGGATACCGCTTGGGGGGCGGATTGATCGAATTGATTTTACCCACGAGGGGTTAGAGGTACTGGATTATAAAACGGGTAACTTTGCCGACACCGATCATCCGCCCAAAGAGGGGGATGTTGATTATCAGTTGGCGATTTATGCACTGCTAGCGGAAGAGTTCGGGCGTGTCAGTCGTTGCGGCTATTATGATCTCAAAAGCGGTCGGGTGGTGTATGAGCAGTTTTTGGAAGCGAAAATTGAGACGCTTCGAGGAATTTTACACGATTTGGCATCCAATAAAGAGTGGGTGTGGGAGCAGTGCGAAGAGCTCAAAGCGTGTCGTTATTGCCCCTACGCTGTACTATGCGATAGGGAGCTGTAATGTCTACTTTTGAACCTTTTTTAGCCTTTGAAGCCAGTGCGGGGAGCGGTAAAACTTTTAATCTCGTCGTACGGTATCTGGGACTGTTGTTTATGGGGGAAGAGCCTTCCCAAATCACCGCGCTTACTTTTACGAATAAAGCGGCGAATGAGATGAAAGAGCGGGTGATCGAAACCTTGCGTTGCTTGGAAACACGGGGGGAACTCTCGGAGATTGCGATGATAACGGGATTGCCATCCGAAGCGATTGTGGCGATGCGGGATCGTATTTTGTGGAAACTGCTGCGCTCGGATGTGAAGATTTCGACGATTGACACCTTTTTTGGGACGATTTTACGCAAATTTGCCCTCAATGCAGGGATACAGCCGACGTTTCAATCCTCAACCTCCCATCATGAACAAAAATTTCTCAAACGATTTTTACACGAGATTGAGGTTTCGGGGGAGATGGAAACCCTCACGCAACTCTCACATCTTAGCTCCAAACGCCTTGATGATGTTTTTGACCTTTTGTCCTCATTGTATGCCAAGCATAAAGAGTTCGAGGGCTTAGAAATTCCTCAAAACAGCCTCACGTTTAACCCCACTACCCACGCGATGGAGCTTGCAAACGAACTGGCTGCTTTGATGCTTGCCAAACCTCTCAGTGAGCGTTCCCGTAAAACGATGACTATAGCAGACTATGAGGATCTATTGAGTAAATCGTGGATTTTTAAACCCTCTTTGGAATATTGGGATTTTAAAAAAGTGTATGAGCCTCGGATGGATGGGTTGTTGCATGAGATTCAAGCGGTGATAAAAGAGCAGATGATGACTCGTGAAGCAGATTTTTTAGGAGCATTGCACCGTATTTTGAAAATTTACATCAAGAGTCGGAAGGCATTGATTGCCCAAAACAATGAGTTGACGTTCGATGATATAACCCTCATGGTGCACGAGCTGTTACGGAGCAATTTGGAGAGTGAATTTCTCTATTTTCGTCTTGATTCGACGATGAAACACCTTCTTCTCGATGAATTTCAAGATACGAGTACGATACAGTTTGATATTTTGCGTCCGTTGATCGAGGAGATACGCTCTGGTAAAGGGGTCAATGATGGGGGGAGCTTTTTCTTCGTTGGGGATGTGAAGCAATCGATTTACCGTTTCCGTGGGGGTGTGAGTGCCCTCTTTTATGACGTAGCGAAGCATTTTGATGTCAAAGTGAAGCCGTTGGAGGTCAATTATAGGTCTCGCGCTGAAGTGGTTGAATTTGTCAACCGTGTCTTCGGGGCAAAAATGAACCGCTATATCCCTCAACGCTCCCCTGATTCTAAACGCGGAGGATGTGTTGAAATCCATCAAAGTGATGAGCCCCTTCAAACCCTCTTTGAACAGATTGAGGTATTGAGACGTGAGGGGGTTGCACAGGATGATATGGCGATTTTGTGTGTGACGAACGCCGATGCGACCAAAGCGCAAGAGTATTTGGAAGAGCGTCATATTAGTGTGGTCAGTGAAGCAACCTCCAAGCTGATCCATCAACGCAGTGTCCGTGCCGTGATTGAGTATTTGCGTTATTGTTATTTTGGTGCAGAGATTTATGCCCATAACTGTGCGGCGTTATTAGGGTGCGCGCGTGAAGCGATAGAGCGCACCAACATTTTTGATCTTCAAAAGCAAGCAACGGCATTTATCGTCCAACACGCCATCGGGGATAAAAGTGCGATGATGTTTGTCGAAAAACTCAAGGCTTTTCGTGATATTGAAGAGGTGGTGTATGAGATCGAGCGGCTTGATGCCTCCTCACCGCAGAGTGATTTGCACGGGATTCGGATTATGACTGTCCATAAATCCAAAGGGCTGGAGTTTGAGCACGTTCTTATATTGGATCGTTTGGGGCAAGCACGCTCACGCAGCGAAAGTATCGTCTATGAATACAATGGGGTGAGTTTAGAGCGGATGTTTTATCGAATCAAAGGGCGTGAAGAGCTTGATGAGGTGTATCAAAGGGCGTTACTCAAAGAGAAAGTATTAGAAAAAGAGGATCAGCTCAATGCACTGTATGTGGCATTGACCCGTGCCGTCCAATCGCTTACCCTCATCATCAAATCCAAAAGTTCGTGGTTTGAGCCGTTAGATTTGGAAGTGGGGCGATGGGGAGAGAGAGAATTTGAGATAACCCCCCGTTTGCTCCTTGAACCTTTGCAACCGTTTGACTACAAACATATCGCGTATGGTTCCCAAGGGGATGTTCTTGTTTTGAATGAAGAGGTGACGCACGATTATGATGCGGTACAGTTTGGATTGGCGACCCATTATGCCCTTGAAATGATGGGAGATTTGAGAGAAGAGGCGATGTATGATGCCCTTGAATCCACGCGCAAGCGATACGGGATGAGCCTCTCTCAAGAGAAGATGGAACTCTTGCGTTCATTGTTGGAGAAACTGATGGGGGATGAGACCTTCAAGCATCTGACACAAGGGACGCAGTATAAAGAGCAGCGTTTCTTTTATCACAATGGTATGCGCATCATTGATTTGCTAGTGGAGCACGATGAGGGGTATTGGGTGGTGATCGATTATAAAACAGGGGAAGCAATGTCCCAAGAACACCATACTCAAGTGCGCAACTATATGGAGGCAACCCGTACTTTTACGGGGGGTGAGGTTCGGGGGTATTTGTGTTATCTTAATGAGGGTGAGATTGTATGGGAGCGGGTGGGGTGAAAGAGAAATACACAATAGCTGTTTATGGTATATAATATTGTCAAACAAAAGGAGATAGCGATGTATTCTTTGAGTCAAATTGAAAAACAGCAAGTTGGATTACGATTGCCGAAATATTTAGTTGAGGAGATGGATGAATTTACCCATCAATTCTCTATCAATCGAACGGATATTATCCTCGAAGCGGTTAAATCGTATATTGCTGAACAAAAGGCAAGACTATTTTATGATGAATTTGATACTTCATGCAAAGAGCTCAAAAGTATTCTTGGGCAAAAAGCCTCCAATAAACTTCAAACCCTAGATGAGCTAATAGATGAACTTGACCCTATTAACGCTTGAATCATTCGTTAAGGATGTCAAAAAGCTTCACAAAAAATACAAAAATATTTCGAGTGATTTGCAACAGCTTAAGCAAACATTACTCAATGAACCAAAAGCAGGAGTAGAGTTAAGCCGACATTGCTATAAAATACGATTGGCAAATTCTTCCATACCTACAGGCAAGAGCGGGGGATTCCGTGTAGTCTACTATTATCTTGATGCAGACAATAATATCTATTTGATGAGTATCTATTCCAAGACGGATATGGAAAATATTAGTGAAGAAAAATTATTGGCAATTTTAAAAGAGAATGGTTTAGTGTAGGTGGAAAAGAGGATATAAATGAAATTTCAGAGTCTAATTTTGATGTTATTGTTGAGCACGACGCTTTTAGCGCAAATCGTTCCCTCAGGGTTTGTGAATCTTAAAGAAACTCTTCCAAGTGTTGCTGTAGAGCTTCGTTATTATGGTGAAAATAATTTTATGGGTCAACGCATCGATGGCTATGAAGCTTCCATTTGTTATGTGAGTATTTCAGCAGCACAAGCACTCAAAGTTGTTCAAGAGGAGCTGTCATCGTTTGGATTAGGGTTGAAACTCTTCGACGGTTATCGTCCCCAGCGTGCCGTTAACCATTTTGTCCGTTGGGCGAAAGATCTGAATGATACGACAATGAAGCAATCGTATTATCCCAACGTCCAAAAATCCGAACTCTTTGAAAAAGGGTATATCGCTGCACGTTCGGGTCATTCTCGTGGCAGTACGGTCGATCTGACTCTCATTGACCTTGCAACAGGCAAGGAACTCGATATGGGGACAGGTTTTGACTTTTTTAGTCCTCTATCCTCTCCCACAAGTAGGGAGGTAACCCCACAGCAACGCGCCAATCGTTTACTGCTGCGTTCTCTTATGCTTCGTCACAGATTTCGACCATTGGAAGAGGAATGGTGGCATTTTACCCTTGAAAATGAACCCTATCCTACGACGTATTTTGATTTTTCGGTACGCTAATTCTAGAAAGAATACACACCCTTACAATAAACTTAATTTAAGCATATATAAAGTTTAAATGGATACAATTTCACCACTATTTATTAAAGACTTGAAAAGGAGGCTCACATGAAATTTACTAAAATTGCAACACCTGAGCAAATCGACCGTAAATGGGTTTTGATCGACGCTGAGGGGAAAACATTTGGTCGTTTAATGACGGATGTTGCTGCTCGTCTTCGCGGAAAAGATAAACCTTATTTTACTCCAAATATTGACTGTGGTGACTTTGTTGTTATCATCAATGCGTCTAAAATCGTTATTAACGGTACTGGCAAATTGGCAACAAAAGAGTATCACACTCATAGTGGTTACTTCGGTAGTGTTAAAAGTGTTAAAATGACAGAGCTTTTGGCAACTAATCCAGAAAAACTCTTCAAACTCGCAGCTCGCGGTATGCTTCCTAAAACAAAATTAGGTCGTGCGATGTTGAAAAAACTAAAAATCTATGCTGATGCGGAACACCCACACTCAGCACAGATCGCTAAGTAAGGATAAATAATGGCAAAAACTTATGCAACTGGCAGAAGAAAAACATCTATCGCTAAAGTATGGTTGACTCCAGGAACTGGTAAAATCACCGTTAATGGTCTTTCACTTGACGCATGGCTTGGTGGTCTTGAAGCGAAAAAATTGCGTGTAACGCAACCTCTTTCACTTACAAAACAAGACACATCCGTTGATATCAACGCAACGACAACAGGCGGCGGGTTCTCAGGTCAATCCGATGCACTTCGTCACGGTATTTCTCGTGCACTTTGTACGTTTAATCCTGAATTCCGTCCGGTTCTTAAACCATACGGTATGTTGACTCGTGATTCACGTATCGTTGAACGTAAAAAACCAGGTCTTCGTAAAGCACGTCGTTCACCTCAATTCTCAAAACGTTAATCGTTTTATTTTCTTCTTTCTCTCGGATTCTCCGAGGGGTTTTTCTTATTTGCATCTTCTCATTAGCTTAAAATAATATATGATACCACACCTTTTTTACTGGAGTAATTATGGTCTCTTTTTTTAAATCATTTAAAGTCCGATCGTGGACACTTATCGTTTCGGTAGCTCTCTTTTTGACCCTTGTTGCGAATATTGCTTTCTTCAAACATGTCATAGAAGTTTATCCCCTCTCATGGAGCAGTGCCCCTTTTATTGTATCGTTGGCATTGGTGTTGATGAGTGTTACGATCATTCTTTTATCCCTCTTTAGTTTCCGTCGTACCCTCAAGCCTATTATCATTTTAATTTTAATTTTATCGTCATTTGTTGCCTATTTTATGGATACCTACAATACGGTGATTGATACCCATATGATTCAAAACACGTTAGAAACCAATCTGAGTGAATCTTCTGATTTATTTAGTTTTACCCTTGTATTGTATGTTCTTTTGATCGGAGTAATCCCTTCATTTATCGTTTATAAAGCTAATATAGCTCCGATGAAGCTTAAATCGACACTTCTCGAGAAAGGAAAAATCATTGGGATTGCCCTCGCTTTTGTCGCGATACTGCTATTTGCCTTTAGCAAAAATTATACATCCTTTTTTCGAGAACATAAGCCGTTACGTTATTATGCCAATCCAGCCTTTTATCTCTATTCAAGTGGTTCGTATATACAAAAATCATTGTCCCATCCGTATACGGGATTAGCCCTTTATGCTCAAGATGCAGTGGCATCTCCCTCGGATAAAAACCGAAAATTGATTGTTGTCGTCGTTGGAGAAGCAGCGCGATGGGATCATTTCTCTCTCAATGGCTATTCACGTGAAACGAATCCATTGCTCAAAAATGAAGATATTGTTAACTTTACCCAGTTCACCTCCTGCGGTACGGAGACGGCGATCTCCGTACCGTGTATGTTCTCCTCGTTTGGAAGAGAGAACTATGAGGGGGAGAAAGCCAAACATACTGAAAATATTTTGGATGTTCTCAAACGCTCGGGAGCGAATATTTTGTGGCGGGATAACAACTCCGATTCCAAAGGGGTAGCGGAACGTGTGACCTACGAGGATTACAAAATACCGGCTAACAATACGATTTGCGAAGATGGTGAGTGCCGTGATGAGGGGATGTTAGTTGGGCTTGATACGTACATTAAGGCTCATCCCAAAGGGGATATTGTTATCGTTCTTCACCAGATGGGGAACCACGGTCCAGCGTATTACAAACGGTATCCGAAAGAATTCGAGAAATTTACCCCTGTGTGCAAAAGCAATCAGTTGGAACAATGCACCCAAGCGGAAATTGCCAATGGGTACGATAATGTCCTTCTTTATACCGATTATTTTTTGAAGAAAACGATTGATTTTCTGAAAAAGAATGATTCATCCTTTGCAACGGCAATGTTTTATGTAAGCGATCATGGGGAGTCATTGGGGGAAAATGGTCTCTATCTCCACGGGTTTCCGTACGCCATTGCCCCTGAAGCGCAAAAACATGTCCCTGCCGTAATGTGGTTTGGTGAAAAATTCAAGGTGAATAAAGTGGCGTTGAAGCAGCGGGCGTCTCAACCCTACAGCCAAGATTTTATTTTTGATACGTTGTTGGGGATGAGTGAAGTGAAAACCTCTGTCTACCGAAGCGAGCTGGATATTTTGCATGGCATCCACTAAAAATATTCTCCTTACCGCTCTTTTGCTCTTAGGGGCAATCTTGTTTTTTGGATTGAGCGGTGCGGATATTGCGATACAAAGCCTTTTTTATAACCCTCAAACCCATCAATGGCTTGTCGATTCGAACAATGAAGTTTTGAAATTTGTTTTTTACGATGGAATCAAACGGCTATTGATCATTATCGGCGTTGTTGTTTTAGTTGGATTGATGCTTGGATGGAAACGCCCTTCATTACAACCGTATCGACGGGGGTTAATTATTCTCCTTGCCTCCTCGATAGTTGTCCCCCTTATTGTGGGTTCTCTAAAAGCGGTGACGAATATGCCATGTCCCAAAAATGTTGAAATATTTGGGGGAACCTATCCTCATACGTGTGTGTGGGAGAGCTATGGAAAGAGAGAATGCCCCAAAGAGAAGCAAAAATGTTGGCCAGCAGGACATGCGAGTGGGGGATTTGCATTGATGGCATTGGTGTTTCTCTTCCAGACACGACGGGCGAAAGTACTAGCTATGAGCAGTGCCGTGATGATCGGATGGAGTATGGGAACCTATAAAATGTTGATAGGGGATCATTTTTTTAGCCACTCAGTGATTACGATGGTTTTGGCATGGCTGCTGATATTATTGATTGTTCGAGGTGTGGATAGAATTTTTCAACAAACGCTTAAGCTAGGTGACGTACAATAACCAAAAGAAAGGGTGGTTATGAAACAAATACTCTTAGTGTTAAGTACTGCGATAGTATTAGTGAGTGGTGCGTATGGCAATGAAGTACAGCACGAGTCAACCCATGAAGTTCACTGGAATTATGATGAGAATGGACCTGCCAATTGGGGGAAATTTAGTGAAACATGTCAAATCGGGGAAGCCCAATCTCCGATTAATATTATTGTCAATGAGACAAAAGGGATTGATAAATCCGATATTTTAAAACTGAATGAAAGTATAGAAACCAAAGCGTCGATTGCGGATAACGGACATGCGATCCAAGTCAATATTGAGAATGGCGGAATTATCCGTGTTGATGGGGTTAATTATAAATTGGTTCAGTTTCACTTTCATGGGTTAAGCGAAGAGGAGATCGACGGAGCGCATACCGATTTAGTCGCTCACATGGTGCATAAAAGTCCATTCGGAAGCCTTTTGGTTGTGGCAGTATTGTTTAATGAGGGAAAAACAGCGCAACCAATGATTCAAACAGTGATCGAGAATGTTGGTAAATCAGTAGAAATTGATCCTTCAACCCTTCTCCCCTTCGATACCGAGCATTATTACCATTTTATGGGGTCATTGACTACCCCTCCGTGCACTGAAAATGTTAAATGGTACGTTATGAAAGAGGTAGAAAGTGCAAGCAAAGAACAAATCGCTGCGTTGCGTACGTTTTACGATCACAACTATCGCCCTGTTCAGCCTCTTAATGGTCGTGTAGTTGAGTCAAAATAGAAGAGAGGGGGATATTTAAACCACCCAAGCCCCATCTCTATAAACAACATCATCTCCAAGGGTAAAAGTATGGGTGTCTACAAAAATATCGACATGGTATTTACCATCTCGGCGTTTAAACCCCGGTTTGCCATAGATACCATGTTTCGCCCCCAACGACAAATGAACACCGCACATCCGCTCGTAGGTACCCGTATCCGCAACGGTGCGTGTTTTGTCAAAAGCTCTGTTAAGTCCTAATCCTAGCTCTCGTACCCAAACTGTCCCCTCATCTCTACGGATATTAAAAAGTATCTCATCAAACGCAGGGGTTGAATTTTCACACGCTACGACTTGCCCCTCCTCTACAATAATGGTGATGGGCGTTGCGGGTGTATTGAGTTTGTAGGTTACATCACCAAAGCAAAAAATCTTCGCCCGTCCATGCAGCGCTCGTAAATCTTGTGCTTCGGTAAATACCTCCCCCAGTGGAAATTGACCGCCAGTATTTGGCATATCGGAGTAATCCCCAATATTGAGCTTGGCCGACTCAAAGGGAGAACCATAAACCAAAAATTCCCCGCCACTGTCGATGATACCCGATGGGGCACTGTCTATTTTGGCTTTAAGACCACGACCGACGTGGCGATAATACTCAGCATCATACGCCAATGAATCAATATAGTACGACGCTTCATCATCGGACATACGGCTAAGATGAGGATGTTCGATCACTTTGATCTGTTTTTTAAATAGCTCGACTCGTAGACGAAATTCATTGAGACGAAAACTTTTGGATTGGATCAATACGACCAAATCGAAGGGGTTTAGAGAATCAAAAATGTCGAGTATCTCTTCAGGTGCGCTAGCATTAAAATCAATGAATAGAGCATTGGGCAAACAACGTTTATACCCTTGCATCAAAAGGGTAGATAACAAATAATCGGTGTCATAGACCACGACGGCACGCTCTTTGTCGGTGTAGTTAAATGCGGTACTTACGAGACTATGCAAGTTGTTCTGGGCTTTTAGAATTAACGCTTCAGACATTATTTTTCCTCATTTGGTAAGGTTGTGATGAACTTTAAAAGAGGCGGAAATTGGGGGATCAAGGGGATAGACCCCTTGGCACTAATGAATTAGTGGTGCAAAAACGCACATAAGAAATAGTGTGAGTATGATCTTATCCATAACGATCCCCTTCTGTTGAATCTTTGGAGGACAAAAAAAAAGGTCAAGGGGTAATTAATCCCTCAACCTTCATATTGTCGCTCCATTGATTCAACAGAAAAGTCACACTCACAAAAGGGATTATAGCACAAGTAATAAAATATAAAAATAGGGTTAGGGGTTTACGCTATAATTCACACCAAAAACAGGCTGATGATTGAAACCTTTATTTTTTCTCTTACTTTTTAGCCTCTCACTCATTGCTTCAACCCTTCATCTAAGTGCCTCTTCCAATCCTGCCCGTCTTAATCCTCTAATCGCAACGGACTCTGCCAGCAGTGAAATTTCCAATTTTATTTTTAATGCCCTTGTCAAATACGATTCTACGGGGCAAAAGGTGATTGGCGATTTGGCGCAGTCGTACAAAAGAGTCTCCCCCACCGTTATCGAGTTTAAACTTCGCCGTGGGGTGATGTGGAGTGATGGGAAGCCTTTTAGTGCTGCGGATGTTGTCTTCACCTACGATCTTATCATCTCTCCCAAAGTAACAAGTCCTTATGCGACCGATTTTCGGGTGGTCAAAGAGGTGCGGGCGATTGATCCCTATACGGTACGTGTCACCTATACGAAGCCCTATTTTAAAGCGTTAGAAATTTGGATGATGGGGATTGTCCCCCGTCATATTCTTCAAAATGAGAAAGATATTATGGGAAGTTCCTTTAACACCCATCCCATTGGAACAGGGCCGTATATCTTGAAAAAGCTGGAGTTTTCCAAACAAATAGAGCTGGGTGCCAATCCCCATTATTTCGAACACCGTCCTAAAATTGAGTCGATTATTTTTCACGTCATCAGCGACTCTATGACCCGATTTTTGATGCTGAAAAATGGTGAAATTGATATTGACGGATTGGAACCGATGCAAGCACAGCGTCAGCTGGACAAAACATTTCATCAACGGTTTAAACAACTGGAATTGCCTTCCCACAGCTACACTTATTTGGGCTTTAATTTACGATTGAAAAAGTTTCAAGATCCCAGAGTTCGTGAGGCACTCTCTCTCGCCATTGATCGCCAAGAGCTGGTCGATATTTTGTTTCTCAATCACGGGTCGGTCTCTACAGGACCTTTTTTGCCAGGGAGTAAAGGATTTAATACAGCGATAAAAGCCCCCAAACGGGATCTCATCAGAGCCAAAGCCCTTCTAAAATCGGCGGGGTATGATTCAAAAAAGCCCTTGTGTTTTGAGATTGCCACTTCCAACTCCAACCCTATTCGCCCCTACGCAGCGGAGATATTACAACGGCAGCTTTTAGGGGTTGGGGTCAAAGTGAGCCTTAAAGTGATGGAGTGGCAAGCTTTTTTAAATACTGTCGTCATGCCCAAAAAGTTTGAAACAGTACTGCTGGGATGGGGACTCTCCCTTACCCCTGACCCCTATATGATTTGGCACAGTGATTCGGATGTTGTGGGAGGATTTAATATGATCGGGTATCACTCTAAAAAAACGGATAGATTAATCGAAGAAATGGAGAATTCGACAGAACCTGGGAAAATAGCGGCTTTACAGCGGGATATTTTTGCCTCTATTGTACAGGATAATCCTTACCTATTTTTGGTGGTGCCCAATGATATTCATGTCTATAATCGCCAGATTAAAGGGATAAAACCGACGATAAATGGGATTTGGGAAGATTATATTGATTGGGAAAAGGGAGCTAAATAAGCAATGGATAATTTAAATGATATTTTCTCATTCCACTATATAGTAAAAAAGGCAATATGCTATATAATAAAAAATAAATAAAAAAAACAGATAATAATAAATAGGTAGAGAAAATACACGATGAATAAATATTCAGATAGTGATGCCATTTCAAAAATATCAAAAACAAATTTACGCAAAGAAGGTGAAAAAATTTCCAGTGAGAGCGAAGCCGAGAATATCGAATCTCTACAAGTGGTATTGGATGAGGAAAAAAAACGCTATTTTGAGCTCTATGACTTAGCCCCAGTCGGTTATTGCACCCTCAATGAAAAGGATATTATCCTCCAATCCAATCTCACTGCCGCTACCTTATTGGAAACAACGAAAGATGAGTTGGTCAAACGTAGTTTCAGCGCATTCATCTTCAGTGAGGATCTGGATATCTACTCTCTGTTTCGAAAAAAGATGCGAAAGAGAGGTAAAGAGAGGGGTTGCGTGCTTCGGATGGTAAAAAAAGATGGGAGACCGTTTTGGGGACATGTGGCGGCTACGGCAGTAGTAGAAGATGACCGCACCGAACTGCGTATTGTTTTCTACGATATGACGAAGCGTAAAGAGGCAGAGATTGCACTACACGAATCAGAAATAAAGTACCAGTTATTGGCAGATTACGCCAAAGAGTGTATCTTTTTGATGGATGCTAATGGGAACTATCTCTATATCTCTCCAGCGTGTGAAGATATCTCTGGCTATAAACCCGAAGAGTTCCTTGCCGACGCATCTTTGATGACACAAATCATCCATCCGGATGATCGAGATGCGTATCAACACCATCTTGACCATTTGCCCGAAAACGACATCAGCGAAATGGAATTTCGTATCGTGTGTCGTGACGGTTCCCAACGCTGGTTTAGCCATTACTCTAATGCTATTTATGATAAGGATGGTCTCTATCTCGGACGCCGTGGAAGCAACCGCGATATTACTGAAAAGAAGAAGATGGAGTTAACTCTTGTTGATAGTGAAGCAAAACTGCTCAATGTTACTTCATCGGTGCAAGACGCCATAATAATGATAGACAATGATGGAAAGATAATTTGTTGGAATGAAGCAGCCCATCGAATAACAGGGTATCTGAAGGAGGAGGTGATGGGACGGGAACTTCATCGATTTCTCGCACCTGAACAATTTTATGCCGACTATGAAAAAGGATTTGCTAATTTCCGCACTACTGGTGAATGGGCTGCTATTGGCAAGCCCCTTGAGCTCACAGCTCTCCATAAAGAAGGGTATGAAATTCCTATCGAGTTGTCGTTATCAGCACTAAAATTGAATGGACTTTGGTGCGCGGTTGCTATTTTGCGTGACATTAGCGAACGTAAAAATAGTGAACTAAAACTCAGAGCGAGTGAGTTCGCGGAGAGTATTATCAACACCGTTCGTGAACCTTTGATTGCCTTGGATCAAGACCTTAGGGTGGTTACCGTCAGCCGTTCTTTCTATGAATTTTTCAAGGTCAAGCCCGAAGAGACCGTTGGAGAGCTGATCTATGATTTGGGAAACAAGCAGTGGAATATCCCAAAACTGCGTGAACTTCTCGAAACTATCCTTCCCCAGCAAACTACCTTTGATGACTATGAAAGCGGATTATCCTGTTGGCGATCGAGGACATTACAGAGCGTAGAACGATAGAAGATGGAGTGGAAAAAACAAGAAAAGAGTTGGAAGTTATTAAAAAGTTTGCTGATGCAGCGAGTGAGTTCGCAGAGAGTATTATCAACACAGTGCGTGAACCTTTGATTGCCTTGAATCAAGACCTTAGGGTGGTTACCGTCAGCCGTTCTTTCTATGAATTTTTCAAGGTCAAGCCCGAAGAGACCGTTGGAGAGCTAATCTATGATTTGGGAAACAAGCAGTGGAATATCCCAAAACTGTGTGAACTCCTCGAAACCATCCTTCCCCAGAAAACTACCTTTGATGACTATGAAGTTGAACATGACTTTGCCACTATCGGCAGACGGATTATGCTTTTGAATGCAAGGCAGATTGAACAAGCTCGCGGAAAAGAACGGATCATCCTGTTGGCGATCGAGGACATCACGAAGCGTAGAGAAGTTGAAGATGGATTGGAAAAAACAAGAAAAGAGTTGGAAGTTATTAAAAAATTTGCTGATGAAGCGAGTGAGTTCGCTGAGAGTATTATCAACACAGTGCGTGAACCTTTAATTTCCTTGGATCAAGACCTTAGGGTGGTTACCGTCAGCCGTTCTTTTTATGAATTTTTCAAGGTCAAGCCCGAAGAGACCGTTGGAGAGCTGATCTATGATTTGGGAAACAAGCAGTGGAATATCCCAAAACTGCGTGAACTTCTCGAAACTATCCTTCCCCAGCAAACTACCTTTGATGACTATGAA
>JAPLGM010000023.1 GCA_026390165.1 Campylobacterales bacterium
TAAAGCTGGTTCAATGCTTAATACGGGGACTATCCTCAAAGCCGGTACGGTTTTGAATCAAGATCTGACGGATGCGCAAGTGGGTGGCGGAACCGGTTCGGGGCTTAAAGCGGGTACGACGCTGGGAACCGATATTACCACGACGGATGATATTTATGTGACCAAAGATATGGTTCTTCTCAAAGGAACTGGTGCGACACTCGGTAAGCTTGCGGCAGATTCGACATTGGCTGCCAATGCTGGAAACCAAAACAGCGTTTCGATGAGCAATACAGAGTTTACCAATTTGTCCAATATTAATGTTACGACACTCGATGGGGCGATGAAGGCTCTGGATACAATCGATGCTTCGATTAAAAACCTCGATACAATCCGATCCGATCTCGGTTCGGTTCAAAACCAAATCACCTCAACGATTAATAATATCTCTGTGACACAAGTCAACGTAAAATCAGCAGAGTCCCAAATTCGGGATGTTGATTTCGCAGCAGAGAGTGCAAATTTCTCGAAGTTTAATATCCTCTCTCAAGCAGGAAGCTATGCGATGAGCCAAGCGAATGCGGTGCAACAAAACGTGATGAAGTTACTACAGTAATCTTTTTATACTTTGATGCACAGCATTTGCTGGGTATCTTCTCTTCTTCACTCTCTCATCATCATTTATAAATGCCACAATAGATTTAATGTATAATCATTCCTATAAAAATACTATCAAGCAAGCTGGAAGTGGGATCTGTGGAAATGAAAAACTTACCTTTGGTATCTTTGCTTATTGACACATTGGCTCCCAATACGTCAATCGTTTTTGCTCTTCTTTTTGGATCACAATGTGGTGGAAATATTCGATTTGACAGTGATGTTGATGTTGCCCTTTATTTTGAAGAGATTCCAGATTTATTAACACTTGGCGCAATTATAGCTGAGCTTGAGGGTGTGACAAACAAAAAAATAGATCTTATAGTGCTCAATGGTCTCCACATCAAAAACCCTCTTTTGGCTTATAATATTATTGGTAGATACACCGTTTTAATTAATCGCGATACCGAAATACTTGAGGCATATAAAGTACGAAGTTATATGAGTTATTTTGACTTCGAACCCGTTATAACTGCACAAAATAAAAAGTTGATAGAGGAGTTGAACCATGGAGATTTTGGAAAAGCTAAAAGGGCTTAGTGATAATCTCATCATTCTTGAATCTATTAGAGAAGAGTTAAACGGAGAAGTTATAAACAAGCGAACGGAATGGGAAGTGCGTTACGGACTTTTTGAATCGATTCAAATTATCATTGATATCGCTTGCAAAGTAACATCGTATTACAATCTCGCTCACCCAAAAAGTTATGGTGAGTGTATTAGTGCTCTGGTGAATAGTAAATACATCGATAGTAATATTGCGCAAAAAACGATCAAAATGATTGGCTTACGCAATCTTCTAATACACGAATATGCGACTATTGATACGGTAAAGCTGATTGATTTTTTAGAATACTTAGACGATTTTAGAGAATTTGCACGTCAAATTCAAAAAAGTGTGAGCTAAAGGACTATTCGAGATAGCCCTCCAGCTTTGTGATGTACAGCCTTGACATTTTTAGTAACTGTTTCACGAGAAGAGCATCAATTTGCGTAACATGCTTATTGGGATTGGTGAGCTCTTTGGTGTTGAAGAGGTCAAAAATATAACTCATAATAATCGAAAAATATTCATAATAAACTTGTGCCAAATCAGAACCTGTTTTATTTTCCATATCGCCTAAATCCCATGAAAGTTTTGCCAATGAGCTAAGATAGGCTTCTGCATTAGCAAATTTCTTCTTCTGGTGCTGTTTAATGATTTTTTCTAGCTTTTTTGCTTCTTTTATCTGATGTCTGATCTGCCCTTTGTCTTCGTCGTTGAAATTATCCGATCCGATAGTATTAAAAAAATCGCTAATTTTTTGATACAGAGCGTCGCGTTCAAGCGGTTCAAGGGTAGCCCAATCGTAGTCACTAAAATGCAACGGCTCGCATCCTTCGAGGTAGGCTCCATTGCTGAGATTGTAAAGATGATGATAATCGCGCTTAAGCGTTTTGGTAAATATCTCTACCTGGTCAATGGAAATTTTATACGCAGAAAGAGTGGGGACTTGATCTAAAAAATTTCCTTTAACGTAGGTTACAGATGCGTTTGGATTCAGCGAAGCACTTTTTTCGTTATATTCTCCGGTAATTTGGAAGGGGTGAAAACCTCCATGACTTTGGAGCGTTTCGTTGTCTAGTGCCAGGTCAACCCCAAGGATAAAGAGATTTGTTACACCGAAAATCAAAAAGAGTCCGTAGGTATATTCTCCGACGCTGGGGGCGGAGAAACGCCCGAACCCTTTTTTATACAAGGTTCCCTGCTCTATAAAATGGACGTTAGAACGATCGAATTTTTGGAGTGTCGCTTCATCAACATTGGATGCCAGAATCACTACCGTATTTTTAAAATATTCATCAAAATTTAGTCCTTCAAATAAAAGGGAAGAATTTTCGCCCGGATCGATATGAATAACGATATCCGGAGCAATATCGATGCTATGAAGAAGTCTGCACGTGGAGAGCGCAGATACGACAATAAAGCGGTCGCGATTGGCTTTAATCCAATTAATATTTTTGGAGGTTGAAGGACCGGAAAAAAGTAAAAGAACCGGTTTTTCTGAAAAAATATTGTCGGTATAGAGTTTGTTGACGTTTAAAAAAGAGTAGCCTTGCGTCAGATAGCGGGGCGAGTCGATAAAGCGCAGCAGCATAGCGCTGTAGCCGTAGTTGATATAGCTTTGAGAAAGAACATGGGTTTGGAGCCTTTGAAGTTCGAGTGAATAGTCTTCGGTAAAAGGGATATGTTTTAGATGAAGATTAAGGTTGTTGCCTTGGTCTAGAAACGCGATAAAATTTTCTCTCTCTTCCGCGCCGTCATCGGTAATCGAAAAGTGAAGGAACCGGTTTTTGGCGAGCTCTTTATAATTTGTGACAAACAGCGAGAGGCGGAAAGTTTCAATATTTTTCTCTTTTATGAAAATAACTTGAGCATTCAGTTTTTTTATGATGCCAGAGAGGTGAAGAGCGAGGCCAACTCCTAAAAATATGATTTTATGAACCCGGTTCATATAGGTATCCGAAGATGCGTAGGTAGTGACGTAATTGATAATTTTGATAGTTGCCCACAATGAGTTATGAAACGTAAGCTCACTGTGATCGATTACGTCGGCTTGCCTCTCCGTAGCATAGATGTATTTCTGACCTTTAAAAACCGCTCCCGTCCGTTTTAGATCGATATGACTGCTGGCTCTTTTGGCATGATCGAGACTGTTCTCTTTGTATAAATATTCATTACTGGAGAGTTCAAGGATATCAAAATAGCCCTCTTCTTTATATTCAAGAGCGTAGCGCTCGGTATATTCACCCTCGTCGATGAGCAGGTTAAGAAGATTGATTTTGTCATAAAGAGCTTTATGATGTTCTTCGAAGTAGTTTAGGTTCTCGTTAAACGTATGAAGCACTTTAGCGGTAATATCGTCCATTATGGTACATCCTTATGATAATCTGACTGGGTAGCGATGTTGCATGAGTTCTTCTTTGATCATGCGCGGCGTATATTGGGTAAAATGGAAAATATATGCAGCGGCCAGGGCATCCGCTCCACAGGCCAAGGCGTCGGTTCCGTGTGTGGGGGTTCCCATGCCGCCGTTGATAATGATAGGGATCGGGAGTTTATCGCGAAACAGGGTCAGTAACTCAAGATCGTATCCTTGTGCTGTCCCTTCGTGATCCACGGATGTCAAAAGAATCTCGCCGGCTCCCTGATGGGCATATTCTTGTGCGAGTTCGACCGGATCCATATCCAACACCCCGAATTTTTTATTGTAAACACGGTACTGTCCGTCGATTTTTTTAATATCGATGGAGGCGACAACGCATTGCGCTCCGAAAATGGTCGCGACTTCGTTCAGAAACGAGGGGGACGTGAGCGCTTTGGAATTAACGGCTATTTTATCAGCTCCAGCATTTAAAACACTATAAACATCATCGATTGTCTTGATCCCACCCCCAATCGTGAGAGGCATGAAACACTCATTGGCCATGTCGGTAATAACTTCGATATTGATCGGTTCGTCGTTCAGGCTCGCGTCAATATCCAGCACGATCAGCTCATCGACGTTGCGGGCGTTATACACCCGTACGGTTGTCGTTGGATGGCCAATGGTACGAAATGATCCGAACTGGACACTTTTGACCAATTGCCAGTTTTTTAGAAGAACGCAGGGGATAATACGGTGTTTTAACATACTGCGTCACTTTTGAGATCAACAAAGTTTTTGATGATTTGCAAGCCGTGGGTTTGGCTCTTTTCGGGATGGAATTGTGTTGCGAAAATATTCTCTTTGTGGACGGAGGAGATAAAATCGATACCGTAATCGGTCGTACTTGAGACATACCGTTTGTCCCCTTGGAAAAAATAGGAGTGAACAAAATAAAAATCGCTATTATCGGGAATATGCTCAAACAGCGGGGAAGGGTTAACATACGAGGCGCTATTCCATCCTACATGAGGGATTTTTAAGGGGTGTTCATGGGCGCTAAAATCAAACCGAACGATTTCGGCATCGATCCAGCCCAGCCCTTTCGTCTCTCCGAATTCGTAGCTTTTTGACGCGATAAGCTGCATCCCCAGACAGATTCCGAGAAAATATTTTTTTTTACGGATCACTTCGTCGTTTAAAAGATCGATCAATCCGAGCGACGAGAGATTATGCATGGCGTCTTTAAATGCACCGACCCCCGGAAGAACCAGCTTGGAGGCATTTTGGATGACTTCCGGATCATTGGAGATAACGGCTTTTGTCCCGATGTGCTCGAAGGCTTTTTGGACGGAACGTAAATTCCCCATTTTATAATCGATGATGACGATATTATCGGACAATGTATTCATCTTTGCGTACCAGCGAGCCGTCTATGTCTCGTAAAAAACGGCCTTGATCATCTCTTTTGAATATTTTTTTATTGGTAAAAGAGTCGGTAATGCGTGTAAACTCTTCACGGGTAAATCCGGTATACTCCAGAAACTCGTTAATCGCTTTCATAGGCGGGATTCCGTCGTATTTGTTGACCAGACGAACCCCCTCTTCGCGAGAGATATATCCTAATCGAATATCCAAACAGGCGTTGTCGCTCGCCCGGCCGAAACCGTATTTCAGATATTTCATATAATCGTGAACGTGGTTGCTGTAGCAATCGAGGTTTTCAAAGTTTTCATAGGTCGTTTCAACACGGCGGTCCGATGTCGAAAAGCCGCTTTGCTGTGCCGTTTCCAACACTTTGCGAAGATCCCATTTGATGTAGTAGCCTAAAAACAGCCCCGTGACGCCGACACGGTTGATCTCTTCATCTTCGGGGTAATAATAAAGGGCGAGCTCTTTTTCTGTGATCCCTTCAACTCCGAGCATATCGGATGCGCGGTTCCCCAGAAGCCCTCCGAACTCTTCGAGCCATTGGCGGTTTAAATGGGGATTGTTTTTACTGGCCGCCGGTCCACCGTATTCGATTTCGGAATTTTCCCCCCATAGGATGAGGGGAATATTAAAATTAACCGCTATATGGGCGGGAGTCGTAAAAATACCCAAATGATTTGGCCATTCGCAGTCGCCGACTCTTTTGGTAGCCTCTTTAATCATCGCTTTGTAGACATTCGGATTACGTTTGATATGAATCAGGTCAACCCCGAGAGTGTTCAGGTTGTGAAGGTTCTTTCGTCCGATTTCAGTCGGTATCGTAGGCTCGAAGCAGACGCACAGCGGGTTAAGCCCCATGTCGAGAACGGTTTTAACCTGAAACGTCGAGTCCTTTCCTCCGCTCACCCCGATAATGCAGTCGTAATGTTTATTTTTTTTATTTTTCTGCACGATTTCCAAAAACTCTTTTTTTCGCGCTTCCCAGTCGATAGTGAAATCTTTTGTCTGCTGCGAACGGCATGCGTCGCATACACCGTTTTCATCGAAATGAAGATCGGGTTTAGTATCGGGCATTACACAGTGCGTACAAAATTTCATTCGCATTTTCCTAAAACAATTTGCATTTTATATCCCATTCTGGCGGCATGAAGCGCTTTTTCATCGATGAGAGAAGCCACGGAGGTGAGGTTGGTCGTCCCCCCCAGATAAGGATCGTCGTAATGGAGATAATTATTCATAACGCCGATTTCGGAGATAACGGTTTCACAATGTAAAATACTCAATCCGCATTCGTGAGAAAGTTTTTCGATTGCCTTGTACGAGTAGAGATTGACGTGTTCAATTCCGTCGAACATTTGGCATTTTTCTCTGAGCATTTTGGCTGCGAGCGAATCGGCACTGGGGATTTGGAGAAAAATAACCCCCGTATCGGAAAGAAGTGCTTTGATTTGTTCGAGATAAGAGCGTCCGTCTTTGAGATGCTCAAACACGTCCCATAGGCTCACCGCATCCATTTTTTCGGTAAACGTGACCGAGTCTAGGAGCTGATTGTAGATCGTATGCCCTTTTTTCGCCGCGTAAGCTGCCTCTTTTTCGTTAAGCTCGACGCCGAACGTTTTCCAGCCTGATGAGAGGGCAATGTCAAGAAAGTTCCCAGCAGAGCAGCCGATGTCGAGAATATTTCCTGTGGGGGTTGCGGCTTCGACGGCACGAAGCCCTTTGGTATACAACGCCGTATAAAAGTCGCTGTCGTTGGATACGATTTCGCTTTGGCAATCGTGATTGTTGCGGTAATGGTTTTCCAAATCGTTGTCTTTGAAAACGGGATTGAGATAGATTATGTCGCATTGACGGCATTTGACGTAGCTTCCGCCATCTTTTAAAAACAGGAATTGCTCGTGGTTTTCATGACAGACGGGGCACACACGCTCTTCTAAAAGCGATTCGAAAAATGCGCCGCTCTCGGGATCAATATACTTTTGGCGATCTGAGACATTGGCAAGATGCATTTTAAGCCGCTCTTGGTGGATATCTTTGGGAAGTCGTGCGATCATCGGATTCCTTTGAATTCTTCTTTTAATATACTGTATTGAATAGTATCGTTATATCGGCCGTTTTTATATACTTCTTGACGTTTGATCCCCTCTTGGGTCATTCCTAAGGAGAGGGCTAACCGTTGCATCGGGATATTGGACTCCATCGTTCCGCACCAGATACGGTTGAGGTTCATGGTTTCGAACCCATGGCACAAGAGCAATAGAGCCGCCTCTTTGGCCAGCCCTTTGCCTTGGGACGACGCGTCGCCGATGAGGAGCGAAAACTCGGCACTCCGGTGAACCGGAGTGATAGTGGATAGGGTTATATTGCCGATATGTTTGTTGCTCTCTTGATGAATGATGGCGAGCATGATCCTATCGTTGCGATGGCGAAGCGCATCAATGTACTCTATTGCAGAGGCTTTAGAGTAGGGATACACATGATGTTCTAGGTATTGCGTGAGTATTTCATCATTAAGCCAAGAGGGGTATTCCCCCTCAACATCAGAGGATTCGAGTCCACGTAGATAGAGATGTTCACCGACTAAAAACGGATTGTTCATAATAGCTCCTCACGATTTTTCCACACTTTCTCAAACGCGCCCACGACATCATCCATATCGCTCTTTGTCATTCCGGGGCGCATAAACTCATGGGTAACAAGACGATTATAGTGCATCTCCTCCGTGAGCGGACACAGCCCTTTTGGGTAGGTAACATCGCTGAGACTAAATGGATACCCCTCACTCCCAAAAGCGATTCGCTCTTGATAGAGCGGTTGGAGATAGAGGGGTTTGACGTAGCCGTAGCTCAGCAGCACCGTGGACTCTTCACGCAGTAATGTAGCAGGGAGTTCGGCTTTGACCGCGTCGATGAAGCGATTGCGATGCATGCCAGCGACTTCAGAATCGAATTGAAGCGGGTGGACGTAAAAGGCATGTTTGGTACTGGCTCTGATTTTGGTCGGGACAATACAGGGAATTTGGGAGAGTTTTTCATTGAGATAGGCCGTGTTTTCCAGTCTCTGTTCCAGTAAAACAGGGAGTTTTTTGAGCTGTTCACGCCCTATTGCCGCTTCGATTTCCGTCATGCGGTAGTTGAAGCCGACCATATTGATCAGTTCGCTTCTGTCCGTGATCCCTTTGGCAGAGAGAACCGCTTCGGCGTGGTTGCGAATCAATCGTAGCTTTTCGGCTAAGCAATCATCATCGGTGACGATGATTCCCCCTTCTCCGGTATGAATATGCTTATGGTAATTCAGTGAATAGACACCGATGTCTCCGAGAGTTCCCGCATAGCGATTGCCAAGCATCGCTCCCGGAGCCTGAGCCGCATCTTCAATCACGAAGAGATCGTGTTTTTTGGCGAGGGCATTGATCGCGTCACGGTCGTAGGGCTGGCCGAAGATATCAACGACGATAATGGCTCTAGTACGGGGGGTGATTTTAGACTCTATGGAGCGGGGATCAAGACAATAGTATTCTTCCTCAATATCTGCAAAAATAGGGATAGCCCCGTAGACGAGGGCAGCGGTGGCAGAGGCGCTCATTGTATAGGCAGAGACGATAATCTCATCCCCAGGACTGATTCCACACGCACCGACGGCGGCATAAAGACCAGAGGTAGCGGAGTTGACGCTGATGGCATGTTTGACACCGAAATATGTTGCCCACTCTGCTTCGAGGGCGCGTACTTCGCAACCGCCGTAGAAATCATCATGCCATGTCCCAAGATAGGTGGAGAGCTTACCGCTGCGAAGCACTCTAAGAACAGCTTCCTCTTCCTCACGTCCAATAGTATTGTAAGGAGGAAAAGGGGTGGTGCGGAGTTTTTCCCCGCCATTAATGGCTAATTTCATCGTACATTCTCACTTATAAGGGTTTGAAAAATTATTTCATGGAGATCAAGATGTTCGTTTAAAATTGCTTTACACACAGCATCGCTTTCGTGGAGTAAAAATTCGAGTGAGTGGAGTGCATAGCGCGACAAATCCGTATGAATGGTTTCGGTGAGTTCAAGGGTGAAATATCCCTCATAAAGGGAAGAAGGAACTTTTGTAAAAATTTCAATTTTTTGCCCCCCGTCGATAATTTTCACAACACCATTTTCATACCATAGCGTCAGTTCAAAGAATGAATAGAGCGCCGTGTTTAATACCGTAATCACTCCTTGTATTTTATCGAAAGTAACTGCAAATTCTCCACACAAATCACCATTGATGCACTGAGGATGAATAGCAGACAGGGTCATAATTTTCCCAAAGAAATGGGTCAAAACGGCAAGTAAATGGGAACCGTTATGAAGTAACCCTTTCGTACAAGCACCGCTAAAACGGATAGGGTTCCCGAATTCTTCTTTATGAAGTCGATCTGAAAGGGCGATAAATGAGGGGTTATATCGTCGCATCAGATGGATCAGTACCCTTTTATCACTCTCCTGAAGAACTTTTTTAAGCCTATAGAACTCTTTTTCTGTAGCGACGAGCGGTTTTTCACAGAGGATAAGGGGACAATCTGACCGTTGCAGCAGCGTTAATAGATGCTTGGCATGGTGTGTCGTTGAAGAGGCGATGGAAGCAATATCAAAGCTCTCATCATTGGGTAATTCGTTAATAGAAGGATAACAGGTGATCTTTCCCCATTTTTCCCAAAATAGCAGGACATTTGGTTCGTAGGGTTCGCAAATGGCACTCAGTTGTGTATCGGGGCACACCGTGTATGCGTGCGCGTGGCTAGCAATCGCTTCGGAATCAGGCGAATCGATTAATCCACCGATACTTCCTGCGCCGACAATCAGTGCTTTAAGATTCTTTGCCATTGGGAAATTCAGACTTCGTAATTGTTGTGTGATTGGGAGAGGGAGGAGAAACTCTCTGTTTTTCGAGGGGAGATACGAGATAACTGCCTTGCCCAACAACGTAGCAATATAAAGTGCCATCGTGTCAAACCCGATAATCATTTTGGCGCCTAACAGCTGATCTGTCAGATCAAACGTTTTGGCATCATTGATTTGGACATGAATATGGGGAAATCGGTTGAGAATCTTTTTAAATCCTGCTGATGTTTCACTGGGATGAAGACGGATGGTAAGCCCTTCACATTTGAAACGGTCAAAATTTTTTAGAATATCTTCGAGTGCCGTGTATTGGGTAAATCCCCAATAATTTTTATCTCCGTACGTCCGTTTCGCAACCTCATCGGTCGGTTCACTCAAAAAAAGAAGATTTTCGTTGGGATCAATAGAATGGTTTTCGTCTCTTTTGATAAGATCCTGAAGATAAAAATTCGGTAATTTAATCACATTTGGAAGTTTAAGAGAGAGGGCAAGGGTATACGCTTTTTCATCGTGTACGGCGGTAAAATCTCCACAATTCTCTTCCCACCCCATAGCTGGGTATCCGAAACGCTCACGGTAATTACTCCAATGATCGAGAAAGGCGACGGTTGGGATAGCGTGTTTTTTACAATACGTGACGTAGGGACGCTCAATCTTCTCTTGCCATCCTGTCCCAAAGAGGAGAACATCCAGTTTGATAGCTGAAAGTTGTACCTCTACATCACCGATGGGGATAAAGGGGATGTTCTCTCGTAGACAAATCGTTGCCATCGGGCTATCAGGAAGGGCAAAAATATGCCAATCAGCGAGGTTGTAATGATGGTGGATAAAGGCGCAAATGAGTTCAGAACTTCCCGCATCGTGTGCAATAGCAGCAAATGTCATCCTATTAGCTCCCAAGACAAGGGTGTCCCTTTGAGTGCAGAGGAGGAGAACCGTTTTCCTAAGATGGCGGGGAGATGTTTGGGAGCCATCCCAAAACCAGGGCGAACAGATCGGACATTTGTGGCAGTGAGAACATCCCCTTCTTTGACATCCTCTGCCACAAAGAGGCTCCGAGAAAATTCACGTGATTTGAGGCTTTTTGGGGAGAGATCGTAAGTTACTTTTCCCAATAGTTTTTCCGTATCGCGTACCGCATCGACCATCGCTTTAAACTCAGCAGGTTCCAAACTAAATGCACTGTCCGCTCCCCCCATGCGACGATCTAAGATAAAATGTTTTTCGATGACGCGTGCTCCGAGAGCCACGGCCGCGATAGGGGCTGCAATACTCATTGTGTGATCCGAGAGTCCAACGGTAACTCCAAAACGTTCACGCATATCGGAAACAGTGAGGAGGTTCATCTCTTCTAAATCGGCAGGATAGGCAGAGGTGCATTTGAGAAGAGTGATTTGATCATTCCCTACACGTCGGCACGCATCCAATGCCTCTTCAATATCACGTAGTGTCGCAATACCGGTAGAGATAATAATGGGTTTCCCTTTGGATGCCGTATATTCGATGAGGGGGATGTCGGTGATTTCGAAACTGGCGATTTTATACGCCGGAACCTCCAACTGGGATAAAAAATCGACAGCACTGGGATCGAACGGGGATGAAAACGGCTCCATCCCCAAACTTTTGGCATGATTGAAAAGGATAGGATGCCACTCCCACGGCGTCATCGCTTCCGCATACAAATCATAAAATTTTCGTTTATCCCATTGTGTCCCCTGAGAAATCGTGAACATGTCACTGTCGCAATCAAGGGTGATGGTATCGGGAGTATAGGTTTGGAGCTTGATCGCATCAGCACCTGCTTCGCTCATTGCTGTAATCGTTTTGAGTGCCGTTTCGAGGGAACCATTGTGGTTGGCAGAGAGTTCGGCGATGATAAAAACTTTTTCGTTGAGGTTATGGTTACCGATTGTCATGGCATAGCTCCATCGTGATAATTTCTCTATTGTGATAGAGGTTCCGATTGGTTTGTGTAAAATCAAATGATGTGTATAAATGTTTGGCTTTTTCATTATCGCTAAACACAGTGGCGATAAGTTTGGAAATGTGTAGAGTAGTAAACGCATAGTCGATTAACGTCACCATTAATATTTTCCCAACACCATGCACATTAGGATTACCGTAGATTCCAAACTCTGCCGAATCCTCCGTAATAGCGGTAAAGTCGATAACACCAAGGTACTCATCATCACGTTGAACCAAAAAATAGCGATTATCCGATCGGTTTTTTAGAGATTCGATGAAAATCATATGCTCATCCATAGAGATTGTATTCGGATGGAGCATCCATTGTCGAATGTCAGAATGATTGCGCCACGAGAGGATCATCTCTTTTTGGGTTACGTCAAGTTTTGTAAAGTTGAGTAATTGTATCGACATCCCATTCCTCCCTTACATCGTAATGATGTTGTTTTAAATATTGAAAAATATCATTTTGATTTTCAGCGGTTTTAATGGCAATAAATGGAACTTCCATAAAGAGGACTTCATGCACCATCACACTGGGGGTGATAATGGCGAAACGGCTTTGATGGAGGAGTTTTGCAATGTTATTGGCGTTAATGTGCAAAGCAATATTTGTTTTCTCTTTGATGTAAGTTTTCAGTTCTTCTAAATGAGCATTGGCTGAGGTCGTTACGACGCATAGCTGTAAAATGTCACTCAATGTATTTAAGATTTTCGGGGTAATATTGGTAGCATCCGCTCCCCCCATTGCAATAAAAATATCGTAAATCTTTTCTCTTGGAATAGTTTTCTCATGTTTGAACTCATCACGTATGAGAGTGTAATCACTTCCGCATTGAAGTTCACAATAGGTAGGGACTAAGCCACTATAGCGGTTTTTATCGGCTGAAATATTATGGTTGAGGAGAATATCGCAATGATGTTTTTCATAGGTATCATCCAAGCTCATAATGATTACACCCGATGATTCTTTGATCTGTTTCTCAAACGCCACGTCAATGCCGTAATGGTCAAAAATCACCATTTCTATTTTTTGAGTCTTAATAAGTTCAATAAGCTCTTTGGGATCATTCGATTTGAGAATATGGACGGGATAGGGGATTTTATCCATAATATGACCACTTAAATCTTGGCAGGCGAAAGTGATATTGGCATCAGGATAACGTTGCGCGAGAACAAGATCGCGCATGATATGTCCAAGCCCGATTTGGCTGGAGGAGTCGGCACGAAATAAGAGATTCATCAGGAGTGAAGCACTTTATACATCAGTTCCGCCCGCTCCCAATCCTCTAACGTATCAATATCCTGTACTAAATGGCGAGGTAAAATTATCGTTGTTGCTGCTTCTGAGAAAATCGGGTTCCCTTCTAGCCATGCCTCGGAAGTCCCCCAGTAAAATTGTCCCACGTCGTGATACGCCTCTTCTAAATCTTGAGAGCGAGTCGAAAAATGCTCAGGGAAAAACATCTGAACATTTCCCTCTTCGTCACGCTTCACCCCACGAAAAATGGGGAAAGGAAAACTTGTAACAGGAAAAGCATACTGTTTGTTATGTGTTAGTAAAGCGTTATAGGCGCTGACAATATCCTCACTACGGATAAATGGGGCAGTGGCATAGATACAGCATACGGTGTCGATACTATCACCTTGCTCTTGCAGTGTTTGAATCGCATGGGCAATGACGGGGATGGTAGCGGTATGATCGTCACTAAGCTCTTTGGGGCGGATAAAAGGGACTTCTGCTCCGTAGCTTCGTGCTATCTCTGCAATCTCTTCATCATCGGTACTCACAATAATCTTATCAAAAAGTCCACACTCTTTTGCCGCTTCGATACTGTAGGCAATCATTGGTTTGCCCTGAAAAAGTTTAATATTTTTTCGAGGTATTCGTTTGCTTCCACCACGGGCAGGGATAATGGCTATTTTCATTAAAAATTGCATCCTCCGTAGGTATATTTTCCGATAATTTCCAAAACCGTATCGGCAACGTATTTTGCATTTTCCATCGTCATTTTCTGATGGCAAGGGATGGAAAGCTCACTGCGGTAAAAAAGCTCCGCACGGCTTAAGTGCATTTCCCCATAACGCTCTTTATAAAAACTGTTTTGATAGATGGGTTTATAGTGAACTTGTACTCCTAACCCTCTCTCTTGCATTTGCGTAAAAATTTCCTCTTTCACGCAGTGAAGCTCAGGAATGAGGAGAAGGGGATAGAGATGGCGTGCACTTTGGTGGGATGGGTCAATAAAAATGGTTGTAAAGAGAGGGTGATGCTCAAACCGTTCGTCGTAATAACGACCAATAGTTTCACGGATATTAATAAAACGGTCAACTTTATGAAGCTGCGACAGCCCCAATGCGGCAGCGAATTCGGTCAGTCGATAGTTGTGCCCCATTTCTACCATATCCGAGTGCCACAGCTGTTCTTTGACTATCCCGTGAGAGCGAAAAAGACGGAGTTTTTGTGCAAACTCTTCATTGTCAGTAACGACTGCCCCCCCCTCTCCCGTCGTGATCGGCTTGATAGCATGAAAACTAAAGATTGTCATATCAGCAAAAGAGCCGATTTTTTGATGGTTAATATCACCGCCAAACGCATGGCAAGCATCTTCAATGACGAGAAGATTATGTTTTTTAGCAATTTTATGAATAGTATGAATCTTAACAGGCTTCCCTGCAAAATCGACGGGGACAATCGCTTTTGTATGGGACGTTATCAGCCCTTCGATGAGATTCTCATCGATATTTCCATCCATTTTTATGTCACAAAAAATCGGTTTCGCCCCCAATGCAATTGCCATATTTGATGTTGCTACAAAACTGATGGGGGTCGTAATAATCTCATCCCCCTCACCCAAACCGCATACGGCGTACGCTCCATGGAGTGCCGATGTGGCAGAGTTAAAAGAGACACAATATTTGGCACCGACCGTGTGGGCGATTGCCTCTTCAAACTCTTTTACTTTAGAGCCTTGTGTCAAATGAGAACTTCGTAATATTTCAACGACGGAGGCAATATCATCCTCTTCGATAAGTTGAGTAGAGTACGGAATCACCTCTATTTTTCCTCATCTTGGGTAAGGGCGATTTTTTCTAATAATGTTTCATGAGTAAGCCAATCGCTATTTGTATCGGAACTGTATTTAAACCCATACTCAACAGCTTTACCTATTTCTCTACAGTTATTGATAGCAAAATCCACTTTTTCAGTAAACAAAATAGTAGGTTTAATAACGTAGTGGTCGTGAAATTCCAAGGTCAAATGAGAATCATCACGGGGACACATCACCTCGTGCATCTTTTCTCCTGGACGGATTCCCACATGTTTATGGGGGAGATGGGGGGCAATAGCATAGGCAACATCACTCACTTTCATCGAAGGGATCTTAGGGATAAATGTCTCCCCTCCATGCATCCGCTGGAAATTTTTAAGGACAAAATCAACCCCCTCTTGGAGGGTAATCCAAAATCGTGTCATCCGTTCATCGGTAATAGGAAGCTCCGTCGCCCCTTGCGCAATTAGTTGTTGGAAAAAGGGGACAACCGAACCACGAGAACCAAGAACATTACCATAGCGAACGACCGAGAAACGGATGTCTTGACCTCCACGGATGTTGTTGGCAGCAACGAAGAGTTTATCGGATGCGAGTTTCGTTGCACCATAAAGATTGATCGGACTCGCTGCTTTGTCGGTTGAGAGGGCGATAACACGGCTCACACCACAATGCAACGATGCATCAATAACGTTTTGGGCGCCGTTAATATTCGTTTTGATACACTCCATCGGATTGTATTCAGCGATGGGGACATGCTTGAGAGCCGCCGCGTGGACAACGTAATCAATCCCGTTCATCGCACTGATAAGACGCTCTTTATCTCGAACATCTCCAATAAAATAGCGCATGCACGGATCATTGAACCGTTGTGCCATTTCGTATTGTTTGAGTTCATCACGCGAGTAAATAATAATTTTATTAGGGGTATAGTGTTTTAAAATAGTCTTGACAAACTGTTTCCCGAAACTGCCCGTTCCGCCAGTGATGAGAATATTTTTTCCATTGAGCATACAGCACCTTCGTCTGGGTTCTTTAGGTTAATTGTACCATATATTTAAACAAGCTGAGAAATGATGGCGGAGCGCTTATCTACTAGCTTTTGACGAATTTCACATAACATAACTTCAGCATCCATACTCAGCAATAAAACTCTCTTTAATTCTTCACGTGTTGCCATAAAGGGGAGAGAGTGTAATAGCACGGCTACTTCTTGCGTATTGTATGACGTTATCGCCCCTTGAAATGCTTCGATCCATTCATCTACCTTCATACCATTAATTCGTTGCTTTATTGGCGGCATTAATCGTTTGTAAAAGAGGGGCAAAGGCGTTCGTTAATTTACTAATCATTGAATCGTATGCCGCAAATTTAGCGGTCATCGTATCATATCGAGCTGTGAGCATAGCAGTGGCTTTGGTTTTTTGGTCATTTAATGATGTGGTTGCTGTCTTAGCAGATTCCGTAAGATTATTGATCAAGCCCTTGGAAGAGGTATAGGTATTGAATAAATTATTAAGGGAGGTAAAAACTCCGTCGGTAGTGCTAACAACATCGGATGAACTTGTTGTTGTTGTCATCGCTCCTATTAACCCTCCTCCTGTACTGTCTTTTATGCTGATAGCTTCCCCTACGGTTTGCCCTTTCGGGGTTAACACCATCCGATAATCACCTGTAGCGTATTTAACAACACTCGCTGAGAGTTTTGTATTGAGTGTAGCATCAGCATTAATACTGTCTGTCATTTGTTGGAGCGTCGTTGTATTGGTGTAATTGAAGTTATATCCCACTCCTGTGATATTTAGTGCCATTGTTCCACTCGCACCACTGCTGATGAGACTGGTTGGATCCAAGAAAGCCGATGTTTTTGTCGTCCCCACACTCAAAACCGTTGTTTTCCCGCTAAAGAAACCTTCTGTTCCCGTAGGATCAGCATCCATTTTTGTTGTAAAAACGGCTTTATCAAACGACATAACCCCTGTTTTATCCAAACTGATTCCGTATTGGGGAAGAGAATATCCTTTACTGTCAACAGATGTAATTATTTTTGTAATTTGCCGACTAATATCTTTAATCGTATTGTCCCCGTTAAAAATACCTACCTTTCCTCCCACTGCATCGTATGCTGTCATATCATCCAGTTGTTTCATAAGGGTGTTATAACTGCTTACCATCGTCCCCATTTCTGTCGCAATCTGCTCACGATTTTGGGTGATTGATATGTTAGCACTTCCCGCATCTTTCAGAAGATTGATCGTCGTTCCGTAGGTGACATCGCTAATGGTATTGGTACTTCGGGTCATACTGATCCCATCGAAAGTAAAATGGGCATCTTTCGCATCTTGAATAATTCCCATTGAACCTAACGTATTTGTTACCCCCGTCATGGCAGGAGACAATCCGCCCCCTACACTATCACTGATCGTAATGGCGCTGTTAATATCGGTCGATTTCGGCGTTAACACCATCCGATAATCATTGGTTCCATATTGGACAATATTGGCACTGACTTTTGGACTGAGTGTTGTATCGGCGTTAATGCTATCAGCAAGACCTTGCAGTGTAGTAGTATCCGTATAGGCGAAATTAGCCGTTGTTCCACCAACATTAAGAGTTAAAGTTCCCGTTGTCCCCGTAGCTGCAATAAAATCATCTTTCGCGAGAAAAGAACCGCTTTGCGTATGGGGTGTTACTAAATTGGCATCTTTTAATTGACCGCTGGTATCGGTCATGGATATAGTCTGCGCCTGTCCTGTAGTTTTTGAGGTAACGACAAGATTATAAGCGGACGTTCCCGTTTGAAGAATAGATGCCGTCACGTCACTCCCAGCAGTATCATTAATCGCCTGTTTGAGATCGGTTAAGGTAGAGGTTGACGTGTAATTAATCGAATAATTGTTTTTACCAATACCCAAATTCAATGTACCACTGCCATTGGCGACGCTTGCTGTTGCAGACGTATAGGCGGCTGACTCAACAACACTTTTTTTTGCAATATTTGTAATATTGAGCGAGAAGTCCTGAATCTGCGTTCCTGCCAACGCAGTAACACTAACCCCGTCATTACCACCCGTTACCGTTCGCTTTTGGTATAGAGTATCATCATCCAGAGCACTTGCACTGCTTTTAAAGGTTGTGAGCAAGCTACTAAGAAGATCCAATGCTTGTGATTTTTGTTGATTAAGGGTAATTTTATTATCAATCGGAGTGACAAGCTGTGCCGTATCTGCTGCTTTTAACTGGTCAAGAACACTAGAGGTAAGAACCCCTGAACCAAGCCCGAGTGAATTAATAGTTCCAGCCATTGGAAATCCTTTTATTGCTAAAAATGAATATAAACTATATCGACTAAAAGAGTAAAAGTTTTAGTTATCTAAAAAAAGCCTTCTCCTTATCCCTTTTTTCGCTACACTTACACCATGGCTAAGAAAAAGAAAAAAATGATAAAACTCAACCAATCCATCCGTCACTTCTTCGGTGATGAGGGGTTTGATGAGGGGATTGAGCGGGTTCCTACGGATACCCTTGTTGCGTTGGCGCATACACTGGGAATTTTTGATGGAACGACCAGTAAAGAGGTGCTTGTTAAATCGTTTCGGCGATTATGGTCCGAGGGTGAGGCGGAAAATCGCTCTTTGATTGTTGATTTTTTTACCCACAACGGCAAAGTCTATCCGAATCCAAAACCACGTGAGAAACCGCATGAGAGGGAAGAGCGAATTGATGAGCTTCTTGACAACGTTGAGCTGACCCGTGATGAGCATGTCGCGTTGCATGCAGCGTTTGCCGATATTCGTACCCGTAAAATCACCCCTGAAAAAATAGCCTCCAAACTGGAGCATATCCGCTACCTTCAAAAACGAGAGATGCTTGAAAAAGTGTTAGAGGGGAAATTTGATTACGATGACCGTCTCGAATTTTACGCTTCCATTCGTTATGATATAGGGGATGAACACTTTAGCAAAATTCATGTCCTCAAAACCTCGCCACTGGACAATAAGCGTCTCCATGAAGAGAGTGTGGATGTTTTGACGCACGAGATAAATGCCCTCAAAGAGGAGTTTCGTACACAAAAACAGACGCAAATAACTGCCTTTCTCTCTAGCCTTAAGCTTGACCATCACCGCTATCTCGCGCGCGAGGAGATTATCACTGCCCTCAAAAGTGCACCCCCCTCCAATAAAAACACCTTCTTCCCCCTGACAATGGAGACGTTAAAACGGGTATTGCCTGCCCACGCTATTGGGATCGAATTTGTGGGGGAAGAGCTCCTCATCGAGTATCCCCAAGCGATTGCCCTTCCCCACCGTGATACGCCATTGTTTCATATAACCCATTTGCAACTCAGCCATTTTGAGATTACCCGTCTGATATGGAGTGAAGAGGAGTTGGTGTTTGATGAACAATTTGAGGTTCAGGGGAAAGAGCTCCGAGAAACATTTTTACATGAACTTGAAGGGTTGATAGAAGCGTGTCGTGACCATGCGAAACTGTTGAACCTTAGTGATTCCAATCTCTATGAGATGGTGTATGAAATTTTACTCCCTCAGCTTGCCGAGTCCCTTCATATCAGCACCAAAGTAATACGTCGGGTACTCTTTGCATTCGATAGACGCATTGCGGGTGAATTGCTCAAAAAACAGCGTCAAGAGTTATTGGCACGAACGGTACGGGATTTTAAAAACCTCTTCCCCCTTGCTCGTTCACTGCGCCGTAAGCTTGTCTTGCATATCGGGCCGACCAACAGCGGTAAAACCTATACGGCGATGGAACAGCTTCGTCGTGGCGGTACGGGATATTATCTCGCCCCGTTGCGTCTGCTGGCATTGGAGGGGTACGAAGATTTACGAGAGCACGGGATTAATGCCTCCCTCATTACGGGTGAAGAGCAAATCGTCGATGAAGATGCAACCCATATCAGCTCCACCATCGAGATGCTCAGTTTTGAGACGGAGGTCGATACGTGTGTGATCGATGAGGTACAAATGATCGGAGATCGGGATCGGGGATGGGCATGGGCGAATGGGATCATCGGAGCCCCTGCCAAGGTCGTAATTATGACCGGCTCCCCCAACTCTCGTGAAGCCATCGTCGCATTGGCGCAGTATCTGGGGGAACCGCTGGAGATTATCGAGTTTGAGCGTAAAAATCCTCTCGAATTACTCACCCACGTTACCACAATCAACGCGATCGAACCTCAAAGTGCCATTATCGCCTTTAGCCGTTCCAATGCATTGCGTCTCAAACAACAGCTTTCGTCAACCTATAAAACAAGTATTATCTATGGAAACCTTAGCCCAGAGGTACGCCGTGAAGAGGCACGCCGTTTCCGAGAGGGGGAGACGGAAATTCTCGTGGCCACCGATGCAATCGCCATGGGGCTTAATCTCCCTATCAAAACGCTCCTCTTCTCCAAAGCAGACAAGTTCGATGGTCAGAGTCAACGCACCCTCACCGCCAGTGAAATACACCAAATATCGGGGCGCGCAGGACGGTATGGATTGGAAGAGAAAGGGTATGTCGGGGCACTTTCACCTGATGTTCTACGCAAAATCACCCCTCTCTTCTCCAAAGAGGCCGAAGTGATCAAAATCCCTTTTAATGTCATGGCAAATTTTGACCACATTCAGCTTGTTTCGACTATCCTAGAGGAAAAATCGCTCTCCGCCATCCTCCACTTTTTCGTCGACAATATGAAATTTGAAGGGCCGTTTCGCGCCGTCAATCTCGAATCAATGTCCGAAGCGGCAGCTATCGTCGACCGCTATGATCTCGATATGCGGTCCAAATACACCCTCTCTACTGCACCCCTCTCTACGGGATCACTACTGGTGATGGCGGCGTTTGAGCGGTACGTTCGCTCCCTTTCGCAGGCAAAGCCTATCGCCTATATCCCTCCGCGCCATTTGGGGTCACACGCCCAAACGACGGAAGAGCTCCAAGAAGCAGAGGATCAGATCAAAGAGATTAGTTTGTATTTGTGGCTCTCGTACCGTTTAGGGGAGTTTTTTGTCGATAGCGAAAAAGCCCGCTCCTATCGGGGAGAGCTGAACCGTTTTATCGAAAATTCTCTCAAGCAAAGTCACTTCGTCCCCCGCTGTAAAACGTGTGGGAAACCGCTGGCATTGGGAGCTGAATTTAGTATTTGTCAGAGTTGTTTTCATAATCTTAACCGTGCAAAATCCAAAACGGCAACGCCTACAAAAGGGTGGGGTAAACCCTATCCGCCAAAGCGCCCTTAAAGAGACTCAGCCTGCTGTTTAAGTCGGCTAACGCGAATCTCTTTGCGCAAAACGGCTACCCCATCAAATCAGAGTAATTAAATAGAGCTGGGTTCAAAAAAATCTTTCCCTCACGGAGAGTAAGACGTTCGTCGTCTTTGAGAATGGCAGACTTAAAGCGTTCTTTGATCTTCTTTTTAGCTTTATCATCAACTTTTTTGAGTTTCAAAACCGATTTCAAGGAGACCCACTCGTCGATTTCAATGATTTCAACATTGATAGCATTTGCATTGGGATTTTCACCCATCGCCTCTTCCATCACGACCTCTTCATTCACATGCGATACAAACTTCGTTGCAACCAGATGAAGGATACTTCGCAGCTGCACATCCCGTTCTTTGTAAATTTGCTCGATGGTTATCCGCTCATCGAGCAACATCTGCTCACGCTGATCCCGCAAACGAATCGTCTCTTTTTCAAGCACCTCTACTTTTTCACGAAGACGGATATTTTCATTCTCAATATACTGCGTATAGCGATTGTCGATTACAGGAGAAGGAGAGGAAGGGGGAGTCTCTTTGCCCGTTGGGAAAATGACATATTTCACCCCATTTTCAACCACACAATTGAGGCTCCCTCTTCGGATACGGTTATGAATCGCTTCTTTTGAGATTCCGAAATGTTCCGCAGCATCGACGATTGTTAATTTTTTCATCCAGTAAATTTTCCTTATTTCCGCAACATTTTGATAAATTTATCCACCATTTCCATGTCCAAATGACCCAACATTTGTTGTTTCATCAATTGCAACGACTCGAATGAATTCATCGGATCTTTATACGAGCGTTTGGTAGAGAGAGCATCAAAAACATCGCATATCCCGATAATCCGAGCAAATTGACTAATTTGATCCCCTATAAGATTATCAGGATACCCTCCACCCTCTATTTTTTCATGATGGTGCCGAATCCCACTAAGGATACGTTCATCCGTAATACCCAGCTTTAGCGCGATTTCATGACCTAAGGCGGGATGTTTTTTCATTTGTGTAAACTCTTCGTCACTCAGCTTACCATTTTTATTAATAATCTCATAATCAACTTTACTTTTTCCCAAATCATGCAAAACAGCCGACATTCCGAGAGCTTCGAGATCTTTCCCTTCTATCCCTAAAAAAGAACCAAAACTAAGAGTATACACACTAACATTAATAGAGTGTGTATGGGTATAATAATCGTGAGCTGTAATTTTCATCAACGATTTAATTGCACAATCATCATGTAATATAATATTGATAAAATCATCCACAACAGGTTGAATCTTTTTAATATTTTCCAGTGATTCTGGATTTTTAAACATCAAATCAAGTGTTTCCACCGCTTTTTCGTAAACAATCCTCCCTTTTTCTTCGGTAGGCATATCGCTGTTTTGGGCAATGCTTTGAAGATGGTGATCGACATACGCCTTGTAGCGTGGCATATCCTCTGCATGGATATAGAGTCTTTCCACTTCACGAAGTTTTACTTTGGCATTTCCATCTACAGCGCTCTCACTTTGGAGAAAGAGAGACATAGATGTTTTGGTATCATTGGTCAAAAAAAGATCAAAGTCAATATGAGAACCTTCCGTTATAAGCCTTTTATCAATTGATGTATACTTTCTTTGACTCATGATAAATCCCTCTAGCGGAAATTTTCAAACACCAATGGGGCTTCCCACTCCATCGCTTTAATATGTGCCATAATCTTTTGGAGCTCATCGATTTGTTTGGATTTCACTCGAATGTACTCCCCCTCAATAATGGCGGAGGCTTTTGTTTTGAGATTTTTAATCTCGGCAATGATTTTTTTTGCCTCTTTTGCTTCAATCGTATCGATTATTTTATAGGTTGCCTTACGGCTTCCACCGCTTGCATCTTCGGTTTTTAGCTCTTCAAGTGCTTTTGATGAGAGTCCCCGTTTGATCAATTTACCGATAACGATGTCTTTTAGTGCATCAAGCTTGTTATCGCTAGACGCAGTAAGTACGAGCTGTTTCTCTTTTTCACGGTAATTGATTTCATACGTAATTCCTTTAAAATCATACCGACCGATTGCCTCTTTTTCCGATTGGGCGATTGCGTCTTTAAATGCTTGAAGATCGATTTTTGCAGAGATGTCGAGAGAGTGTTCTGATGCCATACTAATATCCTATAAAAAGTTTTTTTAGTATATTAGTATAACACACTAGAACCTTATTGTTTTAAAAAATAGGTGCTCCAAAATCCAATCCGCCACCGAAGTTCATCGTAGGATCGTTGTACCCCATCATTCCGCTTTTAGATCGCAGCATCCGTATATCTTGGGCAGGGGCTATGTTTTGAGGGCAGACGGGGACACACTCACCACAAAGGGTACAATCCCAAATTCCATTGGTTTGTACTGCCGCTATTTTGGCATCACTGGAAATTTCACGAGGGTCATTCACATATCGCCACACTCGTGTAAGGGCAAAAGGACCGATAAAATAAGGATTTACTGCGTAAACGGGACAAGCACTGGCGCACGAGGTACACAAGATACAGTCGCTTTGCGTTTGAATCCGCTCCATCTCCTCTTCGCTAATATTTTCTTCACGAGAAGTTTCACTCCATGCCAATCCTGTCCGATTGAATTTTTCCACACGGGATGAATCCACCACCAAATCACGTATCACAGTCGCATACCGAATCGGTTCTACTGTATCCCCATCACTGGGCTTATATTCGCACATGAGTTGTTCACGCCCATTGACGCGTACCGCACAACTTCCGCATATTCCACTGCGACATCCATGGGAGTACGTCAGCGTCGGATCGATTTTAGTTTTGATATGATTGAGAAGTGTCAATAAAGTGACGTTTTCCAAATCAACGTTATATTCTTGAAGCTCTTCACAATGGGAGCGTTTAATTTTAATTTCCATTAGTCGCACCACTCCCTTTCTTCATCTTCTTCGTCATCGTATGGGTCTTCACAACACCCTTCTTTCTCCGTATCCGGCTCATCACTCCATGATTGTTCATCACCCAACGTTGCTATACTATAAAATCGGTGCATAGTACCCCATCCTCTCTCCAAGTTATTGTGTGAGCTCCAAACGTCTGGTCATTGCGTGTAGGAGCATCAATGCGATAATGAGCCCCTCTGCTCTCCACACGACTGATAGCACACGTAACAATGATCTCTGCTAACTCAATTTTATTCCCAAACTCGATAAACTCGACCAAATTGGTATTGCAGATTTTGGACTTATCACGCGGTCCCATCAACGGCAACTCTTTTTGCATCTGTTGAATTTCTTCCAGTACCGCTTTTAGTCCCATATCCTCACGTACTAACCCAACATTGTTATAGAAGACATTTGCCAATATCTCCTGTTTTTGGTAAAAGTCAATCTCGTTAGTAAAAACCATCACTTCACGGATGAAATCGCTATCTTTGACTAATTGGGAATTTTCAATAAGAGGAGCACTGTTTTTATTCGCATATCCAGTTACATTCTTACCACAATGGCGACCAAATACAACGAGTTCCAAAAGTGAATTTCCACCTAGACGGTTTGCCCCATGCGTTTTATGGTTGGCGCACTCACCGACGGCAAAAAGCCCTTTAACACTGCTCATACACATCTCATCCACTTCAATCCCCCCCATACTGTAATGGGCAGAGGGGTTAATGGGTATGAGTTCATGTACAGGGTCTATCCCCTCATATATCTGAGCTAATTTTCGCTCTTGGGGGAGTTCATGATTGATAAATTCTTCCCCTAGATGACGAATATCAAGGTAGACGGCACCGCTTGAAGCGATCTCATCATGAATCGCACGGGCAACCACATCTCGAGGGGCGAGTTCATTGGTAAAGCGCTCTTTGTTGCCATTGAGTAAATGTCCGCCAGCACCGCGTGCGCTCTCTGAAATTAGAATGGAAGAATTCTTTAACGCTGTAGGATGAAACTGGACAAACTCCAAATCGGCCAATCGTGCCCCTGCCCGCATCGCCGCCGCAATTCCATCTCCGCTACTTCCAACCGCATTCGTTGAATACTTTCCATAAAGGGCTGCATATCCACCTGTAGCCACGATTACCGCATCCGCACGAACTTCTTCTACCTCTCCCGTAGCGATATTCAAAAACGTCGCCCCTAACGCACCGTTGCTCTCTTCATCGACAATTATATTGAGTAAAAATCGCTCATTTTTAAACACTATCCCCGCTTTTAAACACTGGTCATAAAGGGTATGGAGGAGTTTGAGCCCCGTATAATCCTGTGCATAACATGCTCGCGCTGCCGACGCTCCCCCCAAACGACGACGGGCAATTTCACCCGACGCATCACGGCTAAACGGCAATCCCATTGTATTACACCAACGCACCGCATCGGGAGCATTTTCACACATAAACGCAATACGTGCTTCATCTCCAAGCCCTACGGAGGAGGCAAATGTATCGGCAATATGCGCTTTTATGGAATCGTCATCTCCCAATACCGCATTCATCCCCCCCTGCGCCATCGAGGTTTGAGAACGAGTCGGAAGGGTTTTAGAGACAACGATCACCTCTGCACCCGCTTCGTGTGCTGACAATGCACTCACCAATCCTGCACCGCCACTACCGATAATTAATACTTTAGCCATAATTGACTCCTTGTTATGGGGATTGTATCGAAATGGGTTTTAGAGGTTGCTCAAGGCAATAGATGAAGAGAAAAGTTTAATCATAAAAATTTTTATTCTAAATTTCTACTCTGTTTCTACCATTCTTTTTCGCTTTGTAAAGGAGCTTGTCAGCTTTTTCAAAAAGGGTTATTTTGGTATCTTCACTGGAAAACTGAGCAATTCCAAAACTTATTGTTACGTCCTTACCCACATAATTAAAGGTGTGTGATCCTACGATTTTTCTTAGTTTTTCGGCTAAAGTAGAAGCACCGATAATATCTGTCGAAGGGGTTAAAATAACAAATTCCTCTCCCCCCCATCGTGCAAAAATATCCCCTTTTTTAATATTATCTGCAATAAGATTTGTCAAATCTATCAAAATAATATCGCCTGCTTGATGTCCATATGTATCATTTATTAGTTTAAAATGGTCAATATCAAAGATTATCAAAGTTAATAGGAGGTTGTGTTTCTTAGCATTAGCAATCTCTATAGTAAAAATATCTTCAAAATTTTCCCGATTATTTATCCCTGTAAGAGTATCTTTATACGCTTTTTGTTCTAATGTATTGGTCATTAAATAGAGTTCATCAACTTTGTTTTTCATCGCTTTATTGATATTTCGTAACTGCTGTTTTGTCTGTTCCAACTCTGTAATATCATGTCGAATTGCCATGTACTCTATTACATCTCCATCAATATCCAATATTGGTACAATAGTAGTATCAACAATATATGAACTCCCATCTTTTCTCATATTGGTGACTACTCCATTCCAACTCATTTTTGATTTGATGGTATTCCATAAATCTTTAAATGCTTCTCTTGGCATATCAGGGTGACGAATGATATTGTGTGGTTGCCCGATAAGTTCTTCTCGTATGTATCCGGATATCTCGCAAAATTTATCGTTGACGTAGGTTATCACCCCTTTGGGATTTGTTTTTGAGACAATATTACTTAAATCAACTGCTTTTTTGTATTCGGTTAAAAGATTTGAGTTCTCGCTTTTATAATTACAATTATTACTTGTAATAGTTTCAAAATTGGAGGCCAAATCGTTTGCCATCTGCAATGTGAGTGAATCCATTTCACTTTGAAGGGCAAATGAGAGGTTTCCATCTTCAAAAATAATCTGTTCTATTGCATTTTTTAGTTTTATAATTAATGTAAAAAGATCCGACACCGTTACATTATAGTTATTTAAGAGTTGTAAAAAGTCCATTTTTATCTGACAGTCTGAGACGGTTGCACGCCATTCGACAACATTGATAAAGCAGTCACAAAACTGGTAAAAAAGATGAGTATTCTTTTCAATAATAGGTATAGAGTGCCTATGAAGTACATTTTGCACCTCACTTTTATTCATCCATCTTTTAATAATTTCATTTCTATTGATACGTAAAAAATAAGAAAACTCTTCACTATTGATGATTTTAATCATACATACTCACTTTTTTTAAATTCCCTCAATATTAAATATCAATCATTTTTTTCTGTATTATAACCACGTTTCTACAAAACTAATGATAAAATTTGTGCATTGTTAATTAAATAAGGATAGAGATTATTATGAAAATCGTTACATAAATATATTCTTTTGCATCTTGACGTAACGGATTTTATGAGTTGCTCAAAGAAGAGATTGGGGCAAAAAGGTTAAGGGGAAGAATTTTGTTTTTGGTTTGGCACCTGCCAAACCTTACATCGCTTTGAGCTTCTCCAAGAAAAGGGGTTTACATGTCCCTTTTGGTAATTTTCCGCTGGCTACATCTGCTCGGCACTCTTCAAAAAACTTATCCAAGGCAGACTGTTTATCGGCACCGATTGAATCATATTTAGCCTTTGGTGCACCTCCATCTATCCCCTGAAGCCAAGTGCCGACTTCTGCTTTTAAAGCATCATTTGCAGACACTCCAGTAAACCCAACCAACAATAATACGCATAAGATCTTTTTCATTTCAATCCCCTTCTTCGTATAAGATTGCTAAATTGTAGCGATGCTATCTATAAAAAAATCTTAATGATTGAAGAAATCCAATAGTGAAACTATTCCGTTGTAATAGGATCCTTATTCTCCAAAAAGATTGCCTAATTTTTAGGATAAAATAAATTATGCAAACTTTATTCTCAATACTAGGTATTTACCTCTTCATCGCTGTCGGTTTTATCGCTAAATGGAGCTTCAAAGAGAAAATCGACGACCGTACGATAACGCTCCTTAGCGTCTATTTTCTCCAAATTTTTCTCACTTTTTGGGGGCTTCTAAAACGCCCGATTGATACCGAACTCCTCTTTGCCCCCTCCCTTTATTTAGTTATTACTCTTCTTACTCTCTTACTGATGATTCCTCTCTCACGGCTTCTTTTTAGAGACAAAAAAGAGCGTTCTATTGCTACCGTCGCGGCACTTATTGGCAATACGGGAAATTTGGGAATTCCATTAGGAATTGCACTGTTTGGGGAAATTAGCGTCCCGTATCTCACTCTCATTAATCTCGTCAACGTCTTTGTTGTCTATACTATAGGGGTATTTTACTATTCACGCGGAGAGTCTAGTGTTCGCCAATCACTGCTGAACATCGTCAAACTTCCTGTATTGTGGGCGGCAATGGTTGCGATAGCGTTAAATTTAGCCGGGTATCACCCAAGTGTTGCAGTGGATAAAACTCTGATGATGGGGGCGTATGCGTCGATGACGATGCAGTTGGTATTGTTTGGAATTTATTTGTATGGGATCAAGCTGACACACATTAATCTACGTCTTACGACATGGGTAAATGGGACGAAATTTATTTTGATACCTGTAATCGCGTTTGTTGTGTTAGGGATGGTGAAGATGTCACCCATGGTCAAGGGACTTTTGTTTTTGGAGCTGATTGTTCCATTAGCGGTGGCGAATGTGAATCTCGCCTCGCTGTATAACTGTTCCCCCCGCAGTGTGACGGTGCAAGTATTTGTTACCTCGGTGCTGTTTTTGGGGATAGCGTTAGTATTACCTACATTGTTACGAATGTTTTAATATTCTCCACCGTCGCCGCAATCAACCGTTCACGTGCTTCCACGGATGTCCATGCAATATGAGGGGTAATATATAGACGTTCGGAGTGCTTCACTGCCAAAAGCGGATGAGGCGTTTTCATCGGTTCTTTCACTAACACATCCAAACCAACATAGATTGGTTTAACGTCGATAATGACCGCAAGAGCATCCTCATCAACGATTCCCCCGCGCCCCAGATTGAGTAATACCGCTCCGTCTTTCATTTGTAATAGTTCGGAATGGGAGATGAGATTCTCCGTTGATCTATTCAGTGGCGCATGCACGGAGATAACATCACTCTTCTCAATCAAACGGCTGAGAGTTGTTTTTTCAAAATCGCCCGTGTCGTTTTTACCCGACGTAGAGTAGTAAACAACGTTTGCTCCAAAAGCACGAGCCACCGTTGCCACACCACGCCCGATTTCACCCAGCCCGATAATCCCCCATGTTTTCCCCCTCAATTCGCTAAACGAAGGACCGATATGGGTAAATACCGCCTCTTTTTGCCATGCTCCACTTTTAACGTACTCATCGTAATAGCGCGAATGCCCCATCAGATAAAAAAGGATACTAAACGTGTGTTGAACGACGGCATCGGTGGAGTAACCTGCTACGTTTTTAACCGCAATGCCACGACGCTGTGCCGCTTCATGGTCGATATTATTCATCCCCGTTGCCGCTACACAAATGAGTTTGAGATTCGGAGATGCTTCCATAACGGCATCATTAATCACCACTTTGTTCGTGACAATCACATCGGCATCACATACTCGTTGCACTGTCTCTTCGGCTGAAGTTGTTGGATAGATAGTTACCTCACCCAGTGCATTAAACGCTTCTAACGAGGTATTCCCAAAAGTTAGAGTATCAAGAAGTACGATTTTCATACGGTTAAACATCTTTAATTTTTGCAATCAATTTTTCCGCTTTTTTGAGCGCTTTTTTGACTTTATCAAAGACCAAAACCACGGCCATCCGTCGCCCGATGTGAGATTCAGGTTTGCCGAAGACACGGACAAAACTGTTGTCATCAAAAAGAGAATTATCTATCTCAATAAGAGGTTCGGTTGATTCAACCGTTGATTTAAACGCCGCACTTGCTCCATCGCCGTAAAACGTAAATCCAAGAGGCAATCCAAGAACAGCCCGAACATGGAGGGCAAATTCGCTTTGGCTTTGGGTGATCAATGTCACCATCCCCGTATCGTGCGGACGAGGGCTCACTTCACTGAAATAGACTTCATCCCCTGCAATAAAGAGCTCCACACCGAATAATCCGCGTCCGCCTAAACCATCAGTAATTTTTTGAGCAATATCACGAGAACGTTTCAACGCTTTTTTTGACATCTCCATCGGCTGCCAACTGAAAATATAGTCACCATCTTTTTGGATATGACCAATCGGCTCACAAAATACGGTCTCCGTCCCATTGCGTGCGGTGAGAAGGGTAATCTCATAATCAAAACGGATAAACTCCTCAACGATTAGCTCACTCGCATCCCCGCGTGCCTCTTTGGCAATTTCCCATGAGTGTTCCAAATCAAACGGACTTTTGGCGATGCTTTGCCCATGCCCAGAACTGCTCATAACTGGTTTGATAACACACGGAAAACCGACATCTTCGGCAGCCGTGCACATCTCTTCGTAGGTACTCACAAAATGATAACGGCTTGTTTTAAGTCCTAACTCTTCCGCGGCGAATCGACGGATATTTTTACGGTTCATCGTCTTACTGACCGCTTCCGCATTCGGGATAACACAAAATCCTTCCGCCTCAGCATCAAAAAGGGCTTCAATGCTGATAGCTTCGATTTCAGGGAGGATATAATCAGGTTTTTCGAGACGGATAATATCCAACACCGCTTGGCGATCTTGCATATTCACCACATGAGAACGGTTGGCAACAAGGTGAGCCGGCGCATGCGCATATCGATCAACAGCGATCACTTCGATCCCAAGACGTTGCGCTTCAATAGCGACTTCACGACCGAGTTCACCAGAACCTAAGAGCATTATTTTCGTAGAATTATTTTTAAGGGGGGCACTAAAGAGCATAAGAAAAGCCTTGCGTGTAAATTTAAAGGTAGTGTAACATAAGGGATTTAAAAAGGGGATTACTAAAAAAAATGCAAGGTGTAACCAAAGTGCCGAAGCACTCTGAAATTACAGGCGAGATTCGTAACGTCGCATCATATAGAGACGTTTTAACATCTTCTTGCGAGCGCTGATTTTGAACTGTTTGCGTTTTTCCGTTTCCGTTATATGGTTACGGCGCGCACGA
>JAPLGM010000012.1 GCA_026390165.1 Campylobacterales bacterium
ATATTGGTCGAAAAATGATTGATACAACTTATGATTTGGGTGAATCTTTAGTGCTATTTTCAATGGTGCGTTTGAAATATGGCATTGTTAAATGGTGATTAGTATTGGAATGGGCTAACCATATTGCTACCCACGCAACTTTTTTACCCTAATTTATAGCCCTGAAATGTTCGGATATTTACGACTTTTTAAAATTGATCGTGATAATGATTTTGTTTTTTATTGATATTTTAGGAGTGAATGAGGATAAAAAAAATGACAGCACGGGGGTGATTACTCCCCGTTTTTGATTAATTCAATACTGGTACGAATACCAACAAGATTAAAAATGCTATCAAAATAAAACGTGACAATATGGGTTCCTCCTTTCAAAGGATACCCACCCATCCTACCTGCTAAAAATTAGCCAAAAAAAAAGGAGGGGTATTTCTACCACCTCCCTTTCTCTTCTATCCGTTAATCAGACGGAAAGAGGATCTCATATTGTTCACGTCGAAATTGTACCATATTATTTTTTAGATTGTATTACTTTCTTTTGGATGAGGTGAGAGGCTATAAACCGTCAATGAGTAAGGATTCACCACCTAAAACCCGTTCGCCCTTTGTGGACGCTGTGAGAGAGGGTTAAATCAATACTTCGCTCTTCACCTGAACAAAAGTCTTTACGTAAACGCTAGGTAATGATAATACGCCCATTAAAGTAGTAAGTGCAACACATAGTTAAACTACCCATTCATGATCTTTCTCCCACTTCTGAGACCATTCAATCATTTTTTCTGGTGGCATTGGTCGAGAAATCCCATATCCCTGTGCAAGGTCACATCCAAGTAAAAGGAGTTGTTTGCCATGTTCATGGGTTTCAACACCTTCAGCTATTACTTCTCGATTGAAAGCTTTAGCTAAGCCAATAATCCCTTCTAATATTGCCAAATCATCACGATTATCAAGCATATTACGCACAAAGGTTTGATCAATTTTCAAAGTTCTAACAGAAAGTTGCCTTAGATAAGTAAGTGAGGAATATCCGGTACCAAAATCATCTAACGAGAAATGAATTCCTAATGTTTTGCACTTTTCAATAATTTGAGAAGCTTGATGGATATCTTCTAAAGCACTTGTCTCAAGCATTTCAATTTCGAGTAATGAGGAATCTAAATTTTCATGTTTAGCAAGAATTAATCGAAGGCGTTCCGGAAAATCCCCTTGCAACAACTGTCTTGCTCCAACGTTAACACTGACCGGCAGATTTAGACCTTGCTCTTGCCATTGTTTGATTTGAGAAATAGCTTCATTGATCACCCATTCACCAACTTCGACGGCTAAAGGATGATTTTCGATAAGAGGGAGAAACTCAAGGGGCGGAATAAGCCCTTCTTCCGGGTGTAGCCAGCGTATCAGAGCTTCAGTACCGATAAGCTCACCCGTACGCATATTGATTTTAGGTTGATAGTAAAGAACAAACTCGTCATTTGCTAGGGCTTGGCGGATACGTTCTAAATTTTTATGTCTAGTGCGTATCGTACGATCGTGTTCTGGATCAAAAATATAGTAGCGATTTTTACCTGCTTGTTTAGCTTCATACATAGCTTGATCGGCTTGGCGGATCAACTGATCACCATCTACATCCTCAGATTGTGGATAAAATGTCACCCCTATACTGGCTGAAACTTGCACTAAAATATCATCTAACTCTATTGCTTGACTTACAGCATCTAAAAGTTTTTGTATAATGAGAGATGCTGTAGCAATATCAGCCATATTCCGAAGAATCACAACAAATTCGTCCCCACCTAATCGTGAGAGAGTATCACCCTCACGCAGAGCTTGTTTCATGCCTGATGAAAGTGCGATAAGAAGCTTATCCCCAATACTATGGCTATAGCGATCATTTACCTCTTTGAAACCATCCAGATCAAGATAAAGAATAGCTATTTTCTCATTCCGTCGCTGGGCTTGAATCATAGCTTGCCGTAGTCGGTCTGAATTTAAAACACGATTAGGCAAGCCTGTAAGTGTATCATAATGGGCGATGCGTTCAAGTTGTTGTTCTTGTTCTTTGTGGGCAGTTATATCAGAAAAAAGTCCCACATAATTTTGTACATTTCCTTTAGAATCTAGAATAGAACTGATCGTAAGCATCTCAGCATATAATTCGCCGTTCTTGCGTCGATTCCAAAGTTCGCCGTACCAATAACCTTTTTTACTTAAAGCATTCCACATAACAGAATAAAACTCTTTATTTTGCAGTTTAGAGCTTAAGATGCGTGGATTTTGACCAATAATTTCATCCCTTTGATACCCGGTAGTATGTGTGAAAGCATCATTAATATCAATGATCGTTCCATCAGGTGAAGTGATCATAATACCTTCATTGGCATGGGTAAATACATTTGCGGCAAGATGAAGTTTCTCTTCAGAGTGTTTTCGTTCGGTAATATCGTGAATAGTTCCGACCATTTTTATTGGACTGCATATATCATCAAATTCAAGTTTACCTAACCCATGGACCCAGTGCTCAGTTTGATCATTTTGGCGAATAATTCGATATTCACGATCAAACTTTTGATGCTGATTGATAATATTTTCCTGCATATAGGTAGACATCATCTCACGATCATCAGGATGTATGAGGTTGACCCATCCGTTCAATGAGCGTTCATACTCAGAGTCAATACCAAATATTTCATCCAATGTATCGGAACTTTTCCAGAACATCGTTGTCATATCTAAGCTATAGCTTCCGATACCTGCATTGCGTTGAGATTGTTTAAGAAACTGTTCACTCTCTTGCAATGCAACTTCCATATTTTTACGTTCAGTGATGTCACGCAGGAATGAGTAAAACCGTCCTCCCGCAATATCAAAGTAGGTAATACTGATTTCAACGTCCCACAATGATCCATCTTTACGACGATGTTTGGTTTCAAATTGAATGTGTTTTTGATCGATGATCATTTTTATACGTTCTTCGATCTTTAAGCTACTATCAATTGCATCGAGTTGGGATATTTGCATTGATAGAAGCTCTTCACGCGTGTAGCCAGACTGCTGGCAATACGTCAAATTGACATCAATCAAGTTGCCTTGATTATCGACACACCAAAATCCATCGAGTGTTGTTTCAAGAATACTCTGAAGGATTTGTGAACTCTCACGGAGGTTCTCTTCTGCGCTCAAAGTTGCAGCATGTTCCGGTATGGTCGTCATTTCGATGCCTTAGGTAGAAATCATTACAATATGCTGTTATTTATAAAATAATATATCAGTTAATTCCTAAAATAATACTCTAAATACTAAAGTTAAACGAATTTAATCTGGATTGGTTGTGTTATCAGGAAAGATACTAGCTCCAATGTTAATGCTAGTGTTATTTATGAAAAATTCTTCATTGAGTTTTTGGATAATATTAGCTGCTATTTTTATTACATTGTTGATATCCTGCGCACCGCACAACAATACGATAAATTCATCACTGCCGAGTCTTGCGTTCGTTCTTTTAGGTGGCGAATTCACCTGCTTAAAAGATTATAAGCAAGATGAGATTTAATTTGTAAATTCGATGTTCTACTTTACCCCAAAAAATCAAATGAATACACTCTTTCCTTACTGCTGCAACGACCCCAATTGTGCCTCAATTTTAGAAATTTTATCCTCGGCATCGGCTAATCCGTTACGATTTTCAGTGATAACCGCTTCAGGGGCATTGGCTACAAAACGATCATTGGAAAGTATACCGCGTAATTTATCGGCTTCTTTTTGAAGTTTTTCTCGTTGTTTTGTTAATCTCTCAATAATTGGGGTCAAATCGATACTCTCAGTGGGGAGATAGACTTCGACCGATTCGCCGATGTCACTGATGGCATTGTCGATTTTACTTTCGGTAAAGTTCAACGCTTCCACTTTTGCCAAACGAGCAATAAACGGTTCCATCATTGTGTGGTTTCCGCTGCATTTGACATAGGCGAGAGGAATTTTTTGGTTACCGCAATCCACGAGGGTTTTGGCACGACGGATAGTGATAATCGCATCCATAATAATGGCAAACTCGGCTTCAATCGTCTCATCAATATCGGTATTTTCAGGGTATGCCATCACCATAATAGAGTTCCCCTCTTCGAGCGAGGTTCCTGAGAGCTCATGATAGAGATACTCAGTGATAAACGGCATAAACGGATGGAGGAGTTTCATAGACTCTTTGAAGATACTTCCCAGCTCATGTACGCTCTCTTTAGAGGCTTTCCCAAGTTCGATACCCCAGTCACAAAATTCATTCCACAAGAAGCGGTAGAGGGTTGTTGCTGCATCGTTGAATCGGTACTCATCCATAAAGGCGCGTGTTTCTGCTGTTGCACGTCGGAAGCGGCTGAGCATATAACGTCCCAATGGTGTGGTGATTGCTTGGCTGTCTAAATCGTTAAACGTCTCAACGTTCATTTGCAAAAACTTGGAAGCGTTGAAAAGTTTGTTAGTGAAGTTACGGCTTTGCTCCAGTTTCTCGGTGCTAAGACGAATATCCCGCCCTTGAGCTGCTAAAACGGCTAAGGTAAAACGGAGGGCATCGGCGCTGTAATTTTCGATCATATCGAGGGGATCGATGACATTCCCTTTGGATTTTGACATTTTTTGACCGTTCTCGTCGCGTACGAGGGCATGGAGGTAGATATGTTTAAACGGTAACTCCCCTGTAAAACTCTCTCCCATCATCATCATACGCGCAACCCAGAAAAAGAGGATATCGAATCCTGTGATAAGAAGGCTGTTTGGGTAGAATTTCGCCATATCTTCACTTTGGAATAATGAGTCAGCACTTACGTCACCATTTCCCCATCCTAGTGTTGAAAATGGCCACAATGCAGAACTAAACCACGTATCCAAAACATCAGGGTCTTGGGTAAAGCTCGTGCTGGCACAATGGGGACATGAGGAGGGTGTTTCCTCCAAGCTTGCCCACTCGTGATCGCAATCGTTACAGTAGAAGACAGGGATACGGTGTCCCCACCACAATTGACGAGAGATACACCAGTCGCGCAGTTCCCCCATCCATGAGTTATAACTGTTGATCCAATGGGGTGGGAAAAATTGGGCTAATCCTTCATTGGTTTTATCAATAGAGTTTCGTGCGACCTCTTTACGGACAAACCATTGTTTGGAGATATACGGTTCAACGATATTTTTACAGCGATAACAATGTCCCACTTGGTGAACATGATCTTCAATTTTTTCGATAAAGCCCGCTTCATCCAGACGTTTTGTGATGATTTCACGTGCGGCAAGACGCTCTAATCCTTCAAATTCCCCTGCATGATGATTTAATATCCCTTTTTCGTCAAAAACGGTGATAAACTCTAAATCATGACGTTTTCCTACTTCATAGTCGTTGGTATCGTGTGCAGGGGTGACTTTAACAACACCTGTTCCAAACTCCATATCTACATGACTGTCGGCAATGATGTTGATTTCACGGTTAATGAGAGGGAGGGTGATACTTTTGCCGATTAGATGGGTATAACGTTCATCATCAGGATGAACCATGATGGCAGTGTCACCAAAATAGGTTTCAGGACGGGTTGTAGCAACGGTGATATGTCCGCTCCCGTCACTAAAGGGATAGCGGATGTGGTAAAAGTGCCCTTGGTGTTCTTCATGCTCCACTTCGATGTCACTGAGGGCTCCATCGTGAGTACACCAGTTGACCATGTAGTTGCCGCGAACGATCAGATTTTGATTATAAAGGTGAACAAACGCCTCTTTAACAGAAGTTTTTAGCCCCTCATCCATGGTGAAACGCTCACGGCTCCATGCGGGGGAGACACCGAGTTTACGAAGTTGCCCTACCATAATTCCGCCGCTCTCCTCTTTCCATGCCCAAACGCGCTCTAAAAACGCATCTCGACCAAGTTCCTCTTTCGTCGTCCCTTCAGCCAAAAGTTGTTTTTCCACGACGTTTTGGGTCGCAATACCCGCATGATCGGTTCCTGGTTGCCACAGTGTTGCGTATCCATCCATCCGTTTGTAGCGGACAATGATGTCTTGAAGGGTGAATGTGAGGGCATGACCGATATGAAGCCGTCCTGTAACATTAGGAGGAGGCATCATAATGGCGAAGTGTTTATTGGGTTTGAGTATGGCGTTGTTACCATCGACCTCAAAAAGCCCGCGATTTTCCCAGAGCATATAATATGTTTTTTCAATTATTTTTGGGTTATAATGGGATGTGGACATAGTGAAAGCCTTCGGTCTGAAAATAGGGTCGAATTATACCAATATTTTTTGGGAACACTATTTACCCATAAAAAATTATTAAACAACAAGGACGATCATGCAGTATGAAGTGAAATCGACAGTTTTAGGATTCGAACAGATGACTAAAGTAGAATTGACCCCAATTGATGAGTTATTCTCAACTCTCAAAAGTTGCGACGGAACGGATATTAGCTTTACCGTCCTTAATCCGTATGCCCTACGTGAATATTCGTTTGATGTCCCAACATCGGTACGCGTATTACTTGATATTGATGAAAACTCAAAGGTAGTGGTATATAATATCGTTGTTATTCAAAACCCAATCGATGAGTCTTGTATCAATTTCCTTGCTCCGCTTATTTTTAATCAAGATAATGCAACTATGGCTCAAGCTGTATTAAGTGCCAATGATTATCCCGATTTTGGTTTTGCAGAGACTATTAAGCATTTTAAGTCAGAATAGCCTCTAAATGGGGCTTTAAGGAGCCCTTTGCCACTTTCACGCCTCAATGAGCAGCAATACACCGCTGCAACTGCTCCCTACGGTCATAATCTTATTATTGCCTCCGCAGGGACAGGTAAAACGTCGACTATTGTTGGACGTATCGCCCATCTTCTCTCCCAAAATGTCAAGCCTGAAGAAATTTTATTACTCACTTTTACCAACAAAGCAGCGCAAGAGATGGTGGAACGTGTTGCAGCCTTTTTCGGTCGTGAGATTGCTTCCAAAGTCGATGCGGGGACATTTCATGCGGTTAGTTACCGATGGCTTAAGCGTAAAGATGGAAAGGTGGTTTTAAAGCAGCCTCGTGAATTGAAAACTCTCTTTCGCAGTGTCTATGAGAAGAGGACATTTTCTCATCTCGACTGTGCTACCCCTGCGTATGGGGCGAATTATCTCTACGATGCCTACTCGTTTTATCAAAATACAGAGCTCAATGCTAATTTCGAAGAGTGGATTATGACTCGACAAGATGAGCACGCTGTCTATGCAATGATTTATGCGGATATAATCGATGAGTTTGAAGCACTTAAAAAAGAGTATGGTTTTGTCAATTTTAATGATCTTCTCCTTCAAATGCGGGATATGGCATCTCAAAATGATTTGGGGTACAAAGAGGTTCTTATCGATGAGTATCAAGATACCAATGCTCTCCAAGGGACCCTTATTAATGCAATGCGTCCTCCATCGCTCTTTTGTGTAGGGGATTACGATCAGAGTATCTACGCTTTTAATGGTGCGGATATTTCGATTATCGGGTCGTTTAGTACCAATTTTCCCGATGCGCAAGTCTATACCCTCAATAAAAATTATCGCTCTACCGTCCCGATCCTTTCGTTAGCCAATACGGTGATTGCCTATAATGAACGTATCTATCCCAAAGCATTGGAAGTGACTCGTACTGGGGAGGCAAAAGCTCCGGCACTTTTAATTTATGAGGAGTTATTTGAGCAGTATCATGGTATTGCCCGCCTCATTGGTGAATCCCGTACTGAGAGGGATGAGATAGCGGTCATTTTTCGTAATAATGCTTCCGCCGATGGGATAGAAGCGACGCTTCGAGAGATGGGGATTGCGTGTCGACGACGCGGGGGGACGAGTTTTTTTGACTCTAAAGAGATTAAAGCATTGCTGGATATTTACACACTCCTTGTTAACGAATCGGATATGATGGCGTTTATTCATCTCTTTGATTACGCCAAAGGGGTTGGAAGCGCAATAGCCAAAGAGTTGTTTGTAGCGTTGCAAAAACTGGGGAATGGGTCGTTTTTGAGAGGTCTTTATACCCCTGATCCCTCTATCACCAACCCCTTTGAAAAAAGGAAGCTCAACCACCAGCTAGGGTTATTCGATGATTATGCGGAGCTAGGGAGTGCGGGGCGGTTTGCGAAACTGGGGATGGATCCGAACTTTATGGGCAATCCTATTTTAAAACACGCGAAACTGACCAAAGATTCGGCGACGTTTTTACACGATCTTTTCAATCTCTTCCGACAGTTGCGCGATCTGAGAACACCCAAGGAGGCAGTGCAAAAAATTGCCCTCTCAAGCTTGTACGGTCATGTTATTGAAACGTTGTCCCATAAGCGTGCCGTGACGGAGAACGGTTCAGTGGATGAGAAAGCTAAATCCGAGTCTCAGGAGAGAATTCGTCGAAAATGTACTATCCTTTTTGAACTCTCTCGCCCCTATAAAGAGCATGAACGGTTTTTAAATGCGATGGTATTGGGATCACAAGATTTAACTCAAGGGGAGGGGGTTCATCTGCTGAGTATTCATGCCTCCAAGGGGTTGGAATACAAAGAAGTATATGTTATTGATCTGATGGATGGGCGGTTTCCAAATCGAAAACTGATGAGCCGCAGTGGAAGTATTGAGGAGGAACGGCGCCTTTTTTATGTCGCAGTAACACGTGCTAAAGATAGACTCTATTTGAGTTATGCTAAATACGATAAGATCAAAAAAGCAAACTTCGTCCCCTCTCAGTTTTTGTTTGAGACAGGGTTGATCCCAAAAGATGAAACCTATACAGCGTTGGTCGCCAAAGCTTCAACCCAAGAGGATTAATGCCGCCCTTGAACGGCATCCCCCATGGACCACATTGGTAAGAAAATACCCAATGCCAGCATAATAACCATCCCCGCGATCATAAAGAGCATGATAGGCTCAACGGCTTCAGAGAGTCCATCAATAATTGCGTCAAAGCGCATTTTATAGTATTCCATAACTTTTTGTATCATTGAATCAAGCTGTCCGCTGGCTTCTCCGGCAGAGACCATTTGAATAATCATATTTTCAAAGAGGGCGGTCTCTTTAAGCCCCGTATGCAGCGCTCCTCCCCGCTCAACAGTAGTACGAACGGCAAGGAGCCTCTCTTGAAGAGGAAGATTATCAATCATGGCTGTTGAGGTATCCAGTGCCTCTGCTATAGGGATACCCGCACGTATCAGCTCGGAAAAAACGAGGGTAAACCGGCTAAGGGTTGAGTACATAATAACATTCTTGATGAGGTAGGTTTTGAGTAAAAATTGATGCCATCGGTAACGGAACTCTTTGTTGTGGTTGAGGGTATATTTGAAAACAAACAAAAAGAGTGCGATACCTGCCAAAACGTACAACCCGTAGGTGTTAAAAAGGTGCTCTAAAAAGAGGAGAATTTTCGTGGGCATAGGGAGTTCTGCCCCGAGTTGTTCAAATATAGTTTTAAATTGTGGAACAACATACGAGATAAGAATAGTAAAGGCAACCGCCATAGCGATCATAACGTTTCGAGGATAGGCCATCGCTTTTTTAAATTTAATAATATTACGACGAATCTCTTCGAGCATATCGGCAAGCTTATGGAGTGCTTCGGCCATATTTCCTGTTTTTTCACCCAGTTCAATCATTGCCAGCGAGAGTGTTCCCAGCTCATAGCTAAACTTACTGGCTGATTTAGAAAGGCTATGCCCTGCATTAATATCTTCTGCCATAGTTCCTAAAACAATTTGGAGTGTTTTATCTGTAGTGGCATCGGCTATCTCTTTGAGGGAATCGTGAATAGAGATCCCTGCATTTGCCATAACGGCAAGTTGTCGTATGGCGGCAATAAGGGAGTCTTGTTTGAGATGTCGTTTTCGAATATTGGTTAAAAAATTATCTTTAAATCGTTTAAATTGATCTTCGAGAGGGGGGGATGATTCTATTGCTTTTAAAATCATCCCTGTGTATTTTATCTTGGCAAGAGATTGTGCCTCTTTTTTGTGCTCAGCATACAATCCATAATCGGTTTTTTTCCCTTTATTGAGTACGGTTACGATAAAGTATTTCATCCTTTTGCTACCCTTAATATTTCATCTATGGTTGTTACACCATGAACAGCTTTTGCCATCCCATTTTCAAACATCCCAATAAAACCATCCTCTTTAGCTTGTTTGGTTAATTCATCCTTGGAACCACCTCGTGCAATTAAGCTAGAGAGTTCTTCACCAATAGGCAAGACTTCACAAATCATCTCTCGCCCCATATAACCAGATCCATTGCACTCCTTGCAACCACTCCCCTCATAGAAGATGGTGTCGTGAGGAATAAACGCTTTGTACTCTTCTCGTAACATTGTCGGTATATCGACCTCGTGTTTACAAAATTTACAAATCCGTCGAACCAGCCGTTGCGCTTGAATGGCAACGAGTGCTCCACTGATAAGATAGGGCTCGATACCCATATCTACCATACGGGGAATGGCACTGATGGCATCATTCGTGTGAAGGGTGGAGATGACCAAGTGACCTGTTAATGCAGCTTTAACCGCAATTTCAAGGGTCTCTTGATCACGAATTTCCCCAATCATGATTTTGTCAGGGTCTTGGCGGAGGATGGATCGCAGCGCATCGGCAAACGAGAGTCCCACTTTTGGATTGACTTGTACTTGCTGAATCAAATTCATCCGATACTCAACGGGATCTTCGACGGTGATAACTTTGTCCTCAACGTTTCGAAGCTCATTAAGTGCACCGTAAAGGGTTGTTGTTTTTCCACTCCCCGTTGGTCCCGTGACGAGAATAATCCCGAAAGGGGCTTGCAGTGATTTAATGAGTTTTTGGTAACTGATCGAATCCATCCCCGATTGTTCCAGCTTGACAAGGGCTTTGGTCTTATCCAAAATACGCATAACAATCGATTCGCCATAAATAATAGGGAGGGTAGAGATACGAAAATCAAACTCAGCCTCCATCACGACAGCAGAAAAACGGCCATCTTGAGGTTTGCGACGCTCTGCAATATCGAGGTTCGCCAGAAGTTTAATACGTGAAGCAAGAGGGGGATAAATATCCCGATCAAAGATAAATACTTCCGTTAATTTACCGTCAATTCGCCCTCGAACCACACAGTTCTTTTCAGTTGGTTCGATATGAATATCACTGGCCCGAGCCTTGATACACGCTTTGAGAATAACGTCAATGAGCTGTAGAATAGAGGATGCCTCTTGCTGCTCTTCGATTGTTCCGATATTACGAAGTTCGCTGCGGATATTATTGACCAACTCTTTGACGCTGTCTTTGAGCTCAATTTTAAAGAGATAGGCTTGAATTTGCTTTTCGGTGGAAATGGCAATTTTGAGGGATTTACGTGGGAAGATACGCTGTAGTGCCTCTTGTGCTTCAATATTGAGGGGATCAGAAAAAGCAATGGTCACATACATGTCATCTTGAAAAATAGGGAGTGCATTGTACCGTTTTAGCTGTGCTGTAGGGATTTTTTCGACAAGGCGATAGTCCATATCAATGGAATCTAAATCTATATAAGGGAGTTCAAGCACTTCAGCAAGATAGTGTAAAATGGAGCCTTCATCGAGAAAATGGTAGTTTTTAATAATGGAAAGCTCATACGCCCCCAGTCGAATTTGCTCAACAACAAACCGCTTAACAAAATTGATGGAAATAGCTCCTATTTTTGTTAATGTCTCGAGAATAGTATCATCTTGCACCCCACGTGAGGTTAGACGATCAACTTGTTGTTGAGTGATATGGCGTTTTTCTAATAAATCATGCGTAATGCGATCCATATCGTCCCCCTTTTGTCATTTTTCATCCTCTTTTGTAAGATTATTAAGTAAGCTTTTAGCCCCTTCAGAATTAGATTGGGAAATATAAAGTTGAAGCGTTTTTTTGGCCTGCTCTGTTCTTCCAAGTTTCACCAACGATTTGGCAAAAATAAGCCAACTCTCTTCAAGTGTGTTATTAATTGCATTCGTTTTTAGAGCGTAATTGTACGCCTCACTATAGTTACCATTGTCATAGTGGTAACGGGCGATATAAAGTCCTAAATGAGGATTTGAGTTATTTTTAAAACGATCTTCAATCTCATGAATATCAAATGTAGTTGAATTTTGTTTGATTGATATGGGTTTATTTTGACTATTAGGAGGGACGACTACGGGAGTCGAAAATGTTGCTGAAACAGCGACTAACGGCGTATTTTTGGGTATAGATAATGGTACAGGTATATTTTCTTTGGGTGAGGGTAACGCTTTAGGTTTCCATGCTACCGATGTCTCAGCTGGAGTGGGACGAGCAACAGCTATAGGGGCAGCGACAGCCCTAGGTTGTTGGAGTGTTGGAGGGGGCACTATTGCTATAACTTCCTCTGCTATGTCTGGTTTTGGAGTGATTTTTACGAGAGGGATCTCCTGCTTGATTGGCGGCGGCGGTGTCACATCATTTTGATTGACACTGTACAAAAGAGTGATTAAACCAGCACCTATTCCGAGAATAGCAACGACATAAGGGATCAAGCGTTTGATTTTATATTTAATCCATCGTCGCTCAAGTAAGTGTATATCAATCACGAAGAAGTCCTGTCTGTATGCCAGCCATCTCTATGTATTTGGGTTTAAGGGCATTGTACTTTATTTTTGAAGGGGTATTTTTTTCATACCACGTGTAGAGACTAAAAAGGGAGAAGAGCAACTTATTGGTTTCACGATAATTCCCTTTGGTGAGTTTACTGATAAGTTTGATATTCTTCTCATTAAACATATTAGCAACATCAAAACAGTTTGCTTTTAACAGTTTCTTTTGAATATAGATCTTAAGCTCTTCACAAGAGGCATTTTGAAGCTCAATGCTTTCCCAAATACGGGTTTGAAAATGTTCTTTGGCAATGATATCTTCATCCTCTGTTTTATGGAGGGTAATGACAAATTTTAACGCACGTGCATCTGAAATAAGACGAATTTTTTCCATCAAAAGGGCGCTATACAATTGTGCTTCATCTAGTAGGACAATAGGAGATTGTGGATAATTGACAGCTGTTGAGAGTTCTAAAAAATCAGTGAGGGTAATGGCCTCTCGGTTAACATAGCCATAAATCTTTTGGGCTAATACCCGCAAAAAATCCCCCTCATCAATAATAGGGATGTCGATCATAAAAACTTTTTGATGCTTTGAGAGATCATGATGAAGCTTGTGCAGTAACATGCTTTTGCCCGTTCCCGGTTTTCCATACAGCAAAATCATTTTAAGGGGCTTTTGCACTGACGCTTTTAGATTCTGATACATATGCGATACGCTATCAATTTGAACATAATCACGAGGATTGACAATATCCAAAAAAAGATCCCGTGGTTTGGAAAAAAGAGAATGATCCATGGGTTACTTCGTATCCGCTTTGGTTGTTTTGATGTTTTCGAGATCTGTTTTTACTTGGTTAGATTGTTTAATTTGATCTTTTTGCATCGCTGGAGAAAGGCGACTGTACCCAAGATCAGAGAGACCAATATTGGAACCATCTTTTTTGACAATATGGGGTTCAATAATAATAACAAGCTCTTCCACTTTTTCGCTTAACCCCTCTTGTTTAAAGAGGTAACCTAGGACGGGGATATCACCAAGCAATGGTACCTTGGTTGTTGTATTGGTCGATTTACGGTTAATTAATCCCCCTAATACGATACGACTTCCATCTTGAACGGAGACAACCGAAGATATTTGGCGACGACTTAAATCGGGTGGCATGGTGCGTAAGGTATTGTCAGCGGAAAGGGTACTCGCGGTTTCGGAGACAGAAGGGTTTATACGCAATGTTATCATCCCATCTTTTGAAATCTCAGGGGTAATATCCAGCAAGACACCAGAGAAGACGGAACTGACGACTTCCGATGAGGATTGTGTTCCCGTTGCCCCCCCTGCCAGTGTTGAGGTGGTTAAGGTTTTATAAAAGAGTTCTGTCCCTGCGGTGATAAGGGCTGGCTGATTATTGAGGGTCATGATTTTAGGATTAGAGATGGCGTAAACATCCCCTTGGGTTTTTAAGAACATGAGAAGATTGTTGATACTGATACTGTTGCTCAGGGTGAAGAGTTTGGAAACGGCACTCACGGGTGCACGGACACCTGCTAGATCCACAAGCCCATAGGTTGGGGCAGCTGGCGTTCCCCCTGTTATCGCGGTTGTTTGAACTTTGTCCCCCTCGTATGCCGTGTCAAATGTCCCCCCTGTAACATTGGTTCGATCTGCTGAGTTAAATCCTACCTTGAAGTTTTGGAGGCTATAGATTTGTGACCAGTCTATACCGGTAGTTGAACCATCGGTAAATACGACACTGTACATTTTCACATCGATCATCACTTGCGTTTGCATTTTTTTCTCTAAATCGTCAATGTAGGTATCAAGGCGTTTAATTTGCTTCCCTGTTCCCGTTACCGTAATCAATCCCGCACTTTTATTGATAAAAATATTATGCCGATCTTCCTCTTCTCCTGTGCTATCTTTTGAATCTGGAGTGAGGGTTGATTTAGATTGTTTATATTGGTCTTCCGGACGACTGAGGATACTTCTCACCTCTTGCTCTAGGGTATCCCAAAATTTCACTTGATCGAGTGTCGAGATATTAGTTCCTGACTCGGAAGAGGCTCCACTATTTGCTTTTGAAGCACCTCCAGCAAGAGATGCGACTCCCACTGGCGCGGCTACCGCAGGTGTGCTACTCCCTACTGAGGATGAACCAGCCATAGCCCCCGAGTTAGAACTCAAGCGAATATTGGTTGTCCCTTTTCCGATACGCTCGGTCGTAATATAGTCAATATTATACGTTTTTGTTGTGAGATAAGAGATTTTTAAAACATTATTTTGCAAGGTATATTGCAAATCATTTTCTTTGATAATTAAGTCCAGAACCTCATTAATCGTCAAATTTTTCAGGTACGTTTTATTCATCTTCTTTTTAAGGATATTTTCGGCTTCCGTATCTCCTACGATGACACTCATGCCACACTCATCGCTTATTTGATCGACAAATTCACCAACGGTTGTCCCCTTGATAGAGGAGATATTGAACAGTTCATAGGTGCAATCTGCATTAAGAGAGGTTGCGAGTAAAGCTGCCGTGGCTACCGAGAGTAAAAATGCGCGCGTATAGGGGTTAAATACTGATCTCATGTTGCTTTCCTATTTTGTATTTATTTGGATATTGCTGTTTGTTTTATTGAGGAATAAAATCAGAGGTTGCCCTTTTGACCCCTGTAATAAAATTGAGTTTTGTTTTATCTCTACTAGCGTATACATTCGTACGGTGTCGTTGATCTTGTACCATTTTCCATTAACAAGCGCGGATCTATTCATCAGGGCCTGCAAACGTAACGGTTCTTCTACAATTTTTACAACACTAGGGATGACAGATAAGGGGCCAAGTTTTGGTGGAGCCAAAAGAGTTGTTTTCGGAGCATTGAGCAAGGGTGGTGGGACACTTGGCGTACGTACGGCAACGGTATGTTTGATTGGGTCAATCAGAGAATTAATAAAAGCAGGTGAAACCCCTACTCGCTGAGGTTTGATCGCTTGAATTTGTTCATCGACCCATGCCAGTTCTTTATCACTTTTGGGTGTAACGACAGTAATAGTACCTATGGCTGGAATCACCATGGGAGTATTGATACTGTTAGCCGCTTGAAGAACTGCACAAAAAAGAAAGGAGGTAAGTGCAAGTATTTTCATTGTCGTACAATCCCCCATACTGAAATCTTAAGATCACTTTTCAGTTTTGTATCTGCGAACATATTGATAGTGTGAAGATCAATAACAAGATCGCTTTGTTCGAGTGCATTGATAAACTTGAGGGTATTTTTAAAATCGCCATCCGATGAGAGTGCAATATCCAATACATGTCCAAAGGAATTATTATTATCGGCACTGGGTGCATTACCAAATTGGTTCAATTTCACATTATAAGCCCGTGCATAGTTAGAGATGGAGGCTAAACAAGCTCCTCGGATAGATTCGTCATAATAAAGATAGGAGACTTGTTCCAATTGATTTTTGATATAGGTGTTATAGCCAATATAGTTCTGGTGCTCCAATTCAATCTTTTTGGTCTCTTCTTCGATTTGCGTTATCTTCTCAGGGGGATTAGCCTCTAAGTACTGCTTGTCATTATTGAGGGCAGTATCCATGGCAACGGCTTTTTCGTGAGATACCTTGAAATCAGATTCTGCTCCTTCCCATAGAAGCAAATAAGAAAAGACAAATAACCCTGCAAAGATCATCCCAAAGAGCATATTTTTGTCACGGTCACTTTTTAGTGCAAGAGATTGATCCATGGCATAGAGGTAATTTTCACCATTAAATTTCATTTAAGTACCGCCTTGAGTTCACTAAGGTATGAGGAACTGTTGCTATCGTAGCTAACCAAATGCAAAGAAAAATTGTATTTATCATTTTTAGTGGTTGTCAAATTCTTTAACAACTCCGTAATGGACTGTATTTTTGGAGCACTTAAAATGAAAGTAAACGCTTTGGGAAAGAGATTCCCCTCTTTGGCATAGTAATCAAGTTTTTTAAGATCAGCATACGATTGATTAAAGTCCTCTTTCCCGATTGGCACAAGAGCATTCGTTGAGTGTTCAGTATCATTAAACGGTCCGTGATATTGTTTCAGGGAGCTGTTTTCATCTGTTGATGTAAGATTGTCCTCTCGATAAGAGAGCGATATCAGCTTAACACCATACTGATTGAAACTATGGGTGAAATCCGCAAGAATTTTTGCCTTCATCGGATAATTCTCTTTTTTATCGTGAATTTGAATGAGGCTCTCTTGTTTTTGTTTGTAAGCTGTTGTTTGCTCATCCAAAAGGGCTTGCGCGGCATTTTTATTCGCAAGCTTCAAATTAACGGTTGCTTCACGTGTTGTTTTTTCAATATGAACATGCTCATACTCTTGGTTCATGAGTTCGTAGTGAAACGCTTCAATATAGGAGAGAGCCCAATACGTCCCAGGATAGAGAAGTGCTACGACCAACGCTGCGACTGTAACAAGGATCAACTTTCCGCTATCACGTTTAGCGAAAGGTGGGGGCCTGTGAAAGAGGGTGAAATTAGACTCATAACGCTCATCGGACTCAAGTCGTGCATATAGATGCATCAGTTGATGAATCTGATCAATATTTTCCCCATTCGTTTTGAAGCCATAATCGAAATCGAAAGGTTGTGATTTAAGTCCTAGATAGGTTTGAGCGTATTCCTCTAATCCGGCAATGAATCCACTGGATGCTCCAATGTAAATTGTCTCAAATTGTTTGATTTCGAAAGCACGCTTGGTGTAGGTGATAACATCACTAATATGAAGAAAAATTTCCCCAAAAAGCTTAAGAAGAGCTCTTTGATACTCGGGATTACTGGAATGAAGCCCCTGAGAGGTAAGCGTTGTTTTGAAAGTATTAAATTCTACTGGTTCGCCTAAGAGTTCACAAAAACGTTCGTGTATTTGTTTAAGTGAGTATTTAAGCGATTTCGTATAAATAAATTCTTGTTCATTGTAAACCGTAAAAAAAGCATCATTTTCTTGAAAATAAATAAATCCGTGAGCATTGCTAGAAGGAATTATCTCTTTGCTGTAGAGAGACTTAAGTAACAAAGGGATAGGGATAATGTGATCAATATATTTGATGGATTCAATGACGGAAGTAAATTCTTGTTCCAGCGTGAGGGGATCAACGACAAAAACATGAAAAAATCGCTCACTTTCACTCACATGGTTGACTGCTTCTATGTATTGGATCGTATAGTCAACTGCCATATCAAGGGCAAGTTCTTCGTATACTTTATTTTCTAATGCGTCATGAATATCATCATCGGGTACATTTTTACTAATACCAATAAGGGCAGAGATAAATCCCTTGGTATTTAAAAAAGAGATTGCATACTGCTCTTTTGAAAATGAGGGAGAATCAATAGATGCGAGACTATTCAACGAACTCACATAAAAGTTCTTCTGATAGGGATCGGCGGATATGATGGTTGAAAATGTAAATTGTTTGCTCATCCTGTGTCCTAATAGTTAATGTGTGAGAATCATCCCATAAAATTGGATATCCTTCTAAAAATCCAACTTTTTGATCAATTATGACCCAAAATCGACACATAGAAATTTTTTTGTAACATAAAGAGATTATTTTTTTGATTGTAACAAAATGACACTTAAACAATTTCTTTTATCCCCAAAAACTCAGGGGATATTGGAATTCAGGAGAGTTCTTGATTATTCGTACCCGAGGTCACTTAAAAACTTTTTATCGGTAGTCCACCCTTTTTTAACGGAGACAAAAAGTTCAAGGTAAACTGGTTTGGAGGCAAGACGTTCAATTTTTTCTCGGGCATTTTTGCCAATTCGCTTGATAGCGGCTCCCCCTTTACCAATGATAATCCCTTTTTGGGAATCTTTTTCGACAATGATGGTAGCTCGAATATGTTCCGTCGGAGAATCTTCATCAATTTTGTCAATGAGAACATCCGATTCGTAGGGTATTTCATCGCTGATATTATCGAAAATGGCTTCACGGATGAACTCTTTGTAGATCGTACGGATCATCTCTGTGGTGATGTTTTCGGGATCGTATAGATAAGGAGATTCATCTAAATATTTTACGATGGTATCCAGAAGATCATTTTTTCCAACATTCTTCGTAACAGACATAGGGATTAATGCTAGGAATTTGTCGCTGTATTGGTTGTATTCACCGATTTTTTTGAGTAATTCCCCTTGAGAAATCTGATCGATTTTACTTAAAACGATGATATGTTTACGCTTTTGATGATTAAGCTCTAAAAATTTTTCGTAATGAACCGTTTTATCCGAAGCAGGAGCAAGATAGACGACGATATCACAATCTCCAATCGCTTTGAGTGCCTCTTCAAGCATGTATTGGTTGAGGAGTTTTTCGGCATGATGAAGCCCAGGGGTATCGACAAAAATAATTTGGTCATCATGGTGCATTACGATGGCATTGGAGCGTTTACGCGTTGCATTTGCTTTTTGGCTGACCAAAGCAATTTTTTCACCCAATATCCAGTTCATCATCGTACTTTTACCCGCATTAGGTCGCCCTACAAGAGCGACAAATCCTGCTTTGCTCACGAGAGACCTTGTATTTCTACGCGTAATATGGCGTGGAGTCCGTGACCGAGTTTGAGATCCAAATCGTGCAAACCGACAGTTTTGATCCCGTGTTTTGCGTCAAGCTCTTTTTTATCGATTTCGATACCGTGCTGCTCTTGAAGCGCATGGGCAATCTCATCTTTGGTTACGGATCCAAAAAGATGTCCTGTATCTCCCAGTTTTTTACGAATGAGCACTTTGACTTCTGCAAGAGTCGCTTTGATGGTGTTTAGACGTGCAATCTCTGCTGCGTCATGAGCAGTTTTTTTGCGTTGATCCGATTCGTATTTTTTCATCACTTCGTGGGTAGCCAAAAGTGCCAGCCCTTTGCCGATGAGAAAATTTTTACCGTAACCATCCGCTACTTCTTTGATTTCGCCGGCTTTCCCGACCCCTTTAACCTCTTTGGTTAATAATACTTTCATCTTTTTCCTTAAATTATCCGCGAACAATTTTGCCGTTATATCCGACAATACCGTGAGCGAGGTTGGATACTTTTGTGAAGCCCATATCGGTAAGAATACGTTGACAATGGGCACTTCGGCTTCCTACATGACAGTAAACAATAATATTATCACTATTTTGCAAGCCCACTTCATTAAGTGTTTGGAAGAAGCTACTCGTAGGAACGAGCACATCAACACCCTCGATACGACCTGATTTCCACTCCATCCATTCACGAACATCCACCAATTTGAAAGTGACCATTCCGAGCTCACGTGCTTCAAAGAGTGCTGCTAATTCATCGGCGTCTATATTGTTTTTTTGAAGTAAGAATTCACACTCTTCGGTAGAAAGCCCACGTGAATGTTGATGAACGACTGCTTCAATCTCTTCAGTTTTCGCTTGTGAAGCTGCGTACTCAGGGGTACAGAAAATTTGACAATGACATACACCATCTTCAGGAATTTCATGTTCAATAGCAGGTTTACAAGGGCAAATACGATCTTCTTCTTTGTTTCCCGTGATAAAGAAACAGGGGCAATACCGTTTGCCGTGCATTAGTTTATTACGAGTTAGACCAAATTGAATCCCTTGATTGATTTCCATGTCAGGATTATAGGCAAAGCCAAACTGGCTACATACCTTATCAGTAAATTTAATCGTTTTTTCGAGTTCTGTTTTAAATTCGGGTGATTCAGGGTCGATTTTTGTAATGGTTGTGCTCATAGTATTCCCTTCAATTATTTATTTTTTCTGGCTTTACCGGCAATGATAAAGCGTAATGCGTTGAGTTTGATAAATCCGCCCGCGTCTTTTTGATCGTAGACAGAATCTTCTTCAAAGGTACAATATTCGGGATTGAATAGTGAAAGATCAGAGCTACGTCCGACAACCATCACACTTCCTTTATAAAGTTTCAAGCGGACACTTCCACGAACATTTTGTTGGGTTTTGTCGATAGCGGCTTGAAGCATTTCACGTTCAGGGGCAAACCAAAATCCATTATAGATAAGCTTCGCGTAACGTGGCATTAGCTCATCCTTGAGATGTGCTTCTTCTCGGTCTAATGTTAATGATTCGATAGCACGGTGGGCTTTGAGCATTACAGTTCCCCCTGGCGTTTCATAACATCCACGGCTTTTCATCCCGACAAAGCGGTTTTCAACAATATCAGCACGCCCGATACCGTGGCGACCCGCGATAAGGTTAAGTTGTTCAAGCATTGTAGCAGGAGAGAGGAGTTTGCCGTTTAAGCTGATCGGATCACCCTTTTCGTACCCTATTTCAATATACTCTGCTTCATTAGGGGCATCTTGCGCAGATACGGTCCATCTCCACATACTCTCTTCAGGCTCGGCGGCTGGATCTTCAAGAATCCCCCCCTCATACGAAATATGCAAGAGATTGGCGTCCATAGAATAGGGTGATTTTTTCCCGCTCATTTCGATTTTAATACCGTGCTCTGCCGCGTAAGCGAGAAGTTTTTCTCTCGAGTTTAGATCCCATTCGCGCCATGGAGCGATGATTGTAAGGGTACTGTCTTGACCTAAATACCCCATTTCAAAACGTACTTGGTCATTGCCTTTTCCTGTTGCACCGTGGCTGACAGCATCGGCACCCGTGATACGGGCAATTTCTGATTGCCGTTTAGCAATCAATGGGCGTGCAATAGACGTTCCCAAAAGATATTCACCCTCATAGATGGCATTGGCACGGAACATAGGAAATACGTAATCGCGAACGAACTCTTCACGGAGATCTTCAATGTAAATATTTTCAGGTTTGATCCCTAAGCTAATCGCTTTTGCACGAGCAGGTTCAACCTCTTCACCTTGACCGATATCGGCTGTAAACGTAACAACCTCACATTTATATTCATCTTGAAGCCATTTAAGAATAACGCTAGTATCAAGTCCGCCTGAATAGGCAAGTACGACTTTTTTAACCTCTTTTTTCATAACCGTCCTTACTGTATGTATTTCCCACTCCCGTGGGGTAAATGGAATAATTCTAGCAAAAAAAGTATGAGGGCGAGGTTAAAGTTTGATATTGATCGTTGGGGAAATGCTGTTTTCAGTCGCTTTGAGAAAATCGAGGGTATTTTTAAGTTGTTGCATAGCACGAAGCGTCGCCACTTGTTCACTTTCTATAAGCACTCGTGCATTTTGGAAAAGGTAAGATGCCTCTTCCATCTGTGCTAACGATTCCATGGATGGCATTTGATCAATCAAACTATCCAATGTATCAAAATCTTTGAGAATAAGGGCTTTTTTAAACTCTTTAAGCCACATTACTACTCTCCCTCCATGCTTCTAATAGCCCTTTTATGACGAGATTGACTTTATCAAGCTTCTCAGAACTGTTGTCCATATTGGCTTCCGTAAGAAGAACTAATTGGTGTTGATAAAGCCCTGCAAGATAATGGGCTACATCTCCTTGCGTGTAATCCAAAATGGCAAGTAATTCAATAATTATGGCACTTGAACGATTAATCCAATAGGTACGTTGTTCAATATTTCCATCATTAATAGAACGTTTGGCTTGCATATTAAAACGTAAAATACCCTCGTACATCATCTGTATCAATTTTTCAGGGGAATCCACTCCGACATTATTCTGGGTATACGTACTGTACGCCATACTGTGATTATACATAGATTAACTCCTCTAATTTTGGATTATACACTATTATTGTGTTACTTATTACCCCTTGTCATCAAAAAGGGCTCCTTCTGCAGCTTGCATTTTTGGTAATAATTGTTCTGCTTGCTCTTGCGGAAAACGTCGTATGATACGCTCACTTTTGGTATCAATAACGGATACGTAAAAAACATCGGATTTGTTGTCAAAACCAAAGCGAAGCGACGTATTTAAAGGTTCTAACGAGTGATTAAGCTGTTTGACTAACTGATCCATCTGCTCTTGTGACCCTATTTTTTCCGTTTTACTATTAGGTTCATTTTGGACAAGTTTTTCTTGATTAATATCCGCCTTCTCCATCTCTTGAATACTTCGTGTCGGTACCGCTTGCTCTGTTTTATTAACACCCATTTGCGATTGTTGCATTTTTGCAGTTGATTGTAAAATTTCCATACTAAACACCTTTTCACACTGTAATGAACTTTTTCGATAATAACTAAATCGCCTGAAAAAATAAAAACTTTAATCTCGAATGAATTTACATACGGTACTATCACGCTCATGAAACGTTATTGGACCCTTTTACGCCGTGAACCTCTTTTACGGCAGCTCTCCCTTATTCAGCTTATCGCCTATTTTGGTGCGTGGTTTAGCAATGTTGCTATTTATACGTTGCTGATTCAAATGGGAGCTAGCTCTTCTACGATAGCTTTTGTTGCGGCACTTCATTTTTTTTCCGGAGTATTGCAAGCTCCTCTGAGCGGAGTGATTATAGACCGTTTCTCTCCTAAAAAGTTGATGATTGTTTTGGCAATTACTGAAATCCTCTGTACCCTCTCCTTGATTGGGGTGCGTGATATTTCATTGTTGCCATGGTTGTATCTTTTGGTATTTGTCCGAATGGGGGCGGCTAGTTTTCAGTTTACGGTTGAAATGTCATTATTGCCAAAGTTTTTGGAGGGGAAAGCGTTGCAATATGCGAATGAAATTCATTCGATTATTTGGTCGGTTTCCTATACTATGGGGATGGCATTGGGTGGTTTGCTTGTCTATACTATCGGAACAACTTCGGCATTTTTAGTGGATGCTTTTCTCTTTTTAATCGTTTTATTATTGGTAAGTGCCCTCAAAATTAATATTGAAATCAACCGCCGTACGGAGCGTTTTTTGACAATGATGGGGGATGCGTTTTGTTATATTAAGGGCGAGCGCGTCGTCTTGCATCTGATGCTTTTCCATTCCGTAGTTGGGTTTACGGCATTTGATGCATTAGTGGTTCTGAGTGTAAAACAATATTATCTGGATATTGTTGCCGTATCATTGGGGATTGGATTGGTACATGCTTCACGGGCGGTGGGGCTTGCGATTGGTCCGTTGTTTTTGGGTGAGTGGGTCAATTTACGACGACTTGAACTATTATTGGTCGCTGAAGCGGTTGCGATAACGTTGTGGGGTGTTGTTATGGAACATTTTTTCCTCTCTTTGATTGCATCTGTAATGGTTGGCTTTGTCACCACAACGTTGTGGTCCTATACCTATACCCTCTTGCAACAGCATACCCATTACGATTATTATGGTCGGGTTGTTGCCTATAATGATATGATTTTTTTGGTAACAGGGGGGATGGTTTCACTTCTCATTGGATTTTTGGTTGATCAGAAGGTCTCTCTTGGGATGATCGCGGCTGTATTAGGGAGTGCTTTTATCGTAGCCGCATTTTATTATCGTTGGATTCGTTCCCGTTATGATTTAAAAGAAATTGGAGGAGAATAAATGATTTATGTCTATAAAGGGGTTGAGGTGGATCTATCTAAAGTGACACGCCTTTATCCTGCGGCACTCATTAGTGCTGGGGGAGAGTCGGCCTCGGTATCTCTGGAGTGGGCGGAGTTGAAAAAAGAGCAAATTACACTCGAAGCTTACGTATTGATTTGTGACTTTGATCCCGTAGGGGATGCTCCGATCAATCGTATAGAGTTGCGATTTGAGACGAAAGAAGACCTTTTTAATTCTATGAATGAGATAGCAACTTTACTTAAGAATTAACTGTTTTTTTCTTCTTCAATCATTGCCTTGTACTGACTGATTATGCTTGGAAGACGAGTTCGATCGGGCATTTTACGGGATGCAATGTATCCGATAATTTCCCCGTGTGGATCAAGTTTTGGGATGATATTGACAACGACCCAATAATACTTTCCATCTTTTCGGAGGTTTTTAACGTATCCTTCCCAGGTCTTTCCTGTTTGAATAATGTCCCACATCCCTGCAAACGCTGCTTTGGGCATATCAGGATGGCGGAGTATGCTGTGAGGTTGACCAATGGCTTCGTCTTTGGTATAGAGGGTCATTTCGGTAAATTTACGGTTTATAAAGGTAATGATCCCTTTTGTATCGGTTTCGGAAATGAGACTGCGCCCATCAAAAAGAATTTCTTTATCAACTGGGGTAGGGCGCTTCATCATTAGACTATCCTATATTAAATTTAAATTTATATGCGTATATTGTATCAGATGATTTATAAAAACAAAAGAGAATCCAAAGGCAAAATCAATGGGTTGCTGATTATAATGACACTTTTTCTTAACCGTAAAGCGATAGAAGGTATAAATATGAATGTATTAGAATTATTACAAAAAATGATTGAATCAAAAAGTCAAACACCAGAAGATGGAGGATTACTCGATTTCATTGCGGAGTATCTTCCAGGGTTTACAGCACTTCGTATCGATAAAGAAGGGGTGAAAAATCTTTTTGCCTATCGCTGCTTTGGAGAGGGGGAACATCTCTGTTTTGCAGGGCATGTCGATGTCGTCCCTGCAGGAGAGGGATGGAGTACAGATCCTTTTGTAGCAACGGTAAAAGAGGGGTATATTTATGGACGTGGTGCGCAGGATATGAAAAGCGGGGTGAGTGCTTTTACCCAAGCGCTCAAAGATACTGAGCATTTCAGTGGGACACTTTCACTGCTACTAACATCCGATGAGGAGGGACCTGCGAAGTTTGGAACCGTTGAGGTACTCAAATATCTTCAAGAGCAACATCTTCTTCCCGATGCTGTGGTGGTAGCCGAACCGACGTGTGAGAAAATGTTTGGCGATGCGATCAAGGTGGGTCGCCGTGGTTCAATCAATGGCGTGTTAGAAGTGTTTGGAAAACAAGGTCATGCGGCATATCCTGAAAAAGCAATTAACCCTATCCATCAGATGGCATCTGTTTTACCAAGCATTGCAGGGGCATTTTTGGATGAGGGGGACCTCTATTTTGCCCCCTCTCAGGTGGTGATTACTGATATCCGTTCAGGGATAGAGACGACCAATGTTTCCCCTGGAAAGCTGAAAATGATGTTTAATGTCCGAAATTCGACGGCAACAACCAAAGAGTCTATTGAATTGTTTATTGCGAAGCAGTGCTCTGGGATTGAGTATACGTTAACGTTAGACCAAAGTGCAAAACCGTTTGTGACTGATGCACATACTCGGATCGTTCAACTGCTGAGTGATGCTATTGGTGAAGTTGCTTCTATTGTCCCTAAGCGCTCTACGGCAGGGGGAACGTCCGATGCTCGTTTTATTGCTGAGTATGGAATCGATGTGATCGAGTTTGGGGTGATTAATGATACGATACACGCCCCCAATGAGCGGACTTCTATTGCTGAAGTGGAAAGCTTATATAAAGTTTTCAGTACGTTAATACAACGATTTTGATAGAATTACTTTTTTAAGGAGTTGGAATGAAAAAATTAGTAGTAGCGTTGTTATTGACACTCAGTGCTTGTGGTAGTGAAGTGATGTGGAATAGTGGCTACGATCAAGCGCTTGCAAAAGCCAAAAAAGAGAATAAGCCGTTGATGGTACTGATAACAAGTGAAGAGTGCCGTTGGTGTCGTAAGCTTGAAGCGACAACGTTGCAAAATGATGAAATCGTATCCCGTATCAATACATCATTTGAAGCGGTGAATGTAACCAAAGAAAAAAGTATTTACCCTAAGACTTTGACGGCTAAAATGGTTCCTATGAGCTATTTTATTGATCCTCGCAACGGCAAGGTACTCTATTCTATTCCTGGGTATTGGGAAGCTGAAGATTACAGCTCGGTACTCGATGATGCCCTACGAAAATACAAAAAATAACTAAAGGATAATGAATGACAATCGTACAAACCCCTAATGCCCCTGCTGCTATTGGCCCTTACTCTCAAGCGATGATCGCCAATGGGATGGTATTTACATCAGGTCAAATTGCCCTTACACCGCTTGGTGAAATGCTCACAGGTGATGTAAGCGTGCAGTGTGTGCAAGTATTGGCAAATCTCAAAGCGGTTTTAGAAGCGGCGGGAAGTTCATTGGATAAAGTGATTAAAACAACTATTTTCTTGAATAATATGGATGATTTTGGTGCTGTCAATGAACTCTACGCGAAAGCGTTTGGAGATCATAAGCCAGCACGCTCTACGGTTGCCGTGAAAACGTTACCGAAGAATGCGTTGGTGGAGATTGATGCGGTTGCGATGATCTAAGGGCGTAATTACTGTTGGCTTCCTCTTAACTTCTCAATGATATTTATATCAAGAGCTGTAATGAATGCTATTGTGTCATTTTCCAGCCCTTGGAGAATGGCATTTTTGGCAATTTCCAGTTTTCCCTGTTCGATACCTTGTTCTATCCCCTTCTCCAAACCTTTTTCCAAACCTTTTCTCTCAGCTGTTTTTAGAGCATTGATTTCATCCCACGCTTTCATGGTCATATAGTCATAAATCTCCAGCTCTTTGATATCCCAATCGTATTGAGTTGCTATTTTAAACGCCTCTTCAAACTCTTTTGAATTTTCAAACTCTTTGGGGATCATCGTCAGATTGTTCGCATTTTTAATAAAATAAACCCATTTCTCCAATACCGTTGACAGCTCACCAAGCTCCTTATGAAACTTCCCCAGTTCCACAAAGGTAAATTCAAAATCCTGAAGCTCTTGCTTTAAGGTCTCTTTATTGAGAATGAGATGTCTGCTGATGAAACTCTCCCCCTCAAACATCGTAAAATCAACGATACCGATAAAATAAACTTTACTTAGATTGCTGTAATCTTTTCCCTTGCCAAGCTGTGAGACATACGCTTTGCTCGTATAGTAGAGGCTTCGTTTTGAGAAATCACCCAAATCCTTTTTTTGCATCTCTACGATAAACTCTTCGCCTTCTTTATTCTTGGCTTTGATGTCGAGTATCGTCTCTTTGAGATCGGCTATTTTTGGAACTTGGTAGGGATTAACCAAATGAACGTCTACAATGATTTTTGACCCCGTAAAATCCAGTACCGCATTGAGCAAGGAGATCAAAATCTCTTTTTTATGCTCATCACCAAATATCTTTTTAAACGCTAAATCATTTTTGGGGTCCACGAATTGCATTGGGGTTCCTTGCCATTTTAAGAAGGTATTGTAACGTAAAAAGTTCTTAGCCTACCTCCCCGAGGGAAGCAGACTCAGTTTTGGGAGGGCATTATCACTTGAATCCCATCCTCCGCCCAATGCTTTATAAAGATTAATAGTGGCTATAAGGGCATTTTGTTTGGCGATTTGGGTGCTTTGCGATACTTGCAGCCATTGTTGTTGAACTAAAAGGAGATCGCTGTAGGCAATTGTTCCCACTTTATAGCGTAGCTTGGCTTGTTCAAATGCTTTTTGGATTGCTTTTTGGCTGGCAATTTGGAAATTCAATTGCTCTTGGGCTTTGCTGTTTTGACCAATAGCCGTATCGGTATCGTTAAATGCGGTAACAATGGCTTTTTGGTATTGCAAAAGAGTCTTATGCTGTTCTGCTTCGGCGATTTTAATTCCCCCCTCTATGAGTCCTGCGGAAAAGATAGGGATACTGACCGATGGGGTGAGTTCCCAAATTTTAGCGGGGTTGGCGATGAAGTTACTCAGCTCCAAACTTTGGATTCCCAACATCCCTGTGAGTTTGATACTGGGATAATAAGCAGCGCGGGCAATTCCTATTTGAGCGTTGGCTGAGATGAGGTTTTGTTCGGCTACGGCAATATCCGGACGGTGTGCTAGCAGTGTACTTGGTAATGCCGCAGGGACTGCAGGGAGATGAATCGACTCTAGTGAAGTTGTTTTAACTGTTTGCGGATTGCGTCCTAATAGGAGATTGAATCGTCCCTCTTCGGCAATTTTGACGGCTTGGAGCTGTGATAATGTTGCTTTTGCGCTCTGCGCCGCCGATTGGGCTTGGAGATAGATGCTTTCATTGATGGAACCATAACGGTATTTTAGGGCACTTTGCTCTTCGATAGACGCAGATGCTTGGAAATTTTCTTGAGCTAAGGCAATTTGTCCCTCCAGTGAAGCGAGGGTGATATACGAAGCAGCAACACTGGATGCAATAGAGAGTCGTAGTGTTTGGCGGGCATATTCACTTGAGAGTAACAACGCACGTGCCGCTTCATTGGCACGACGTACTTTTCCGAAGAGATCGATTTCGTAGCTGACGAGTGAGAGGGATGCCGCATAGGTGGAGGTGACCCCTTCACGAAGTTGTGCTCCCCCTGTGGAAGCATTATCAACTCCTTTGCGATTTAGTGAACCATTGCCATTAATTTGGGGGTAGAGGTACGATTTGGCTTGATCAAATTTACCCAAGAGTGAATCGACGGAGGCTCCAGCGGTTTGTAGATCTTGATTATTGAGAAGAGCTTGTTCGATGGTTTCGGATAGGTGTGCATCACCGAAGCTTTTCCACCACTCTTTATCGACTGCTTGTTGTCCGCTGTTGTTGGTATCGTTAGAGCGGAAGTTCTCGGGAACTTGGGTTGTGGGTTTGGTATAGTCAGGACCAATAGCCGAACATCCACCTATCAAGAGGGCAAGGGCTAGTGAGCCATAGAGTTGTGAGTATTTATTCATTGATAACTCCTTTTTCGGGGGCAATTTTCTCTTTGAGGGTTGAGACCCAATAATACAAGAACGGAATGAAGTACCGTTCGATAAAGGTTGCGGCTAACATTCCCCCAAACATTGCGACACCGATAGAGAATCGCCCCATAGCACCTGCGCCTGAGCTGAAGATAAGAGGTAACATCCCTGCCAAGAACGCGAAGGAGGTCATCATCATTGGGCGATACCGAAGACGTGCCGCTTCCATCGCCGCATCGTAGATACTTTTGCCTCCATGACGCTGTTCCTCCGCAAACTCAACGACCAAAATGGCATTTTTCGCTGAGAGGGCGATAAGGGTGAGGAGCCCAATTTGAAAAAAGACATTGTTGTTCAACCATGGGATCACCCAAACAATAGCATACGCGCCCATGATCCCATACGGAACCGCCAACATAATCGAGATAGGAAGTGTCCATCGTTCATAGAGAGCCGCTAAAATCAAATAGACCATAATAAGGGCAAATGCCATAATAATAAGTGCTTTGGAGCCGACGAGTTTTTCTTGGAGATACAAACCATCCCAATCGTAGGCAGCACTGGTAGGTAAGAGGGTATCTCCCGCATTTTCAACGATTTTAATAATCTCTCCCGAGCTGTGCCCCGGTGCAGGTGCGCCCATGATCGTCGTACTCAAAACACCATTGAAATGTTCAATGGAACTGGGGGCGCTGGACATCGTGACCTTAATAACACTGGAGAGGGGGATGAGTTTTCCCGTATTAGAGCGTACCCATCCACGTCCAATGTCTTCAGGTTTACTGCGATACTCAGCATCGGACTGCATCTGAACCCAATAGGTTTTACCGTTTTTATCAAATTGGTTGATGTACATCGTTCCGATGGTTGCTTGGAGGGTTTGGAAAATCTCCGCTACGGAGAGTCCCAACATTTTTGCTTTTTCACGATCAACTTCGACCGAGAGGGTCGGAGTCGTGATGTTCATCGTACTAAAAGCATTTTTGATACTTGATTCATGGCTCAATTGTCCTACAAAAGCAGTCGTTGTTTCGGCAAGGCGGCTGACATTGTTATCTCCCGGTTGAAGAAGTCGGAGGCTGAACATATCCGATGGTCCCATTCCGCGAATCGGAGGAGGGGGCATTGCAAAAACTTTTGCTTCTTTGATAGAGCCTAGTTTGGGTCCAAGTGACCCCAAAATACCAAAAACTTTGAGCTCTTTGGTAGTGCGTTCATCCCATGGTTTGAGACGGGTAAAGATAACTGCTGCATTGGGCTCTTGGGAGAAAGTGAGGACATTAAGTCCTGTGATAGCCGTGTATTTGGCAACTCCCTCTTGGGTGCTTAGAATTTTCTCCACCTGTTTGACAACTTCCAGTGTACGGTTGGCTGTTGCCCCATCGGGAAGATTGATTGCGGTGATAAAATATCCCTGATCTTCCATCGGTAAAAAAGCACTGGGGAGTGTTTTGTGAAAAAAGGCGATAAAGAAGTAGGTAGAGAGGTAGATGAGTAAAAAGATGAACGATTTACGGATCATCCATCCTGAACGGCGAACATAGTTGTCGGTCATTTTCCCGAAAACACGGTTAAACCAGCGGAAAAATCGGGCAGGCTCCCCCTCATGATGTTTGAGGATCAGTGCACCAATTGCAGGGGCGAATGTCAATGCCATAAAGCCTGAAAAGACGACGGAGATAGCAATGGTTGCGGCAAATTGTTTATAAAGCTGTCCTGTCATCCCCCCCATAAAGGTCGCAGGGATGAAAACGGCACACATAACCAAAACGATAGCGACGACAGGCCCTGATATTTGAGACATCGCTTTAATCGCCGCTTCTCGTGGGGAGAGTTTCTCATGTTGGAGTATCCGCTCCATATTCTCAATAACAACAATTGCATCATCGACAACGATACCGATGGCGAGCACCAGTCCAAAAAGGGTGAGGGTGTTAATCGAATATCCCAGTAAGTACATCCCGATAAATGCCCCTGTAAGGGAGATCGGGATGGAGAGGATGGGGATCAATGCCGCACGAGAACTTTGTAAAAAGAGGTAGATAACCAAGCTTACCAAAATAATAGAAGCCAAGAGGGTAAAGAGAACCTCTTCGATGGAGATTTTCACAAAATCGGTCGTATCGTAGGGGATCGAATACTCTATCCCTTTGGGGAATTTTTTCGCGAGCTGCTCCATTTTAGCAGCAATGGCGGCGGAGGTATCGAGGGCATTGGCATTGGTATCGGCGAAAATACCGATCATTGCAGCGGGTTTGCCGTTAACGCGACCGAAGAATTCATAGTTTTGGCTTCCCAGTTCGACACGTGCAACATCTTTGAGGCGCAACGCTGAACCATCTGGTTTGGAGCGGATAATTATGTTCTGAAACTCTTCGGGGGTGGAAAATCGCCCTTTAGAGGTGAGTTGCATCGTCCACATTTGCTCACCATTAGTAGGACCTTGCCCCAAACGCCCTGGAGAGACTTGGAGATTTTGGTCTTTGATGGCGGCTGCAACCTCCGTTGAACTCACCCCTAATGATCCCATTTTGTCAGGATTCAGCCATACCCGCATTGAATAATCGCGCTGACCGAAGATTTGAGAGCGTCCTGCCCCTGGGATCTTTTTGATCTCATCGAGAAGCGTTGCGGAGATGTAGTTGCTGATTTGTGTTGAATCAAAACTCTCATCGGGTGAGGTGACGGCGACGAGCAAGAGAATATCAGAGGTCTTTTTCTGTACAGAGACTCCAAGATCACGAGTGCTTTGAGGAAGCTGTGCAATTACTGAGTTAATACGGTTTTGGACATCTACGGCGGCAAGATCCTGATTGACACCGATGTTAAAGGTACACGTAATCGTGGCACTCCCCGGAAGCGCCGCAGCTTTGGAACTCATATACATCAGCCCATCAGCTCCAGAGATTTGAGACTCCAGCGGTGTGAGGATGGTATTGGCGATGGTTTGAGCATCGGCACCCGGATATTGGGCACTGACGACAACCGTCGGAGGGGTAATATTGGGCAGTTGTGAGATAGGGAGACTTTTAATCGCCGCAAACCCCAAGATCACAATCATCAAGGCAATAACAGCCGATAAAACAGGTCGGTTAATGAAATATTTACTAAACATTATTTTTGTCCATGGGGAATAATATCCGCACCCGGTCGAAGTTTAGCTAATCCATCGGCAGCAATTTTATCCCCGACAGCTACACCGCTTTCGATCAGGACATTTTCACCGCTCCATTGGGATGCGACAACCGGTTTTGCCGTGACGGTATTATTCGCTTCGATGGCATAGACAAATTTTCCCTTTTCTCCCGTCATAAGGATTTTTTGAGGAACATAGAGGGCATCTTTGTATTCCATCCCTTTGACTTTGACGTGGACGAATTGCCCTGGAAGGAGTTTGTGATCGCTGTTGTCGATGATGGCACGGTAGCTGATCGTCCCTGTTGTTGAATCAATAAACGGAGCAACAAAATTGATTTTCCCTTTGCGTACTAACGTTGTTCCATCCCCCAAGGTGAGTTCAACCTCATACTCTCCATTTTTAGGGGCGATAAGTTTACCGCTGGCGAGTGCATTCTGACGAGCAATTTTCTCATTTTCGCTAAAGGTAAAATTCACATAAATCGGATCATTTTGGTACATCGTAGTTAGGAGACTGTTCGCCCCTGCTGCGATATAAGTTCCGATGTCTATTTTCGATTTATCAACGAATCCACTAATAGGGGCTTTAATGGTCGTATAGCTAAGGTTAAGTTTCGCTTGTTCCAACAATGCTTTCGCCCCCAAAAGAGCTGCCGCGCTGTTACGCTCATTGGCAACGGCGCCATCAAGGTCTTGCGCGCTTGCGGCGTTTGCTTGCGCTAATGGCTTGATACGGTTGAGTACGGCTTGCGCATTGATATGGTTTGCATTCGCCACTTCATACCCTGCTTTGGCACTCTCCAACGCATTTTTCAAATCAGATGGGTCGATCGTAAAGAGGGTTTGCCCTTTGGTGACAAACTGCCCTTCCGTATAGGCACGTTTTTGTAAAAATCCCGATACACGCGCATAGACTTGTACGGTATAAAACGCTTGCGTTTGCCCTGTTGCTTCGAGGATGGCAGGGAAATCTCCTGATTTTACTTCCGTAACGGTGACAGGAACAGGACCTTCGGGCGGTTTTTCCATCCCTTTGGCTTTAGGACGTTCACACCCTGCGAGTACGAAAAGCAGTGCAGTGGAGAGGGTGAGGGCTGAGAGGGGTTTCATTCGGATTCCTTTGATGAGGTTTGGGGAGTATTAAGGGTTTGGCACATATAGGTTAAAACACGCATCGTAATTTCAAGTTCTTGGGGATCAATACCGTGGTGAAGAAATGCAATGGCTTCATTGAGGACTTTCATTGTGGGGTTTTCGAGGGCTTCCCCTTGAGAGGTAAGGGTGACAAGATTGCACCGTTTATCTTTTTTATCGGTATTGCGGGCAATAAGGGAACGTTTTTCCAGACCCGCGATGAGACGAGTAACGCTGGCTTTGTCTTTACCGACAAAGTCGGCAATGCTTTGCTGTGTCGAGCTTTTCTCTTTCCACAATACAACCATCACTTTAAACTGCTCAATTGTCATATCAATACCATGCAGTTCAAGACGACGGGAAAAAAAGGTGCGTGCAGTAATGGCAGCTTGATTGGTTAAGCATCCCAACGAGTGTCCGATTGGGCATTCACATCGATTCATATTATCTCCTATAGTTGACTATGCAACTAATTGATCGAATTGTAGCTTTGAGGGGGAAAAATGTCAAGGTGCACTTTGCTAGATTTTTTGGGGTAGTCCCACATCTCATTAAGGGAAAATTAGATTATTTTCTCCCATTCCACTAAACTAACATTACGGTTCTCTTTGTCAAACGCAATCCCCAGCAAATAGAGCTCTCTCTTTTCACGGAGATATTTTTCGTGATAGTTCATTGTTTTGATTTGGTTTAACGCATTTTCTTTCCCATCAACTTTGAATTCAATAACATAAATAGCGCCGTTAGGAATTTTAATCGTCAGATCTATCCGCCCTTTATTCGTCACATCTTCCCCGATCAGTTCAATACCGAATGCTTTGAAGTAGGCATAAAAAACAGAAACATAATACCCCTCATACTCATAAAGCTTCACCCCTGTGAAATTATTGTACGGAATAGCGGCGAAGAGGGACTTAAGGTATTTTTCAAAAGAGGGAAAATCGGCTTCTATTAGGGCGATTAAAATACCATTCGTCGTTGCAGTAGGGCTATGAATTTTAGACATAAAATCTGCCACACTTCCCAAGAGTGAACTTCGAACCTCTTTGTTGGGAATCGTCAAATAATAAGAAATAGTATCCAATATCGTTTCCGTCCGATCAATCGTCAAATACCCCGTCTGCCACATCAGCGTTTCGAGTTCAATATAATCCACATCGAAACTGTTCAGCATCCTTTCATCTTTGACAATGTTTTCCAAATCGGGGAGAAAATAATTATTTTTCTCGATCAGCTTAAGGAGGAATGTCGGGGTTGCGGTGCTAAACCAGTAATTTCGATATTCATAATTTTTTTGGATAAAGAGGAGGATATCAAACGGATTATAAACCCCTTCTCCTAGCCATTTATATCCGTTGTACCACAGCTTGATCTTCTCAAAGTCTTGCCCTTTTAAGTGTTGGGCAAAAACGGTTTCTACATCATTTTGAGTATAGCCACAGATGGTGGAGTAGCTGCTGTCGAGGGTGATATCATTGATATTATTCAGTCCTGAAAAGAGAGAGACTTTTGAAAATTTACTGACCCCTGTAATAAATACGAATTTGAGGTATTCATCCGCACCTTTGATAACTGAATAGAAGTTTTTGAGTTCTTCTCGCATAAGGGTGGCAATTTCTCTATTTTCAATATTATCCAAAATCGGTTTATCGTATTCATCAACCAAAATAACGACTTTTTGGTTGTATTTTTCATACGCTTTTAGGATAAGTTGCTCAAAACAGCCAGAGCTTGATAAATCGGTATCACACGTTACTCCTAAATCTTTTTGATTTATTTTAAGTATTTCATAAATTCTTTGATTAAACTCTTCTCTGGAGGTAAATCGCCCACTATTAAAACTAATTCGAACAACGGGATATTGCTTAAAATCCCATTTTTCATAAATATAAAGCCCTTGGAAAACTTCCTTTTCTCCATTAAAAATAGTTCTAAGGGTATCCAAAAAAAGTGATTTACCGAAACGGCGTGGACGACTCAGGAAATAATATTTGCCATTTTCGATTAAGTCTAACGCTATTTTCGTCTTATCCACATAGAGGTAATTCTCTTCAATAATCTCTTTGAGGGTTGATATTCCGATGGGGAGTTTTTTCATCTTTCGGCTCTTTTTTGGATCAATTATTTATTAGTATTATAGCCTCAAAAGAATCACAAATACGTTTCCATACTAATTTCCTTAAGCATTAAAGCAAGAGCAACTCAAAGAACAAATGAAGCGTGCATCCCTAAAAGTTCGAAATCACTCATTGTCGATGGCGCAAGATTTTGATGATACTCTCAGCGATGGATTAGAATGAAGCGGGGTGAAATTTATCTCGCCAGTCTCAATCCTAAAAAAGGGGACGAAATAGGAAAAATTCGCCCCGTGCTTATCTATCAAAGTGATATGCTCAATAGCGTAGGTCATACAACTACGGTAGTGATCCCATTATCAACAAAATTGATTGATGATGCCTATCCTCTGCGCTATCGGATCGAGAAGCGACAGGCTTTAGACCATGATTCTGATATTGTTGTCGATCAAATATGTTCAATTGATAATCAACGTTTAACTTCCAATGTAATTGCTTCATTACACCCCTATGAAATGGATGACATTGATAGTATGGTGAGCATCGTGCTTGGTATCAAAAAATAAGAATAAAATATTTTCAGAAATTCAACACGAATATTCATATCCCAATCATGACGTAAGCCCGTTAAATTTAGTACCTATTCAACCTCCAAAAGCTTGTCATTGCAAAGGACTTTTTTTGAAACAATTTTGCCGTCTAATGATTCGGTAAATACGACAACTCTCCTATTTTGAGACGATAATAACTCTTGTACCCTTTGAGCTTTTTGATGTTTTGCATATTTGTTAAATCGGTCTGTTCTTCGAATTCCAAGAGCTTTGCTTTTAATTTGATTACGGTATTTTTATCGCTGAGCTTTTCGATGTCCTTTAAAAAACTTTTTTCAAACCCTACTTTTATGCGATGGAGTCAAGGGCTTTAAAAATCTCTTCTTTAGATACGTGGTCTTTTTTTTCAGACTCTTCGAGGATGTTGGCAAAGGTTCTATTTTCCAAATTTTCGCTGATAAGTGCGTAAAAATACTCTTTTATTTTTTCGGGCGTTTTAAACTGAGAAAATAGAGTTTGTTCCAACTCTTGGTTATCGATTTACAATGCTAACATTTTGACTCCTTTTTATTATTTTATCATAGTTAGACAAACTTCTGCTGAAGCAGTGCTTTTTTGAACTGCTTGGAAGCATCGATTGATATAAGTTAGCTAAATGAGTATAAACTTTGAATAATTTTTTTTATGCCAAAGATTATGATAATATTGTGATAGTTTTATTGAGCGAGGGAAGAGAGTGATTAAATTTGTCTTTTTAGTAGGTATGATTGTTTTAAGTCTGGGTGCCGCTCCGATCCAAAATGACGATCAGTTTAAAGCAGCGGTTACGTCGATGGGTTCAGATAATAAATTGGTGCTCATGATTTACACGACTTCGGATTGTCCTGAATGTGCCTATATGAAGCAAAAAGTGTTTCACGATAAAGCGGTGGAGCCGTATTTGAATCGTAATTTTGTGGTTATCGAGAAAAATGTTCATACGAGCCAACTTCCTGACGGATATGATTTTTTCGGGATTCCGACGATGTTTTTTATCGACAAAGCGGGAAATAAAAAAGAGACGATTGTCGGGAGTAAACGTCCCCAACCGTTTTTGGCGGATCTTCGCCGTATCCGAGGGATCAAATGAGAACTCTTTTTTTGACGATAGTTTTAGGGGTGGCTTTAAGTGCGTACGATGCGGCGCATTTGAAAAAAGCATTGGAAGAGAAAGAGTGTATCGGGTGTGATCTTCGGGGGGCAAACCTTAGTAAAATGGATTTTAGCGGCGGTGATTTCCACGGGAGTGATCTCAGCGGAGCTTCTTTGGAAGAGAGTCTCTTCGAGATGGTTGATTTTAACGACTGCAATCTCAGCGGTGTAAATGCGCAAAAAGCTCTTTTTTGGAAAGGGACGATGAAACGCTCCGATCTGACCCATATCCATGCACGAGGGGCAAACTTCAAGGGGGCGCATTTGGAACAGAGCAATTTGAGTTTTGCGGATCTTCGTGAGACGAAGAGTTGGAAAATCAATTTTACCGATGCACTTTTGATAAAAACCGATTTTACGAATGCGGAGCTTGGGGATTCACAATTTATCCGAAACGATCTACGGACAGCAAAATTCAAACAAAGCTTATTGTGGCAAACCCATTTTAGTGGTGTTGTCATGACAAAAACACAATGCTCTCATGCAAAAAAAGAAGAGGCGATTTTAGACGCAAATGTGACGTGTCGCTAAGGGTTATGATTATTATATGAATATTTGGCAATTTGATTATCTGTGGGTGTGGTTGATTGTACCACCGATTTTGTTCTGTCTTTACCGTTGTAAAACGGTTGCGCGATTGAAAATATTTCCCCATTTGCTTTTTTTTGGAAACGTAAGTAAATGGCGCAATCGTGAGTGGCTGTTAAAACTTCTCGCACTCCTCTTGATGGTGGGTGCTTTGGCAACTCCTGTTGTCATCGATTATGCCGATCCACGTAACCGTAATGGGATTGACATTGTCCTCTCAATCGATGGGAGCGGATCGATGAATGCGTCGGGATTTGATGTGAAGAATGAACGTCTTAGCCGTTTTGAGATTGTTCAGAAAATTGCCAGTGATTTTATCCTCAATCGGCGTGAAGATAATATTGGAGTCGTCCTTTTCGGAGATTTTGCTTTTATTGCAACCCCCGTGACGTATGAAAAAGAGATTATTGTCCAGATGATTGGGTATCTAAGCCATGGGATGGCGGGACAAAATACGGCTATCGGGGAGGGGATTGCGCAAGGGGTACGTGCTTTGCGAGATTCAAAAGCCAAAAGCAAAGTGATAATTCTCCTCACCGATGGAGAACATAATAGCGGAACGATCTCCCCCAAAGAGGCGGTCAAAAAAGTTCAACAAAGCGGCATTAAACTCTATACGATAGGGATAGGAAAAAAAGGGGAGTTTGATAACGCTCTTCTTGAGCAACTGGCGCACGATGGGGGTGGAACATTCTTTACGGCTACCAATGCGACAGAACTGCAAGCGGTCTATGATGAAATTGATACCCTAGAACGCTCCTCGATTAAAAGCGAAAAGCACACGTTTAAAGAGCACTATTATCAGTGGTTACTTGCGGGAGCGTTTGGAATATTACTTATATTGATGTGGAAACGGAGAATTTTATGATCGTATACAATCCCGTTTGGCTCATAGCTTTTATTCTTATTCCTCTCTATTTTCTCGTAGGCAAGCGTCAATCGTGGCGAATGGATGTTTCTCAAAAGTGGTTGATCCTCTCTCTCGTGTTTATCATCGTAGCCCTTGCCCGCCCCATCATCCCTCAAAAACCGACAACCGTTGAAGAAGCAGGACAGGATGTGATACTAGCACTTGATCTCTCCTACTCGATGCGTGGGACGGATGTGGCTCCCAGTCGGTTGGAAGCGGCGAAAAAGATACTTATTGAGACGGTACGAAGTCATCCTCACGATCGCTTTGGAGTGATCGGATTTACAACCAGTGCTATCGTCCTCTCTCCTCTCACGAAAGATACCCAGCTTTTGGAACATCTCTTCGGGGCATTGGATGAGACGCAGATTATTACCAAGGGGACAAGCGTGATGGGTGCGTTGGAACTCTCTAGACAAATGTCACAAGCACACCATCCTCTCGTAATTCTCCTTACCGACGGGGGAGATGAGGTTTCGTATCAAAAAGAGGCTCAGTTCGCTGTGGAGTATAATCTACGGGTGAATATCGTGATGTTAGCTTCACGCAATGGAAGCACGTTACTCGTTGAGGGGGGGAATACTCTCAAAGATGAGAACGGGCACATCGTCGTGAGTGCGAGTAATGATGCAATCCGTGAAATAGCCAAGGCAACCGAGGGGAAAGTCGTTGAGGATGTGGGGGGATTACGGGATGTAATCAATAAATCGCGCATCGATGATTTTTCAGGAAACGGCAGTGTGAGTGACAATAAAGAACTTTTTCTCTACCCTTTGAGTCTGGCGTTGATCGCATTTGTGTTGGCAATGACGACGTTGGGGGAATCAATTTCTCGAAAAATTATGGTTATTTTAGCCTTTATCGGACTTTCGGCGAATGCGGGGGTATTGGATTTTACCTATTTGTATTGGGCATCGAACCATTATCACCAAAAAAACTATGAAGAATCGGCGCATTGGTATGGACGTGTAGAGAGTAAAGAAGCCCATTATAATAGGGGGAATGCCCTCTATAAAGGGGGAAAATACCAAGATGCGCTGATGCAATACCAACAGATACAATCCAATAATCCGAAATTTAAATCGCAACTTTATTATAATATGGGCAATTGCTTCGTTCGTCTAGGTGAGTTTGAAAACGGCCGTAATGCTTTTTTGAAATCATTGACACTGCACTATACGAAAGAGGCGGATGAGAATCTCCGTTTTATTGCCGAGGTGAAAGAGAAAAAATCGCTCAATGTACGCAAAGAGAAAAAAGATCAATTCTCAAAAGATGAAAACGCCCCCACGGGTGAGAAAAAAGAGGCGAAGTCAGGGGGCGGCAGTAATATGAAAAGTGATATGGCTTCAGGCGGAGGGGGAGATGAGGGGAAAAAAGTTGAAAGCGATCCACGTCTCTCCATGTCTCAGGGAAAAGCCAAACTCAGTTCCCGTCAATATGAGCTAATTAATGCGAGGAGTGTCCATGAAACGAAACCTTGGTAAAATAGTATTTTTATGGTTTATCAATACCACCTTGGCGTGGGGAACAACGTATCAATGGAGTGTTCTTGAGCAGCCTACATCATTACGTGTCAATCAAAGCGGTATGGTGCGCTATGCGTGTACGTACGATGGGAGTGCCTCTGAATATTCGATTAAGATGCAGTTCGTGGAGAATAGCAACTACACTGCGTCGATTCTTTCTCAAGAGGATAAAATCATTCATGGAAAGCGGATGCAAACCGTTAATGTCCTTATTACCCCAAAAGTAGCAGGAGATTTTGACCTCAAGGCAAATGCCATCGTCAGTTTCACCTCTTTGGGTGCTATTGAGAATACGGTGTTGGGGCGTGATAATGTTGGGAAAAATGATGTTGTCGAAACTAAAGTTGCTTTACCTAGTGTGAAAATACATGCAGATGAAAACAGCATGGCATTGACGGGAAAGATGAGCCTTGAAGCACACGTCGATCAACCAAGTGTTCGGGGATATGAACCACTGCATCTTACGATCAGGGTTAAGGGTTCTGGAAATTTGGATCAATTTATCCCCTACGAACTGAACATCAGCGGTGTAAAAGTTTTCGCCGAATTGCCCCAAAAGTCGATCTCTCCCTCCTCTGTAGGGTATGAGGGGGAAATTGTCCAAGAGTTTGCCCTTGTCGCACGGGAGTCGTATACGATCCCCCCGTTTTCGTTGAGTTTTTTTGATACGGACAAAAAACAAGTTGTGAAGCTCCAAACTAAACAAATTGGCGTTGAAGTGGGTGAGTCTTATGACCCATCATCACTCCTTGATAGGCCAAAAGTGGGTGACACTACTGCCTTAAAACAGTATGGAATTTATGTGGTATTAGTCGTTTTTGGGATTCTTTTGGGAGAGATGGCGAGGAGACTATGGAAACACCGACCGAGACGAAAGATAAAGCACTTTTGGGACAGCGCGAAGAGTACGAAAGAATTGATAATGCTCCTTTCCCTTTCGGGGGAGAAGCGTTTTGATGAGGTGATTGCCGCATTGGAAGAGGGGACGATGAGTTTAGGGGAAGGGAAGAGGAGATTAAAAGAGTTGCAAGATGGGAGATAAACTCAAAGTGCATAAATTACGGAAAAAGTGTTTAAAGTTTTATCCAAATAAATCAGAGTGGCTGCCGACTTCGACAAGAGCAAGTTCCAGTACCCCTTTTTTGAACGATGCCGTCCGAAAAATATCGTATTTCACGAGAGCAAGTCTCGTTTTAACGCTTCCATAGAGGTGAATTTTTCACCTTTGCGCTCTTCGAGTTCTTGGAGGGCTATTTTCATCCGCTCTCTTGGAACTTTGAGTTCAAACGGGATGGAGTGAGTGAGAGCGACTTGTTTACAAAAGAGGTTGATACCGTCGCTGAGACTCATGCCGTATTGTTTTAAAACAGCCGTAGCGATCTCTTTGGCATCGTTGTCGATTCGGATGCTGGTACTAGTACGCATGGCAAACTCTTTTTTTATTATTGTACCACAAACGGGGTGCATAAATGATTTGCAAATTAATATTTAGTTCATAGAAGATAAAATAATAGTCAAATTATAGAGGGATAAAAATGGTAAAAATATCAAATCGTATATTTGCTTTGTATTGCTTTTTGATAGTAACAACAATATCTGTATATGCTGAGTGTTTGGTAACGACAAATGAAGAGATAGCCGATAAGATTGCACACGGACATGCGTGGACAAATCATAGTAGTGAGTTTGCAGAAAAAAAGAGAATAGCGAATATAGAAATGCCTGATGAGCAAAAAATCGCTACTACTGAAGAGTTTCAAAAGCATATTGCCACGATTATTACAACCAATACCCCTAAAATTATCCCAGGTAATCGTAAAGTTTATTGGGATGCTCATACGGGAACAATCGTTTTTTATGATCCATACAGTAATGATTGCGGGACAGCTTTTCGTCCCAATGATGGAAAAGAGTATTACGAGCGAGTTTTAGCGAGAAAAGAACCGGATAAAGATCGCTCAAAAATGGAAACTCATCAAAATCGCACTTTCGAACAACACAAAAATCAAAAATATCAAACATCTGTAAATACAACGACACCTCAGGTGAGAGAAACGAGTAGATTTCAATGCGATGGAAGAACCCTCTGCTCTCAAATGAAATCATGCGAAGAAGCGACATTTTTTCTCAATAATTGCCCGAATACAAAAATGGATGGGAATGGGGATGGCGTTCCGTGTGAGAGTCAGTGGTGTCGTTAAAAAAGTGGAAGCTAAATTTTAAAATCAAGATGGATCCCGTATCAAGTACGGGATGACAAGATGAGAAGTATAATTCATATTTAAGCCTGAAAAGTCTATTGTCAGAAATATATTTCTGATTAGGATGAATCTTGACATTGGAGGGGGAGATTAAAAGGTTCTTGACACCCTCTTACTAATACACTACAATTGTATCTACAAATTTAATCAAAAGAGGTCGATGATGAAGCAAGCAATTAATATTCGTCTCGAAAAAGAGATCATCGAAACATTGGATGAGTATGCGTCTGAGCTGAATAAGACACGTACAGGACTGATTGAAAAAGCGATAGAACTCTATTTTGATACTTTGGATGAAATGGTGGCAGATAAGCGCATTGATAACCTCAAAAGTGGAAAATCATCTCTTGTCTCTCTTGAAGAAGTATTTAAATCAGCTGGAATAAATGTTTAAAGTCGCATTTGATAAAGAGGCACAAAAAGAGTTTTTAAAATTTAATGATGAGGCAAAAAATCTCATTGCTCGTAAAATTTTAGACCTCCAATCAGGTAATTTCACAGGAGACAAAGCCCTCAAAGGAAAGCACAAAGGGAAATTTTGTAAACGTGCTGGAGATTATCGAGTGATTTATCTTCGTGAAAACGAGTTTTTACTGATTGCAATCATTCGTGTGGCACACCGCAAAGAGGTGTATTAACTTTTTCTCGCAAATGGAAATCATGATGGTGTTGCATGTGAGACCCAATGGTGCAAATAATGGTAAAATAAGTTCAAATTGTGAAATTTTTAGAAACACTGGGTGAATGTTGGATGGAGAGTCTCTAGCGTGAAGCTAAAAAGAAAAGTGAAATTAAATTAAAAACATTACAATCTGCCATACTTTTTAGTAACTGTACTAAAAACTGATAGTATCAAAAAAAAGGTTATTGAGGCACAAATGAAAGTTATAACATCGTATGAAAGCCATCAAACATTTGAAGATATAAAACAAGTAGATAGTAATGGAACTGAATTCTGGTATGCAAGAGCACTGGCAAAGGTACTTGAATATAGTGATTTTAGAAACTTTATAAAGGTAATAGACAAAGCAAAAGAAGCGTGTGTAAATAGCGGCTTTGAAGTAGCAGATCACATCGTTGAAGTCAACGAGGAGATAGAACACGGAAAAGGTGCAAAAAACAGTTATCCATCTTTTGCTCTCTCGCGGTATGCTTGTTACCTAATCGTACAAAATGCAGATCCGAGTAAAAGAGTTGTTGCCAATGGACAAACTTATTTTGCACTTCAAACAAGAAGAGTAGAACTCCAAGACGATGAAAAGTTTGCACAGTTAAAAGAGGAAGAAAAAAGGTTATTTTTACGAAATGAGCTAAAAGAACATAACAAACAGCTAGTAGAAGCAGCTTACAATGCAGGGGTAGAGTCAAATCTTGATTTTGCAATCTTTCAAAATCATGGGTACAAAGGGTTGTACGGAGGGCTTGATGCCAAAGATATTCATACAAAAAAAGGGCTCAAAAAATCCCAAAAGATTTTAGATCACATGGGAAGCACAGAACTTGCCGCCAATCTCTTTCGCGCGACACAAGCAGAGGAAAAACTCAAACGAGACAACATTCAAGGTAAAGATAAAGCCAACCAAACACACCATGAAGTGGGACAAAAAATCAGACAAACCATCAAAGAATTAGGTGGAGAGATGCCTGAAAATTTGCCAAGCCCGCAAAAGAGTGTAAAGAGCATAGAAAAAGAGCAAGTAAAGATAGAGAAAAAATGAGAGTGATGATGAATCTGCGACGGTCTTATTAGGTGAAGCTAAAAAGAGGTTGGAAGTTGATCAGAATTAAGCGCACAAAAGATACCATAATGCATTGTATAGTGATAAGTTAGTATCAGGGAGAATAGATGGAATTAGTCTATTTATGGGTTGCAAGTAGAAAATATGTCAATAAAGGGTTACAATGAAAATTATTTCCATTTTCAACAATAAGGGTGGGGTTGGAAAATCTACATTAGGTTTTCACTTAGCTTTTGCATTAAGTGAATTGGGTAAAAAAACGTTAATGATAGATTTAGATCCTCAATGTAATTTAACAATATGTGGAATTGAAACCGAAGCTTTACATAAAATATGGGCAGAAGAAGACGATTATATTGATGATTTTGAGAGTGCTTCTGTAAAAGATTCTACCAAAATTCTTGAAACTCCTAGAAGTATTCACTTCCTTTTAAAGCCAACAGAAGATGGTTTAAGTGATTTAGACATACTACCACCTACAGTAAAGCTCGATACATACTTAGATTTAATTCCAGGACGATTATCTATACACAAATTTGAAAACAAACTGGCAGAAAGATGGACTGGAGCATATCAAGGGGATAGTTTAGCCATTCGTACGATTACTAAAATCAGAGAGATTTGTAATTTATATGCAGAAAAAGGCGGTTATGAATATATTATTATTGATACATCCCCTAGTTTAGGGATTCTCAACAAAACAATCATTTCAACCGTTGATGGCTTTTTTATCCCAGCACAACCGGATATGTTTAGTCTATATGGTATTAGAAATATTGGGAACTCTTTGGATATATGGAAAAAAGATTTTGATACAATTTATAATTTAATATCGACAACAAAAAGAGATAAGTTTCCTAAAGATTTTGTTCAGTTTTTAGGATTTACTATTTACAATGCAAAACCTTATGGTGAATCTAATGAATATCATTTGGCACAAGCACATTATTCATATGTTCAGCAAATCCCTAATGTAATTCAAGACTTTATTAAAAAATCCAATAGAATATATTTAACGGATGAACAATTAAGAACACCTATTGGGAAAACTGCCGTAATTCATACGCATAATACATTTCCAGCAGTGTCACAAGCTTTACATTGCCCAATGTGGAAAGTTCCTGAAAAATATTCAGAACTTCAAAAAACAAATTCTACTTGGCTTGCAGAACATAAGATCGAAGTAAATCATGGCAATTTTGGGAAATATAAAAAAACTCTTGAACAATACAAAGAATTTGCAAATGACTTACTATCAAGAATAGAAAATTTAGATGGCAATGACTAACCAATGGAAGAAGCTGAAATTGTAGAAATAATTGAGGAATATAGTAATAAACAATTTGAATTTGAACAGTTTTTAGCAAGTGTTTTAATTTTTTTTGAAAAATATCCTGATTTAAATCAAAAACATTTCCCCATAATTCATTCACTTAAATCAAGGATGAAGGATCCAGCACATCTAAAAGATAAATTGGAAAGAAAAAATGTGGATGGTAAAGTGATAACGAAAGAAACTTTGTTTTCTGAGATAACAGATTTAATCGGGGTAAGGATATTGCACCTTCATCAAGAACAATTTAAAGAAATCAATGAAGCTATCCAAAAAAAAGTTTCTGATGGCGATTGGATTTTTAAAGAAGAACCAAAAGCATTAACTTGGGATCCTGAATCAAAAGTATTTTACGAAAAATTAGGTATAACAACAGAGCTAAGAGAAACTTTATACACTAGTATTCATTATGTGATTCAACCAAATAATCCAAAAGCATTTGTTACATGTGAAATTCAAGTACGGACTCTTTTTGAAGAAATTTGGGGGGAAATTGACCATGCAATTAATTATCCGCACAAAACAGAGAGTGTCGCATGTAAAGAGCAATTAAGAGTTCTAGCGAAGCTCGCTTCCACTGGAACTAGGCTTGCAGACTCTATTTTTAGAAGCCACCAAGAATATTTAAGTCATCAACAATATGTGAAATGATTTTATTGCTACGATGAGTAAAGACTTAAAAGCAGAATTCCCGAATATGCAAGGGTTTTCAGATAGAAATATTAGGTATATGCGGTAATGGTATCTGTTTTGGAGTAATGAAGTTTTAATTGGGCAACAAGCTGTTGCACAAATAGAAAATGAAAAAAGCCAATAACCTTTTGAGCAATTATTCCAAATACCGTGGAGACATAATGTGATTGAAGAGATAGAAGCAGAGTTAGGGAGAGTCAATGTATAAAAGTTATAAGCTTAAAAACGAGGAAAAACAATGATACAAACAATTAACGCAATCCGTACTGAAATCGCAAAAGTCGTCGTCGGGCAAGAGAAAATGATCGATGGATTATTGATCGGGTTATTGTGTGACGGGCATATTTTGATCGAGGGGATTCCCGGATTGGCGAAAACGACGACGGTAAAAGCTCTCTCGCAAACGTTGGGATTAGGATTTAAGCGGGTGCAGTTTACCCCTGATTTATTGCCGAGTGATATTTTGGGCTCAGAGGTGTATGATCCGAAAAATAATGGATTTAAGATCAAGAAAGGGCCGATTTTTACAAACTTGCTTCTCGCCGATGAGATCAATCGCGCCCCTGCAAAAGTGCAATCCGCATTGTTGGAAGTGATGCAAGAGCACCAAGTGACATTGGGGGATGAGAGTTTTAAACTCCAGCGTCCTTTCTTGGTATTGGCAACGCAAAATCCGATCGAAAATGAGGGGGTTTATCCCCTTCCTGAGGCGCAATTGGATCGTTTTATGATGAAACTTCGAGTCGGATACAACACGGCGGAAGAGGAACTCTCTATTGCCCGTCGTATTGCGTCTGCCACGTCTGAGGAGATACACGCCGTTATTGATAGGGATATGCTAGAAAAGCTCAAAGAGAGGGTGATGGCGATTCACATTGATGAAGAGGTAGAGCGTTATATTATCGCACTGGTACAGGCGACGCGCCATCCTGAGCAGTTTGGAGTAAGTGACATTAAAAAATATATTCAATTTGGAGCAAGTCCCCGTGTGAGTATTGATCTTTTCAAAGCGTGCAAAGCGGTGGCGTTTTTGCGTGGACGTGAGTTTGTGACCCCAAGCGATATACTGAGTATTCTCAAAGATAGTATGCGTCACCGTATCGTTTTGAGCTATGAAGCTGAGGCGGAGAATATTGATGTGGATACACTCATTGAGCAGATAGTTAAAGCGGTTCCGGTACCGTAATATGAAAACCTCCCGTGAAATTCTCATCCGTGCCCGTCGCCAAATCGTAGGGGATCGTATTGGTAATAACCCTTCACTATTTCGGGGTGAGGGGTATGATTTTATTGAACTTCGTGAATACATCAGCGGAGATGATACGCGCCATATTGATTGGAATATCACGGCAAAAATGCAACGTCCCTATGTAAAAGTGTTTCGGGAAGAGCGGGAACTCTCCATCGTCACGGTGGCGATGTTGGGGGGTGCTCTTCATTTTGGGCGAGATCGTTTTAAAATCGAGAGCGTGGCGGAGGCGGTAGCGTTGGTGGGGTATTCGGCGATTGGAAATGGGGATGTATTCTCCCATTATAATTTTCGTGAGGATTTGGTTGATGAGGTGCGCGGATCGAAAAAACGGTTTGCGGTGGCGGTGAGCGTTGAGAGTGTCATGCGAGCAGAGCTTATAGGGCATAAAGCCGATTATAATGCGATGGCGGCGACGTTAATGAAGCGGTTAAAACGTAAATCGCTGATCGTCCTTATCGGCGATTTTTTCGAGATACCTAATTTGCGCTTATTAGCGAAAAAACACGAAGTCGTCGCGGTGGTCGTGCGAGATCGGCTAGAAGAGAATCCTGAACCAATGGGGTTTAGTGCGTTGAGTGATCCTGAAAGCGGAGCGATACTGGAGGGGGATTTTAACGCTTCCAGTGTGAAAAAATATGCCCAAAAGGTACGTGAGCATGATGTCGCGTTGTTTGACACGTTTCGTACCTCTGGGATTCGTGCTGTGAAGCTCTACACCGATGCGAATGCTTCGGTTGTGTTGCGGCGACTATTTGAGGGGCGTGTATGAGTCAATCGGTTGATATTCCACTCCATGATATTATGCCTTTGGTAGAAGTTCCTGATACCTCAATTTATTGGTTTGGTGCACTGGTGATTGCTGGTTTAATTGTTGTATCGCTTATTGTTTTTGCGTGGTTAAAATACAAACGGGGTCGAAAAATCAACGAACGACAGCTTCATTTCGAGGCACTGAAAAATATTAATCTAAAGAATCCAAAAGAGAGTGCTTACACTATCAGCCGTGAGGGGTATTTCTTCGCCCACGACAATGAGCGGACGTTGGGGACGTACCAAAATCTTTTCACCCGTTTAGAACCCTATAAATACGCCCCTACCGTTGTTAAGATTGATGAGGAGACGTTGGGATATTATCATTTGTATCTTGAGATGATCGATGTTTGAGGGGGTTTACTTCGAATTTCCCAAACTTAGCTTTTTACTGTTCGTTTTTTTAGCTTGCGAAAATTTGTGCCCTCTTCGGATACCCATGCTCTATTTTCCCCATATTGAGCGTTTTGCGGGGGTGGGGGTCAAATCACCTGCGTGGATGTGGATCTCTAAATGGCTGATGATTGCTTTTTTGATCGTCGCATTGATGTCTCCCGTCAAAGAGATTCCGCAAATGCCGCACTTTGAGGGGTACGCTACCTTGATTGTTGTTGATAGGGTAGATGAGGATGTGAGACAAAATATTAAGAGTTTCATCGAACTGCGCCCACACGATAAAATTTCCCTCTATCTCCCTAATAATATCAAAATCCCCCTCACCACTGATCATAAGGTACTGTTGGCAATGGTGGATCAATTGCCTGATACTTCTACCTCTCCAAGCGTTGATTACACCATCAAGCGTTTTTTAATGAGCGAAAAATATCCGTGGATTGTTATTTTTTCACCCCGTCCAAAAGCGTTTGTTCACTCTCTCCCTCCCCAAATCGAAACCTCAATCGTTCCTCAAAAAGGGTGGAAAAAATGGATGAAGATTCAAAATGAATACCATAAACCTCTCCCCATCCTTTTACTACGCCCCGAGGTTAAGTATTTTTATTTTATCCCCCTCTTTTTAGCCTTTTTAGCGATGATGGTCTATCTCTACGGGCGCAATCAAAAAGGGGTAGTATGAGTTTCGCTCACCCTGAATTTTTCCTTTGGATGACCCCTTTTGTCCTTCTCCTCTTTTATTTTTGGTTGACCCAAAAAACTCAAGAGGAGGACGTTTTTACCCAAGATGCATTGGATAAACTTCGCGTTGAGGATCAAACGATGGGGCTAAAAGGGCGGAATAGTCTCTTTTTAAGTGCGTCGCTTCTCATTATTACGGCATTGGCACAACCCGTTGCACGCGGTGAGCGTCTCCCTGATTCTCCCAAAACCATTATGATAGCACTTGATATTTCGAAACGCTCTTTGGGTGAATTTGAAGCGATGAAGCAGAATGCAATACGTCTTATAACTATTACCGAAGGGGCGATTGAGATAATCGCTTTCAACGAAAAGCTCTACCGTATCGCCCCACGAAGTGAGGATAAAACAACACTCAAAGAACTAGTTGCTAATCTTTCACCCCGTGTGATGAATTCGTCAATTGCAGATGAAAATGGAATGCGAAAGAGGTGTAATCCACCAGTTTTGGTGGTTGTTTCAGGAGAGAAGATTAGACGTGATTTAGTGGATGATGAGAGCGAGAAATGGGAGGCTATTCCGTTATTCTATGTACCTCTTGGGCTAGCGATACTTTTGATCGCTATTGCCCTCTCCTCCATGTCCAAACGTGAAAGTGTTTCATTAGCGATGTTGGCACTCCTTTGTATGGGGGAAAAAAATTTGAATGCGGGGGTGTTAGATTTTACGATTTTGAATCATGCCTATAGTGCATACGAAGCGGGTGAGTATGCTAAAAGCGCCCAATACTTCAAGCAATACCAACAGCTTCATGACAGCCCCCAAGTGCGCTATAACTACGCCAATGCTCTTTTTAAAGCCGGTGATTATGAGAGGGCACGGTATTGGTATGAACATAGTACCGCAACGGATCCGCAGTTAGTAAAGTGGGTAGCGTTTAATAGGAAAAAATTGTCAATAGAAGAGGAGATGGCACCTCAAAGTATAGTGAATAATAAAGTGAGCGGTAATGCAAAAAAAGAGGGTATAAAAGTCAAAAATAGTATTCAAATTGGGAAGGGTACGGTATTATTTGGGTATTAAGTGAAAATCTCCGAAAGCTTGTTCGCATCTTTCATCTCTTTGTGCAAGCGGGTGTAATCCTTCTCTTCTAATGCCTCTTTAAAGGTAGTAAGTTCCGCTTCGAATAGCTCTATCGCTTGAAGAACATTATCACGGTTTTGGCGAAAAATATCTTCCCACATTGAGGGGGAACTTTTGGCCAGACGGCTCATAGAACGAAATCCCCCTGCTGCAAGGGTGAGGATATTCTCTTTTTCCTCTTGGGCTAACACCGTATTGGCGAGGGCGTAGGAGATGATATGGGGCATGTGACTGATAAACGCTGCATGGCGGTCGTGCTGTTGCGCTCCCATTGTCTGTATTTGCATCCCGATAGCGCGAAAGAGTTGGAGTGCAATAGAACGCTGTTCTTCGCCGCTGTGTTCGAGGTCACAAAGGACAACGACTTTGTCGGTATAAAGCCCTTCTATCGCTGCATTGGGGCCAAAATGTTCTGTCCCCGTCATCGGGTGGGCAGCCACGAAATTTTGACGAATAGAGGGGGGGACAGCATCGACGATAAGTGCCTTGGTGCTTCCTAAATCGATAAGGGTTTTGCCACTTCCTGCCAAATCGATGGAGTTATTTAAAAGGGCAATCACTCCATCCACAGGAACAGCGAAAAAGAGGACATCACACCGCTTTTTGAGCGTTTCAAAAGGGACAATAGCGTGTACAAGACCCAGCTCCAATGCAATTCTTTGATGCTCTAGGTTATGATCGCTACCGACGACGGAGGTGACAAAGGGGAGCTTTTTGAGCGAGAGGGCGAGAGAACCCCCCATGAGTCCTAGTCCGACGATTCCTATCTCCATGCCTGCCCCTCTAATTTACTTGTTGAGCCGTATTCTAGCAGATTTACGGGAATATTAACCATTACAGTGGTAAAATAAGAGCTAATTTAACCTAATGGACCTTCAATTGAAAAAAACTACCCTCTCTCTATTGCTCTCTTCACTCGTCCTTAGTGCCTCATCCCTTAAGGTTGAGTCGATACACTATGAGGGGATGGTTCATATATCCGAAGCAGTCGCTAAGCAACTTAACGAGGTAAAAATCGGTGAACCGCTTGACCCCGTTGTGGTAGATAAGACGGTCAAAGCATTTTTTGATCAGGGATATTTTGATGATGTATGGGTAGAAGAAGCGGCGGGCGTTGTCACCTTCCATTTCAGAGAGAAGCCGGTTATCTCGAAAATAGAGCTCAAGGGGTACAAAGAGAATGATGAAGAGGCAAAGAAAAAGCTTCTTCAAATCGAAAAAGGGTCCTTATACGATCCGCGACGCATTGAGAGTGCCCGTAAGCGGATTGTTGAGACATTAAGCCAAGACGGGAAGATTGATTCAGTTGTTGAAGTAGAGACCGAAAAACTCGATAATGGCAGTATAAAGGTAAAATTTATCGCCAATGAGGGCGAAGAGATTATCATCAAAGAGGTGAAGTATAACGGCGTTTCTGGTGTTAATCCTGATGCGTTTGATGCAACGATTGCGAACAAAGAGGAAGACTCTTTCGGATGGTTTTGGGGCCGTAATAATGGAAAAATGAAATTGGCGGAATTGCAATACGATCCGATGCGTATTCGTGATTATTATATGCAAAACGGCTATTTGGATGCCAAAGTAGACAATCCTTTTGTGGCGGTTGATTTTAACCATTATCAAGCCTCCATGAACTACAGCATCTTCGAAGGGGATATTTTTCGTGTTAGCGACATCCTCATTTTCCAAGATACTGAGGTCATTGAGGATAAGGAGCTTCTCAAAGTTATTGCCTTGGAAAAAAACAAGCCGTTCAATATTAAAACATTCCGAGATGATGCCGAACGGATCAAAACGAAAATTGCCGATTTAGGATACGCATACGTCCAAGTTCAGCCAGATTTGAAAAAAGATAAAGAGACGAAGAGCGTTGACGTTGTTTATCGTATCATCCCCGGTAAAAAAGTTCGAATTCACAATGTTATCGTTTCAGGGAATAACCGTACATTGGATCGTGTCGTACGGCGGGAACTGTTCCTTGCTCCGGGAGATTTATACAGCTTGAGTAATCTCAAAGATTCACGTAATGCCCTTGGACGAACGGGATATTTTGAGAGTACCACCATCGAAGAGAAGCGTCTAAATGATGAGACGATGGATCTGATCGTTCAGACGAAAGAGGCGGCAACGGGGAACATTCAGTTGGGTGGAGGATACGGAAGTTTCGGCGGTATTATGCTCAGTGTCGCTGTGAACGACCGTAATATTTTTGGTTCAGGGATCAATACGGGTATCCATTTAGAACGCTCCGTTCGGACGAAAAACTACTCCTTTAATGTCTCCAATCCACGCCTCAATGATAGTGACTTTAGCGGTAATTTTTCCGTTTTTAACAGTGCAACAATGTACACAAGTTATACGGTTGCATCGACCGGTTTGAGCTTTGGGACGGGGCACCGTTTTAGTCGATATGTAAATGGCTACGTAGGGTATAACTACTCTAAAAATGCGTACAGTAATTTCGACCTTAATACGACACTAACCCTTGATCCACGTTATTACACCAATTATGATAAAAGCTCGGTGATCGTGTCAGCAACATTTGACAATACCGATGATTATTATATCCCGCGTGAGGGGATGAACTTCTCGCAGAGTTTTGAAAAATCAGGATTGGGTGGAAGTTCCGATTTTTGGAAAAGTCGCAGTACGTTTGGTGCCTATAAGGGACTTCAAAAGCTGACCGATATGGATTTGATTGTCCGCTATAAAGCACGCTTTAACTATGCGCAAGAGACAGGGTATCTTCCTATCGCTGAAAAGTTTTATATGGGGGGGATCGGATCGGTTCGCGGCTTTAGAAGCTACTCTATCTCTCCTGTAGGAACGCCAGAATATATTAATGGAGTTTTACAGCGTATTGGGGGGTCTCAGACGTTCTCAAACAGCTTTGAACTGAGCGTCCCTTTGGTCCCTGAAGCGAAAATGCGGGCAACAGCATTTGTCGATTACGGTTGGATTGGAGATTCGTCACTGACTGAAATAGCGCGTGGAGGTTATGGAATTGGATTGGAGTGGTTCTCGCCTGTTGGACCTTTGCAACTTGTATTTGCTAACCCTATTGGTGCTACAGAAAAAGATAATATCGCTCACTTCGAATTTACGATTGGACAGAGGTTTTAACGAGAGGCTCTATTGAGCTTCTTTTAATCGTGAAGGGTAATTTTTAGCCCCTTCGGCAAAACAACATTCTTAAGCTGTTCCCGTGCTAAATAGAGATGTTTCCCCTCAACCACCACTCCATCACTATCTTTATAAAGTGTAAGGGTCGCAGCATTGACACGTGATGCTAAAAGAATATGGGAGAGGCGTAAAATAGCGCTTAAGACATCAAGGGTAAAGTTATCGGGGAGGAGTGACCCATAGCTGGCTTTCGGGATAAGATCGGATGCGCTATTGCCTTTTTTAAATAACAAAAGATGAGAGATTAAAGCAATCTGCGGATGACTCAGGGCATAATCGAGTGCACTTATCGCCAAATAGTGGCTATGGCGTTGATATTCGTAATAGCGGACACCAACGCCAATAGAGAGAAGTTTAGCTGCGATGATGAGCTCGTGCTGATACTTAGGGTTGATTCCAAGAGAAGGTTGCAAAAGTTCAAAAAGTCGTTTGGATAGATGGGCGCATTGTTGTGCATGATCGCTATGGACGGCGTAGGTGTCAAGCAAATAACGGACACTTGGGTTATAGTTGGCAGGAAATGTATCCCCTGAGTTGCGAAGCAGATCACTTAAGAATACCCCTTCGCGTACCCCAACACCACTGCAGATAAGTGTTTTTGCTTGAATATGCTTAAGTATCCGCTCTAAAATTAGGGTGCCTGGTTTGATGGTATCAAAACGGTCAGGTTTGATGAAGAGTGAACGGAGTTTTTTTGGACTAGCATTTAGTATTTGATCGGTAAAACGTAAAAAAGAGATATCGTTTGTAGTAAATGCATGAAGTTTTTTGAGGGGGTACTCCTCTTTTTTCATGAGAGCACGGGCGAGCGCACGAAAGGTTCCACCGATTCCAATAAGGGTATTGGTATCAAACGGGGGGAGTTGCTTTAATGTTTCGTCGATATAAGCGATAGCTCCAGCACTGTCATCGCGATCAAAAAAGAGTTCCTTGATTCGAACTGTACCAATATTGAGAGAAAAGAGTTGTTCAACTTTGCCGTTTTGTACTACGGTAAATTCACTGGATCCCCCTCCAACATCGACAGTGATTGCTGTGGAAATTGCAGGAAGGAGATTGGCACACGCCATACCCCCAAAATAAGCCTCTTTCTCCCCTGAGATAACTTTGATAGAGAGATTATGTTCAGCTCTTATTCGGGAGAGAAAAACAGTTGCATTCGGGGCATCACGCAGTGCGGAGGTTGCGACGCATAAAATTTTTCGAGTGCCAAAAGAGTGGGCAATTGATAAAAACTCCCCGATTGCTTGGGCAGTACGTCTCATTGCATCCTCTTGAAGATGTCCTCCATTTTTATAAGCATTCTCACTTATACGAACAGAACTCTTAACCTCATGGAGAATATGAAATGCAAAACGGCTGGTTTTTTGAAATACCGCCATTCGCATGGAATTACTTCCGATGTCGATAACGGCGGTACACTTCGCCATTTATTGCTCTTCTTCGATCAACTGCTTATGTTTATAAAGAAGTTCTTGCATCGTTTCGACATTGTCTTTGTCTGGGATGATACAATCAACGGGGCACACGGCTATACAGGCAGGTTCATCGTACGTTCCCACGCACTCCGTACAACGATCTGGATCGATGATATAAATCGGATCACCCTCTTCAATCGCATCCATTGGACACTCTTCGCGACACGCGTCGCACGCTATACAATCATCGAGTATTATTAACGGCATTTGGCAACCTTAATTTAGTAAAGAGATAATGGGCGATTTATAGCAAAAGGTAGCTTAAGGGGAGGTTTTGTATTATCGTTGGGGTAATAAACAATAGAGTTTTGAGGGGAGAACGAGTCGTGCAACTGTCCCATCTACCCCATCCGTACGGTTCGTGATACTAATATGGGCTCCGATCGCTTCTGCGGCACTTTTGGCGAGAAATAAACCTAACCCCACACCCGATTTATTTCCTTGCCGTTTAAAAGGGGCGAAGAGATCGACACTGTCATCAATTCCGCACCCTTCGTCGATTACTTCAATGATAATATCGGTAGTATCAAGGTGACTTTGAAAACGAATAGTTCGTCCATCTGGGGTGAATTTAAGGGCATTTTGGAGAAAATTTTGGATAATTTGGTTGAGTAAAGTGATTTGAAGAACGGCCTGAAAACTCTCTGGCTCAAAGTTGGTTATCAGTGTTTTATTTTCACTATGGGCAAGAAGAGCAAAGTCCCCCTCCCACTTTTTGAGGATTTTGATAATATCTGCCTCTACGGGCATTTCCAACTGAGCCCCCTCTTGACGACCGATATTGAGGATGTTGGCAACGATTTTATTCATTTCATCCACACTTTGATTGGTGATTCGGATCGCTTCGATGTACTCTTCTGGGGAGCGTTTTTTGATAAGGGTTACTTGATTTTTGAGTTTGATAACAGCGAGCGGTGTTTTGAGCTCATGGGCGGCACCGATAAAGAGCTCTTTTTGGTATTTGACGAAATTCTGAATACGTCCCATAAGACGGTTTAGGGTCTCACCAAGAGGCTCAAACTCTTCAGGAAGATTTTCAACTTGAATAGGGCGTAAAAGATGTTCATTCATATTGGCAAGCCGACGGGTTAGTGCGCTGACAGGTGCAATCAGCATCTTAGAAAAGGCAATGGCGTAGAGGATAATAACAATAAATCCAAAGGCATTGATGAGAAAGATGGAGCGGAGAATTTTTTGGAGTAAGTGTTTGGTTGGGGTGATGTCACGGCTTACTTTGAGATAGGTAGAGTGTTCAAAATCAAAGGGGTAGATCAAGATTAATGAGGTTCTTTTATCGGCGTGTGATGTTTCATAAAATTCGAGAAGATTTTCCTCTTTTTGAAGCGTGATAAGCTCAACATTGAGCCCACTTAAAAGATCAGAAGCATTTTGTTTGGCGGTTATGAGTGAATCCGAAGCGCAAATATTTTGGGCAGTGTTGATGAGTTCAGTTTGTTTTTCATCGTAAATAGATTGTTGTATAAAAAGGTACAGAAAAGAGGAAAAGAGGAGAACAAGTGCTGCCGAAGCGACAATCAGTTGTAGTAAAAAACGGCGTCTTATACTTCTTTTGGAAAACATAATCATTATCCCTCTCTGCTTTCGCCTATTTATCGCATTTGTGCGGTTTAAGTTTAGTAAGTTATATATTTCAGACCAAAGCAAATTAATTTATGCTAGATAGTTTTACATTTGTATGATTATACACGATTTTGTACCCAGAAATAGATTAAAAGGTCTCTAATAACTCACCTCATTTAATCTATTTGTTGACAATAGTACTAATTAGTAGTATTGTTCTTTTATTTCATATTGGGAGGTTTATTACGAAACGTGTAAAAAGTTATGGTAAGCATGAGGATATAGTTTTACGTACCCATATTGAGCTTTCCCGTTCACTTACGAAAATTCGCGCTAAAGAAACGACCTGGCTAGCCGATCGTGATCTGACTTTAGCTCAATTTGGCATATTGGAATCATTGTACCATCTAGGAAAACTTACCGTCGGTCAAATCACGACATTGACACTCAGTACACCTGGCAATATCACGGTAGTGATTAAAAACCTTCAATCCAAGGGGCTGATTGATGCAATAGCTTCAGAGGAAGATCGACGTAGCAAAATTCTTGAAATAACGGATGAGGGGAGAAAAATCATGCAATCAATATTTCAAACGCATGTTGAAAACCTAAGTTGCTGGTATGATAAAGGACTCAACGAAGAGGAAATTCAGACACTTTCTCATTTACTGCGTAAACTAGAAAAGGGACAATAAAAAATTTAACGATAAAGTACTAATGAGTACTTACAAAAGGAGATTACCATGTCACTCACACTTCATCACGCACAAGAGCGCGGCGTAGCCGAACACGGTTGGCTTCATAGCCGATTTAGCTTTTCCTTTGCCGAATATCATAATCCGGCACGGATGGGATTTGGAGCCTTACGAGTTATCAACGATGACATCGTCGAAGCGGGGAGGGGGTTTGGAATGCATCCCCACAAAAATATGGAGATTATCTCAATCGTGACAAAAGGTTCACTGGAGCACAAAGATTCAGAGGGGAATCACGGGATTATTAATGCAGGCGAAATTCAATATATGAGTGCCGGATCAGGTGTATTTCATTCCGAATATGCGACGGACAATTCGGATGCTGCACTTTTTCAAATCTGGATCCATCCCAATGAAAATGGAGGAGTTCCTCGCTACGATCAACGCAGTTTTATTCATCATGATAAAACAGATAAATGGATTACTCTCATCAGCGGTGATGGACGTAATAATTCGATCACGATTAAACAAGATGCCGCTATTTGTTCGGCTGAAATATCGGAAGGGACAACTATTTCAATCCCTCCCGTCAAATCAGGGCATGGACGATTGCTCTTTGTTATCGACGGAAAAGTAGACATCAACGGTCATATTCTTAATGAGAGAGATGAACTCCAAATCACCGACGAGAAGGAATACGCTCTTTTAGCCCTAAGCGAGGCAAATGTCTTATTATTTGACGTGCCGATGGACTTATGAACCGTCGTCATTTTTCTGAGAGAAGTTGGCAGGTCAGTGAAGAACTATAGACAAACCTTTAAAAAGTTATGTATGAAGTTGTGTACAATTTGGTCAATTAAGAGCTGATTAGAAGGGAGCTTTATACAGTGGAAACCCCTAGATTAGGGGTTTTAAAAGATTTGTGCTTTATACTTCTTTTGGAAAACAAAAGCGGTATCCTCGGCGACGCACGGTTTCAATCGTAGTGATCCCGAGCGGTTTGTCCATTTTTTGACGAATTTGGTTGATCGCAACCTCGATAACATTTGGAGTAACGAGCTCAGGCTCTTCCCAAATTGCATCGAGAAGCTGCTCTTTTGAGACGATTTGGTCACGGTGACGTGCAAGGTGAGTCAATACTTCGAAAGGCTTCCCTTTGAGTTCGATCTCTTTGCCTTTGTAGATGATTTTTTCCTCTTCAGGATTAATAATCAAATCATCAATTTCGATGATATTACTACCACCAAAACGTAAACGCGCTTCAATACGTGCGATTAGTACGTCAAAATCGAATGGTTTACGGATATAGTCATCAGCACCGGCGCGAAGTGCTTCAATTTCACTCTCATTATCATCACGAGCAGAGAGAACGACTATCATTGTTTTAGGAGTATTACGCTTAATGTCAGGGATAATATCAATACTGTTTCCATCTGGAAGCATCCAATCCATTAGGATTAGGTCATAGTTACGGATATCGAGATAATACTCACCGTCTTTTAATGTCTCAACGACATCACTTTGATAACCAAACTCTTTTAGACCTTCTGCAAGGGTTTTGTTAAGGGTTACTTCATCTTCAATGATCAGAATACGCATTCACATTCCTCGGGGCGAAATTTTCCTGAAATTATACCATACTTTTAGAAAATTTTAAACTCTTTTTAAACTCTTTTTAAAAAATAAAATGGTTTTGAACACCAACGGTGCAATTCAAGAGAATATTTGGTTTACGAATAGTGAGTGAAAGTTCTGTTATTAGCGGAAAAAAGGTTTTTAAGGAGAGGCTTAGCACTTTTAGAGCCGTTTCAATTAATTCAAACTTTTCACGCTGCATTGTAGTCTCAATATGGGCGACAACGTCAGCGTAGTTGATAAAATGATTCTTAGTGTAGATATAATCGATTATACAATCAATCTCTACTTTTTGAGGGTTTAGTCGTTCAAAATCGAGAATCCCAATAATCGTTTCAAACGTTAAATGCTCGATTAGAATTTTCATGCGACTTGTTTCTCTTCCCCTTGAAATAATCGGACAAAGTTAGGGATATGTTTGTAGAAAAGGATAAAGGCGATGAAGACAACGGGGGCATGAAAAAGATCAGGTTTCAGTACGAATGATGCTATGACGAGGGCTGCGAGACCTAGCATTGATGAGAGTGAAGAGATACGAATTGTTTTTGCCGCAACTCCCCACACAACAAGGGCAATAGCCGTAGGGATAGGAAGCATCACAGCCATAACACCCATTCCCGTTGCGACCCCTTTGCCCCCCTCGAACCACAAATAAGGGCTGAAACAGTGTCCCATAACGGCGAGTACGGCAACCATCCATTGAACCGATTCGCTCATCTCGAAGTATTGTGCCGCAAGGACAACGAGTATCCCTTTGAGGGCATCGAGGGCGAGGGTGGCAGCTCCCAATTTTTTAGCGAGAGAAGGGTTGGTTTCCTTGACGACCCGCAACACATTGGTCGCACCGATACTTCCTGAGCCTGATGCCGTGATATTGACCCCTGCAAACACTTTTGCAAGGATAAGCCCGAAAGGGATACCCCCTAAGAGATAGGCTAGGAGATAAAACTGTACGTTGTGGTTGAATAAAAATTCCATGTTGGTAACTTCCATATTTTGATTTTGGTGCGCTATTATAGTTGAACTATCGTAACAGAAAAATAAATAGCACTTTTCAAGAGAGTAAAAAGTCAACTTCGCTATCATAACGATCTAATGAATGATCAAGGAAAATGCTAATTATGACGACTGAAGAGTACAAACAAAAAATTATTGATCTAAAAAGCCGTCTGAGTGTTACGGTTGTGGCGCACTTTTATCAGCGTGATGAAGTGTTTGAGATGGGGGATATTACGGGAGATTCCTTGGAATTGGCGAAACGAGCCATGGCAGATGATAAAGAGTTTGTTGTCTTTTGCGGTGTTGGATTTATGGGGCAAAGTCTTAAAATCCTTAGCCCCGAAAAACGGGTAGTGATGCCAAAAGTGGCGTGCTGTGCGATGGCGCGGATGATTGACGGCCTTTATTTTGATCAGTCGATTGAGAAGCTGGAGCAAAGCGGAATCAAGGCTGAGGATATTTTGCCGATTACCTATATCAACTCCGATGCTGCCGTCAAAGCGCGTGTGGGAAAAATGGGCGGTATGGTCTGCACCAGTGCGAATGCTGCTATGATTATTGAAAAAGCACTTGCGCAGGGGAAAAAGATCCTCTTCGTCCCTGACCGTTGTTTAGGACAAAATATTGCCAACATGATGGGATTAAAATCGTGTGTCATCGGGGATAGAAACGATCCCAAAGAAGCGGACATTATCTGTTACGACGGTTTTTGCTCCGTTCATCAGCTCTTTAGCGTCGATGACATCGAGTTTTATCGCAACAAATATCCGGGCATTTTGATCGCCGTTCACCCTGAATGTGATCCTGCTATCTGCGACCGTGCCGATTTTGTCGGATCAACGTCACAACTCATCAAATACATCAAAGAGCTTCCGGAAGATCAAAAAGTCGCCGTAGGGACAGAGTTTAATATGGTCAACCGTTTGCGAGAGAAAAATACCTATATCCTTTCAAGTACGAAACCCGAATGTCCGACGATGAATGAAACGACATTGGAAGATTTGTATAACACCCTAAAAGCGATTGAAGACGGCGCGCCGATCAATGAGATCGAAGTGGATGAAGATACGGCATATTGGGCGAGAATTGCGTTGGAGAGGATGATGGCGTTGTGATTGAACGATTTATCTTCTTCACAACGTCCTCGATGGAAATGCTGACTAAGTGTTATGCACTACCAAGCTTCAGCTTGAGAGCGAGAAAGAATTAATTATTGGCGTAATAATTCCAATAAAATTGAAACGTCTTAATAAGTAATATTGGAATTGAACGAATTAATAGAAGAAAAGAAATATAACAAATCTTTGGAGTCAATAAATTATCATGCGGGCAATTTATTAACTCATTTTAACGTTATATGATAAAAGGATATATTCAATGAATACTACTTTAAATGATGATGAAGCAAAGTATCTTCTTGCATATATCAACGATGTATTAATTCCATCTTCAGAAGAGTTTATGAAACTACTAGCAAATAATCAAGTTATGCTACATCATGCATTTTCTTTTAATGCAATTCTAGCTCATGCTATCGATTATATGGTTTTTTTAGCAAAAAAAATGGGAGCTGCCACAAGAATAGCATATATTAAGGAATTTGATGAAAAATATAACGTATCTGGTGCTATTCATATTAGTAATAAGTTCAGATTGCTAGATGCCATAAATAATTCGTTTAAACATGTGGAATTAGACAAGAATACATCTAGATATAAAGATTTAATTGAAACATATGGAGAGCTAACTTTTCATAGTCTTAAAAGTAATAATGGTAAAGTTTATTTTGAAATGCCTACTTATAAATTTGATTATGGGCGAGTTATTTTGCGACCTATTGCAGTTATTTTTGATTGTCAATTACAATCAACGAAAGATGTAATTGATTTTATAAAAGGCAATCGAAAAGGTTCTTTTTGCTATGAAAGTTTTGACAATTTATACGAATATGAACCATGGGATGCTATTGACAGAATGATAGATTATTGTAATCCTCAGTGTATGAATTGTGGTGAGTATCAAAACTGTGAATGTTCAAGTTATAACTATGCTTCAATAAAAGGAGAAAGTAAACCAAACACTGATCCTAAGTTTGAGTTTAAGAGTGTAATGTCAGAAATTAGTGGCACAAGAGAATGGAGTACCTAACATGTAAAATACAGATGGGTACCGTGTCAGGTACGGTATCTATTTTAAACTCCAATTTTGGCAATTGGAACAAACGTATTCGCTGGCATCCTGAGGGCAAAAAAATGGTACAATAAAGCAAAATTACATGAGGAGTTATGATGTTGTCAATACAGTTAAATAATCCCGAACTCGAAAGCTTTATACAAGATGAATATCGAGGTGATGAAAATACTCTCATGCGCCAGTTTGTAGAATTTTTGCAATTTCAAAAAATTAAGAGTGAAGTGAAAACATCCATTGAAGAATTGGATCGTGATGAGTTTATAGGAATTGACGAAGCATTTGAGATGGCTACGGCAAAGTATGCTAAACATTAAAAGCATCGTATTTTCTAAAAAAGCTACCCATAGATTGACTAAAATAACGGATTATATTTACAATCAAAGCCGATCAGATACAATTACCCTTGCCTATATGGTGAGATTAAAACAATACATCTTCAACATTCTCACACAATTTACTAGATACTGTCATTGCGTAGTTTCCCTCGTTGGGAATGCAGAATCGGTGGTATACGCTACCAAGCTGGAGCTTGGTAGCGAGAAGTGGTATCACATCAGGCGTGATCGTTATCTTTCAAGTGCAATATGAGTTATAATCATTAAAATATAAAAATCGAGGCTTTAAAATGGTTGATAAAAGTGAAGACATTAGATGGAAGCAACGATTTTCAAATTACACTAATGCCTTTGAACAACTACAAGAAGCTGTTGAACTTTCTCAAGAACGAGAACTTTCTATGCTCGAAAAACAGGGGCTGATTCAAGCATTTGAATACACCCATGAATTAGCTTGGAATGTCATGAAAGATTTTTTAGAATATCAAGGAAATCAAAACGTCAAAGGCTCTCGTGATGCTATTAGAGAAGCATTTAAAGTGGCTCTCATAGACGATGGTGAGACATGGATGGAAACCATCCAAACCCGAAATGCAACCTTACACGGATATAACAAAGAAATGGCGAAAGAGGTGGTCAATACTATCATAAACGATTATATGGAGATCTTCTCAAAATTTGAAAATGAGATGTTGCTTCTTTTGGATCGAGAGAGCTGATATGCAAGAGCTTTACGGGTTACGCGTTGATATTATTGAAAAAATAGTACGAACTATTAAAAAAAATTTGAAAATACAAAAAATTATCCTCTTTGGTTCACGAGCGAAAGAGTCCTATAAAAAGGGTTCCGACATCGATATATCGATCGTTTCAGAGGATTTAAGCCTAAAAGAATTAAATCACATAAAAGTGATGCTGGATGATTTAATGCTCCCCTACAAAATAGACTTATTAGATTATGGACGTATTTCCAATAATGATTTAAAAGAGCATATTAATAGAGTGGGAAAAATTTTGGCTTAGATTTTTGGCCTCTTTTGATTATTTTGTAGATACATTTGTAGTGTTTTAGAGGAGGGGTGTCAAGGTTTTGCTATTATTGGATGATTGCGACTGAGGTATGCATTCCCAAGCTGGAGCTTGGGAACGAGAAAAACGGTTGAAGAAAAAAGTGGAAAAGAAAAAAGCTGTTTTGATTTTTGGGAGTTTGTGAAGCCAGAAGGCGAAGGACTCTCATCCCCTTCTAAGACCCGTTCCTAATTAAAGGCGGTACGGCCGAGAGATTCACCGCGTCTTCCTTCTGGTAACGGTAAAATTGTACTGCTTATAAAATTGTACTGCTTACTGCGGGCATTGTCAATAGCTGGTATTGACAAGTAAATCATCAATGTCTTCGTTCGTAATACAGACTTAGTCCCACTTCCGATATTCAGAAAAAAAGGGGATTATCTATTCAATCTTCTTCCGCGTTGTGAATCTCTTTATGAGTTTTGGGATATAATTTACTCAATTACAAAGAGGAGGGATCAGATGGTAAATATTGAAGCGCTCAAACATGAAATTGTTGAATGTCTTAAGCCTCTTGATCCTGATAAGATTATCTTGTTTGGTTCTTATGCCTATGGCACTCCTACGGAAGATAGTGACATTGATCTGTTTTTGGTAAAAGATGATCTGAACATAGAAGATGGTAGAGATTATAATTTACAAGCAAGAAAACAACTGCGACCTATCATCATGAATCATCATACCAACGGTATAGATATTCTATCCGCACCATCGAGTTTTATCAATGCACGTGAAGATTATTTTTACAAAGTAGACATCCTACAAAATGGAAAAGTGTTGTATAAACGAAACGTCAGCTAAAGATTATATTAGTGAATACCATATGCGTGAATCGTACCCCTCACCCCATAGAAGACTACCCAGTGTGATGAACTTTTAAAGATGGAAGCGGAATATGATATTCCTGAGGGTGAATAAAATAGAGAGGAGGATGGTGTTATGATCGAAAAATTTATCAAAGATGTATTGGCCGAGGATGTAGGGCGTGGGGATTTGTATGCTCGGGTTTCGCCTGCTGTAGATGCGAGTGCCAAAATTATTGCCAAAAGCGATGGGGTTTTAGCAGGGGAAGAGTATCTTTGTGTTTTGGCTCAAATGGAAAAATTTGAGATTGTGTGGCACAAGCATGACGGTGAACGGTTTGTCAAAGGGGATATTCTGATGGAGCTTAGCGGTGACTCGCATACGCTGTTGCGAATCGAGCGTACCTTGCTCAATATGCTCCTGCACGCCAGTTCGATTGCGACGTTGACCCGTCAATACGTTGATCTCGTGGCTCCCTACGGGACGAAACTTCTCGATACCCGAAAGACGCGTCCGATGTTGCGCAATTTCGAGAAATATGCGACCCGTATCGGGGGGGCGACGAATCACCGTATGGGGCTGGATGATGCGCTGATGCTCAAAGATACCCATCTCAAAACGATTGATAATTTGGAAGAATTTATGGTGAAAGCACGGGAAAAGATCCCTTTTACCTCCAAGATAGAGATTGAAGCGGAAGATTTTGAGATGGTCAAAAAAGCGATGAAGGCAGGGGCGGATATCGTGATGTGTGATAATATGAGCCCTGAGCAGCTCAACGAAATTGTGGCGTATAAGTGGGAACATTATCCAAGTGTTTTGCTGGAAGCGAGTGGGAATATTTCACTCACAACTATTGAAAGTTATGCACGCAGTGGGGTCGATGCGATTAGCACGGGTTCCCTGATTCATCAAGCGGCTTGGATTGATCTGTCAATGAAAATGGATTAAGGAGTTTAAATGGCCGATGATATGGAGAAAACCGAAGAACCGACCCCCAAGAAGCTCGAAGATGCCAGAGCTGAGGGGAATGTTCCAAAAAGCCAGGATGCGGCTGGGGTTATTATCCTTTTTGTCGCAATTATGGCATTGCTTATGCTTTTACCTTTTATCAGTGAACATCTTTTATCCTTGGCTCGGTATTACTTTTCGTTGATGAATCATCCGTTGGAAGAGGTCAATCTCATTGATATTGCTTTTGTGACGTTTCGAGAGTTTATACTAATGATACTCCCCTTTACCGCGATTGTTGCCCTTGCTGGGGTAGCGGGGACGGTTGCACAGATTGGATTTAATTTTACGACCAAGCCGCTCACCCCTAATTTTTCGAAGATTGATCCTATTGCAGGGCTTAAAAATATGTTGAGTATGCAAAAGCTGATCGAATCCTTCAAAACCACCTTTAAATCCTTTACCGCGTTGGGGGTTGGATTTCTCTTTTTTTGGTCTTATATCAAAGAGCTTCCTACGGTTGCAATGTTCGATTTATGGGCACAGATGGCGTGGTTCAAGGAGAAAGTGATTATTATCGCTGCGGTTATGCTCGTTATTTTGTTTCTTTTTGCGATGATTGATCTCTTTTTGACCCGTAAACACTATTTTGATAAACTGAAAATGTCGCTGCAAGAGATTAAAGATGAGATGAAGAATATGGAAGGGGATCCCCATATTAAGGCGAAAATACGTCAGATTCAGATGCAAGCGGCGCGAAAGCGAATGATGTCCTCCGTTCCGACTGCCGATGTTGTCGTCACCAATCCAACCCACTACGCTGTGGCGATCAAATACGATGAGACGAAGCACCATGCTCCCGTCGTTGTTGCCAAAGGGGTCGATAATATTGCCATTCAAATCAAAAAAGTGGCTCGTGAAAACGGGGTGCACGTGATGGAGAGTCCACCCTTGGCGCGTGCCCTTTATAAAGATGTCGAGATTGATCACCCTGTACCAGAAGCACTTTTTGCTGCTGTTGCGGAAGTATTGGCATATGTATATAAGATGGGGAAGAAGAAGCGAGGTAATAGATAAATGAAAAAATGGCAGCAGTTGTTGGGGAATAAAAAGATAATTGCGGCTATTTTTCTGGTGATTATGCTTATCCTAGGGGCTATTTTTATCCGTTTGGAGGATGAAGTAACCTCGCAAACACTCGGGCGACTTAGCGATCAGCTCTCGATGGCGTTGAATAATCAACTCGAGAAGGAGCGTTCCACCGATTTGCGCTATGCGTTGATACTGAGTCAAAATGGGGCGTTGGGTGACGCACTGGAGCAAGAGGATGAAGATAAAGGGTTTGATATTCTTTCGGAAGTGATGGAGTCGATTAAAATATATACGAATACATTGATCCGTTCTCAGATCATTACGGCCGATTATTTTATTTTTGCGCGGAGTTGGGACAATTCGTATGCGGGGATGCCGCTGGATTTTAATCGTCCTGATCTGCTCTATTTTCAAAATCATAAAAAACCGCGCGTGGCTATCGAAGTGGGGCGTAAGCTGGGGGTAAAAGCGACGGTTCCTATCTACAATAAGACAAATATGATCGGATTTGTTGAGGTGGTTTCCTTTTTCGAATCGACACAAGAGTATTTCGACCGTTTAGGGGTGGATATGTATATTCTTATGGATGAGAAATTTTATGAAACGGCGGTGTTTATGCAAGAGAATCCCGCTATTGCCAAGGAGTATATTTTAGCCAATGCGAAATACACACAAAGCGATTTGAAACTGCTCAATGGAATCGATTATAAAGTGTTTCGGCAAACGCGTGTACTCTATCGTCACGGGAAATACCTTTTTTATGAACCGATGAAAAACGGGGAGGGGGAGATTGTCGGTGCATTTGTTTTTGCACTCACCACCAAGCAAGTTTCAGCGTATACCCATTCTGATGAAGAGGATATTTCATTTTTGATCCACTTAAGCCGTGATGAACTGTATGATATGATGATGAAAAAATCACTCGACAATGCACTGTTTCAAAGTGTCTACGACAAAGATCTCCTCTATCTAAAAGATAGTGTCGCCCCTGAAGATAGGGAGTTATTTTTAGATGAGGCGCGTGAACGGCTCAATACTTATACTAAAGAGGAGCTGATTGGTATGCTGTTGAACTACAAAGTCGCCAAAGAGGTAAAAGGGGAGATTCAATGAGGGTATTATTGCTGGAAGATGAGTATATGTTGCGTATCAGTGTGACGGAATTTTTGGAAGAGTTGGGATTTGAAGTGACGGGGTTTTCCAATGGAGACAGGGTACATGAAGCGACATACGAAACCCATTTTGATCTCTATTTGCTCGATGTTAATGTTCCCGGTATAAATGGATTTGAACTTTTGCGAACGCTGCGTAAAGAGGGGGATAAAACCCCAGCTATTTTCCTCACTTCAATGGTTAATGTGAATGATCTCCAAGAGGGGTATAAATCGGGATGTTGCGATTATATTCGTAAACCTTTTGATCTCTCGGAATTGCAATTACGGATAATGCATGCCCTTAAAAGTCACTATCACGACGGAGAGAATAAGCTCGATTTTGGGGAGGGGCTTGTGTATGACACAGAGTATTTTACCCTTACTCATAATGGAGAAACAATCGGATTGAGTAAAACGGAAAAAGAGATATTCGGGGTATTACTCAAACACAAAAATCAGATTGTTTCAGTCGATATGTTCCAAAATGAGATTTGGGGAGAGTATGTCGATCCCGCCAATATTCGGGTCCAGATCAATAATTTGCGTAAAAAACTCCCATTAGAAATTATTCAAAATCGGCGGGGACTGGGATACATCATTGAACGATAAGCTCTATGCCCTTAAAAATGCTTTTTGGTACACGATGTTTTTTGCGGTATTACTGTTGACGCCGACCTATCTCTACGTTACCTATATGAAATATGTCACCGAAATTCAATACGAATTTAAACTAAAAAAGCAATCCCATCTGATTTTACGCGCGATGGAAGAGTTCGATCCCAAAGAGAACGAGCCCTTCTTGTATCCCCGTTACCGATCGTTTCAGTCGGGGTTGTATGATGTTCATTTTACCCCTGTTTTTACCCTTATAACGCATCCGTTAACTATGCAAAAAGGAGGGTATCATATAGAAGATGGGTATGCCTATCTCGTGGTGGCTTTGCCAGAGAGGCGTTATTTTGAGGCATCGTATTTGGTCATTGGGGGAGCACTCTCGTATGTGAGTATCTATAGGGATATCGTGATAATTCTCCTTGGAATAACCACCCTTATTTTTGTGTTGTCTCTCTTTTTTCTCGACCGCTTTGCCTTACCGTTTCAGCGTTTGAATAAAAGGCTAGATCGTTTTATCAAAGATTCGATGCACGAGATCAATACCCCCCTCTCTATTATCAATATTAATATTGACCTCTACAACCGCTCCAATGCGACGAATAAATATTTGCAACGGATCAAAGCTGCCACTAAAACTCTCGCAACCCTCTACAACGATATGGATTATTTGATTAAGAATGAACGTCTCTCTTTTGCGTATGAAACGATTGATTTGAGTCATTATTTACAAGAACGAATTGATTATTTTTCCGAAGTAGCGGCCTTGAAAAATATCACGATAGAGGGGCATATCGCGCAAGAGATCAAGATACTGTTTAATCCGACACAGCTTCAGCGTATTATTGATAATAATCTCTCCAATGCCATTAAATATTCATACGAAGAGGGAAACATTGAGGTTTCACTTCTCGTGGAGGATAAGACGTGTGTTATGGCGTTTAAAGATCAGGGTGTCGGTATCCAGAATGTAGATCAAATATTTGAGCGCTATTATCGTGAGAATCAAGACAAAGGGGGATTTGGGATTGGGCTTAATATTGTCAAATCGATTATTGATAAAGCGGGAATTGAACTCAACATCGACTCCGAATACGGCAAAGGAAGTATTTTTTCGTATACTTTTAGTCCTCCTATCACCCTTTGTGCGTAACATCTCCCTTTTTTTACGTTAATTTTACACTTCTCTTCTACAATACTCTTCGAAATAAAGAACTAGGAGAGTCAATGCGAACAATGATATTGCTTGGAATCGCTACCTTTTTGGGTGCTGCTGATTTGTCGCAGGTGATTGAATCACCCGATGCGACGGCTATTCTCAAAAAAGATGCCCTTCCTGCACCCAAAATAGCGGTGATGATCGAAGGGTGTATTAGCAGTGAACCTGCTGTAATTGCACGGGGAAAATACCTTTTTCATAATCTAAACGGAAAAGATACCAAAGATCCAGCACCTGAAGGGTTGGCGAAAATTTTGCCCAATGGTAAAGAGAAACAATACGGTAACTGTGTTGCTTGTCACAATATCGAGGGGGCAAAAGGGTATGGCAATATCGGTCCTGATTTGAGTAACTATAAAGCACTTTATATGGACAGTGGCGCACGAGCGGCTCAGTTTGTTTATCAAAAAATTGCCGATGCACGTATTGATAATCCAACAAGTCATATGACAATCAATCTTACAAATGGCTTGTTTAGTGAGCGTGAAGTGTGTGATTTGACGTCGTATATCGTATCAAAAAAATAACCACCAAGGAATATCAGATGGAAAGAAGATCATTTTTAAAAAGTTTTACAGCGGCGGCAGCGTGTGTAGCGGTCTTGCCTCGTATGGCGAGTGCAGCGGATGAGGCAAAAAAAGTTGTTGGTCCTAATGAGATGAATTATGCAACCGCAGTTGCTGCCATTACGGGTGGTAAAGCAGTAGTTGAATCAGCAAAGGTGAAAGTGGAAGCTCCTGAAATTGCTGAAAATGGCGCAGTTGTCCCCGTGAAGGTTACCGTTGACAGTCCTATGAATGACAAAGATTATGTCAAGGCAATTCATTTGTTAAATACAAAAAATGGAAATGCCCGTTGTTCTAATGTCTATTTGACTCCTGCTAATGGAGAAGCATTTTTTGGTACTCGTATAAAACTCGGAGGAACGCAAGATGTTGTGGCCATCGCCCAAATGAGCGATGGCACTTTTCTTTCGGCAAAACAAAATGTTAAAGTTACTATTGGCGGATGTGGTTGATAGTGTTGACAAACGCTATCCAATTTTGAGTAAAAACTATCTAAAATATTAGGACAAACAGATGAAAACACTTATCAAGATTAAACCAAAAACGTACGCAGCAGGTGATATTGTTAAAATTGATTTTATGGCGATGCATCCAATGGAAACGGGAATGCGTAAAGATAAAGATACGGGAGTTCTTATCCCGGCTAACTATATTGATGAAGTGAAATTTCTCTTCAACGATACACTGATTACTAAGATGGTTATTTGGGAGTCACTCTCTGTCAATCCACTTTTTAGCATCAGTTTCAAAGTACCAAGTGCGGGAACGCTTAAAGTGATTGCGAAAACTAATACTGGTCAAAGCGTCGAGAGTAGCGAACCCATTACTCCAAAAGGATAACGGATGCGATTATTATCGGTAAGTACCGCATTGGTATGTTTGGCACTCTTTAGTGGAGCGAATGCTGAAGAGAAAATGAGTATGAGTGACGCGGATAAAGCGATGTATGCAGAGATGCTCGAAAACAACCCTGCTGACATGGATGTTGTTGAGGGAAAGGAGCTGTTTAACGCTCTTATTTCACAAGATGCGTATGCCCAGATGTTGGGGGTAAAAGAGAAAGATCTCGCGTCATACATTGCTGGATTTCCCCGTTTCGTGAAGCCAGCTGGCAAAGTGGTGACCCTCTCTCAAACGCTTCAAATGGCAGCAGCTCTGAGCCAAAAAGCGGTTCCTAAGCTGGAGAGCAAAGAGATATTACAAATGACGACGTATGTCAAAGCATTGGCAAACGATCAAAAAACGAATATTGATGTCAAAGCAAACAAGCAGATGCAAGAGATGATGAAACTGGGGCAAGAGGTGTTCGAAGAGCGTCGCGGCGGTCGTGGACTCTCCTGCAACAGCTGTCACAGCCCCGATGTTATCGGACAACGTTTGCGTATGCAGCCACTCCCTGATTTAGGCTCTAAAATCAATGCCTCTGGGGGGACATGGCCAGCATACCGTATGACCAAAAGCGAAACAACACTGCTAGACAAACGGTTCCAACAATGTATGGACAACGCCCTCTTAGCCAAAATTCCTCTCGGTTCACGTGAGATGGTGGCACTTGAGGTCTATATTACGAATAAAACCAAGGGCAACGAGATTCATATCCCGGGCTTGAAACGTTAAGGAAAATACGATGGATGTATCACGAAGAGATTTTTTTCATATTGCTGCTGCGTTAGGGATCGGCTTGCCCGCTCTTGGATCAGCGGCTTCTACTCCTAAACGGATTGATGAGGTAGGCTTAAAAGATATTTACTCATTTAATGCCCGTGGGAATGTGACGTTGTTACATATCTGTGACATGCACGCCCATATCAAACCGCTCTATTGGCGTGAACCCTCGACACTGATTTCGGCTCCGAATTTGACAGGGACTCCTGGGTTTTTGTGCGGTGAGTCATTTTTGAAACACTATGGGATGCAGGGGAAAACCCTTGATGCCTATTTTGATACCTTTATGAATTTTGACGCACTTGCTCATAAATTTGGGAAAATGGGGGGGATCGCCCATATGAAAACCCTTATCAACCATGTCAAAAAAGAGCGCGGAGCGGATAATGTACTTCTCCTTGACTCAGGTGATACGTGGCAAGGGACGGGTGTTGCCCTCAAAACCAAAGGGGAAGCGATCGTTAAAGCCCAAAACTATTTGGGTGTAGACGTGATGGTCGGACATTGGGAATTTACCTACGGTAAAACACGGGTAAAAGAGCTTCTCTCGATGCTCAATGCCAAATTTATCTCTCAAAATATTGTTGGAGATGATTCATTTGCCGAAGATTTTGAAGAACTGATTTTCGAACCGTATACGATTATGGAGCGCGGTGGTGCGAAGATTGGTATTATCGGTCAATCATTCCCGTTTACATCGACGGCAAATCCGAAAGAGTTTACCCAAGGGTGGAGTTTCGGTCTGCGTCTTGATACGCTTCAAAAGTACGTGGATAAACTTCGCAAAGAGGAAAAAGTTGACTGTGTTGTACTTCTATCCCATGATGGATTCAGCGTCGATCAAGAGGTTGCCCGTCAAGTCAAAGGGATTGATTTCATCCTCAGCGGTCATACCCATGATCCTTCGCCACAACCGACGGTTATTAATGGTACCGTGATTATTATTGCTGGAAGTCATGGTAAATACGTGGGACGTTTAGATATTGACATTCAAAACCATCGCGTCAAAGGGTATGAGTACAAACTTATCCCTGTAGCATCGAACTTGATCCCTGCAGATGCTGAAGGGGTTGAACTCGTAAATAGTCTCTATGCTCCCCATGAGAAAGAGTTCAGTGAAGTGTTGGGGATGACGAAAAATATTCTCTACAAACGTGATACCTTTCACTCGCCGTTTGATGAGCTGATTAATGATGCGATCCTTGATGCAATGGATTCAGATATCTCCTTTACCCCTGGGTATCGCTGGGGGACAACAGTTCTCGGTGGTGAGCCCATTACGATGGATGATGTCTACGGCATGACAGCAATCACCTATCCGAATGTCTATACCTTTGAATTGGGCGGAAAACATATTCATAGCTTGCTCGAAGATATCGCCGATAATGTTTTCAATCCAAACCCGTTATATCAGCAAGGGGGAGATATGAGCCGTCTAGGCGGAGTCACATACGATATTAGAATCGGTGCACCAAGCGGAAAGCGCATTACGAATGTAAAGGTCAAAGGGAAACCTTTGGATGAGAAGAAAATCTACAAAGTCTCCTCATGGGGCGGTAATTTGCAAAATGCAGGAACCAATTTAAGAGATGCACTAACACGACCGGTGTATGATGTCACAGCCGATTATATCCGCCGTCAAAAGAGTGTTAATATTGATGGTACCAGTAATGTTAAGATCCTTGATTATGATTGCGGCTGTCCTCGTAAGGGATCAAGAAGCTAGTAAAGAGTTTTAAACTGAAGGAAGAAAAATGAAATTAGTAAATCTTAGTATTGCGGCGGCTGCTGCTTGTTTGTTCGCAACGTCAGCGCATGCGCTTAAAACGGAAGATCGTATTTTAAAAGCAAACGGTCAAATCGAATATACAAAAGCACCAGGCGATGTAAACTCAATTGGTGAAATGATTACTAAAGGTGAAGTGTACGGGCGTCTTCGATCCAATGCGTTTTGGTGGGATTGGGATAATGAAAAATCTGGTAGTACTAAAGATAACAACGAATGGGGTCTTGGCGGAAGCTTGATTTACAAAACAGGTTTTTATAAAGGGCTCGGTGCTACAGTAGGCTTTTACGGTACCGTTCCTATGGTTTCAGATAATACTCTCGTAGGAAATACAACAAACTTTGGAAAATCGGGCAAAGATACCTATCGTACTAATGCAGACGGTAGTGAGAATTCCATTGGAGTGGTTGCAGAAGGGTTTGGCGAATATAAAGCGGGTAAAAGTGATGTCAAAATTGGTCGTCAAATGATTGACAGTATCATGCTTGCATCTAATGATACAAAAATGGTTCCGAATACCTTCGAAGCGGCAGTGATAGAGAACAAAGATATTCCCAATACAAAAATTCGTGCGGGATATATTATGAGCCAAAAGCTTCGTGATCACCAAACATTTCACAGTATTCTTGCGTTTGAAAAATACAATCAAAACGATGATTCTGGAGTACATAAAGGGCTGAGTGTTGCTAATATTAATGCAGCAAGCGGTGATATGAAACCAGAAATGGTTTTAGTAACAGCTGAAAATAAATCCATTCCTAATCTTACACTAAACGGTGAATATGTCGGGATCAGCGGATTCTTCTCCACGGCAATTGCTGAAGCTAATTATCAAATTGGTTTAGGAAATGGATGGTCTTTGACTCCAGGAGTACGCTATCTTAAACAAATGGATGACGGTGCAGGTGCTATTGGTGGAGCAGCCCTTAATGGTTCAATGGGACGTGATAAAACAAATGCAGCTGCAACAACGGCTCGTGCTTCTTATACAAACCCTAATAGTGCAGATGGTAGTATTTTAATGGAACGTTTAGTATTAGCAAAAGGACCGTTTGTTCTTATGGCGGGATATTCAGCCGTTTCTGATGATGCCGATATTATCGCTCCATGGCGTGGATTCCCTACGGGTGGTTATACTCGCTCAATGGCTCAGGTAAACTGGATTGCAAATACTAAATCATGGATGGTGAAAGCCGATTATGATTTTAATAAAGCAGGACTCGTTCCAGGGCTCAAAGCAGCGATTGATTATGTAGATATGAATTTTGATGAGAAAAAGAATATTGCCCTTGCTTCTGATTTCAGTGACCGCACTATTTTACATGTCGATTTGATTCAAGAGTTTAAAGCGCTTCCAAATACTGAGTTTAAATTCCGTTTTGCAACGGTTAATGCCGACGCATCTAAAAAAACAAGTACTACTTTAGCAACTGATTACGAATCGTACAATGAGTACCGTTTCGAAATGAACTACCTCTTCTAAAGGCTAACCAATGCGTTTACTATTGCCGTTATGTGCTTTCGCTCTTTCGTTGAGCGGATACGATTTTGCTCTCACTCCAAAACGAGTCACCCCTGAGGTGACCTGTTTTTTCGGTGAACCTGAAGTGATGAATACTATTAATAATGGCAATATGGTCAATACCTGTTATCTCGATACATCCAAGGGCTACGTCGTTATCGACAGTGGCTCTTCGTATGCGTATGCCCAATCGGCATACAACGAGATGAAGAAAATAAAACCTTTGCCCATAGCTTTAGTAATTAATACCCATGTTCATGATGACCATTGGTTGGGAAACGGCTTTTTCACTCAAATGGGAGTTAAGGTTTTGGGTTCGGATGATTTTGCACACAATGCACGGATTGATTCTCCCACCCGAATCCAAACCCATATCTCTCCAGAAGCGTATGCACAGACGGTTCCAATGCTGCCAAGTGAAATGATCGCATCGGATACAAACCTGACGATAGGAGATCAAGAAATTGAGTTTCATATTATGAAGCAGCGTGCCCACAGTGATAAAGATATGGTGGTATATGTACCGAAACTCAAAGCTCTTTTTGCAGGTGATTTGGTTTTTAATGATCGTGTCCCCTCGTTGAGGGATGGAGATATCAATGGATGGATTAGCGCATTGGATGAGTTAAAGAGTTATGGGGCAACGACAATTGTCGGTGGACACGGTTATCGTACCGATGAAAAGGCGATGGAGTTGACCTATAACTATCTCACACAGATGCGCAGTGAAATTCGCAGTGCCATGGATGAGGGACTAAGCATTGATGAGACGATTAATAAAGTGACGATGCCCTCGTTTAAATCACTACGAATGATGGAGTCGTTGCATCGAGGCAATGTCGAAGCTGCCTATCGAACTTTGGAATGGGAGCAAAAATGAAACGTTTACTCTTACTTCTTCTGTGCTCCTCGTTGTTGTTGGCAGAGCTCAGACTCTCTGAACCGATTCCTAGCATAGAGAAACCGCGTGAAGTGGTGATGGGGATCAGTCATGGAGATGATGAGGCGATTAACCATGGGCTCAGTACAGCGAACAATATTTTGAAGTTTTATGGACCCGAAAAAATTCATCTTCGTATTGTTGCCTATTATCATGGTATCCGTACCCTCTTAAAAGAGGAAAAAGAGATTTCCGTACGGGTACGGGCGTTACAGCAATACGGTGTCGAGTTTGTTGCGTGCGGTAATACAATGGAGACGAAAAAAATCCCTCCATCGGCATTGCTTCCCGATGTCGAAATCGTTAGTGCCGGTATTGCCGAAATCATAGAGCGTGCACACGATGGCGCCTTTTACATTCAACCCTAAGGAGTTAACCATGAGAGTTTTTTTACTAGCAGTTTTGATGGGATTTTTATCCCTTTTTGGTGGTGATTTACACCTATTCAATGTCCCCAATGCTGATGGCAAAATCAATGCTTCGGTTATTGAAAAAGCCCTTGAGTCGAACGGCTTTGTTATTGCCGCTAACACGGAGATGAATGTTCCTTTTACCAAGCAGTTTGGTGAAAGTGCATTCATGGCGTTTAATCTTTTGACAGCGTATCATAAACAATATGCCTCATCTTTGGTGAGATCCCATCCCGATGCAGGAATCTTTGTCCCGATGGGCTTTGGTATCTATCAACGTAAGGGCGATTCAGAGTTGCACGTATCGGTATTGACGGCATCGGCAATGAAAAAGATTGCCGGATTTGATGCCCCTGAGTTTGCATTGATCGAAAAAGAGGTTCTTTCAACACTTGGAAAAGCGTTGCCAGATGCAAAAATGACGATGAGTGAAACATCACTCCCCGCCGATGGAACATTATTAAGCCGTTATGTTCGTCCAACTGCTACCGCAACATGGTCTAATGATAAAAGTGAAGTGGAAATGATGATCGAAGATGGTCTTAAACCCGCTGGATTTGTAATGTCCAACTTCACCGATTATAATTTTACTCTCAATGAAGAGAAGACGCTAAGTCCGTTTGATTTTTACGATACCTATTCGATTTGTAAACTAAAAGTAATTTATACGGTTGCTAAAAGCCGTCCAGAAGCCGCTGCTTTCGCCCCCTGTACGCTGATGGTCTACAAGAAAAAAGATGCCAATGAGATCGTTATGGGCTTTCCAGGCGTTTATAATTGGATGAGCAGTGCCCGCGTTAATGATCCAGAAGCCAAAGCAGTATTAATGCAAGCGCAAAAAGATTTTGAAGCGGTACTGCAAAGTACAATAGAATAAAATCTTAGTTCATTTAACTTTTAATTAAAGTAAAATTTCTTATACTTAGCCTCAGCAAGGTATAAGATGACAAGAATTATTTTTAAACTTTCTTTTACACTAGTTCTCTTTTTATCCCCTCTCTATGCATTATCTATAATATCTGAAAAGCAAAAAGTTGTGATCGGTGTTTTGGCATTTCGCTCCAAAGCCGATACGCTTCGTGAATGGGAACCTCTTGCCCAATATTTAGATAAACAGATTCCATCCCATGATTTTGAAATCCGACCATTTACATACCAAGAGTTCAATGATGCTGCTGCTAGGAAGGAACTCGATTTTGGATTTACCAACCCTGAACACTACGTTTATTTTTCGGTAAAATATAATGCTACAAGGATTGCGACACTTATCCGCGCCAGTATGGGTGGCAACGAGCTAAAAGAGTTTGGAGGAGTCATTATTGCTCGAAGCGATCGTAAGGATATGACGACGTTGGAGAATTTAAAAAACAAACATATTGCCGCCGTTGATGAGCTATCCCTCGGAGGTTTTTTGGCACAAAGTACCGTTTTACTCTCTAAGGGGATAGATATTAAAACCGATGGGTCCGTATCGTTTACCGATATGCCTCATGACAAAGTCGTTTATAGAGTCGAGAGTGGCTCTGTTGATGCCGGATTTATCCGTACTGGTGTATTGGAGAAGATGGCGAAAGAGGGAAAGATCAATCTCAACGATTTTAAAATTATCCATCCTGTAAAAGTCGATAATTTCCCGCAGCTTCTTTCCACTCCACTTTATCCAGAATGGCCATTTATTGCTTTTAAAGAGACAGACCCACTATTAGCCAATGGTGTGGCGATTGCATTGTTGAGTCTGAAAAGAGGTTCAGAAGTAGCAACGTATGCTGGTTATTACGGATGGAATATTCCCCTCTCTTATGAGGGGATACGGGTGCTTATGCAAAATATGCGGGTTACCCCTTATGATCAAACTCCCGTATTTACTATGAATGATATTATTCGAAAATATGTTTTTCATATTATTATCTCTTTAGGCCTTGTTATTGCCCTGTTACTTTTTTTGGCATTACGGTTGCGTAATTTAACGATGAGCCTTACTGAAGAATCAAAAGAATTAGAAGAGCAGATTCGTATCCGCCAAGAAACCGAACATTATCTCAAACGGATTGCGAATGTTTTTCACAACTCCCGAGAGGGAATTCTAATGACCGATGCGAAAAAGTTGATTATTGATGTGAATGAGGCATTTAGTGAACTAAGCGGTTATTCGAGAGAGGAAGTAATAGGAAAAACGCCAATAATTCTCCGTTCCAATCGGCATGAGCCTTTTTTTTATGAGCAAATAGATCATGCGCTGGAGAGTGCGGGATCATGGCGGGGAGAGATTTGGAACAGGAAAAAAAGCGGTCAAGAGTTCGCTGAATACTTACGAATCGACTCAGTGAGAGATGAGAACGGTAAGATTGAGAGCTTTATCGGAATTTTTAGTGATATTACCGAGCACAAGAAAGAAGAAGAACAGCTTCATCGTATGGTCAATTACGATCCTCTGACCAATCTTCCTAACCGTAATTTATACATGACGTTAGCGGAACAAATGTTAGGATACACCAAACGAAAAGGGTCAAAAGCGATCATTGCCTTTTTGGATTTAGACGGCTTTAAACAAGTTAATGACCGCTATGGGCATGAGATGGGGGATCATGTTCTGAAAAAAGCGTCGGCTCTACTGGAACAGCAGTTACGCCTAAGCGATATTATTGCTCGCATAGGAGGGGATGAATTTGTTGTCCTTTTGAGTGATATTACTCTTGACGATGCTGAGACACTTTTAATGCGTATTCTCGATTCGTTAAAAGAACCGTTTGAAATTAACGATGTCACGATAAGTATCGGCGTAAGTATCGGTGTGACATTGTTTCCGGATGATTGTGAGGATATTGATATCCTTATTCGTCATGCGGATGCGGCGATGTATCGATCCAAAGAGGCTGGGCGAAATCGTATTACTTACTATGATGCTGAGGCAACCTCCCTCATTTTAAAGATAAGAGGATAGACAACCATGGTATAATTGCCCTATTATTATAAGGGGTCGTATGCCACTTTCACTTATCGATTCGGCCCATCACATCGTCCTCGTAGCGCATGAGCATCCTGATGCAGATTCGCTTGGGAGCGCATGCGCATTTTACTCCTACCTTTTACGATCCAAAACAAAAGTGACACTTTTTTGTGTCACCCCCTCGTTGAATCAAAATTTATCCTTTCTTCCGTGGTTTGATAAAATAACGGCTAAATTTCCTGAATCTGCAGATTTAGCTATCAGTTTTGATTGCGGTAGTTTCGCGAGGCTTGGGCTTGAGTACCATGGTGCATTGATAAATTTTGATCATCATATCAGCAATGATAACTATGGAACTCATAACTGTATCAATCCCAATGCACTGAGCACGAGTCAAGTCCTTTATGAGTGGTTTGTTACTGAGACAATCAAAATCAATGGTAAAATGGCAAATGCGCTTTATGCAGGATTGATTGACGATACAGCTTGTTTTAGTGATCCTCAATGTACCCCTTCGACATTTATGATGGCATACTCATTGGTGCAGTTGGGAGCAGATCACGCACAGTGTGTGAATGCTTTGTTTAACAGTCACTCTTTGGCATCATTTCGACTTAAAGGTGAGATGTCACGACGGATGAAATTGCTTCAGGATGGTCGCGTGGCACTTTTTGAAGTAGATCAGCCCCTTTTGGAATCAACGGGAGCACGTTTACTCGATTGTAAAGAGGTCGTTGATGCGGCATTATCGCTTAAAACGGTAGAGGTTGCACTCTTGGTAGTAGAGTTGAAGCATGGCGGAGTGAAGGTCTCTTTACGAAGCAGTGGTGTGATTAATGCAGCAGATATTCTCAAAAAATTTGAGGGTGGCGGCCATCGTACTCGTGCAGGTGCTCGCATGGCAGATGTGACATTACAAGAAACAGTTAAAGAATTATTGAATTCAATAAAAAGTGCATTTGAGCTTACTACTGAAGAGAACATGGCGTTAGTGTAGCTTGTTGGGATGAGTTCCAATGCGCGTTTAAAATAATAAAAGATTACGGAGGTGTTAGTGTGCGTAGAAGTAGAAACGGTTCAGGAATAATGGGATTGGTTATAAGTGCGATAGTGGTTGGAGCCATTGGTTTTATGGGTTTTTCTTCAAAATTTGAACGGGTAGATCCAAAAATTACCCTTAGTAAGACAGCGTACTGGAATTTTAAAGAGCCAATCAACGTTAATGTTGAAGACGCAAGCGGTTTAAAATCATTTACTGCAACCATTGTTGGACCGCATGATGAGTGGGTCGTTGTAGATGATGTGACCCCATCGAAAGTGACCAAAAAAAGTTTCCAAATTCTCCCTCCAAAAGGGGTACGTAACGCCGAAGCTCAGTCCATTGTGTTAAAAATCGAAGCAACGGACAACAGTCTTTGGGGAATGTTTATGGGCAATACCCATAAGGAAGAGGTGACATTGATTATCGATCAGCGTGCCCCAATGCTCTCGATCATTAGCAGCTCCTACAAAATCCAAAAAGGGGGATCAGCGATCGTGATTTTCAAAGCTCAAGATGAGCAGATGGAGAGTTTAAAGATTAAAACCTCTTTTGGAAAAACGTTCATAGCGCAACCTTTTTATAAAAAAGGGTATTACGCCTCACTTCTCGCATGGCCTGTTCAAAGTGAAACTTTTAGTGCAACAGTCGTAGCACGTGACAAAGCAGGGAATGAGACACAAGGTTCTGTCCCTTTACGACTCAAAGATCATCTCTACAAGGTTTCTAATATTGAACTTAGTGATGCATTTTTAGAGGGAAAAATTGCGGAGCTTGCTAATACGTATGAGCAAACGGTAGGGGTAACCGATCGATTGGAACAATTTCGTATTATCAATGAAAAAGTACGAGCAGATAACGAAAAAATTATCCATGAGGTAACCTCAAAAGTTTCCAATACGATGATTAGCGATTTTAAACCGATCCCTTTTTATCCATTGGTAAATGGTCAAAAAGTAGCAGACTTTGGTGATCACCGTATCTACAGCTATAAAGGGCAAGAAAATGTCTCTCAAGCGTACCATATGGGACTAGATTTGGCAAGTGTTCATAATGGATCGGTGATAGCATCAAATGGGGGCACGGTAGTTTTCGCGCAACCCAATGGTATTTATGGGAATTTACCCATTATCGATCATGGGTTTGGTCTCTATACCCTTTATGGACACTGTGCTGAACTGCATGTACAGGAAAAAGATCATGTTGTGAGTGCTCAAGAGATTGCGAAAACAGGGATGAGTGGCTATGCGATGGGAGATCATCTCCATTTTGGTATTTTGGTACAGGGGATAGAAGTGCGTCCCGAAGAGTGGATGGATTCCAAATGGATTCAAGATAATATTACCAGTATTGTCGATACCGCAAAAATGTTTATTGATCAACAGCAATAAGCTACACTAAAAAGTAGCTATAATACAAAAAGATGGATGGATGGTAGAGAGGTATTATTTATGAAAAAGCAAACAACAATCGGCAAAAATGTCGAACTCGTAGGGATTGGGTTACACAAAGGTGTTCCTGTCCATTTACGTCTTGAGCCGATGGAAAGTAATAGCGGAATTGTTTTTTTCCGCAGTGATGCAGGGGTCTCTATCCCTCTTAAGCCAGAGAGTGTTGTTGATACTAAAATGGCAACCGTTATTGGCAAAGATGGGGTATTTATCTCCACGATAGAACATATGCTCTCTGCTATTTATGCCTATGGAATTGACAACCTTCGGGTGATTGTAGATGCCGATGAAGTTCCCGTGATGGACGGTTCGTCGATGAGTTTTTGCATGCTTTTGGATGAAGCGGGGATTGTAGAATTGGATGCACCCAAAAAAATTATGCGGATTAAAAAAGAGGTTGAGGTGAGAGAGGGGGATAAATACGTCAAACTCTCCCCTTCCAATGATCTTAGTTATAATTTTACGATTAAATTTGCCCATCCTGCTATTGATAAGCAAAGCTATGTTTTGAAATTTACCAAAGAGAATTATAAAAAAGAGATTGCCCGTGCCCGTACGTTTGGATTTGTCCACGAAGTACAGTATCTCCGATCCAAAGGGCTCGCCCTCGGGGGGAGTTTGGAAAATGCGGTCGTTTTGGATGATAAGAGAGTCCTTAATCCCGAAGGGCTTCGTTTCGGAGATGAGTTCGTTCGTCATAAAATCCTTGACGCGATAGGGGATATGTCCCTTATTGGGATGAATTTTATCGGTAATTATGAAGCATTTGCTGGGAGTCACGATCTTAATCATAAATTGACGCTAGCATTACTAAAAGATACGGCGAATTACGAAATCATTGAACTCATTACTGCAGAATCACAAGAGTTGGCAAAAGCGTATGCATGATGCGGTTGTTATTGCTCTTGGAAGTCCTATTCGTGTTGGTATTTACAAAGAGGGTGAATTGATCGAAGCAATTAGCAGTGACAAGGTGGGTTCCGATGCGTTACCTGAAATTTTCGAGGATCTGTTGCGACGGTATACCTTCGGTCGTTTGATTTATGCGAACGGTCCGGGGAGTTTTATGGGGATCAAAGTGACCTATCTTTTTTTAAAAACCCTCAGCATTGTACAAAAAGTTCCCCTTTTTGCCCTTGATGGCTTCTTTTTCAATGAAAATAGCCCCATCAAAGCATACGGAAAGCTCTATTTCGTTAAAAATAGCACTACCATTTCGTTAGAGTCGTTTGAGCAGCTAGAGTTATATACTTTTAAGCTTCCACTCACCATAGATACGAAAAATTTTAATACCGACAATGCCCCGTGTTATGGAATTGATGCGGTTGGATAAGGACCAAAAGTGTTTGTAAGTGTACCTGCAACCAGTGCTAATTTAGGACCTGGATTTGATTCATTAGGGCTAGCAGTTGATTTACGCAATCGCGTTGAGTTGACGCCATCCCGTTTTTTTGCCGTTTCGATTAAAGGAGAGGGGGAGAATAACCCTCGCCTCAAGGGGAATAACCTTTTCGTTAGTATTTTTAACGAGCATTATCGACGTCTTACTCAAAAGCGTCAAAATTTTAAATTTACCTTTTATAATCAGATTCCGATGTCACGCGGTTTGGGAAGCTCTTCAGCGGTGATTGTGAGTGCCATTAGCTGTGCTCATGAAGCAGCAGGGGTTAAGGTGTCCAAGCGCCGTATTTTAAACCATGCCCTCGTTTATGAAACCCATCCCGATAATATTACACCAGCAGTTATGGGGGGGTTTAATGTGGCAATGGTCGAAAAGCAAAAAGTGTTTTCTCAACAAAAACATATGCCTGATTATCTCAAAGCGGTAGTTGTGATCCCGAATAAACCTATTTCAACGGCAAAATCACGGACAACTCTTCCACGATCGTACAGTAAGGAGAACGCTGTTTTTAATCTCTCCCACACGGCAGTAAGCGTAGGGGCTTTTTTTAATGAAGACTGGGAGATGCTACGGCTTTCAACACAGGATCGATTTCATCAAAGAGTACGGATGAAAATGTTGCCAGAGCTTTTCGACGTTCAAAAATTGGCATACGAAAACGGAGCGTTAATGAGCACCCTTTCAGGGAGTGGATCGACATTTTTCAATATGGTATATGATGATGATGCATCAATGATGGCAGATAAGTTTATCAGTGCATTTCCGGACTTTGATGTAAAAATCTTGAATTTTGATAACGACGGACTCGTCGTTGAGCGATAAGTAAAGGAATATTAAGCTATAATGGCGCGAAATAGTAGTCATCCTGTACGAATGTGCATTGTTTGTCGTGAACGGTTCGAGCAATCGGCGTTGATTCGGCTCCAATGTCGTGAAGGTAATTTAGAGCCCTACATCGGGATGGGGCGGAGTTTTTACCTATGTTCTGCGTGTGTAGATCACAAAAAAACTTCGGGGCAACTAGCCCGCCACTGCAAGAGCAACACCCCCGTGATGCTTATGAATCGTTTAAAGGAGATTGTCGTTAATGATGGATAAAGTAAGAGTTCATGAAATAGCCAAGGAGCTTGGAATCAATTCTAAAGAGGTAGTGGACAAAGCAGCCATTATGGGATTGAATGTAAAAACTGCTTCGAGTACCGTATCAATGGAAGAAGCTGAAAAAATTATGAACTACATCATGGGTGGAGCAGCTGTTGAAACAAATGCACCAAAAGTATCCCCAGTAGAGATAGCTAGTGAAGCTCCAGTGATTGTCGTTGGTGAAGAACCAAAAACTCAAGATATGGTTGAGACCGTTGGTGCAGTTTCGCCTATTATAGTCGAGGAACCAGTTGTGATGGAAGTAGTACCACCAAAGCGTACAGGTTTGAAAATTGTTAAGAAAAAACGTCCAGTTGAAGAAGTAGCTGTTGTTGCACCTTCACGAAAAGATCCAGTTAATGTTTCTCAATATGGTAAGTTAAGTGAACAAGCACAACGTGAACTTGAAGCGAAGCGGGCTAAAAAGAGTCAACACAGTTCACCAACGATGAAAAAAGATCAAGGGGTTCGTCTTGATATTTTCAGTGGTGGCATATCTGATATTTCTATGGATTATGAAGACGAACAAGTTGTTCTCCTTGATTTTAGTGATCTCAATGCAGCATTGCCTCCTGAAGAAGTGCAAAAACCAAAAGAGAAAAAGCCCATTGGGCGCAATGCCGGTAAAAAACAAGGGGCTAATCGTGGAAAACCACGTCAAGTCTCTCGTGAAAGCCGTAAGAAATATACCAAAGATGCAAAAGAAGATGAAGTTATTACTCATGTAGAAATTCCTGAAGATGTTCGTGTTTATGAATTTGCTGAAAAAGTAGGACAAACTATTTCAACGGTTATCAAAGTTCTCTTTGACCTTGGAATGATGGTTACTAAAAATGACTTCCTTGGTAAAGACGAAATCGAAATTCTTGCGAGTGAATTTGGTGTTGAAGTAACGACAATTGATCCCAAAGATGCGTTTAATCTCGAAACTGCTTACGACGAAGAGCATGCAGATAGTGCGGGGCTAGAAGAACGTCCTCCTGTTATTACGATCATGGGACACGTTGACCATGGTAAAACATCCCTTTTGGATGCGATTCGTAGTGCCAAAGTAGCGCACGGTGAAGCAGGGGGCATTACTCAGCATATCGGTGCGTATTCGGTAGAGCAAAAAGGGAAGTTGATTACTTTCTTGGATACTCCGGGACACGAAGCATTTAGTGCAATGCGTGCACGCGGGGCGCAAATTACCGATATTATCATTATTGTTGTTGCAGCTGATGATGGGGTTAAGCCTCAAACGCGTGAAGCAGTTCAACATGCTAAAGATGCAAAAGTTCCTGTTATTGTTGCCGTCAATAAAATGGACAAACCGGGTGCTAATCCTGATATGGTCAAAGCACAAATGGCAGAACTTGGTCTGAACCCTATTGAATGGGGCGGAGACGTTGAGTTTGTTGGCGTATCGGCAAAAGCTATGACAGGTATTGATGAACTTTTGGAAGCAATTTTACTTCAATCCGAAGTAATGGAGCTTAAAGCAGATCCAACAGTGATGGCAAAAGCGGTTGTTGTTGAGAGTACCCTTGAAAAAGGACGTGGACCCGTTGCGACAGTTATTGTTCAAAATGGAACCCTTCGTATTGGAGACAACATCGTGTGTGGCGGTGCGTATGGACGTGTCCGTGCATTGATTAATGATCGTAAAGCACAGCTCCAAGAGATCGGACCAAGTCAAACTGCGGTTGTTGTTGGTCTCAATGAAGTACCGGCATCGGGTGAAACCATGATGGTTATGGAAACTGATAGAGAAGCACGTGAAATTGCACAAAAACGATATGAATATGATCGTCATCGTGAACTTTCATTGAGTACGAAAACAACGTTTGATGAATTGACGTCATTGATTGTTGAAGGTCGTATTAAAGCCCTTAAAGTCGTTCTTAAAACAGATGTTCATGGATCATTGGAAGCAATTAAATCTGCTCTTGCAGAACTTCGTAATGAAGAGGTAAAAGTTGAAGTGATCTCTAGCGGTGTCGGTGGAATCACTGAAAATGACGTTGCGTTGGTAAACAACAGTGAAAACTGTGCATTGCTTGGATTTAATGTCCGTCCTACAGGTAACGTTAAAGCAAGCGCAAAACAAATGGGTGTTGAGATCAAAACTTACTCTATTATTTATGAGTTAATTGATGATATCAAGCTTATGCTTACGGGCATGATGGCACCACAATACCGTGAAGAAAATACAGGTCAAGCGGAAGTACGTGATACCTTCCCAATGCCAAGAGGTGCTGGAACAATCGCTGGATGTGTGGTTGTTGATGGGAAGCTTGTTCGTGGCGGCATGGTTCGTGTTATTCGTGACGGTGTTGTTATCCATGAGGGTGACTTGACGTCACTACGACGATTCAAAGACGATGTCAAAGAGGTTGGTAAAGGGTTCGATTGTGGTGTTGTTCTCAATGGTTATACCGATGTTAAAGTTGGTGACGTTGTTGAAACCTTCAAAAAAATTGAGAAAAAAGTAACCCTGTGACACCGGCTCAGATAAAAATAAAACGGACAGAATCAATGCTCAAAGAGCTTATCCCTGAAGGAATTTCAGGGCTTGCAGATGCGCGTATTCGTGAGGTTGACGTTATTGATGTTAAATGTTCACGTGGACGCAGTGATGCAAAAGTGTATCTTGACCCGCATAGTTATACACCTCAAGAAAAAGCAGCTTTTTTGAAGCTTCTCGAAAAAGTACGCCCAATCATTGAAGAACATTGTATGAAAGATCAAGGGTGGTTTCGATCTCCCCGTTTGACATTCGTTTTTGACGATACATTGGAACGCAGTAAAAATATTGAAGCTTTATTTGCCAAAATTGCCAAGGAGAAAAAAGATGAGTCTTGAACGTGATATCAAAAAAATGGTAGAATCCATCGGACTCTCTTTGTACGATACGCAGATTTTGAATGAGAATGACCAAACTATCTTTCGTGTCAGTGTGACAGCGCAAGGTGGGGTAAATTTGGATCAATGTGCCGAAGTGACCCATCTTATTAACCCGCTTTTAGATGTTACCCCTCCTATGGGGGGCGAATATCGTCTCGAAGTGAGCTCTCCTGGGATTGAGCGTCGTCTAAAAACACTGGAGCATTTCGAACAGTCTATTGGTGAGAAGGTTGTTTTTTCAACCGTTACCAAAGAGAAGTTTGAGGGTGAACTTCTCGGTGTGGATGGGGAAGAGATTCGCGTTTTGACAAAAGAGAATGGGGAACAAAAAGTTCCGTTTCGTTCTATTAGCAAGGCACGTACTTTTTTCGAGTGGTGATGAATTTCACCGCTTATTCTCTTCACCCCATGAAACTCGCCCTTAACGAGGCGTGGAACTATCAACTTTTGACATTTCCAAATCCTGCTGTCGGTGCTGTTTGTATCGGCGGACGGGGTGAAATACTCTCTGTAGGTTCCCATAAGCGCGCAGGTGGTCCTCATGCGGAAGTGGTTGCTCTTCGAGATGCCTATACCCTTCTTAGTGGTGATATTGCTCTCGCTGGGTGTGATGACTCCTCTTTTATTCACGATTACCTCCGAAAAAATCATAATAACCTTTTTCATACCGTTTCAATGGCAGTAACGTTGGAACCGTGTGCTCATCGTGGTAAAACCCCCTCATGTGCCTTATTGATTCGTGATTTAGGGATAAAAAAGATTTCCATTGCGTCTAAAGATCCCAATCCTATTGCCGCCAATGGAGCTACGATTTTGGAAGAGGCTGGGGTGGAATGTACGTTTGGGGTGATGGAAGAAGAGGGGAACAGACTCTTAGAACCATTTGTGAAATGGCAAACGGATCCTTTTGTCTTTTTTAAATGGGCACAACGCCTTGATGGAACGGTTGATAATGGCATTATTAGTTCGCCAAGTTCACGTGAACACGTCCACGCCTTACGCGAACGATGTGATTTGATAGTCATTGGTGGTAATACGGTACGACATGATCGTCCGACACTTGATGCGCGTCTTGTGCAGGGTAACGCTCCTGATGTCTTGATTTATTCACACGAGAGTGATTTTGACCCCTCAATCCCCCTTTTTAGTATCCCCAATCGGAAGGTATATATTGAAGCCTCATTGGAAAAAATTAACTCTTATTCTCTCGTTATGATCGAGGGGGGAGCCTCAATGTTGGAGGCGACGCGTGAGGTATGTCATTGGTATGTGAGTTATATTGCCCCAAAAATCGGCGGCGGTTCGTACACATTTGGGGCGATACAAGAGGATTTTGAGGTAGCGCACGCTAAAATCACCGATAATATCATCCTATGGATGAGAAAAAAATAGGAAATTGTATGACCAAGCAAGAAAAAATCGTATCCATGTTTAATGATATCGCCCCAACGTATGACAAAGCGAATCGGGTACTGAGTATGGGTGTTGATACGATTTGGAGAAAAAAAGCGTGCAGTAAAGCATTTAGTTATTGTGGTGACTCTGCCCTCTCCATCGTGGATGTTGCGTGTGGTACGGGCGATATGATGGGGTACTGGAAGCGTGTGGGTACCGAAAACAAGATGGTTATTGATGAGATTATCGGTGTTGATCCCTCTGAGGGGATGGTGGGCGTTGGACGTGAGAAATTTCCCGAAATGGCGTTTCATATCGCACCCGCGACACTGCTTCCTCGAGATGCCCAGAGCGCCGATATTATCAGTATCTCGTATGGTATTCGCAATGTGATGGAGCGTCAAGCGGCACTGTTAGAGTTTAACCGTGTTCTTAAAGCAGGGGGCTTAGTTGTTATTCTCGAATTTATGAAAAATGAGAACCCTTCTGCATTAGGAAAAGTAAGAGACTGGTATATGAATAATGTCCTTCCCCGTTTGGGCGGATTGATCTCGAATAATTATGAAGCGTATCGCTATCTGCCCGATTCGATTGAAGGATTTTTAACGGTTAGCAAAATGGCAACAGAGCTGGAAGTGGCAGGTTTTGAAATGCTTTATACAAAGAGTTTTTCAATGGACATTTCGACGTTGATGATTGCACGTAAAAAATAGTTTTATGGCTTCAACTCTCAGCGTCTCAAACCTTAACGAGCAAATTAAGACGCTCCTTGAAACAACATTTGAATTTGTTAGTGTTGAAGGGGAACTTTCTCGCGTGACCAAACACGGCAGTGGTCATATCTATTTCACCCTCAAAGATGCTAACTCTTCTATCAAGTGTGTTATGTTTCGGGGGAATGCAGCGCGTTTGAAATTTTCTCTCGATGAGGGGGCGCACGTAGTCATACATGGTGCCCTGAGTCTCTATACCCCTCGCGGTGAATATCAGATCAACTGTGTAGCCGCGGAGCCTTTCGGAGCAGGGGCATTGGCAGTGGCATTCGATCAGCTCAAAAAGAAGCTTGAACTCAAAGGGTATTTTGACCCCTCTCATAAAAAACAATTTCCAAAATTTCCTCAAAAAATAGCGTTAGTCACTTCGGCAACAGGTGCGGCATTACAAGATATGCAGCGGGTTGCAACGCAGCGATGGCCGTTGGTCAAACTCATTGTCATTGATGTTCTTGTTCAAGGGGGCAGTGCCGCAGCTATGATCGCAAATGGTTTGTGTTTTGCCGATACGCTAGGGTGTGATGTCGTCATTACAGGGCGTGGCGGTGGAAGTGTAGAGGATTTGTGGGTATTCAATGAAGAGGTCGTTGCGGATGCCATTTTTACGATGAATACCCCTGTCGTTTCTGCGGTGGGTCATGAGATTGATTGGGTCATTAGTGATTATGTCGCCGATTTACGCGCCCCTACTCCCAGTGCCGCGATGCAGATGATTTTACCTGACAGTAATGAATTGATGCAAAGCATTGATGAGATGCGCTATGGTGCGTATGGGATGATCTCACAGCGATTACAGCGAAAACGTGAACAGCTGGTCATGATGCAAGAGGCATTTAAACGCCACGGTGTCGAACAGCGATTAGTGTATCAAAAAGAGCAGTTGTCAGAGTTAAAAGAGCGATTTAATCGACAAATTGGGATGAGTATGGAACGAAATCTCCGTGAAATAGCCCCTTTGAGAGAGCGATTAAACCAAGATATAGAGAATGCCATTCGTCAAAAGAAGAATTTAGTCTCCCAAATGATGGGAGCGTATGAAGCGCAACATCCAAAACATAAAAACAAACGGGGATTTGCTCAAATCAGCCGTGATGGTAAAATTATTGATTTGGATACCTTGCATGTTGGGGATAGGTATGAGGCGATGAGTGACACCACGATGGTGACATCCAGAGTCGTAACGATAGTGAAATTGTAACCCCTACTTAAGGGTCACAGGGGGAAAATAGATATGGGCCAAGGTTGACCCCTCTGCTGCAAATTTCTTGAAAAATTTATCCATAGGGTCTTCTTTGTTCCAAACAGGATCTTTGATTTTTGCAAGGACTTCAACGCGTTTTTTCGCATCAAATTCTACCCCAAGGGAATCAACGAGTTTCACCTCTTTGGCTTGGGATGCGGTAAAAATATGAGCATCTGCATAGTCGCTGCTGCGGTTTAAATCGAGTTTGCGCGCACGGGCAACGTCACCGACAAACATCGAGTAGGTTCCACCGATCACTTTATTAAGTTCGGTACGCTCTGCTGTGTTCCATGGGCGATCAAATGTCCCTACTTGTTTATACGTCCCCGCATGGACAACTTGGGTTTTTATCCCCACTTTTTGCATCAATTCGGAGATGTCCGCCCCCTCCATGATGACCCCTATAGAGCCAACCATACTCCCCGGATTAGCGATGATCTCATTTCCCCAGATGGCGGAGTAATAGCCACCGCTTGCCATAATTCCTGCGGCATAAACAACGACGGGCTTTGCTTCACGAAGTCGTTTGATGGCGTAAGAAATTTCAACGGAGGGGGCAACGGCACCGCCAGGTGAGTCGATACTAAAGAGTACCCCTTTGACCTCTTTATTTTCACGCGCTTTATCGAGTTGATCGACAATTGAGGTTGCGTCCAATATGGGACCAACGAGTGAAATTTTCTGGAGGTTATACGACGCAAGCCCCTCTTCACTGGAGGGGAGAATGAGCCAAAGTACAAACACTACTAATAATGTTGCTTTAAAGTGCGCTTGTATAAATCGTAATCCTGTGGCTAAACACGAACCGATTTTTTTGATGATTTCCATCATTTTATTTTTTCTCCTTGGATATATATGGATTCGATTTGGTGTGGTTGGGTGAGCAGATGGATCGGTAACTGATCCGTAATGGGGTAATCAACCCGAACAACAAGAATGTCTGCATCATAATTAGGGGCGATTGACCCACAATTGAGTCTAAGTGCCTTCGCTGCATCCACTGTGACACTTTTCCAAAGTTGTTTGGCGAGCGGGAGGAGAGGTTGATTCGGATGGATAAAAAGGGCAACTTTCATCTCTTCAAACAGATCAAGGGTATAGTTGGAACTTAGTCCATCCGTTCCAACTATCCAACGTATTTTTTGGGTATCAAGACGCTCAATATCCAGCACACCGTTACCGAGAAGTCGGTTGGAGATGGGGCAGTGGATAACGGTATGCCCTTTTTGAGATAGTGTCAATAACTCCTCGTCATTGGCGTGAACACCATGGGTAAAGAGAGTAGGAACATCGTTAAAATAGCTCAAAAACTCCTCTGCGGTATTCGCCGCAATCGATTGTTTGAGAAAATTCTGAAAGAAGGGCTGAAACTCGCCGCTATTGTCATCGAGCCATTGACGCTCAGAGAGACTCTCCATGAAATGGGCGGTAACTCGCGTCTTATGTGCTTGGGCGTATTGTAGAGCTTTTTGAATGAGGACACGGTGGACAGAGTAGGGAGAGTGGATAGCGATAGAGGGGTGAAATCCTTCACGTCGTACTTCTTGAGAGGCAAATAATCGCTCTTGAAAATCACCGTACAGTGCATCCGCCATAAGGGGGTCCGAACCGATAAGTTCGTTGAAATAGACTACTTTTTGAGGGGTTGATGCACACGCTTCGAGATCAAAACCATATGAACTCACTGCACCAAAAGCGGTGATCCCCTTGTTTAGCATGGTTTGTGCAGCGTGTTGCATACAGGTAGCATCACAGTTGTTGATTAGCTCATCGCGATGGGTGATAACACTGGAGAGCCACGGCATAAACTCTCCATACGTGAGAGTAGAGCGGTTGGCACTAAATTCAAGATGAACATGGGGATTGATTAGCCCGCTCATTAGGACTGAACCCTCTCCTAGCTCTTCACAGGCATTTCCATACTGGGCTCTAAGTTCATCATTGGGGGCAATGGTTACAATGGTTTTATCAAATACGATACCGTGATCTTTGTAGATCGTATCGGGGGTAAAAATAACGGCAGAGAGAACTATCTTCACAAATAACCTTTTGAAAATAAAAATTGAGAATAATAGTAGAAGTATAGCAGGCTTTTTTTTAGTGAAGATAAGGTATAATTTTAGAATTATTTAAGAAATTATCACAAGTACTCATAGTGATAAGACAAAGAGAGCAAAAAGTATGAAAGTCCTCGTAGTGGATGATTCCAAATTGGCACGATTGTCATTGATTAAAACGTTAAAAGAGTATGAGCCTTCTGCGGAGATATTTGAAGCGGAAAATGGTGCCATTGGGGTCGAATTTTTCAAAGCTGAACATCCAAGGGTCGTTTTTCTGGATTTGACGATGCCGGTGATGGATGGGTATGAGGCATTGAAGCTGATGATAGAGATTGATCCAAAAGCGCAGGTTGTTGTGGTTTCGGCCGATATTCAGACACAAGCTCAGGCACGCGTATTGTCATTGGGAGCTAAGTTAATGGTTCCTAAACCAATCAATTCAGAAAAGATGTTAGCTGTCCTTCAACAACTAGTCTTTTAACTATATTCAAGGAATACGATGCAAGCAAGTGAATTTTCAGACGATCATTTAGATATTCTTAAGGAATTAATGAATATTGCAATGGGAAATGCAACGGCGAGTATTGCTGATTTACTGCAAGCATTTGGCACTATGCATATCCCCTATATATCGGTGAGCGATCTGAACGGATTAAAATCATTTATCGAAGAGACTATTCCTAATGATCGACAATATTATGTTACCAAGCAACTGTTTGGAGGGATGTTCGGCGGTGAATTTATCTTTGTCATGACCGATGAATCGGCAGTTAATCTTGGAAATTATTTGTACGATATTTCGAAGCCGGAGCGTGCAGATATACTGGATGCTGTCGTCGAATTGACCAATATTTTGAGTGCTACCATCGTGAGTCGTTTGACGGAAGAACTGAACACGAAAGTACAATTTTTTGTCCCCTCAACCGAACTGGTGGAAGGTAATAATTTAATAGGGCTGGCAGAGATTCTCGATTACCATAAAATTATCATTGTCAGTACCCAAATGGTGTTTCAAACTCAAAATATCAGCGGTTATATTTTTATTTTAACCAAAGGGGAGATGATTGAACGGCTTCGGCATCTCATTGATCAAAAATTGGAAGAACTCTACGCATGAGCGAGAACTTAGAGTATTGTACAATTGTTTTTGATTCACTGGAAAACGGAACATTAATTATAGATGAAAATTGTATCGTTTGGGCATGGAACAAATGGCTGGAGATCAATACGGGGATTTCATCTGAGAGTATTATTGGAAAAAGTTTGGAGCTGTTTTACCCTGAAATTAATTACAGAGGGTTTCAGCGCAAAATTCGGACGACCCTTCGCCTCTCTACCCCCACTTTTTATGATGCTTCGTTAAGTAACCGTTTCATTACCATTCCACGCAATAAAATTAGCACCTCTTTATTAACAACAATGCAGCTGCAAGTAACCATATCTCCTTATATCGCTGAGATGCAACGGGTAATGGTTTCGATTCATGATATCAGTGATCTTCATGAACTTAAAATGACCCTTCAGCAAAAGATGGCGGAGATTGTCCATTTGAATACTATATTAACCAAAGATCGAAAAAGGATTGAAATTCTTTCCATCACCGATCCCTTGACAAAACTCTATAACCGTCAAAAGTTGAATGATGTTTTAGAAATGATGTTGCTGCGACGCCATTGGAATGAAGAAAACTCTTTTGGGATGATAATCACTGATGTCGATTATTTTAAAAAAGTGAATGATACGTATGGGCATCAAGTGGGGGATAAAGTGCTGATCGCAGTTGCCAATATCCTTTCTCAAACTATTCGTACAGGTGATATTTTGGCCAGATGGGGCGGAGAAGAGTTTGTTGTGTTGGTTTCGGATGTGGATAAAGAGAAGATTTGTTTTGTTGCTGAAAAACTACGTACCGCCATCGAGCAGATGAATATTCCAGATATGGGAACCATTACGGCATCGTTTGGAGTATCTCTTTTTGTTGAGGGTGATACGGATGAAACGTTGATGTATCGGTCGGATCTAGCCTTGTATCGTGCCAAAAAGAATGGGAGAAATAGAGTCGAATTCTCTTAATACTCGTTAGATTGTACTCTCTTTAGTTCCTTATAATCTCTAAGGGCTTATAATCTTGTTTCAAAATGATAAATAAGGCTCAATAAATGAAAATAGCAGTAATTCAAGGTCCAAATCTCAATATGTTAGGGGTACGTGATACACAAGTATACGGTCCGATGCGTTTGGAACAGATCCATGCACAAATGAAAGATTTTGCCGCGCAAAACGGCGTAGAGATTGAATTTTATCAAAGTAATCTTGAGGGTGAGATTGTTGATCGACTCCAAGAGTGTTATGGAGATGCGGATGGAATTATTATTAATCCAGCGGCGTACACTCACACCTCTATCGCGATTCGTGATGCGATTAGTGCGGTCAATATTCCGACAATTGAAGTGCATATCAGTAATATTTATCGTCGTGAAGAGTTTCGCCAAAAAAGTATGACGGCGCCAGCGTGCACCTCGTCTATTATCGGGTTTGGACCATTTGGGTATCATTTGGCAATGGTAGGGATGATGCAAATTTTGAGTGAAATTCAAGCAATGCGCCAAGCACAACAGGATGAGATACAAGAATAAGGATGACTCTTTCTCGAAAACTGGATAAACAGCATACTATTTTTATTAATCCAATGTTTCCACATCGGGTTCGAGACGAGAAAAAATTTCGCTATAGTGTTGTTTTAGGGGTTGGAGGCAATGTTGGGGATATAGGGCGACGCTTGAACCATTTGTGGATCTATTTGGGTCGTTTGGTTCAGCTTCAAAGAGTGCAAAGTGGGGTGATTTTGAAAAATCCCCCTTTTGGATATACCCAACAAGCTGATTTTTATAATACGGTGATAGAGATAGCTACATCGCTTCAGCCTAGAGTATTGTTGCGATTGGTGTGGAGAATAGAGAAACGTTTTGGACGTAGACGAAGTTTCCCCAATGCACCTCGGACATTAGATGTAGATATACTTTTTTTTGACAATCGGTCGATCCATTATCCGGAACTTACCATTCCACACCCTCACTGGGGCTTGCGTTCCAGCGTTAAAATCCCACTGCGGAGTATGAATCGCACTTTTCGGAGACACTATGAAAATCTTAACGTTTAGCGGTTCTACCCCTGCAGAAGCTCTGAAGAAGGCGCAGCTGGAGGTGGGTGAAGATGCAATGCTTATCGAAACCCGTGAAATTCAAAAAAAATCATTAGGGAAGGCGGCTTTATATGAGATTGTCGTTGGCATTGAAAAAGAGAGTCCCAAAAAAGCCCCCTCCAAGGTAATAGAACCATTGACGCAACAGCGTCCACTAGCTCAAAAAAGCAATGATGTTCTTTATAATATTTCAGAAGCGGCAAAACAAATTTCTAAAATTGCTGAAGTGACAAATGAAGAGCGGGCACCCAAGCGGGAGAACTTTGTTCAGAGTGAAGATCTTAAAAAAATTAAAGATGAAATTGAGAAACTAGGGGACAAGGTAAAGCTTATCCAAAATATGTTTTGGGATGAAAAATCTCCAAAAAACTCTTTTCCTATCCCCCCTGAATTTGCAGAAATTTATCGACTTGCGCAACAAAGTGGGATGAATCAAGAGCATTTGGATGAAATTATGCAACTGACGTTGGAGCATATGCCCTCGAAAATGAGGGAAAACTCGGAAACCGTTAAGCGTTATTTCCAGACGTTACTGCGAAAAATGATCCCTGTGAGGATGGAGAGTCTCCCTCGGGCAGGAAGTAAAAAAGTAGTGATGCTTGTGGGTCCTACAGGGGTGGGGAAAACAACTTCCATCGCGAAACTTGCCGCCCGTTATTCCTATTTTTTGGAAAAAAAGTATAAAGTTGGATTGATCGTACTGGATACGTATCGTATTGGTGCGGTAGAACAGCTAATGCAGTATGCACGAATGATGAAGCTGGGAATTGAGACGGTGGTCGACCCTCCTGAGTTTTCAAATGCTCTCAATGCACTGCGTTACAGTGATTATATTTTAATTGATACAATGGGCTCTTCCCCCTACGATAAGGGTAAAATTGAAAAAATTTATGAGTGTCTACGCTCCAATTCGACGGAATACAGTGTTGATGTTGTGTTAGTGTTGCCAAGCTCTATTAAATTTGAGGATTTAAAAATAACGTATGAAAATTTTGCTCCATTGGGGATTGATACGATGATGTTTACGAAGCTTGATGAGACACGGGGTTTTGGGAATATTTTTTCATTGGTATATGAAACAAAAATACCAATTAGTTATTTTTCGATAGGACAAGAAGTTCCCGAAGATTTGGTGGTATCGAGCAGTGATTTTTTAATTGATTGTTTACTAAACGGATTTCATAAAGGTGAGCCATCATGACACATCAAGCAGCAAAGCTCGAAGAATTGGTTCGACAAAATACGCAGGTTAATCCTAAAAAAACTCGTTTTATTGCCATTACAAGCGGTAAGGGGGGGGTCGGTAAAAGTACGATCAGTTCCAATATGGCGTACATTATGGCAAAGCATGGGTTGAAAGTAGGGATCTTCGATGCGGATATCGGACTTGCCAATCTCGATGTTATGTTCAATGTAAAGATTCAAAAGAATATTCTCCATGTCCTTCGTGGAGAGGCGACGGTTGAGGAGATATTGGTTCCGATCGAGAAAAATCTGGTGCTTATTCCCGGAGAGAGTGGTGAGGAGATTTTCAAATATGCTTCAGAGGGGTTGTTTGAACGTTTTCTGGATGATGCACATGTATTGGATGACTTGGATGTTATGATTATTGATACAGGGGCAGGGATTGGGGAGCACATACAGCTTTTCTTACGTGCGTGTGATGATGTTATTGTCGTAACGGTTCCTGATCCTGCGGCCATTACGGATGCATATGCCACTATAAAAATAACTTCACGATTACGTAATGAGATTCATGTTATTATGAATCAAGTTCGTAATGCGCAAGAGGCAACGGCATTGTTTGAAAAGATTCAAAAAGTGGCCGCTCTTAACATCGGGAATCAGTTGCAGCTTAGTTTTTTAGGATACGTCTCATCCGATCCAAAAGTTTCTATGAGTGTTAAAAAAAGGGCGTTGTATACACGCGAGTTTCCAATGTCTGCCCCCTCAAAAGAGTTGGAGATGATCGTTAAAAAGATTGCTAAGAAATTGGAACGGAATGTGCTTGCAATTCCTGAAGAGAGTGGGCTTAGCGGATTATTTAAACGACTAATGGAACACTTTTAATATTTCTTCAGAAGGTTCATAATGCGCGGGCAGAATTTTGTTTTTTTCTTGACGGTACAGGGATTTATTGCTGGACTTGTTTTTGGAATTTTGCAATCGACCAGTGCGGAAAACTTTTTGGGATTCGTTGTTTTAATTACGATCTTTTTTTATCTTTTTGCCCACGTGTGTGTTGGGTTTTATTTTCAAACACTTGGGATCAAAGCCCAACCGTTTCCAAAATATGCTCATGAAAAAAATCTGGATAACTATGTACGTGAGATTAACCGACGGGAACAGTTTATTGATGCCTATTATTCGCATAAATCGGAATTACTAAGTGATGATGAACAGGGGAAAACATGAGTGGTGCAGGCGTTTATACGCAAGGACTAAAACATCGTGAAGATCAGCTCGCCTTACAATATCTTCCTGCTGTGAAAGCAATGTCATTTCGACTTAAAGAGCGACTCCCCAGTTCGATTGATTATTTGGATTTATGTGCCATTGGAACGGAAGAGCTTGTCAAGTTGGCAAGACGTTACGATGAAGCGCAAAATGATTCATTTTGGGGATATGCAAAAACCCGCGTGTATGGGGCGATGTTAGATTATTTACGTTCACTTGATGTGGTGAGTCGCGCTAGCCGCCGTCTTATTAAAGAGATAGACACTGCTATTGAACATCACTTAGTGAAATTTGATAGTGAACCTACCAATGGTGATCTTGCCCTAATATTAGGGATCAATGAAGAAAAAGTCCATGAGGCGCGGATTGCATCCGATATTTATACCATTTTACCGTTGGACGATCAGTTAGGTAATGAGCTCGAGGGTGGAACACTTGATCGTATGGAGCATGAAGAGCTTGTAGATGTGATCAAAGAGGTCTTGATGGGATTTGAGGAGCGTGAACGGATGATTATTCAGCTCTACTATTTTGAAGAGCTCACCCTAAAAGAGATTAGCAGTATCTTAAATATTACAGAATCGCGTATCTCACAAATTCATAAATCGGTTATTCGGCGTATTAAAGAAACAGTAGAGGGGTAAACCATGGCAGATATTTTATCCCAAGAGGAGATTGATGCCCTTCTTGACGTAGTTGATGATGAGGGTGATCTCTCCATTGATGGGGAGGAAGAGAATCTTTTTCCCAATCGTCAGATCACCTTATATGATTTTAAGCGTCCTAATCGGGTTTCAAAAGAGCAACTAAGGGCTTTTCGAGGTATTCATGACAAAATGGCACGCTCCATTTCGTCACAAATCTCCGCCATTATGCGCTCCATTGTCGAAATACAGCTTCACTCCGTCGATCAGATGACCTACGGGGAGTTTTTGATGTCATTACCCAATCCGACAAGTTTCAATGTTTTCTCGATGAAACCGTTGGAGGGGAATGGGGTTTTGGAGATTAACCCTTCGATTGCTTTTCCGATGTTGGATCGAATTTTGGGGGGTAAAGGGGAACCTTTCGAAGCCAATCGTGAATTTTCGGATATTGAACTCTCATTGTTTGAGACGATTTTACGGGTAATGATGGCGACACTTCGTGAAGCGTGGGGTCCCGTTATTGATCTCTATCCTCAAGTGGAATCGAAAGAATCAAGCCCCAATGTCGTCCAAATCGTTGCCCAAAATGAGATTGTTGTCATGGTGGTCATGGAAATTATCATCGGGCACAGTTCGGGGATGATGAATATTTGTTATCCTGTTATTGCCTTGGAGCCTGTATTGCCAAAATTGGCGAGTCGCGATTTGATGCTCAATGAAACCAATTCCAAAAAAAGCCGAAATCAAGAGCTTCAAGTTCTTTTGGGTGGAGCGCATGTGAATGTAGAGGTGAATTTGGGGTATGCGGAGCTTAGCCTTCAGGAACTATTGGAGATTGAAGTAGGGGATATCCTCCGTCTCAATCTCCCCGCGAATGATGTCGTGAGCGTCAGTGTGGATGGAAAAGAGCGTTTTGTTGCTCAAATGGGGTTACGACGTTTCCGGAAATCGGTGCAAATTACCCAAATGATTGATACCGAAAAAGATGCTGTCAAGCGAGCCCTTAAAGAGTTTGAGGCAAAACGAAAAGCGCGTATTATCGGTGCGAAAGAGATTATAAAGACTCATAATGAGTACGAAGAGGATGATGAATGAGTGATATAACGGGGTTGTTCTCCCAAGAGGCAGTAGCAACAATTGAAGGGCTAACAGGGCAAGTTCCCTCAATCTCTTTTAAAGAGGGTGAAAATATTTCGATTGTCAGTAATGTCATCCCCCCTATTGGGTGTGTCTATTTAAGCTTTAGCGGTGCCGCATCAGGGAAAGGGATGGTGATGGTTCCCCCTATGTTGGCTACGGCATTGGGTGATATGATGCTCGGTGGTGATGGCGAGGGAAAGGAGTCCATGAACGATGATGATCTTGATGCCCTCAAGGAGATCATTTCCAATATTATGGGTGCTATGAGTACAACTCTCTCCTCTCAAAAAGAGCTTCCAAAATTTTCCATTAAAACGGAGAATGCCATTTTTATTGGTGAAAATGGGGAGATTGATCTTGACCATTTTGTTAAAATGTATATTTTTAATTTTTCTTTGGGAGAGATAAAATCATTCATGATGTTAGCGATTGATGCGAATATTCTTGAAGCATTAGAGGGAGCATCAAAAAGAGAGGATCCCCCTTATATAAATAAAAGCGATCACTCAACACCGATGAATGAGGGGGTATTCCCATCACGTAAGCTCGATGAGACGGAAATGAAGAATATTGGTTTGATTTTAGACGTAAAACTCCCCGTCCGCGTTCGTATCGGTAAGAAAAAGATGTTACTCAAGGATGTTTTGAGTATGGATATCGGTTCCGTTATTGAGCTCAATCAATTGGCGAATGATCCTCTCGATATTTTAGTCGATGATAACGTGATTGCACAGGGGGAAGTGGTGATCGTGGACGGAAATTTCGGTGTTCAAATCACCTCTATCGGAAGTAAACGTGATCGTCTGACAAAATTGAAAGGGTAACTATGCCACGACGAAGAGGAAAGCAAAAAGAGTATACAAGTAGTCGGTATGTTAAAGATATAAAATCGGCGGATGTATGGAGTGTTTTTAAAATCATCGCCGACTTTGTTCAAGGCTTTGATGAACTTGGTGAGTTGGGACCATCGGTAACAATTTTCGGAAGTGCTCGAGTTGACGAGAATCATCCCTATTATACTCAGGCAATGAAGCTCTCAGATATGCTAGGGGAACGGGGATATAATGTTATCACGGGCGGCGGTCCTGGAGTTATGGAGGCGGCTAATAGAGGTGCTTATAAACATGAAGATATTGAGTCGATAGGGTTGAATATTGAACTTAACTCCGAACAACAGCCCAATCCGTATATTACCAAAGGACGTAGTTTTGATTATTTTTTCTCTCGCAAAGTAATGCTGGTCAAGTATTCGATGGCGTACGTTATTTTTCCGGGAGGTTTTGGGACACTTGATGAGATGTTTGAGGCTCTAACCTTGATTCAAACCCGAAAAGTCTGGGGGGTGCGTCTCTTCGTTATCGGAACGGAATTTTATGCCCCGTTGATGGAGTTTATTCGAACTAAATTATTGGTTGAGGGGATGATTGAAGGCTCTGATATGAATTTAATTACCCTTACGGATGATCTTGAATTTGTGATAATTGAGATAGAAAAATCACTGAAAGCACAGATGGCGGACTTGGAAAAAGAGGGGTTGAATGATACGAAATACTATCAATCTCTTTTATCGTATGTAACGAATAGATCCGGAATAGATGGAGGGAGTATTTAATGGCAAAAAAAGTTCTTATCGGGATGAGTGGCGGTGTAGATTCGACCGTATCAACTCTTTTACTCAAGGATCAAGGGTATGAAGTAGAGGGGGTGTATATGAAACTCCACTCAAAACCGGGATACCATGAGATTCATCAAGCCAGAGCGCAAAAAGCTGCTGATTTTGCGGGGGTAAAACTTCATATTCTTGATTTACACGAAGAGTTTAATGCGAAAGTATTCACCCCTTTTATCGAAACGTATAAAGCAGGGAAAACGCCCAATCCATGTGCGTTGTGTAACCGTAATATCAAATTTGGGGCAATGGTTGAGTTTGCCGATAGCATCGGAGCCGATTTTGTTGCGACAGGGCATTACATCCGTCATGATGGACACTATCTTCTCGAAGCACACGACGACACGAAAGATCAAAGCTATTTTCTCTTTTACATCAATCCAACACTTGTTCCACGCTTACTGTTCCCCTTGGGAGAAAAACACAAAAGCGACATCAAAGAGTACGCCGCTAATATCGAGGGTCTCGAATCATTCGCCTCTCAAAGTGAATCGACAGAGATTTGTTTTGTGGAGACAACTTATATGGAGGTGTTGAAACCTTACGTGAATATCGACGTTGAAGGGGATGTTCTTGATCTCGAAGGCAACGTTGTGGGTAAACACAAAGGGTATATGCACTACACCATCGGCAAGCGAAAAGGGTTCAGTGTTCATGGTGCTCATGATCCCCATTTCGTCGTTGAAATCCGCCCCCAAACCAATCAAATCGTAGTGGGACAGCGTGATGCGTTGGAGTGTCACCGTGTTGTATTGGAAAATCTCAATATGTTTGATAGACGTGCTAGTTTTGAGTGTGACGTGAAACTCCGTTATCGGACGACGGCGGTACGGTGCAGCGTTGTTATCGAGGGGAATTATGCTACAGTGCAATTGCATGAGCCTGTGTTGGGTGTTGCTTCGGGTCAAGCGGGAGTCTTTTATGATGGGGATAGATTGCTTGGCGGCGGGTGGATTGTGTGATCGGTACCAAAAAACGTATTATTGCCGCAGGTATTATCGGCAATGTCATCGAATATTACGATTTCGCCCTTATCGGTTTTTTAGCCGTAATGATGGGGAAACTCTTTTTTCCCTCCGATGATCCGTTTCTCTCGTTACTGGGCTCATTTGGCGCGTTTGCGGCAGGGATGATTATGCGTCCTGTTGGGGCGGCGGTTTTTGGGCATATTGGGGATCGGGTAGGGCGACGATTTGCCCTTATGGCATCGCTTATGTTGATGGCATTGCCGACTTTTCTGATCGGATTTTTACCCACCTACACCCAAATAGGAATACTAGCACCCATACTCCTTGTCGTTCTTCGGATGATACAAGGGCTTTCCGTCGGTGGAGAATATGCTAGCTCTATTGTCTATTTGGTCGAACAATCGTCTCCTAATCGTCAAAACCTTTACGGCTCTTTCGTCTCAGTTGGGGCAAAAATCGGAATGGGTTTAGGTTCCGCATTATGTGGAGGATTGCTTTGGTATTTGGGAGAGGACGCAATGGGGGAGTGGGGATGGAGAATCCCGTTTATCCTCAGTATCGTCATTGCAGGTGCAGGGTTGTATTTGCGCCGAAATTTGACCGATAACTATCAACCCCATGAGGATAAAACTATCCCCTTAGTCGCTATTTTTCGCCACCACAAAAAGCTTTTTGGGAAATTTTTGGTCGTTGCTTCGGTCATCTGGATGGTCTATTATACCCTTTTCATCTATCTCCCTATTTGGCTCGAAAAAAGTGCGGGGTTGTGCAAAGCGGATGCAGGCTCTATTAATACGATCTCGATTGTGTTAGGGGTTATTTTTATTCCGACGATGGCAATGGCAGCAGATAAATTTGGGTCGATTAAAGTAATGAAAATCGCGGCATTTCTCACAGCGATTTCTATTTTTCCTCTATTGTATACGATGGTACACGGTGGATTTTACGGAGCATTGGCGGCAACTTCCATTTTAGTTATATTGCTGTGTGCCTATCAAGCCCCCATATTTTCAGCTGTCGTGCATGCACTGGAACACCATGGACATCGTGCGTCGTTTACGGCATTGATTTTAGGGAGTGCAGCAGGAATCGTCGGTGGAATCACCCCCGCTCTTATGACCTCTATCGTCGAATTCAGTGGTGATCCTTATTCTCCTGCGTATCTCATAGGTAGTGCTTCCGTGATCGCATACGGTGTTTTGGGACGGATACGTGGATGAAACGGATACAAAAGATTATTCAAAGCCCTGCTGCGGCAAAAGCGGTGCAATCGATGAAGCCTGAAAAATCGGTATGGGGGTTTTTCGGAATCGTCTTGTTTTTGATTGTTCCTGAGATAGTCGCTTTTATCTGGGGTGTTGAGATCACAGCATATGCGAAACAGGAGTTGCTAGTGGCAACTTCGTTTATTGAGAAACAATATTATAATCTTCTCGTAATGCTCTTTGAAGAGGGGGGGAGTTGGGTCAATATTGGCATTGGAGTAGGGTTGTTGGTTTGGTTGTTTTTCTAACTCGTGACGAGAGTAGTTCAGGCGTAAGATCCGTTATTAATATCAAATGCAATAGTGAAATGATACAATAGATGAAATGACTATCATTTCATTTGAAGCGGAAATTCCGAATTGGACACGACCATGGCTAACACTCGAATAGATTCTACCCACTATCAAATCCCTATCGATTTTCTCCCTCTCAATGTTGCTGTTTATCGATACAGCGGCGAAGACTTTATGTTCGTTGATTTTAATACTATGGCAGAGGAAACCGAAGGGTTCAAAAAAGAGGATCTCCTTGGAAAAAATCTGTGCGATATGTTTCCGGCTGTCAAAGAGTTTGGACTCTACGAGGTATTGTTACGAGTACATGAACAAGGGGGGCATGAAACCTTTGAAAAGTCCTTTTATCGCGATGAGCGTGTGAGCGGTTGGCGGAAAAATGAGATCATAAAGCTTCCAAATGGCGATATTATGGCGATTTATGAAGATTTGACCCAAGCCAAACAACTCGAAGAGGAGAATCATAGATATTTATGTCAGCTCGAAGAGAGTGAAGATAAGTTTAGAAATATCGCTGAAAATGCGTTGATGGGGATCTTTATTTACGGTGATCGTTATCTTTATGTCAATGACGCGTTTGCATCGATGATCGGATACACCAAAGAAGAATTGTATAGCATGGAGTTTTGGAAGATCATCGAAAAATCGGATCAAAATAAAGTCAAAGAAGCAGCTAAACGGCGATTAATGGGTGAACAGTTTGAACTGGCTTATTCGGATATTAAATTGGTGACGAAAGCAGGTCATATTAAAATAATGCGAGTATCGACTCGAACGATTAAATATGAGGGCCACTTTGCTGGTATGGGGACGATTATCGATATTACCGATATCAAAGAGACGAAAGAACAATTGAAAATGTTAGCTCAGGCGATCGAGCAGACCGATGATTTGGTAAAAATAATCAATATAAACGGGCATATCCTTTTTGTGAATGATTCCATGTTAACTCATAGCGGATATACCCGTTCCGAACTTATAGGAACGCATACGCGTATTTTTAAATCGGGTCGTCATAACAAATCTTTTTATACTCTCCTTTGGAATACGATCACTTCCGGAAATACCTACAGAGATACGTTTATTAACCGAAAAAAAGACGGAACCTTTTTTTATGAAGAGGAGACCATTACCCCCATTTTTGATGAGAACAAAAAAATTGAGTATTACATTTCCACCGGTAAAGATGTCTCTTCACGTGTTGTATTGGAGAACGCACTGCGTGAATCCGAGGCAAATTTTCGTAATATTTTTAATAAATCAAGTGATGGTATTGTTATCCTCGATATGGAAGGTAATTTACTCGAAGTTAACCGTATTATGTGTGAGCGTCTTGGGTACGACAAAGAAGAACTGATTGGAGAAAACCTCACGTTTATTGATACCCCAAAAGCACAAGAAAATATTCCTATTGCAATGAAGTTATTACAAGAAAATGGGCATGTAATGTTTGAGGCAGCGCATCGGACAAAAGATGGTACGATCATTCCCGTAGAGGTGCATGCAACTCTTATCGAGTATATCCATAATCCTGCCATTTTAAGTGCCGTGCGTGATATTACCGAACGAAAGCTAAATGAACAAGCCCTTCGTGATGCGGAAGATCTTTATCATAGAATGTTCGATCTCTCTCCTGTGGGAATCTTGTTGATCGATCCTGAAACGGGCAATGCGGTCGAATTTAATAAAATCAGCCATGAGGCACTTGGCTACAGTGCCGAAGAATTTTCTCAGCTGCATGTCATGGATTATGAGGCGATAGAGAGCCCTGAAGATACCCAAGCGCATATTGAAGCATTGAAAAGCGGAAACCCTGAAGTATTTGAAACGCAGCATCGAACCAAAAAGGGTGAGATTCGGGATGTTACTGTTTCTGTGCAGCTGATTGAATTCAAAGGGAAACCCCACTTATTTTCCATGTACCATGATATTACCTCCCTTAAACAGTATGAGCAAACGTTGAAAACACTTTCGCTACGTCTCTCTTTGGCAACACAAGCCGCTTCAATCGGCGTATGGGAATGGGATTTAGAAAGCAATACATTGACATGGGATGATCGGATGTACACGATTTACGGTATCGAAAAAGATCCCAATACACAGCCTTATGCCATGTGGCACGATGCCGTTGACTCGCAGGATATTGATCGTGCAGAAGCATCATTGCAACGTGCTATCCGAGGGGAGGGTGATTATAACACCCAGTTTTGGATCACAACACCACAAAAGGAGCGCCATTTTGTACAGGCTATGGGGACGGTGGAGCGAGATAACGCAGGTGATGTCATTCGAGTCGTTGGAGTCAACTGGGATATAACCAAACAAAAAGAGTACGAGCAGGTGCTTGAAATTGCCAAGCAAAGTGCCGAAGCCGCCAATATAGCTAAAAGTAATTTTTTGGCGAATATGTCCCATGAGATTCGAACACCGATGAATGCTATTTTGGGGATGATCCAGCTAACCCATACCTTGGATCTTCCGCAAGAGGGGGAGGAATATCTTAAAAAGATTGAGAAGTCTTCGAAGATTCTTCTTCATATTATTAATGATATTCTTGATTTTTCCAAAATCGAAGCCAATCGGCTTGAGATTACGCCGATAGTGTTTAATTTAAATGAGACTATCGATCAGTTATCCTCCCTTTTTGCCCCTAAATCGGATGCAAAAGGGTTGGAATTTATTATACGGATTGCTTCAGAGATTCCGACTTGGCTTATTGGCGATAATTTGAGACTTTTACAGATTTTGAATAATTTGGTCTCTAATGCGATTAAATTTACCCACTCGGGAGAAATTGAACTCTCCCTATCGGTGGAAAAAATAGTAGCGGAAAGAATTACGATTAATTTTGCAGTGAGAGATACGGGTATCGGTATTTCCCCTAAAGATCACTATAAACTTTTTACGATGTTTTCCCAAGCCGATGAGAGTATCACCCGTAAATACGGAGGAACCGGTTTAGGACTCTCTATCTCCAAACGCCTTGCCGAATTGATGGGGGGTACACTCGAATTTTTCAGTGAAGAGGGAAAAGGGTCTACGTTTACCTTTACGGCTGAGTTTGGTATTACCGATATGTACGCTGCCGTGTACGGTTCTTCTGGAAATACTGCACTGCAGAATGTTCAACCTGAGAGTAATGATATTATTGCCATTAGCGCACCGATTCGCGGTGCATCAGTTCTATTGGTCGAGGATAATGAGATCAACATACACGTTGAGAGTGCTTTTTTACATCAAATGGGGATAAAAGTGACAGTCGTTACGGATGGATTACAAGCCGTTTCGTTGCTTAAAAATGAGCGATTTGATGGGATTTTGATGGATTATCAGATGCCGATAATGGATGGTATTGAAGCAACAGAGGTGATTCGCCAGCGAGGAGATGACACCCCTATCATCGCAATGACTGCTGCCGCTATGCAAAGCGATAAAGAGGCGTGCTTGCAAGCGGGGATGAATGACTATCTCTCCAAGCCGATTGATATCATTCAGTTGGCGCAGGTTCTAACGCAATGGATTGCACCACGTCTGCACAACAATGAGGCTTTTCATGACGTGGCTTCAATACCTTCAGGGGTGGTTTTACCTGAAGCGATAGAGGGGATTGATTTACGTGTTGGATTAACGAACAGTGCTGGAAACAGGGATCTCTATCATCGTATATTGGTACAGTTTTACCATCAATATGCGCAAGGATGTGAGCCGTTGGAAACAATGCTTAACCATAATCAGCGTATAGATGCAAAACGGTGGGTACATACACTTAAAGGCAGCAGTGCTACGATCGGTGCAGATCTCCTTAATGCAAAGGCTAAAGCAGTCGAATTAGAGCTTAACAATAACAAAAGTGTTGATATGAAGGAACTTTGCACTGCATTGGTACATTTAAAAGATCTATTAGCACCGCTGGATGAAGCAAATACTCTGCGACATTCACGATTTAATTATCCAGTAAGTATTCAACAATTGAACGCTATCCGTAAAAAACTGAGTAACAGTCAGCTAGTAGAACAAGAAGAGATTGATAGCTTAGAGGAAGTGTTGGGTCATTACATAAACGTGCAGCACTGGAATACTCTTAGAAATGCGTTAGAAATTTTTGATTACGAAAAAGCACAAAACGCCGCCACGGCACTACAAACTTTCATAAAGGAAAAATATGAATTCGCAAACTGATACTATCAAGCCCATTATTTTAATTGTTGATGATACCCCTATGAATATTCAGGTGCTCTCGAAAATGTTAAATAGCACTTATGACGTACGTATCGCCACACGGGGTGATAAAGCGCTTGAGATAGCAAGATCAAAGAAATATAAGCCCGATTTGATATTGCTTGACATAATGATGCCTGAGATGGATGGATACGAGGTGTGTCGACAGCTGAAGTCCAATAGTGATACCGCCGCCATACCGGTTATTTTTGTTACCGCCAAAAGCGAAATAGAGGATGAGACGAAAGGATTTAGTCTGGGAGCAGTGGACTATATTATTAAGCCATTTCATATGCCTATTGTTCAAGCTAGAATTCAGACCCATTTACGCCTCAGTCAACAAGCAAAGCTTTTAGAAGAGTATGCATTCTTAGATCCCCTTACCCATCTTTTTAATCGTCGAAAATTCGATATGGTGTTTGAGGAAGAGTGGCGCCGTGCATTGCGTAACCATGAACCCTTATCCCTTTGTATGATTGATATTGATTTTTTTAAAGGGTACAATGATACACTCGGTCATGGTGAAGGGGATATTTGCTTACAGCAGGTTGCATCTACCATCAGTAAAAGCAGTTCACGAGGGGGTGAATTGGCAGTACGGTATGGGGGAGAGGAGTTTATTGTATTGCTTCCCCATTGTGATGAAGAGAGTGCCTATTCAAGTGGTGAGAATATTCGTGAGTCAGTCGAAGCCTTACGTATAGGGCACCCTCATTCAGATATATCATCGGTCGTGACCGTCAGTGTCGGATGTGCTACCGTCTATCCTACCCATAAAACAATTGATATGAAAAATCTGGTAAAGCTGGCGGATGATGCTTTGTATCAAGCAAAACAAAATGGTCGTAATAGAGTAGAGAAAGGGATAAAATGAAAGTAATTGAGCGCTATTTTTCCAATATTAAAAACTGTATTCACGATTTTAGTATTAATCTTGAGAGTATACACTCAAGTGTCTCTGACAGTCGCCTCTATAGCCAAGCCTTGAGCGAACACAAACAGCTGTTTTTAAATCTTCTCCTCTCCACCTCACAAGAGGAGATCGAAACCAATACTCTCCAGTTGGTGCATTTTACGATTGAACATGATATTTCCTATCTTTTTCTTTACAGCGAGCTCATCACCGTTGCCCGAAAACTCCTTGGCAGTCTCGTAGAACAACAAGATTTCGAGAATATTGCTGATATCAATCGCTATTTCACAGGGCATGAAGATCGCATTAGTGTTTTGTATCTCCAAAAATTTTTGAAACAGCTTACCCTGAAAAATGAACTTCGCCTCTCTCATATTTCGATCATGCCCGATAAAAAATTTATGATTCATTATGAATCCCATATCCGTTGGATACTCAACCTGATCAGCTACATTCAACAAAATGAATTTAATGATTTCTATCCTGAACTGGATCCTAATCTTTGCGAATTCGGTCTATGGATGCGTGGAGCGTCAACCTCCTATCTCCTCTCGACTTCCCATTTTCAAGTGATTGAAAAACTCCATATCAATCTCCATGATCTGGCGGCTAATGTTATCAGTTATTGCCAAAACAAAATATTTCGCCCTGCAACCCTCATTCATCTGATGCAGCGGATCGATTATTATTCACTCGAAATCGGAAATGAGATCGCATTTCTCAATGAGATCGAAGAGAGTAGCAAAGATCCCCTTACTCATCTGCTTACCCGTCGGCTGTTTGACAAAATTATGATGAATAAACTCGATATTTCTAAAGCAACCGGTAGAGAATTTTCCCTAATGATGTGCGATTTAGACCATTTTAAAAACGTCAACGATACCTACGGTCATGCGGTAGGAGATATTGTCCTCAAGAACTTTGCAACTATTCTGGAACAAACGCTTCGCAAATCGGATTATATTTTTCGTTTCGGCGGAGAAGAGTTTATGATTCTACTCCCTACAACTGACAAAGAAGAGGCATTGCTTATTGGACAAAAAATATGTGATATAACGGCTGCTGAAGAGGTTATGGTGGAAGGGAGGGCACTTCGTTATACCGTTAGTATCGGAGTAATCTCCGTCCTTATTGACAATACCGTACCCATTCTCCAAAATACAATTGATCGGTTTGTAATCCAAGTCGATGAAAAGCTTTATCTCGCCAAAGAACGGGGACGTAACCGCGTCGAATAAGTCGGTGGCGCTCTTTAAACCCCGCCACTATTTACTCCCATTCCCCTCATCATTCATAAATACAGAGGGCTGGGTATCCTCACCACTCGCTGAAGGTTCCTCATCTTGGAGGGGAGTAAGTGTATCGAATAGATCACGTACACTCTCATTACTCTCCACCTCTGTTGCCATCTCTTCCTCTTTTTTCACAGGAGCCATCACCTCTTTATAAATCGACTGTATTACCCCTCGTCGCTGCATCGTTTTATAGATAATATGGGTGCGGTTAACGACGTATTTTTGCGTTCCGATGGCGTTATAACGGATGGGATTGGGGAGAACGGCTGCAAGTCTCGAGGCTTCCCGTCCTGTCAGATTTTTTGCACTCTTATGATAGTAGTGGCGTGCTGCGGCTTCGATACCGAATATTCCGTCCCCCCATTCCGCGACGTTGAGATAAATCTCCAAAATACGACGCTTAGAGAGGGTTTTTTCGATACGCCATGTGAGGATTGCCTCTTTTATTTTGCGAACAGGATTTTTACTGGGGGAGAGGTAGAGATTTTTGGAGAGCTGTTGGCTGATGGTACTTCCCCCTGCCAACGTCTTTTTTTCTATACTTCGTTCGATGGCATTTTCCATCCCCTTAACATCAAATCCGTCATGATTCCAAAACCCGTCATCTTCTCCTATCAGAACGGCTTTAATGATATTAGGGGAAATTTTATCCATGCCCACCCATTGTTGGGTGATGTGCATATCGCGATTTTCCTGTGCCCATTGATCTTCTCGATACTCCATAAAAGCGGTAGGGATAGGGGAGATCTCTTTGAGATCATCAATATTGGGATAGAGGAAATAGCGACCAATATCGAGCGTTCCAAGAATGAGTAGGGCAAGGGTGATTTTCCAAAAAAGTTTCATTGTGTGTCCATATTGAGTTTGGGTAAGTGCCATTGTTTCGTATACGCTACAAGGCGTAATGTAACAGCAAGAGTGGCGATGAGGGTAACGCTTAGAGTGTTGAGATCCCACAGAGTATTCGAGAGGATGAGCAAAACGGCAACGATAAGGGCAATAGAGCCGTAAAAATCGCTGATAAGAACGGCTGGGACTTGGTTAATCATCGTATCGCGAAGGACTCCGCCACCGACTGCCGTAAGGAAGCTGAGGATAAGTACACCGAAAAAGTTAAAGTTATACTCAAGTGCAAGGAGGGCTCCCGTAATACTAAAGGCAACCAGACCGATGGTATCGCTCAGGACAAAAAGCCATTGACGTTCCAGTTCTTCGCGCAGATGGCGACGAAATAAAAAGGCGATAAAGATGGTAATAAAAACGGTAATGGCAGGATAGTACTCATTAAAAGCAAAAGGGGTACGGGTGAGGATAACATCCCGAACAATTCCGCCCCCCAACGCCGTAATAGAAGCAGAGATAAGAAGCCCAAGAATGTCAAGCTTATGACGCACCCCTACCAAAAATCCGCTGAGGGTAAAAGCAATGATGCCTAGAATATCGGCAGCAACGACGAGATCAAACATTCGGGTTGCGGTAATTCTCTTTGAAGCTTACATAACGGCGTGCGGAAGCGTAGAGTTCATCAACCTCTTCATCCGTGAGTTCTCGCACCACTTTTGCAGGGCTCCCCATGATAAGGGATCGTGGAGGGAATACTTTGTTTTTCGTCACCAACGACCCCGCCCCGACGATGGACTCTTTGCCGATAACGGCACCATCGAGTATCGTTGCAGACATGCCGATAAGACAGCCATCCTCGATAGTACAGCCATGCAACATAACACGATGCCCCACGGTGACATCATTGCCGATAATGGTGGGGTAACCGTCAGACATATCATCACGTTTGTGGTGAGTAACGTGTACCATGCTCAGATCTTGAATATTGCTACGATCTCCGATTTGAATAAAATGGACATCGCCACGGACAACGCACCCGAACCAAATGCTGACATCTTCCCCCATGGAGACCCGTCCGATTACATCGGCAGAAGGGGCGATCCATACTCTCTCATTGAGAGTAGGGGTATAGTCAAGGTAGTTACTAATCATGCACGTCCTTTAATTAACTCTCTTTAAACAAGCGTGACGTGAGTTGCTGCACGTAGTTAGGAGTCTGTTTTTTGGCGGAATTATATACTTTATTGGTGGTGATTTCAACAATCTGATGGGAATTAATGATATTCCCCTTCTCATGTTTCACTTTGAGGTAGTGTCCATTGCTTTGAAGTTCGTATGCTAGGTCATTATCGGAGATTTGCAATTGCAAAATTTGGATGAGTTTATTAGAACTCTCTTCCCCTGAGATCGGGGTAAGCAGTTCAATACGACGCAATAAATTTCGAGGCATCCAATCGGCACTGGAGATATACGTTTGAGGATTGGAGTGTTTAAAATAAAAAATACGGGCATGTTCGAGATATTTACCGATGAGAGAGATAACACGGATATTTTCACTGATCCCCTCCACCCCTGGACGTAAACAACAAACACCACGAATAATTAGTTGAATTTTCACCCCTGCTTGAGACGCTTTATAGAGAGAACGGATGATATCTTCATCCACGAGAGCATTCATCTTGGCGATAATAACCCCCTCTTTTCCCTTGTTTGTTTCATTGTGGATAAGGGAGAGAATCTTAGGTTTGATCTGCGTTGGAGCCATATAAAGTTCGTTTAGTTTCCCTTTTTTGCTAAAGCCTGTGAGGAAATGGAAAAATCGGGTCATATCGTAAGTGATAGCATCGTTGCTTGTCATATAGCTGATGTCGGTATAAATGGTCGCGGTAGAGGGGTTGTAGTTTCCGGTCCCTAGATGGGCATATTGTTTGAGTTTCCCCGCTACACGGCGGGTAATGAGTGCTGCTTTGGCGTGAACCTTAAACCCTGTGATACCATAGATAACATGCGCCCCTGCATTCTCTAGCGCTTTTGCCCAGATGAGGTTGTTCTCTTCATCAAAACGGGCTTTAAGCTCCACCATTACGGTTACTTGTTTCCCCGACTCTGCCGCCGCAATAAGAGATTGAACAATCACCGATTTAGAGCCTGAACGGTAAAGGGTCATACGAATCGAGACAACATCCGGATCTTTTGCCGCAATTTGGATAAGACGGACTACCGGTTCAAAACTTTCAAACGGATGAAACAAAACGAGGTCTTGTTTATCGAGGATGGTATATAAGTTTTCGTCCGAATCCAAAGGGGGGAGATTACGCGGTTTGAAACTTGGGCTCGTGAGATGGGCGAAATCTTTGTTCCCCGCAACCTGCCACAATGCTCCGAGATTGAGATAGGTTTGGAAACGGTAAATATCATCTTTGAAAACATTGGCATGACGGTTGAAAAAGTTCAGGAGATCATCATCAGCATGGTTACTGAGCTCAAGACGAACAATCTCCCCTTTTTTACGAAGCTTCAACCCCTCTTCAAGGATCTCCATAAAATCATCGGCTTCTTCCTCTTCAATAGCGATATCCGCATTTCGAGTAACACGAAAGGCGGAGAATTTGAGGAGCTCATATCCAGGGAAAAGATCTTGAATATGTTCGGCGACGATACTTCCGATAGGGATATAGATACGGTTGTCAATATCGACAAATCGGGGGAGAACACGGGGAATACGAATAAGACCATAACGCTCCACGGATGGATCTTCTTGATCGCGGAGTTTGACAATTTGTCCAAATCCAAGATTATTGAGATGAGGAAAAGGGTGAGTCGCATCGATGGCAATAGGGACAATCACGGGATAGATATTTTCTTTAAAATAACCATCAAGAATAAGACGTTGCGCATCGGTTACTTCATTATAGGATTTGAAAAAAATCCCTTCATGTTCAAGTTTTTGCATAATTCCTAGCAAACATCCCTCAACAACTTGTTGCTCCTCATGTAAATAACGGCGTATTTCACGAAGTTGGTGCAAAGGGGTAAAGCGATCTGCCCCTGAGACATTCACCCCTGCACTGAAGAGTTTTTTCAATCCTGCAACACGAATCATATAAAATTCATCGAGGTTGGTTCCGTAAATAGCGAGAAATTTAAGTCGCTCTAAAAGAGGAAGAGATTCATCTTGTGCTTGCCCTAAAACGCGGGTATTAAATTGGAGCCATGAGAGCTCACGGTTGATATAAAGTGCTGGATCTTTGAGATTAGTATGCATGTTAAATACCTATTGGTTGTTATGTTACAGTGATTATATTATACTTTGATTACAAAAAGGAGTATTATGAGTACATTTGCCATTATTATGCTTGCCGCAACGGCATTTTTCGCCTATCAAATCTATCAGCATGTCAATACATTGGAAGATAAAGAAGATGGTAAGGCTGAGCCTATTACCCCCATTGTAGAGTTTAAACCCTCTATGAGTGCTACGGATTTACTCGTGGAAGCGGATGAAGCTTATAGCGAAGGGGATTTGGAACGTGCATTGGATAAGTTGATGAAAGCTAATATTTTGTTTCCAAATACAGCTGAAATAGTGAATAAACTTGCTTTTGTCAATGGAAAATTAGGGAATACGCAAAAAGCAATCGAACTCTATCAACACTCACTTGAGTTGGATGGGAATGATGATTTGACCCACAATGCTATCGCTTCGATGTACAAAACCGAGGGGTCACTTCTCCTCGCCAAAGAACATTATGAAAAAGCACTTCAGATTGATGATGAGTATGCCGTGACCTATTATAATTATGGGAATCTATTGGTGGAGCTTGGTAAGCATGAGGAAGCGAAAACGATGTATGACCGTGCACTAAGTTTGCAAGAGGAGTTCCCCGAAGCACGTGAGGCACTTGAAAATCTAAAGGGACGTGAATGAACCAAAATCAAGCCCGATTGGCAGTATTGATTGATGCAGATAATTCTCAGCCTTCCATTATCGCAGGATTACTCGATGAAATTGCGGGTCATGGAATAGCAAGTGTTAAACGAATCTACGGAGATTGGACCGATACAAAATTAAAGGGATGGAAAAACGTTTTGCTGGAACACGGACTTCATCCGATGCAGCAGTTTGCCTACACGACGGGTAAAAATGCAACCGACAGTGCGATGATTATTGATGCTATGGATTTGCTCTATACGAAAAATTTCGACGGGTTTTGCATCGTCTCCAGTGACAGCGATTTTACTCGGCTAGCGAGTCGTATCCGAGAATCGGGGGTCAAAGTATTGGGATTCGGGGAGCAGAAGACACCCAAATCGTTTATCGGAGCATGTGACAAATTTATCTATACTGAAAATCTTCGACGCACTGCTACGGCTGAAATCGTCACAACCCATAAAATAAAACACGATGACAAAGAACTGCTGGCACTCGTACGCAACGCCGTTGAGGATACGACGAATGAAGCAGGGTGGTCGTATATGGGAGCCATTGGTCAGAATCTGATCAATAAATCCCCCGAATTTGACCCGCGCAGTTATGGGTATAAAAAATTGGTTGATTTGATTGAGGGGCTAGGGGAGTTTGAGTTCAAATATTCGGATCCTCTCTCTGGCTCACAATCCATACATGTCCGCCTTAAACGAAAAAAAAGGAGCTATGAAAAATGACCGTACGCGATATCTATACTTTTTTGGATGAACTTTCCCCCTTTGCCCTTCAAGAAAAGTGGGATAATTCAGGTCTTCTTGTGGGAGATTTTACCCAAGAAATCTCTACCGTGGTCCTTTCGATTGATGTGGACGAGGCACTGCTTGAATCCATCCCTGATAATACTCTCCTCATCACCCACCACCCTATTATTTTTGGGGGATTGAAGCAGTTGCAGTTCAATCAGTACCCAGCCAAGTTGCTTGCCGTTATGATTCGCAAAAATATTTCTAATATCGCGATGCACACGAATTTCGATCAAACCCACCTTAATGACTATGTAGCTACAAAAATTTTAGGGTATGAAATCGTGGCAAAAGAGGGATTTGTTGCCTACTTTGGAGTAGATGAATCGTTTGACGTGTTTGCGCAAAAAATCAAAAATGCTTTTGGATTGCAACATATTAGAGCGGTACAGTCTCATGATCATATTTTTACCTGCGCATTAGTAACAGGTTCAGGGGCATCCCTTATTAAAAATATTAAAGCCGATTGTTTTTTAACAGGCGATATCAAATATCACGATGCAATGGAGGCAAAAGCGATCGGATTGTCCATGTTAGACATCGGTCATTACGAGAGTGAGTGCTATTTTGGAGAGATATTAGCAGAACACTTGGAAAAATTAGGTTTGAGTGTTATAATTTCACCATCAACAAACCCCTTCACTTACCATTGAGATGAAGCACCCCCTAAAAGGCAACTTATGAACAAACATCTAAAACAGCTAATTGACTTATCGTTGATTGACAAAGAGATCGATGCGTTCGAACCGCAAATCGACGAAGCGAACCTTCAATATGATGCGCTTTTGGCAGCCAAAAACTCTATCGTGAGCGAGATTTCAACTCTCTCTGGTGAGATCAAAGATGAGCAAGTAAAAAAGCAAAAAAACGAGCTTCACCTTGCAGAGTTATCCGATAAATTGGAAAGTAACACTAAAAAAAGTGGTGAAATTAAAACTGAACGTGAAATGAAATCACTTCAATTAGAAGAAGAAATTGCAAAAGAGCAAGTAAACTTTGCCAATGAAGAGATTGCCCGTTTGGAAAAACTCATCGAGCACAAGAAAGCAAAAACTTCTGATTTGGAAGACAAAGCAGCTGAAATTGAAGGTAAGCTTGTCGGTGTCAAAGCAGATGTAGATGTCAAATTAGCAAAAATTGATGAAGACCGTAAAGTTATTTTTGGTAAAAAAGAGATTCTTGTCGGCGAAATGAACCAAAAAGGGCTCTCGTTCTACCAAAAAATTCGTCGTTGGGCGAAAAATACAACAGCTGTACCTGTTCGTAACCAAGCATGTATGGGATGTTATATGGCAATTAGTGACAAAGTCTACTCTGATATTATCAAAGGGGAAGAGATCGTAACGTGCCCTCATTGCGGACGTTTACTCTATCTCGAACCTTCCGATGAATCAATGGGTGCATAACACTTTTTTGTGAGAGCGTTTGACTTTTTTTACACTCTTCTCGCCACCACTCTTTTTGTGGTGGCACTCCCTTTCATCCTCTTTCTATCGTTCAAAAAGAAGTATCGACACTCGATACCTGCACGCTTTTTTTTAAAAAACAACCCCCCGTTTGAGTCTCATGATATTTGGTTCCATGTCTGTTCCCTCGGCGAAGCCAAAGCAATTGCCCCGATAGTAGAACGCTTAAAAGGGCTTAAAATCGTCATCAGTGTCATTACCCATACGGGATATGAATCAGCGTTCCATTATGGTATGCAGGTACGCTATCTCCCGTTTGAACCGTGGTTATGGTTTTGGATACGTGCCCCCAAAACGGTGGTTATTTTAGAAGCAGAGTTCTGGTACCTTTTATTTAGCATTGCTACTTTGCGCGGTGCGCGGGTGATTGCCCTTAACGCCCGCATCAGTGATCGAAGCTTCCCTAAATATTACAAGATGAGATGGTTTTATGCGAAGTTGTTTGATAAGTGTGAGCGCATTTTATGCCAAAGCAATGAGGATATGGCACGTTTTATTGCATTAGGAGCTCATAACGTCGAAGTGGTCGGAAATATCAAACTGGCGCAAAAGATTGAAGTAACAAAAGCGTATCCAAAACCTGATGGAATGACGATTGTTGCAGGAAGTACCCATGAGGGTGAAGAGGAGGGGATACTACGAGGTTTTATGGAGTATCGTACCCATAATTCACACGCAAAACTTCTCATCGTCCCTCGTCATCCCGAACGCTTTACCAAAGTAGCGGAACTCATTGCACGTACTGCCCCAAGCTATAGCTTTTCACGTTGGAGCCAGACTCAAACTATGGATGCAGATATTACCCTCATTGATGCCATGGGAGAGCTCAACAATCTCTACGCCATCAGTGACGTGGCAATTTTAGGGGGTGCATTTTCCCCTATCGGAGGGCACAATCCTCTGGAACCGGCACATTTTGGGTGTAAAATCATCACGGGAGAGCACTTCTTTCTACAGCGGGAACTTTTTAAATATGTTTCTCATGTACAGTTTGTAGAGCTTGATGGAATTGCTGAAGCCTTGCATATTGCCGAAACATTACCCCCATCGCAGGTGAATGCCACGATTGATTTGGATAGGGTGATGGAGTGTTTACACTAAACTAGTGATACAATTTCTAAATATAATGATTGAATTAAAATGAGGAGAAAATATGTTGGCGTACCACCTTGAAATTAATGATGAATCTATACTCGATAAAGTAAAAGCTTTTTTCCAAACATTACCATCAAATGCTGTAACACTTACTGTAGAGAAAGAAAGGTTTCATCGTGAACTTGAAAATCAATTGAAGCGAGAAATTGATGCTCCAACCGTTGCAAGCCATCAGGATGTAGTAGCTCATATAAAATCGAAGTATGCTTTTAACTAGTATTTAGTATCAAAAAATGTTTGCGTAGCCTTCTCGTCATTCCCGCGAAGGTGGGAATCCAGCTTCTATCTCTTCCCAATCCTTAATAAAATCACACAAATCAATTTCTAATATTTTGGCAATTTTGTATAAATGTTCAAGATTGAAATGTTTTTTGTTGTGGTAGAGTTCAGCGACGGAAATAAGCCCGACCGATTTAAGTCCAATGGAAAGGGCTAAATCGAGCTGCGTCATCCCTTTTTCTTTTCTCAGGCGCATCACAGTTCTATTTGTTGCTACAGTAGATGCGGATCAATATATTAATGGGTATACAAAGAGTAATGGAACGTATGTTGAGGGATATAATAGAAGTAGTCCGAATAGTACAAAAGTTGATAACTATTCTTCAAAAGGTAATAGTAATCCCTATACTGGTGAAAGAGGCTATAACGATCCATATAAAAATAGTAATAGTCAAAACTCAAATTTTGGCTCAACTAGTAATAAAAAATACGGCTATTAGGGTGATTCTCTTTGCGTCAGCAGTTCCCGCTTTCGTGGGAATGCTTAAAAAACTTAATGTCGAATATGTTTTCTTCCAGCGTCAATACCACTGTATAAAAGAACAGCAAAGAAAAAGCATACAGCCCCTAAAAAGAAATATTCTATCATTTTAAAGTTCCTCCGTTTCATCAATTTTTGCAATAATTTTACGATGTGAAAAGAAAATGGCAATACTTAGTCCCATAAGAATAGTGATTGCTAAATAGCTACGTATATCATTGGCTAGATGTTCACTAATCTATGAAATAATAGAGACAGCAATAACAATAAAAACTCCTAGCCAAACTTTTAAGTAATTAAGCTCTTCTTTTATTTTATCGAGCTTGCCCATCTGTATTAGCTCCTAACATGTAAAAATAATCTAAAGTATTATAGCAAAAAATTGATTACCTGCGTTGAAGCCCTTAGATGGTATAATTCCAAAAATAAACGGATTGAAAATCAACCTGAGGACGATAAAATGGAAAAACCAAAAGCATACAAGCTCTTAGCAGCACAAGAGGGAATTAGTAATTCCGAAGCAAAATCACTGATTGACCGTGGATTGGTCTATGTGGGTAACTCAAAGGTGCTCATAGCACGCGGTGAAATCAGTGGTAAAACCAGTTTTATCGTTCAAAAGGTAGAAAAAGCCCATCCTATATATGAAGATGATAACTTGATTGTCATTGATAAGCCGGCCTTCGTCAACTCTGATGAGATTGAACGACAGTTCAAAGGGTCACAGCTCCTTCACCGACTTGACCGTGAGACAAGCGGTGTGTTGATGTTGGTTAAAAATGAGGAGTATCGCCTCAAAGCCATTGCCGAATTTAAAAAAGATAATGTCTATAAAGAGTACGTGGCATGGGTCGATGGAATCATAAGTGAGCCATTTGTTATCGATCAGCCTCTTATTACAGAGAAAAAAGGGAACAAAGCGTACACGAAAGTTTCCAAAGGGGGCAAGCCCGCCATTACCGAAGTAACCCCTCTGGAAGTATCAGGGAAAAAGACGAAGGTTCAGCTTGTTATTCATCATGGGCGCACACACCAAATTCGTGCACACATGAAATACGCCCTTCATCCAATAGTCGGTGATGAGAGCTACGGCGGACGACAGGCAAAGCGCGTTATGTTGCATGCGAAAAAAGTAACCATTTTAGGGTTAACATTCATCGCGTCAGAACCTAAAATATTTGGACACTTTGGGAGTTAAAACAAAGGGTGGCTAAAGCATGCTTTAGCTATAATGCGAAACTTTATATCCCTATAATTGTACCTTTCAGGAGTTCACGTGTTCGATACACTCACAGAATCATTTACATCCGCAATACGCAAGATCCGTTTTCATGACGATGAAAAAGCGTTAACTAAGGCGTTAGGCGAGCTTAAAAAAGCATTGCTCAAAGCGGATGTTCACCACAAAGTGGTCAAAGATCTTATTGATTCGGTTGAACTCCAAGTTAAACAAAATGGTATCGGTAAAGACCAATTTCTCGATGCACTTCGTCACTCTCTTTATGAGTTGTTAAAAGTCAAAGGAAATTCGGGATTTGTCTATGCGCCTCAAGCACCTACTGTTATTTTAATGACGGGTTTACAAGGTTCAGGGAAGACAACTACAACAGGCAAACTTGCCAATTATCTGAAAATCCGTCAGAAAAAACGTGTTTTGGTCGTTGCAGCAGACTTACAACGTCTTGCAGCAGTGGAGCAACTGCGCCAAGTGTGTGCGGGAATTGATGTTGAGCTTTACAGTGATGAAGTGACAAAAAATCCCGTGGACGTTGTCAAAGGGGCGTTAGAGTACGCCAAAAAAGTCCTCGTTGATGTCGTATTGATTGATACGGCAGGTCGTTTGGCAATCGATGATGAGTTGATGAACGAACTTGCTGAAGTTAAGCGTGCCGCAAATCCTCATGAAATTTTTTACGTTGCCGATTCGCTTGCAGGGCAGGATGCCGTTCGTACCGCGGATAGTTTCAATACCAAAATCGGTATTGATGGAGTTATCCTTACGAAGTACGATGGAGATTCTCGTGGCGGTGTTGCCCTTGGTATTGCATCACAGATTCAAGTACCGTTGCGTTTTATCGGTGCCGGCGAAAAGATGGAAGATTTAGAGATCTTCTTGCCTGATCGTATCGTTAACCGTTTAATGGGGCTTGGGGATATTGAGGGGTTAGCTGAGAAAACAGCATCGATAATTGATGAAAAAACAGCTAAAAAACTCAATAAAAAGATCCGTAAAGGGGAGTTCAATTTTAATGACTTCCTAGAGCAGATGGAGAGCCTCAAAAAAATGGGGAGCATGAAATCCATTATGGGGATGATCCCTGGAATGGGTGGAATGGCATCGGCACTCAAAGATTTTGATTTAGAAAATTCGGGTGAATTGAAAAAAATCAAAGCACTCGTTTCCTCCATGACGATGAAAGAGCGAGAAGATCCAGAACTCCTCAACAACAGTCGTAAAGCACGTCTTGCTAAAGGGTGTGGTTTGGATGTTGTAGATGTTAACCGTATTTTGAAGCAGTTTAAAAATGCTTCGAAAATGGCAAAACGTTTTTCAGGAAAAAAAGGGATGCAAGACCTTCAGAATATGATGGGTCAAATCCAAGGGTCAAAAATTCCCCGCTAAGATGAGCGTTAAGCAGGGGATTTTTTAAAATCTCTGACTTAGCGTTCGAGCAGTTTAGAGGTTTTTCTTTTGCTTTTGTGGGCAAAACACTCGTCTAAGGTACTCGGCGCAAAAATATTATTTTAAAAGGATCTACAATGGCAACAGTCATTCGCCTAACCCGTATGGGTCGTAAAAAACAACCTTTCTACCGTATCGCTGTAACGGATAGCCGTAAGCGTCGTGATGGTGGTTGGATCGAATTGATCGGATATTACAATCCAATGACAGAGCCTGCAACGGTAAAAGTAGATGAAGAGCGTATGAACTACTGGTTGAGCGTTGGTGCTCAAATGTCTGATCGTATCAAAAAAATTACAGGTAAATAATCATGATAGCAGACTTCGTCGCTGGTTTCGCCAAGTTGATTGCTACATATCCTGAAGATATTCAGGTAGAGTCGTATGATGGCGATGAAGTTATCGAGATTGTTTTGCATGCTAACCAAGCGGATGTAGGTAAACTCATCGGCAAGGAAGGCAAAATGATCGGTGCGATCAAAACTGTCATCTCAGGCTGTAAGGCTAAAGATGGAAAGAGTTACCGAATCAATGTCGAACCGCTTTCGTAAATCTTTGAACCCTGACCTCCTTCATGTCGCCACATTGGGGCGCGTTGTTGGACTCAAGGGGGATATAAAACTTAATCTTCATACCGATTTTCCTGAGCAATTTGTCAAGGGGAGTACCTTTCAAAAAGAAGATGGCTCTCTGATAACCCTTCAAAGTTACAATCCTGAGCGTGAGCTTGCTCGTATTGTTGGCTTTGATACGCCAGAAGCGGTCAAAGTTCTCACGAACGCGAAGCTTTTCACAACCCACGAGGCAACACGTGAGCGGTGTAAACTGGGTAAAGATGAGTTCTTTTGGTTTGATTTGCCAGGGCTTAACGTTTTTGAGGGGGAGATTCTCTTGGGGAGTGTTCAAGAAGTTGAACGTATCGGTGCTCAAGATTATCTTGCAATCAAAACAGAGAACTCTTTGGTGGAAAAAGGGGCGGCGGAAAGTTTTTTAATCCCTTATATCGATCATTTTGTGGTGAAAGTCGATTTGGAGATCAAAAAGATACTCGTCAATGGTGGCGTTGATTTACTCGAGGCGTCGTAATGCGCTTCACCTACGTTACCCTTTTCTCTAACTTGATTGAGGGGTATTTTCAAGATTCGATTTTGAAACGTGCTATTGAATCCAATAAGTTTGAGGTGGCGTATCTTAACCCAAGAGATTTTAGTGCCTCAAAGCATTTCAAAGTGGATGATACGGCAGTTGGAGGGGGTGCTGGGATGGTTATGACCCCTCAGCCCCTTTTTGATACGTTATCAACATTGGGGGATGAGACTCATATCATTTTTGTGGCACCCGTAGGGAAGCAATTTACCCAAAACGATGCCAAGCGCCTCGCTTTAAAGCCTCATATTGCTTTCGTAAGTGGGCGATATGAGGGGATTGATGAGCGGGTGCTGGAGACGTTTGCTGATGAAGTATTTAGCATCGGTGATTATGTTCTGACGGGTGGAGAGCTCCCCTCGTTGGTGATGACCGATGCCATTGTTCGCAATATCGACGGCGTACTGGGCAACAGTGAATCCCTCGAAATGGAGAGTTTCGAAACGCCACTTTTAGAAGCACCTTCTTTTGGGAAACCACCTATTTACGAGAAAATAGGTGTCCCATCAGAATATCTAAAGGGTAATCACAGTAAAATTCTAGCACTAAAATTAGCCTTGTCTGAATGCAAAACAAAATATTTCAGACCAGAACAGCTATTAAAGCATAAAATAAGGATTTCTTATGAAAAATAAATACATCGCTAGCTTTGAGCAAGCACAAATGGCTGGGAAAAATATTCCTTTATTCCGTGCGGGAGATACGCTTCGTCTTGCGGTTACCATTACAGAGGGTGAAAAAACACGTACTCAAAATTATGAGGGTGTATGTATCTCTATTCGTGGAGAAGGCACAGGTCGTACAATCACTGTTCGTAAAATCGGAGCAAATGCTATTGGTATCGAACGTGTATTCCCAATCTATAGCGATAGCTTAGAAAAAATTGAAGTACTTCGTCGTGGTCGTGTTCGTCGTGCTAAATTGTTCTATCTTCGTGATCTTGCAGGTAAAAAAGCACGTATCAAAGAAATTCGTCGCCCTAAATAATTCTTCACGCTACTCTCTTCTGAGTAGCGATAAACTCACTCTTCTTTTTAAAATCCTTTGATCGCTCGTTCCATATCACGTTTAAGACTTTTCTCTTTTAGATCATCACGTTTGTCATAAAGCTTTTTCCCTTTTGCAATGGCGATTTGTATCTTAAATATATTACGATCATTAAGATAGATACTCAGGGGGATAAGGGTAAACCCCTCTTTTTCAACTGCCTTAAACATTTTGTCAATTTGTTTTTTGTGGAGTAAAAGTTTTCGAGATCCTCGCTCTTCATGCGCGTAAAAATGGTGGGTTGTAGCGAGGACGCCGATGTGGACATTGAACAAAAACGCCTCGCCACGGACGATTTTGATAAATCCATCTTTAAGATTAACTCTTTTATCACGCAAAGCTTTAACCTCGGAACCTTGTAATACGAGACCCGCTTCAAATTTCTCTTCGATGTGAAAATCGAAATAAGCTTTTTTATTTGTGGCTATATTTTCGCCCATTACTGCTCCTTAATTTTAAAAAAACTGCTACCACTTCCAGAGAAAAACCATCCCTCTTTTTCGGTAAGCTCATTATAGCACCCAAGTGCGGCAGGATAGAGGTCATTCGCTTCTTTGGGGAGCATAGAGGTTAAAACTTCACGTGAGGGCATTGCTTCGAGAGCGTGAATCTCTTTAGGGGTAATGGGGGCGTAAAGATGGTCACGGTAGTAGTGGTACACAGCAGGGGTGCTGATTTTTAGAGGAGGGGTTATGACCTCAAAATCTATCAATGGCTCATTAAAGTGTTCGACGATTTCACCAATGCCACTGACATTGGCACTCTCGTAGTCATAGAGGAAAAAGGGGACATCTGCACCGATATTTACCCCTATTTCGGCAAGCACTTCCGTCTCAAGACCTAAATCAAGTTTTTCATTGCACATCCGTAAAAAAGTTGCCGCATCCGAGCTTCCACCGCCAAGCCCAGCAAAAGAGGGGATCTGTTTGTCAACGCATACGGCATACTCTTCCATTAGGGTTGAGAGGGCGTGAGAACGGGTATAGGAGAGAAGGTATTTATAGGCTTTATAAATGGTATTGGAAGCGATATCGCAATCAAAATTGCCTCTAATCTCAAATTCAGGGGTTGATTTAGGTTCCAGCCAAAGGGTGTCGAAGAGATTGTTTACTCGCATAAAGCGTGAGGTGATCGTGTGATAATCTCCCCGTTTTCCTGTGATTTTGAGAAAAATATTCACTTTAGCGTGGGCACGGTATCGCATCATAGTTTGAACTTTTGGGCGAGTTGGCGTAAGAGTGATTCATCATTGCCTTTGGAAGCCGCTTTATTGGAGTCTTCAACGGCTCGAATGAGTTCACTGCGTAATACCCGAATATGGATTGGGGCATCAATGCCAAGTTTTACAACCCCTTTATCAATTGCGATAACTTTGATGATAATAGAATCACCTATTACGATTGATTCATTGAGTTTACGTGAGAGTATTAGCATGCCTCAACCTTATTGAGAATATAGTGAATTTTATCATCGCCAATTTCGATAATAGAGATCGTTTCATCGTTATCGATCCAATAGGTACCGTTGTCTTGAATATCGAAAAGTTCACGAGCAAGCGGTTGCCCTAAAAGAATTGTTTCTTTCGTCCCATTATACCGATTTTTGGGGAGGGAGAGTCCCGTTTTGATATCAATCGCTTTTTCATGGTCATAGAAAAATTGTCCCTCATTCATACGCTCCAAAGCACTAAGGCAACCCGAACACTCTAAAGAATCGGCAATCATTTCACCTAATGAACGGATATAACTCCCCTCAGAGACGCTTGCCTCAAAGGTGACAAAAGGGTGGCAATAGTGGAGCATCTTGATCTCATGGACGGTTGTGGTGATGGTTTTGAGCTCTACTTCAATACCTGCGCGGGCGAACTCGTAGGCACGCTTACCGTTGAGCCGTTTGGCGCTGAACTTGGGGGGAAGATAGGTGAGTTCCCCTTGAAGAGAGGTAATGACAGCAGCTACTTTTTCATTGCTAAAAGGTTCTAGCTGATCGATTTGCTCCACCCCTTCAATGTCCAACGTTGGAGAATAGGCACCCAACCAGAGTGTTGCACGGTAACGTTTTGGTGTTTTGTTTAAAAAACGGAAGAGTCGTCCGTGATTCCCAAAGGCAACGATTAAAACCCCTTTGGCAAAAGGGTCAAGTGTTCCTGAAAATCCTGCTTTTTTAACCCCATAACGACGTTTTATCCGCCCTAAATAATGGTTTGAACTGATTCCTGCTGGTTTATAAACGACAAAAAGACGATTTTTCACTTATAATTTCTCCACAAATGAGGCTAAAATATCTCGTTTATTGCCCCCAAAATTGATAAGAAGCTTGAACTCACGTCCCGACTTACTCACCCCCTCAACCCGTCCTGCTCCAAAAATTTTGTGGCGTACCAAATCCCCTTTTTTGTAGCCCGTATGTTTCTCTAAGATTAAAGAACCCTCACATAATCCCGCTTCGTTCACAAAACGGCTTTTGTGCAACTCGGTACGGCGACCTTTATAAAAACGGCTGTTGACGCTAGAGAGGGTAAGATTGCTTTTGGCACGGGTAATGGCGACATAACCTAGGCGTCTCTCCTCCTCAATATCACTTCCATCGCCGATAAGGGGTAAAAATCCCTCTTCCATCCCGATCACGAAGAGATGCTCGAATTCCAGCCCTTTGGAGGCATGGATAGACATAATATAGATACTCTCCCCCTCCACTTGATCTTGATCGCTTTGGAGGGTAATGTCATTGAGAAATTCAGGAAGAGTTGCATCGGGATTTTGTTTGACATAATCGCGAAAAAGACCATAAAATTCATCCACATTTGAAATTTTATCCGCTTCATCGGGAAGCCCTTTGAGGGTCTCTTTGAGTTTGAAACGCTCTTCCAATTGATCAATAAAATAATACATTTGCTCCTCTGCAATTGTCCGTAATTCATTGATCTCACGGATAAAATGACGAAGTTCAAGGACGCTTTTTTTTCGTGCCAACCCTTCTAATTCACTATCACTTAGAGTATCAATAAATTCAAAAATAGATTTCCCTGCTTCCATTGCGGAGAGTTCAAGTTTTTCTACGGTTGCTTTTCCCAGTCCCCGCTTGGGCTTATTGATAATCCGTTTGAGAGAAAAATTGTCATGTACATTGGTAATAACACGCAAATAGCTGATAAGATCTTTCACCTCGGCACGATCATAGAAGCGTAACCCTCCGACAAGTTTATAGGCAACTCCCTCGCGATTGAGCCCCTCTTCCAAAGAGCGGCTAAGGGCATTGATCCGATAAAGTACAGCAATTTCACTGGCACGCACCCCTGAACTCAGGAGCTTCGAAATAGCGGTGGCAACTTTCTTGGACTCTTCATTTTCATCGTGTGAGGTGAATGTTTGTACGTCGTCACCGCCACTTTTCGTTGCAATAAGAGTTTTACCAAGACGCGAACGGTTATGTTCGATGAGGGCATTGGCAACGGTCAGGATGGGTTGCGTGGAACGGTAATTGTGTTCAAGTTTAACGACCGTTGTGTTGGGAAAATCTTGATCAAATTCCAAAATGTTACGAACATGCGCCCCTCGCCACCCATAAATACTTTGATCATCATCCCCGACAACACAGAGATTGTTATGGGTAGAGCAAAGTTTTTGCAAAAGACGCAATTGCAGTTCATTGGTGTCTTGATACTCATCGATCATAATATAGCGGTATTTATCAGATGTTTGGGCACATAAATCGCTGTTTTCATCGAGAAGTTTATAGGTAAGGCAGAGGAGATCATCAAAATCGACTAAATTATTATCGGCTAAGTAGAGTTGATACTCTTCATAAATTTTAGCAATGTGTTTGTAGTTGGTCAGTTCGGCTTGGGCATACGCCTCTTGGGGATCAATCAAGGAGTTCTTATAGCGGGAAATTTCGCTGGCAACAAGGGGTGTGGGGAGATCGGCATTTATTTTCTTGAGAATCTTTTTTTTATCATCGGTGTCGATGACGACAAAAGAGTTGCTTCGTCCGAGTAAATGGATATGAAATTTTAAAAAAAGCAATCCAAATTTATGAAACGTACACAAGAGGGGAGGGTAGGTGTTTTGGGTAATAAGCCCCATCGCCCTCTCCCGCATCTCTTTAGCCGCTTTGTTAGTAAAGGTAAGGGTAAGTGTTGCGGCGGCGGGGACACCGACCGAATCGAGCAAATAGGCTAATCGTGAGATAATCGTTTTGGTTTTTCCACTCCCTGCCCCTGCTAAGATGAGAACAGGTCCATCAATTTGCTCAACTGCAATGCGTTGAGCATCATTGAGACCGTCAAATAATTTATCCATACCTTGTACCACCTCGTTGCATTAGTTCTTTTATTATAGCTCAATTTTGGCCAAAGACGGTCAATATGGAGAAGATAACGCATTGCTTTTATTCATTATGAGAATGTTGATGCTCACTATGTCCGTTGCATTGCGCGGCGCCTGCTTTGGCGTACTTAGCGGTTTCAGGTTGGAGAAGGATATGGGTTGCTCCCGCATGAGAAAGCTCATGGCGAAGCGACTCGATGATTTCTTCAACCTCCCCGAGATTCAGGTAGCTATCAAGGACAATATGTGCCGAGAAATAGCGCTCCTTACTCGATGGAAATGTCAGATGAATATCATGTACCTCCATCACCTGCGGGTGAGTGGTAAGGATCGATTCGAATAGGGAGAGTTTAGCGGGATCAGTTCTGTCCATCAAGCTCCCGAATGAGCGAGTGAGAAGGGGGGCACTTGCGATGAGAATGACGGTAGCAAATATGAGTGAGAGGATCGAATCGACCCACGGAACACCCCAGAGGATCATGGCACCGCCACCGAGGACAACAGCGAGAGAGAGGACCGCATCGCTGGTCATATGCCAAAAAGCGGCACGGACATTGAGGTCATGTTCTTCCTCTTCGGTATGTGCGTGGGGATGCTTTTCTAAAATCATGGCACTTGCTGTATTGATGATGAGGGCAATGGCTGCCGTGATCATCGTGAGCCATCCCTCAACCATCACGGGGTGCATTAATCGATTCACTGCTTCAACGGCTACCCAAATCATTAAGAGCGATAAAAAAGAGGCATTGATAAAGCTAGCCATCATCTCAGAGCGAACGTATCCGTACGTCATCGCAGACGTGGCAGGTCGAACACCAAGACCCAAAGCAATGGCGGTAACGATGAGGGCTAATACGTCGCTGAGATTGTGCCACGCATCGGAAAGGAGGGCAAGTGAGCCGCTGATAACACCGACGGTGCTTTCGATGATAACAATGGCGATATTGAGGGCGATGACCAGTGCGACACGGCGTTGATCACGTGAGAGGTTTTTGAATAGTGAACGAATGGGCATAAGGTCTCTTTTGAAAATATTTCTTATTATAGCGGATCTATTTTGATCTATTCTTCTCGATTATTAGCACTTTCACGAGGTTGTTTTTTCTTTGTTTCTTCGATAAACTCTTTAGCTTCATCACCGCGTAAATATCCAGCTAATCCCAACAATCCATCAGTAAGATAGCGGCTTTTAAATCCTTTGAGTGTCAAATAAATTCGGGCAATTTCAGCACGGTCATAGTGGGGACAAACTGTGACGATTGTTTTGTTTTTATCCAGTTCATTTAGACGATAGGGGAGTTCGTTCAGGGGGATTTTTTTCATAAATGGAAAACTCCAAACTGCCTGTTCCTCTTTGAATCGAATATCAACGAACTCGACCTCTCCCATCTTATAAAGCTCAACGGCTTCGAGGCTTTTGATCTTCATCTCGGTACGTTCATTGTAGTCGAAGCGTTTGAGGTAGTTATCGAAACTCTCTGCCGCTAACGACGAAGTAAATAATAACGTTGATAATATAAATTTTTTTAGATGGATGCTCATTGACTTACTCCTTATCGTATCAGCTATTGTAACCTTAGTTTATCTAATAATATTATAAAATAATTATAATTCAATATCAAGATATATTGATTTATTAAAATAAATTTAGATATAGTATTGTCAATAAAATAAAAGGGGTATTCTATGTGGAGTTTTCCTGATTCTTCTACATTTGTAGGTTCAGATAAAGAAATTATAGATCACGTACGTGTAGTAGGTGATATCATCGAAGCAAAGGTCAAAGCTTTTATTAAAAACTCTATCGAAGAGAATCGCTTATGATCCTTGCCATAGCCCTTTTTTTAATTACGTTAGTATTAGTAATCTGGCAACCTCGCGGGTTGCAAATCGGGACAAGTGCCGTTGCTGGAGCCATTGCTGCGGTGGCTTTAGGTGTTGTTAGCCTCAGTGATGTCTGGACAGTCACCTCCATTGTATGGGATGCAACCCTTGCCTTTATTGGGATTATTTTACTCTCAATGGTTCTTGATGAGATTGGTTTTTTCGAGTGGGCAGCACTGAAGATGGTTCGTTTTTCAAAAGGAAACGGCCATGTGATGTTTGTCTACATGATGGTGTTAGGGGCATTGGTAGCCGCATTTTTTGCAAATGACGGGGCAGCATTGATTCTGACGCCAATCATATTGGCAAAAATGAAGTATCTCAACATGAAGCCACTTCCGATGTTTGCCTTTTTGATGGCGGGTGGATTTATAGGTGACAGCGCCTCCAATCCTCTCATAATATCAAATCTTACCAATATCGTAACAGCAGGTTATTTTCATCTTGGATTTTGGGAGTATGCCAAAACGATGTTTCTCCCTAATTTACTTAGTATTATCGCGTCGATTGCAGTCTTGTGGATTTATTTTCGCAAAGACATTCCGACCCATATCGATATCGGAAACCTTGCAACTCCTGAAAGTGCAATCAAAAATATGACCATGTTCCATCTTAGCTGGTGGTTTTTGGGTCTCTTGATGCTCGGGTATTTCATCGGGGATCATTACCATCTTCCGGTGTCCGTATTTGCCCTTGGCGGTGCATTGATCTTTTTAGGCATCGCAACGTACTTTAAAGCAACGAAACCGATCATGACGATCAAAGCGGCACCGTGGCAGGTCGTGTGGTTTAGTATCGGACTCTATGTCGTTGTCTATGGACTCAAAAATGGAGGACTCACCACTTATTTAGCCGAAATGATTACTCAGTTGCAAAGTATGGGAAATGTGTATGCCGTAATCGGTACAGGCTTCTTATCGGCAATTTTAAGCTCCGTAATGAACAACATGCCAACGATCATGATCATGGATATCGCAATCGGGGAAGCTGGAAACAGCGCGCTGGCGTATGCCAATATCATTGGATGTAATTTGGGACCAAAAATGACCCCGATCGGATCGCTCGCAACCTTACTATGGCTTCATGTTTTGGCGCAAAAAGGGGTAAAAATTGGATGGGGTGAATATATTAAGGTTGGGCTGATGGTCACCCCTCCTGTGTTGTTGGTGGCATTAATAGGGCTACTATAACTCTTTATTCCGTAGATTAACCCACCCTTTCAACGTGTTATCATTGCTTGCTGTGGCGTTCTACTTGCATTAATCATAATAATGGTTTATAATACCACTATATATTTTACTTATAGGAATTATTATGTTAAAAGACTTTGCTAAGCTCTTGACGTTTCTAACGGTTGTCAAAGAGAAAAGCTTTTCGAAGGCATCTGCGAAGCTTGGAATATCCCAGCCGGCAGTTACGCAACAGATTAAATACATTGAAGATTACCTAGATACACGTGTTGTTGAGCGAAAAAAAAATGGGATAAAACTTACCAAAGAGGGGGAAGATCTTTACCGTATTGCAACGAAACTTGAGAAGGCTATTTTAGCGAGTGAAAAAGATTTATTGAAAATTATCAATAAAGAGTTTACTTTTGTCGTTGGGGCATCGTACTCTATTGGAAACTATGTTCTTCCGACGTACTTGGCGCAACTTAAAGATAAAATTAACAATGAGGTTCATATCCGTGTTGCATTGTCGCAGGAGATTATCGATCAATTGGTCGATAAAAAGATTGATATAGCCCTTATCGAGTCCCCTGTCTTCCAAGAGGGGCTTATTTACCGTGAATGGGAAGAAGATGAGCTCGTTATTTTTTCCAATCAGCCCATCCCTAAGCAGCTTCGCAAAGAGGATTTGTATAAATTTGACTGGATTTGTCGCGATGAGAGTTCTCATACTCGTAAACTTACGTCGGAAGTATTTGAAGAGATTGGGGTTGAGTGTTCAACTTTTAATGTTATTGGGGTTGTCGCAAGTTCTACAGCAATTAAAGAGACGATTATGCGCTCCCCTAAAAATAGTGAACGCCCTGTTGTATCCGTTATCTCACATCACGTTGTTCAAGATGAAGTGGAAGATGGGCGATTATTTGAAGCACGGATTAAAAATTACAAAATTAAACGTAAATTTTATATAGCATACAGTAAAGAGCGAAAGCACGACGCGTTTATCGATAACGTCGTGACATTTTTACTTGGGTTAAAATTATAATTGAAAGGGTTATTTCTTTTTAAACTTCTGATTTTCAGGATTGGAGAGGAATACACTCATTGAATTCTGAATCCCCTCATTTTTTTCAATATTAATAGGTGCTATCCGCTCCTGCGGTAGTGCAAGATTGACAAATATTGGGGTGTCATCAATAATAATCTGCACGATAGATAACAGGGGAATACTTACAAAACTACCGATATTTTCTTGACCAAATCCCGCTTCAAAAATCAACATATCCTCATCAATTCGCGCACTCTCAAACGTATATCCAGCAAGAAAAAAGAGAGTCATAGCCCGAAATTCATCAGAGATGAGTTTTGGCAGAGGGGGGTCAAATGTGACGGACTCAATTTTGCATAAAATACTAAAATTTTGGTCATTTTCAAAGAAGTAAATGAGTAGGTCACGAACGTTTGTTTCCATTAGTTTAGCAAAAGAAGGACTTTTAATAATATCGTACAGCATGGTTATGTCGCCTATTTTTTAAATGATTATACCATTTTCCATCTCAACCCACCCCATCATTGCATTCATAAGGGCAATTTTGGTCGCATTACGGGCATCGGATAGAGTCAAATAGGCGGTTGTGATTTTCCCCTCATCGATCAGTCGCGCCCGTGTTGTCCCTTCTAAAAGAGGGATCAGGGGGGTGAGCCATTGGCCATCGAGATAGAGGGCAATATTGGCAATAGTGGTGTCGGTGAGACGATTATTTTTAATGATCAAAACATCATCGCATCCATTTCGCTGATCAAAAAGGGCATTTAGAGATTCTCGTTGAACGTATTTAAAGGGATAGTTGATGTGATCACCGTGAATTAAACGAAGTGTTGAAATTTTTCTAGCGGTGTAGGGGTGAAACTCAATACTAAATGAGGTTGGGGTGTAGAGAAATCGACATCGATAGAGGGCACTATCTGGAGGAATAATGAGGGAGGATAGATCGTATGAGGTATTTTCTCCTAATATTCGCAGTGATCTATCAACTCGTTGCTGATGATAGGGGAGATGGTGTACTCTCCCCCCCTCACATCGTAGGGTCTCTAAAAGTGTATTAGGCTTCAAAGAGGGCGGTGCTCAAATAGCGTTCAGCGGTATCGCATAAAATAGTCACAACGGTTTTCCCTTGATTCTCAGGGCGTGCGGCAACTTGCATGGCAGCATAGACATTAGCCCCTGCAGAGATACCTACTAATATTCCCTCTTCCCGAGCCAGTTTTTTAGCGGTTGCAATGGCATCTTCGTTGCTGATTGTAATGACTTCATTATAAAGAGTGGTGTTGAGAATATCGGGGATAAACCCTGCCCCTATCCCTTGAATTTTGTGGGGAGCTGGATTACCGCCTGAGAGGACAGGGGAGTCTTTGGGCTCAACAGCAATGATTTGGATATTGGGGAGGACAGCTCTTAGTGCTTCACCCGTCCCTGTAATTGTCCCTCCTGTCCCCACGGCGGCTACAAAAATATCAACTTTCCCCTCCGTATCGCGTAAAATTTCGACTGCGGTCGTTTTACGATGGATTTGAGGATTGCTGGGATTGGAAAATTGTTGTAATACAATTGTATTTGGTGTTGACGCTGCCAGACGATCGGCTTCGTCAATAGCCCCCTTCATCCCTTGTGATGAAGGAGTAAGGACGAGAGTCGCACCCAAAGCTTGGAGAATATTACGTCGTTCGACACTCATTGATTCAGGCATAGTAAGGGTGAGCTTGAGCCCAAGAGCAGCACAGACGGAAGCAAGGGCGATTCCTGTATTACCACTGGTGGGTTCGATGATGAGAGTATCAGAGGTTATTTTCCCTTCATCCATGGCACTCTTAATCATGCTAAACCCTATACGATCCTTAACAGAGCTGGTCGGATTCATAAATTCACATTTACCAAGGATGATTGCTCCACTCTCTTTAGAAGGGTTATTCAACCGTACAAGCGGTGTATTACCGATAAGTTCGGTGATGTTGCTAGCAATATTCATAATGAGCTCCCATTTTTTCCCCTTATTATAACGGGGAAAACAAAAAAAACAAAAAATTAAGAAAGAAATAGTTTTAATCTTAGGTTGGCTATAATTTACATATATAAAATTCACTATTTACGAGGTACACGATGGAGCACAAAAAAATCAATAAAATTTTGATTGCTAACCGCGGTGAGATTGCATTACGTATTATACGAGCATGTAAAGAACTTGAAATTAAAAGTGTTGTTGTTTTTTCGGAAGCAGATGTCAATGGCGTTTGGGTTCGTAAAGCTGATGAATGCTATCCAATTATGGGTGACCCGATTCAAGCCTATTTGGATTACGACCGTATTATCTCTTTGGCAAAAAAAGCCGATTGTGATGCGATCCATCCAGGGTACGGGTTCCTCTCTGAGAGTGCTGAATTTGCCCAAGCGTGTCTGGACAACGGACTTATCTTTATTGGTCCAAAACCAGAACACGTTGCCCTTTTTGGGGATAAAATGGCATCAAAAGTAGCGATGCGTGCGGTGGGTGTTCCTATGCTTCCCGGTACCGATGAGCCGATCGACAATATTTTTGAAGCGGAAAGAATTGCGGGTGAAATTGGTTTCCCTGTTATCATTAAAGCGGCTTTCGGTGGAGGCGGACGCGGTATGCGTATCGTTCATAAAGCGGAAGATTTCAAAGAGATGTATGAATCAGCGACAGCAGAAGCGTTACGTTTCTTTAGCCGTGGAGAGACATTTATCGAAAAATATCTTAAAAATCCTCGCCATATTGAGATCCAAATTATCGCAGATAAATACGGTAACGTCGTTCACCTCGGAGATCGTGACTGTTCTATCCAACGTCGTCACCAAAAAGTTATCGAAATTGCCCCTTCACCATTGCTCAATGAAGCGGTACGTCGTGAACTCTATCGTGTTTCTACCAAAGCAATGTTCAAATTAGGATATGAGAGTGTTGGTACAATCGAATATCTCGTAGATGAAGATGATAATTTTTACTTTATTGAAATGAATACTCGTGTTCAAGTAGAACATCCTGTTACTGAAGTTATTTCAGGTATTGACTTAATCCAACGGATGATCGCTATTGCAGAGGGAGATAAACTTAAATTTTTGCAAGAAGAGATTAAATTCCGTGGGTATGCTATTGAATTTCGTATCAATGCTGAAAACCCAAAATTGGGCTTTGTCCCTTCACCTGGGCTTATTACCAACTATTTGGCACCGGGTGGCCCAGGTGTTCGATTGGATAGTATGGCGTATACGAACTATACTATTCCCTCCAATTATGATTCAATGGTAGGGAAACTGATTGTTTCGGCGTTGACATGGGAAGATGCGGTTCGTAAAGCGAAACGTGCTTTGGATGAGTTTATTATCGAAGGGGTACCAACGAATATCGCTCTTCACCGCCAAATTGTTCGTGACCAAGATTTTATCGATGGTAAACTTGATACAGGTTATTTGGACACTAAACTACAACACTTCAACCTTGATGCCATCCACAATATGGAAGACGAAGAGGCAAAAATGAAACACATCGCACATGTTATTGCTGCGATTAATAGTAAGAACCTAACAGTACGTCACTAAAACTTTCTTTCTATTCGCCCTGAACTAATCGAAGGGTGAATAGGTGAGAGAAACGTCTAACTTAATATATCACCCCACTCCCCCCGCCATTCGCCGCATGAAACACCATTGAATTATTTTTTCGCGCATAAAACCGAATTAACAAATTTTGTACTGTCGGCTCAATGGAGGGTTTGAACCATCCGTTGTTGCTAATGGCGATAAGATAGCGTGCATCGGGGGTATACAGTTCCTCTCGTGTCGCTTCATAACAGATGGCATTGCGAAATTTCACCCCTTTGATGATGAAATCGGTTGGCTTTTTGGCTGTTACAAAATCCGATCCCCCTCCGAAAATAGTACGATTTACCCACCCTTTTAGAAAAGATGGCAGAGGAATATACTCCCCAAAAGGGACAAGTATCGTTTTTTTAGCGAGGGTGACACGACCGTGATCGAACAAATAGGAGACATTGTAATTGAGGTTGTCTTCATCATAGAGCGTCCCTGTGAGAATAGCGATGGAGTTGGAGCGCTCTTGTAGGGCTTTGATTAAATCGGGATTATGATTCATATAGAGGGTAAAGGCGGCTTCGGGGAGAATGACGAGATCATATTTACGAGCGATAGCGTCATCAATGAGGGAAAGATTGGTGTTGATGGTATCTTCAAGGGCAACGGCTTGCCATTTTAAATCTTGGGGAATATCAGTAGAGATGAGTTTAATTTTTAAGGGGGGCATTGGCGGGGGAGTGTGTGAAAGTTGTACTGTTAGAGGGAGCAATAGTAATGGAAGCGCTTTTTTCCACTTTGAAAACCACGACATAGAAGCTAAAAGTGCCAAGACTAGGGCAAATTGCCATTTATCAAAGCCAATATAGCTCTCAACGAAAATAAGCTCTGGCTGCATCCAATTAAAATCCATTGGCCACACAAAGGTGAGACCAAAGAGCAATAGAGCGCGTAAGGCTGCACGGTGAGTGAGGGCAAGAACTCCATAATAAAGGGCGTACACGAATCCAAACCCTAGTGCTACGAGGCTTTGCGCCCATCCAAGCCCATAATATTGAAAACTGTATCCGATCCAATAGCACCACAAAAGTCCGATCCAAAAACCTGCAATAGGTAACGAGACTTTTGGAGCAGTGAGAAGTCCATAGAGTGCACCGAGGGCGAGGAGGGTATTGAGCAGTTTGAAGGTGATATGAAAGTGCTCGAAATAGATAAAGGCACTAAAGCTAAGGGCGATCATTAAGGGGAGGGTAAGCCGTTGAAAAACGGTGGTTGCGTCTATTTTCATGGGCGAATTATAACGATGTTAATCTCTTTGTGAGTATAATGCGATACTTTTTTTCCGAAGGATTTCAATGGAAATTTTAACACAACTTCTCCCCTTTGTCTTTTTGATCGCGATTATGTATTTCGTGATTATTCGTCCACAACAACAACAAGCAAAAAAACATGCGCAGATGCTTGCCTCTTTGGCCAAGGGAGACAAAATTGTCACCAATGGTGGATTGATTGTTGAGATCAAAAAAGTGGAAGAGGGCTTTTTCGCCATAAAATTCAATAATGATGCAGAAGGGCGCTTAGTAAAAGATGCCGTTGCGCGAAAGTACGAGGATGAAGCTTAATTTCCGTCTTGTTTTACTTATCATTGCGACACTGTTTGGAATCATTTTTTCACTCCCCTCTCTAACGCAAAGTTCTACAGGGGCGAAAGTAACTCTTGGTCTTGATCTTCAAGGGGGGTTACATATGCTTCTTGGGGTCAAAACCGAAGAGGCTGTGACTTCTCAGCTCAAATCTGTTGCGTCAGGAATTGCCCGTTTTACCGAACATAATGATATGATTATTGATGGTCTTAATGCCGATGATGGGGTAGTTACATTTGAACTTCTCGATCAAGATGATGCGACAGTATTGGATGGTTACCTCAAAAAAATAGAGGGGACCGTTGTCAAAGCTTCTGCTGGACATTATAGTATCACTATGACAGCTGCGGCTGTTGAAAAACTAAAAGTTCAAGCGGTTGATCAGGCAATTGAAACCATCCGTAACCGACTTGATCAGTTCGGGCTTGCAGAGCCTACGGTAGCGAAGCAGGGGATCGATAAGATTTTAGTGGAGCTTCCAGGGATCAAAAGCCAAGAGGAAGAACAACGTGCTCGTGAGTTGATCTCACGTGCCGCGAAACTTGAACTGATGGCAATCGATGAAGATCGTGCCAGTCGTGTCAAAGAGTTGAGTGAAGAGGAAGCGTCAGGATTTGGAGATAAAATTCTCACGGATGCCCTTGCACCTGAGATGAAACATTTGGTTCGTGAAATTCCTATTTTGGATGGGACGATGCTTACCAATGCCCAAGTGGGATACGATCAAAATAATAATCCTGTGATTAATTTCACCCTTAACTCGGAAGGGGCACAGATTTTCGGTGATTTCACTGCCAAAAGTGTAGGAAAACGGCTTGCTATTGTTCTTGATGGAAAAGTCTATTCCGCTCCTGTTATTAATGAGCGTATCGGAGGAGGTTCGGGTCAAATCAGCGGTAATTATACAACCGCTGAGGCGAACGACCTTGCGATTGCATTGCGTTCGGGTGCATTGCTCGCCCCTATTTATATGATGGAAAAACGCTCTGTGGGGCCAAGTTTGGGTGCGGACAGTATTCGTGCCTCTCTTCTTGCCCTCGTGAGCGGGTTTGCATTGGTTATTGTATTTATGATGTTTTATTATGGACTGGCAGGGGTTATTGCGAACCTTGCCGTTGTTATTAATCTTTTTATCATTTTGGCAATGATGTCACTTCTTGGGGCGACACTGACCTTACCGGGGATGGCGGGTATTGTCTTGCATATCGGTCTTGCGGTGGATGCGAATATTATTATTAATGAACGTATCCGTGAGGGGATCCGAGCAGGAGTACCTATCCGTCGTGCGATTGCCGAAGGGTATCAAAAAGCGATGCGTGCGATTTTAGACTCTAACGTGACACAATTGTTGGCATGTACCATTCTCTATGTCTACGGGACGGGTGCTATCAAAGGATTTGCAGTCACACTCAGCATGGGTCTTTTGGCTTCTATGTTGACCGCTATTGTCGGATCGTATGGACTTTATCAGTTCTTTATGGTGCGTATCGAAAAAAGTAAGAACTACACCTTATGGTTTGGTATGACAAGAAAGGTGGCGTAACTATGGAACTTTTTAAAGAAGACAAAGTTTATAATTTTCTCGGAAAGGGGAAAATCTTTTTCTTTGCATCGTTTGTCCTTTTTTTCCTTTCCATTGCGATTATAGCCGTGAAGGGATTCTCTTTCGGGATTGATTTTACGGGTGGGACAGTCGTTCAGGTCAAATACACTCAAGTAGCCCCTATTGATAAAATACGGGAGAGTTTGAAAAGCGATAAACTTTTTGAGCACGCGACGGTGACCGAATTTGGTTCACCTCAAGAGATTATTATCAAAACTCCCGCTTCAACCGTTGGGTTGAGTAACGATATTGGGGATACGACCAAAGAGATCCTCAAAGGGACGGGGGATTTTGAGATTCGCCGTGTCGATATGGTAGGTCCAAAAGTAGGGGATGAATTACGCGTTAAAGGTTTAACGGCATTTTTGCTGACACTCCTTGCGATTATGGCAACGGTAACCTTTCGCTATGAGTGGCGTTTTGCCCTTGCGGCGATTATTGCGATTGTTCATGATATCGTTATCACTTTTGGGTTTGTCTCGTATTTCGAGGTTGATTTTAATATCGAAAGTGTTGCGGCACTGTTGATGATCTTGGGCTACTCTATTCATGATACGATTATCGTCTATGATCGTGTTCGAGAACATATTGAGGAGTCTAAAAATACCGATTTTGTTATGATTATTAATGAAGCGGTATCGCGTACCCAATCACGTACAACACTTACGTCGTTGACGGTATTTTTAGTCGTATTGACCCTCTTTATTTTCGGTGGCGATATTATGATGGGCTTTAGTTTCCCAATGCTTATCGGTGTTATCGTTGGAACCTACAGCTCTATCTTTGTTGCGGCACAATTGGTCGTATGGACAGGATTTAGCGTTGCAGGGTATCGTCATAAATTGGCAGAAAAAGTAAAAATTCGAGCTGAAAAAGATAAGATGCGTGCTCAGTTTGAGCAGGGGATTGTGTAAACTTTTTTGGAAGGGGATTTAATCCCCTCGCGCTCCCTTCTAATACTCTTCATGTTCTTAGCCCCCCCCTTTTAAATCGCTAAAAATCGCTTGTCTAGTGGTATGAACTAGAGAAAATCCCAAGACTCTAATTCTAATTACGCCATTTTTTGAAATTCCTATGATATACTTTGGATATACATGAGCGGAGGTGTTTTATGACAGCAATGATTTCAAAGTGGGGAAATTCACAAGGTTTGAGAGTTCCCAAGGAGATACTCCAAAGTTTGCATCTTGCTATTGGTGACAGGGTTGATGTTCGGGTGGAAGAGGATAAAATTATCATAAAATCAATTAAAAACGCGAGGATGAAATATAACCTTGATCTATTGGTAGCCAAAATACCAAAAGAGTACTGTGCCATCGAAGAGATTTCTACGTCTATGGGGCGTGAGGAATGGTAGAAAAATATATTCCTCAAAGAGGGGATTTGGTTGTGCTCACTTTTGATCCGCAAGCAGGAGATGAGCAACAAGGGCGCAGACCAGCACTGATAATCAGCAATACACTTTTTAATCAACGTGTTGGCTTGGCAATCGCCTGTCCTATCACCAATACAGATAGAAATTTCCCTTTTCATGTGAATGTTCAAAATGAAAATCTAAGCGGATTTGTAATGACGGAGCAAGTAAAATCGATTGATTATCGCGCCAGAAATGTAAAATTTGTAGCTAAAATAAATGAAGAAGTTTTAGATCACGTTTTGGGATTGGTCGAAAGTATTATTTTTTGAGATTCTGGGTAGTCTGCCCTCTTTATCCTTAATTATGATTGTTCGTATCGGACATCGTAAAGAAGTCTATTAACATTTAACGCCTGACCCGTATTTTGGGAAAACGATATTGGAAATTCTATGAATAAAAATGGTAAATTTTTGTGCGGAATGACGGTTATAAATGGACAGTTTGCATGTTCCTTTAATAATTACTATTTAGTGTTTTTGTGCTACAGTGTTCCTTAAATAAATAGTTATATTCAAAATAGCAAACTATAGGAGTACTAAAAGATATGAGTTGTTATATGTGTAATAAAGAAAAAGTTTCTGTTGAACATGCACCTCCTAAAAGTTTTTTCCCATCAGGTATGCGTAACAATCTCATTACAGTTGATTCATGCCAAGAGCATAATGAGGATACGTCGCTTGATGATGAATATGTTAAAAATTTAATAACGATGCTTATAGGTGGGAACTCAACTGCATATAAACAATTTTCAGAAAAAACTATCAAATCATTCAAAAGAAGCTCTGCATTATTACAAAGCACTACAGAAAAGCAACATCCAGTGAACTTCAATGGGGTTCAAACCGTGGCATTTGAGATTGATAGGGATAGGGTAGATTTAGTCATGAGAAAAATTGCCTATGCACTTTTTTACCATAAATATAATCAACGATGGTTGCGAAAACTCATTACCGCAACCACCCATTTAAAAACTACTAATTTTGAAAATGATGATTTTGGTCAATTAATAGAAGAAGTACAACAACAGCGTACGCCAACATATGAAGGAGACAATCCAGATGTATTTCAGTTTGCTTTTATAACAATAGATGATGATATTAACAATCAATTCTTGAGAATGAAATTTTATGATGGATTTGAAATCTGGATGATTCCGGATGAAAATACTGGAGAAAGTGAACCTGAGTTGAACACTGTTTATTGAGTATATATAGAGTTGGTAAGATTAGAATATAACAAATCAGAGGAGCCAATAAATTACCCTCTCTCGCTCCCAAGCTCCAGCTTGGGAGTGTATACCATCAGTCTGCATTCCCAACGAGGACGTTGGGAACGAGGGAAAGTATTGAGACTTTAAATGAAGAAACACATAACAAATCCTAGCACCGAGCAGAAAACTGTCGGTGAAGTCAACCGTTAGTCTACGCTGAGATATGCTTAATTATAGAAAAGGTTAAATATGAATAAAATGGATTTGTTTACTCCTAGATTTAAAGAAGAAAGACTGCATCCATATTTTAAAAGCTTAATTATGAGTAAAGAATATAAACCTGTACAAGATACGTTAACTATGTGGTCAATAGGACTACTTGGTAGAAAAAAAGAATCAAATAAATTTATTAATGAATTTCAATTATCATTTAATTCCTCATTTTGGGAGCTTTATTTAAATAAAGCATTTTTAGATATGGGATTTCACATTGATTATTCAAAAGAAAGTCCAGATTTTAATTTAACACATGATTCAGGTAGAGTTATTAATGTTGAAGCTGTATCTAGTAATAACAAGTTAAATGAAACAAAAGATTACTATACAAAATCTGCTGTCAAAAAAAGTTTAGATTCTAAAAAAGAAAATTTTGATTTTGCCACACTAAAACTACTAGGTAAAATCAAAGATAAAAAAGATATATTTATTGGTAGTAATGGAAAAAAGTTTCCATATTCTAGCTTAGAACATGTTGATGGTAATCCATTTGTAATTGCGATAGCACCGTTTGATAGTCACCATTCATACACTCAAAACAATACTCTAATAAATAGAGTATTGTTTGGTATTGAACCTCCAACAATTAATGAAAACAAGGAACCTGTTTCTAATAAAATATCTCATATTATAAATAATAATGGTGAAAGTATAGAATTAGGTATTTTTACAAATGATTCCTATAAGGAAATAAGTGCTGTGATTTTTTCCACTACAGGAACCTTTGGAAAAGCAGTAGTTCAGAGTAATGTTAAGAATACTAAAGTACGATCTACTCGATATAGAGAAAGTGATTTAGGTGAGTTTATATCTAATCATGGATTAGACAATTTTGGTACGACAGAAAGAAAACTTTCTAAAACACATGACATTATAAGTACTAGAGAGCCATATGAAAATAAAGTATCTGGTTCTGATTCTAATTTTATAGTGTATGGTTCTGATATCCATTATTGTGATTTATCTGAACATGAAGAAACACATTTAGATGGATTACATATTTATTATAACCCTTATGCCAATATACCTTTAGATAATGACTTATTTAATAATTATGAAATAACACAAAATTATTTTGATAAAACTACAAGAGAAATGATTCCAATACATAATGATAATTCTTTAGTTTCTAGACAAGTATTTACTGAACAGGAACCAAAATACTAACAAAACATAGTAGCCAATAAGTCGCCGCTAGGCTACTTATTGGCTATATTTAACCGTTAGATTACAGAATACGAGTCAGGCGTTAAATATTAATACTAAAAACCGCAATAGACTCACTACAAAAGGAAGGCTTGAAGAAAAAGGGGAACTGTCGATGTATGAAATAGCCGAACGTTTTGAGATGGAAGGGAAGGGACTTTTACAAAATAGGGTTCTGTCCCCATATTTTAGCCGTTTATTTTTCGGGTAGAATCTTAGACGAACTTAGAAAGTTTAAAAGGAGTATTCCCAATGAGCAATCAAGGATTTATTAAAAGGGCTTGTTTATGGATAAAATAAAGGAGTTGCATCATACAGTTGACTATAATTCCTTTTTGGTAGAGATCAAAAATCAAATAAAAATTTCGCAGCAAAAAGCATTTAGTGCTATCAATCAAGAGATGATAATGCTTTATTCTCATATTGGTGCTATGATTGAACAAAAACAAAAAGAGCTTGGTTGGGGTGCAAAGGTTATCGATAAATTGAGTCAAGATATTTTGCGTGAGTTTCCGAATATGAGTGGATTTTCAACGAGAAATCTCAAAAGAATGGTAAGGTTTTTTAAAGAGTATAAAGATGATTTTGAAAAAGTGCCACTGACGGTGGCACAAATTCCTTGGACTCATAATATTATCTTGATAGAAAAAATAAAAGATAAAAAATTGCGATATTGGTATATACAAAAAATCCTTGAAAATGGCTGGAGCAAGGACGTTTTGACGCTTATGATTAAAAGTGAAGTTCATAAACGAGAAGGAAGTCTCGTCTCTAATTTTAAAAATATTTTGCCTCCGCTTGAGAGTGATTTGGTGCAGCAATCTTTTAAAGATCCGTATCGATTTGATTTTTTGACCATCACAGAGCCATTTAGAGAAAAAGAGCTTGAAAACAGTCTCATAAAACACATGGAGAAATTTTTAATCGAGCTTGGAAGCGGATTTGCATTTGTAGGGCGACAATATAAGCTTGAAATTGGTGATGATGACTTTTATATCGATCTACTTTTTTATCATTTAAAGCTTCGATGTTTTGTCGTCGTTGAGCTTAAAAAAGGGAAATTTAAACCTGAATATTCGGGACAAGTGAATTTTTATTGCAGTGCCGTTGATAGTGTTTTAGCTCAAAAAGAGGATAAACCCACTATCGGGCTAATCCTTTGCCAAGAAAAAAATGAGATCGTGGCAGAGTATTTTTTGCGAAATATGTCTCAACCTATTGGAATATCAGAATATCAACTGACTGAAATTTTACCAAAAGAGTTCGAGTCTTGTTTACCGACGATAGAAAATGAACTAAAGAGTAATTTGGAAGAATTGCTAATTTAATAGGGCGTTTATGGTAAATGAGATAAAATCACTCACAACTATATAAATATTTTAGGGTCACAAAAGATGAATTATTCCCCCTCGACTATCGAAGCAAAATGGCAAAAATTTTGGGCTGACAATAAAAGTTTTGAGCCTAGTGAAGATTTTACCAAAGAAAAAAAATACATTCTCAGTATGTTCCCTTTCCCAAGCGGACGGTTGCATATGGGGCATGTGAGAAACTACACCCTTAGCGATACCTTCGCCCGTTATTACCGTCAACAAGGTTTTAATGTTCTTCACCCTATCGGTTTTGACAGTTTTGGGATGCCTGCGGAAAATGCGGCGATCAAAAACGGGTCTCATCCCAAGGGTTGGACGTACGATAATATTGATTATATGAAAAAAGAGTTCGCCTCTTTGGGTTTTTCTTTCTCTAAAGAGCGAGAATTAGCGACGAGTGATGAGCTGTATACGAAGTTCGAGCAGGGCTTTATCATTGATATGTATGAAAAAGGGCTTCTCTATCGTAAAAAAGGGATGCTCAACTGGTGTCCGCATGATTTGACCGTTTTGGCGAATGAGCAAGTGGTTGATGGATGTTGCTGGAGATGCGATACTCCGATTGTCAAAAAAGATATGAATCAGTATTATTTTAAGATTACCCAATATGCGGATGAGCTTTTGGACGATTTGCACAAACTTGAGGGCGGTTGGCCCAAGCAAGTGCTTACAATGCAAGAAAATTGGATAGGCAAATCGAACGGTTTGGCATTTGATCTGTTTTTCGATGAGGCAAGTAAAGAAAAACTTTCTTCCAATTTTGAGAGTTTTGATGTCTTCACAACCCGTCCTGATACGATTTATGGAGTATCGTACACTGCATTGGCTCCTGAACATCCGATTGTCTCGTATATGATAGAGAACGCTTTATTAAGTGATGCAGTGATTGCTCAAATCAAAGAGATGAAAAATAGCTCCTCTATTGATCGCCAAAAAGAAAAAAGCGGAGTTCCTCTAGGGCTTGAAGTACTTCATCCTCTCACGGGTGCAAAAGTTCCAGTGTGGGTGGCTAATTTCGTTTTGATGGATTACGGCAGCGGTGCGGTGATGGCGGTTCCTGCGCATGATGATCGAGATTTTGATTTCGCTCAAAAGTATGATTTGCCGATTCATGCCGTTATTAAACCCTCAGACGGTGAACTGGATTTAAGTAAAGCCTACACAGAGGTAGGGGTTCTTTTTAATTCACAGCAGTTTGATGGGATCAACTCAAAAGAGGCACAAAGCAAAGTAATAGAGTATTTTGAGTCTGAAAAAATTGGGCAAAAAACGACGAATTATAAACTCAAAGATTGGGGTGTATCACGTCAACGCTATTGGGGTGCTCCACTTCCTTTCGTCCATTGTGATGATTGTGGTTTGGTGATGGAGAAAAAAGAGAATCTTCCTGTCGCTCTTCCTCATGATATTGAGATTACGGGAGAGGGAAATCCTCTCGAAAAACATCCAACGTGGAAACATTGTCACTGTCCGCAATGTGGAAAAGATGCGATTCGTGAAACCGATACGATGGATACATTTGTCGAATCAAGTTGGTATTTCTTGCGCTTTTGTGCATCACCAAAAAATTGGGAGAGTGAAGCATTTTCCAGTGAGCAAATTAAATATTGGATGGGTGTCGATCATTATATCGGTGGGATTGAACACGCTATCTTGCATCTGCTCTATGCGCGATTTTTTACCAAGGTATTTCGAGATTTGGGATACATCGAGTTTGATGAGCCGTTTGAAAAACTGTTGACGCAGGGGATGGTTCTCAAAGATGGGGCAAAAATGTCCAAATCCAAAGGCAATACGGTTGATCCCGATGCTATAATTTTAAAATACGGTGCGGATACGGCACGTCTATTTATCCTTTTCGCCGCTCCTCCTACCCAAGAGTTAGAATGGAATGATAGTGCGGTTGAAGGGGCATTTCGTTTTTTAAAGCGGTTTGCCGATAGAGCGCAGTATGTGAATAAAAGCAATACGCTTCCACGTATCAATCACGCCACTCTCTCAAAAGAAGAGAAGCATGCCCGTAAAAAAGTGTACGAAGCACTTAAACGTGCGCAAGAAGTGTATGTTGAGCGTTATACCTTCAATACGATGATTGCAGGGTGTATGGAGGCGATGAATGCTTTGGGTGAGCAAAATAATCGTGAGGTGTGGAGTGAAGGGTACTGGATTTTAACCTCTATTTTAGAACCGATTGTCCCCCATTTGTGTTGGGAACTTTCACATACTCTCTTTGGAGGGAAAAATTTGGGTGTTCAACATATATGTGAAGAGGTTTTTGAGGTTGATACGCTGACTCTTGGGGTTTCGATCAATGGGAAAAATCGCGCTTCTATTGAAGTGGGGGTCAATGAGACTCACGAAACAATTATTGAGATTGCCAAAGCTCACGTTGAGAAATGGATAGAGGGGAAAGAGATTTTTAAAGAAATCGTTGTCCCCAATAAGTTGGTTAATTTGGTCATCAAGGGGTAAAAGTGAAGTTTCTTCCCCCTCTTATATTGCTTCTATTGATGATTAGTGGGTGTGGCTATGCCCCCGCGTCACATTATGCTAAAATGGTTGTTGGTAAGAGTGTAAGTACCGAAGTGGTGATACGAGCAGAAGATCCTCAAAATACGGTTATCATCAAAGACGCGGTCGATATGGCGGTAATTACGAAATTTCGGACAGCATTGGTCAGCAAAGGTTCTGCGGAGACCCATCTAAAGTTTCAGATCTCTTCCGTTCTTTTTACCCCATTGCGGTATGATTCCAATGGATATGTTATTACCTATCGTACAACGGTTTTAATGAGCATTGAGCGAACGTCAGTGACCGATCAAGGAAATTATAGTGTTTCAGGTGTGTATGATTTTAACATCGAGCCTAATGCTATTATTTCGGATCAGGCCCGTTTTGATGCGATTCGATTTGCTTCACAAAAGGGAGTTGATGCATTTAGTGCACAAGTAGCATCCCAAGGTACAAAATCTCTCAAGGAGTAGACGGTGACAATTAATCAAATTGTACGCAACACAGTAGAGCGGTTAAAAACAGAGGGAAAAGCTTGGACTCCTGAATATTATACTGAGGCGTTTTGTGCGGAAGCCAAAAAAGTAGGTATTGTTATGGAAGAGTGCAAAGGGGTAGAACGTTTTGTTGTGTTGCTTGATAAAAAAACACAAGAGGAACTCAAGCAATACCGTGTTCGAACAACAGCAGAATTGATCCGTTTTTTGATTTCTAAACTGAGCCGAATGAATCCGAATGACGCATCCATGATGGTTGAATTATTAATATCACTTGTCCGATCAATGGCACAAAGTATTAATGTCCTACATAATCCTGAAGCCTCGGCATTGGCAAAAAAAACAATCTCTATACTGGAAGCACAAGGGGGAAAAACCCAACTGGAGCTCCTAAAACAAGCATGGGAAAATTTTGCCACTATTTATGACGATGCTTTTTTGATGAAACTCTCTCCCTACGGACAGATAGATAAATTTAATTTGAAAAAAACGGTTGAAGGGTTGAGTTCCTCGTCGGCATCCTCATCTAAAAATGATTTTACAAAATTTTCTTCTTTATTGATGCTAGGACTTTCTCCCTCTATTGCTCCCCAAATGAATGATCAGCTAATGGCTTTAACGCAAAAGGTGCAAGCTAATCCCGAATTTATTTTGGAGGCTACTTTTGAACAAGAGATAAAAATGGCAATTGCCATGCGGATTGCTTTGGATAAAAAGAATGTTAACGATATGCTCAAAGTACTTGATACGCTACTTGGGAAACTCTCCGTACAGTTAATTGATTTAATTGAAAGAAGTGATATCTCAAGTAGTGAAATTAAAGGGATTAAAAAAGATCTGGAAGGATTAGGAGATGAAAATACAGGGGATTTTAAAGTAGCCCATAAAAAGTTGTATACCATCGCGACGACCCTCGAAGAGAAAGTAGAAGTTCTCAGTAAAGATCTCAAAGCCCATAATGACAAAGTAGTTACGATGGGGAGTCGTATTGTTGCTCTTGAAGAGGAATTGGCAGAAGCTACTCAGGCATCACGTGAAGATTTTCTGACCAAGCTCTATAATAAACGGGCATTAGAGGAGTTTATGGCGCAAAAAGAGGCCGATTATGAACGGTATGGGCGTAATTATTGTATTGTGATGTTTGATCTGGATCATTTTAAAAGAGTGAATGATACCTATGGACATGACGCAGGGGACGCTGTACTGAGAGCTTTTTCACAAATACTAAAGGCGCAAGGACGCACCAATGATATTATTGGTCGCTTTGGCGGAGAAGAGTTTGTGGCAATTTTAGGGGATACCGATATTGAAGGGGCGAAAATTTTTGCCAATAAAGTACGTGAACATGTCCAAGACGCTAGGCTTATGTACCAAGATACACGAATTCAACTCAGTGTTAGTGCAGGAGTAGCACCTAGAGATATGTATCCATCACTTGGAAAAACGATGGTGGGGGCGGACGAAAAATTGTATGAAGCAAAGAAAAAAGGGCGTAACCGCGTTGAACCTGCATGAATTTAGATCTTTTTCTCTCTCAAAAACCCCTTTTTTATGATGTGATTGATCTTGAGCGTTTCCCCAACGCTTTTGAAAAAATTGCGCATTATTTTAAGCTTCCTAAAATTATTCACCTTGTTGGAACGAATGGGAAGGGGTCTACGGGACGATTCCTAGCTACTGCATTGCATCGCGCAGGGAAAAGGACAGGACACTACACCTCTCCCCATATCCTCCGATTCAATGAGCGAATTTGGATTGATGGGGTCGATATTTCAGATGAAAAGCTTGAGAGTGCCCATCAAAAACTTTTCTCCTTATTGACGCACGAAATTTCTGAATCACTCAGTTATTTTGAGTATACAACGCTTCTTGCTCTCGTAGCGTACGAGGAGTGTGAATACGTTGTCCTCGAAGCAGGGCTGGGGGGAGAGTTTGATGCGACGAATGTTTTTGATAAAGTATTGAGTATCTTTACCCCCATTGATTTTGACCATAGTGCCTTTTTGGGGGATACGATTGCCTCCATTTCGGGGACGAAATTACGAAGTATGCAAACCAAAGCGTTGATGGGGAAACAGCCTTATATGGAGACGAAGATCATCGCACGTCAGATTGCGACTGAAAAAAAATGTACCCTCTTGTGTAGTGATGGGATGATTACGGAAGCGATCAAAAAGAAAGCTGCAATAATTGCCCTTCAAAATAACCTTAGTGATTATTTGCAGGATAATTTGGAACTTGCGATGGCTGCTTTTGAGATTTTGGGATATGAGGCTACGGTTGAACTCTTTGATCAAGAGGCATTGTTCGGACGACTGACTAAAATAGGAGCGAACGTCACCCTCGATGTGGGACATAATGCCCTCGCAGCGAAAGCAATCGCCGAAGCGTTTACAGGACAAAAGATAACGCTTATTTATAACACCTACGCCGATAAAGAGTATCGAGAGATTTTGAGTATTTTAGCCCCTATTATTGATAAGGTTGAAATTATTCAGGTTGATGAAGGGCGGATCGTTGAGCGAGGTTTACTCGAATTGGCACTTCGAAAATTAGGGATAATATATTGTACATTTGAATCTTTAGATGAAAATAGAGAGTATTTAGTTTTTGGCAGCTTTAGTGTGGCGGAGGCGTTTTTGAAACGTTTGAGCTATAATAGTTAATCAAATTGCATTTAAAAAAAGGGTTTAAAATGTCAAATTTAGCCTATACGGAATCGTACGATAAAAATGATTACTACCATTGGGAAGGAGATTGGGAGCTTATTCGTGGAAGTGCCTACGCAATGTCCCCCTCGCCGATGTTTAATCATCAATTTATTAATCTAAAAATATCACGTCAATTGGATGAGAAACTTGATAATTGTCCTGAGTGTTATGTTGCTTTTGAGACTGATTTAGAATTGAGTGATGATACAGTTTTACGACCTGATTGTATGGTTATTTGCTATGAACCTCAAGAGCGACTCAACAAAGCCCCTGAGATTGTTTTTGAAGTGATCTCAAAAGGGACGGCAAAACGAGATGAGCATCTCAAGTTTGAACTCTATCAAAGTGAGGGGATTAAATATTATATTCTCGTCTATCCCATGGGAAATAAAGCCAAAGTATATAAGCTCAAAGAGGATAGATACGTCAAAGTAGGTGATTTTACCGACGAGCACTATATGTTTGAGCTTGAAAAATGCAGTATCGATTTTGATTTTAATTTTATCTGGCGGAAGGGTGTTGGGAAGTAGAGGGTGAATGAAAAATTCTAAAATAATTAAATTATGAGGTTATTTTAATGGCTAATAATGAAGGTGATACTATATGGAGTATATGTAGTTCTTGTAATAGAAATACAATGCATGAAATCAAAAAATGTGAGTCGAAAAGAAACCGATTTGAACCTGCAGATATAGATGAAGAAGATTTTTATATGGTGATTATGTGCCGAGGGTGTTTACGACTTTCTTTTAGGAAAGAAACACATGATTATAAGGCCGTTTATCAAACATATGATGATGAATGGTCTCATGATATTACAGTTAGGTTGTATCCAAAGTTTCTTGAACAGCATAAAAATATAGATACTACAGGTGTACCATCTGCTGTTGATAAAATTTATCATGAAACAATTGTAGCAATTCAAGAAAAAGCTTTTTTACTTGCAGGATTAGGATTAAGAGGAACACTAGAGGCTATTTGTAACCAATTAAAAATAACTGGAAAAGATTTAAAAACACGTATCGGTAATTTGCATAAATCTGGCTATATTTCAAAAAAAGATGCTGATAGGCTTCATGGTATTCGTTTTATGGGTAATGACGCAGCTCATGAAATCAAGCATGCAAATTTAAATGCACTTATGGTAGCCTTAGATATAGTTGAGTATTTAATTTCTACTTTATATATATTCGATAAAAAAGCTAAAAAACATTTAGATACGACTATATCAAGTTTTGAAGAACTGTTAAATCTTTTAACGGAAGATCTTAAAAATATACAGAAAGATGAAATTTTTAATCTTCAGAAATGGTTTAAAGGTAATTTTCGGAGAATTTCTGAAAATCGGGAAGAACTTGAAAAACAGCTTAAAGATCACATCAAACAGGGGCTATTTGATGGCGTTGAGCTATACCATGATAGTAGTGCTATTACAAGCGATCAATTATACAAAAAAATAACTGAAGTGATTAATGATGATGAAGAATGGGAAATTCCTTTTTAATTTTAATATTATAAAGCACAGTAGCAAGTAAGGAAAAAACTAATGTCCCAACCAAAATTTTATGAATATTTAAAAAACAATCCGAAAAAACGGTGTGATATCATCCTATGTGAAGATGCCAAAGAAGCGAGTTCACTAGCCGATGTAGCAATATTCTTGGAGATAGAGACCCTTGTGTTTCCCGATTTCAGAGCATCGTATATGGACGATTTACGCCCTTTTAGTGAAGAGCTATTTGCCCTTTTTGCTGCATTGAGAACCTATTACAGTGCCAAGAAAAAGCCGCTGATTATTGCTCCTCTTAAAACACTCCTGTATCCGCTTCCACATGCGTCATTGCTTCAAAGCATGAGTATTGAGTTCGCGTCACGGCTGGATTTGAAGAATCTGAAAGAAACATTGCACCGTTGGGGGTATACCTTTGTGGATATGGTGGAGATGGAGGGGGAGATATCCCATCGGGGCGATATTCTCGATATTTTTATCCCCAATACTCCTAATCCCTATCGTATTAGCCTCTTTGATGATGAGGTGGAAGAGATCAAGATGTTTGACGTTGAGACACAGCGAACGGACAAAGAGGAGCTTGCCTTCATCGAGGTTACGAGTGCTTTTTTCTCTCTGAGCCAAGAGCAGGGGGGAGTGTTTGATACGGCGATCTTGAATGCCAAAAGTGATAGTTTTGTCAAAGATATGGCATCACTGGGCTTTTGGGTATTAGGGGATGAGGGGGCTGATTTTACCCTCGGTAAATCGTTGATGCGTCTTCATGAGATGAAAAGTTTGCTGGATGAGTCGTATGGAATGGATTTTCCTGTTATCCCTCGGTGCCATTTGGAAGTGGCAGTGCTTCCTGATGCGGTGCGTTATCAATCCCTTATCGCCCCCAATTTTCAAACGCTTCGAAGTGTCCATAAAAATAAAAAATTCACGTTGATTGCCGCGAGTGAAACACAGCTCAAAGCCGCTGGTATTTTTGAACTCAACGGGATGAGTGTCAAAACTTTGGGAATCGTCCTTAATCTTATCAGTGCCGATGAGGTGATACTCTCTCTCAATCGCTATGAGAAGAAACGCCGTCGCCGCAAAACTTCGATATTGCTCGATGATCTCAAAGTAGGTGATTACGTTGTCCACGAAGAGTATGGGGTAGGGATTTTTGTCGGGATTGAGCAGGCGGAAATTCTTGGTGGTATCAAAGACCTTGTCGTCATCAAATATATGGGGGATGATAAACTTCTCCTCCCTGTTGAAAATCTCGATACGATTGATCGTTATATTGCCTCCGGTTCTCTCCCTGTTCTTGATCGTTTAGGGAAAGGAAGTTTTGGAAAACTCAAAGAGTCCGTTAAAGCACGTCTCTTTGAAATAGCCTCCGAAATCGTCGGAATTGCCGCGAGTCGTGCCCTTATAAAAGCGCACGTTATGCGTAGCGATGCAGGGGAGTTAAAACGGTTCCAAGAAGCTTCAGGGTTTGAGTATACCGCTGATCAAAGCAGTGCGATTGCTTCTATTGTGAATGATATTGGCTCGGGTCACATTATGGATAAACTTCTCAGCGGCGATGTCGGATTTGGAAAAACGGAAGTGGCGATGAATGCTATTTTTGTAGCGGCACGTGGCGGGTATCAATCGCTCCTCGTTGTCCCCACGACGCTTCTTAGTTCTCAGCATTTCAAATCACTTCAAGAGCGTTTTAGAGATTTTGGGATTCGCGTTGCGAAGCTTGACCGTTTTGTGAGTGCCAAAGAGAAAACGGCGACCCTTAAAGCCCTCTCTAGCGGTGAGCTGGATTGTGTTGTCGGAACCCATGCCCTTTTTGGGGTGAGCTGTGCGAAGCTGGGGCTTGTTATTATTGATGAAGAGCATAAATTCGGGGTAAAACAAAAAGAGAAACTCAAATCGCTCTATGAAAACGTCCATCTCCTCAGCATGAGTGCGACCCCCATTCCTCGAAGCCTAAATCAGGCAATGAGTTCGATTAAGACGATGTCTGAACTTTTGACCCCTCCAAGTGAGAGATTGGGTGTTCGAACATTTGTGAAAAATTACGATGAGAAGCTTATCAAAGAGGTCATCCTACGAGAATTGCGTCGTGGGGGGCAAGTGTTCTATGTCCATAATTCCATTGATTCAATGATACTTAAATCGGGAGAGCTCAAAGCGATTCTCCCCGATTTGCGTATTCTCATCCTTCATTCTCAGATTAGTGCAACGAAAACAGAAGAGGAGTTGGCGAAGTTCGCTGATCGTCAATACGATGTCCTCCTTGCCACCTCAATTATCGAATCGGGCATCCACATGCCTACCGTCAATACGATGATTATCGACGGGGCAGATCGGTTTGGGATGGCGGATTTGCATCAGTTGCGCGGACGTGTCGGACGGGGGCATATTGAGGGGTATGCCTACTTTATCGTCGAGGATAAAGATCATCTCACCGAAGAGGCGAAAAAACGGCTTGTAGCATTGGAGTCAAACTCCTTTTTGGGAAGCGGCTCAATGCTTGCTCATCATGATCTTGAAATTCGTGGCGGCGGAAATCTCGTCGGGGATGCTCAAAGCGGTCATATTAAAAATATCGGCTATTCTCTCTATTTACGAATGCTGGAAGACGCGATCAAAATTCTCACCAACCAGACAACAACCATCAAAGCAAAAGTGGACATCAAGCTCACGGTGAGTGCCTTTATCAGTGATGAGGTGGTTCACGAAGACAGGCTTCGTCTGGAACTCTATCGCCGTCTCAGCCACTGTGAATCACCGAGTGAAATTTATGAAATTTTAGAAGAGGTAGAAGATCGTTTCGGAAAACCCGATATTCCGACGAAGCAGTTTTTCGAGATTATGGTAATGAAATTGTTGTGTATTGAAAAGAAGATCAAAACGGTGAGCAACTATAACCAAAATATTGGTATCGAATATATGAACGGTTCCAAAGAGAGTTTGCAGAGTAAGAGCAAAGACGATGATGATTTGATTGCTGCCGTATTGCACTATCTACGTACGGTTAAAGCAAAGGTACTCTAAAATAACGAATTAGTATAATACAACTATTGCACAACAAGGAAAAATGATGGAAAAAGCCGCTATATTGGAGCACTTAGGTGCAGCAAAAAAAGCACATCTTAAATGGGTTCAACGTGCCAAACTGTTGATTGAGGGGTTGCCGATTGATGAGTCTGCTATACCATTGGGGAGTACCGATTGTAAGTTTGGACAGTGGTTTTATGGTGAGGGTCAACAACTAAATGCGTTGGGGAATATGGGGTGCTTGACTGATATTGAAAAAGCGCACTCTGTATTGCACGATCAGTATTTGAGAATTTTTAAAATTTATTTTTCGGATAATCACCGATCCTTTTTCTCTAAACTTTTTAATACAAAGAAAAAGATCAATGCGCAAGACCATGAGGAAGCTCAACTGTGGTTTGCTAAACTTCAGGCAACCTCCGAAGAGTTATTGGGACACATTGGTAAGATTGAACGTCGTTTGTATGCAATACCTCAGAGTTCGTTTGACGCTAGCGAAACTGGAATTTAGGTAGTTACGGTTGAGCTTTTGTCCTTTTTATGATGCCCACACGTGCTCCTCTTGTTCATGGATGGATCTGCCCTACGCACAGCAGTTGACGGAGAAAGGGGAGCTTTTACATACCCTTTTGGATCCTTTTGAACCAAAATTGTGGTTAAAACCTACCCCAAGTCCAATCAAAGGTTTTCGTAATAAAGCCAAAATGGTTGCAACACCGAGTTTGGAGGGGGTGGTATTGGGACTCTCTGATGAGGTGAGTTTGATAGAGTGCCCTTTGTACGATGAGAGTATGCAACGTGTTTTGGAACATACGCAAGTCTGGCTACGAAATTTGGGGATCAAGGGATACGATGTCAACAAGCGAAAGGGAGAGCTTAAATACGTTTTATTAACGCGCAGTAAGTTTGATAACTCTATGATGCTTCGTTTTGTTCTCCGCTCCCATGGGGTTGTATCCCGACTCCAAAAGGGCCTTCCTGATTTGCTTGCCCTCTCTCCCCAGCTTAAAGTGATTACTGTCAACATCCAACCTATTCACATGGCGATTTTGGAGGGGGATGAGGAGCTATTTTTGACTGATGAGACGAGACTTGAAGAGAGATTAAATAATATTCCTCTCTTTATCCGTCCCAAAAGCTTTTTTCAAACCAATACGGATGTTGCGGGGAAACTTTACAAAACGGCGAGTGAATGGGTCAACGAGAGTCGTCCACAAATCATTTGGGATCTTTTTTGCGGTGTTGGTGGATTTGCACTTCATTGTGCAGCACCGCAGCGCTCTATTGTGGGAATCGAGATTGAGAGCGAAGCGATTGCGTGCGCTAAAATATCCGCAGAGCGTATCGGTTTTGAGAATTTACGATTTGAAGCACTTGATACGATGAGTTTTACAGCAGAAGCGCAGGGTGTTGCCGATGTGATCATTGTCAATCCGCCACGACGAGGATTGGGGGAACAGCTGTGTAAATGGCTGGAAAAGGTTGCCCCTTCACGGATACTCTATTCAAGCTGTAATGCACAAACTCTTGCACGTGATTTGGAATTCTTACGCGGATATACCGTTACGAGGGTGCAGTTATTCGATATGTTTCCCCATACAGCCCATTATGAAACGTTAATAGAACTGGTTAGAAAGAACTAAAATATTAGTTTTTATCCCACGAAATGGTAAAGATGGTCCCTTTACTGATTTGTGAATCGACAACAATGCCGAGATGATATTTGTGACAAATCATTTGAATAATATTCAGGCCAATTCCAAATCCCCCATTCGTCTCATCAAAACGGGTATATCGGTTAAAGATCTGACTGATTGCCTCTTTGGGGATACCAATACCCGTATCGCGTATACTCAGTGAGAGTGCAGAGAGTGTAATCGTAATTTCTCCCGATGGTTTATTGTATTTGATGGCATTGGATAAAAGATTATCGATAAGGCGAATCATATTGTCACGATCAATCTTACAGTTAGCAGCGTTTATATCAGTATGGATGGTGATCTTTTTGGCTTCAGCGATAGGGTTAAAATACTCTATTCTCTCTTGAAGAAGCTCTTGTATATCAAGATCAAGATCATAATGGTTGATGTGGTCGTGCATCAATAAAAAAGTTAAGTCGTTATAAAGATTGGAAATCGTTCGCGATGCGATAGAGATTCTATTGATGTGCTTGCGTTGTTTTGGGGCTAATGAATCTTGGCTTAGTTGTTCAATGCTCATGGTGATGACAGAGAGAGGGGTATTGAGCTCATGGGTTGTATCACGGATAAATCGGTCGAGCTTATTGATGGCGTCACGTATAGGATACATAAACAGTTTTCCCAGCACGTAAATGACAGTAGATAAAAAGAAGATGGAAAAAATCAAAAAGAGATAGATGGTTTTACGAGTTTGTTCGAGTTGTCTTTCGATGCTATTAGCCTGTATAACAAGATAATGGATCTCTTTTAGATGTTCAAGGTCAATGGTTTCAATGTAAAAAAAATGGTTATGGTATTCAAAATATCCCGTATGAAAGGGAAAGGTAAAATCGGGAGACGAGGTGTAGAGCGTTTTTTTCTTTTTATCTAAAAAGGCGATTTTAAACCGTGGATCATGGCTGAGATTTTCTTTGAGCTCATTCATATCTTTGGAATCAAAAATTCGATCTTGCAAGTTTCCGGCATAGTACAGCATCGAATCGCGGCGTAAGTCACTAAAAATATTTTTTTGATAGTAGTAATACATCGTTGAAATGATTAAAAGAAAAATTGTATTGAGAACGACAAAGAGGGATACAAATCGAATGAGCGATTTTTTTTCAGGAGAGTACAATCTGATACCCTTGTCCACGGATATTAAGAATGGTCTCTTTTCCAAGATGTTTACGCAAGTTCTTGATATGGGTTCGCAGGCTCTCTTCACTTGCCTCTTCATCAAAATCCCATGCCGATTCAATAAACGTTTGGGAACTGATAATTTGATCAGGATGAGTCAAAAGGATTTTAAGAATTTTTGCCTCTTTTCGCGGGAGGATGATTTCACCTCCATCGGTATGGAGTTTCCCAAGTTTCGAATCAAAACTAATCTCTTTGGTAATGGGTATGGGTTTATCGCTGCTAAGAGGGGAGGAGCGTTTTAGTAGTGCGTGGATACGTAATCCTAACTCTTTGAGCTCAAACGGTTTTTTGAGGTAATCATCGCATCCTGCTTCGTATGCGGTAGAGAGATCGTCGATAGAATTGAGAGAAGTGATAAAAATGGCAGGAGCCTTTTTATTGTTTTGGCGAAGTTCGCGCAATACATCAAATCCGTTATGATAGGGGACTTTGACATCGAATAAGAAAAGATCAAACGTTCTTTCATATCCATAATCCATAGCCGTCGCCCCATCATAAACACACGTAACACGGTACCCTTGTTCACTTAAATACTCTTCAATGATAGAAGAGAGGGTAAAATCGTCTTCGAGTAACAGTATCCGAATATTCGAGAGGGAAGGGTACTTTTGCATGGTGATCTCTTTTAATCTTGATAGAGTTTACCGAAACGGTCAATGTGGGTTAAATAAAGGCGTAGATCAAATTCGAGCTGATAGTAGTGAGGCTCAATGTGGGTGCAGAGGCTATAGAAGGATTTATTATGCTCTTTTTCTTTGAGATGGGCAAGCTCATGGGTGACAATCATCCGCAAAAAGGGTTCAGGGACTTTTTTGAAGAGATGGGAGATCCGAATCTCATTCTTTGCCTTTAGTTTCCCCCCTTGGACACGAGAGACGAAGGTATGGGTTCCCAATGCGCAGTGGAGATCACGGATTTTGGTATCATAGAGCACTTTGGAGAGTGGGGGAGAGCTTCGCAGATAGCTGTTTTTAAGATCGATCACATAGTCGTAGAGAGTTTTATCGTTGAGATACGGATGCGTTTTCGGATACTTCTGTAATAGATGTTCTCCAAGAGTATTGTTCATGATGAGTTTTTGCACCTGATCACGCGTCTCTTGGCTGTAGTTGGTTAAATATTTAAACGGTTGCATACGTAATTATAGTATAGTTTAGTTACATCCCTCTCGATTTTTTAATCATCTCATACGCTTCGTTAATCTCTTGTACTTTTATGGTTGCTTCTTTGAGATACTCATCGGAAGCCCCTTGTGCTTTAATAATATCAGGATGGTATTCACGCACGAGTGAGCGGTAGGCTTTTTTCACTTCATCGTTGGTCGCATCAGAACTGATTCCCAAAAGTGTATACGATTGATCGATGGAACTCTCTTTGACGCTGGTTCGATGGTATGAGCCAAACTGTTCCACCATTGCGTTCAAATCTTTATCACTAAACCCAAGATAATAGCCGATACGGCGAACCATCTCCTCTTCACTGTGGCTGAGTGTTCCGTCAATGTAGCTGAGATTGATGAGAAATTCGACCATTTTTTGTCGTTTGTGCGAATCATCTTGTAAAATTTTATAGAGCGCTTGAGCTACTAAATCAAGATTATGCAAAGCATCTTTCTCTTCATCAAATATCTCTTTGAGAAGTTTTTTGATTGCTGATGGATCGGGGAATAGGGCACTGATATCGGTGAGCATATTGCTGATTAACTCTGCTTCGAGTTCATCAACCCTCCCATCCGCTTTGGAAACTTTTGCCGCAAGGGCAACAAACAATCCCAATTCACTGTGCGCCAATGTCTCTTTATTGAGTCCAAATCCGGCAAACTGCTTTTTGGCATAGGCATGTTGATTTTTAGAAAAGCCTTTGGTCAACCAGTAAATGAGGATGATTACAACAATGAGGATAATAATTTGGGTCATAGAAATCCTTTGAGAAAAGTAAACGGTAGTGTATCGTTAAAGTGATAATGAAGGGGTATTTAACTGAACTTTTCAACATTGTTATAGTATAGTTTCAATTAATGCAAACGCCAGAGGTTTATGATGAAAAATCCGCGTATTGGCGATTTGGTCGCAAAAATAAAAGCCCTTGAATCAGAGCTTGAAGAGGAACTTCATCAAGAGTATGAGAAGTTTACGTGTGAAATTACGAAAAAACGGTCAGAACTTCTCTTATCTTATCGACATGATCGTGAAAATATTTTTAGTTATCTAATTAGATCTCCCCTTTTACACATCGTGAGTGTTCCGATTATTTGGGTCGTGTTGTTTCCTGCTGTGATACTGGACGGATTTGTCTCGATCTATCAGTGGATTTGTTTTCCTATTTATAAAATTGATAAAGTAAGGCGAAGCGATTATATCGTTATTGATCGTCACCGACTCCATTATTTGAATCTGATTGAGAAACTTAATTGCCTCTATTGCAGTTATTTTAACGGTTTGATGGGATATATTAGCGAGATTGCCGCCCGAACGGAACAGTATTGGTGTCCGATACGTCATGCCAAAAGGCTTAAATCGATGCACGGTAACTATAAGCATTTTTTTGATTATGGGGATAGTGAAAATTTCCGTAAAGGTCTTGTTGAATTGAGAGCAAAATTAAAAGAGGAGAAAGAGTGAAGATAGCATTTATAGGGGATATCGTCGGTCGTCCGGGACGGGTGATGATCAAAGAACATTTGATGAAATTGCGTCGCGAACATGGAATCGATTTTGTTATCGCCAACTACGAAAATGCGTCGCATGGGTTCGGAATCACACCAAAAAATGCGAACGAGCTTCTGGCTATGGGGATTGATGTGATGAGTGGCGGTAACCATACGTGGGATAAAAAAGAGATTTTGCCACTGCTGGAAACCCCCCAATTTTTACGCCCTCATAATTATCCGCAAGGGGTTGCAGGAACTGGGTGTCGTGTATTTGAGGTAAGGGGAGAAAAGCTTGCTGTCCTTAATCTCATGGGGCATTACGGGATGCCGTATACCGACAATGTCTTTCGATGTGCACGTGACACAGTCGCGCAGTTAAAAGAGGAGGGAATAGAGCATATCTTTATCGATTTTCATGCAGAAGCTTCCAGTGAGAAGCGTGCTATGCTAATGCTTTTGCAAGGTCAGGTCAGTGGACTTATCGGAACCCATACCCATGTGGGGAGTGATGATTTTCAGATTGCAAAGGGTACAGCCTATCTTACCGATATGGGTTTAAGCGGCTGTCGGGATAATGTGATCGGAATGGAGCAAAAAGTGCCATTGGAACGATTTCTTACGGGTGTATCTGGACGATTCGAAGTCCCTGAAAAGTGTAAGAAGATTCTTCAGATTGCCATTATGACACTGGAAGAGGGAAAATGTACCGAAGCGTTCAAGCTTAAAATCTTCGATGACGGCAGAGTGATGCGTACGGATGCGTGGATCGAAGAATAAATGGAGCTGCATGATTCGTTGGATCTTTTTAGGGCATTAAAACACCTCAACCTCCTCGAAAACTCTCCACTGATATGGTGGCCGGCATACGGAACATTTGAAGTCGTAGTAGGGGCGATACTCACTCAAAACACACAGTGGTCTCGTGTTCAAATTTCTCTTGACCATCTCCGTGAGTGTAAACTGTTAAGTCTTGAATCACTTTCTCAATGTGATAATGAAATATTGATGGAATTGATCCGCCCAAGTGGTCTTTTTAAAGCCAAAGCCCAAACCCTTATCCGTCTCTCTCAATCCATTATGGATGATTTTGGCGATTTTGAAAACTTTGTCCTCTCGGTTGATCGTGAGTGGCTGTTATCCCAAAAGGGGATCGGTCCCGAAACAGCCGACTCGATTCTCTGTTATGCCTGTGCGCGTCCTGTAATGGTTGTCGATGCGTATACTGCACGATTACTGCGAGAATTTGGATATGGATTTGAGTGTTATGATGATTTACAGGAGTGGTGTGAAGTAGGGATTAGAAGTGATTTCGATGAGGAGGAACTTCCCACGGCATTTGCACAATTTCATGGGATGATCGTTGAGTATGTGAAGGGAAATGGTAAGGGGAAAAAGATACTTGAGATTAATACACTTTCAAATAGCCTACTAGGTTAAAAAAGTAGATCAAATTTCCCCCCACTTCCCCGCGCGTCAACCTTCTATTACGAATATGTTATAATATCCACAATGAATTTACAAGGAGTAGAGAATGCGTACCCTAACACTTAAAATCAGTGATGATTATTTCGATCGATTTGTCGCATTTTTGGATATGCTCCCGAAAAAAGCGGTAAAAATCGCCGAAGATAAGAAATTCCAAGAGATTGAAACCCTACAAAATAATATTAAAGAAGCTTTTGACGATGTCAAAGCTGGACGGGTTAAAAGTATCCGAACGATCAAGTGAAAAAACTCTCCTCCGTTGTTATCCTAGAAACCGAGAAATTCTCTAAATCCATAAAAAAACTCAAAAAACGATTTCGTCACATCGAAGACGATTGTGAGGAGTTTATTGAACACATTGAGTATGAAGAAGATTTAGGGATTCATTTGGGCGATGGGGTATATAAAGCGCGTATTGCCAACACGGATAAAAAGAGTGGTAAGAGTAGCGGTTATCGACTTATTTCGTATTTGAAACTAATTGATAATGAACTCTATTTATTGCTTATCTATGACAAAAGTGATTTTGAAAATCTTAGTGAGAGTGAGATAGATAAGTTGGTATTGGCTTCATTGCGATAATGGTGCATCTTTAGACAAATTAGAAAAGGAGTGACGAATGCGAAGTTTTGTTTTTTCGATAGTAGCAATGGCCCTTTTGGGCGGATGTTCAGCCAAAGAGTTTAATGACGGTGTGAATGACGGAGTTAGTGATGTTACAAGAGTAATTCAGGGAAAGAACTAGTCAAAGAGGATTTTAAAATACCTCTTTGACCCGTCCCACTTCGCCACTCATAAGCCGCACTTTAATACCGTGAGGGTGCTTGGGTGAGCTTGTAAGGATATCGCGAACGATCCCCTCGGTAAGAGAACCAGTAGACTGATCTTGCTTGAGGACAATAGTGACTCGTTTGCCAGATTGGATATTTTTACGTTCGGTACCGTTCATATTAATCTCTTAAGTTGAGCCAAGAAGGGGGGTTGTCAAAAGACAATTCACTCTCGTGCCAGTCGCTTTTTTCGCCATGGCGGGCATGAAGCTTGCCATCGACAAGATGGTATTGTAGTCCAGTTACATTGCTGGTCAGTTTTTTACCTTCTGCAAGGGCTTCTAAAACGGCTTCTCTGCTTTCCATAGTGTATCCTTGAAATTGGCTCTTTAAAACACTCGATTGTGTCTTGTGTGGAATAAATTAGAATGAAGAAAGTGGGAGTTTTGTTGATTGAGAATAATAGATCGGGCAGAAAACTGCCCGAGAAGAGAACTTACAGTGCTGTAACGTTTTCTGCTTGAGGACCTTTTTCACCTTGGCCAACAGTATAAGATACTTTTTGACCTTCTTCAAGTGAAACACGACCATAACCAGTGCGGTTGATTTGACGAAAGTGAACAAACAAATCTTTGTCTCCGTTATCTTGTTGGATAAATCCAAAACCTTTTTCGCCATTGAACCATTTTACTGTTCCGTTTTGTACATCTGCCATGTTAAGCCTTTTTGTTAAAAATACACCCCGTTGCCAAGGTGGTCGAAAATATAAAGTGGAGCATTCTTAGAGCGGGCCGTACTGATAACAAAAGGTCTTCAATAGTAAGCTAGCCAAAGATGAAACTCTAAATCATCTTTCAATCCCTGAATTATAGCTGAAAAAAAGTAAAAAAGCAATAAAAATATAAAAATTAAATTCTTGATTGGTTAAACTCGTTGGAAAATGAGGGAAAAAGATGAAGAATAGAACAAAAGAAGAGGCCATTAAAGGGGCGTTTTTCGGTGCATTGGTCGGTGATGCTTTGTGTTTGGGGAGTCATTACGAATATGATGCTCATAAGATATACAAAGCGTATGGAAATAAGCCTCTCGAAAAATTTATGTCTCCCGGAGAGATGATGGGGGGACAAACACATGGTATTGGTTGGGGTGAGCGTAACTATCATCCTGGAAAAAGTGCGGGTGGGACAACGGATTATGGAGATTATAATGTGGTTGTTTTAGAACATTTGAGTTCTATTACTACACCGCCAAGAGCTTTTAAGATTGCTGAACTGATTCCGCATTGGATGAATCGTCTTGAAAATGGGTGGGGGTCATGGATTTGTACGATGACGAAAGAGACTTATTCTCAAGTACGACAGGGTGTCCCCGTAGAGCGTTTAGGGGGAATTTCTAATGCGATGGCGATCCGTCATGTTGCTGCACATGGTTATTATGAGAGTGAAGAAGAGCTAGCACGTGTTGCTAGAGCGTGTATGTTTACCCATAAAAACAGTGAAGCTCTCGGAGGAGGGGAATTTTTTGCTCGTATCACCCATCGTGTCATAAATGGTGTCACACCACAAGAGGCTATTGAAGCGGTTGCCATACAAATGGGGGGCTTTTTTGAAATGAAGGTAGCACAAGCGATTGCAAAATTTACGGAAGCTACGAATAGTGACTCACCTTTATCGCGTGAACCTTTTGTGGATGATTTAGCCCTTACGAGTATGGCACGGTTATGGGATATTGGACGCTCAGAACCTATAAAAGTTGGGAAAGCCAGCCCGACCGAGGGGACACTTCCAGGGGCGGTCTATTTTATTCTTAAATACGCTAATAAAGAAGAGGGATTAAAAAGGGCTCTGCAAGCCAATGCGATGGTAGGGGGTGATAATGCGTCACGTGCTATTGCCATTGGGATGGTGCTTGGAGCATATTACGGTGTAAATGCGATTCCATGTGAGTGGAAAGAGACGTTGGATCAGTGGGAATATTGTGAGAACCTACTCAATACACTTCCATTATTAAAAGCTAGGGGGTAAGGATGAAAAAAATAAATATTTACGAAACAGATACACTGGTCGCGCAATATTGCGATTTTCAATATGGAGATGACTATTTTGGAGTTGAGAATTTTGCAAAAGTATGTGCTCAAAAGGCGATTAAGTATACCAGTGACACCAAACAGCAAAATGCCTTGGATTTAGGGTGTGCAACGGGGCGTGCATCGTTTGAACTTGCATGTGGTTTTGAACATGTAACGGGGATTGATTATTCTGAAAATTTTGTTCGTGTTGGAAAAGAGTTACAAAGAACTGGGTCTATCGGGTATTTACAAAATGGTGAAGGGGAGTTGACAACGGATAAAAAGATTGTTGTTGATGATTATGAATTTAAAAATAATTTAGCGAAAGTGACGTTTTTTCAAGGGGATGCGTGCAATTTAGAACCTAAATTTAGTGGATATGATCTGATTATGGCAACCAATCTGATTGATCGCTTGTATGAGCCGCAGCTATTTTTGAAGAATATTCATGAGAGAATTTCCAGCGGCGGTGTCTTGGTTCTCACTTCTCCTTATACGTGGAGCGAAGAGTATACGGCGAAAGAGTTTTGGATAGGGGGGGTTAGAGATGAAAAGGGGGTAGAAATCTCAACACTTGATGGGTTGAAAAAGATATTGGAAGAAAATTTTGATCTGTTAGCTACTGAAGATGTCCCCTTTGTGATTCGTGAAACATCACGTAAATTTCAACACACGATTTCGCAAATGTCGGTGTGGAGAAAGAGGTGAAAATTATACCTTCGACTGCACCGTAATCTTTGTTGCCTCAAACAGTTCACACGCCCGTTGAATCATCGGCTCTTTGAGGACATCGGAGCCGTCGAACTCTTTTACACTTACTTCATCACATTGACTGACACAGCTTCCTACACCGATCTCGATATCTTCGACCATGGAAGAGGGGTCTGTGATGGGTGTGGGCTTTGGATCTTCTTCTACTTTTGGTTCTCTCGTAGCTTCTTTTAGTGGTACGCTTTGGGTTACGTGGGAGCAGGGCTGAGATTTGATTTGGGTCTCTACGCCATAAATCTCACGGACAAACTGGCGAATAATGGCGTAGCTGTGTCGTAGAAGCTCTTTGTCACTCCCTTCGGCGCAACTTTCCCACGTCAGAACACCTTCTTCATACGATACATAGCGGATAGTAGTCTCAAACGATTTGGAGAGGGCAGCATCCCGATCACGAATTTTGTCACACAGCAGATCAAAGGGGGTTTTTCTCAGTGGTGTCACAGCGACACGGGGAGCAGTTGATTTGGGTGCAATGGTATTTTGAGGGGTAGGATGGCTAAGTGGCGTGCGCGATTCCAACGACTCGATCATTTCATCAATCTCTTTGATCTTCAATGCTTCGATCATCTTGAAGAGGATGAGGCTGATGACAAACCCCCCATCGGCATTGAGAGCAAAGAGTGTTTTAGAATCACTTAAAATCCGAAAGAATCGCTCAATAATGAGGGGGCTAAAGTGGTGGTCACCCTCATAAAGACGATCTTTTAGGTATGCGATGAGTTCATCAACGACCATTTCAGATTCGTAGGCTTCAAGCTCTTTGATCATACCAATAAGTGTAGGACGATCTTTGGCAAATACGGCATCAAAAAGGGCAGTAATGGTCTCTGGATCAAGAAGTCCGAGCATATCGGCGACCGTTTTGACATCCACGAACCCTTTGGAATAGATGATTGCTTGGTCAAGGAGGGTGAGAGTATCGCGCAAACTTCCCGATCCGCTACGTGCTAAAATATCAAGGGCTTCATTTTGAAATTCGATATTTTCGAGGTGGAGAATATGACTGAGATGGTGGACAATGTTGGGGTGGCTGATCCGTTTAAACCGAAAATGTTGGGTACGGCTGAGAATAGTGGGGGGAAGCTTGAGGGGATCGGTTGTAGCAAGAATAAATTTTACATACGATGGAGGTTCTTCGAGAGTTTTGAGGAGGGCATTATGCGCCTCTTTGGTGAGCATATGAACTTCATCGATGATAAAAATTTTAAAATTCCCACTGGCAGGGCGGTATTTGGTATTTTCGATAAGATCACGTATATCGTCAATTTTACGGCTTGATGCAGCATCCATTTCGATAATGTCAATATGACGACCCTCATTTGCCATAACACAGTGGACACATACATCGCAAGGTGAGGAGGTGGGACCTTTTTCACACATCAATGATTTGGCAAAAATACGGGCAGTAGAGGTTTTCCCCGAACCACGAAGCCCTGAAAAGAGGTAGGCGTGGGATAACCGTTTGGAATCAAGGGCAAGACTGAGAGTTTGGGAAATACTCTCTTGACCAATAAGCTCTTCAAAACGTCGTGGGCGGTATTTTAGTGCTAAAACCTCTGAATTTTGAGCCATACTCTTTCCTTTATAATTGTAGCCACTCTTTGGCAGTGCGGCGAAGCCCTTCGGGATTTTCAGAGGCAAAAAATTTGAGTTGCGTTTTCTCAAACCGCTTTTGGAAATCGTAATGAGCCTCTAAATATTCAACAATCGCTTCGCCCGAGTGGATGAGGGTGCTTTTCCCTTGAAAATAGGATTCTATTGTTTTCGCAATGAGGGGAAAATGGGTACATCCTAGGATAATCGCATCGGGTGCTTGGGTTAGATGTCCGAAATAGTGGTGTAAAGTACTTTGAAGAACTTCCCCCTCATACAACCCCTCTTCAACGATGGGGACAAGCAAGCCTGTTGCAATGGCACTAAGATTATGGTATCCAAGGGCATTTAACCCCTTTTCGTAAGCACGTGAATTGACCGTTGCTTTGGTTCCGAGGATCAAAATAGACGCATTGGTATCGGGGATAGCATTTTTGAGCGCCAATACTCCCGGTTCGACGACTCCGATCACGTCATGATCACTTTGCAACCGCATCTCATCAAGGGCGTATGCACTGACGGTATTACAAGCAGTGATGAGTAAATCTATCTCAAAGTTTTTAAAAAATTCAATCGCTTCAAGGGAGTAGCGGATAATGGTATTTTGATCTTTGACCCCATACGGAACGCGCGCGGTATCGCCGAAGTAAATGATCTCTTCAAAAAGGTGATGTTCTAATAGTGATTTGACGACACTTAAGCCCCCAACGCCACTATCGAAAACACCAACACGCATTTATTTACTCGACTCGTTCATGCTATCAAGAAATTCGGTATTGCTTTTACTCTTGAGCATGGTGCTGTAGAGAAAACGAAGTGCTTCGACTTCATCCTCTTGTTTGTGCAACATTGAGCGGAGGATAAAGACTTTTTGCAATACATCGCTACCCAAGAGAAGCTCTTCTTTACGAGTACCCGATTTGAGAATATCAATAGCAGGGAAGATACGGCGTTCAGCAATTTTACGTCCCAGTACGACTTCGGAGTTTCCTGTCCCTTTGAACTCTTCGAAAATAACTTCATCCATTTTACTACCCGTTTCAACGAGTGCGGTGGCAATAATCGTCAAACTTCCACCATTTTCGATATTCCGTGCTGCACCGAAGAAACGTTTTGGTTTGTGCAATGCGTTGGCATCGACTCCCCCTGAGAGGACTTTACCTGAGCTTGGGGTGACGGTATTGTAGGCACGGGCAAGGCGGGTGATCGAGTCAAGAAGGATAACGACATCTTTACCCAACTCTACGCGACGTTTTGCTCTCTCGATGACCATTTCAGCAACTTTGACATGGTTTTTGGCAGGTTCATCAAACGTGGAGCTGTACACTTCCCCTTTGACAGAGCGCTCCATATCGGTAACTTCTTCAGGACGCTCATCCACGAGGAGAACCATTAGTTCTATCTCAGGGTGATTGTTCGTGATCCCATGAGCAATCTCTTTCATAAGCTCTGTTTTACCCGAGCGTGGAGGGGCTACGATAAGACCGCGTTGCCCTTTACCGATAGGGGAGAATAGATCCATCATCCGCCCTGTGAGCTTGATTGGCTGATATTCAAGCTTGATTTGCTCCAGCGCATACAAAGGGGTGAGATTTTCAAATAATGGACGTTTTTTGGACTCTTCAGGGGGAAGATAGTTGATCGCTTCGACTTTTAGAAGGGCGTAGTAACGCTCTTGATCTTTGGGTGCGCGCACTTGACCTGTAACGATATCTCCATTACGAAGGGCAAAACGACGAATTTGAGTGCTAGAAACGTATGCATCGTGCATCGAATCGCTAAACCCCTGATCGACAGCACGTAAAAAGCCGTACCCATCTTGCATAATCTCCAAAATTCCTGTAAAGAGGATAAATCCCCCTTGCTGTACTTGAGTCTTAAGGATTTCAAAAATCAAATCTTGACGTTTAAGTTCATTGGGATCTTCAACGTTGAGAGAGTTGGCAATCTCTAAGAGATCTTCGAGTTTTTTGGTTCTAAGACCTTCGATGGTGAACCCTTCGACAGGGGTGTGAGTACGATTTTTGGAGTTATTTCGAGGAGTAGGGGTTTTTACGTTTTCGCTCATTAGTGAAGAAGCCTTAATATAAGTAGATTTGTGTTGACAGGAGAAAGGTGTAGAATTTGCTTCAAAAGCAATTTTTTGGTTATTGACATTATAATCAATGGGGGATAGGTTGTCAAGTTTGGGAAGAATATGGGATAATACTATACGAAGAAAGAGGGCGGGGTGTTAATGTGAACACTTTTTGCTTAGGGTTGGATACTATAAATTTAAAGATATACGCTAAAAAGGTCTGTTTTGTTCGATTTTTTAAAAAAGAAACCCGAAATCGTTCCTGTAAGTGAGCTGATTGTCGAAACCCCTAGAAACTTTATTAACTCAATCGGTATGGAATTTCTTTATATTGATGGGGGGGAGTTTACGATGGGGCGAAATCCACAATACGGGGAGGGGGGAGAAGTCGAATCTCCGCCACATACGGTGAAGCTTAAAGGATTTTGGATCTCTAAATTTCCTGTTACGCAGGAGCAGTATTTTAAACTCACACGGGTGAATCCTTCCTACTTTAAAAATGATAAAGTTGAAGAGGAGAGTTCTCGTCAACACCCTGTTGAGCAGGTGAGCTGGTTTGATGCTAAAGCATACGTCGAACTCATTAACCGTTATGAGGGGAAAACACACTTTTACGCCCTTCCTAGTGAAGCACAATGGGAGTATGTCGCCAAAGCAGGGGGGAATACCCGTTTTACGTTCGGCGATTCAGAAGCGCAGTTGGATGAGTATGCGGTGTATGAATACAGTACCAATGCCAAAACAGCAGTAGTGGGGGAAAAGCTTCCTAACCGTTTGGGAATTTACGATCTCTTGGGGAATGTATGGGAGTGGTGCGAGGATGATTTTTTCGCCAATTATATGGGTGCCCCCTTGGATGGTTCACCCCGTATTGGCGGTGCTGAGGCGGAATCGTTCAAAGTCCGTCGAGGTGGGAGCTATAAAACAAGTTATATGTGTCTACGCAGTTCGTTTCGGGGATATTCACGTCCCGATTACGCGTCGAATGAGACGGGGTTAAGGCTTGTTATTAATGGGAATCCGTTTCAGTAAAGGTTCCGCACGGACTCTTCATACCGCTAATTAACGGTTGATAGTGTAAAATTTAAATTAAGAAAATAGAAGGTGTATCCATGGCATTTAAAATGACCAAAAACGGTAAAGTTGTTAAAACATACTTTCGTGGCAAACTTCCTAAAGCTGTTATAACGGCAGTAGAAAACAATCCCAAAGGCGATCAAGCCGTCCAAAGAGCGATAAATATTATTAAAAACGCTAAGGTGGTGTGGGATTTTTAAGCCTAAAAAGTTTGTAGCTACTAAGCTTCCGATCAGTTACCTCACAAAAACCTCCACAGAACAAGAGCGCCAGTTCATCAAGCAACTCTCTTCATCCGCCGAAAAAGGTTCAATTGTTGTCTATGCTCTTGAACTCGAAGGTACTTTAGCAGGACTCATTGGCTTGTCAGCATCACGGGTTGATTCAATCTCTACGGTTCAAATCGATTACCTCTATGTCTCTAGTGAGCATCGTGGGAATATTTTTGAAGAACTCTCCAATACCAAAATATCTACCTATCTAATCGATTTGGCTATTGTATTGGCAAAGAAAATCAGCTCTGAAGTTGGAGTGAGATGGCTTGCTCTCGTTCCCGATAATGATAAGCTTGAAGAGTTTTATACCAAAGAATTTGGTTTCAAACCTCACAATGATAGAGATAAGCAACGATATTTATTTTTGAAGATTTAAAATGAATGAGACGGGCTTGCGTCTTATTATTAATGGGAATCCGTTTCACTAAACTCTCCGTCCTCATAGAGCCATTTCCCCCCTACCTTTAAAAATCGGCTTTTTTCGCGCATTATTCCCTCGGATAGTTTTGCCTCAAACGTCACGAATGCTTCTGTCTCACTCTCTGTAAAATCGAGAATCTTAAGCCCAATAAATCGGGTAGTATGACAAAATTCCAAAATAGAGTCTCTCCATACTAAGGTATCATTGGTAAAATCAACATTATCGGGATGGGTCGTGTGGATGATGTAATCGGCAAGATGCAATGCGTAGGCGCTGTAGCGAGAACGCATCAGTTTAAAAGCGGTGGAGGGCAAACTGCCACGATGGTAGGGTTGACAACATTTCTTATATTTTTCACCGCTGTGACAGGGGCAGGGGGCGTTGGGGGAGTGTTTCATAGGAAAATCTTACACTATGCCATATTTTATCTCCCTTAGAAGGGGGTGAGCTATAATCTCATCATGATATATGAAATAACAACTTTAATCGCCACTGTTGCTTCTGGAACCCTTCTCTGGCTACTTCAACAATCTCGTACACACTACGCACTGCTAGAATCGCAAGCCATTCAGCTCCAAGAGATGTTTAATCAAGAACAGAGTTTACGTCTCGATGTTCAATCAAAACTTGAGGCTAAAAAGAGTGATTATCATCTCCTTGAGCGTGATTTTGCCGTCCTGCATACCCGTCATGAAGAGTCGGCACGCTCTTATGAGGAAAAGTTGCGTCTTCTCGATGAAGCCAAACGAGAGATGAAAGGGCAGTTTGAACATTTGGCAACGCAGATTTTCGATCAAAAAGCCAAAACATTCGATGAAGCGCATACGAAAGGGTTAGATCTTCTCCTCCAACCGTTTCGTGAACAGATCACTCAGTTTTCGATTCAAAGCAAAGATCAGTTTATCCACGATGCGAAAGAGCGTCAAAGTATCAAAGATGAAATACTTCGTCTTAAATCCCTCAATGAACGGCTCAGTGAAGATGCGATCAATCTCACCAATGCCCTCAAAGGGGAAAACAAAACCCAAGGAAACTGGGGGGAGATAATTCTTGAACGTGTCTTGGAAGATTCGGGGCTGCGAGAGGGGCATGAATACGATATTCAAACGACACTCAGCGATGAAGAGGGGAAGAAGTTTCGTCCCGATGTGATCGTCCATCTCCCTCAAAACAAAGATATTATTATCGATTCGAAAGTCTCTCTCGTTGCCTACGAGGCGTTTATCCGTGCAAGTAATGATGAAGAACGCTCTCATGCCCTCAAACAACATCTCATCTCGATTCATGGTCATATAAAAGGTCTCAGTGGCAAACGGTATGAACAACTAAGCGGTGTTAAAACACTTGATTTCGTGTTGCTATTTATGCCGATTGAGGGGGCATTTTTACTGGCATTGGAGGAGGATAATACGTTCTTTAAAACAGCGTATGAGCAAAACATCGTCGTTGTCTCCCCCTCAACGCTCCTTGTAACCCTTCGTACCATTGAGCATATTTGGAGAAGCGAATATCAAGAACGCAATGCCAAGGCGATTGCTGAATCTGCCGAAGCGTTGTATGAAAAGTTAGTAGCATTTGTGGAAGATATGGAAAAAATCGGTGAGCAGATCGGACGTACGCAAAAGAGTTATGAGGGGGCAATGAATAAGCTATCAACGGGTCGGGGAAATTTGATACGGCGTGCTGAGGGGATGCGGAAGCTGGGGCTGAAGCCGAAGAGAGAGTTGCCGCTTTCTTTGAGAGAGAGTATGGAAGATGAATAAAACTTGTAACTATCCCTCATTTATATCTCATCCAAAACAGGGAGTCCGAATCCGCTGAGCGTTTTAAACTCGAGCTCAAAGCCAAGATTAAAGAGGAGTGTATCTAGTGTTTTGACAGAGATGGATCCAAGCACCCCTTTTTCGATCTTGCCAAGTGTTACTCGACTGATACCTGCTTGTTTGGCAAGTTGTTCTTGTGTTATCTTCTTCTCTTTTCGAAGTTCTTTAATTTTTTGACCAATTTCGTACAATTTCAAGTGGTATCTCCTTATACGTTTTTTCATCTAATGATAATTTCCAACTATCAATCATTTTAGAACCAATATCTCCAAATGAATTATGTGCTGCTACATATACTTCAAGCGCTTCAATGCTACTTTTCAGTACTTCTACGCATATTATGTAGATAGTATTGGCTTCACTGAGTGAGAGGTAGCAACTTTCAACACCAAACTTTACAAGCTCCTTTTTACCAAACCAGAGTTTTTTGCCAAACATACTCAAAGCCGGTTTGTCTTTGTTGAAATAGACTACCGTATTTACTATGTCGTATGCGGGTGCAAAATAGATATTTTTTAACTCTTCGTCATATAAAATTCCAAAATTTTTTAGATGAGCATCACCATTTTTAAGAAGATAATTCATAATAATTGTTTTATAAAGAGCTTTCATCGAGTCTGATTTATTCGTTGTGACGCTGTAGACAACCTTTGCTACTTGCTCATAGCTTCCGCTGTATTTTCCATCTTTGTTTTTTCCAAGAAGGACGAGAATCTCTTCAAATCCTAAAAATTTATTAGTGGATGGATTGTAATTAAATCGTTCGACCAACAAAAATTTATTATTTTTTGAGAGCTTAATATTTGGTATTACGACCCCTGTTTTTTCAACCGCTTTGAGACAAAAATACTCGTTTAATGCAAGCTCATTATATTCATCTCCCCATGTTTTTATAATGTATTCTTTTGTGCTTAAACTCTCTTTGTCGCTTAGAAGTGCCAAAGATTTTGGTTGGATTCCTGATATGGCATTTTTGGTTAGAAAGGTCGTGATTATTTTAGTGAAGGTATCGGGTGTGTCATTGTTTAAAATCTCATCTATATCCAACGATATAAACTCAATTTTACTACTGGAACTTTCGTAGGTAAGTCTGCTTTCAATGTTGACACAAAGATGGGAAAAGATCAAAAAATCATCAATGTAGCCATACTCTTTTGAGAGATAGTGTTTAAAAATTTCGAACAGATACCCCTCTGGCATATTCATATCAAATATAGGGTGAAGTTTATATTTCCAGTTGTACGTTGAAGGGCGGTAGGGCATAATAAGTGAAATCGGTTTATAGTTTGCCGTATAGTTAAATCCATAATTATGTTTATTTTGCTCATAAAAAAGTTCACCAACTTTTTTTTCGTCGATTTTGACATCTATTTTTTTCATACCATACCATATTTGATAATATAAGTTATCATTTTAGTGTAAAACTTAATAAATGTAAAGTAATATTATCATTTTATTGTAAAGATTGAGAATGATTGACATTGTGAATAAAATTGAATACAATTATTGTATTATGAATAAAAAGGAGATCTTATGAAAACGCTCACAATGAGAGTAGATGATTCAGTTTATCAAATGATTTCGCTTGCAGCTTCTGGTGAGCGTAGAAATATTTCAAATTTTATAGAATTTGCGACATTGCAATATCTCTCATCGTCTCAATATATAGATAATACAGAAATGGCTGAGATAATGGCGGATAAAGAGTTGGTTCAAAATCTTAAACGTGGGTTTGAAGAGGCGAAAAATGGAGACTATACGATTGTCTGAGTTTTTGATTGCTGAGGGTAAAACATTTGAAAAAATAAAAGTAGGTATTGAAAAAAAACTTTATACCAAAATTACAAATATAGTCTACCCTCAATTACGTCTGAACCCCTATTTTGGAACGAATATAAAAAAGCTCAAAGGGGAGTTTGAAGGATATTATCGATACCGTCTCGGGGATTACCGTTTATTTTATCTTATTGATGATGGGAAAGTTATTGTCGTTGTGGTTGATCTTCGGCATCGTCAAAATGCGTATGGATAAGAGGTGAATTAAGGAATATTCAATAGCTATGAAGAGTTTACGGATGCCGAATCTTAACATTAGAATTAAGCAACGCTCCGATCACAATCATACATGCCAAAACCCCTATCCATGTAATAAATGGGGCGGCTAGGTAAGTGAGCCACAACAAAATTGCCCCCAACGGTGTAGGCACTCCCGTAAAATATTTAGTCACTTCTCCCACATGGGCATTAATATTAAACTGAATAAGGCGGCGTAGTCCGCTGATGACGTAATAGATAGATCCAATGGCTACGGCGATAAGTGCTATCCCCTCCAACGACGAATAAACCGCTTGGAAAATCAAAAATGTCGGTACGAGAACGAATGAGAGAAAATCAGCGAAGGAATCGAGCTGAACGCCAAATTCGTTGGAGAGATGGTATTTGCGGGCGATTTTACCGTCCATAATGTCGAAGGCTCCCCCCATCCATGCGAGGATAATGGCGTAGTCAAAATGATTTTGAGTGATGAAATAAGTGGCGAGCAATCCGCACGTGATGTTCGCCATAGTGACGAGATTGGCGAGGTTGAAGTGATTGGTTGAATTCCATAAAAACGGCATAAATTTCCTAATTGAGGGGTTTAAACTCTGCTATTATAGCAAACTCTCGCTCTCTTGTAAAAATGTCAGTGTAATGGTGTAGTGTACTTCATCAGTTTTTATTTCATAGGCAAATCCTAGCTCATCACTGAGTCGGCGGAGCATCTTGTGTCCGATTTTGGAGCTAAAGAGGTATTTTTCCCCTCCCGAACTATTTGTTACGGAGAGAGTTTTGTGTAGTGGGTCGATGTGTATAGTAATGATGCTGTTCTCAGGTGCGTAGGTCATGGCATTTTCGATGAGGGCGGTTAACGCTTTTATGAGTAATTTTTCAGGGGTATTGAGGGTAAAGGTGTGTGGTGAGAGGGAAATACTCAACTGTTTTCGTTGGGCTAGAATGGCCACTTTTTGGAGGATTGGTTGGAGTATGAGGGTAAGATTCACAAGGGTTGGGTCTTCAAAATCGGAGCTTTCTAAAAAAAGGACATTTTGTAGCTCGTCGGTCAGCCGCTTTATATCGTGTCCCAAATCAGCGATAAATTTGGCTTTTTCATAGTGTTGAGAATTTTCATACACGTCAAGCCGTGAGCGCATAAGGGCAAGAGGGGTTTTGAGTTCATGGGCTGCCTCTTTAAACAGCTCTGATTCTTTGGTTCGAAACCCTTCTATTCTGTGAATAAGAGCACTAAAGGCGTTGGAAACCTCTTCAATTTCACGCCCTGAACGTTGAAGGGAAAAGTCAAAGGGATCACCACTTTTCCAATCGCGTGTTTTTTGGGCAAGAACGGCTAAGGGCTTCATGTAGTAATCGAGTAACACAATCGTGATGATTAACAAAATAAGGAGAGAAAATAAGTAGCGTAAAAGAAGCTTTTGGGCGTACTTATTAACGGAGAGTTGAAGTTTTGTGTCATCACTTATAGCGTTAAGATAGAGCCCGTTGGGAAGTTTAAAGGAAGTTGAAATCTCATTTTCTTGTCGAATGTAAGGGATCTTGGTAACCAAAAAACGCAACATAGTAACTTCTGAATTTCGCACGAGCATTTGATTATGGGGGATGGTGTAGAGGAACGAAAGATCACTTTTAAGGGTCAGCGGTTGATTGATGTATTCCTCATTGCTCTCAGAGAGAAGGTGATTTAATGCTTTTTCCAAATCCTCCATCTTCTCTTCGTGCATCGTTTGGGTTGCCACCATCCAGTTGAGACTAAAGGCGATGGCGATGAGAACGGAAAAGATGAGTGCGATTTTGATTTTAAGGGGTTTAGTATTCAATCACATACCCCCGTGTTTTAATCGTTTTGATAATAGTAGGGGTGAGTTTGCGTCGAAGCCGTGCGACGAGTTCATCGATGGTGTTGGGGGTAATATTCTGGGGATTGTCATAAAGGGCGTCCATAATCTCATCGCGAGACGCGACGCTGTTACGGGATAAAAGATAAAAAAAGAGGGCATTCTCATTTTTACTGAGGGAAATTTGGGATCCCTCTTTACGGATGCTTTGGCTTTGCGGATCGATTTCATAGCTCTCTAGGGTGAGTAGTGTAGGGGTATATCGACGGCTAAGGGCAATGATGCGGGCACGTAGTTCTTTGATGTCAAATGGTTTTTCGAGATAATCATCTGCCCCCATCTCAAACCCATCGACTTTATCATCAATACTGGATAGGGCGCTTAAAACCAAAATAGCTTGTTGCGAATTCTTGGTTTTGGCATATTGGATGATCTCTTGCGCGCGGTCGATACCGTGAAACGTCCTATCCAAAAGGATCACTTGGTAATGAAAAGCATTCAGATGGTACTTCACGTCGTTAACATCCGAAGCGGTATCGATAATCCATCCATTCTCCTCTAGGGAGAGTTTGAGAAGTTCTAGGAGTTCGATTTCGTCATCGGCGATTAGGATGCGCATCTAAAGCTCAGTAACGTCAGATGTGAAGAGTCGAATCGTTTTATCTTTTAGCTTTTCTTTGATTTGTGTAGAAAGTGAGAGTATTTCATCTTCCGTTAGAAAAAGTTGAAATAGACCAAATGCACGTCTGGCACTCACTTGTTCTTCGACACTGATTAAAAACGCTCCTGCTCCATAGCGATTACAGTGGAAAAAATAAAAATCATCATGTTCTTGGGCCAATAAAAGATCGACCAACGTATCTTTAATCCCCATTTCAAAATAGATATTCAGTTGTTTTAGCTTCATCGTTTGCCCCTATTATAAATCATTTTAAATGCCGGCGGTAAAATCATCAGGGTCAAAATCGTCGATGTGACAAGTCCCCCCAAAACAACGATAGCCAGCGGTTTTTGTACTTCACTCCCGACTCCTGTGGCAAATAATAGGGGGAGGAGACCCAGTGCTGCGATAAACGCCGTCATGAGTACGGGACGAAGCCGTCTGGATGCCCCTTCACGCACTGCATCGTCGATCGAATAGCCGTTTTTGAGAAGCATATTGAAATAACTCACCATCACGACACCATTAAGGACGGCAATCCCGAATAGGGCTATAAACCCGACTGATGCGGGGACAGAGAGATACTCTCCGCTGATATAGAGTGAAATAATCCCCCCTGTTACAGCAAAAGGGATATTGAGTAAAATCAGTAAGGTTGAACTGACCGATCGGAATGTGAAAAATAAGATGAGAAAAATCACCCCAATGCTGACAGGGATAACGGTCATAAGCTTCGCTGCCGCACGCTGTTGATTCTCAAATTGTCCACCGAATACAAGATGGTACCCTTTGGGGAGGGGAACATTTTGGGTAATTTTTTGTTTCGCCTCTTCGACAAATCCGACCAAATCGCGCCTTTCGACATTGGCACGAACGGTACTTAACCTCTCGGCATTTTCACGATCTACTTTCAAGACACCCTCGACGGAGTTGATATCGGCAATACTCGCAATCGGAACGGAGAGTCCGTTGCTCAACGGCAGTTCAAGTGACTTAAACAACTCCATATCTTGAGACACTTCACTGTCCATTCTCATAATGACCGGTATGCGTGAATTTTTTATCGGAAGTTCACTGATGGTGACCCCCTCAAGTGCTGTTTTTAGGAAAAGTCCCAACTCTGCCGTATCGACTCCCGTTTTGGCGGATTCAATCCGATTGGGGGTCACTTTCAGATAATTGATCCCCTCATTCAAGGTGGTGAAAACCTCGGAGGAACCTTTGATCTTCTCCAGCGTAGTGGCGATCTCCTCGCTCAAACGATTCAATGTTTCAATATCACTTCCGTAAATTTTGACGGCCAAATCACCGCGTGAACCTGTCAGCATCTCCGATACGCGCATCTCGATGGGCTGGGTAAATCCGAAGCTGATTCCTGAAAAATCTTTGAGGGCATCGTGAATTTCCCCCTTGATCTCCTCTTTGTTTTTTGCTTTCCACTCTTGCATTGGCTTAAGGGTAATAAACGTGTCGGTTTGGTTTAGACCCATTGGATCGAGTCCCAGTTCATCGGAACCGGTACGGGCAATAATCGTTTTTACTTCGGGTACATGCGCCAAAATAGAGCGTTGTATGGCGAGATTCAGTTCCTTGGACTCCTCCAATGAAATAGAGGGGGGGGATTCCACCCCTAATATAATATCCCCTTCATCCAAAGTAGGCATAAAGCTTTTACCCACCAAGCCAAAAAGGGAGAGGCTAATCACTAAAAAGAGGATTGCTCCGACAAAAAGAGTTTTTGTACGCGTTAGAGCAAACAGAAGCATTGGTGCATACATACGAGCAAAAAAAGCACCCAAGTGGGTCTCTTCATGCGGTGTACTTTTTAGAATCAAGGATGAGACGACGGGGATAAGTGTCAATGAAAGGATCAATGAACCAAAGAGGGCAAAGACGATAGTCATTGCCACAGGGGCAAATAGTTTCCCTTCCAACCCTTCCAAGGTCAACAACGGCAAAAAGACCACCGCAATGATCAAAATACCGCTAAAGACAGCTGTGCTGACCTCCTTGGTCGCGCGATACACTTGATGAAGTTTTGGAAGGGATTGATCGTTTTTACTCAGTTGCGCGAATACATTCTCGACGACGACTACTGCCGAATCGACCAACATTCCGATTGCAATGGCAAGACCCCCCAAACTCATAAGATTTGCGCTCAGCCCGAAATATTTCATCATTAAAAATGCGATAGCCAGAGAGAACGGCAAGATGACACTCACCGCAATTGCCGCTCGAATATCTCCCAAGAAGAGCATCAATAGAACAAGAACCAAACCAATTGCTTCCATTAGGGCTTTGGATACCGTTCCGACAGCCTTTTCGATCAAATTACTTCGATCGTAAAAAGGGACAATGGAGACTCCATCGGGAAGTTGAGGCTCCAGTTTTTTGAGCCGATCTTTGATTTGGATAATCGTCTCTTTGGCATTAGACCCTTTTAGGGTTAGAATAAGCCCTTCGGTCGCTTCACCTACACCATCTTTTGTGACAAATCCCATACGGGTACGGGCATCATCACGCACGTCACAAAAATCACCGATTCGGATGGGGCCGTTAGGGGAGTGGATCGTAATATTGGCAATTTCATCGGGGTCAGTGACACCGCTTTCTACTTTGACTAAAAAGCTCTCTTCATGTGCATCAATTCTCCCTGCACCGTCATTTTTTAGGTTTTTTTCCAATGTCTCTTGGAGGATACTTAGGGGGATTCCCAAATGGCGCATTGCCATAAAATCAGGTTGTATCACAATCGCTCGCGCTTCTCCCCCTAAAGCATTGACATCTGCAACCCCTTTGGCTCCTCGCAGGGCAGGTCGAATGAGGAAATCGAGTAATTCACGCTTCTCTTTTTGGCTGACATTCCCCTCGATGGTAAACATAAACGCTTCACCTAAAGGAGTCGTAATAGGTGCCATACCTCCGCTGACGCCTTTAGGGAGGCTTGGAAGAATGGCTCCGAGTTTTTCAGAGACTTGTGCACGGGCACGATAAATATCATAGCCGTCAAAAAAGTCGATTGTCACATCGGCAATACCGTATTTTGAGGTACTTTTGAGGAGTTTTTCATTTTCAAGCCCCAAAAGTTCTGCTTCAAGAGGTTTGACAACGCGATTTTCTACCTCTTCAGGAGTCATTCCCGGAGCTTTCATAATAATTTTGACTTGTGTCGATGAAATATCGGGGAAGGCATCGATTGGGATGCTAAAGAAGGAATAGACCCCATACGCAAATAAGGCCAAGGAGAGGAGGATAACGACTAGCCGCTGTTTGAGCGAAAATTCAATAATAGAATTAAGCATTACTCAAATCCCATACCGCTGAGAATACCTTTGAGATTAATAATCCCCTCGGTTACTACTTGCTCACGCGACGTAAACCCTTGCGGTTGTACCGCAATATGTTCTTTATAGATCTTTTGAATGTTCACCGTTTGGGGGATAAATCCCGTTGCAGTTCTCACAAAACAGATATCTTTCCCCTTATATTTTGTCACCGAAACCCGAGGGAGGAGCATCCATTCTTCTGTTTTAGCCGATGCAATCAGAAATTCACTAGAGGTACCTGCTCGGTATTGCTCATTGGTTTTGGTAATGGTAGCGATTGCGGTAGCGGAATTATTCATCATATCCACAGAGGAAGAGATAGCACTCACTGTCCCGATCTTCACTCCCAATTTGTCCATGACGTCTGACCCTTTCTTAATGGATCCGATTATTTTTGGAGGGATTTTGATGTAGGCACTAAACGCACTGGCATTAGCTATCTTCAAGTAGGGGACAAAGGGGTCAATCTTTTCCCCTGTTTTGATCGGAGCGTGGGCAAGAATTCCATTTTGTTGTGCGCGAATCGTAAATATCATCCCATCTTTAGGAGCCGTATCCGCTCCTGCAAAGATAAAACGGTTCTGTAACTCACCTATTTTGGTTCGAAGGGTCATTACTTCGAGGGCACTTTTCTGTGATTCGCGTTGTGAAATTATTCCATCTTTATACAATAGAGCATCTTTACGGGCATACTGCTGTGCTAATGTAAGACGGTTACGCATATCAATCAATTCGTATCGGCTTGCGAGAAGTTCGGAGGAGGCGATCTTACAAATTACTTCCCCTTTTTTTACAGGGTCGCCTGTTTGTTTTATTAACTCCACAACAGTAGCTTCAGAACTGAGGGTATAATTCTTAGCCCCCTTATCGCTGTATTCGAATAATCCGATAAACGGGCCCATCGCCTCACTCTTGATACGATGAACTGCTTCAACTTTGATTCCAACTTTTTTAATTTGCGCATCACTCATCGTGATTTGTGCCATAGCGACTGAGGCGATTGCCCATAATAGTAAAAGTGTTTTCATTCCCAAATTCTCCCTAATTTTTCTTCCAGTCCGTTCATCTCATCAATGTAATCACGTTTGAGTTCACCCGTATGAAGACGTGCATCGTAATAACTGTTTTTGGTCGCCAAATATTCAAACTGGCTGACGACTCCCGCTTCGTATCCTTTGCGCGCCATTTCCATAAGATTTTTTTGGATCTTTTGGGTGAGTATGGAATCGTTGAATCGTTTCTCTTTCATCTCTAGGTGTTCCAAAAGGGTGTGAATGATCATCGTTAATTTTTGATGGGTCACTTCGCGGCGATGGAGGAGGGCACTTCGTTGCGCCATGAGGGCAGCAATCTTTTTCTCATTTTTATCCCCCCATGCCAATGGCATGCTGAGACGAAAATCGATGCTGTTTTGGGTCGGTTCGTAGGTGGCACCCGCTCCCATTGAAACAAATTCATTCCCCTCATAGGGAACACTCTTCATCTGTGCGTTCAGAGTAGCAATCTGAGCATTGAGGGTTTGAAGTACCCCTGCATTGTTAATACGTTCCTGCGTCTTATTATCATCGGCAATAAAAGCAAACGGCAGATCATCGACTATAATCTCCTCATCGATCATTGCCATCTCTTTGAGTCCATGTTGTGCGTGTTCGTATTCCATCTCCCCAAGGGCGAGTTCTTGTACGGCATACCGTTCATCCCCTTGAAGTCGTAAAAGCTCCATTTGAGAGATCCGTCCTGCATTGAATTTCTTTTGGGCGATAGCCGTTGCCTCTTTTGCTGAGGTTACTTTTCCCCGTAAAATGGTGATTTTATCGTGTTCGATGAGGGCTATGAACCAATGGTGTTTGAGGGTTACTTGGATAAGGTGCTGTTGGATCTGGGCTTCTTGATGGAGTGCTTTAGCTATTTCATCGTATTGGTGGGCGTGTGCCTCTTGCAAAGCGGGCTTTTTGAGGTGGTAATTGACCATCGCTGTATACCGTATCCCGCTTGGGGTAGAATCTTTTCCTTGGATGCCACTGGCACCTCCTTCTAGTAAAAGCGGTTCATTGGCGAGTACAGAACTTTTTTCGTAGCCGTTGGAGGTAATGGCTCCATTGATTTGAATCATCTCTCCTGATCCCTGATAGGCATGATCGCACAGCGTGTTAAAACTCATGCCGTATGAGAGGAGTGGGGTGAGCAAAAGTGCAGGTAGTAATGAAAATGATCGCATACGACCCCTTTTCTAATTGTATGTGACCATTATAGGGAAATGAGATGAGAAAATCTTGAGAAGTTGGATCAGTATTTGAGAATGGTTGTCAATTAAATAAGGTATAATTTTCCCCTAAAGATATTTTGTCAATTATGGAATGAAGAATGAATAAAAATTCAATGTCACTTTTAAGTGCATGTAGCAAGGGCGGAAGCTGTACGGTCGTCAAAAATAATGCAACAGGACCTCTCAAACAGCGTCTTATTGCGTTTGGATTGCTTAAAGGTTCTGAGGTAAAAATGCTCGAATGCGCACCGGGGAAAAGCACTTTTGAGATTAAAGTGGGAAATGTAAGTTTGGCATTGCGAAAAGAGGAAGCTGAGCTAATCGAGGTGACTGATGTCCGATAATATCGCGGTGTGTCAAATCGATGGAAAGAATCTAAAAATCGCCCTTGTAGGACAACCCAACGTCGGTAAAAGTATGCTCATCAACTCCGTCAGTAATGCGCGCCTTCATGTTGGAAATTTCACAGGGGTGACGGTCGAAAAGAGTGAAGTGCTGTTCGAATATGGCGGATACCATTTTACCGTTGTTGATTTACCAGGAACCTACGCTTTTACCGATTACTCGATCGAAGAGAGGGTAACTCACGAGTTTTTAACGAACGAAAAATATGATCTGATTATCAACGTCCTCGACTCTACCAATATGATAAAAAATCTTCAACTCACAGCAGAATTGATGACAATGAGTAAAAAGCTCGTCGTGGCACTCAATATGTCTGATGAGGCAGACAAAGAGGGGATAGAGATCAATGCCCCTTATTTGTCACAACTTTTGGGTATACCGTGCGTACGTGTCTCTGCGGCGGCGAAAACAGGTTTGGATGAGCTAATGGGTGCGGTGATTCGTGTCCATGAAGCACCCTATCAGGAGCAGAAACTTATTTTTAGCGAAGCGGTCGAAGAGGAGATCGGGATCATAGCCGATTATCTCAATCGGCACCGTTTTAAAGCAACTATCTCTAATCGTAATATTGCGATTAATTTGCTTCAACAAGAGAAAAAGACCTATCAGATTCTTCATAACAACCCCATCTGGACAGAGCTTCAGCCGATGCTTATCGAAGCGGATCACCATATCGCCTTGCATCATGACAGCGAAGATGTCAAAGAGATTTTTGCCGAAGAGTATTTTTCGTTCAATCGAGGGGTTATTACCGAAGCGGTCAAAGTAAGATCCAAAGGAGCTGAGCAAAAAACAACGACCGAGAAGATTGATGCTGTCCTTATCCACCCTGTTTTTGGAATCCCCATTTTTCTCTTTTTTATGTGGTCACTCTTTCAGCTTACCTTTGAGATTGGCTCTATCCCTATGGAGTGGATTAACGCTTTTTTCGGCTGGTTTGGGGGGGTGATAGGCTCTACGATAGGCAATGATGAGATACGTTCCTTGGTGGTGGATGGGGTGATTGCAGGGGTGGGAGCCGTTGTCCTCTTCGTCCCCAATATTGTCATTTTATTTGTGGGGATAGCACTGCTTGAATCGACGGGGTATATGTCCCGCGTCGCCTTTTTATTGGACGGTTTCTTTCACAAATTCGGGCTTCACGGGCAATCGTTTATCCCCCTTGTTACGGGGTTTGGGTGTTCTATCCCTGCCTATATGTCAGCGCGTATTCTTAAAAATGATCGTGACCGCTTATTGACCCTTTTTATTATCGGGTTTATGAGCTGTGGGGCACGTTTGCCTGTTTATGTCCTCTTTACGGGGGCATTTTTCGGTTCGGAGATGGCAGGGAATGCCCTTTTTGGCATCTATATTTTGGGGGCGATGATTGGTTTGGTAGCGGCAAAAGTGTTGAAAATGACGGCGTTCAAAGGTTTGGATGAGCCATTTGTTATGGAGATGCCCAAATACCGTCTCCCCTCACTGAAGCTGGTTTGGCATACCGTGGTGACCAAAACAATACTGTACCTTCAAAAAGCGGGGACATTTATCGCAGCTGCATCACTGTTGGTCTGGTTTTTGAGTACCTATCCCAAAGATGCCCATCTCACGCAAAGTTATACCGCAAAAATAGAGGCGGCAACATCACCCAAAGAAGTAAAAAGTTTGGAAAATAAACTCGCCGAAGAACAGCTCTCCCAAAGCTTCATCGGGATGATCGGTCATACTATCGAACCTATTTTTCAACCCCTTGGATTTGATTGGAAAATGGCAGTAGCCTTGCAGGCAGGACTGGCAGCCAAAGAGGTCGTTGTTTCGACATTAGGAGTTCTCTATTCCCTCGGTAGTGATGCAAATGCACAGGATAGCTCATTGGCACATGTCATTCATGACCAAATCCCTCTCCCCTCAGCGGTTGCATTTATCGTCGTCATTATGACGTACTTGCCGTGTTTGGCAGCATCGGTTGTTTTTACCCGTGAAGCAGGGGGGATTAAGTATTTCGGCTATTTGTTTGTGTTGACAACGATTGTGGCGTACTCTCTTGCGTACGTGGCGTATCATTTAACGGTGTGGATAAGTTAGTTAAGTGTTTACCCTCTGTCGGTTACAATACCGCTATGAATAAAATATTAATGATAGAAGATGATCTTGAGCTCGCCGAGATACTGACCGAATTTTTAGAGCAGTTTGATTTTCAAGTGACGACAGAAGATGATCCGTTCAAGGCGTTGAGTATTTTGAAATTGGAAAAATTTGATGCGGTCATTTTGGATTTGACTTTACCGGGGATGGATGGGCTAGAGGTGTGTGCCGCAATTCGTGCACGTCAAAATATCCCTATTATTATCTCTTCTGCCCGTTCGGATGTGACCGACAAGGTGAAAGCGCTTGAATTGGGTGCCGATGATTATCTCCCTAAACCCTACGATCCGAGAGAACTTGAAGCCCGTATCCATTCCGTATTGCGTCGTTATGATGCGGTATCACAAGCGGCGGCAGAGTCGATGAGCGATTTTAAGCTCAACGAGTCAGCAATGCAGATTAGCTACAAGGGGAGAGCACTGGAATTTACCAATGCCGAATACGGTATTTTGGCACACATGATCAAAAAGCAAGGGTTGGTCGTATCGCGCGAGGATTTGATCCATAATGTTGCGGCCATTAACGAAGATTCTTCCAACAAGAGTATTGATGTCATGATGGGACGGATTCGTAACAAGCTGGGGGATAAAACATTAATTGAATCAATCCGTGGTATTGGATATAAACTTTTAAAATAATGATAAAACGAAACGGTGTTTTTTTAACGGTACTTTTTGCTTTTATCGTTACCGTTTCGAGTGTGAGTTATACGTTTTTTAAACTTTATCAGAGCAATAGTGCCAAGCATACGGATAACCTTTTTAATAAATATTCCCTTATTTCCCAAATTTATCACACTTTCTTACTCAAACAAATTTCACTCACTATTTTGGAAGCCAATTTAGCCGTTTACGATCTTTATGTTATTAATGATGAATCCCAATTTCAGTCGATTACTCAGCATGCGACGTTATTAAAAGAAGAGGGTTCGCCTGCGGTAAAAATGGCGGAGTATATCTCTTTTGAAGCACCCTATCAGAATTTTGTTGACAGTCAAATTGATGCAAGAATGCTTGAATACAAGGATAACATTTATTTTTGGATTGAATCCGATCACAATTCACTCCTCTTGGTGGATCGGAAGATACGACCCTATATTCCCGGGACATTGATCTACTCCTACGCAACCGTATTGATTATTTTAGTCCTCTCTTTTGGATTGATTGTTTACAAGCTAGCACCATTGCGTCGTCTTCGTCGTCAAATTGCCCGTTTCGGTGAGGGGGATATGAGTGTAAGTTTTTGTATCAAGGGAACGGATGAAATTGCTCTGATCGCTAATGAAATGGAGACGGCACAAAATAAAATTCGCTCATTGATCGAATCGCGAACCCTTTTTTTACGGAACATTATGCATGAGCTTAAAACCCCCATTGTTAAAGGGCGGATTGTTACAACAATGATTGACGATGAGAAGCAACGAAGACGATTTGAAGGAATTTTTGTCCGCTTAGAAAATCTCATCGGAGAGTTCGCCCTGATCGAGGAGATCAGTTCTGGCAATCAGTATTTAGAGAAAAAAGAGTACCGCCTTGTTGATATTATTGACGGAGCAATTGACAGTGCTATGGTTGAATACGATTGGGTAGAGAGTCATATTGATGCATCGGTAAAAATCGAAGCAGATTATAGACTTTTTGTGACAGCGGTTAAAAATATGATTGATAATGCTATCAAATATTCTCCTGAAAAAAAGATGTCCATTACGATGGAAAAAAATGAAATTATTTTTAGCAATATAGGGGAACCACTCAAAAAACCACTCTACTATTACATCGAACCTTTCACAAAAGATCAGCCAACAAAAGACAGTTTCGGACTGGGTCTTTACATCGTCGATGCGATTTTACGGGAACACGATTATCTCTTGGCATACGAGCGACGCGATGAGGTGAATTGTTTTATTTTTGTCCCTATGAAATCTAAAAGGAAGTGATTTTGTAAAGTTTTTTGGTGTGGTATAATTTAAACTATCAAAAGGATATTTCTTGCCAATTTTTCAAAAATACGTTTTAAGTTTTATCAAAGAAGATGAAAGTCTCGTTGCCTCCCGTTGGAATGATTTCCAAAACTATCTTTCAAAAGTTCACGCAATTCGTGGGTTCAAAGAGGAAGTTTATCAAGACGGATTTTGCAAAGATGTGTTTGAAGCGTGTTTGGGTTATACCCTCAAAACCACAAACCCCAATAATATAAGGTTCACATTATGATTTCATCTATCATTATTATCATTCTCTTTGTTGCTATAGGCTACTTGTATCTACAAAATAAAAAAGATATTGAAAAATACTCTACAATTATCAGTGATAAAGAAGAGTTGCATAAACGAGATTTAGAAAAATACTCAGGAATCATCAATCTCGAAGATGCAATAAAAAACCTTCAAAATGAAAAATTCCAATCAGAACAAGAACTTCAAAATCTACGCAGCGATTATAAAAATAAATTACAAACTTTTAATGAACTCAATAAAGAGCTACACCTCGTTGAAGAAGAGTATGAATTAACCATATATGGGCTGTATAAACCAATATACAGTTTTGAAACTTCGGAACAATACAAAAAAGAAATCGACTCAATTCGAGAAAAACAAAAAAATATGATTTTAGAAAAAACTGCTGTTTATTGCAGTGAAAGTTGGACGGTAGGTGGTAGCTTAAAAGAGGGTGCAAAATTAACTGACAAAGCTATCAAACTAACCCTTAGAGCTTTTAATGGTGAATGTGATGCGATTATCGCAAAGGTGAAATGGAATAACTATAATACCATGAGAGAACGTATTATCAAGTCCTTTGAAGTGATTAATAAGCTCAATGTAACAAGTAAAGTTTTTATTCCTGAAAAATATTTGAATTTAAAACTTGAAGAGCTTAAGTTGACGCATGAATATCATGAAAAAACGTATGAAGAAAAAGAAGAGCAACGTGCCATTCGCGAACAGATGCGTGAAGAAGAAAAAGCACTCAAAGAAATCGAAAAAGCTCAAGCCGATGCTGAAAAAGAGGAAATACAATATCAAAAAGCTCTCCAAAAAGCACATGAACAACTTTCCAAAGCAAAAGAAGAAGAGATGGGCGTGTTAAATGCTCAAATTGAAGAACTTAATCGAAAACTTGCTGAGGCGGAAGCGAAAAAAGAACGTGCACTTTCGATGGCACAGCAAACCCGATCAGGACACGTTTATGTTATTTCTAATATTGGTTCGTTTGGTGAGAATGTTTATAAAATCGGTATGACGCGTCGGCTTGAACCGCTTGATCGTGTTCGGGAACTTGGAGATGCCTCTGTACCATTTCTTTTTGATGTTCATGCAATGATCTATTCCAAAGATGCGCCAAAACTTGAAAGAAGCCTCCACAAGACCTTTAATAATAATCGCGTGAATATGGTGAATGGAAGAAAAGAATTTTTTAACGTGTCATTAGACCTTGTTGAGCAGGAAGTTAAAAGATTAGGTGAAACGATTGAATTTACTAAAATTGTCGAAGCAAAAGAATACAACGAAACAATATCAATGCGTAACGTAGGTATTAAGCCAACTGTCGAGGATGTTTCGGATGATGATCGTTTTCCTGAAGAACTGTAAAAGCATACTCAAGAGTTAATGATGGATAATAAGCAATTTGATATTTCTAAGCTAAAGCCAATAGCACATGGATCTATTTTTGTCCGATTGGATAAAAATTACGATAGTCTGTTAAGTGCATTTCCTGAAACACTAGAAAGAGCCAATATGTCTTTGCATTTTGCACAGTACATAGGCTCTCACAAGGATGATATTAAAAAAGCTGAAGGTTATTTTAGAGCATCTTTATACGAATTTGTATCTATGGAAGAGGCTTTAAAAAGAGAATCAAAACTCAATGTAAATATTTTTTCTACAAAAAATCCACTATTAATATTACTAAAGCTTTTACGTAACTTGGAAGTACATTTAAAAACTAGAAAACTTTATGAGCAGCCTAGGCAATATTTATGGGAATACACTCAAGAAGTAATTGATACTAGTATTTTAGTGGTTGACACAATTGAACTTAGTGATATACAAAAGCTTGATGGCTATAAGCATTATTTTAAACATGAGGATAAAAATCTGATACAAACTCTTCATTGGTTCAATAATGCTATTGATCAATGGGGTATTATTCAGCTCATGACCATAGGTGTTAATGAATATGCTAATGAAATTGTATCTAACTACATCGATAAAAAATAAAGATAGGTTAAATTAAGAAAATGGAATATTTAACAACAGACAATATAGCAATATATGGAGCAGTAGTAGCTACATTGGCTTTTTGTATAACAGTACTTCAATATCGCTTTTCTATAAAAGACAAAAAAGTACAATTAAAAATTAGTTGGAGAAAGCACCCTGATTTTGAGCAAAATATGATAAATCGTGGAGTTTATTTTGATGGTGAGTATGGTGGAAGTGGTGAAGCGTATATAGTAACCGTGATAAATATTGGTAATATAGATGCGTATATTAATGAAATTTACGGTGTATCAATGGATACTGTCAAACATAATGTTATATTTGAAATGGATTCAAGATACAGAGTAGTTTCTCAATATGGAGCAGAAAAAATATCGCCTAAAGCAAAAAAAGACTACAGCATCTATTTTGGTAAAGATAGCGAAATTTCTGAATTAAAAAGATGCATTGCCATAGATGGTACGGGCAAAAAGTGGAAAGGAACTTATAATGTAAGAAATGGCTAAATCAAAATGACTAAACGATTGGAGGGGGAACTAAATGAGCAGTCATATAAACAAAACACTAAAATTTAGTATACATTTAGTTTATAGAGACTATCATTACATTGATAGAGCCTCCCAAGCCTCTTTACAATGCTCACAGGGGGAGGACTATAAATGACTTCTCAATTTCCCCAATCTTATAACAGATTTTTTAAATCCATAGATGAACAAATCGAACTGCTAAAATCTCGCGGTATGTTGTTCCGTGATGAAAGTCAGGCAAAACATCATCTGCTCAATCTCAACTATTACCGACTGAGCGGATATTGGCTCCCGTTCAAACAATCGGATGATTCTTTCTCTCGTTCCCACTTTCCAAGTGGGAATGCAGACTGGTGCTATACACTCCCACTCAGGAGAGACTGTGAAAGAACCTATCTCTTTTTCAGTCTCAGGAGAGTGGGAGCGAGGCAAAAAAACTTACGCACTAATGAGTGGAAGAATAAAGTAAAAATGAATAGCGATAGGCTGAATTAAAATGAGCAAACGATTAAGCAGTACGGATTTCGTAAAAACGGATAGATTCCAAACATTACCGACACGTGCATGCTTGCGTGTATATCAAGCCAACATCCTCACACTCCTACGGCTAGAAAAAAAACTGCTCTACGACAAAGAGACAAAAATAGCTATTGCCAATCATAAGGGTAAAGAGATTTTTATAACGGAATTTTTGTTTGCGAAAAACAGAGGATTGATAGACGATTTACGTGGACATAGCGAATTTGAGAAAGAATATTTTATTCTTTTACCCTATATTTTTATGCACATTGAAGAAGTATACAAAGATTTAAAATCAAATCGATATTGCCATATTTTTACCGATGATACGGATAAAAAAATATCCCATATTGTGGACGATAACGGATTTTTAATTTCTATTTATTGCTTAAGAGAAAAAGAGTTTGAGAGATTTAAGAAAAAATCGGAGCTTTTACATCAAACTTGCAAGGGAGTATGCGCCCATTTCTCCATCCTGAGTCCAGCGAGGGCGACTTTCTGGCGTCATGCAAGTCTGATACAAAAATTATACACCCATTTTTCTAAAAATACATTAACACAAGATGATTTTATTGTTTTAGTCGATGAGATTTTAAGTGCCAAAGAAACACTCAAAAAGTACAAAAAACACTTCGATAGCCTAACTGCGATTGATAAAATCGAGATAAAAGAGGCGACAGAAAAGCTAGAGGCTAGAGTGGTTGAGTGTGAGAAAGAGATTGATACGATGGTGTATGCTCTTTATGGGTTGAGTGCGGATGAGATTGGAATTTTGGAGGGGAAGAGATGAAATATAAGATATTTTGTGATGAGTCAAATCATCTTCATAATGATAAATCCGATTTGATGGTAATCGGTGGGATAGGTTGTCCCTCTGAAAGTGTAGAGTTTGTCAATAGGTATATCAAACATTTAAAACATAAGCATAATGCAATTGGTGAGCTTAAATGGACGAAACTCAATAATAATAAAAAAGCATTTTATAAAGAGCTTTTAGAGTTTTTTTTCTCAAGTGTTCATTTGAAGTTTAATACCCAAGTGGTTTTGAATAAATCAAGACTCAATCACAATCAATATAATGAGGGTGAAGCAGATATATTTTATTATAAGATGTACTATTATGCACTAGTGCCATTTCTTAGACCAAATGATACCTATAATATTTTTATGGACTATAAAGATACCAAAGGTGGACAAAGAGTATCACAACTCAAAAAGATAATTCACAATAAATTTTATGGGAATATTGATGTTGATTTTACGATTATACACTCCCATGAGTCTCAAATCATGCAATTAACTGATGTGATGATAGGAGCGATAGGATACAAAAATAGAAAAGATATTGATAAGAATAGTGAGATAAAAAACTTCATCATCGCTACTATTGAGGAGTTAGGAGGTATCTCTTTGGATAATGCAACTCCACCATGGGAAGAAAAATATCGGATTTTTAGATTTGTTCCAAGGTTATTTTGATGTTTAAAGAGATAATTGATTTTACAAATTGTTGTGATGAAGATAAGATTATAGATTTTTTATATGATGTTTTTAAAAGAGATTTTATTCACAACTCATGTTATTTGGCAAATGCTATTTATATTGACCCTACCTCTAAAGATAAGCGTAACGAAAAAGAGAAAATATTTTGGCATATCGTTACCAAAGATGATGCGAAAAGTCAAAAACGAGAGCTAGATAAAAATAGAGCTTCACGCATAAGATGGATAAAAAAGATGATTTTAAATCATAATCATCATAAAATAAAACTGTTTTACCATTATGAGAATAGACAAAAAGTTGTTAGGTTATATTTATGGGCGTATGATGAAAATTTTATTGTGATTATCCAAAAATTAGGTAAAAGTTCAAGTCACTTAGTGACATCATTTTACATAGATAAACACTATAATAGAAATATTTATGAAACAAGATACCAAAACTATCTATCAAAAAAAGATATAAATTTAGAAAAGTGTGAGTGGTTTTGAAGTTGTTCGCCCATAAGGCAGGACGAAGAGCCATCTCTTGAAAACCAAATGGTATCTGAGCATCTCAATTATACTAATAAATAGTATTGGATAGGCTTAAATAGAGAATAAAATTATTAGATGCACTTTATGGGTTGAGTGCGGATGAAATTGGGATTTTGGAGGGGAAGTTAAAAGAGATATTAGAAGTTACCCCTTGAAAACAAGGGGAGCGCATAAAGCTATTTATGAGAGTATTATAGCATAAAACAAAAATGGGATATCCGAAATAAACAAAGATGATTTCGAATTGGTAAAGGGGTAACAAAATAGGGATGATACATAAAGAAGAGTTTGGTGAGTTGAAAAAAAGTGTAGCAGATTTGTTGGATTTAACCCCGCCGAAAGAATCGACGGGTCTTCCCGAAGGTAATTAGACGAAAATTATAACATAATATAAACAAAAAGTTTATAAAATCGGCAACAGGCTAAATTAAAATAAATAAAACCCAAAAAGGAAATAAGAAATGAAAGAAATACTAATTACAAACGACGATGGATACGAATCGGAGGGGTTACTTGCCCTGATTGATGCGCTAAAAGAGTTTGGACATATTACGGTGGTTGCCCCCTCTACGGAAAAATCGGCATGCGGACATTCTCTGACGCTTACTCGCCCTCTTAGCTTTATTGGTGTTGGGGATGATTTTTACAAACTCGATGACGGTACACCGAGTGATTGTGTCTATTTGGCACTTAATTCACTGTTTGAGATACGTAAGCCTGATTTGATCGTGAGCGGAATCAATAAAGGTTCCAATATGGGGGAGGACATCACCTATTCAGGGACGGCAGCGGCGGCGATGGAGGGGGTTCTTCAAGGTATCCCTTCCATCGCCATTTCCCAAGTGATGGATTTTACCCAGCCTGTGGGGGATTTTGCTCTTGCCAAAAAAGCGATTCATACCCTTGTCGAAAAAATCTTTGCGGGGGATTTTCCATTGGGTGAGCGAGAATTTTTAAATGTTAATATCCCTTACAATGCAGAAGAATTGACGTTTGAAGTGACCTATGCAGGGTATCGCTACTATGCCAACGATGCTCATTTACACCGCAATCCGCGAGGTTTGGAATATTATTGGTTGGGACTGCATCCGCTTGAATATAAACCGCGTGCTAATCGTGAGGGGTACTGTGATTTTGAGGCGATTGAAGCGGGGAAAGTATCCGTAAGTCCGATCAAACTAGATTTGACTGCCTATAAATCAATGAAGAAATTAAAAGAGTGGCTATGAGAAATACCCGCACACAATTAGTTTTCGGTGAAGAGACGTTTGAGAAACTGCAAAACGGAAAAATCCTCCTCTTGGGAGTCGGAGGGGTCGGAAGTTTTTGTCTTGACTGTCTTTATCGTTCGGGTGTACGAGATATTACCATTGTCGATTTTGATCGTTATGACCTCTCCAATCAAAACCGTCAGATGCACTCCGAAATGCACGAAGGGGAGCTAAAGGTTGAGGCATTAAAAAGTCATTATCCTGAAGTGATTGCCATTTCTGAAAAAATTACCCCCGAGTGGGTCGAAGCGTTTGATTTTGAGCCGTACGATTTAGTTCTTGATGCGATTGATGATCTGCGTGCCAAAATCGCTGTTATCGAAAAATGTTATCCGAAACTCATCAGTGCCGTCGGTTCAGCAAAACGGCTTGATCCGACCAAAGTCGAAATACGCCCCTTGAAAAAAACGGAGGGGGATCCCTTTGCTTCCAAGCTTCGGTATGAGCTGCGAAAACGTAATTTTAAAGGGGATTTTCCCTGTATTTGCAGCAGCGAACTCCCTTGTATCAAAGAGAAGGGAAGTTTTGTAGGGGTAACAGGGACTTTTGGACTGGCAATGTGCTCGTTGGCGTTGCGACGGCTAGGAGATTAACCAAACACCCTTTTAAGATCAACGAGGTAATGTTTGAGATTTTCCAAATGCGCTTCAATGATTCGACTATCATTTCCCGTTTTGACGTAGGTGTTGAAATCGATAAGAACATCGGAAACGCCCCCTGTACCTAAACTGGTAGAGGAGCCTTTGAGGCTATGAGAAATAGTTTCGATTCTTTCATAATTTTTCGCACGAACAGCTTCTTCGAGATTTGAGAGTTCAGCATCGAATTGTTGAATTAATTCACCGATAAACATATCCGCATCTTCTTGTGAAAGACCCAAAAGTTCAACAGCTCGATCATTACTGAAAGGTTTGTATGTTTTTGAAGGCAACTCAATAGGGGGAATCTTTATTTCTTCTGGTGTGATTACGGTTTGAACGTGAAGAGGGGAAGGTTCTTGGTGTTTGTCAGAGATCGTTTCACGGGGATATTTTTTTCTAAATACGAGGTATACAAACGAGATAGTGACTATTAAAAGGGCTATAACAATGAGATAAAGTGAGAGTGTCATGACAATTTCCCCATTTATTCTCAAGATCATTCATAATTTTATTCAATATTTTTATTGAATTACCTTAAGAATGGATGGTTTGCATCAGGATACACATTTAATTATAACTATAACTCCACCCGCTCAATCCATCTTTTGCCTCTTTAAACCCTGACGAATCCCCTAAAAAATCAATAATATGCATTAATCTCCACGGAATCGTATTTGCCTCGGCATCATCGAGAATATGACGGGGCATCGGAGTCTCTTGAGAGGTGATGGCAAACCCAATACGCTCTAAGTTACTCAGAACATGAGAGGTCTGAGTGATGGCGTGCTCTTGACAGAATTTCGCTAATAGTTGTGTTTTTATTGCTTCAGGAATAGTATCGGAGGTGTTTAAAAAAATACTAAAATGAAGCGGAAGTTCAGGGGCTGCCATCATCGAGGGGGCTGCCATAATAATATACTCGACGTTTTCGAGATGCTTCTCTATTTCATTAGCGGAGAGATAAGTGATAATATTGAGGGGTTTGGCTTCAAACATTGGTTGTGTTCCCGTTTAGTATTTTTTCGATCAAAGAGGTGATTCCGATATGGAGATTATAATTGGGGATTGGAAAATCGAGATTTTCATCAATGAGATTCACCGTGTAACCGCTCAAATAGGTTCCGAGTTTTTCCAAATCAATAGGTTGATAGGTATCGGATTTGATTTTAGTGCGTACGAGTTTTCCACACTCGTTGCTTTTGGCAAGGGTAAAAGCGAGGGTTTTAAGGCTCATAAGATCACACCAGCGCAAGAAAAGAGGAGGGGTTAATTCCATTGCTACTTTTCCCTCAGGATCAAAAAGAAGATGTTGATCGCGTAGCGGAATAAGAACGCTCAAAATTGCTTCACAATAGGGGAGAGTTTTTTTCGCCCAAAAAGGAGCTTCATCAAGACGCTCAAGCGTTACCGTGATTGCACCCATAATAGCGCGCGATTCACCTGATTTGAGCAGAGTGGACATGGAGTTTAAAATCATTATTTTCTCCTAAATTTTCGCAACTGTAACCTTTTTTGTATAATACCTCTATTAATACAAAAGGGTGAGCAAATGGACAAAGGTTGGATGACAAACGCAATTTCGTTAGGATTAGTAGGGGGCTCGTATGCGTTTGGCGGAATTGGCTCTGATATGTTGCGCAGTGCTGGGTTATTTGCCCTCTCAGGAGCAGTGACCAATCAGCTTGCGATTCACATGCTGTTTGAAAAAGTACCGTTTTTATACGGCTCAGGGATTATTCTTGATCGGTTTGAATCAATTCGTGAAGCGTTAAAAGTGCTCATTATGGAACAGTTCTTTACCCCTGAAAAAATCGAGTCGTTTGTCGCATCCCAAGAGCGTACTATTGATTTAGCTCCGATTATTGAAGTGACTGATTTCACCCCTGCTTACAACGCCCTTGTGAAGAGTGTAATGGAATCAAGCTTGGGTGGAATGTTAGGGATGTTTGGGGGGGAAGCGGTACTCGGCAAACTCAAAGAGCCATTTTTGGAAAAGATCAAAGCCTCCACGATAGAAATCTCTCAAAGTGAATCGTTTATTAATGCCCTCAATGTGCACCTACATCAAGGGAGCAGCCATTTAGCCGATACGATAGAAGAAATCGTTGAATTGCGTCTTGCAGAACTTACCCCTGTGATGGTCAAAGAGATGCTTCACGGGTTGATGAAAGAGCATTTAGGGTGGCTTGTTGTGTGGGGCGGTGTGTTTGGGGGAGCGATAGGAATTGTATCAGCGTTCCTAATTTAAAAATTGCACTCAAAAGACTTGACAATAAGTGACTCAATGTATTATAATAATCGTAAATAAACAAAAAGGATTTAATTATGGAGAAAATTTTTGAGAAACTAACCCATCAAATGACGGAGATGATCGAATCGTCGATCTCTTTAGCATTGCACAATAAAAACAGTGAAGCCGAGCCTATTCATTTTTTGTGGGCGTTGCTTGCCAACAGCAACTCACCCCTGAATCAAGCGTTAAAACAGATGAGTGTGGATAAAACGGCGATTGAACTGGATGTTAAAAGTATTTCGAATAAGCTTCCAACCGCATCAAGTGTGACTAAAGAGAGTATCCGTTTGTCGCGTGAGTTCGCTCGTTGCTTAGAGCGTGGAATGGCTGAAATGGCAGTTAATGGAGATCAATATATTGCGGTTGATACGTTCTTGATCGGGAATCTCAATCATAGCCCCTTTAAAGAGATATTGGAAAAATATGTGAATGTTTTTGAATTGCGTAAAACTTTTGAATCGATGCGTGCAGGGCAAAAAATTGAATCTCAAAGTGGCGATGAAAATTTAGAGTCTCTCTCAAAATATGGGATTGATTTGAACCGTGAGGCGATTGATGGAAAACTCTCCCCTGTTATCGGACGGGATGAAGAGATTAGCCGTATGATGCAAATTCTCATCCGTAAAACAAAAAACAATCCGATCCTTTTGGGGGAACCGGGGGTTGGTAAAACAGCATTGGTTGAAGGGCTAGCACAGCGTATCGTCAACAAAGAAGTGCCGTTAAGTCTCCAAAACAAACGGGTAGTTACACTTGATATGAGCGCGTTGATTGCAGGGGCAAAATATCGCGGTGAGTTCGAAGATCGTCTCAAAGCGGTAATCGATGAGGTCAAAAAGAGCGGAAATATTATCCTCTTTATTGACGAGATTCACACCATCGTAGGGGCAGGGGCTGCGGAGGGATCAATGGATGCGGCGAATATCCTCAAGCCTGCTCTCGCACGGGGAGAGTTGCACACGATTGGGGCAACGACACTCAAAGAGTACCGCAAATATTTTGAAAAAGATGCCGCATTGCAACGTCGTTTTCAGCCTGTTAGTGTCGATGAACCAAGTGTCAACCAAGCGTTGCAGATTTTACGGGGGCTCAAAGAGCGTCTTGAAGCCCATCACAGTATTACGATTACCGATTCGGCATTGGTTGCGGCGGCGAAATTATCGGATAGATACATAAGCGATCGTTTCCTCCCCGATAAAGCGATTGATTTAATCGATGAAGCGGCAGCGGAATTACGTATGCAAAAAGAGTCTGAGCCCAATGCACTAGCAGCGGTTAAACGAAAAATTACGCAGTTGCAGGTCGAAAAAGAGGCTCTCAAAATGGAAGAGTCGGTGGGCAATACCAAGCGGCTTGGAGAAATTGAGCGTGAATTGGCCGATGCGGGAGAGGAGCGCCGAACGTTAGAATCTCAATTTGCTCATGAAAAAGGGGTGTTTGATCAAATCTCTAAAATTAAATCGGAGATTGAGTCCAAACGGCGTGAAGCGGAGAGTGCGAAACAAACGGCAGACTTTAATAAAGCGGCTGAGATTGAGTATGGCCAGATTCCGAAACTTTTTGAAGAAGAGAAAGCGTTGCAAGAGAAGTGGAAAGTGATGCAGTCCGAGGGGACACTTCTTAAAAATAGCGTTGATGAAGCCTCCATCGCGGGAATCGTGAGTCGATGGACGAAAATTCCTGTGAATAAAATGCTCCAAGGGGAGAAAGAGAAAATTTTGCATATCGAGGACGAGCTTAACCGTGATGTTGTTGGGCAAGAAAAAGCAACCCATGCCGTAGCACGCGCGATCAAGCGAAACAAAGCAGGGCTTTCCGATAAAAGCCGTCCGATTGGATCATTTTTGTTCCTCGGACCTACGGGGGTGGGGAAAACCCAAACGGCGAAAACTTTGGCGAAATTTTTGTTTGACAGCAGTGAATCGATGATTCGTATTGATATGTCGGAGTATATGGAAAAACACGCTGTATCGCGTCTTGTTGGTGCCCCTCCGGGGTATGTCGGATTTGATGAGGGGGGACAACTCACCGAAGCGGTACGCCGTAAACCGTACAGTGTTATCTTATTTGATGAGATTGAAAAAGCACACCCTGATGTCTTTAATATTTTGCTTCAGGTACTCGATGATGGGCGTTTGACTGATAACAAAGGGGTGGTCGTTGATTTCACCAACACCATTATTATTTTGACCTCCAACATTGCCAGTGATAAGATTATGACCCATCATGGTGAATCTGGGATGGAGGGGATGGTATTGGATGAGCTTAAACGCCATTTCAAACCAGAATTCTTAAACCGTTTGGATGAAGTTGTCGTCTTTAATCCACTGGGAGAGGCTCAAATCCTAAGTATCGTTGATCTCTTCTTTAGAGATATTGCCGCAAAAGTGGTAGAACGTGATATTACCCTCACCCTCACAGAGAGTGCAAAACAGTTCATTGCAAAAGCGGGATTTGATCCGGTCTACGGAGCACGTCCATTGAAGCGGGCATTGTATGAAATCGTCGAAGATCGTCTTGCGGATTTGATTCTTGGAGGTGAAGTGGTAGAGGGGTCATCAGTGATTTTTGATACACAGGGTGAGGAAATTACCGTTAGCGTGGCATAATTTGCCACTATAATAAGATACAATACCTCTATGAGATACAAGAGTTTTAGATGGTATTTTTTTATGATGGGTATTGCCTTTCTTTTTTCAGGTTGCACATCGGAAGAAAATGAAACAAAAACCTACAAACCATCAGCGGTTCTTGCCCAAGAGGGGGAGCTGATTGTAGGGATTCACCCCTATCTCAATGCCCAAAAAACATTTCTTGCTTACGAACCACTTTTTCATTATTTTGAAGAGAACCTAAAAGGGGTTCATTTTCGTCTTGAAACCTCTTTGGATTATGCGGATTATGAGCGTAAACTTTATAGCGGTCATTTCGACGTAGCACTCCCTAACCCTTACCAAACGTTAAAAGCAGTCGAATATGGGTATCGCATTGTCGCGAAGGTGAAACCCGACAGCGAATTTCGGGGAATTATTGTTGCACGTAAAGAGAGTCATATCCGTTTTGTCGAACAGTTGCGTAGTAAAGCGATCAGTTTTCCGGCATCCACTGCATTGGCAGCAACGATGATGCCCAAATTGTTTTTATATGAGAAAGGGTTGAATGTGGATAGAGATTCATCCCCTCGCTATGTTGGTTCACAGTACTCCTCTATTATGAATGCCTATAGTGGTGATACCGTTGCAGCAGCAACATGGCCAAGCCCTTGGAAAACATGGCAACAAGAAAATCCTGATAAGGCGGCACAGATGGAGGTGATTTGGGAAACCCCTATCTTAGTCAACAATGGTTTGGTTGTCCGCTCAAATCTCGATGCCTCAACCGTTCAAAAGATCGTGGAGTCTCTTTGTGCACTTGATAAACATCCCAAGGGGAGAAATCTTCTTAAAAGTACCGGATTTGAAGGTTTTGAGAGAGCATCTGAAAAGAGCTATTTACCGGTAAAACAGTTTTTACAGCGTTATGAAAAAACGTTAGGATTGCCAAAATGAATAGAGTGAAATTGCTTTTTACATCGCTTAAATGGCAGCTCTTTATCGGTGTAATCGTTTTACATGCTGTTTTGATGGGGATATTCGTATACGATCTTATCCAAAGAGAACGACAGTTTATCGATAAGCAAGCACTTGCAAAAGTACAGGAATTAAGCGGATTAATTGCTTCAAATGCCTCTTTGGGGATTATTAATAACGATATTGTTGCATTGGATGAACTGGTCAATCAGGTGAAAAATATTGAGGATATTGATTTGATTTTTCTTATGGATAAAAATTGCCGTATCCTCTCCTCCAACGATTCAGAGTATTTCAACCAAATATTTACCGATCGATGGAGCTTGGCGATTCAAAAAGAGCTGCACCGAAGCGGTTCTGCGATGGTTCAAAAGCGGCATGATGGCATTATTGATACCAATGTCCCCATCCGTCTTGGGACGAAAATAGTAGGATATGTTCGGATGCTTTCTACTACAAATAGAGTTGATCATCAAATTGAGTTACTTCGCAATAAGGGGTTGTTCTATCTTTTTCTTGCCATTGTCAGTGGCGCTTTTGTTGCATGGATGATTGTCCGTCATCTGACATCTCGATTAACCCTTCTCTCTCAAGCGGCATCGGAAGTGGCGAAGCACAATTATGAGATCATTCTCCCCCCTTTTCATGGTGAAGATGAAATCGCACAAATGGGACGAGCTTTTGGTTCCATGATTGAATCGATCCATGATCAGGTGAACGCATTATCATTTGAAATCACTCAAAGAAAAGAGACGGAAGAGTTATTGGACTATAAAGCACATCATGATGAGTTGACCAATCTCTCTAGCCGTGCGTTATTCTTAGATAGATTGGAACATGCAATTAAAAAAGCAAAATGGCAAGAGCGTATGTTGGCTGTTTTGTTTATCGATCTCGACCGTTTCAAAGAGATTAATGATTCATTAGGTCATGAAATGGGGGATAGGGTTCTTATTGAGATTGCTGAACGATTGAGAGAAAATTTACGGGAGATCGATACGATTGCCCGTTTGGGCGGGGATGAGTTTACGTTGATTGTCGAGGATATTGATGGTAATGATAAAGTAAATGAGATTGCGTCGAGAGTATTGAAGATATTGCAACAGCCGATTCAAATAGATCAACATCAGCTTTATGTAACCAGCAGTATCGGTATCAGTTTCTATCCCCATGATGGAGAGGATGCTCAGAATCTTTTGCGAAACGCTGATTCTGCAATGTACAAAGCAAAAATAGAGGGGCGCAATAGCTATCAGTATTATACGGAAGAGTTGACTGCACGTGCGTACGAAAGGGTTTTGTTGGAGTCAAATTTGCGTCGGGCGATTGAAAATCAGGAATTTGTTGTCTATTATCAGCCGCAAATGGATGGTGAGAGCGAAAAAATGATCGGTATGGAAGCGTTGGTTCGATGGCAACACCCCGAAATGGGGCTTATCTCACCTGCGACTTTTATCCCCATTGCCGAAGAGACAGGTTTGATTGTCGCCATTGATCAATTGGTAATGAAAAGTGCACTAAATCAAATTGTACAGTGGCGTAATGAGGGACTAAATCCTGGTATTTTATCGTTGAATTTGGCGATGAAACAGTTGTGGCAAGAGAGTTTTATTGAGACGTTGCAATTAATGTTGGAAGAGAGTGGCTGTAAGCCGGAGTGGATTGAGCTGGAAGTGACAGAGGGGGAGGTAATGAAAAATCCTGAAATGGCAATTGGTATTTTGCAACGATTGCATGACATGGGGATAGCACTGGCAATCGATGACTTCGGTACGGGGTATTCATCCCTATCGTATCTCAAACGTCTTCCACTTGATCTACTAAAAATCGATCAATCCTTCGTTCGAGGTATCCCTGATAATAATGAAGATATAGCAATCGTCCGCGCTATTATTGCACTGGCAAAAAGTATGGGAATGCGTGTTATTGCTGAAGGGGTAGAGAGCGTTGAACAAAAAGAGTTTTTGGTTGAGAATGGATGCCGTGCTATTCAAGGATATTTTTACAGTCGCCCTATGCCATCCTCTGAAATGGGCGATTGGATGCGTACAGCACTCAAGGATATAAAAGGATGATTTTTAGGATGAAATGGATAGTAATCATGATTGGATTTACAATCTCAGGATGGAGTTGCACGGGTGATTGCATGACTTGTCACCCTGCATTGCTCAAAACGATCAATACTGATTTACGACACAAGTCAATGTTGACGTGTATAAAATGTCACAGTGCCGACCCCGCTAAAATGGGAGATTGCGGAAGTGACTGTTTCGCGTGCCACCCGATAGCAAAAATTGAGGGGGCAAGAGTAGCAGAGCATACAGTGATTCGAGAATGTCGCGACTGTCATATGAAACTCAAAACCAAAGTAGAATTCGATGTTTCTCCAAAAGGGCAGTCGGTCATGCCGACGCTACGAGATTTTTTGAAACCCTAGGCATAAATCGGTTCAAATATTTTATCAAACCCGTCGATGATTTTTTGAAGAAGTTTTTGAGCCTCTTCTATCATTTTTTCGGTTGTTTTGAGAGGTTTAATTGCATTGTCGAAGAGATCAACCACCCCTTTTTTGGCTAAACTTTTGACATCATCGTTACGATGTTTTAAATCACCAATCAGTTTTGTGACATCCGAAGCAACTTTATTGATAGGGGAAGTTGGGCTCTGATCTTCAAGTTCTTTCATAAATTTATCGATAAATGGTTGTGCCTTTTTCATAAATAGATCAATCTCTTTTTGATCTTGTTCGGTAATACCGTTACTATCGATAGTAAACGAAAATGCCTGTAGGGAAGAGAAGGAGAAAGATTGCTCTTTACCATCGGATGATGTTTTTTCATTAAGTGAAAGCTCTTGAGAATTTTCAAAATTTAGGGAAAGGGCATCCCCCGAACTTGTTTTCATCTGAATATTGAGTTCATGTGAACGGTAAGCATCAAGAGAAGTTGTTGTCATCTAGTGTACCTTTTTTGGACGAAGTTAAAACGACATATCGGATATTTTGAGGATTCTTTTAACAAGCTTATTTTAAACCTAATAGCACTTTAAGTAAGATTTTGCTATTATTGCAAGCTAAAAATATATAAGGGGAATGGCTATGAAAAGAACATACCAACCGCATAATACGCCACGTAAACGTACACATGGTTTCCGTGCACGTATGGCTACAAAAAATGGTCGCCGAGTATTGAACGCTCGTCGTGCTAAAGGCAGAAGCAGATTGGCTGTCTAAACAGTCACTCGATGTTGAAGCTCAACTCTGAGTTTCAGCGAGTTTATAAGCGTGGAAGAAGTGCTCACAGTACTTCTATTGCGCTGTTTTATCTCCCTTTAGAGGGAGAGCTAAAAATTGGATATACCGCCAGTAAAAAAGTGGGAAATGCCGTCGTCCGTAATCACTGCAAAAGACGGTTGAGAGCTCTTGTGAGAGAGTTATCTGGTCAGCTTTGCAGTGGTTGGTATGTGTGGGTAGCAAAATTACCGTTGCATGTCAACGAATTTGAAGATGTACGGCGAGATTTTAAATATATTTTAAAACGCTCAAATGCCTTGATAGTGAATGGTGATGATAAGAAAACTCTTTCTTAAGCTTTTATGGCTTTATCGCCACTCTTTCTCTTTGGTGACGCGCGGTTCGTGCCGTCACTACCCCTCATGCTCCGAATTTGCCCTCTGGCAATTTGAATGCAACTCCCTTCCCACTGCGTTTGGCACTACTTTTTTACGTATTTGCCGATGTAATCAACTTTTTCGTGGCGGTATTGATTATCCACTTATTGGAAAACCTCCATTAAAACCATCTAAACTCACGATAATTACGGTAAAATATTGGTTCGTTCCTTACAAGCAGAAATATTTTCTGATTAAAAATTTTAAGTACAAAGGGTTCAAGTGTTAGAAAAATTCTCTCCCAATCAACGTTTGTTGCTTGCCGTAGCGCTTTCATTCGCTTTTTTTATCGGCTATACAACACTCTTTCCTCCTAAGACACCTGTGAATACGGATGCCAACAAATCAATTCCTGTAGCAACTAAAATACCTTTAGCGGTAGTAGCAAGCGCAACAGAGGTAAATGCAAGTAGCTACACGAATGTTAAAACAATTACGACCGATACTCTTACAACGGTTAATGCCAAGGAGTTTACTCTCAAAGTAGATACTCTTGGACGAATTTCCTCTGTTGTGTTAAAAAATGCAAAGCATAATGGAAAAGATGGGAAACTCTCAGAGCTTATTTCAACAACAGGTGCAAAACCATTATTTATCCGTTTTGAAGATGAAACGATTAATGAAATAGCGTCTAAAACTCCGTATTCAAGTAATATGGACAATATCGTTTTGGGTGAAAATGGGAAAACGTCGATAACATTGACGCAAAATATGCCGAATTTGACAGTAACAAAAACATTAACATTTTATGCTGATGGTCATTATGATGCTAAAGTAGCCCTCTCTAATGAAAAGCGTTATTATGTCTATTTGGGGCAGCATCCTCAAATTGTAGAACAAATGATGACAGTTGTGGGCGGTATGGTCTATGCGGGTGATAGTCTGACCACTATTTTTGAAGATGGTGATGTAGAGGGACGATCAATTTTTACGGATGTCCATCTTGCTTCTGCTTTTGATCAGTATTATGCGTCGATTATGTACGGTTTTGGCAAAGAGACTCAGGTTATTGTAGAACGTGATAAAGACAATAATCCTGTTACGTATCTTGAAGGGAAAAATAATTTTACCTTTAATGGATACATTGGACCCAAAGAGTATAAAACACTTGAAGCTATCAATCCTGTTCTTGTCAATTCGATTGAGTTTGGATTTTTCACCTTTGTTGCTGCCCCTATTTTTAAAGTTTTAATGTGGTTACACGGAGTGTTGGGTAACTGGGGATGGTCAATTGTTGCCCTTACCGCACTTATTCGTATCTTCCTCTACCCTTTGACTCAAAAAGGGATGGTCTCGATGCAGAAAATCAAAGAGATTGCTCCTCGTATTAAAGAAGTTCAGGAAAAATACAAAGGGGATCCACAGCGTATGAATGCCGCGGTGATGGAGATGTACAAAAAGCATGGTGCGAACCCGCTTGGTGGATGTTTACCGTTGTTGCTCCAAATTCCTGTATTTTTTGCTATTTATCGCGTATTGCTTAATGCAGTAGAGCTTCAAGGTGCGCCGTGGATATTGTGGATAAATGATCTTTCACGTATGGATCCATATTATATTTTGCCAATCTTAATGGGGGCTACGATGTTTTTGCAACAGCGTATTACTCCGAGTAATTTTACCGATCCGTTGCAAGAGAAAATATTTAAGTATTTACCACTTATTTTTACGTTCTTTTTCTTTACGTTCCCAGCAGGACTCGTATTGTATTGGTTTGTGAATAATCTTTTCTCTATTGCACAGCAGTATCTTGTTAACAAACAATTTGAAGCGGCACGTATCGTCCGTCACGAAGCTCACCTTGCGGAGAAGCATCATGAAAAAAATTGAAGCCCCCTCATTAGAACTAGCGTACGCGCAGGCGGCACGTGAATTTGGATGTTCGGTTACGCAACTTCAAGTTGAAATTATCCAATTTCCTTCCAAAGGGATTATGGGTCTTTTTAAGAAACCGGCGATTATTGTCGCCAATCTTCCTATAATTAAGGCGCCTATAGCGGAAGTTTCTATTCCTGTTGTTGAAGCTCCGATAATTAACGAAACCGTTGCAATGGAAGCTCCTATTGTTGAAGAAGAGCCTACCCCTGTTATTGTTGCTGCAATAGAGCCTATTGAGACGATGGTTCATGTTCAAGAAGACGAAGTCGATGATATGAAAAATGAAGAACTTTTTGCCCTTCCTGAGGAAGAGGACGAAGAGGAACTTTATGATGATTACGCGATGGAAGTGGCATACGATGAGATGCCAATCGAAGAGTGTGCCGTTGATGTAAAAGCCAAAATTAACGAACTGTTCCAATCAACCTGTTTTGATCTCAATGAGATTGATGTACGCGTCTATGATGATCATACGTTACTTGTTGAATTAGGTGGTGCGGATTCAGCGTTGATGATTGGAAAAGAGGGGTATCGCTATAAAGCACTCTCTTACATGCTCTTCAATTGGATTAATGCGACTTATGGATTGCAGTTGCGCCTTGAGATTGCCGAGTTTTTGAAAAATCAAGAAGAGTCAATAGGTCGTTATTTGGTAGGTGTGTATGAAACCGTTGATAAAGAGGGGCGTGCTCAAACCAAGCCACTCGATGGGGTCTTGGTACAAATTGCCTTAACACAACTTCGTAGCCGTTATCCTGATCGCTATGTGGCTATCCGCTCAACTCGCGATGGTGGTAAGTTTATCATCATTAACAGTTATCACGAGTATTGATTTTTTATGAATTCAACCATAGTTGCCATCGCTACGGCGCATGGCATTGGCTCAGTCTCTATTGTTCGTCTTAGCGGCGAAAATGCCCTCTCTATTGCCCTTAAACTTTCTAAAAGAAAAGAGCTCACTCCTCGTTACGCCACCTTAACTCCCCTTTATACCAAGAATAAAACCCTTATGGATGAAGCTATTGTTATCTATTTTCAGAACCCTAAAAGTTTTACGGGTGAAGATGTCGTTGAATTTCAGTGTCATGGGGGGATGATTGTTGCCCAATTGGTTTTGGGAGCTACCCTTGAGCTTGGAGCGCAACTGGCGCAGCCAGGAGAGTTTAGCAAACGGGCATTTTTAAACGGTCGGATGGATTTGACCCAAGCCGAAGCGATTGCATCCCTTATCGAAGCACGCAGTGATGATGCCGCTCGACTACTAGCGCGTCAAATGAAAGGGGAGTTGCGCGGCTATGTGGAAACGATTCGTGACTCTTTGCTAGAAATTTTGGCCTATTCGGAAGTGGTGATCGATTATGCAGAAGAGGATTTGCCTCCAGATGTTGTCGATCAGATTTTTCATAAACTCGAAAAGATCAAAAAAGAGCTCTCCCGTACCCTCGAATCAAGCCGTCGACGTAGCGGTCTGATGCAAGGGTACCGCGTGGCGATCATCGGTAAACCCAATGTGGGGAAAAGTTCTCTTCTTAATGCACTGCTCGATTATGAACGGGCGATTGTGAGTGAGATTGCAGGGACGACCCGTGATACCATCGAGGAGCAAGTGCGCATTGGAACGCATCTACTGCGTCTTGTTGATACAGCGGGTATTCGAAATGCTCATGATGAGATTGAGCGTATTGGGATAGAACGCTCTATCGCCGCTATTGAAAATGCGGATGTTATTATTGCCCTCTTTGATTCAAGCCGTGAAGTGGATGAAGAAGATCGTGTCATCATCGACTTAATAGAACGTTATCGTGAAGATAAGCCTTTTATTTGTGTGTTGAATAAATCAGATTTGCCTATTTGTTTTGAGAAAAAAGTGGTAGAAAAATACGAGCCGATAGCTTTAAGTTGTCAACATGAGATGCAGGTACTTATCGACTCTTTAAGTGCTTTGATGGATCAGGATAATGATAGTGAAGAGATGATGCTCATATCCCAACGCCAAATCAGTGCAACCGCCGACACCGTGCACGCCATTGATGAAGCGTATGAACCGTTATATGATGGTGAGTTGGAACTCTTCTCTTTTCATATCAACCAAGCTATCCGTTCCCTCTCTTCAATCAGCCGACCGTATCAACTCGATGAGATGTTTGATAAGATGTTCGGTCAATTTTGTTTGGGGAAATAATGGGTGCGATTATTGCAATAGATTTAGGATTAAAGCGGATTGGTTTAGCGTTAAGCGCAGGGGCAGGGATTGTTACTCCTTTGCCAGCCGTGGAGCGTCGTAACCGAGATCAAGCTGCTAAAGATGTTAAAAAAGTCTTAAATGAGTATGAAGCAACCACGGTTGTCGTGGGTATCCCCATGGGAAGTACGACAGAAGATGAGATGCGCCGACGGGTGGGGCATTTTATGAACCTTGTTGATTTCAAAGGGGAGATTGCTTATCAGGATGAATCGTACAGTTCCCAAGAAGCAGAAGCGCTGATGAAGGGAGAAATCCGTTACAAACGGGATGGGCGGATTGACTCCCTCTCGGCGAAGATTATTTTGGAGCGGTATTTAAAAATGGTGAACCAATAAATCTATGCTAAAATACTCACAAAAGTAATCCCAAGATCGTAAGGATTTTTGATGACCAAAACACGTGTTGACGATATGCTCATCGAGATGATCAGTCCAAAGGTCAAAGAGATCGAAGAAAAGTTTGGGAATGGTCAAGGTCTTACCCAAGATGATATAAACACACTTCTTCTAAAATCACAATACAATCATATCAACCATCTTGATATAAAACTTGATGAAGTCACGGCAGATGTAGCGAGTCTAAAAAGTGAGTTTGAAATATTTAAAACTGAAATACGAGGTGACTTCAATGCGCTAAAAGGCGAGTTCAACACAAAGTTTGCACAACTAGAAACCAAGTTTGAAGTAGCCCAAGTGAAAATGCAAGACACAATCATCAGTACTATGAAATGGTATATCGGTGGAGCGGGTGTCGTGCTAATCTTACTTAAAGCTCTTGATATTTTTGTGAAGTAGGGGCTAAAAACGTTTTCTCATGTGACAATCACCCATTGAGGAAAAGCTAACGCCAAAGTAGTTAGACCTTAAACTACTCCGCCGCTTCCTCTTCATCATCGCTTAGTGTGGCAAACTCTTCATCATGGGAAATTTTATTTTTGATAATGTTAGCACAATACGCAAACCCAAGTTTTTGCGCAGCTTCCAACTCAAATACAAATCCCAAACCGCTAAACTGATACGGCTCCTCTTTTTCAAATGTATCGACAAGTTCACGATAGAGGATATGAAACTCTGTCGCATGCCACCCAATCGTTTCGAGTGTTTTATCCGAAAATTCTGCAATTCCATCCCCTGACGTATCATCATAGAGGGCGCGAAGACGGTTGAATCCGATAATATTTTGCCATGCTCCCGAAGCTTTTATAAGGATCCGATCATCTTCAATAATACGGTACTCTTTTCCCAAGATTTTGGTTATATGGCGAGAAAGATTGGTGGATAGAGGGGAAATAGGAGGTTCCCTATGAGTGATGAAACAAGTTCTCGACGGAATTTTTTGGAAACGCTAGCTGGATTCATTGTTTTGTCTATTGTAGTTTCAATAATATTGGGTAATAAAACTTCTTATACACCACCACCTCCTTATCCTGATATGGAAAAGCTATTGCAAGCGTCCAAGTCTATTGCTTCTTTATCGGTAATTATTTTTATGAAATAGAGTCTGCTCTTATTAATCATCCCACAATTGAAATAATTTGTCAAATGGGGAGCGGGAAAGGGACAGTAAGTCGCCATTTCTTTTTATAAGGATTGAAAGTGCTGTTGATTACAGCAAATGTCCTTCGTTTTAAACGAGAAATAGGCATCTCTGATGAAACTTGGCGAGAGATGGAATCCTTCGCAGGTATTGAGATAGGATGATTTCTTTGTTTTCCGTAGTTTTCAGAAATAATGAAAAGTTTTTGAAATGAAGCTAAAATTTACGAGACTAAGTGTTACATTATGAAATATATTATATATATATATATAATAGTGTATATCCGATAAATATAACAAAATGATATTCTTTACTGCTATTATCAGGTAAATAATAGTTTGTTGGAGTAGTTATGAAAAGTTTCAAAAGTATAATTCTTGTTTTACTTGTATTAACTGGATGCAAGGAGAATGCTACAACCAGCTCTAATGGTGATCCAACTGTTGAATATGTGTCTAATAGTGCGGCATCTAAAGAGATACAAAACTTTACCAATGCAGATTGGCTTTATGAAGAATATTTTGGAGAATATGGTTTTCCTATTGAATTCAAAGAAGCTATTATTGATGATATTAAGATGGTTGCAAATGGGTTTGCACTGATGTTCGCGCAAGGTAAAGATGTAGATGGTGCCATTAGTGAATTTAAAGTTGGGATGATGATGCTGCTGACGTCGGAACATTCGGAAGGGTGAGTCGGAAATTATCCGGAAGGTTGAAGCGGTGTGAAACCGTCTGAGTGAGTATAGCACAGCCTTCCGAATATTTATACGAAATCATTAGTCAGCGCTTTGGATTTTCGCAT
>JAPLGM010000010.1 GCA_026390165.1 Campylobacterales bacterium
AAATTACGTAATGAATGTCAAGAGCCAATTAAAAGAATTTTTGAGATTCTTTGCGCTCTTTCACCAACTTGAACAGCCCAAACGCTTTTTAAGCACTCCTGAGACGCGCTTTTGTAGTCTCCGATTGAAAGATACATTAGCGTTTTTTTGAAAGTGAGTAATTTAGTAACACCAATGTTGAAACCCATATTTATTAGAGCGTCTTGACGGGCGGGGGTTAATGTTTTGAAAAATGATAGTTCTTTCGTTAGAGCGTAACGGACTTTTTCAATATCGTTTGAGAGCATGATGAGGGCTTCATTTCGAGTTATTCCAACATCATCGAGATTTCTACCGATACCGATTGTCATTTTACCGACAGTGTCTTTGTATGGAAATTGTCGGAAAGCCTCATCTTCAATAAGTTGTGCTTGTAGAGGGGTCATTTGATTATTCCTTTTGTTTGAAGATAGAAATAGATACCGACCGAAATGAGACCAACAATTACAAGGAATTTATCAAAGACAGTTTTACCGATTTCCATATAGAATTTTTGCGTTAATTTTTGGACAGCTAGATCGGCGTATTTTTCGAGCTGGGCATCTGTGAGGGTGTGGTTGCATTCTATGCATTTTTCATTAGATTCAGGCATTAATAGCCCTCACAATAATATCACAAGAATTAAGTCTATCAGCATTTATATGATTCAAAAAAGAAAACGAAAGAGGAGACGGAGACGAAAGTAAAGGAGTAAAAAAACGACCTCCAACATTTTGAGGTTCAGTATAACCAGCTGTAAAAAAAGGAACCGATACGAAAAAATCAGAAGTAAAAGAACCAACAGATACAGAATAATTACAAATGCCATCATCGAAAAAATAAGGACACATTCTGAACTCAATATCATAAACATAACCCGAAGGGAGTATTATAGAATCTATATCCAAAGGAATATTGCCACTAATAAAAGTAAAACCGCTAGAGATAGGAGAGCCATCCAAGGGTATCAAACCACTCCAACCGAAAAAACCGTAAGGCTCAGGAGGCTTAACTTTTGCACGAGAATTAATAGCACTTATGATAGTGTCTAATTGTGTTTGAGAAAAAGATACATTATCCATTTTACACCACCGTTATGGGATAAGTGCTGTAAGATCAGCAGGGGTGAAAAGGGAAGACACTTCTTCCGACGTTGTGAATAACGCGTCACTTTCGGATTTTGTGTAACCAACACCCAACTTTTCACGTGCATTGATAGCCGTAATAATGCTATCCAATTGAATTTGAGTTAAAGCAACATTTGCCATTTTAGAGCCTTTTTAAGTTAGTGCCGATAAGTCGGCAGGGGGTAGATATAAGCTTGCATCTATATTGATTTCCTCTTGCAGTAGAGATTCGAACAAAGTCGAAAGAGATGCAACAGCGACGAGGAGGTTATTTTGAGAAGTAATGATCCGATCAAAATAGACGGAGTTATGAGAGAAATCACTGAAAGCAGGTGATAAATCTTGATTGATAATATCTTGAACAGCTTGAAGAGAGTTTTGGAGTTGTTGAAGATTTAACATTGGGTAACCCCCGCCTATTAGGCGAAAGTAATAGGGGCGAAGCTGATAACCGAAACATGATCGACAAGACCACCATTAACGGTGATTCCCATCAAAGCGGTTTTAATGTCAGTTTCGCTAACGGTTGATTTAACAATCATATTGAAATACCCATTTACACCCGATGCGGAGTTTTTGACAAAAACTTTCGTGTCATAAGCAAGAAGCGCGGTGTCCGTACCAACATCAGGACGAGCTAAAAGAACTTTCCAAGTACCGTCAAGGTATTTGGTTGCGAAAGCATCCGCATTAGTTGCAGACATTGGAAGATAGTTGTTTACAACAATATCACCAAGAGCATTAATAATCATACTTTTCATTTTTGCTCCTTAAGCGTAAATCGCGCGAATACCAGTTGCAGGTAAAGCGGAAGTGAAGTTAGCGTCAAAAGTTGCTTTATCGGCAAAAATATCAGCGAGGTGTTTTGATGATTTCATGTGTTTGATTGTAACAGTACATGAAAGATGATCAAATTTACGGTTTACACCAAGTTTAATCTGGCGAAGAGTTGAAGGGGTCGGAACATCTGTGCCACCACTTGATTTTTCATCATAAACGGTAACAATACCCTCCATGAGACCTTGAACGATTACCAAGTCAGCGTCGTTAATAACGACATTAGATACACGTGAGTTTTTACGAACACGTTGTGCGATACGAGCCATTGATTGAGCCTTTTTTTTGATGTTTGAAAAATCAATTTCAACGAGGAAATAGTGGCATTTTTTTAGAGTGTAGAGTAATAGATGAATTGTAAAAGCCGATAGAGCCGATGGGGTGGGAGTTTTAAGATAGACGGATTCATCACTCTAAGAAACTTTAAGTTTAAGAAAGTTAGTTTTCTGTAGTTTAGGCATAGAGCGTAGCTCCCCTTTCGGGTCGGTAGAGTTAAAATCCTGCTTCATCCATAAGAGCGAAGAGAGGCTTTTGAATCGAGACGTTAGTTTGCCTTTTGTGGGC
>JAPLGM010000003.1 GCA_026390165.1 Campylobacterales bacterium
AAAGCGGTAGAGAGCGGTGTAGCGCAGGCCCAAAAAGCCAAAACGTCAATGGATCAGTTAAACGGCAGTGTGTTAAATGCTGCCAATGCCAGCAAACAGATTGCGGCGTCGTACAATCAAGAACTCGCCGGTATGGATCAGATTTCAGGGGCAATGGGGAGTATCAAAGAGGCAACGTCCCAAAATCTTAGCAGTATCAAACAAGTAGAGGTATCCGCCAAAGATTTAAGTGCTCTGAGCCAAAAACTCAAAGAGGTGATCAGTCATTATACGATTGCCGACATTAAATGAGGTATCGTTCAAAAGGAGTCGGTATGAATCACACAACCCATGAAAAGAGCAAAATTTCGATACTTATCGTTGAAGACAGCCTTACCCAAGCGGAGGAAGTTCGGTTTTTTCTGGAAAGTTATGACTACACAGTAGCCGTATGTCACGATGGAAAAGAGGCCCTTAAATGGCTTAGAAATACCAAAAAGAATCCAGATGTCATTGTGAGCGATGTTATTATGCCTCGGATGGATGGCTACGACTTTTGCAAAGCAATCCGTGCCGATGAAAAGTTCAAAGATATCCCTGTGATTCTTTTGACCTCACTCTCGCAACCGCATGATATTATCAAAAGTATTGAAGCGGGAGCCAACAAGTTTTTGACAAAACCGTTCGATCATAAGCGGCTTCCCGAAGTAATAGATGAACTTTATATTAACACACAACGGCGAAGTGTTGAGCGTATGGAGATGGGAATACGCCTCATGTTCGGCGGTAACGATTTTTTGATAACGGCGGATAAAGTTCAAATACTAGACCTCCTCCTCTCCAGTTACGAAGACTCTTATTATAAAAATCTTCAGCTTCAACAGACCCGTAGTGAACTTGAACAGTTAAATGCACAACTTGAACAAAAAGTGCAGGAGCGAACCAAAGAGCTCAGGATACAGGAGGCTAAATTTCGCACCCTTGCCGAAAATACTCCCGACTTGATTGCCAGAATTGATCGGAATATGAATATCGTTTATGTCAACAAATCGGTGGAAAATATATTTGAAATTCTGAGTGACGAGTTGATCGGCCATCCGATACATCGACTTGAAGAGATCAGTGTCGGCTGTTTATGCGCGGAATTTGTCAAAGAGCTTTTTGAGAACGGCAAAGAGATCCGTACAGAATTTGAGATCCAGACGCCCACGGGATTGATCTGGATCGATTCGACGTTTCTCCCTGAATATGATGAGAAAGGGGAAATCCAATATGTTTTGAAAGTCTCCAGTAATATTACCGCACGCAAACAGGTGGAAAATGAGCTGCGTAAACTGACGCAAGCGGTTGAGCAAAGCCCAAGCAGTATTATTATTACCGATAGAGAGGGGAATATCGAATATGTCAACGCGGTTTTTGCCCAAACGTCGGGATATTCGCAAACGGATGTCATCGGCAAAAATCTTCGTCTAATCGAATCGGATCAAATACCAAATGGAGCGTATGATAAGATGTGGGCACACGTCACCAGCGGTAATTTATGGCAACAAGAATTGATGAATCGATGCAGAGACGGAGCCGAATGTATCGAATCGGTCAAAATCTCCCCTATCACTCAAAAAGATGGAAAGATTAGCAATTGCATGGTGATGAAAGAGGATGTTACCGAAAAGAAACGCGCCGAAGAGCGGATCCATTATTTGGCCAATTTTGATATGCTTACCGGACTTCCGAATCGAGTTCAGTTGGAAGAGAAGCTAAAATATTCCATTGAAATTGCAAAACGGCATAATGGGGAACTGGCGGTGATGTTTCTGGATCTTGATCACTTCAAAGACATTAACGACACATTGGGGCATCGCGTCGGAGATATGTTATTGATCGAAATGGCGAAACGGTTTCAATCGATTCTGCGGGAAGAAGATTCGGTATCGCGCTTAAGCGGAGATGAATTCATCTTTATGATCTCCCACACGAATCTACAAGGGATTATCCATGTCGTACAGAAGCTTTTGGATGCCATGGCCCAGCCTTTTATAATCGAGCTCAATGAACTGATGGTGACCGCCTCCATAGGTATTGCTATCTATCCGATTGATGGAACCGATCAGGAGATGCTTATTAAAAATGCCGATGTAGCTATGTATCAAGCGAAGGAGGAGGGGCGTAACAGTTACCGTTTCTTTACCCAAGCGATGCAGGAGCGCTCAGCTCGTAATTTGCAACTTGGCAATGCGTTGTACCATGCGCTGGAGCGGGATCAATTACACGTCGTATATCAGCCTCAGATTTCGTTGTCCGATGGGCGTGTCATCGGGGCAGAAGCGCTCTTGCGATGGAGTCATCCCGAACTTGGAAATATTTCGCCTGCCGAATTTATCCCTATAGCCGAAGATAACGGATTGATTTTGCCGATAGGGGAGTGGGTGCTGCGTAGCGCGGTGAGCGAAGCGAAGCGCTGGAGTGAGAGCGGCCTCCCACCGATGGTCATCGCCGTCAATCTTTCTGCCGTGCAGTTTCGCCATCCCCGTCTCCCTGAACTGGTTACCAAAATATTGGAGGATATCGGCTTGTCGCCCCACTATTTAGAACTGGAACTGACCGAAGCGGTTGCGATGCATGATCCGAAACGGGCAATTTCTATTATGCACCGTTTGCACGAGTTGAGTATACAGATGTCAATTGATGATTTTGGAACGGGATACTCTTCTTTGAGCTATCTTAAGCAATTTAAAGTTTATAAACTAAAAATAGATCAGTCTTTTGTTCGTGATATAAGTACGGATAAAGACGATAAAGCCATTGTGAGTGCCGTTATCAATATGGCTCACAGCCTTGGACTGCAAACGATTGCCGAAGGGGTAGAGACGGAAGAACAGCTTTGTTATCTTCGCGAACAAGGGTGTGATGAAATACAGGGGTATTATTACAGTAAACCGCTGAGAGCCGAAGCATTTGAAGCGTTTGTAAGAGGGAGAAATCGAACATAGTGGCATATATTAAATAAAATATGCTATTATATAATGATAATAAATAGATAAGGAATATGCCATGGATTGGGCAACAATTTATCGAAGTACTCGATTCAAAGTTTTACGTGGGAGTGAGTACTTCGATTTTACGATGGAAACAGCCCCCAGCTCTCCTCCGTTCAATCAAGGGTTTGTTATTATTACCGCGTGGAATCCAGGAAACCATACCCTTAGCCGAGAGGAAAATAATACACGCAATAACCAACTGCATGATATTCTCTCTCAAACATCGTATGAATTTGATCCGGCAGTTGGGTATCTAAATGAACATTTTGAAGCGAGTTATTGCATCTATGGGATGAGTTTCAATGAAGGAATAGTACTAGGAAATACGTTTGGTCAATTTACCATATTTTACGGTGATAATGAAAGAATAGGGTTTTATGGAGTCGTAACAATGGAACCTCTCCTAGAGATAATACGCAACACTTCACTTTTACATCAAATAAAAAAGTTTAAAACTAATCATTTACGGAGGATAATGAGTGTTTTTTAACGTGTTCTATCGCCCTTAAAGTGATCGGGGGGATTGATTACGCCACAATTGCTGAGGGGGTTGAATTGCAGGAACAATTGGATTTTTTACGTCAGGAAGGGTGTGATGAAATACAGGGGTATTTATTGGGTAAACCGATGCCTGCAAGCCAATTTGAAGTTTTTCTCGATGAACGAAAAAAACTTCTGGAAATTAATTAAAAAGCCTCTTCCATCGACATAGTCAAAGAGATCGTTAATGCGTCTCCATCGAACTGCATTTAAAACTCTTTCAAATCGTCTTCATGCAAAGGGAAAATATCATCGGCTTTAGATGAAATCGGTTTACGTGGAGGCTGTACCGGTTTACGGCGTGCGACTACGGGAGTTGGATCC
>JAPLGM010000030.1:0-9036 GCA_026390165.1 Campylobacterales bacterium
AAGTCTGCTGGAGCTGGATAACCCGATATCCAGAGTACTGTCCAACAGAGATTTAGACTCTTTGATATGCTCTTTGGCGTAGTTTAGCGTCACGGAGTGGAGAAACTGTTTGGGGGTAACTCCGACATACTCTTTAAACACCCGCATAAAATGGTATTTGCTCATACCGATATTTTTAGCGATTTCATCGATGGAGGGCTGATCTTTGAAATGGGTGTCGATATAGGTGATGGCTTTGGCAATGAGATGATAATTTTGGTTTAATATTTCGAGCTCTTGCATGAATCGCCTTTAATAGGTTGCATAATTATAGACTCTAAAACCCTTCAAAAGAGTTTCGAGCTCCGCTTTAATCTCCATTTGAAGAGGGATGTTTTGTATGTCATCTAAAACATCGCAGATTCTATGCGCGATTAGGGTAAACTCTTTTTCTTTCATTCCCAGTGTCGTTAATGCGGCACTTCCTAAGCGTATACCTGAGGTAGACGAAGCAGGGCGGGGATCGGAGGGGATCGAATTTTTATTGACGGTGATACCGGCATTTTCCAACGCCACACTCGCCTCTTCACCTGAGAAATCTCTCTCCATCAACGATACGAGAACCATATGGTTATCGGTTCCTCCGCTGATGAGCTGAAACCCTCTTTGGTTTAGAATCTCCCCTAAGAGTTTTGCGTTGCTTTTAACCGCTTTGGCATACTCTTTCCATGTGGGGTGCAAAACCTCTCCAAACGCCACCGCTTTTGCGGCGATGACATGCACCAGCGGACCACCTTGTATTCCGGGGAAAATAGCGCTGTCGATTTTTTTGGCGATCTCTTCGTTGTTTGTCATAATCACCCCGCCGCGAGGACCTCTGAGTGTTTTATGGGTCGTCGATGTGACGACATCGGCATAAGGAAACGGGCTCATATGCTCATCCGCCGCGACCAATCCCGCAATATGGGCGATATCGGCAAAGAGTATCGCACCAACACTCTCCGCAATGGTTCGGAACTTTTTAAAATCGATTTCCCGCGTATAGGCACTTGCACCGCATACGATGATTTTAGGTTTTACGATTTCTGCGATCTGAGCTATCTTTTCATAGTCCATTCTTCCATCTGCTTCCACACCATAGGTAAAGGAGTGATAGTTTTTTCCCGAAAAGTTGGGTTTTGCACCGTGTGTTAAATGTCCACCGTGACGCAAATCCATCCCTAATATCTTATCGCCTGCTTGCAATAACGCGGCATAAACCGCTCCATTGGCTTGACTTCCTGAATGGGGCTGTACGTTTGCGTAGTGACATCCGAATATTTTACAGAGTCGATCTTTAGCCAGCTGCTCTACCTGATCGGCAAATTGACATCCGCCGTAGTATCGTTTGTTCGGATACCCCTCAGCGTATTTGTTGGTAAAAATACTCCCCATCGCCTCCATGACAGCGGGAGAGGTGAAGTTCTCACTGGCAATCATTTCCAAATGAGTTGATTGTCGCTCAAACTCATTTTGTATAATGGCGAACACTTCCGTATCTGCAACCGATAAATCCTCTTCGTGTATAAAACTCATGGTGTCCCCTTGTTGGATGGTTCGTAAAAGTTTAGCGGTTACGAATATCGGTTGCAATCCAAAAATTGCTCATTTGCGGTGGTATGTGAGCAAGATTTGGATTGTTTTTGATGAGCTAAAATTCATAGGAAATAGGGAGATGGAGTTTAAAACAAGCAATAGCTACATAATGAATTATTATAGGTACCACCTATAGTTTTTATGACGCTAAATGGCTTCTCTTTAGATTGATTTCCAGATTAAACCCTACGGCTTTTGCGTACTCTATCAATGTGGATAAGTTCGGTAAACTTTTAGTATTTGGACTCTCTAATCTCGAAATATTGCTTTTTTTCGTGTGTAGCAGGGTCGCAACATCTTCTTGAGAGAGTTTTGCATCGAGGCGCGCTTTTATCATCTGTTTTTTGAGTGCAAAGATCGGCTCTAATGCTTCGTATTCTCCTCGTACCTCTTCATTTTTCAGAGCTTTTTCTTTAAATGCTTCAAAAGAAGGTCTATTTGTCATGGTTAATCTCCTTTTTTCGCTTTAATGCGATTTCGATCTCTTTTTTGGGTGTTTTTTGAGTTTTTTTAACAAATGAGTGGAGAATAATGATTTTCTTTCCATTTGCATAGCAAAAGAAGCTCCTTCCTATTCCCTCAGTACCTTTTGCTCTAACTTCGAAAAGTCCATCGCCGAATGCATCAGTGTACGGCTTTCCGAGATTGGGACCATGCACTTGAATCATCTCAAAGATGTGGAGCATTTTCGCCAAAATTTTGGCAGGAAAAGATAAGGTATCTGCTTCTACAGCCTCGTTAAAAAACTCAATTTCCCATTTCATGTAGCTATTATATCAAAAATGATAACTTTTTAGAAGAGAAAGGGGGCGGCTATAAAAAGTGAAGATTGAATACATGACCCCTATTTTTCCTATTTTTCTATATTCATATTCTAACACTCCAAAAAAAGCAATGGCTATGAGAGGTTATAGGTATCACCTGACACAAATATTTAAACTTAACATTTAACGCCTGTCCCGTAAGTTTGTCCCGTAAGTTTAGTTGGTGTCCCGTATGTTGAAAGAATATTTTGAGGTTATATGTATCACCTATGTTGACCCCTCTGTTTGCCTGGAGCACTTCACTTGTTTTGCTACTAATCGGTTAAACAGAAAAGTATAGAGTTGTTTTGAAATGTGGGGTAAGGGAAGTGGAAGAAAAAATAGCTCGTTCCCCTTTTTTTCATATATCAATCTATTCGGGCGGGGTTAAACCGACCGTAACGAGTGTCGGTGGTCTGTATGCTGGAACGCTTTTCCATCGTTTCCATACGGAAGAATCTACCGTTACACCAAGCGCAAGACCCCCCTCCTGATCTTGGTCGAGCCGACGGTAGTGTCTGCCGTTTCCAGAGTGGAATATGTTTCGGAATACGCTGTATGCACCTTTTATAAACTCTTTGTATGAATCTCGAGGAGTAGACTCGTAAGCATTGGATGACGCCTTATAGGGCGAAAGTTTAAGCCCTGCAGCAGCGGCTTTTTCCTGCATCCATGCCAAAGAGAGATCAGCAAGAGGATCGTGGCCGTACCCGCCACCTACGTTGGCGTGTGCGCCGATGAACCAACGCTGTTCCACTTCGAGATGCTCACTCTTCTTCATTCCATTCTCACTGGTCCATAGTACGGCATCATAGGCAGCACGGTGCTCATCCAGTGCGACGGCGTGATAGGCTCGCTCGACGATTTTTGACAAGCTGGTATCATGCCACGAATAAAGCTCACGCTCGGATATTACTGTTCCCGGTACACCCAATGCGCCCACTGTATCCCAAACACCTATGAAATGAATTTTTACGCTGCGGCTGTATTGTGTACGAAAAAGGCGGCAGTTTTCTCCATCTGGTGAAGATTGCTTGTCGCGGTAAAGTTTTTCTGCTGCATCAAGTAAATCTGGCGTAGCGATGTGCAACAGCCCACATTTGCGAATCATGCCTACAAGGCTGCGGGCGGTGAAGGCACCTCTACTGAAGCCAAACATCCAAATTTCATCTCCATCCGTATAGCGTCTGGCGAGCCATTCGTATCCTTCTAACAGGTTTTTGCTCAGTCCCGTACCGAATAATCCCCCGCGAAGATGTGTAAACTCTGATGTTCCGACGCCCGGGTCATAAAAAAAGCGTTGATACACGTCACCATCGTAGTCTTGGATATTGCGTGAAAGTCTATAGACATTGGTCCGATCCTGCGGATCGTTCCACGTACCATCATAAAGCAGGATAAGCCTCTGTTTCTCGTGAGCCATTGTTCTCTCCTTACACTTGGTGTTAGTTCTTTTGTCTGCGACGTTTGGAATAAGTTCTGTAAAACCAACCAGCCATTGGAATTAAAATGATGGTAGAAACCGCTTCCCAGTCAGTTCTTAGAAATGCAAGTATTTTTTCCAATAAACTAGGAGGCGGAATTGCATGGACGTATATGTTGCGTATGAATATATCAGAACGCTCTTTACCTCTAACTTTAGACACTATTGTTAATGTCAAAGTAAGGTTTCCTTCTTGTTTTGGATAAATATGCCAAGCCCATTGGGCATCCATTCCTTTAACAACATCCTGATGTTCCTTCATGTTAGACTCAATATTTATAGCATCTTTTGCAGAAGTAAGCGTTGCCGTTAATGAATCGCCAAAATCTGCTTCTTCTGTTGCAATCGTTCCATCGGCTGTAATTCGATTGGCTAGTCCCGCAAATCGTTCAGGATCAAGTGTGAGCCTTACTTCAATTGTTGCCATTTGTTTTACTTGAATTGGGCCTGGAATATTCCAGACGACTTTTCCAGGCTTGTATCCATTTGAGGGTTTTTCAGTAGTTGCATACGAAACATTGGATAAAGATTTTGTATTTTTTAATGAAGCATTGGCAGAGGATGAAGGTGTTTTATTGACTGAATGAAAAGATGTTTTAACGGCTACTGAAGGTGGCGAAGATATGACTTGTGATCCAGTCATTATAGGTATTTGTTCTGGTATGTAGGCAGATGCTGCGGCATCAGTTTCTACAGGCATGGATGAACTGACTGACGGTATAGGTAATATGGACATTAGTTTTGGTCTGTAATCAGAAGTTGTTGTAGTATCAGCGGATGGAGACTTTGATGAACACGATATGAATATCAAGGAAGGAAGAAAGATTATAAGAGACTGGATAAACGACAAATGCAGTTTTGTAAAGGGCGCCACTTTCTGTCCTTTAAGTTAAGTAAATGGATATGATTGTTAGCTGTAAACAATAATAACAATATTAAAATAGAATATGACAATATATAATAAAAACATCTTAAGAATTTTGTTTAATATTGTAAAAATATTAGTTTTCTACTTGGGATCAAAAAATATGTAACGTATCTCAAAGAGCAGTACTCTTTAGGTCATTTTCTAGCGGGAGGGGTGATTTTGGCAAGAGCTTCTTCACGCGAGGAAATCGAAGCGATTGCCACCCTCGATCCGTTTCATAGTCACGGTCTAGCAGAGTATGAGATTACCGAATTTTGTCCGACGATGACAGTGGATGAATTGACATTTTTAAGGGAATAAGTATTGAGTTTGTTTATGATTGTTGAGAAGTTTTTTTAGATTTAAAAGGGTACTATTGAGTCATTGAAGTAGCATTTTGCTATTTATAATCAATGTGGGGCTAAAAATGATTTACAAAATTCCAGAACAACCAGATGAGTTTAAAGAACAAATAGAAAAAATTACAAAAGAAATAAAGAAAAAAGGGAAAAATTATTCAAAAAATATTGAGACAAGTCAACGAATGAAAGAAATTGCTCCAAAATTAAAATTAGAAATTCAGACTCGTATTGATAAATTGAAAAAGTTGTTTTTGCGATGTGAACCAATAGACCTTATGAGCTATTTGTCATATATATATTCAATTAGTTCCCCTGACAAGTTTTTGAAAGATATTGATTCTATGTCAAATGCTTATTTAGATTATTCTCATAGTGAAATATCGTACGATGAGTCTGATTTTACAAAGATTAAAGAACAAGTAGAAGCCCTCTATAATCAAATAATGATTTATGTTATGGCAGTTTCTAACGATGAACATGGACAACCTCATGAAACTAGATTTTTGCAAACTGTAAACCACTTGATCGTTAGAGGGGATTCTTACACTCAACATAAAGTGGAATTTTGCAGAGAACTATATGCAAAATATGATGATATTCTGAACAAAAATTTTGCTATTTCATCAAATGTATTAATTGATGAGATATTGAAGATTGGACAAACTCCGATAAAAAATTTTGAAATATATTCAACATATATGAATATTATGAAAATCGCACATGAAAATTTTCAAAAATTTTGTGATGAATGTGAAGAAAATAATATTCCATCATCTGAGGTTGAGGAGTTATACAAAAATTCAAAACTTCTGGAAGAAACTAATCAACAAGTACAATCGATTTATGACCAAACACATTTTTCTTTTAATGATTCAGTTTTTAAAATCAATGAATTAAATTTGCCACAAGGTATAGTGGATTTATTAACCTTGAAATTTGGAGAAAATAATATTTTTAAAGAAGGGAATATTGAATGTTATCCAATGAATGATTCATTGATATATGATAAGCCGATTATTTGTCATAATGGAGATTATTATTGTTTTGACATTCCCTTGATCTATTACAATCTACATATTATTATTGAAAATATTGTTCTGAGCTGTATTCCAGAAAATAAAAAAAGCAAACAATATTATGCAAAAAAAGCAGATTTTTTAGAAGATAAATCATTAGAATATTTTCAAAGTATATTACCGAGTTGTAAAGTTTTTCAAAATTTAAAATATAACGATGATGATGAAGTTGATGGAATCGTACTTTATGATAACTATGTATTTATAATTGAAGCTAAGAGTAATAAGTTTACGTTGGAAGCTAAAAAAGGTTCAATAGATAGGATAAAGAGAAATACAAAAGATATAGTAGATAAAGCATATCAACAAGCCATTAGGGCAAAGAAGTATATTCTTTCAAATGATGAAGCAAGTTTTAGGGATAAAACTAAGAAAACCGTGTTGACGATAAGCGACACAAAAAACAAAAAAATATTTATGATAAATACGACACTTGAACCATTGGGAGAGTTAACTGCTAATTTAAATTCATTAAAGCAATTTGGATTTATACAAGGTCAAGATTGGATTTGGTCTGTTTATCTCAATGATTTGAGAATAATTGCGGAAATGATTGAATCTCCTATTGAGTTTTTGGTTTATCTTGAACGAAGAATTAATTTAAATGATTATCCTCAACTTCACACGGTAGAAGAAATAAATATATTTGGTCATTTTTTACAAAACGGGCTATATTTTGATGATATAAAATTTCCTGAGCATAGTTTTAAAATGAGCTTTGTAGGATTTAGTGAACCGATTGATAAATACTATTTGGAACAAGAAAAAAGTATAGATGAAGTGTGTGAAAAACCTAGCTACATAAATAAGTGTCCAGCTAAAGAGATTGTAAAAAAAATTGAGATATTAGAAAAAGAGAACTTTTCAGGATTAGCAAAATATATTTTGGAGAGTAATGAAATACATCAGATAACAATGGTTAAGCAAATTCATCAAATACAAATGAGGCAAAGAAGAAATCTTTCACTATACCGAAATGAAGAGAACATTGGATTAACTTTTGTTCAAAAAGAGATTTTGGATGAAGGAAATATAGAATTATACTGCAAGACTTTTGCATATCAGCAAAAAATCAATAATTGGTATTTAATTAGTGTTGACGAAAATTTCAATATAGATTTTGAATTTTTGCAGTTTTCCAATGAATATGATGAAATGCTTGAAAAAGAAGTTATGGAACTTAAAGAACGAAGACTAGAACAGGCAAAAGGCATACAAAAAAAGATTGGTAGAAATGATATGTGTCCTTGTGGAAGCGGCAAAAAATATAAAAAATGCTGTATAAATTAGATAAGTTATTGTAAACTTCATGATGTGTATTTAGGCCGATAGGGGTAGTTAGTTTGGGTTCGATTCCCTATATGCTTGTTGGCTTCATAGCCCTTTTAATGTCATTACGATATTTAAGTTTAAAGTTGGTCTTATCGGACAATAACAGTAATACAAAAAAAGGAACTACAATGAAAAAAACATCTACAACTCGAATTATAATAAGCGCGTGTCTGGAAACAGTTTGGGCTATAGGAGTTGAGGGCATTGTTGGACAACTATCGACCTAAGTACATATGAAATTTTATGTTTGAATTTTCTTGTGCTCACGTATTTGAAGGAATTAAAAATGTTTGCTGTTATTTTTAAAGCTCAAATCGCTCAAATCGACGATGAGTATTTTAAAACTGCATCGAGGATGCAAGAATTGGCGATGGGTCAGTATGGATGCAAAGATTTTGTAAGTGTTACCGAAGGGGATAATGAAATCTCTATTTCGTATTGGGAAAACATGGAGCAAATCAGCGCATGGAAACGTAATCCCGAACACATGATTGCGCAGGAGATGGGAAAAACTAAATGGTATGCATCATACAGTGTTGAAATAGCTGATATTGTATATAGTAATAACGAGAAGTAGAAAATTATGGATATATTAAAAATCCCCTTTGTTGAAAAAGTTGGGATAGAACAAGATGAAAAAGGTTTAAAACTCATCTTTCGCTCAGACAACCTAAATCATATCGCTACTGTACACGCAAGCGCACAATTCACTTTAGCAGAAACAGCAAGCGGTGAGGCATTACAGAGACTTTTCCCTGATTTAGTTGGCAAGGTTATCCCAGTATTACGCGATTCACAAATCAAATTCAAAAAACCGACTACCGATACCATCTATGCGATAGCTACCGTGAGCGATGAATAGATAGAGACATTTAAAACCAGATTGGATAAAAAAGGGCGTGCGATGATCGGTGTCGATGTTGAGCTAAGAGATGAGAGTGAAGTTGTGGTGTGTATCGGAAGATTTACGTGGTTTGTGCAAGTTTTAGATGTTTAAACTATATTAATTAATAAAATATAGTTAATTGGCAGGAAAAATTAAGATATGAAATCTTTGTTCAAAATCGATGACCTGCTCAAACAAAGTAATAAGGCGGTGCGTAATGAGCGTATCGCTTTGGGGCTGACCCAAAAAGAGTTTGCCAATTTCGTCGGTTTGAAGTACGCGACTTATCGCTATTTCGAACAAGAGGGGAAAATCTCTTTGGAAAATTTTCTTTCTATTTTAAATGCCATCAATAAAAGTATAGAGTATAAAAATTTTTTGGATGGTTTTGAGTATGAGAGTGCGAGAGAACGGGCAAAATCTGATATAAATACCCCGCAAGACAGTATGACAAAGCCTATCGTACTGCCGTCTCAAAAGCAGATTACCCTCGATAAACAGATATTCGGCAACGAGCTGTTTTACAGTGTCGAAAATGGGCATGTGTATGAAGTTTCGACACTTATCACGATT
>JAPLGM010000030.1:9041-36697 GCA_026390165.1 Campylobacterales bacterium
GACACTTATCACGATTATGTTGGGACACTATAGTGATGAGAGATTGGTATTGCTTTTGCGTTATTTCGGTGTTGATAGATTAAAGCCTTATATTCTGAAAGAGAAAAATATCGATTTATTGCAAAAGTTTAACAAACATATAACGTATCTAAAGAAACGAGTTTGAGATGTTGGAAAAAACGAAGCAGTGGTATCGTAGTCAAATCGAAAATTTGGTATACGAAGTGTATCTCGAAGAGTTGTATTCTGGTGTTTTAAAATGATTATCCAAAACAGCACTTTCTCCGACATCGACGAGATTTTCAGACTCTATGCTATCGCCACTGATTTCCAAAAATCCAAATCTTTCGTCCATTGGCCGGAATTTAAACGGGAGTTGATTGAAACCGAGATAACGGAAAACCGACAATGGAAGATGATGATTGACGGAGAGATCGCCTGTATCTGGGCGACGACGTTTAACGATCCGCAGATATGGGGAGAACGTGACCGCGATCCCGCTCTCTATATCCACCGTATCGCAACCAATCCCGATTTTAGAGGCAATAATTTCGTAGCCCGAATCGTCGAGTGGGCTGAACAATATGCGCGAGAAAATGACAAAGGTTATATTCGGATGGATACCATCGGCGAAAATAGAGGACTGATAGAGCATTATCAACAATGTGGGTTTGAGTATCTAGGGTATCACAAATTGGATTCTATAGAGGGGCTTCCCGATCATTACGCTCTTGCGGATGCGTGTTTGTTTGAAAGAAAGAGAGATAGATAATGAGTAAATTACTTGAATTTTTAAACAAAAATATCGTGCTAGATGGTGATGAACTGCAATCGCTTACACAAATGTTTCGTCAAAAGCATTTTCAAAAAGGGGAAACTATCCACCATGCAGAGCATATTCACGACAGTATCTATTTTCTCGAATCGGGTATCGCGCGGGGGTATTACATCGATGAAAATGGCAAGGATACGACGTGGTATATCTATTTTAACGATGAAAACTCCCATTTGACCAATCTTGTCGTGTTCGATTATGATAGCTATTTGTGTCAAACTCCCTCAAAACTCCATTTTGAAGCCATCACCGATTGTTCCTTTCATATCATGAAAAAAGAGGAGAAAGATTATTTGTGTGCTCATCATCTCAAATGGTCGGAGTTTATGAGACGTTCGAGTGATTTGGCGTATTCGCTGGTGCATCAAAAGTTTTTCTCTCAGTTAGTGATGAATGCAGAATCACGATTTGCGCAGTTTTTAGAAACAACCCCGTATCTGCTCGATAAGGTACCGCAATACCATATCGCTTCGTATTTGGGAATCACACCGCAACATTTGAGTCGGTTGAAAAAGATGAACAAATGCGAATGACAATCCTTTAAGGTGAGAGTAGAATTTCCCTATGTTTGTTAGGGGAATTTTATGCAAAAAACATTTTTACGGCATCACACGATTTACTTCTCTATCGCTTCGATACTTTTACTATCTGGGTGCGCGACGCCTGAAGCTTCTCCTCCTAAACTCGATTCCAACCTCTCAGCAACCTTTCACCATGCCGATAGTTCTCTCACAGAGGATAGAGAGTGGTGGGGGAAGTTTAACGATCCTATCTTAAGCGCTCTCATCGAAAAAGCGCTCACCTCCAATCATGATGTACGAATCGCAATGAGCCGTATAAAAGCCGCTCGTGCAGGAGCGGATGCGCAAGCCTCGCGTCTTTTGCCGACAGTAAATCTACAAACATCGGCTTCAACGACCCATAGCGGACTTCCCGATCCGTATAAACAGGGGATGCCGGATGTGAGAGCGTATAGTGCGGGTGTTGGTTTGGCGTGGGAGATAGATTTAAGCGCAGGGGTGCGTGCTAGTGTTAATGCCGCACAATCGGATGCTATCAGGGCTGAAGTTGGTGCTGAGGGGGTACGGCTACTCATTGCGAGTGAAATAGCACGTCAGTACTTTATCTTGCGTGGTGTACAACAACGTTTGGCTATTCTCAAAGAGTTGGCGCAAACGCGACATGAATACGTTAAGCTGATTTCTCGACGCCTCAAGGAGGGGCAATCGAGCCAATATGACTTCAATATGGCTGAAGCGCAAGCCAATGCATTGGATGGGCAAATACCGTCGTTACAAACGTTGGTTGACGTATCGCAAACCCATATTTCCCTTTTACTGGGTACGAACCCCTCTATTTCAGTAGTATCCGATAATCCTGAATATGTTTGGCCACAATCTCCGAGTATCGGTACAGCTCAACCTATCGATTTGTTTCGTCGTCGTCCCGATTTGATGGCGGCGGAAGAACAGTATCGTGCAGAGTCATTGCGTTCCAAAGAGGCAGAATCGCAAACATGGCCGAAGCTCTTTGTGAATGCATTGTTCGGGTTTGAAGATTTGCGGATTAACGGAATAGATTTGGCAACGGTGGCGTTTTCCAATGTTGCCATGGCGTTTGCCGTGCCGATTTTTAACGCGGGACGGATTCAAGCGGGCATTGATGTTCAAAGTGCGCGTGAAAACGAAGCGTTACTCTCATGGCAAAAGGCTGTTCTTGTCGCGGTGAAAGAGGTGGAAGATACGCTAAGCGTACACTCAAACGAGATGAAGCGCGGTGCATTGCTTAGAGCAGTTGATTCAAATTATCACCAATCACTTCGACATATGCAATCGTTATACCGCGAAGGTCAAATCGATAAACTCACCCTCCTCGATGTTGAGCGTTTGGTCTCACTTAGTGCCATAGAGGTAACAGAGCATGAGACGCAACGTCTTTTAGCCGATGTGCAGCTCTATAAAGCATTGGGCGGTGGATGGAATGCATCTCAGCTCTCATCAAAAGAACAATCAAAGGTACAGCCATGAACTCATCACTAAAAAAATATTTACAGCCTATCGCCCTCTTAGTCTCTGTGATACTGATAACAGGATGTAAGGATGAAACGGCGAAGACTCCCGATTCTACAGCGGTCTATGTGACAACAATCGCAAAGAGTGGGGGAATGGAAGAGCGATGGTTGAGTGGGTCGATTCGTGCGCGTGTCGAAACCGATATAGCGTTTCGTGCAGGGGGAAAAATTATCAAACGTCTTGTCAATGTCGGAGAGCGCGTCATCAAAGGTCAGCCTTTGGCAATGCTGGACAATGGTGATTATCAATTAGCTCTCAGTGCCGCCGAGGAGCAGTTTAGGGCGGCGAGTGTGAATGCTAAACAATCACTCTTGGATGCGCAGAGATTTCAACGCCTCTCTATGGATGGTTCGATGAGTCTAGCAGATTATGAGCGGCAAAAGAGCCGTTCCGATGAGGCAACAGCGGGTATGGAACAAGCGCGCAGTGCGTTAGAACTGGCAAAAAATAAGGACAGCTATACGATTCTTAGGGCACCGTATGATGGCGTTATTACAGCTATCACTATGGAAATCGGACAAGTGGTAGCAGAAAAATGAGCGTGAAGTGGTGGTGGATTTACCCGAAGAGATTATGACTCATGTCACTGAGTTTAAAGCCGAGGCTCAACCGTGGGATAACAAGGAGGATTCGGTGCCTCTTCGTTTGCGTGAGCTCTCACCGATAGCTGCATTGCCAAGTCGAACTTATAAAGCACGTTATGTAGCGGAGCAAGGTGGATTGAATCGGTCTCCTTTGGGCTCAACATTGAAATTACGATTATCACGCCCTAGCGAAGCGGGAGTCACTTTGCCGCTTGGTGCCATCGTTAAAACGGCAGATGAAGCGGGGGTATGGGTACTCAAACGAGATGGTAAGCATCCAATATTTGTAAAAGTCACGATTCTAAGCTATGGAGCAACGACGGTTCGGGTGAGCGGTTTATCTGAAAAGATGCGTATCGTGACGGTCGGAGCGCAAAAGATAGATGGGTCGATGAACGTCATTCCAATCGAGCGAAGCGTTGAGACTATGGATGAGTTGTCTAAGAGGGGTCGAGTGTGAAAAATTTCAACCTCTCCAAATGGGCGGTAATGCACACTCAGTTGGTGCTTTTCTTAATCATTAGCGTACTAATTGTCGGTGTCGTGTCGTTTACCAAACTCGGACGTTCGGAAGATCCGAATTTCAACGTGCCTGCAATGACGATGGTCGTGATGTGGCCCGGTGCAACTGCCCAAGAGGTTCAAGATCAAGTGATTAACCGTATTGAGCGCAAGATGCAGGAACTCGAACATATCGATAATGTTCGCTCTTTTTCGCGCCAGGGATATGGTGCCATTACGTTATGGATGAAGGGGGGAACCAGTAAAAAAGATTTGGATGAATCGTGGTATCAGGCGCGAAAAAAGATTTCCGATATACGTCACGAGTTGCCAAGCGGAGTACAAGGACCATTGTATAACGACGAATTCACCGATGTTTACAGTGTTTTGTATGCTCTTAGCGCCCCAGAGTTGACGATGGCAGAACGTCATGATACGGCGGAGATGATAAAGCGTCAATTACAAAGTGTAAATGGGGTCAATAAAGTCAATATCCTCGGTAAACAAAGCGAGAGAGTTTATGTCGAAGTTTCGACACGTCGTCTTGGCGCACTGGGTATCGCCCCTAATGTTATCTTCGAGGCATTGGATCGTCAAAATATGGTGACTCCCTCCGGTGCCATCGAGACTCCTGATGATCGTGTATACGTTCGTGTGGATGGTGAACTTCACAATGCAAATGATGTGGGAAATGTTCGTATCGAAGTCGGCGGGAGAGTGTTAAAACTATCCGATATTGCTACGATACGCACTGGATATGAAGATCCGCAACGCTTTACAATCCGTCGCAACGCTGAGAGTGTTTTAGCCATCGGCGTGACGATGAAACATAACGGCAATATTTTAGAGTTTGGTACTGCACTCGACGAACGGATGAAGCATATCCAAAAACAATTGCCTCTGGGAATACGCATCGAGAAATACTCCGATCAGCCGAAAATCGTAGAGGAATCGGTGTGGGAGTTTGAACGCTCATTTTTGGAGGCATTGGTCATCGTATTGGCAGTGTCGTTTCTCTTTTTGGGTTGGCGGAGTGGAATCGTTGTTGCCGTTTCGGTACCGTTGGTGCTGGGGATAGTCGCTACCGTAATGTATATTTTGGGATGGAGTTTGGATCGTATATCGTTGGGAGCACTCATCATCGCATTAGGTTTGTTAGTCGATGATGCGATTATCGCCGTTGAGATGATGGTAGTCAAACTCGAAGAGGGGTGGGATCGCTTAAGTGCTGCTACTTTTGCTTATAAATCGACTGCGTTTCCTATGTTAACAGGGACATTGGTAACGGTGGCAGGGTTTATGCCGGTTGGTTTTGCGCAATCGATTTCGGGAGAGTATGCCGGAGGTATTTTTTGGGTGGTTGGTACGGCATTAATCGCTTCATGGTTTGTTGCGGTGATTTTTACCCCTTATTTAGGGACGAAATTGTTACCCTCCTACGAAACGTCGTCGCATTCGCATGATCTTTATTATCGTCCCATCTATGTGAGACTGCGTCGCATCGTCGAATGGAGCGTCGTGAGACGTTGGAGGGTTTTGGGTGCAACATTGGCTCTTTTTGTACTTTCAGGTGCGGGTATGTTGCTGGTGCAACAGCAGTTTTTCCCAACAGCGTCACGCACAGAGTTGTTGATAGAGTTGAGACTGCACGAAGGAGCCTCTTTTGAAGCGACACAACAGCAGGTAAAACGACTGGAACAGATTCTCAAATCCGACCGTGACATTGATGGTTTTACCGCGTATACAGGGGAGGGGACTCCTCGATTTTACCTATCGATTTCTCCTGAACTTCCGAGTCCGTCGTATGCGCAGTTCGTACTCACAACCCCCACTCTCGAAACACGAGAGCGGGTGCGTAGTCGTCTTATGGAGCTGTTTGATAAAAATGAAGCGTTTCCGGATTGCAGAGCACGTGTTCTGAGGCTGGAGTTCGGTCCTCCCGTAGGATTTCCGGTGCAGTTTAGAATCATGGGAGCGGATAAGGAAAAAGTACGTCAAATCGCCTATCAGGTGAGAGATGTCGTCCGTCAAAGTCCGTTGGTTCGGGATACTCAGCTCGATTGGAATGAGCAGGTAAGGTCGTTTAGAGTCCATGTTGATCAAGACAAAGCGCGTTTATTGGGTTTAAGTACAGCAGATATTCAAAACATTGTACAAACCGCATCAAACGGAGTGGCGATAACACAGATTCGGCGCAACGAAGAACTTGTCGATGTGGTGGTGCGTGCTACCTCTGATGAGCGGTTATCGGTTGAACGGCTCGGAGATATTCAGCTCTTCTCACATACGGGAGCTGTAATCCCACTCTCACACGTGGCGAAGATTGAACCTACATTTGAGGAACCGGTATTATGGAGACGAGATCGGGATATGACGCTTAGTGTTCGCAGTGATTTGGCAGAGGGGATACAAGGACCGTACGCCACCACCAAAATAATGCCATCATTACAACCGATTATCGATAATCTTCCCACAGGTTATCGCATCGAAGCAGGAGGGGCGATAGAGGAGAGTGATAAATCGAATATTGCACTTTTTGCTGTTTTTCCAGCTATGTTTGCCGTAATGCTGTTGATTTTGATGGTGCAGTTACAACGATTTTCTTTGATGTTTATGGTGTTTATGACCGCTCCTTTGGGACTTATCGGTGTTGTTCCGGCACTGCTTATCTTTAATGCCCCGTTTGGATTTGTAGCATTGCTCGGTGTTATCGCATTAGGGGGGATGATTATGCGCAACTCACTGATTTTGGTCGATCAAATCGAGCAGGATATTGAACAGGGTGTAGATGCTTGGAATGCGATTATCGAAGCTACCGTACGTCGTGCACGTCCTGTGGTACTCACTGCCGCCGCAGCAATTTTGGCTATGATCCCATTAACGAGTAGTGTATTTTGGGGACCGATGGCAATTGCGATTATGGGGGGGCTTATCGTTGCTACCGCTTTGACGTTGGTATTTGTTCCGGCGTTATATGCGGCGTGGTTCAATACCCGTGACTCTTTATAGGTCATAGTGCAAAACTTTAGTGGATTTGTTCATCTTTTGGTACATTTTCCCTCATGTGAGTTACTCTCTTTTTACCTCTGACATTAAGCTGATGTTCATTATCATCTTCGATTACTGTTAAGAACTTTGTTGTCTTATCATTAACACGGCATCATCAGGGCTTTTGGTCCTGAGATTTTTCTGACAATAATTTCTCCTTCTTTACCTTTGCGCGAATTGATCGAGCCAATGGTCCACCAGCCATATCAAGAGCGTTAAGCTCTTCGAGAATCCCAAGTTTTTTCAAGGTCTGGGAATGTATTTTCTGGTTGTTTTTCGAAAGCGGCTAATACGGCTTCTTCGGAAAGGGTAAACTTACTTAGCATGTAAAACTCTTTCGCGCCAACTTGAACTATTCGGATTATGCAAAAAACGTTACTTTCCGTAAAATAATAAAATTATTATAAAATATTTATTAAAAATATAGTTTAGGCAAGCATTGATTCATTAATATTTATGTTTAATATTAATCATAACGAAGTGCCAATGAAACAAACTCTCTTTTTAACGACCTGCATGGTAAGTGTTTTATGTGGCAGTGACATAACATTTACCGAACTCCAAACTGCCGCTTCGGCAAACTCCCACCGCTTGAAACTCCGTACTATTGATACTTCTATCGAAGAGGCCCGATTGGAAAGCGTCTATTCGACCCTATACCCGCAACTTTCTCTTGGCTATAACGGTGAGTACAACAAAATGCTCGACCCCTCTTCTCCTGGGAGCATTACGGTGGGTGATACGATGATCAACACCGGAGCTAAATATAAAGATTCTGTTTCGTTCCGTCTGAACTATGAACTTTACCACTTCGGCACCACCCTCAAACAAATCGAGATGTCTAAAAATGAGATTGCAGCAAAAAAACTCGAAATCTGCAACGAAGAGACTAAACTTCACCGAGAACTGCTAGATCATTATGCGTCAGCCCAAAAGTCTCAAAGTGAGTACCGCTATAAAAGCCAAATGCACACACTGCGTCAAGAACTCTATACCCTCAAACAACGTCTCTACCTTGCAGGAAAAGAGTCCCGTGTATCTGTAGGGGATGAAGCAATACGTCTTATTGATCTGGAACGGGACATCGAACGTTCTCACATGAGCTACGATGAAAATCTTATCGCTCTAACCAAACTCTCTCATATCGAGCTAAACCTAAAAGAGACACAGCTTCTTCCGCTGAATACTACATCCGAAGAGATTCATCTACAAAAGTTTGAAGACAATTCCCAAGCACGCCAATATCAAGAAAAAATCCTCCAAAAAAACAGCGAAATTTCAATGAATGAACGCTCCCAACTTCCCGTTATCTCAATGTATTCAAATTACTACCTCTATGGTTCCGATCCCAATAACGCCTACGATGCATTTGGCAGTATCAAACCCAACAGCTGGAATGCAGGGTTAAGTGTCCGATGGAATCTGTTTGAAGGGTTTAAATACAACCATGAATCCACACGTCTGCATTATGAGCGTGATCGTATATATGAAGAGTATGCCCTAGCCAAACGGGAGTTTGATGCAAATACCCAAACCAAACTAGAACACTTAAACCGTCTTGCACTGCTTACCAAAAATGAAACCGAAGCACTCAATGAGACGAAATCGAAACTCATGATGACGCAAAGACTCAGAGAGCAGGGTGAAGCGGATGCGGTGAGTGAGGTGAGTGTGAAACTAGAGGGACTGGAGAGAGAATTGACATTACAGAGCGAGACGATACAACACGCCTATGAGGCGAAATCATTGAAATTACAACACGAAGGAACTCAACAATGCACTCCGCGCTAACCGCCCTAGAAGTCGCGGGTAAACTCAACCGCATTGCGATCGACACCCGCGTCATTATCAAAGAATATGCCCTAAGCGAGCGTGAACCCTCCATCGAAGAGCTGACCCGTATCGCATCTCGTCAGGGATTTCGTGCGAGCATTAAAAAGCTCTCTGTTGAAAAACTGGTTGCTGCTTATCCCATGCCTATCATTGTTCTCAAACATGATGGCACCTATATGAGTATCATCCAAGCCAATAGTGAGAAACAAGAGCTTTTGGTGTTTGATATTACCCGTAAAGAGCCTTATATACTCTCCTATAAGGAGTGTGCGGCTGAGAGTTCCGGTAAATACATCGTCCTCAAACACCGTATATTAAGCTCCGATGCACGGTTTGGATTCGGGTGGTTTTTTCGTCAGATTATGAAGTATAAAAAGATAATGGCGGAAGTGTTCATTGCCTCGTTTGTCTTACAGCTGTTTGGATTAATTACCCCTCTCTTTACACAGGTGATTTTAGACAAGGTTCTCGTCCACCGCTCTATGAGTACGCTGGATGTTCTTGCAGTGGCATTTATCGTGGTGGCGGTGTTCGAGCTGATACTCAATCTTATCCGAAGTCACATCTTTGCCCATACGACTTCTAAAATTGATGCCAAACTGGGGGCGAAACTCTTTCATCATCTCTTGGCACTTCCGTTCGTTTATTTCGAGAAGCGCAAAGTGGGGAACATCATCGCCCGTGTCCGCGAACTCGATCAGATACGGGAATTCATCGCCAACAAATCGGTCACCCTGATCCTCGATGTCCTCTTTTCGGTCGTGTTTGTCGCAGTGATGCTCCTTTACAGTGTTAAACTCACCCTCATTGTGTTGGGCTTTGTCACGGTTATTGCTATCCTCTATCTCATTATTACCCCTGAACTTCGCCGACGGTTGGAAGAGAAGTTTCAGATGGGAGCGCAAAGCAACGCATACCTTGTCGAAGCGGTGACGGGAGTGCAGACGGTTAAGTCACTGGCACTAGAGGGCTCCATGCAGCGCAAATGGGAAGATTACCTCGCCCAATACGTCAATGCAGGATTTCAACTCTCTAACCTCTCTAACATCCTCGGAGGGATAAGCGGGGCACTACAGAAACTCATGACAATCTCCATGCTCTATATCGGGGTGACGCTGGTACTGGAGGGGAAACTCAGTGTCGGACAGCTTATCGCGTTTCAGATGTTCGCAGGTCAATTTACGGGACCCGTATTACGATTGGTGAATCTATGGAACGAGTTTCAGCAAACGCTCCTCTCGGTGGATCGCTTGGGAGACATCCTCAACACCCCGACCGAGCAGACCAATGATAAAGCGATAACTCTCCCTAAAATCGATGGGAGTGTGAAGTTTGATACTATCCTCTTTAGCTATGCCCCTGATTCTCCCTCTGTTCTCAACGGTATCAGTGCTGAAATCCCTATGGGAAGTAGTGTAGGGCTAGTAGGGCGAAGCGGCAGCGGTAAGAGTACGATCACCAAACTCATCCAGCGTCTCTATATCCCTAATAGCGGAACGATCTACATCGACGGAGTAGACATCCGTCATATGAATCCAAAATGGCTCCGTAACAACATCGGTGTTGTACTACAGGAAAACTACCTCTTTAGCGGAACCATCAAAGAGAACATTGCCCTCTCCCGTCCCGATGCCCCGATGGAACACATCATCGCCGCTTCTCGTATGGCAGGGGCGGATGAGTTTATCGCTGAACTCTCTGAGGGGTACGATACACAAGTAGGCGAACGCGGTGCCGCACTCTCAGGTGGTCAGCGTCAGCGTGTGGCAATTGCTCGTGCTCTTATCACCAACCCCCGCATCTTGATATTTGATGAAGCGACCTCGGCACTCGATTACGAATCCGAACGAATCATCCAAGAGAACCTAAAAACCATAAAAACGGGACGAACCATGTTCATCGTTGCCCACCGCCTGAGCACAGTAAAAGATTGCGACATCATCCTCGTGATGGATAAAGGGCACATCGTGGAACGAGGAAGCCATGAGGAACTAATGTGGCTTCAAGGCTATTACTACAAACTCAACCACCAACAAGGTTTATAACATATGGGACTTTTTCATACCAAAGACAAACACCAATTTACCCCGCTCCTCGTCGAAATCGAAGATCGTCCTACCTCTCCATTAGGGCGAAGCCTGCTGTATGCGATACTCGCATTTATGGTGATCGGACTGCTGTGGCTTTTTCTCGCAAAAATCGATGTTGTCGTCAGTGCACGGGGCAAAGTCGTCCCTGATGGTGAGATAAAAACGCTTCAACCTGTAGAGACAGGAGTGATAGGCTCTATCCTCGTTAAAGAAGGACAAAGCGTTAAAAAAGGGGAGATCCTTATGGAGATCGACCCCTCCATTACCCAAAGCGACCTCTCCTCTAAACAAAAGAATCTCTCTCTTCTGGAACTGGAAATCGATAGACTAAACGCACTGGTGAGTGATCGACCTTTTATCCCCCGTCCCGATTGCAACGAGACTGCCGCTATCGCTACCCAACAGATGATCTACACCTCCACTCGTATGGCATACGATCAACAGCGCCAAGTCATAGATGAGCAGATACGTCAGAACAACGAAGCGACCGAAACCGCCAAAGCCGATAAAAGCAGACTCAAACAGCTCCTCTCCTCAGCAAAAGATCACGAAGCCCGCCTCAAAGAAGTCCTCGACATCATCGCCAAAAAAGAGTACGAAGATGCGAAAAACCAACGAGTCGAGTACCAAGAACAGCTCACCATGAAAGAGCACGTTATCGCCCAATCCCAAGGAAAACTAAACGAACTCACCCAACAGCTCCGTCTCGTAACCCAAGAGTACCGAAACCGCCTCTTAGCCGAACTCACCCAAAAGAGTAAAGAGGCAACGTCGCTTCGTACTGAAGTTGAAACGACACTGTTTCGTAATACCAAACAGCAGATCATCGCACCCGTCGACGGCACTATCGGAAAACTCCTAGTCCATACCGTAGGCGGAGTCGTCACCCCCGCAGAGAAACTTCTCACCCTAATCCCCAAAGGTGTCCCCCTCATCATCAAAGCCACTGTACAAAACCAAGACATCGGTTTCGTCACCAAAGAGATGGAAGCCGCCGTCAAAATCGATACGTTTGATTTTCAGAAATATGGACTCATCCACGGCAGTGTCAAACATATTGCCGATGATGCCATCGAGGATGAGAAACTCGGACCCGTCTATGAGATCGCGATTGCCCCGAGTGACACGACACTCACAGGGGAGGGGAAAATCCTCTCCATCCATCCCGGAATGAGTGTCACGGCGGAGCTAAAGGTTGGCAAACGCAGAGTTATCGAGTTCTTTATTTATCCGATGATTAAGTATCTGGATGAAGGGTTGAGTGTACGATAATGATTTGTCAAATTGAAATAACGACGTTTTGTAATGCTAAATGTTTTTACTGTCCTAATGAATTTTTGGATCATCAGCATATGCCGTTTGATCTATTTACAGAGCTTTTAGATACTTTCCCTTCCGATGCAGGTGTATTGCTTCAAGGGACGGGGGAACCATTGTTACATCCTCAGTTTTGGGAGATGGCAGAGAGTGTAAAAAAACGAAAACATCAAGTCAGCGTCATAACTAACGGAACGATCCCAATAAGCGGTGAACAGTTAAGTTTATTGGATAGTATCGGTTTTTCTATTGATACGCTGTGCAGTAATACAGCCAAAAAGTATGGTCGACCGGATCCTCTTCATATTGTGCAGAATCTTTTGGAATATCATCGTCAGGTTCCCTACAAGATCAAGATTTATACGGTTGACTATGGGCAGAATTTATTGCCGCTTCGCTCTTTTTCGCTTGATAATAATATTGTGATGACCGTGCAAAATTTACAGCCGAAAACGGCGTATCAAGTCCGATATCACACCGAACCTTTGCCCTACCTCCGTTATCGCTGCCGCTTTATTGAGAATGATATTATCCGTTTTTATTTCGTTGATGGAAAGCTCTCTCCGTGCAGCTTTATGATTGACCGTAATAGCGCATTAAGCAAAGAGGAGATTAGCATGCAACTATCAATAGGGAAAGTACCGGGATGCTGTTTACAATGTGGCGAGCTTACGGGATTATCCCGACTTTCAAATAGGTAGGAAGTACGATGTTAAATATTTCAGTGATTGTCCCTTTTTATAATCCTCCAATTCATCTATTTGCGGAATGTTTACGTGCATTAAAAAGGTTAAACCCCTTCGAAGTTGTGTTGGTAGATGATTGTTCTGATGATGATAGAGTCGTTCTTTTGGCTAAGCGTTCAGGATTTCGTTATATAAAGACCCCATACCAATCCGGTTATGACGGATTGCCGTTTAATCTAGGAATACAAAAAGCAAAAGGGGAGTATATATGCCGTGTTGACTCGGATGATGTACTTTTAGAATTATCTGAAACTATGGATGCCGATATCCATTTCGGACGATTAAATCGGGTCAAAGCTCCGGTAGGAATTAATGTCGAAGAGCTGATTCTCGCACCAAGAGCGATCATCAATGGAATGGTTGCTAAAAGAGATGTTTTTCTACGCTATCCGATGGCGGAAGATGCAAATGTCTATAGCGATGTTCTGTTTGCTTTAAGAGTCTTACATAACCACCATACCTATTCCGTTCATTCGAAAGTCAACTATATTTATCATAAACACCCAGCTTCCATCCAAAACTCCAAACCCAACTTCCACCATCGAATGCGTCAAGTACAGACCGTCGCACGATTTTGTCAGCTAGAAAATATTGAACCCTCACAGGCGATACGGTATTTAGAGATGGCGATGCAAAATGTGCGGTATGGGAGTGACAGCTTGAAAATTCATCAACACCTATTTATCGAGTCAAGCTAATAACAGTTAAACATATTTTATTAGTTTTAATATTTAATAAAGAAGTGATGAAGCATAATACTTATTGATTATTTATATTATTTTATACGTATAAAATATGATACAAATCAACTTAGGAATCCTCATGAACAACAATGGCTACACTTTCGTCTCCGATAGCGGTAATACCCTTACCGTCTATACCCCACTCGACTATACAGAGAAAATCATCCCCAAACCCGGTGGGGGAACGATGAAAGATAAAACCTACCGTGGAGTAGGGGTCGTACTGGAAAACTTCTCTTCTCCATTGGTTCTCGATCTAAACCATGATGGCGTTACCTCCCTCGATCTCTACGCTACCCCTGCGTATTTTGATATGGAGAAAGATGGACTAAGAGAAAAAACAGGCTGGATACAAAGCACCGATGCACTACTAGCATTTGATAAAAACCGTGACGGACTCATCAATGACGGTAGTGAACTCTTCGGAAACTATACCACTCTCGCCAATGGTACGAAAGCCTCTAAAGGATTTGAGGCACTAGCACAATACGATAATAACCATGACGGAGTGATCGATAAAAACGACAGTGTCTATAACGCCCTCAGTGCATGGATCGACTCTGATCAGGACGGAGTGACTGACAACGGAGAACTCCATAGCCTCAGTGAACTGGGAGTCACCTCGATCAATCTAAACGCTACAGCGACCACCGCCTTCGAAGATCAAAACGCTATCACCCATACCTCTAGCTTTACCCAACAAACAACGGACGCACAGGGAAACACCATCACCGAAACCAAAACCGTCAATGATGTGTGGTTTATAGATGAACTCCAAAGAAAGGCAATTGCATGAACATCAAAAATATCACCAAATACACGCTTATTGCAATTCCACTGCTGTTTTTAGCAAAGTGCTGTGCCGAAAGCACAATACCCGATATCAATACTCATCCTATTGATAAGATGAAAATTTATGGCAAAACCTCATTTGGACAAGAGTGCAAGTTAACATTTAATCTTAAATATGCCCCTAATGATTCATTTGGAATGAGACAAACTCAATGGATCAAAGTGCCGACGGATATTAAAAAAGACGGATCATACGAAGCGATTGTCTATAAGGACTATTATAAGCAAATATTTTCTACATGGAAAATGGTAGCGTTTAATCCGGAATTTCAATGTGGAGATTATAGCCAAGGAGGAATAGCAATGCTAAACCTATCCGACAAAAGTACAGTGAGAAAACGTCAAATCAACTGTACGCACGAAGAACATGAACGCTTAGGGAAAAGAGTGACATGCGCTGTAAGCAACACTCACTCTATCGGTTTTGAGGAAATTTCGAATTTACAAAAAGAGATCGAAGTGAATATAGTAGATAAAGGCTTGAATGCCCCATATCATGAATTAATTAAGTGAAAGGATGAAGAACATGAACATCAAAAAAGTCATCAAATACTCTCTAGTAATAGCAGTTCCATCGCTACTTTTAGCAAAGTGTTCCATGAAAGAAATAATAAATGTGTTACCACCATCATTGAACTTTCATCCAAAAGAGAAGTTAAGGATATATGGAAATTTTCCATTTAAAGATGATGTTGAATTTGGGTTACAAGCCACTTATATAGCTACAAACTCGATTTGTGACAGTGTTTCTATCGATATTACCAGAAAAGCAGAAAGAGAGATAGAAATAAAGCCTGTTTGGAAAGGAAATGATTTTGAAGCGGAGGTTTATCATGATTATTTGTCTTCAGGTATTTGTGGCTGGAAGTTGGGGGCTGTAAGTTATACGATGAAAAGCAAACCTGACGGAATAGTTGTTAGTAATGAATGGGAGTTTAATGGAAAAAGAATGGCTCAAGTAGATACTTTTGGTTGTATTTCTGATGAGGCTGTTGTTCATCAAGATATACCCGTAGAGTGTAAAAAGTTGTCTGGATACTGTGACGATTTAGAGCCAAAAAAAATGCAAAAAGAATGTATTGACTGTAGGCATATAGATGATGAATCTATTCGATATGTTGACAACGAGAGGTTTCACGCGAGTTACAGTTACGATACTACTTGGTGTACCGCAATACCAAAAACACAAAAAGCAATTCAATTACATTTTACAAATAAAGGATGGGAAAAATAATGGCAACACTTACAGGACTTCAAGGTGCAAATTTTGCAAAAGAGGCATATGATGGAACATTATATGTGGAAGGCTATAAGCTTGAAAAACTTGTCAGCAATCCATTTATAAATTTTGATACTGGAATATTTACAGGTTTTCAAGTAGCTTTATATAAAAATCCACAAGATCAATACGTCATTGCATTTGCTGGTACGGATTCGATACTAGATGGTATTACCGATGTATCAATGGGTATTCATACCCTGATAGCAGGTGTGACGAGTCAATTTATACAAGGTGATGCAGTTGTATCGAAATGGATAAACGATTATCCCCTATCCGCAAGCAACACCATTATAGTGGGACACTCGCTTGGTGGTTCATTAGCACAATACTTCGGGGCAACCACTCAGTTTGAGACATTGACATACAATGCGTATGGTATAGGAAATAAAGTGTCGGGCGGTTCGAATATAACCAACTATATCACAATGTATGATCCAGTAAGTGCCCTGCCACGTAGTAAAATGATCGGGAAAACCTATATGTTGCAAGATGAAACGTTGATTGCTGCATTGGGACATGGTATTTCCAATTTTACAAGTGAGAGTAGTTGGGTCAGAGGTTATTCGAGAGTCAATAGCCCTCATGATATTGATGTAATTTATGATGGATATATGGAAGAGGATGAACGAAGGATATATGCAAGAATTAATGGCTCCAAAGATGATGTGATTCTCGGAGGTGAAATAAATAACGTTCTTATAGGCGGTGGTGGTAAAGATACTTTTTACGGAATGGGTGGAAGTGATACATTACTAGGAGGTAATGAAAACGATACATTAGTAGGAGGATATAGTAATCAAGATGACGGCGTAGCCGACACCCTCAACGGCGGAGACGGATACGACAGCTACGTAGCAGGTAACAGCGATACGATCTACGACAGTGATGGTTCAGGAATCATCGTCTTCGAAGGGCGAGTTCTGCACGGAGTAGACGTGACGATGGATTCGACCATCTACCCCTCCAACCAAGATCACACTGCCTACTACTCCAAAGCCGATAAAGGAACCTACTACCGTAACGGCAACACAGGATTTAGTTTCGTCGCAGACGGTACCAATCATGTCCTCACCGTCTACACCCCATTAGACTATACCCTGAAAATCATCCCTAAACCGGGTGGGGGAACGATGAAGCAAAAGACCTACCGTGGAGTAGGGGTCGTACTGGAAAACTTCTCTTCTCCATTGGTTCTCGATCTAAACCATGACGGTGTCACCTCCCTCGATCTCTACGCTACCCCTGCGTATTTTGATATGGAAAAAGACGGAATACGAGAAAAAACAGGATGGATACAAAGCACCGACGCACTGCTGGCATTCGATAAAAACCGTGATGGCATCATCAACGACGGTAGCGAACTCTTCGGTAACTATACCACCCTATCAAACGGTACGAAAGCCTCTAATGGATTTGAGGCACTAGCCCAATATGATAACAACCATGACAGAGTGATCGATAAAAACGATAGTGTCTATAACGCCCTCAGTGCATGGATCGACAGTAACCAAGACGGAATCACCGACACAGGAGAACTGCATAGCCTCTCGGAACTGGGAGTCACCTCGATCAACCTAAACGCAACAGAGACTACCACATACGAAGATCAAAATGCTATCTCCCATACCTCCAGCTTTACTCAACAAACAACGGATGCAGAGGGAAACACGATCACCGAAACTAAAACTGTTAATGATGTGTGGTTCCGTAAAGACACAACCAATACCCTCTCGACCGTAACGATCAGTGACGCTATCGCCGCACTCCCTCAGATCAACGGTTCGGGACGGGTGCTCGACCTGCACGGCGCGATGCAAGAACGCACAGCATTAAAAACAGCAGTAGAGACATACCTAAACTCTACGGCAGCCTATACAGATCAAACCAAAGCAGTCAAAAACATCCTCTCTCTATGGAGTAACACCGATAATATTAGTGCAACGCAGTCACGTGGGGAGCAATGGATTCTCAACCATAACTATGCTAATGCCCAGCCGGTCTACCGTTACCGTATTTTTGCCTATGCGCGTGACGTAGCGATTTTAGAACAGTTTTCGGGGACTACTTTTAGTATGACTACCTCGGATGGAAAAACAACGAATGATGTAGTCGATAGCCAAATGGCACAAGAGATGACTAACCGTCTAAACGATTTGATCGATACGACGATGATTAAACTGTTAGGTCAAAAACTGATGGGCGATGGGTTTTACGATACGACAGGTCAAGCCAATTACGATGCTATGTTTACCACAATTACTACGATCATGGAGAGTGGAATACAGAGCGATAAAGAGACGGCATCCACCCTCATCGCCACTATCATCCACCGTGACGGATTTGAATCACTCAACCATTTCAATCAAAACATTCTCAATGACAGTGCGTTTAAAACCTTACTTCAAAACAACGGCGTTAGCTACACGATCAATCCCGATGGAACGTTTATCGGAAGCTACAAAGATACCGTAGAGGGGGGAAGCGGTGATGATATCCTTCAATCTACTGCTAATGGAAAGGTTTACGGTGGAGATGGAAATGATACCATCCAAGGGAGTGCTAGAGTCTTCTCTTATCAATTGTCAGGAGAAAATTCTGTCAATGAAGAACTCCATGGTGGGGATGGGAATGATATTCTTTTTGGCTGGGATGGAGACGATATACTCTATGGTGATGCAGGAGATGATACCCTCTATGCCAACAATAGTAATATCCTTGATAGTGCGTATGGTCACGATATTCTTACGGGTGGAGAGGGGAATGATACCCTCGTCGGTACTGTACGTAACAGTACCTATGTTTACAGCTACGGTGACGGAAATGACACGATCATTGATAGCGGTAATGTGGGAGTGACGGACGACGTGTTGGAACTGCGCGGCATTCGCGCTGAAAATGTTCGAGTTACAAGTGTCGGAAATGATATGCTCATCTCAATAAAAGATATAGTGGATGAAAATAGCGACAGCGGATTGATAACAATTAAAAATGGAATGGGAAGCGGTAAAATCGAGCAGTTTGTATTTGATGATGTCTCAGCGTCATTTTCACAGCTACAGCTAGCAATTAATGGTTTGCTTAAAGACGATATATATACATTTAATCGTGGAGACGGATCAAAATTCATTATTGATTACGCTTCTGTTCATGGGGATGCTCTTCAGTTCGGTAGCAGCATTACTGCAAATGATATAGAGATCAAAGTATCTATTAACAGTAGCGACTTAATCGTCGCACTGAAAGAAGAGGGCAAGACATTCAGCGACCTTAGTGATAAACTCACCATTAGTAATTGGTTTAATGCAGACAACCGAATCGAAACCTTTAATTTTAGCGACGGAACAGTCTGGGATGCTAATACTATCCTTGCCCATCAGGGAACTGATGAAGCGGATATAACGAGATTGCTTGATACGACTTCAGGCATTACCCTGAGTTTTGGAGACGGTAATGATGTAATCACAACTGGAAGCGACAATGACACTCTTGTCGGCGGAACAGGTAACGATACTCTCTTAGGAGATGTGGGTAACGATACTTATATCTTTGCCAAAGGAGACGGTAAAGATACGATTATAGATGCTGCAGGTTTTGATACCCTTCGTTTCGGGGAGGGGATTGGTACTAGTGATCTGACTTTTAAAGTAGCACTCAATGGAATCGATTTGATTGTAGGAGTCAAAGAGGACGGTGTGGCATTTGACGATCTTAGTGACAAGATCACCCTTACAAACTGGTTTGACCCTAACAGCCGTATAGAAAATTTTTCTTTTACTAACGGAACAGTGTGGGGTGTTAACGATATTATCCACACTCAGGCGACGGAGGGGGAAGATCTTATTCATTTTGCGGATATAAATACGGCTGTATCCATTCATCTACTCGGTGGAGACGATTATATCAGCGGCAGCAATAAGGATGATACTATTTATGGAGATAGCGGTAATGATGTGATTAATACGGGTCTCGGAAACGATACATTGATCGGCGGGACGGGAAATGATATGCTCCAAGGGGGAGTCGACAATGATACGTATGTATTTGCCAAAGGAGACGGAGCGGATACTATTATTGACAGTGCTGGCAATGATACTCTCCGATTTGCGGAGGGTATTACTCAAGATGATATTCTCTTGCGACAAGAGGGAAACAATTTTCGTGTAGCAATCAAAGACGGCAATACCCCGATAGATGATTTGAGCGACAGTATCGTTTTAAAAGATTGGTTTAGTACGGGCAGCCGAATTGAGAATTTTAGATTTTCGGACGGTTCAACGCTTGTCGGTACAAAAGGGATTTTAACATTGATCGGAAGTGATTCAGATGATACGTTTACATGGAAAGAGAGTGTATTATCCATATCGATGGGTGCAGGAAACGATATCGTTACTCTCGGAACAAGAGATGATATGCTAATAGGCGGAGAGGGCAACGATACGCTGCAAGGGGGCGGTGGAAACGACACTTATATCTTTAATCACGGTGACGGGCAGGATACTATTATCGATGAAGATCGATATGCTCCATATTACTGGAATCCGAGCTATACATTAACCAGAGATTCCGGGAATGACACTTTACAGTTTACTGATGGGATTACGGCGGACGATCTAATCGTCAAAGCATCCGCTAACAGCAACGATTTAATCGTAGCTATCAAAGAAGATGGAGTAGCATTTGACAATTTAAGTGACAAGATCACCCTAAAAAACTGGTTTAATTCCGATAATCGTATCGAGGCAATCACTTTTGATGACGGAACAGTCTGGGATATAAGTGATATCGTTAACGCTCAAGGAACCGACGATGCCGATACGATCCATCTGCTCGATTCTATCAGAGATATCACCCTAAACCTTAGAGGGGACAACGACTCGGTCACAACGGCAAACGGAAATAACACGATCAACGGCGGTGAAGGTAATGATAGTGTCAATGCAGGCGGAGGCGATGATACCCTTATCGGCGGAACGGGTAACGATACACTTCAAGGCGACGGCGGAAACGATACTTACGTGTTTGCAAAAGGAGATGGAATTGATACTATTTTCGATACTGCGGGGAACGATACCCTAAAGTTTACCGATGGAATTAGCGTTACTGATTTGATCGTCAAAGCTTCAGCCAACAGTAACGACCTGATCGTCGCCCTCAAAGAGGACGGAATAGCATTTGACGATTTAAGTGACAAGATTACCCTCAAAAATTGGTTTAATACGGATAACCGTATCGAGTCGTTTGTTATGGGAGATGGAACCGTTCTTGATACTCTTGCGATAACCAAGCTTCAAATTAACGATGATACAGATAATTACCTTCGGTTTGTCGAACACGATACTATTATCGATATGGGCAAAGGAAATGATACGATTGAAGGGAGCGAGGGAAACGATACTTATTTGTATTCCATCGGCAATGGATCCGATACGATTCAAGATATCACTGGAATCGAAACGATCCGTTTTGGTGAGGGGATTAGCATAGACAATTTGGAAGTCCATTCCGATAACGATTATCTCACCATCGGACTCAAGCAAGACGGTGTTAATTTCGTAAACATAACTGATAAACTCTATATTAAACGAGTAGGATTGAACGACTACGGTATTGAAAATCTCGAATTCTCCGACAGTACTATCATCGACCCGCGCAGCCTCATATCGACATATAAAGGAACCGATGGTGATGATACGATCGATATTAATTATCTTCAGTCGCAAAATCCTGATGTATTAATCGATGATAATCTTATCATCAATGCCGAAAATGGAAATGATACGGTAACCGTTGGTAATGGAGCCAATATGATTGATATGGGCGATGGAGATGATGCAGTAACGGTCGGAAATGGTGCGAATAGTATTAAAATGGGCACGGGTATGAATACAACGATTAATGCTGGAGACGGTGACAATACTGTTGATATTTATATGGCTTCAAACTTTATGTATTCTTGGATTGAGTCATCGTTCGGTAACGGTAATAATCGTTTTATTTTAGATAACGATTATATTTCCGATGGCTTTTATGGTGGCGGATATGCTGATGTTGCATTCGGTGACGGTAATAACATCATACAAATAGGCAAAAAACCTTCAGTTGAAATTCGAGATCAATATCTACGTCAGGACTATATTTTTGTAGGAGATGGGGAAAATACGATTGGTGTCAGTAACGGTGATGGAATATTAGGAATTCAAACTGGTAAGGGCAACAATATTATATCGTTCAGTGCGGATGTTGATTCTGTTGGAATTAATATGGATGGAGCAAGGAATTATATCGGTAATGTAAATGGGAATAATACTATTACCCAGATCGACGATACGGATATCGAGTATAGCTATTACGGTTGGTATTATGACTATGAAACGAAGAATTGGTACCAAAGTGATGAACTGATTATAGAAAGTTATGCCAATGATCTTGGAATCGGTTTAGGGAATGGTGATAATACAATCTCTTTAACGGATACGGCACAAAACTATCTACTAAGTGTAGGGGATGGGAATAATACGATTGCTATTGGCAGTGCACAAGGCGATAATAACTATGCGATGAGTAGTTCAATTAGTATGGGTAACGGTGACAATCAGGTCAATATCTTGAGTGGAGATGGTAATCTAAGCATGAACGGAGGGGTAGGCAATAATACTATTTCGTTCACAGCCGATATCGATAATACTACGATTAAAATCGGTGGTGGTAATAATATCATTACACAAATTACAGCTGTTGATACGGATTCAGTCCTTGATTATTACGGTGGTGGAGGGAGTTACTACGGCGGAAGCGAAAATAATGGGGTCTTAATTGAACTAGGACTAGGATCAAATACCGTTACCTTAGGTTCGAGTAAAGATACAGTATTTTTGAGTAATGATGCCTATAAGCAGCTCGACAACGGTGCAATCGGTCTTGCAGACATAATCGATGTAGGTGCCGGAAACAACTATGTCAATATAGCAAGTGATGTAGATCATACCGTAGAGATGGGAGGTGAATATTATCAAAATCTTGCTTCGTATCGAGGGGAAGATTATAATCGGCTCTATCTAGGCAACGGAGATAATACGGTCAAAATCAAAGGTGCCGACGAAGTTTATGCAGAAATAGGCGACGGTGATAATATGATATCGATTGATAACACGTTAACTAGTCAATTAAACTTTGACGGTGGCAACAACACTGTAATGGTCAACACCAAAGGTATATCAACAGTTGACGTGTATTCGTCACGAAGCAATACGATTACAATGGGCGATGGTGCCACGTTTTTGGATATCCGTTATGCCAATACTAATACGATCGTAACTGGCAGCGGCGCCGATGAGATTTATACCCTCAGTAGTAATGATACCTATCATGTCAATGTCGGTGATGGAAACGATGCTGTATTGGATATGTATGGGTACGATAAAATCGTATTCGGAGAAGGGATCGATCCATCCAATTTCAAAGTAACCATTCAATTCACAGACGTTTTCTCAAACGATCCAGCCCATTCTAACGGTCTGAATAATTTTACGAATGCGCTTTCAGATAACGCTCTCTCCTCTGATTTACTTATGAATGCTAACCTTGTCATTCAATACTCTTCAAATCCGGATGACAAACTGACATTGATTAACTGGTATGACATAGACGGACGAATAGAGCAGTTCCAATTTTCAGACGGCAGTACCCTTAGCGATCATCAGATCGTTTCTTTGATCGGAACGGCACAAGATGATCTGGTTATGGGAACCGAAGGGGACAATACGCTCCACGGAGGAGAAGGCGAAGATGAGATTGATGGAGGAACGGGTAACGATACCTACCTTTACAACCGAGGCGATTCGAATGACACATTTAATGAAGACGGCGGATTTGATACGATTGCGTTCGGCAAAAATATTATGAAAAACGATCTGATTTTACAGCAAGTCGACAACAATCTCATTATCTCTCTAAAAGAAGACGGGAAAACGCTCACTGACCTCTCTGATACAATTATCGTCAATAATTGGTTTGACGAGAGCGGCCGTATCGAGCGTTTCACATTTAGTGACGGTACCTCAATGGAGTTGGATGAGATGTTGGGTCTCGTCGATGCGGACGGCGTCATCTATTATGGTACTCCAAATGAGGATGCGATGGAAGGGAGCGATAACGGTGATATCATCATGGCACTCGAAAGCAACGATGTCATCAATGGAAACGGAGGAAATGATCTGCTCTTTGGCGAAGCGGGCGACGATATTCTTGATGGCGGAGAAGGAGACAATCTGCTGTACGGAGGCGAAGGAAACGATACCTATATCATTGATTACAATATGGGTTCAGACACCGTCTTTGATCAAAGCGGCAGCGATACGTTGAAATTTGTAAACGGAATCACTTCGGACGATATTGGGGTTTGGTTTGAGAACAATGACCTCAAAGTAGGGGTGGACGGCACCGAAGTGACTTTGATCAATTGGTATACCTCGGACAACCGTATCGAAATATTTGCGTTTGATGACGGTACAACTCTAAACGTCAACGATATTATAAATCTTCAAAGCGGGGAAGTCAAAGGTGTTTCCGAGGGGACGACGTTTGATGTGGATGACGGCGATGAAACAATTTATTATGGGCAAAACGGAAATGACACTTATCGTATAGATATCTATGGCGGAGGAAATATCATTATCGACAGTGCAGGCAATGACCGTATTGAATTTGCCAATGACATTACACCTGATATGGTGGCCCTCACCTATGAAGGAGATGATCTTATCCTCTCCATAGAAGGGACGAATGTACGTCTAAGCGGATGGTATACAACGCAAAACCGTATCGAAACGTTTGGCTTCGAAGATGGCACGATGCTTACTGCTCAAAATATTATTGACCTTATGGGAACAGACCGCAATAATTTGATTCGCTCGCTTCAAGAGGGCGGAGAGATCCATGGAAATAGTGGAGATGACACTATTAGCAGTAGTAAAGATGACAATCTGCTCTACGGAGGTGAAGGAAACGATACCTACGTTATCAATGAATTTGCCGGAGTGGATGTGATTGACGATACGCTGGGGGTCGATACGATTCGTTTCGGCGGAGGCATCACTCCGGATTCTCTGCGTGTCACATGGATACAAGGGAGTGAAGATATTTACCTCTCTTCCAAAAATGATACCGCCAATGGGCTTATTTTGAAAAACTGGTACAGTACCGACGGAAAAGGAAAAAATCTTATTTTTAGCGACGAAACCACGTGGAATGCCCAAAACATCCTCGATGCAATGGGAAGTGAAGAAGACGATGTTTACGACGGATTCAGCGACCGGGTCAACGTTATTCGTGCTAATGGCGGAAGCGATGCCGTCTGTACATTTGCCTTTGATGACACGGTTGACGGCGGAGCTGGGGATGACGCAATTGATACGGGTACGGGCAATGACACCCTTATCGGAGGGACTGAAAACGATTTGCTCTTTGGCGGAGCTGGGGATGATACCTACATCTTTGATCGTGGTTTCGGAAAAGATATGATCTACGATACAGTTGCAGACGGAAGTGACGGAGGAAACGACCGTATCGTCTTTGGTGAAGGAATCAGTGCGGATGATATTACCGTGAAATCGTTCGAAAACGACAATAACCTCTATATCGGATTGAAAGAAGACGGGAAAACCTTTGATGAACTGAGTAACGTTATTACAATCAAAGATTGGTATTTGTCTAATAATCGTATTGAATCAATTACATTCGGCGATGCAGTTGATATGTCGCTTCTCGATCTTATGCGTGCCCAAGCTTCTCCAAATGGCGAAGCGATTACTGCTTTAGGCGAGGGTGGAATGCTGATCGGTACAGAAAACGAGGATACGTTAATCGGTAATATGGGAGATGATTTTATACTTGGTATGGGAGGAGACGATACCCTTATCGGTGGCGAAGTCAACGATACTCTTATTGGGGGCAGCGGGAACGATCTTTTGAAAGGATCAGAGGGCAATGATGCCTATTTCTTCGGCAAAGGGGATGGAAAGGACACTATTTATGACAATGCGACAGCTGTTCAGGAACAATATGGATACATTACCGACAGTGAAGGGATAGCGCGTTGGAGTAAGATAGAGCAGCAATACAGTATTGATGGCGGAGTAGACACCCTCTACTTCAGTGAGGGGATCACTTCGGATGATCTGAGCCTTAGCAATGACGGATATGATTTGGTGATTACGCTCAAAGATTCGGCTGAAGATACTATCCGTATCCAAGATTACTACAAACCGTTCAATACCATTGAGTATTTCGGATTCAGTGATGGAACGATGATGAGCAATGCAGAGTTTGAGGCACTACTTTTTACTCCTGGTGATGATAACGTCACTTTGCTGGATGATCAAAATAGGGTTCTCTACGGAGAGCGTGGCAACGATATTATCAACGGAGGCAGCGGAAACGATGTGATCGACGGCGGTGCGGGCGATGACATCCTAAACGGCGGATTCGGAGATGATATCTACCTTTTTGGTAGAGGAAGCGGACATGATATGATTGCTGACAGCGGTATCGGCGTATGGTGGCAAACAGGATCTGGGAATGATAGCGTTGTATTTAAAGACGGATTGAGCTCTGATGACCTTGTGATACAAATCGTTGGAAACGACGTTGTCATCGGTATCAAAAAAGAAGGAAAAATATTTGAAGAACTTAGCGATACATTAATTATTAAAGAGGCCTTTGATGGAGCAAGTCCGTTTGAGTCGGTTCAATTTTCAAACGGAATGCAAACTGCTCTCGAAGCCCTTTTAGTAAGCAATACCCCTCCCGAAGCCCTTGTCGAGGTTACCAACATTCTCCAAGACATCCGTGTCATTAGCGGTGAAGTGGGAGCAACCGATGCCGATAATGACACCTTGAGTTATACCGTATCAATAGCTGCATCTCACGGAACATTCAGTGTGGATGAGAACGGTACATGGAACTATAGAGTCGCTGATGGATATATGGGAGATGATACAGCGGTTATCACCATCGATGACGCTAATGGAGGAGTAATCAGTCAAACACTCAATTTCAATGTTCAGGTATCGGCACCATTATTAGCCAATGCCTCGGTAAATCTTTTCGAAGACACATCGTCAACGGGAACGTTGAACGTTCTTAACCCTATCGGTGGAGCATTGCTATACGAAGTATTGAACGCTTCGACCAAAGGGACATTTACACTGGATGAACAGGGGAACTGGAATTATGATCCAACCGCTGATGTCAATGGAAACGATTCAGTTACGATCAAAGTGACCAACGAGTATGGTCTTAGCACGACAGCAACTCTCAGTCTTGCTATCGAAGCGATCAACGACGCACCGGTTCTAACCGAGACTCCGACACCGATTACTTTAAATATTGGGACATCTGCAACTGGAATGATTAAGGTCTCCGACATCGACGGTGACACTCTCTCTTACAGCGTAACAGCCAATCCTGAGTATGGAACACTTACTATCAATGAGAATGGAGAATGGAGTTATACGGCTGACCCTTACTACGCCGGGGTGCGCAGTGCGATGATCACGGTCGATGACGGAAAAGGGGGAGTAATTGAACAGACTCTGAACTTTACAATGATCGACGCAACCGCTTCAGCACCGACGCTGCAAATGAATATCGGCGAAGCTCAAACCATGATAACCACGATCGAATCCCCAAGCAACGGATGGAACGGTATCGAAAGCATGAGCGACAATATCGGTACGACGTTAATGGTTTCGACT
>JAPLGM010000013.1 GCA_026390165.1 Campylobacterales bacterium
CTCTTCGCTCATAATACTGCATCTTTCAGGTGTGGAAACGTAGGTCGCCGCCTGGCCTCGGAATTTTTCTCCTTCAATTACAATCATAATCCCTTTTACTAATCCACTTCTCCCCATTTACTTATATCTTATATGATTATTTTAAAAATAATTTAAATATGATTTTTAAATAATTACTTCCTTTAACGTCATTTTTTTTTAAGCAAGTTATACATCATCTGTCGTGAGATACAATACATATTAATGAATAATTTATTAATATGTGAGGATTAGAAAGTGGCACGACAACAAATGCAATCAGTTCGACTGGATGGTGAAGATATCGTATCCATACGAAGGGAATTACGCCGCTATTTCCATCAAAGTTTTGATTTGTTTGAGTCATTATTTGATCTTTTAAAATCGGATGATGTGTTTTATCAACAATCTGAACCCACGCGCCATCCTATGATTTTTTATTTCGGTCATACGGCTATTTTTTACATCAACAAATTGGTTACGGCTGGGGTTTTACAAGAGAGGCTGAATCCTCAGTTTGAGGCACTCTTTGCTGTTGGTGTAGATGAAATGAGCTGGGACGCACAAAGTGATCGATTACGTTGGCCTAGTGTAGATGAGATTCGTTCCTATCGTCAGAGTGTTCGCATATGTGTAGATGGATTGATTTCGACATTCCCCATGAGGCTGCCTATCACACAGAATGATCCATTCTGGGCAATATGGATGGGGATTGAGCATGAGCGTATCCATATCGAAACCTCCAGTGTATTGCATCGTCAAATGCCCTTGGAGTTTATCCGTCCCCATAAAGATTTCCCACTGTGTTTATCGCGTGGAGATTTTCTTGAAAATAGTCTTATATTTTTTCAAGGGAGAGAAGTGACTCTTGGTAAAGGAGATGAGGATCATGGGCTCTATGGTTGGGATAATGAGTATGGTTTTGAAAGATATAAGGTAGAGTCGTTTGAAGCTTCCAAATATTTGGTGAGTAATGGCGAATTTATGGATTTCGTCGCGGCGAATGGGTATGGTATCTCACAATGGTGGGATGATGAAGGGTTAAAATATCTCAAAATTCGTAATTCAACGTGCCCTCCATTTTGGATTCCGCATGATAATGGCAGTTATACCTATAGGGCATTGTGTGAAGAGATTGAGATGCCGTATAATTGGCCCGTAGAGGTGAATGCCCTTGAAGCGGAGGCGTTTTGTCGTTGGAAAAGTGCACAGAAGGGGATAGATTATCGACTTCCTACGGAAGCGGAGTGGGAAGTAATGGCGCAAGTGGGGGAGGTTGAGGAGGATGTTTTCGATGATTCTAAAGCCAATCTCAATTTTGCCCATTACGCCTCTTCAGTTCCTGTTGATACGTTTTCACATGGTGAGCTTTATGATGTTGTAGGGAATGTATGGCAATGGACACAAACGCAAATGGCACCCTTTGAAGGATTTAAGACCCATCCATGGTATGATGATTTTACGGAGCCGACGTTTGATGGAAAGCATAATATATTCAAAGGGGGATCATGGGCATCGACAGGTAATGAGATGGTGAGAACTTCTCGTTATGCATTTCGTCGTCATTTTATCCAGCATGCAGGATTTCGGTATGTTATCGGAGAGGGTGACAATGATATTCTAAAACAAGCTCGTATAGATGCACTGTATGAATCATGGAATAAACAGTATGGATGAACTTGCTTTTATTGACCGAAGTGGCAGTAATGCGGAAAAATATTTTTTACGAAAAAAACTGTTTGGTACTAATGATGTTCAGCCGATGTGGGTGGCAGATATGGACATTGCAACACCTAGATGTGTTTTAGATGCAGTACGTGAGCGACTAAATCATCCCGCTATTGGATATGAGATTATGAGTGGTCGCGCGTATGAAGGGCAAATAGGGTGGATTCAACGTCACCATGAATGGAGAATTCAGCGTGAGTGGTTGAGCTATTCCCCCTCGGTGGTAGCATCGATTGGGTGCGTGATACGTGCTTTTAGCGATGAGGGAGATGAAGTAATCGTAATGAGCCCTGTCTATCCCCCTTTTTTTATACAGGTCAAAGAGAATAATCGTCACCTGAAGCTCCACGCTCTTCGCCAAAACAGTGAGGGGGAGTATTACTTTGATATTGAGACGCTCCGCTCTCAAATCACCCCTAAAACAAAGATTTTATTGTTATGCTCTCCTCATAATCCAGTAGGTCGAGTTTGGTTACGGGATGAATTACTCTCTTTGGGAACGTTGTGTTTGGAACATGGAATTACGATTGTCAGTGATGAGATTCATTGTGATCTTGTTTATGAAGGGTACACTCATATTCCTATTGCATCTCTTAGTGATGAATTGAGTGAATGTACCGTGACGTTTTTAGGGACGGGGAAAACATTTAATATGGCAGGGTTTGGCATCTCTACTGTCTGCATTGCATCGGCACACTTGCGTACTTTGTATGAGAGAGAACGTTCACGTATTCATTGGGGTGAGGGGGCGGTACTCTCCCATGTTGCTTTTGAGTGCGCTTATAGACATGGAGAGCCATGGTATAAAAAACTGATGGTGCATTTAGAAGTAAACCGTGATACCCTTATTCAATGGGCGAAAAGAGAAAGAATTATCAAAGTTAACCCACCGCAAGGGACGTATCTCGCTTGGCTAGATTGTCGTGCGTTTGGATTGGGAGATCGCGAGTTACGAGAATTCTTTATTCATGAAGCAGGGCTTGGATTGAGTGCTGGACTTGGATTTGGGAGAGAGGGATCGGGTTTTATGCGCCTTAATTTTGCCGTTTCCACTGTAATTTTGGAGGATGCTTTGGATAGAATTAGTACTGCACTGCGAGGGAGAGGGTATGATTAAAACTGTTTTACATCTTTACGAAACGTTTATGACTGTTTTTGTGATTGGATAATATGGATGGAAAAAATATTGACAACAATTGAATCGTTTATCGGGGAGCATCATCTCTTATCCTTGGCAACGATAGGGGAAGAGATATGGTGCACCTCCCTTTTTTATGCTTACGATAGTGATAATGTTGCTTTTATTGTTGCTACAGATCCGCAGACTCTTCATGGTTCACATATACGCCTCAATACTTCTGTAGCAGGGACAGTGGCACTAGAGACTTCAATGGTGGGGAAAATCCTAGGGATTCAGTTCTCGGGGATAATGAGGCATTATCAGGAGGGGGAAGCCCTTTATTTCAAGGCATTTCCCTTCGCACGGGTGATGAACCCCACATTGTGGAAGATTCGGATGGATGAGATCAAGATGACCGATAATCGCCTTGGATTTGGAAAAAAGCTTATTTGGAAACGATCTTCTTAGGGTCAAAGAAGGTACACGGTTTTCCACTTGAACTAAGGACAACTTGGGAGGGGAGAACTTTGGATTTAAATCCATACGCCTTGCACCCATGAGGTTGGTGGGCTTCCCACGTGACAAAATAGTAGTGACATTTTTGACAGATTATTTTTTGCATAGTGGAATTTTACCGTATAATAGGGGTAATTTCAACGGGATTAAAAATTTAAAAATTTTCACATTAGATAGCAATATACCGTACAATAACTCGTAACTCAGGGGTTACCAAGTTATTGGATTGCAACGTAATTGCAACACAAAACTATTATACTACAACAATATAAATTTTTTAAGTAAAATATAAAAAACGAATTTTACATTTTAGGAGCACAAGACGTGATTCAGTATTCTTTCATTGCTTATGAATGTATTAATGCCATTGGAAATTCATTAGAACTTAATGTGATGCTTACGGAAGTAGTTTCTACATTTATCCGTTGTATGGATGCGATAGGAGGTAGATATGTCCAAATATTTCCTGAAGCTAAATGTATTGTGAGTATTGGCAAGGATTTTGAAATACCTCAAAAGTTGAGTGGAGATAGTGACGGATTTGAAATTCACTTTAATAATAATTGCTATATTCTTGATTTTCCTATTGGCGATGGACACTTCTTATTTTATTTCAATCACAATAATGATCTTCAGCTACACGGAACGATGTTATCTAATTTTCGGACGAAACTGACCAATGCTATTGATGCGTGTCAAAGCGTTGAACAGCTTCATAATCTTAATTTAACGCTTACAGATCAAGTTGTCGAAGAAAAAAATAAAAATGCTATTACGGAAAAGCTGATGATTACCCAATCACGTATGGCCATTATGGGAGAGATGATTGGGATGATTGCCCATCAGTGGCGTCAACCAATCACTATTATCGGTATGGTGAGCAATAATGCTCTTATGGATATACAAATGGGCAATCTAAATACGGTGCAGTTGTCAGAGGATTTGGACTTGATTGACAAGCAAGTTCATTATCTTTCTCAAACTATTGACGATTTTAGGAATTTTTTCCGTCCGAATAAACTTCCTCAAAAAGTGACATTGCATGAACTTTATCAAGAACTTATTATTATTTTTGGGAAGAATTTTGAAAGCAATAAAATCACTCTTGTTTTTGAAGGGGATCTTTTTACTCCGATTGTTACGTACAAAAATGAGTTATTACAAGTATTTTTAAATATGTTGAGCAATTCAAAAGATGCTTTTGTCGAGACGCATAAAAAAGAGGGGAAAATTACGATTACGTCATCTATTAGCGATTGTATAATGACGATTACCATTAATGATAATGGAGGGGGGATCCCCCCCTCTATTATCGAGCATATTTTTGAACCTTATTTTAGTACCAAAAGTAAACAGCATGGGACAGGGCTTGGTCTTTATATGTCGGCAATTATTGTTGAAAAACACCTAGAGGGGAATATTTTGGTTCACAGCGACACTGAAGAGACGACGTTTACGGTTAGATTACCACTTCAACTTACACAAGAAGCGTATAATGTTTACTGAAATTTCTACGAATACGTTGTCCTCTTTAAAGGAAATGGCAAAAGGGATAAGTGTCCTTTATGTTGAAGATGATCCTTTGATACGAGTGCAATATTTAACGTTTTTAAGCCATATATTCGATAGTCTCGAAAGTGCTGAAAATGGAGAAGAGGGGTTACATAGGGCGCTTTCATCGAAATTTGATATTATCATTAGTGATGTTCAAATGCCTAAGATGTGTGGCGTGGAAATGATTGAGCGAATCAAAGAGGTATATACAGACCAATTAACCCTCCTTGTCTCTGCTCACAAAGAACCTGATATTTTACATAAATCGGTACAATTGGGTATCGATGGGTATCTTTTTAAACCTTTGGATCGATATCAAACCATTGAAACCCTTCATAAACTTGTCTCAAAAATAGTCCTTAAAAGAGAAAATGAAAACTACAAGCAGCATCTTGAAGAGATGGTTCAGATTAAAACACAAGAGGCATTAAATGTCTATTTTATCGATCATATTACATCACTTAATTCGCTTGTAAAATTGGAAAAAGATATGGGGGAGTATCCAACGAGTACGTTAGTAGAACTCAAAATACGTGATTTTAAAATGTTAAATGATTTATACGGATACGATATCGGGAATAATATTCTTGTACAAACTGCCTCTTTTTTAAAAAAATGTGTTACAGAAGAGTTCATGTTTGTCTATTACGGTCTTTATCGTGTCAGTGGAGCCCATTTTGCTATTTTAGTTCCCTCGGAAGAAACAAAAATTGAACAATATATTCACCATATTATTCAATCTTTTGAATTAATACCAATTATTATTAATGATGAAAGAGTGTTTTTGGAAATGGACGCAGGTATTGTCCATTGTGGTGAAGGGCTGACACTCTCACATGCCGATGCTGCTTTACGTAAAGCCGAAAGAAATGGGCATATCGTCACCTATATAAGTGACTCCATGATGATTGAGAAGTATGCAAATCGATTGAAATGCCGAAATATTATCAAAGAAGCAATCCAAGAAAATCGAATTATTCCTTACTATCAGCCAATTATTGATAACACAACGGGGAAAATTAAAAAGTACGAAGCACTCGCACGTCTTATCACCCCAGAGGGGGACGTTATTTCACCTTGTAAATTTATTCCCATTTCTAAAGAGACAAAAATGTACCCAATGATCACAAAAATAATTGTTGAATCTGCCCTTAATGATTTTAGGGATTCAGAGTGCAGTGTCAGTATTAACCTTTCGATTGATGATATTAAGCATCCTTCTACAAAAGAATTTTTATTGGATCAAATTTCGAATTTTCCTGATCCTTCACGTATTGTGTTTGAATTACTTGAATCAGAGGAGATTGGATCGTATCTGGAGGTAGTTGACTTCTTCGCTGTGCTGAAAGAATTTGGATGTGGCATTGCTATTGATGATTTTGGCAGCGGTTATTCGAGTTTTGAACATCTGGTGAATCTCAATGTCGACTATATCAAAATAGACGGTTCATTGGTGCGCCATCTTGATATGAGTCGATCTTCTAGGGTTATTGTTGAAAGTATTGCGATGTTTGCCTCAAAAATGGGGATAAAAACGATTGCCGAATTTGTCTCTACCCAATCCATTAGCGCCTATATTGCACAATACGGTATCGATGAATCACAAGGGTATCTTTTCGGGAAGCCTCTCCCTTTTAATTTGAATATGAATCAAATTCAGCCTAAAGAACAGATACATTTAGTGCAAGATGATATAATCAAGATAGTAAATTAACATCAAAAGGAGCATAATGAATTCTCTTATCAGACGTCTCGAAGAGCTCGCTTTTGATAAAGTTCTTTTGATTGTTGAGGATGACCCTCACGTTAGCCAGAGTCTTAAACGGCTTCTTTCTCATTTCTTTCTTACTATTTATGTTGCCCTCGACAGTGTAGATGCGTTGGATATCTATACGTCTCTCCAAAAAGGAGACGCTTCTATTTTGGTGATTACTGATATTCATTTAGGCGGTCAAAGTGGTATTGATCTTGCGCGCCATATCAAAATAATTGATCCGGATCAGAAAATGATTGCCATTTCAGGTAGCGAAGAGAGAGATGTTTTTATTGATTTGATTCGATGCGGTGTGGAGCGATTTATCCTCAAACCTATCGAAAAATATGAGCTTTTTGATGCTCTTATTTCGATACTTAGTAAAATTAACTACGATGTAGAACTTAAAAATAATCGTGAACTTTTAGAAAGTTCCCGAGAGTATGCCCTTAAACTGCTGGATGAGCAAGATCAGTTTCTCAAAAATGCCATTCATGAAATTCATACCCCACTTGCAGTCATTATTACCAATATTGATTTACTCCGTTTAAATGGTATTGAGAATGAATCTTTGAACGCGATCGAAGCGGGCTCGAGGATTATTCAAAATAGCTATGAAGATATGACGTATCTGATGAAACATGACCGTATTTTTGACGAAAAGGTTAAAATCGATCTCGTGGCATTTTTTAGGGGGCGCATTGGATATTTTAATTGTATCGCTGCCGTCAATGAGATAACCATCTCGTTGCGCGTCGGACAGCTAAATCTCCCAGAGCTTTTTTTTTCGGAGTTAAAACTTTCTCGTATCATTGACAATACTTTGTCTAATGCCATCAAATACTCATATCGACCCAGTGAAATTAATATTATTATTGGATTACGAAAAGGAAGTCTCTTTTTTGAAGTTAGAAATCGAGGTCCCATTATTCAAGATATGCAAAAAATATTTGAACGTTTCCATCGAGAATCAGAGCATAAGGGTGGATATGGTCTTGGATTGCATATCATTGGACAAATCTGCCATGAAGAGGAGGTTGAAATTGAGGTCTCCTCTTCTGTGATTCGTGGGACATGTTTTGGCTACTTTTTTAAAATTCCTTTAAATAGGATGGAAGATTAGGGTGAAAATATTATTATTGGAAGATGAATTTATGCTGGCGCGATCCATATGTACGTATTTAGTTGGTCATAATTATTTTGTTGATCATTTTGATAATGGACAAGATGTCGTGGACATTATTGAAACACAGCAACATGATTTTTATATTCTGGATATTAATACTCCCCTTGTGGGTGGACTAGAGTGTCTTAAGGTTATTTCTCAAAAATATCCTCATATCCCAAAAATTATTATCAGCGCGTATCATGACATTGAGTATATATCCAATGCTTTTACATTTGGATGCAGTGATTATCTTAAAAAACCGTTTAATCTCAAGGAACTGGAAATACGAGTTGATAGATTATGCTCTGGAATACCCGTTCAGAAAGTATTGAACGAACCTGTTATTTTGTTAAGTGAGCACTATATATTTAATAAAGAATCGAATCTTTTATTTTATAAAGGGGAGATGCAACAGTTTACAAAACGTGAATATGCTCTTCTTCGCTTATTTATTAGTAATTTAGGGCAAATTATGACCGATGAGACCATACGTTCGTTTATATGGAATGATGAAGATGTAGAATCTTCTACTATTCGCTCTCTTGTCAACCGAGTACGACATAAACTTAAAGAAGATATGATACACACCATACGAGGTTTTGGTTATATTATGAAAAGGATAGATAGTGCTTAACCCGATACAAGAGCTTCAACAAGGGTTTGAATTCAGATCTGTACTGATTATTGACGATGACTCAACTTTAACGGAATCACTAAGTCGAATTTTACGGATGTTTTTCAAAGAGTGTGTTACAGCTAGTGATGGGGAAGAAGGGTATGCCCTCTTCATGGAACGCTTTAACGCATCGAACCCTTTTACCCTTATTATAACCGATCTTGAGCTTCCAAAAAAAGGGGGGCTTGGAGTGATAAAAGAGATTCGTACCCACTCAAAAATACAACCTATCCTCATTTTATCTGCCCATGACGAATCATCATTTATGGCAGAAGCGATCAATCTCGATATTCAAGGTTACTTATTAAAACCGCTTGCAATGCCAAAATTGTTTGATAGTCTTGAAAAAGTTTTTGCTATGAAAGAGGTAGAAAGCTCTCTTTCAGTAGCACTTACTGATCCATTAACGGGATGGAAAACATTTTCACAGTTGGATCAAACGCTCAAAAATAAAGAGATTTCCACGTTTACTATAATGTATATTTCTGTGAATTACCTGACTAATATCTATACCCTTATCGGTAAAGATTATGCAGATGAATATTTAAAGGAACTTTCATTGGTCATGGAGAGCCTCCTTACTGATCAAGGGGGAACCTTTTATCGTTGTTCTGAAAATGAGTTTTGTCTTCTTTTTGAGGAAAAAAAATTGTCCTATGCTGAAGCACTTGGTAATGATATGGTCTCGGTAGCTCGCTATTTTAATATCTCTGGGAGGGGAATTATTTTAAACTCTACCCTCTCTATTGCTATAGCAGTGGGAAAGGAAGATTTAATAGTCAATGCAAAACGGGCGCTTGAGACACTTCAAAATATCAGCGCGGGGGGTGTAGTGATTTATAAAGACGAAAATTTTGAAAAGTATCCGCTCATAGCTAATGGGCAAAATGTTTTAAAACTTATTTTTAATGCGCTAGAGAATGAAGCGGTTATCCCTTTTTTTCAGTCCATACTGAATGCAAAAACACAAAAAACTGAAATGTATGCGAGTCTGATACGCATTCGTGGGGATAGTACAATATATGGTCCGGAAACTTTTTTAAAGATTGCGGTGGATACCCATCAAATGACAATGCTTACTCGAGCTATTATTCGAAATACATTGGATTATGGAAGAATGCTGAATCCCGATTCGCTGATCAGTATTAATCTCTCCGGTAATGATCTTAATGATGATGGACTTATCCCTTATATTATGTTTTGTCTTGAAAAATATTGCATAAGTACACAAAGAGTGGCCTTTGAAATTGTAGATGGGGTAAAATTTATTACATCAGAGTGTGCATTATCAACGATTAAGGCACTTCAATCAAAAGGTTTTAAAATTATTATCAATGATTTTGGCTCTAAATCATGTGATATATCACTCTTTATGGCGATTCGTCCCGATTATATCAAGCTGCATACCGATTTAACGCAAAGACTTGAAGGCGACCCACATTTTCTTTTTATTATTCAGAAATTAGTGGATATTATCCACTTTATCGGTGCAAAAGCGATTATAAAACACCTATCAAACGCTCATTTAGTCCAATTGTGTACGTCATCCGGGGTAGATTGCCTACAAGGATATTCGATTGGATTACCCTTTGAGGTAACACGTGAAGAGTAAGCTTTCGAAGGGAGGGATGCTAGAGTAGTATCCCTTCATTCTCATCAATGTCAACAAGTAAAATTAAGTAATAATGACTCATCTCCCACTTCTTAAGATAAATATGGAATTCGCATTCATTTCCGAAAATATTAATGAAAACTTTTTGTCTACAGTTATCTTGAAAATCAAGATAGGTTTCTTTCCAATCAAAAATAGTGTTGCTAGAGACATACCCCTCTTTTTGGATAAACAGTGAATCCAATGCAACCTCTTTATTATTGAGGTGCGAAAATTGGTTATTAAAAAGTGTATTTGAAAAACGTATTATGGAATTTTCATCCACAATGACAGCACTCACAGGGATAATTTCTACCATCTCTTGAAAATGAATATTTAATGCTTTATCAACGTTATCGTTGATCTCTTTAAGTTGAAGTTTTTGAAGTTCCGTTATATCTTGACGCATCCCTATGTACTCAACTATTTCATTATTTTCATCCAAGATCGGCATAATTGTTGCTTGAACAAAATAGCTTTCACCATTTTTAGCTCTGTTTTCGACGACACCTTTCCACGTCTTTTTATGGGAAATGGTTTCCCATAATTCTTTAAACGTCTCTTGAGGCATATTAGGAGAATGTACTATATTGTGGTTTTTTCCTATTAATTCTTCTTCACAATAGCCTGAAATTTCACAAAATGTATCATTGACATAGGTAATAATCCCTCTTAGATCGGCTTTTGAAACGATGGTTGATTTATCAATTGCTTTTTTGTGTTCTTCGAGTATTTTATTTTTGGAGCGCAATGTTTCAAGGGTTTCGTTTATTTTTTCTAAAAGCTCATTAAACGTCTTTTCCAATATATAAATTTCATACGTTTTGGGAGCACATGTCACTCCTTGCGCAAAATTCTTTTTCTCTTTTACCTCTTCAATCGCTCGGATAAAAGTAGAAATTGGATTAATAAATATTTTGGTCATTAAAAACTGAAAAATAAGAAAAGTGGCAATAATGGAAATGACTGTAAATAATAGAAAATATTTAATTATATTATCCAATGGAATTTGTATATCATTGGGTAAAAAAGTCATATCGATAACGCCATTCACATCCCCAACTTTTGCATTATAATGACAGGTGATACACTCTTGTTTTACTAGCATGGGGCGTATGTAACGTACTTTATTGTCATCTGTGGTAATAAAAAGAGTTTCCCCTTTTAATGCTTTTTGTATCAGCGGATCATTGATGTGAGCTTGCTCGGACGGTACCTTGCCAAAAAGTTGCTCGACTAAAGGGCTTCGATAGGTATTTATCCTAAGCCCTGGTTTTAATTTATTAAGCCTTGCTGTAATTTTAGACAAGTCATCTCGAGACCACCCCTCTTGCATTTTTGTATACAAAACTTCAAATGCAAGTTCACTGGTTTTTTTAGCGTCATCTTCAGCCAAATTATTAAGTGCCATCTTTCTCATATAGGTGGATGAAAAATAAGCAAAAACAATACCGACAAGAACCATAATGGCTATGATCTTAAGAAATAGCTTCTTGTTTGTTACCAACGTTATATCTTCCATTTTTACCCCTTTTTTTTTAATATTTACCTTTATTCGCTTCAGGCGTATGATTACCTATCACGTAATATAAGCAGAGTGCGAGTTAATTTAAAATCTTTATAATTTTTTGGTTCTATTGTCAATACACACTGCGCATAAAGTGTCTCCATCCCCATCTCTGTTAATCTCCTTTCAATATAGTCATCACTGCCGTATCGAAGCACATAAGCGCTGATACTTTTCTTCCAATCGACAGAAGGGAGATCTTTGCATCGATACATTTCATTCACATAGGCAAGCTTGGCAATAGTAACAATTTTTGGTTTAAATTGATCCACTTGCCAGAATTTGTTCAACAGTTCTAATGCTTCTTTTGCATTACCTGCGAGTGCATATACCTGTGCTTTGTTTGCAACGCTTACAAAGCCGTTTTCTATGGTTTTGTATCTTGAATGTTCGGATAAATGTTCATGCATCATACTCATCTCAAATGCTTTTGTAAACTCTTTATTGTCTAAATACTTTTCATATTTTTCCAAATCAGAGAGAAATATTTTTGCTTTTCTGGTCTCTTTTTCGTATACTGGAAATTCTTCCAAAAAGTTAGATAAGTCGGTAATCTTTCTTGTATTAAACTCTTTTATTGCAATCTCAAGTTGAACCAGAACATTTTTTCCAAAATTGACAACGCTGGCATAAAGGGATGTATTGGTCAAAATAGGATACGTTTTGCATAAGGTAAAATAGTGGTTAAATCTTTTTTCTTTTACGTCCATTTCAGCTTCAAAGATAATCTGAGGATATTTTAAAAGAAATTCTATTAACCCTTTTTTTGATGGAACTTTAAAAAATGGCATTAGTAATATGTCAGCTGACTTTTTTGCCATAATAGGATCTTTTTTTACATTTTCTTTTACTTTTATAAAGGTGTTGTTCCAATATTTTTCTAATTGCATAAAAGGTGTTGCAATCGTTAAAAAGGGAAGTTTATCGACGATTGCGTATGCTTTTAAAAAATTCCTGCTTTCAATGGCATCATACAGGCCAAAAATTTCTAATTTACTTTCAACTATACTATTGTAAGATTGTTCACACTCTTTATTTTCAAGATAGGGTTGGGCTAATTCTGCAGCACGTTCGCTCTCCCCTTTTGCAATAGCATCAATTATCTTAACAATGATTTGATCCCAGTTTAGTAAGAGTGTTTTGGTATAAAGTGGATCTAGTTGCAAAAATATATTTTTTTCGATACACTCGTGCGCATTTGCAAAGTTTTTAAGTTTTATAGAGAGGATAAATTTATTTCTAAACGCTTCTAAGTCGATTATCTGTAGTGCACCGTTAGAAAATCCGATATACAAAATATTTTCATATATTTTTAACGTTGAGACACCCATAAATGGTAACACAATCGGAAATTCTACTTCATTTCTATCCGTGTTTATGATATATATTTTATTTGATTTTGTCCCTACAATTACATACGGTACCTCTTTTATGGCCACAAGCGTTGTTGGCCATACGGGAAAGAGATTCTTTTCACTTTCTATCGTTTGATCTTGAATGTTATAGAGACAGGAGGCCCCATTTCTTAAAATATAGTAGATGTACTGATCATTTCGAATGAATAGTGCCGCTTCCAAAACATCTTTGGTTATAAAGGTATTGTGGACTTTGCCCATTTGTATATTATAAAGAGTAGCCGTACGATCAAAGGAACTGCTTAAGAGATACTTGTTGAGTGTTGAAAAAGTTAAACTCGAGATATAATCGGGGTTAGGTGGAAGAGCTATAATATAGCTCATTGTTGTCGCATCATAAATGTAAGTACGACCATCCGATGCGCCTGTTGCAAAAAGGCCGTCATCAGCACTAAAGGTACTGACTTCAATAGCTCCTTTACTATGATCAATAATTTTAGTATGGATCGTTGAAATACCGTTTTCTCTAGTAAAAATAGTTCCAAAAGAGGTATTTGGTTCGGGATAAAAAAAAAGATTATTATTTGAAAAAGAAGTTGATTTGGCGTGTCTGTGTAACTCATTTTTTTCTTGAAATAACGTAGCTTCTGCACGATAGGTATAATCATTTTGATAATGGTGCATGATACCATTTTGATCCAGAACGAATAATTCTTCACCACTTTTGTAAATATTGAGAACAGAAGATTCTATTTTTAGATTTTTTAGAACATGCAACATTAAATCTTCCTCCCTTTTTTAAAATAGTGTAATGGAATGAGCCTATTGGTGTTCCACTGCCTCTTTAAGGAGCTTATCCATTGTAAAAAACAACTCTCTGGATGAGGCTTCCATATTTTGGAAATTTTTGATAAATTGATCTCTATTTTCAACTAATTTATCACTGCTTCTGAGAATATCCATGATTTCAGAAACACAAGTATGGACATTTTTATGGGGTGACAAAAGATTCTTATACGATGGGAATAGGCTAAAATAATCTTTACCAGCCCCTTGCTCATACCATTTTCCGAGGCGACAAGCATGATGATCCGAAAATTCCCCCTTGCTTTTGCGCATAAAGACAGAGTCGTATGCACGCCCTTTAAAAAGAATGTGATCTATTTTTGCCAACATAATAAATGCGATTAATTCAATATTATGGACGACTTTAGCGGTTTGGAGCGCATTTGTATTGAAATCTTGAATGGTTCCCGCAAAGGTTTGGATCATTGCATTGGAATTTGATGCAATGCCATTAATTGATTCGGAGCCTGTTCGTATTTTATTGGTATCTTGTTGCAGTATTTGGATGGCAACCGATATTTCACCTGTTGCTTTTTGAGTTTTTTCAGCTAATTTACGTACTTCATCGGCAACTACAGCGAAACCTCGTCCATGTTCCCCTGCTCGGGCTGCTTCAATAGCGGCGTTGAGGGCGAGGAGGTTTGTTTGATTGGCGATGTCTTCGATGAGATTGACCACTGAGTTAATATCGTTTGCTTTTTCCCCCAAGGCAACAATGGCATTGTTAGAGTTTTGAACTAATTCACCTAAATCGTTGAGATTGGAAACTACGGTTTTAAGTTCTGTGACAGTAGCTGTCGATTGATTGGCTGTATTACGTGAATGTTCTCGAATATCGGAAAGGCGTTCCATCGTCACGATAAGATCTTGTTGTATAACATCCAACCCTCCCGTAGAACGTCCGATTTCAGCCAATTTCGCATCCAAATCAAACAGCTGAAGGGAATCGTGGCTATTTTTCATTTTTTCAACATTTTGGTTAATACTGCTAGCAGAGCGGTTAAAAGAACCTTTTAAACCAGAGTTTTGAACTTTTCTGTTATAGCGATCCATGCTCAAAGAGTCAATAACGGTATATGTTTCACGCATATAGACTTCGAGTTGATCAATCAAATTGTTCATACCCCAGCAGAGTGCTTCAAGTTCTCCATGCTCATAGATTCGTGTGATACGTACTTCCATATTACCGTTTTCTATCTCTTCCATGGCGTTGGATATGCTATGAATTGTTTGTTGAACTTTACGTATATTGATGAATATCATCCCTGCAATCACAAAGTTAATGAGATTCAAAAGGCGAATCCAATCAAATCCTATGGTAATGATTTCGACCGCAAGTGCAATCGAAAAAATAATAATAGAGAGAATATTGAGATACTGAATTTTAGAGAGAGAGGATAAATTCATCATACGTGACCTTCATAGAGTGCAATTTTGTCATTAATACGGCATTACCCTCGGTAACACCTCCCCGTTTTTCTGCGGCTACAATAGATTGGTATAGCGGTTTGATTATGGAGAGGGCAGTAAGAGTAGGTTTACGTCTAACCGAGTGATAGCCGATGATAGAGCCATTATTGTCTATGCTTGGGGTAACGTGTGCCATGACCCAGTAAAAATCATTCTGTTTTGTTTTATTAATAACGTAGGCAAAGACCTCTTCTTTCTTTTTGATTTGATCCCATAAATATTTAAAAATAGTAGATGGCATATCAGGATGTCGTAATATATTGTGAGGTTGATCCAGTAACTCTGTCTCTTTGTAACCTGAAATCGCGATAAATCGGCTATTGCCATACGTAATCTTTCCAGACATATTGGTTTTAGAAACAATAAACTCATGTTCATTAAAGGTCAACTCATTTCCTCGCATTATAAACTCCTCTTATGTATGTGGTATTGTCGTATATTAGTGTTGCAAATTTGTTGCAATCTCTGGATTCCACTTTTTAATTTAGCGTATAATTACGAACTTTTTTCTAAGGATTTTTATGAACAAATTATCAGCGATGCTACAACTGCAGCAACAACTCAACGATGCTACCAATGGATTAGGGTGGGAGAAGGGTGTTACCAAAGAGGGGAAGATTATTAACTGGCGACGTTGTATCACTATGGAATCGGCGGAGATGATTGACTCTTTTGGATGGAAACATTGGAAAAGTATTTCACAGCCGACCGATTATGCTAATCTTCAAATTGAAATCGTCGATGTGTGGCATTTTGTGATGAGTTTGGTGTTGGAGTTTGCCCATAAAAGCAAAGCGGAGAGTATTGAAGAATTGGCAGAGCGAATTGCAACAACGCCAGAATATAAAAAACTGCAATGTGACGATTCTTTGCCGTTTGGAAGCGACGATGCTCTTATGGTGAAGATTGAAAATGTTATGCGTCTTTCGCTGATCCCTATCTCTCCTGAAATGATCGGGGCTCTTATCGAAGAGTTTTTTGAACTGACCTATCTGGGTGCGCTCACTCTTGATGAGCTTTATCGTCTCTATGTGGGTAAAAATATCCTCAACCAATTCCGTCAAGATCATGGGTATAAAGAGGGAAGTTATATCAAAATTTGGAACAGACTAGAAGATAATGTTGTGATGAAAAAAGGGTGGGAAGAGAACCCTGAGATGACCCCTTCTGAGTTGTATGCGGTTTTAAAAGCAGCTTATCCCGCGTAAATCTCGGGGAATTCCCCTTTCCATCGTTTGTGACACCAAAACCATAATTTTGGGTGGTCACGGATAACTTTTTCCAAGCCATTGACTTGCTGTTGTGTTGCATTTAGGATGGAACTCTCATCGCTGTTTTCGACGGTGATAGGATTTTCAAATGAAATGGTGTAGTGTTTCTCATCCTCACTTGTTATATAAACTCCTATGATGGGGGCATTAAACTTTGCCGATAATCCAGCCGCCGTTGAGGAGTGGTAGGTCTCATGTCCAAAAAAGGTAGTTTTGACCCCATAGCGAGCATTACTAGCCTGATCAATCATAAGAAGGATGGAACGACCGTTTCTTAATGCTTTGGCAATGTGCTTGAGTGCTCCATTTTTCTCCGCTAATTCCATACGATGATTAGTTCGTGCTTCGAGGAGATAGGGATCAAAGGCCGCATTGCTGAATCCTTTGTAGATAGAGGATACGGGGGTGATAAGAGAAGAGAGGGCGGCCCCTCCGAGTTCCCAGTTCCCCAAATGAGCGGAGACAAAAATAATACCTCTCCCTTGCGCCAAAAGCTCATCCACGACGTCACGGTTTTTAAAAGTGACACGTTGCGCCAACTCCTTCGCATTATTACGTCGATTTTCCATTGTTTGCAAAAAATTTAATAAAAGATTCCGATAACAATAGATTTCAATCTCTTTTTTTTGTTCTTTATGCAGTGTATTTCCAAATGCAAAAGCAAGATTGTTTTGAATAATACGATTTCGTGAAAGGGCCAAAAGATGGGCAAGGGTCGCTAAAACGGTAAAAATTCCCTTTCTCATTTTAGGTGGAAGTTTCATAATCCCCCAATCAAAGAGCAAAAAAAGACGGTATAGCACTATCATGCTAATAACTCCTTGGCTTTGGTCGCGATGAGGTAAGAATCGATTTGAGCTATGGAAAAATCATTGCGATTGATATGAAAAATATCAACGGGTGAAGGGGATTTTATTCCAATATTTATTTCCGTAGGGTAAATCATCCGCTCATTCGTCGGACCAAAAAGGGTAATCGACATACGGTTCATCGCCCATGCGATATGGGTAGGCCCCGTGTCGTTTCCGATGGTAAGATCACAATGAGAAATAAATTGCACCAGCTCTGTAAGCGACATTTTAGGGGTTACGATAGCGTTGGTGGAGTGTTCTTGTATCCAAAGGGCATCGTTGTATTCGGTTTCGCTTCCCCAAATAAGATGACACGGGTATGGGAGAAGATTACACAGTGTGGCAAACTGCTCTTTAGGGTAGCATTTACTCTTCCATGATGCCCCGATCACTACCGCAATTTTCTTATTTTTCAAAGGGGTTGTTATTATTGGAAATACAGGAGCTTTGTTGGAAATCAGCTCTTCGCTAAAAGGGATACTTAACGCTTCAGTGATCACCATCACATTACGGCGAATAACGCTTATCTCGTAGGGGATGGACGAAGTGGAGTTATAAAACAATGCGGCAAGACCTTCACGGGCACTTTTTCGATCAAACCCGTGCACTTTTCCTTTTAGTAAAGAGGCAATAATTGCCGATTTAAGAAGCCCTTGCGCATCAATGATATGATCGTAGGGTTCACGAGATTTGAGGGTATGGATCATCTCTTTTAGGAGGCTAAAACTTTTTGTTTTTTTGAGTCGCTTGAGGGGGATGGGGATCACTTCGTGAAGGAGGGGATGATTCGCAAGGATAGGGGCAAACGCCTCTTCAACGAACCAATCAATGAGGGCATTGGGAGTATAACTATGGATGATTTGCAAGACAACAGCTGTATTGATAATATCCCCCAATGCACTAAGACGGACAATGGCGATACGGGGGGGGATTGGTTGCATCAAATTGTTTTTATTATTTTTGGACAAGAGCAGCCAGAATCTTTTCAACAACTTCTGCTGGATTTTCGGCTTTATAAATAGGTCGCCCTACAACGATAAAATCAACTTTTGCTTCATGTGCCACGTCAATTGTTGCCACACGCTCTTGATCCCCTGCATCTTCGCCAAAGGGACGAATACCAGGAGTCAAGGTGATAAATGCGCTCTCCGTGAGGGATTTGATCGAGGCACTCTCATACGCACTGCATACGACCCCATCCAGTCCTGCTTCGTGAGCATCATGTGCAAATTGGTCAGCTTTGTTGGCGATAGTCTCACCGTATACATGAGAAAATTCATCATTATCAAAGGAGGTGAGGGCAGTGACCGCAAGGACGAGAGGGCGATTTTCATACGGTTCAAGCCGTTGCATCACCTCACGCATCGCTTTACGTCCCGCTGACGCATGAACGTTAAACATATCCACACCCAATCCCATAATGGATTCGGCAGCATCCGCCATTGTATTGGGGATATCATAGAGTTTGAGATCGAGAAAGATTTTAAATTCGGGATTGATTTTTTTGATTGCTTCGATAAATGGTTTTCCATCACGGATATACGAGCGAAGTCCCACTTTTAGCCATACAGGGTAGTGTTTTATTTTTTCAATCAGATCTAAATTTTTTTCCATCGTTGGTAAGTCAAGAGCGATGCAAAGTTCCATAATATCCCTTTGTTAAAGTTATAAAAGTATAGCAAACGTTAAATATTTTCCCCATTAAGAAAGGATTGACCAAAACACACTACAATTAATCAATTTTTAGAAATAAAGGATCTTTGATGAAAAATCGTTTTGTTGCTACTGTTGTGTCGAGTTTGTTATTGGGATCATTATCGTTGAGTGGTGCACCTTACAGTGTTGACGTCTCCCATTCGAGTCTCGGATTTAAAGTAAAACATATGATGATCAGTACGGTAAGTGGAAATTTTAGCGGTTTTAGCGGTGTGTATGATTTGAATAAAGGGGTCTTGAAATCTCTCAGTGGTACGGCTAAAACAGCAACAATCGACACCGGGATCGCAAAACGAGACGATCATTTGCGCAGTGCTGATTTTTTCGATGCCGTAAAATTTCCTGAGCTAAAGTTTGTGATGACTTCTCAAAAAGGGAAAAAAGTAACGGGAAATTTAACGATGCACGGTATCACTAAATCGGTAACAATGGTTATGGATATGGGAGGTGAAGTGACCGATAATAATGGATACAAACGTTCAGGATTTGTTCTCAATGGGGCCGTTAATCGTAAAGATTTTGGGCTTAATTGGAATCAAGCCATTGAAGCTGGCGGAATGCTTGTAGGGGATGAAGTGAAAATTACCATCGAAATTGAGGGGGTGGAGGAGTAAAGAAAATTTCTTATTCCCTCTCGGTAGAGGGGGAGAATCATCCCGATCTTGTAAAAACTAAACCATAAAATAGAGTAAAATTTTGCTAAACTGCCGATAAAAGTAACGGCTAATTTATTTGCGAATCAAAGAAGTCTCTTCAGTAAAGGCTACATCTTTGACATAATGTTATAGTATCAGCAATTAACAAAACTTCCTTACGATCATCCCAATAAATTGCCACAGTAATATGACGATCTTTGAGTATCATTTCAAAAGTAATAAACAGGAGCACTAAATGAACGAACATAAAACAATTTATTTAAAAGATTATACCCCCAGTGATTATACGATTCCACTGTGTACACTTGAATTTATCATTGATAACGGTTCGACGCGCGTTGATAATGTAATGGAGATTCGCCGTCAAAATTCGGGTGCCAAAGAGTTACGCCTTAATGGGGAGATGATGGATTTAGAGCTTTTATGGGTGGATGATGTTCTCTATGATGAGACGATGTACACGTTGGAAGAAGATGCGCTGATCCTCCCTTTGGACGCAGAGAGTGCCCGTATTCGCGTCATCACCCGACTCTATCCCGATGAGAACACGGCGTTAGAGGGGTTATATCGTTCCGGTGGTATCTGGTGTACCCAAAACGAGCCGGAGGGGTTTCGCCGTATTACCTATTTTATCGACCGTCCCGATGTTATGACCCGTTTTACGACGAAAATTATTGCCAACAAAGAAGCCTGTCCCGTTATTCTCAGCAATGGAAATCTTCGAGGGACGGCAACGCTGGAGAATGGAAAACATTTGGCGATTTGGGAAGATCCGATTCCTAAACCTTCGTATTTGTTCGCCTTGGTGGCGGGGGATTTGGGGTCAATTGGCGATACGTTTACGACCATGAGTGGTAAAAAGGTGGAGTTGGCGATTTATTGTGACAAAGGGAATGAAGCCAAATGCCATCATGCGATGCGCTCGTTGAAAAAATCGATGGAGTGGGATGAGGTAACGTATGGCCGCGAATACGATCTTGAGGTGTATAACATCGTTGCCGTGGACAGTTTTAATATGGGGGCGATGGAGAATAAGGGGCTCAATGTCTTTAACTCCCATTATGTCCTCGCTGATGAGCACAGTGCTACCGATGGGGATTTTATGGGGATTGAGAGTGTGATCGCCCATGAGTATTTTCACAATTGGACGGGAAACCGTATCACGTGCCGAAGCTGGTTTGAGCTCACCCTCAAAGAGGGGTTGACAGTCTTTCGAGACCAATGTTTCAGTGCCGATATAAACTCCCAACTGCTACAGCGCATTGATGATGTCAAATCGTTGCGTGAACGGCAGTTTGTCGAAGATGCAGGGCCGACGGCACATCCGATCAAGCCTAGTGAGTACATCGAGATCAATAACTTCTATACGGCAACGGTCTATGAGAAGGGGGCGGAAGTTATTCGGATGCTTCATACCTTGCTGGGAACCGACAAGTTTCGTTTGGCGATGGATAGCTATTTTGAGAAGTTTGATGGGCAAGCGGTGGGGACGGAAGAGTTTTTGTGGGCGATGCAGACCCAAAGCCCGACCGATCTGACGCAGTTCAAACGATGGTATAGCCAAGAGCGTACACCAACTTTGAAAATTTCAAGTTGTTATGATGCGAATAATCAAACACTGACCCTCAGCATCACGCAACACATTCTCAAAGATACCGATGGTCGTGAGCAATTGCCCTATGCGTTTCCTTTGTCTATCGGACTGCTGGATGCGAAGGGGAATGAATACCCCCTTAAAAGTTCCAATGCGGCGATGATTCATGAGGGGGTTGTATGGATTGAGGAGGCCGTTACGTCTATCACCTTTGATGGGGTGCACGAGGCTCCCAAACTCTCGTTAAACCGCCATTTTAGTACCCCAGTGAAAATCGAGTGCAGTGAAATGGACTACCCCTTTTTGATGGCGCACGATACGGACGGATTCGTACGCTACGAAGCGTCACAGCTTTTTGGGATGGAGACGTTAGAGAAAATGATGCAGGGGGGAGAGATTGATCCGCGATTTATACGTGCGTACGGTGTTGTTTTGAATGATACGACATTAGAGAGATTGTTTAAAGCGGAACTTTTAGGGCTCCCCTCTATCAGTACAATGATGCAGCGTCAAGAGATTCTCGATGTAGAGGCGATTCATAAGGCACTTGAAACGCTGAAAAAACGGTTGGCGAATGAGTTTAAAGCAGTGTTGTTGAGTGGTATCGAATCTCTTTATGCCCCAGAAAATAGTGATATTGATCCTCTTAGTATGGCAGATCGGGCATTGAAAAACCGCTATCTTGGATTGTTAATGGCGCTTGAAGAGGAGCCGATTACGCAGATGGCACATAACCATTACGATGAATCGGTCAATATGACGAACCGTCTGGCGGCATTGGAGCTGTTGGAAAACTATGCCCCGACACAAGCAGACGAAGCACTGGAAGATTTTTATCACCAACACGCAGATGAAACACTTATTATGAATAAATATTTTGCATTGCGTGCCAGCTCACGCCGTGATGGGACACTGGAGAGGGTAAAAGCACTTCAAAATGATCCTGTATTTGATCTCAAAGTTCCGAATCTTGTGCGGGCATTGTACGGTTCATTTTCTCGAAATATGGTGGCGTTTCATGCCGTTTCAGGGGAGGGGTATAGTTTTGTCGCCGATAAAGTGATTGAGATAGACGCCCTCAACCCCCAAATCGCATCAGGACTGGCAGGGGCTTTTAAAAGCTACGGGAAACTCTCTTCATTGACCAAAGCCAAAATGGGGATGGAGTTGGAACGGATCAAAAATCATCCGAATCTTTCCAATAATGTCTATGAGATTGTTACGAAGATTTTGGAAGCAGATTAAAGGAACCCCTTTAAATAAAGGTTGTGAACAAAAGTAACACTTTTGTCTTTTGGGTATAAAATCTAGTTTGATTGCGCTGAATAAAAGAAGAGAGTGATAAAAAAATGATACATTAAGATTATAATAAGTTTTTAAGGAAGATGTTAAAAACATTCAAGGGAGAAATAATGGCAAGATTAGTAGTTTTAGGGGGCGGGGTGGCTGGACATACTGCTGCAACGTTTGCGGCAGATTGGCTGGGTAAAGATCACGAAGTTGTCGTCGTTACTCCTAACGCAAAATGGAACTGGATCCCCTCAAATATTTGGGTTGGTGTTGGTGAAATGTCTAAAGAAGAAGTCACATTTGATTTGGCTCCTGTCTATGAAAAAGCGGGAATTACCTATAAACAAGCTAAGGCTGTCAGTCTTAATCCTGAGGGAAGTGCAAAAAGAAATAAACCATTCGTAACGATTGAGTATACAGGTCAAGGCAAAGTAGGGCATAGTGATGAGATCGAGTATGACTATCTTATCAATGCAACAGGACCAAAACTTAACTTTGGTGCAACACCAGGGTTGGGCGAAGGTTCAAACCTAGGTGCGCATACTGTCTCTGTTTGTACGGCAGATCACGCAGAGCATGCATCGCATGAATTGACAAAAATCATGGATAAAATGCGTAAAGGGCAACGTCAAAAAATCTTGATCGGTACAGGTCACGGTATGTGTACGTGTCAGGGTGCGGCGTTTGAGTATATTTTCAATGTTGAACATGAAATCCGTAAAGCAGGTCTTCGCGATATGGCAGATATCCAATGGATCTCAAATGAAGCATTCATGGGTGATTTCGGAATGGGCGGTTTGCACATGAATGTTGGTGGTTACGTTGTTAGTTCACGTATTTTCACTGAGTCATTATTTGCAGAACGCGGTGTTAACTATATCACTGGGGCTCATGTCAACAAAGTTGAAAAAGGGAAAGTTTCATACGAGCTTCTCGATGGTTCAATGGGTGAAGAGTCATTCGATTTCTCAATGTTAATTCCACCGTTCGCGGGTGTTGGTCTCAAAGCGTATAACAAAGCAGGTGATGATATTACTGATACCGTATTCGCACCCAATGGCTTTATGAAAGTAGATGCGGATTATACCCCTAAAGCGTATGAAGAGTGGAAAGCTACTGATTGGCCTCGAACGTACCAAAATCCGACCTACAAAAATCTTTTTGCGGCAGGGATTGCATTCGCCCCTCCACATATCATCTCAAAACCGGCAAAATCACCGAATGGTACCGTTATTAATCCAACTCCACCACGTACAGGTATGCCAAGTGGTATCATCGGTAAAGCCGTAGCCCATAGTATCTGTAATTTAATCAAAAACGGGCCAGAAGCTCATTTGCATGAAGCATCAATGGCAGAAATGGGGGCAGCATGTGTTGCGTCTGCTGGTAAAGGGTGGTTAGATGGTACAGCTGCTGCAATGACCGTTTACCCTGTTGTTCCCGATTATGATAAATATCCAGGGACAGGTCGTGATACCGATTACACTTTTGGTGAGATTGGTTTGGCGGGTCACTGGATCAAACATATCCTCCACTATTTATTTATGTACAAAGCAAAACTTAAACCGTTCTGGAAAGTAATTCCAGAATAAGTGAAGGGGCTTTTGCTCCAATTATAACGTCTAAAATTTAGATATAAAAAGGAAATAACAATGGCAGTCAAACCAGAAGAATTCAATTTTGCAAAAAATGATAAGTTCAAAACAGCGATGATCCCGGGGAAATTTGCCCGTGCAATGCGCACATGTAAAATTTGGCAATTTATCCGTTTCATCATTATCAACCTCAAGATGCTTGTGGTTGTAAGTAAAAGTCACTAACGGTTGAGTTTATACTTTAACCCTCTTGCCTCACTCTGAGGCAAAACCTTCTCTTCAAAGTATCTTTTTATGATTAAAAATCTTCTTAAATATCCTGACCCTACTATTCGTCTGATCTCTGCTAATGTCCGTTTCTTTAATGACGAACTGCATCAATGGATTACCGATATGATTGATACGATGAACGCGCATGATTTGAGTGCTTTGAGTGCTATTATGATCGGTATCCAGTACAATATTATTGTTATTAAAGAGGCAGATGACTATACCCCTTACATTAATGCAAGGTTGATTAAGCATGCGGATGTCTGTACCAAAACCGAACGCAGTACATACTATGAAGGGATAAGTGTTGATGTTGATCGTTACACTAAAGTAACCGTCATTTACGAAGATGAGAAGGGAGAATCTCATCATTGCGACTTGGAGGGGGATGCCGCTTGCATATTCCAACAGCAGCTTGATTACTGTTATGGAAGTACGTTTGTTGACCGTGTGGATCGTGAAACGAAGGAGCGGATTAACGATTACCTCTCATCGGGATTGGTTAAAGATGCAAAGGGGGGGAGTTGCCCTATCGTGTTTTACCGTGATTATTTTAAGCGGGGTGCCAAATATGGGCTAGGGCTGATTCTCTTCAGCTTTATTTCTCCTTTTTTTGTTTCATCTGATGTGCGTGAATGGATCACTAAAATTGATAGTGCACTGCTTGTTGCAGTTGTTGGGCTGATGATCGGATATTTCTTTTATGCGTTATATGAGTCACGCCAATACAAGCAGTGTACAAGTTGTCAGATGGGTAATATTATTGGGACTCTTCTCATTTTAACAGGGCAATGGCTGGTCGTAGGGGCAGGTGTTACCTTTTGGATGGCACCATGACAGATTGTTCAAGTTTCAACCAGTTGTATTATGCTAAAGACACCCTTATTAAAGCCAAAGGGGAGATAATAGAGGAGTGGATTTCTCAAAAACAATGCACGGATATTCTTCACCATCATAATATAGCGGAGATATGGTTTAGAGACTATTATGCGAACAGCGTTTTTGATTATTTTATGGGGGTAGTGACGGGGGATACCCCGCTTGGACAATGCCCTGTTATCCAAAATTTTATTGATTATTTAAAGAATCAAGAGATACGTTCGGATGAGCTTTTTACGCTGTGTACCCATTTTAAGCGTGCTGCAATTAATGCGACCTATCGGCTTGGAATTCATTCTCAAGGGGTATTTGAGGCGATTAGCTATTTGTTTGATACAAATTTTGCGGGTGTTTTGAAGCTTTATACCGACACGATCTATCAAAAAGAGCAAGAAGCAATTGAGGCGAATAAAGCAAAAGAGTATTTTCTCTCCAATATGTCGCACGAAATACGTACTCCCTTAAACGCTATTTTGGGTTTTGTTGCACTCCTTAAAGAGGAAGAGACCCATCCCACTCATCAAAATTATCTGGATATTATTGCCAATAGCGGGGAAAATCTACTCCATATTATCAATGATATTTTGGACTTTTCCAAACTTCGTAGTGGTGAATTTGCGATAGATTCCCACCCTTTTAATATTTACGAGCGGATAATCAATATTTTTGATCTTTTCATCCCCAATGCGAATCTGAAGAATATTTCGATTCTTAAATCCATAAACGTAATGGCAGGGGATTATATTATTGCTGATTCCTTTAGAATCCAACAAATCGTCGGAAATCTTCTCAGTAATGCGATTAAATTTAGCCCATTTGATTCATTAATACGTGTTGAGGTGATGATGGTGGATTGTGTATTAACCATTCGTGTGCAGGATGAGGGGGATGGTATTGCACCTGAAGAGCAACGCCGTATTTTCACCCCTTTTTATCAAGCATCAGAGGGGGTTAAACGAAATAGCGGGAGTGGGTTGGGACTCTCTATTTGCAAACAATTGGTGACCCAAATGGGGGGTGAAATTACGTTGGAATCGCAAATCGGTAAGGGTAGCTTATTTGTGGTTACTGTCCCTGTAGAGTGCGCTCCAGAGGATTTCATGGATCTGAAAAGTGAAAAACTTGAAGTAAATTTATTTCAAGGTAAAGTTTTGGTTGCCGAAGATAATGAAGCAAACCAAGCGCTGATTCGGATCGTTCTTGAAAAATATGGTTTATATGTGGAGATTGTTTCCAATGGTGAAGAAGCGTATACCTATGCGATCCAAGAGCCGTTCGATCTGATTTTAATGGATGAACAAATGCCTATTCTGAATGGTCATGAAGCCGTTGCAAAAATTCGCTCTTTTGAACGCAAACATGATCAAACCCCTGTTCCGATTGTAGCATTGAGTGCCAATGTTCTCAAAGGCTCACGTGAGAGGGCATTAGTGTGGGGATACGATGCGTTTATTGGTAAGCCTTTTGAGCGTAAGGATTTAGAGCCACTTTTAGAGAAATATTTAAATAAGCAAGCAGGTAAGAAGAAATTTTGCCTACAAAAGAATAATGAATCTTCCGAAATGAGTCGAATGAAAAAGGCGCTGATGTTAGAAGATGAGCAAATTGTGCAGTTGTTGGATCTTTTTCATTCTAAGATGAGAGATGCACTTTTAGAGTTACAAAGGGCAATTGAGAGTCGAGATTATGATGTTCTTGGACGCATTGCCCATTTGATAAAAGGGTCAAGTGCCAACTTCAGATTTGAGGAGTTTTCACGTCTTGCAGCGTTGATAGAGGACGCAGCCTTGAATAATAGAGAGACTTTTGATTTTGAGGAGGCTTATCATGTGCTGGAGAAAGAGTATGGGTATTTGCCAAAGGGAGAGAACCTTCACTCCTCCAAATAATACCCAATCCCTGAGGCATTTTTAATCACATCCGTAGGAAGTTTATTCCGTAATCGCCATACGAGTGTCCGAACACTATTATCGCTTGCCCCTTCCCGTTCCCATACATATTCAGTCGCCTGTGCAAAATCAACGACACTTCCTAAATGAACGACTAATAAGCGGATAAAAGCATTCTCTTTTTTGGTCAATTTTATTTTTTGATCTTTATAAAAGGTCTCCCCCAGTGAGATGTCGTGACGATACCCCTCTCCAAATTCGACAAGAGGTTGATCCGAAATTTTTTTGATATAAAGAAGTTTTTCGAGATGTTCTTTGTCGTGCTTGAGTTCATCCATACTGACAAGCCGTTTTTGTTCCTCTGCGAAGCGGTAGAGTGCCATTTGGATGGTGGTATGAAGATTGAGAGGGTCGAATGGTTTAACAATATAGCCGTACGGCTCTGTTTGCTTGGCACTGGTTAGTATTTCTGTGTCGGAGTGGGCGGTAAGGAATATAAAAGGGCGAGGCATCTTATCGCGGATAAAATGGGCAATTTCTATCCCCTCATTATTGCGTTTTAATCCTATATCGATGAGGACAATATCGGGATTGTAAATTTTTATTTTGTTTTGAGCACTGAGTTCATCATTCGCAAGGGAGAGAATTTCATATCCTAGTTTTTCCAATGACATTTTCAAGTTAAGTGCCGTTACGTCATCGTCTTCGATAATAAGTACTTTAATAGAGGCCATAAGTCACTTCATTGATAAATTTTTGATTATTTTATCACAACTTTATAATAAATAAGAGATTATTATAGCATTTCATCTCTAATATAAGTGCTTTAGGGGAGGTTCAATCCAAATGGGTATAATCGCGAATTACAGAAATTTTCACACCCATGGATGCCCATAATGCTTGATTTTGATAAATTTACCCGATATTCCAAACCTGGACCACGTTATACGAGTTATCCTACTGCGTTAGAATTTAGTGATACGTTTGGTTACACATCGTATCTTGAAAAACTTCATTCCCAAGATCCAAAGCGTCCATTGTCCCTCTATTTTCACCTCCCTTTTTGTAAAAATGCCTGTTACTTTTGTGGTTGTAATGTCGTTTTTACCTCCAAAGAGGAGAAGAAAGAGCGTTATATCGATTATTTGTTGCGTGAAATGGAGATTTTGAGTCAACACATCGATGTTAGCCGCCCTGTTATTCAGCTCCATTTCGGCGGGGGGACACCAACATTTTTTAATGCGGAGCAGTTGGGGCGTATTATTGGTGCGATCAAAAGTCATTTTAAAAATTTCACAGCCGATGCGGAGATTAGTTGTGAGATTGATCCCCGTCATATCAACGAAGAACAGATGAAGGTGATGAGTGACGCAGGGTTCAATCGCGTCAGCTTTGGGATTCAAGATTTTGATGAAAAAGTTCAAATTGCGGTTCACCGTGTTCAGCCGTATGATATTACGAAAGCTGCTATGGAGTTGGCACGACAATACAATATGGTGAGTGTCAATGTCGATTTGATTTACGGATTGCCATATCAGAGCTTAGAGACGTTTAAAAAGAGTCTTGATTTGGCAATTTCTCTCAATCCTGACCGTTTTGCTGTCTTTAATTACGCCCATGTGCCATGGTTGAAAAAAACGATGCGTAAAATTGATGAGACGACATTGCCACTTCCTGCGGAAAAATTGGCGATTATGCGTTATACCATCGACTATATGAATGAACGCGGATACAAAATGATCGGCATGGATCACTTTGCCAAGCCTGCGGATGAACTGTTCAAAGCGATTGAAAAAGGGGAGTTGCACCGTAATTTCCAAGGCTATACAACCAAAGGGGGTGCGGATTTGATTGGTGTTGGTCTCACCTCCATAGGAGAAGGGGCGGATTATTACTCTCAAAACTTTAAAGAGATGGATCGGTATGAAGAGGCGATTGATGCGGGGAAATTGCCTCATGAACGCGGTGTCGCCCTAAATGTTGATGACCGTATTCGTCAATACGTTATTATGGAGCTGATGAGTAACTTCAAGCTCGATATTGGTCGATTTGAAAAACTCTACAAGGTCAAATTTGCAGAGTATTTTGCCGATGCACTGGAGGAGTTAAAACCTTTCGAAGCGGATGAACTTTTGACGATGACCCCAAGCCTTATCGAATGTTCTCCTACGGGGACGTTGCTGATCCGTAATATCGCCATCGTTTTTGATGCCTATATGAAACGGCACGCTTCAAACTCAAAAACATTCAGCAAGACGGTGTAAGATGACGAAAAACGGCGAAGTGTTCAATTTTACCGAAACCTCGGATGCGTGTATCAAATGTGGAAAATGTATCCCCGTTTGTACGATTCACAATGTCAATGCGGATGAGGTCACTTCTCCTCGCGGATTTATTGATCTCCTTGGAGCGTATCAGCGGGGTGAGTTGGAGCTTGATTTTAATGCCAAAGAGATTTTTGAGAGCTGTTTTTTGTGTACTAACTGTACCGATGTATGCCCTAAAGCGTTACCGACGGATATGGTGATCGAACAAGTGCGTGCGGATATTGCCGATAAATTTGGGATTGCGTGGTTTAAACGGGCCTTTTTTTATCTCTTGCGTCACCGGTTGACGATGGATATTCTCTTTAAACTTGGGTATGTTTTTCAAACGTGCGGCTTTAAGATCAAAGCGGAACTTAACTCAATGCAACCACGATTTAATCTTCCCATTATCAAAAAAGATCGTCTACTGCCTGCCATGGGGAAAACGTCGTTTTTAAACAGCTATCCTGAAAATATCTCCCATGGGGGAAAACGTCGTGTCGCGATTTTCATAGGGTGTTTGGGGAATTACAACTATACGCAAATTGGTGATGGATTGGTTGAAATTTTAGAAGAGCTGAAGATTGATGTCTTTATCCCCAAAAAACAGCTTTGTTGTGGAGCACCTGCCTATTTTACGGGAGATTTCGCGACGGTTGATCACAATGCCAAAAAGAATATTGCCTATTTTGAGAGTTTTATTGATGAGGTCGAGGCGATTATTATCCCCGAAGCGACGTGCAGTGCGATGATAAAAATCGATTATGAACACTTCTTTCACGATCAGCCGGAGTGGTTGGAGCGTTCCAAAAAACTCAAAGATAAGATCTTTATGGCAACCGAATGGTTGGAACAACATACTGATCTTAAAACGGTGTTAGCCCATAAAAAACGCTCCGATTTGAGTGTCACCTATCATGACCCGTGTCATGCCCGCAAAATGCAAGGGATTCACAAAGAACCTCGAACCCTCATTGCCCAAAATTACGCCATCAAAGAGATGAGTGACCCTAATACCTGTTGTGGTTTTGGAGGGGTGACGATGCAAACGGAGAAATTCCATTTTGCTCAAGCGGTCGGTCGTCCCAAAGCGGCGATGATTAAACAAAGTGGCGCACAAATCGTCAGTGCCGAGTGCAGTGCGTGCCGTATGCAAATCAATAACTCCCTCAATGAAGCGAATGTGGATGTTATCTTTAAAAATCCGATTGAGTTGATTGCCGAAGCGTTGAAGGGAAAATAATGACGACATTAGAAGTTAATACGTTTTTAGAGCAATTTCAAACCCTTATGATGGCATCTCTTACCCCTGAGGGGGAAGTGCACGCGAGCACCGCTCCGTTTGTCCGACAGGAGAACGATTTTTATATCTTGATTAGTACCATTGCACAACATGGGAGGAATCTTCTCCTTTCCCCAAAAGTCTCATTATTTTTTGCCGAAGATGAAGCCAAAACACTTCAACCGTTCGCCCGTAAACGGATTACCATTGAGGCTTCCGTCTCTGAAATTCTCCGTGAAGAGGGTATGTTTGAAGCAATAATAACGTTGTTCAAAGAGAAGTTTGATAGCGATTTGATTAACTCGTTGTCAGGGATGGGAGATTTCCATCTTTTTAAACTTTCTACGGTGAGCGGAAGTGCTGTTATGGGATTTGGAAAAGCGTATCGTTTGAATGAAAAGTTGGAAGTGATGAAACAGATTGTAGGACACCATCAAAAGGGGCATGGCAATGGATAAGCTTTTAATCGTATGGAGTAGCGGAGAGATCGAGGTTGCTAAAAAACTCGTCTTATTGTACGGAAGCGTTATTTTACCGCGCGGTTATTGGGACGAAGCCCATTTGATGATTTGGGGGCCTTCGGCGAAGCTCTTGGCTGAAAATACGGAGTTGCAAGAGATGGTTGCCAAAGTGATAGAGAGCGGTGTAAAAGCCTCTGTCTGTATTGTATGTAGTGATGATTATGGCGTGAGCGAACAATTGAGTGCGATGGGCATTGAACCGATTCATACGGGGGAATTTTTGACACAGGCATTGAAGAGTGACTGGAAAGTGGTGACGTTTTAATCCTAATGCCCTAAGCCATCGTATTTCAAAACCTGCTATTTTGAGGTCACTTTTACAAATTGGTGATTTGGCAAATTCATTTTTATAAGAATGTTATTTTAAAAAGGATAATGATGAATAATGACACTTTCGATTATTTAGTATCTCAGATCACAACCGTCCATGATACGATCCAAGCCGAGGCTATAAAAAGCGTTAGCAAGAGTTTAACAATTCGCAATTGGTTGATTGGGTATTACATTGTCGAATATGAGCAAAACGGTGCGGATAGAGCCAACTATGGTGATAAAGTCATTGAAAATTTGGTTAGTAAGCTTAACCATATTAAAGGGATGTCTCGAAGTAATTTGAAGTCTTTTCGACTTTTTTATATAACATATCCTCAGATAAGCCAGTCAGTGCCTGACCAATTCAGTTTAAATTACACAAAAAGCCAGTCACTGACTGGCCAATCTACAATACATCAAATAGGTATTCTTAAGCTTCTTAATTCTTGTACTTTTACACACTTTGTTGAACTGATTAAAATTGATGATTCATTGAAAAGATTATTTTATGAAGTAGAAACTATTAAAGGGAATTGGAGTGTTCGAGAACTCCAGCGACAAGTAAATAGTCAAACCTATGAACGTATTGGATTATCGCACGATAAAAAAGAGCTGATTGCATCGATCACGTCTACAGCCGAAAAACTACTACCCGAACAGATTATCAAAGACCCCTATATCTTGGAATTTACTGGGTTGGAGACCAAAGCGAAATACAGTGAAAACGATTTAGAGACGGCATTGTTAAACCATTTACAAGATTTTTTACTTGAACTTGGAAATGGGTTTTGTTTCGAGGCACGTCAAAAACGGATTTCGATAGATAACGAGCACGACCGAATCGATTTGGTCTTTTACCATCGGGTGCTAAAATGTCATGTATTGGTTGATTTGAAAATCAGAGATTTTTCTTATGCTGATGTTGGGCAGATGAATTTTTATCTCAATTACTACAAAAATGAGATAATGGCGGAGAATGATAATCCCCCTGTCGGATTGATATTATGTGCGGGTAAAAATAATACTAAAGTTGAGTATGCTACGGCGGGACTCAGTAATCAGCTTTTTGTCTCAAAATACAAAATTAATCTCCCTTCTCTTAAAGAGATAGAAGAATTTATTGAAGATGAATTAGACGAACTTCAAAAAGAACTAGATAAAGGAATCGAATAACCATGGAATACTGGAATCACATATACGAACACTTCAACCCCGTAGCCTTTAACCTCTTCTCTATCCCTGTCCATTGGTATGGGTTGATGTATGTCTTGGCGTTGCTTTCAGCTCTTATGATTGCTAAATGGATCGTTCAAAAAGATAATATTGCTATTACGAAAGAGCAGTTGGACGATTATTTTATCTACGCTGAAATCGGGGTGATTCTCGGGGCACGATTGGGGTATGTTCTCTTTTACGATACCCATACAATGTATTATCTGACACAACCGTGGCAAATTTTCAATCCGTTTATTGATGGGCAGTTTGTTGGGATTCGGGGGATGAGTTTTCATGGGGCGATTGTGGGCTTTTTGATCGGGTCGTATTTGTATCATCGCCGTCATGGTGTCTCTTTTGGTCGGTTGATGGATTTGGTGGCGGTATCGGTTCCTTTGGGGTATGTCTTTGGGCGGATTGGAAATTTTCTCAATCAGGAACTCGTCGGGCGTGCCACCGATGTACCGTGGGGGATTTATGTCTATGATACCCTCCGTCACCCTTCGCAGCTGTATGAGGCGTTTGTGGAGGGAATCGTGGTGTTTGTGATCATCTATGCGTATCGCCATCGTAAAGCCTTTGAGGGTGAACTGATTTTACTCTATGGATTTTTATACGGAGTAGGGCGTGCAATGGTCGAATTTTACCGTGCTCCTGATGCGCAAATCGGGTATCTCATCGGTCAATGGATGACGTTGGGGATGGCGCTTAGTTTAGCAATGGCGGCTGTTTCGGCGATACTTTGGGTGATGTTACGCTCTCAAAATTCGATACAAAAAGTGTGAATCCCTTCTTCATAACGGTATGTCAACTGAAAATTATGCAGTTCACACACCGATTGGGCGATGTAAAGTCCCAATCCTAATTCCCCCTCACCGCGCTCGGTGACAAATGCTTGGAGTGCCTCTTCGACAGGACGCTTAAGCGGTTTACCACTATTTTTGATACAAATATTTTTATTCGTACACTCAACCAATACGGGTAATGTTGTTGCATGACGTACAGCGTTATCGAGGAGGTTTTGGAGCGCACTGGTGAAGAGGTTGGGATCGACATTGATAGTGGTATTACATCCGCTGAGGCTCACATGATCATTCTCTAATAACAAATTATCCATGGCGATCGTGAGAAGCGTGTTGACATTTACTTTTTGACATTGCAAGGCGAAAGCGTGCATTTTTTCAACCTGTGCCATTTGGTGAACAAGATGATCGAGGCGTGAAAAGAGTTTTCCCAATAAGAGAATATTGGGACGAGATTCTTCGAGTTCGACGATGAGTTTCCCTTTGGTAATGGGGGTTTTGAGCTCGTGCATGATATTGCGTAAAAAAAGTTCACGTGAGCTTTTAAGACGATGCTGCTTTTCGAGGGCATCGAAAAGGGCATTGGAAATAAGGGCGATTTCGTCTTTTCCCGTGTTGGAAGCGGTGTGTATCTCTTTTCCTTCGCCATACCGTTTTATTTGTTCATAGAGCTGTTTTAGAGGGAGGAGGTTTCGCCATAGTAAAAGATACATACTCACCAATCCACCAAAGAGGGTAAAAAATAGGAGCCATACGAAATAGTAAGTATTCTTTTCGCTCATGTCACGATAAAACATGGTGCAATGGTCGCGGATCAACGCATAACTAATTCCCTCTTTGTCTTGATAAATAACGACGTGAAGTTGAGTCCGTTGTAGTGTCTGCTTCATCTGAAGAGGAAGTGTTACTTCTTTGGCATGGCGATTGAGAGCTTTAATCTCTTTAAAACCTGCAATCATTAGGGAATGATTTTGACTTTCACACGTATGATTTTTAAGGGATTCGAGTGTTTGGGAGAGTTCCATAGAGCGATGGACTAAGAGACGGTATTTTTGATGCTCTTGTTCCCCTAGGGCAGAAAAAAATAGTAGAGTAAGAATAATCAAGGCTAAAGCAAAAAAAGCATGAAGTTTAAAAAAAACCGAATGACGACGTGAAATCATAGTGTGAACTGATACCCCATTCCACGAATGGAGCGAATGAGGGTGGGGTGCTTGGGATTGGATTCGATTTTTTGGCGGATGCGGCTGATGAGAACATCAATACTTCTCTCCGAACTTTCCCAACCGATAGATTCGACATTATTGGCGATAAAATCACGGGTGATGATTTGTCGTCGGTGTTTGATTAGGAGGGAGAGTAACTCAAATTCGGCACGTGTCAGGCTGAGAAGTTCCCCTTCTTTATAAATACCGTTTTCATCAACACGAAAAAGTTCGTTGGAGGTGTGTATTGTTTTGCCACTGACGCGTCGCAGAAGGCTTTGGATACGGGCAACCAGTTCGCGAGGTTCGTAGGGTTTGGGGAGGTAATCATCGGCACCCAGTTCCAATGCGATAACCTTGTCTCCCAAATCACTCCGTGCTGAGGAGATAATGATGGGGATATCGCTACGATTTCGAAGCTCTTTGCAGACATCAAGCCCATCCATATCGGGGAGGGTTAGATCGAGTAATACAAGATCATACGATTCGATGGAGAGAGAGTTTAAGGCAGCTTTAGGATGAGTATAGGCTATCACCTCCATTTGATAACGACCTAAATATTGCGTTAAAAGATCAGCAATTTCTATATCATCTTCGATGAGGAGGATCTTCACCATTTTAAACCTTATTCTTTATCGCAGTTTTTGCATCCCATACCATCTTGGGGCATTTGCATCTGTTTCATCTCCCCTTTAGGGCAGTTTTTTGGGCCATTTCCTTGACCCATCATCATTTGCATACCCTCAAATTTGGCACGTTGTTCAGATGTTAGAACCGCCATCATTTTCTCATGCTGTTTGTTATGGAAAGCTTTTCCCTCTTCGCGGATCTTGGAAACTTGCTCTTTTTGCTTATCAGACAAGTCCAATTTTTTCATCATAGGCGGGAGCTTTTTGGTGTCACACTCGCATTTTTGCATCATCATCATTCCGCCATTTTGCATTGGACATGCCATTAACGCGGTGGCTCCGAGGATGAGTGCTATACTAAGAACTTTTTTCATGATTTACTCCATCTGGTAGTTTTGATAGTGATATTATAAGAGTTAATAGTCAATACTCTATCAATGTAATATTAACAATATTAATGGGTTTGTTCTTGCGTTTGGGCTTCCGTTATTTTCATCAAGGTTAAGAACAGGATGGTGATAGCAGGTCCTATGATCATCCCCCAAAATCCGAAGGTAGCCAGCCCTGCGATAATGGCGAAGAAAATAATAAGTTCATTGATTTTATCTTGGGGTTTGATGAGTTTTTGGTTGATAATTTTGATAATTATTGGTTTGATGAACGTATCGGCGATCAGTGAGATGACGATGATGGTATAGAGGGCGATAAAGAGGGCATCTTCGGTATTTCCAACTGAGAGCTCAAAAAGGGTGAAGGGGAGCCACATAACAACCCCTCCGATCACGGGGATAAGGGAGGCAAATCCGTACATAATTCCGAAGAGTAAACCGTTGTGCCCCATATACTCAACAGCAATCCCGAACAGTGCCCCCTCAAATACTGCCGTTGCTAAGATTGAATAGAAGACAACACTCATGGAGGAGCGCATTTCAAATATAATAAGGGTACTCTCTTGTTGCGGAAAATGGGCAGAACGTTTGAAAAACTCAAAAATATCTTTTCCATAATAGTTAGCAATAAAATAAAAGATTAAAATGAAGAGAGTTCCCGAGAAAAAGGACATCGTAAATGTACCGATTAGAGAAGCATACGCTAGAATATGTTGACTCAATGCGGTGGGGTCAAACCCGACCATAGATGATTCAATTTTTGCTTCGATATGTGAGAGGGACGGGGGGAGATGGGATAACCAGCCTCTCAGTTTAAGTTCCATAACTCTCATGATGGCTGGATCAAAGTTTTGCATCATCGTGGAGAGGTGAAACAAAAAATAGCCTAAGGGAGCGAAAAAGAGGAGCCCCAACATAAGGGTCGATAACGCGGATGCCCAAAAACGGCTACGGGTGAGGCGAAAAAATCCAAGTTGAATATGGTGAGTTGAAATTGCCAAGAGGGAGGCCACGACAATACTCATCCAAAAGGGCTCATAGAGACGATAGATCCCATATGAGACAAGAATCAGAAGTATTAAGGTAAAGTACTCTTTTTTCATAATTTAAGTAACTCATACGTTTTAGCAGTTGCAACACGACCGCGCGCTGTCCGTTCAAGATACCCATTCGCAAGAAGATAGGGCTCCAGTACATCTTCAATCGTCCCCTCATCTTCACTTAGTGCTGCGGCGATGGTACTTAGCCCCATGGCTCTCCCTTTGGCTCCCATGAGAAGGGTTAGCAATCGTATGTCCATCTCATCAAAGCCGTGAGCGTTTATCCCTAGCTGGTCGAGAGCATATTGAGAACGTTGGTGTAAAATATCTTCTTCATTGGCAACATCGGCAAAGTCACGTACCCGTTTTAGAAGCCGCAAGGCGATACGGGGAGTTCCTCGAGAACGTTTAGCTATTTCGTATGCCGCTTTTTCATCAATATTTTTACCCAATTTCAGTGAGGCTTTTGTGACGATAATACACAGCTCTTCAGTGCTATAAAACTGCATTCGAAAATTCATTCCGAAACGATCCCGTAGAGGATTCGAGAGCATCCCTGCCCGCGTTGTTGCACCGATGAGGGTAAAGTGGGGGAGGTCGATTTTGACCGTTTGCGCTGCAGGACCACTTCCGATGATAATATCAAGACGAAAATCCTCCATCGAGGGGTAGAGGATCTCCTCAACGGCGGGAGAGAGGCGGTGAATTTCGTCGATAAAGAGGATGTCCCCCTCTTCAAGGTTGGTGAGTATGGCGGCAAGGTCACCGCTTTTTTCGATCATGGGGGCGGCGGTGACTTTGATATTGCTCCCCATTTCGTTGGCGATAATGAGGGCTAATGTCGTTTTTCCCAATCCGGGAGGACCGTAAAAGAGGACGTGGTCAAGGGCTTCACGACGCTTGGAACTCGCTTCGATAAAAACACCAAGATTTTTTTTGATTTGCTCTTGCCCGATATAATCGTTCCATGCGCTGGGACGCAGTGATGTCTCCGTTGCCTCTTCGACAGTGAATTTTTCGATCTCTACAACGCGTTCCACGATGTTACTCATTTAATAAACATAATTTTCATCAGGAAAGGCTCTACTTTGTACTTCATTGGCATACGAAGCTACTGCCTCTTTAACTACGCTCGCCCCCTTCATATATTGCTTGACAAATTTAGGGACAAACGGCTCATAAAGCCCTAACATATCCGAAAAGACGAGAACTTGACCGTCGACACCATTCCCTGCACCGATACCGATAAGGGGAACCGAGATACTTTGAGCAACACGCGCTGCAACGTCGGCTTTGACCCCCTCAATAACGATGATAAAAGCTCCCGCTTTTTCGATAGCCTGCGCATCGGCAATCAGCGATAACGCTTCCTCTTCACTTTTTCCTTTAACTTTGTATCCCCCTTCGGCACGGACACTTTGCGGGAGTAATCCGATATGGCCGCATACGGCGATACCGTTATCAACTAAATATTTCACAAGATGAGCTTTATTGGCTCCCCCTTCAATTTTTACGGCATCGGCACGGGTCTCTTGATAGACACGCAACGCATTATGAAGGGCTGTTTTCTCGTCAATATAGGTTCCAAAAGGCATATCGCATATCACGAAAGTATCGGGTGCCCCTTTGCACACAGCATGGGTATGGTAGATCATTTGATCCATCGTGGCACTTAAGGTATCGGGATTACCCCCGAAACTCATATTGAGGCTGTCCCCCACAAGGAGGATATCAGCGCTCTCTTGGAAAAGTCGGGCAAAGAGGGCGTCATACGCCGTAATCATCACGAGTGGTACGCCATTTTTACGCTTTAAAATTGAAGTTATTGTTAGCTTTTTCATAAGACGTATCTTACCCAAAAAAAATGTTTGCTTCTTAAATATGTCATTTTGTCAGATTAAACGCGCTATAATCACTTCAAATAGGGAGACCGTAATATGGGCGTTCGAACAGATTTGGAAGCTACTTTCGATTTTGAAATTATTGATGAATTTTTAGATCATTACGCCATGATGACGGAAGTAATGGAATCCCTTATCGTTGATTTAGGTGTTGAAGAACGTTATGAACGCAGTGTTGAAGAATTGTTTCGGATTTTTCATAATATCAAATCAGCTTCGGGTTATTTACAGCTTCATCCCATGATGCGCCTCTCCACATTTGTAGAAGATACCCTTGAATATTTGCGAGGGCGTAGTGGAATGGCAAACGAAGAGACGATTACGTGGCTTATTCGTGTGGCTGATTTGTTTATGCAGTGGCACGAAGATTTAAAAATGGACAATGAACTTTCAAAAATCCCTTTTTCCCTTTTAATTTTACCCGATATGGAGAGTGCATGAAACAACTAGTAGCGTATATTACAGCAGGATACCCAGATAAAAATTTTACGATTGATTTGGCTTTGGCATTGGGGCAAAACGGTGTCGATACCCTCGAACTTGGTGTCCCATTTTCAGATCCTGTAGCGGATGGTCCCGTCATAGAAGCGGCGAATCAAAGAGCATTGGCGAACAATTTTCGTTTTGCTGATATTCTTGATATTTCGGAAGCCATTGCCCCTAAAATTGATACCTTATGGATGGGGTACTTTAACCCGTTTTACCAATACGGTATGGAAAAACTTCTTGATCGTGCCAAAGCCATCGGAGTCAATGGATTGATTATTCCTGATCTCCCCTATGAAGAGGCGAAAACGTATCATAATCTCTTTGAAGATCGCGCATTGGCGAATATCACCTTTGTTGCCCCTACCGATGGGGAAGAGCGGATCGCAACTATCACCGCTCAAGCACGTAAATTTATCTATCTTGTCGCCTACGCAGGAATTACTGGGAGTGGCAAAAGTGAAGATTTGGCTCCCGTTATTGAGATGATCAAACGCCATTCAAAGACCCCTGTCTATGTTGGATTTGGGGTCAATGAACAAACGGCACGTGAAAAAGTACAGGGGGCAGACGGGGTTATCGTTGGTTCAGCAATCGTAAACATCCTTTTGGATGATACCTTGAACAATGCCCAAAAAATTACCAAATGCTGTGAGATTACCCGAGTGATTAAATCACTTATCAATGAATAGCACTCATCGAGTGTTAGCCGATTCATGTCTCTTAAAACGACTTTTTTCTTCTTAGTTGCCATAATCGTTTCGGCAGATACCACCCTTTATGATGAACTGAAAACAGCTCCATTTCAAGAGGTTCGGCAATCGGCTACTTTTGATTTTGCCCCTTTTCGTCTCGATGAGAGTTTCACCGAGCAATTTTGGCGACTCAACGGTGATGATCAGGGGAAAGATTACCTCCCTCAAATGATTAATGTCAATGAAGCGCTCCCTGTCCATTATTGGAAAGTGATCGAGGATACGTTTTATTTACAGCTTCTTTTAATTTCGTCCGTCAGTTTTTTGACGTTGCTTCCGCAGAGCGTCACCAGTTGGAATGTTCAGGAACTTCAGAAGAAGTCGCTGTCGGAACGCTGGTTTGAGCATGTTTCCACTCCACCGGTTTGGGATCATGATAGCTGGACCATCAATTACATCGGGCATCCGGTATCGGGTGCATGGTACTACATGATGGCTCGTAATGACGGAATGTCGATTTCTGAGTCAGCAGCTTTTTCAGCGCTGATGTCCACCTTTTTTTGGGAGTATGGTTATGAAGCGGTTGCTGAAATCCCCTCAATTCAAGATCTTATTTTTACCCCTTTACTCGGTTCGACTTTGGGGGAAGGGATGTTTATTATTGAGGGAAAACTGGATCAAAACGGAGGGTTGCTCTTTGGCTCAAAAACTATGGGGAATATCAGCTACTTTTTTTTAGATCCCATGGGAAATATTGCATACGGGATGAAACGTATATTGAACAATTTTCATATTAATACCAATGTGAAAATAACGATACAAACGTATCCGCAAGCGCAGTTTCGAGTTACTGCCACGCCAGAGGATTTGATGCGCTATGGGGAGCGTGAATACGGTTTTATGATAACTTTTCAATAGTAGAAACAATCTTATTTTGCTTTACTGCACACTTGATGGTAGTAGACTAAACTCTTCTTAGCAAAATTTGTAATATGGCTCTTGACAACAGCTGACTCAATGCACTATAATAACACTGGATTTCAACAAAGGAGCTTTAAAAGATTATGTCAACAGAAATAAATGAAGAGAATATCAGTGAAGAGCAAACCATTCTTAATGAGAATGAGGAGAGCGTTGCAGAGCCATTGACTGAATTGGAAACTGTTCAAGCCCAATTGGCATCATTGGAAGATAAGTACGCTCGTGTACATGCCGATTTTGACAATATAAAAAAACGTCTTGAGCGTGAAAAATATCAAGCGTTAGAGTATTCAAATGAGAAGTTTGCAAAAGACTTAATCCCTGTTGTTGATTCGCTTTCCATGGCGATTGGGGCAACGGCGAGCGAAGCAGATGCAGATATGTTACTTGAAAAACTTAAAGAGGGTGTTGAGCTTACGATGAAACAGTTGTTAAGTGTTCTTGAAAAACACGGTGTAACCCCTGTGGATGAGAGCGAGCCGTTTAATCCGGATGTTCATAATGCCGTTCAAAAAGTGGACAGTGATGCTCACGAGAGTGGTGATATCGTAAACACTTTTCAAAAAGGGTTTCGATACAAAGAGCGAACATTGCGTGATGCAATGGTCGTGATAGCCAATTGATTTGAACGACCATCGGAGCAAAAGCCCCGATGGTCTACGCTTGCCGCTAAGGCACTAAAGTACACCGATGCTTTCGGCATCGGCATCAAAAAAACAAATTAAAAATAAAGGTATTTAAAATGTCAAAAGTAATTGGAATCGATTTAGGAACTACAAATTCATGTGTTGCGGTCTACGAAGGTGGAGAAGCTAAAATTATCCCGAATAAAGAGGGAAAAAATACTACTCCATCGGTCGTTGCATTTACCGATAAAGGGGAAATTCTAGTAGGAGATCCCGCAAAACGTCAAGCAATCACGAATCCTGATAAAACGATTTATTCCGTTAAACGTATCATGGGTCTTTTGATGAACGAAGAAAAAGCGAAAGAGGCGCACGATAAAGTTACCTATAAAATCGTCGATAAAAACGGTATGGCAGCGGTTGATGTTGCGGGTAAAGTCTACACGCCACAAGAGATTTCAGCAAAAATTCTTTCAAAATTGAAAGCAGATGCAGAGAGCTATCTCGGGCAAGCGGTTACGGATGCGGTTATCACTGTCCCTGCATACTTCAATGATGCACAACGTAAAGCGACGAAAGAAGCAGGAACCATCGCAGGACTAAACGTTCTTCGTATCATCAACGAGCCTACGGCTTCTGCTCTTGCCTACGGATTGGATTCAAAAGCAGATGAAAAAGTTCTTGTTTACGATTTGGGCGGCGGAACGTTTGACGTAACCGTTCTTGAAATCAGTGAAGGGACTTTCGAGGTTCTTTCTACTGATGGTAATGCGTTCTTGGGCGGAGATGATTTTGATAATAAAATCGTTGACTTCTTGGCAAGCGAGTTCAAATCCGATCACGGTATTGATCTAAAAGCGGATAAAATGGCACTTCAACGTCTTAAAGACGCGGCAGAAAATGCAAAAAAAGAGCTTTCATCAGCGGAAGAGACCGAAATCAATCTTCCGTTTATCACAGCAGATGCAACAGGACCAAAACACTTGGTACTCAAACTTACTCGTGCAAAATTCGAGGGGATGATTGAGGGACTTATCAAAGAGACTATTTCTCACATCAAAACGGCGATGAAAGATGCGGGGATGTCTAACAATGAGATCAACGAAGTGATCATGGTTGGGGGTTCAACACGTCTTCCTTTGGCACAAAAAATGGTTTCCGATGAGTTTAGCGGTAAAACACTCAACAAAGGGGTAAATCCTGATGAAGTTGTTGCTGCAGGTGCTGCTATCCAAGGTGGAGTATTACGTGGAGACGTCAAAGACGTTCTTCTTCTTGACGTTACACCACTTTCACTTGGGATCGAAACGCTTGGCGGTGTTATGACGAAAATCATTGAAAAAGGGACGACTATCCCTGTGAAAAAATCACAAGTTTTCTCAACAGCAGAAGACAATCAACCAGCTGTTTCTATCTCAGTTGGTCAAGGTGAGCGTGAGTTTGCCCGTGATAACAAATCACTTGGATTGTTTGAGTTGACTGGTATCCCATCAGCACGTCGTGGTGTACCACAAATCGAAGTAACGTTTGATATTGATGCAAACGGTATCTTGACCGTATCTGCTTCGGATAAAGGGACAGGTAAAACCCAAGAGATCAAAATCACTGGGTCAAGCGGGTTGAGCGAAGAAGAGATCAATAAAATGGTTCAAGACGCAGAAAACCACAAAGCAGAAGATGCAAAACGCAAAGAGGTTGTCGATCTTCGTAACCAAGCAGACGCATTAGCAAACCAAACGGAAAAATCTCTCGAAGAGATGGGGGATAAAATTGACGCAACTGAAAAAGCGACGATTGAATCGGCTCTTGAAGAGTTAAAAGCTGTATTGAAAGATACAAACTCTACCAAAGAGCAAATCGAAGCGGCAACGAAAAAACTAGCCGATGCAAGTCATAAAATGGCAGAGCACATGTACAAACAAAACGAAGGTGGCGAAGCCGCTTCAACAACTGCGAAAAAAGATGACGACGTTATTGACGCTGAAATCGAATAATCATTCTTCTTTAAACTTCCTCTTCCTCCACTTTTGTGGAGGCTCTTTTTGACTCCAATTTTTTTAAAACTTTTAATAAAGCCCTATTAGCTATAATGATTAAAACTTATAATTCTTTAAAAAGGGGGGCTAATTATGAATGTACTTTTGACTGGAGCTAACGGTTATATCGGCTGTCGGTTGAAACATGAATTAATGAAACATACTAATTTGACCCTTCGTCTTATGGTACGTAACGCACACAGTATTTCAGAATCCGGCAGAGAGGTTTGTGAAATTGTTGAAGCGGATGTTCTTCACCCTGATACCCTTGATTTGGCTCTTAAGGATATTGATGTAGCCTATTATCTCATTCATGGGCTCAATTATGCGAATTTTCGTGAACTGGATCGGCAAAGTGCGCAAAACTTTTTGGATGCCTGTATTCGTCAAAAAGTTAAAAAGATCATCTATTTGGGCGGTCTTGGAGATAAAGAAACGGGGAGTGAACATCTTTTAAGCCGTATTGAGACAGGAGAAATTTTAAGTTCTCGTCCCGATGCAGTTGAGTGTATTTGGTTTCGTGCTGGGGTCATTATCGGTTCTGGAAGTGCCAGTTTTGAGATTATTCGCCATTTGGTTCAAAAACTCCCCATAATGATCACCCCAAAATGGCTGTCAACGCTGATTACCCCTATCGGAGTGGACGATGTGATTGCCTATTTGGTCGCTGCATTACAACTACAGTCCAAGGAGAATCTAATGATTGATTTGGGTGAAGAAGCAATGAGTTATGGGGATCTTATGCTTCGGGTGGCTTCGGCGATGGGGCTCAAGCGCTATTTGATTCCGGTGAATGTTCTCACTCCGAAACTCTCTTCATACTGGCTAGCGCTATTTACTCCTGTCCCATACAGTGTCGCTAGTTCCCTTATTGAGGGGTTAAAAAGCGAAGTGACGGTTAAAAACAATCTACGTCATGAACTCTTTACTATTGAGCTTCACAGTCTGGAAGAAACCGTTGATAAAGCAATTCATGAGATTGAAACTAATCAGATAATTAGCCGTTGGAGCGACAGTGCCGGTGTGATATGGGAAATAGGTCATGCGCATGATGCAGCTGATGCTGTTTTTGTGGAGCGAAGAATTCGTGAACTTAAAGGCGTATCCCCTCTGTGTGTGTATGAAAGTTTTTGCTCTATCGGGGGCAAGAACGGGTGGTTTGGCTACGATTGGCTTTGGAAACTTCGCGGTGTCCTTGATAAGGTATTTAAAGGTGCAGGGCTCAATCGAGGACGCCGTGATGATTACTCTCTTCGTATAGGGGATAGTTTGGATTGTTGGAAAGTAGTGGATTTGGTCAAAGAAGAACGGCTTTTATTGTTTGCCCAAATGAAACTGCCGGGCAAAGCATGGCTTGAGTTTAAAATTCATGATGGAAAACTGATTCAAAGTGCTTATTTTTATCCTTATGGACTATTGGGAAGACTGTATTGGTATTTATTAGTACCTCTGCATATGTTGATTTTTAGCAACATGGCGAATGAAATTTTAAAGCTCTCTCAAAAAAAAGAGAGGCTTTTGTGAGCCTTTTAGAGTAGTTTTTCAATATCTGATGCAATCACTTCGGGAGGTGTTGCAGGGGCATAGCGTCCTATCACTTTGCCGTTTCGGTTGATGAGAAACTTCGTGAAATTCCATTTGATTGCTTCGCTTCCTAGTATTCCAGGGGCACTTTGTTTTAGAATACGATAAAGGGGATGCGTATTGTTTCCGTTGACGTCTATTTTTGCAAACATGGGAGTCGTTGGTTGTGTTGCCATAAGTGTGCTCCATAAGGTGAATAGTTTCATAGTGATGCCTCCTTTTGTGATTGGTATTATAAACGCTATAGTATTGTACTGGTAGTTATTTAGTGCCATTTCATGAATGGACAAAAAAACTTTCCCAATATTTCCCTTTTGATGTCTATAATACAGTAGAAAATTTGTTGAGGAGTATCTTATGTTAAAAGAACTGTTTTATACCGGAATGGGTGGCGCGTTGTTGATTAAAGAGGAGCTTAAAAAGCTTGAAGAAAAAGGAAAAATCAATACCACTGATACCAAGAGCTTTTTAGAGAGCCTAAAAACCAAAGGGGAAAATGAAGAGACACGTATCAAAGAGGAACTAAAAACGGCGATTAGGGAAGTGATCGAAGAGCTCGGTCTGGCGACGACGAAGGATATCGAAGCGCTAAGAAAGTGAATTTCCTCTATTCACCGTATCGGTTGTGGAGCGTCTTTCGGTTACTCCTCTCTTTTTATCTATTGATCAAAAAAAAGGGGCAGTTTTTTGGAATCACCCCCCTTGCTCCGCAAGCCTTAGCACACACCATATCTCTTTTGGGAGCAAGTTTTATCAAGCTCGCTCAAGTCCTTGCTACGCGTAACGATTTTTTCGATCCTCAGTATCTCAGTGCGCTCAAAACACTCCATGACGATCTTCCTCCGATGTCACAGCATGAGTACGAGATCGTGATGAAACGGGCATTCCAAACACTCCCTTTTATCCGTTTTAATCCAATACCCATAGCCTCCGCCTCCATAGGTCAAGTACATGAAGCGTGGCTGGAGGATGAGACGAAGGTTGCGGTAAAGCTTCGACGTGAGGGGATAGAGAAGCGTGTCCGTGCCGATATACGTATCGTCTCTTTCTTCAACCGCATTTTTAGACCACTCTTCTCCCATACAACACGCCACTCTGTAGAATCGGTTATTGCAGAATTTTCCGTGATGATTATCCAAGAGTGCAGTATGAACCAAGAGCGTGCCAATCTGGAGAAGTTTTCTCGTATGTATAGTTCATCGGGCATTATTTTTCCAAAAGCCTATCCCCAATACAGTTGTGATGATGCACTGGTCATGAGTTATGAGGAGGGGTGGCGGTTTGATGATCGGGAAAATATAACGAAAAGTGGTATCGACATTATTCCTCTCATTGACAAGCTAGTTCGTTTTTATACCGATCAAATGTTAGTTCAAGGCTATTTTCATGCCGATCCTCATCCGGGTAATTTATTGGTCAGTCCTGAGGGAGAACTGATATTACTCGATTTTGGGATGGTCAAACGGGTTTCTAATCCGACCCGTATTGCCATCATTGAGTTGCTACGTGCGGCGAATGAGCAGGATTATGAAGCGTATGTGAGTGCGTCCAAGCGTTTGGGAACCGTCGCGTACGATGCCCCTACGGCGGAACTTGCCGAATTTACGGAACGGATGTTTGAAATATTTGCCAATGATTCTCTTGATAGCAGTAGTATGCAAGAGCTTGCATTTGCCGTGTTGGAGCAAACCCGAAACCTCCCCTTCAAACTTCCTCAAGAGGCAATTTATATTTTGCGGGTGAGTGCGATTATCGAAGGGCTTGGGACGACTTATATCGAAAATTTCAATGGAATAAAAGACATTCTCCCCATTTTACAACGTAATATCCCCCGTGCATTGGGGATGAAAGAGTCGATTTTAGAGACAATTATCGATGAGGTGAAGCATCTCCCCGATGATTTTCATGCGCTTCGTGAAACGCTTCGCCGTGCAAGTCGTGGGGAGCTAGTCGTGGAACTTTCACCCATGCAATTGGAAAGTATTGCGCAAAATACTCAAAATGCCCTACGTCCCATAGTGCTGGCATTGATGTTGGCACTGGGTGCTATAGGTGCATGGATGGGAGGGGTTCACGAAGTGGCGTATGCCCTGTTGGGTGCAGCCATGATGCGACTAGGGTATCGATAATTATAACGACAGACTCTTTATTTTGTCGTGTAATAACTATAGGTGAATGATTATTAACAACCAATTATAGATTCACATTGCCTATTAAAGTGCATTCACTTTATTTTTACCTTCTGCTTTTGCTTGATAGAGAGCTTCATCACATCGGATAAAAAAGCTATCTGCAGTATCTTGTTTCAAATAGGTAGTAACTCCAAAACTGCAAGTAATACGTACTGCACTTGGAAATATTTCATTAGCAATTGCCTCTCGAATTTTTTCGGCTTTTTCTTTTGCACTATCAAGATCACTTTCTGGAAAAATAATGATAAATTCTTCTCCGCCCCATCGTGCTACAATATCACTATCACGAATAATTTTTGAAACTAATATAGAAATTCCGATAAGAACTTCATCCCCAACTATATGACCATAGGTATCATTGATTTTTTTAAAGTCATCAATATCAAACAAAACAACACTCAAAGGATAAGAATAACGTTTCGAGCGATGCATCTCTTTTTCAAACAATTTTTCAAAGCTACGTCGATTATATAACCCCGTCAGTCCATCATGAGATGCAAACATCTGTGCTTCTTCCATTTGCTCTTGAAGTTTTTTATTAATCATAGTCAATTCTTCGGTACGTTTTTTAACCAAATCATCAAGGGTTGCATTATCACTAAGTAAAAGTTGATTTTGGTGAAGCAACATATCCTTGGATATTTTTTCTGTATCAATATTTGTGTGAGCTCCAATCATACGAGCTATTTTTCCATCTATCTTTTGAACAATTTTGCCTGTATCTTGAATCCAAATATAGGAGTTGTCATATTTTTTACATCGATATTCAATCTTGTACTCAGATACGCTATCACTAATATAATCTTCAAAATGCTTCATAACCTGTTCATAATCATCCGGATGAATGATGTTTTCCCACGTAAAAACATCATTCTTAAAAATATTTATATCATATCCAAGCATACGAAACCATCCTGGACTTCGCTGAACATAACCAGTTATGGCATTCCAGTCCCAAAATCCTTGATTTGATATATCAAGAATATTGTTAAGTGTAAAATCCGCTTCTGCTACGCTTTTATGTTCATATGTTATTTCCATGAAAATATCATACATGTTTACCTATCAAAAGTTTATTAATAATTGAAAAAAATGGCGTAATGTGCATTAAACTTCATTGGTTACTGCCTGTTAATAAAATATCAAAAATTGTTTTTTTATTATAGATTGTGCTAGTAGCGGATGAAAACGACTAATTCTAATTTTTGTATAATAGAAACAACACTATGCTATTATTATGTATTTTTAATAATACAAAAGAGAGCCTATGCCATTAGAAAACTTGTTTGAAAAATATCACAAGATTACAAAACTACAAAAGTATCCCTATAAACGCTATTTTCTAAACACGATTGACTTTAATGACAAGATGATCGGAATTTTAGGGGCTCGCGGGGTAGGCAAGACGACGTCCATTCTCCAATATTTGAATAATCTTGATGTACCAATGGGTAAAAAACTCTATTTCAGTGCCGATAGTATTGCACTCAGTGGTGTCAAGTTGTATGACATTGCCGATATGTTTTCCAAAAGTGGAGGTAAAGTTTTAGCCATTGATGAAATTCATAAATATGCGAATTTTGAAAACGATCTCAAAGAAATCTACGATTTCTTAGACCTCAAAGTGATCTTTAGTGGTTCATCTGCAATGCAGTTGGAACACAAGAAAGCCGATCTGAGCCGACGGGCTGTTTTGTATCGTGTTGCGGGACTTTCGTTTCGGGAATTTTTGGAACTGAAGTTGGGGATGAAATTTGAGAGTGTCCCATTGGATGAAATCCTTATC
>JAPLGM010000027.1 GCA_026390165.1 Campylobacterales bacterium
ATGCGAAAATCCAAAGCGCTGACTAATGATTTCGTATAAATATTCGGAAGGCTGTGCTATACTCACTCAGACGGTTTCACACCGCTTCAACCTTCCGGATAATTTCCGACTCACCCTTCCGAATGTTCCGACGTCAGCAGTGAAGAGAGTTTTCAATAGCCCAGTGTCCACGTATTGCTTTTTGGAAAAATAAAGCAGATTTATCTAAGCTTGAGATAAAAAAAGCTTGATCAACGGTTGTGATATTTTTACTTTTAATAGTGATTTCCCGCCTTACAGATATGATCCGTTTTACTCCTGCCCATCCTTCGATTTCATATAGGTCATCATAGACTTTAATGCATCGTCGTTCAATCCGATTTCCTCGAAGATCACTCTCTTCATCTGTATCTATTGGATCGGATTGAGAAGTATTAAACTCTATTTGCTGTAACAGTTTTTTTTTGGTTTCCCTTAACTCCGACAATATAATCGCAATGGTTATCAATAATCGTCTGGAGCGTCTCTTTTTGGGTGTGCAGCGCATCCATCGTGTAGACGAGTCCCTCTTTCGTCATCGCTGAAATCATCTCTCGAACCAAAGGAATTTCATTACTTTTTGAAACAGTCTTTGCCATACACAGGGTTTCTTTTGTCTCAATGGCAAAGAAGGATACAAGATGAGCAAGCTTTTTATCCTCGTCACTCTCTTTTGTGCCCTGTAATGCTTTCCCGTCAATAGCAATGATTTCATCTTTTAGTAAAGAGTGAAACCCTTTTACCCAATTCTCAAATACAGACAAAAATTGTTTCTCATCGACATGTGTCATCACTCGCCATATTGTTACAAATGAGGGTAGTTTTCCATTTTTTGGATGAAGATATTTCCGCAACATTATTTCTTCACGTTTGACAAAGTCCCCAAGTGCCCGATATCCAAAGCATCCGCTGAGTGTCCCCATAATAACGATCATCATCACAATGTCTACAGGATGCATACGCCCTTGTCCTCGTCTAAAATCTTCCAACTCGCGCAAGGATTCCCGCAAATTCGTCTTTACTTTTTTTTTCATAACCAAATTATACTACAGCATGAAACAACCGTGCACTCGATAGGTGTAGGGAAAAGTAGTTGGTTGTAAATCTCCCACTCCGGATCCATTTTTGAACCAAATTCATAGCGGTACTCCGGAAATTCTTTCATTGCGGTTTGCACCACATTAGACCATTCAAAATCATATTTAAGATAGTAAATAAATGTCATGACACCATTCGAAGTTATCTTACCAACATAATTTCCGATCCGGTAACGTAGTGATTCCATTTCGATTTTATCTTCAATAAAACTGAGTTGAGTCTCTTCATCTTCAGAGATCATCCCTTTATCGTTTGGCATCTTCATCGTTAATTTGATATATCCCATCGTAAATTTATCTTCGCTTGGTAAGTCTGCCGAAATCCCTGCATTCACTAAAACCGAGGCGATATAGCCATCGATTGTTTTCATATACAATTCCCAATATTCTTGCATACTCTACTCCATTTCCAACGTCATCAGATACATATCTTCACCATCAATTACTTTTACATCCAAGCTCTCACACTGCGGACACTTGTAATGAATCTCACCCAGTTCCGTGACCGTTTTACACTGATTGCATTCAATCGTCAAAGGCTGCACATTCAGTACGAATTCGGCAGTGTGACAGATCGTTTGTTCTTTAAACGTATTGAATGCCATTTCCAGAAGATGGGGCTCCACACCGCTCATCTTGCCGATTTTAACAATAATTTTCGTGACGGCCTCGGCTTCGTTCTCTTTTGCGATATCTTCACACTGTGTCAATAAGGCCTGCACTATCGAATATTCATGCATTTAACAAATCCTCGGAAGAAGCTCACCGTTAGGGGTCTCTAAAAATCGTGATGTCCCCCACGGGCTTTTTAAAATGACCTTTTGTGGATATTTTTGGCTCACTTCCCCTACCAGCGAAGCCATAGCGCACACCTCGAAGCTTTTGAGTATCTCTAGGGCTTTTTCGGCAGACTCTTTTTTGATCGCCAGTACAAACGTCCCCTCGTTCGCCAGTGCCGTCGCTTCAAAGCCCAGCATCTCACAGATCCCTTTGACTTCATCGCTTATGGGGATCTTCTCTTCTTCTACTTCGATACAAACATTCGACTGCTTCGCCCACTCATTGAGCACCGCCGCAACCCCTCCGCGCGTCGCATCGCGCATCGCCGTGATCTTCACCCCCGCGTCCATGAGTGCCTTAACCTGCGGGTACAATGAGTTGCAGTCGGATGAGAGCGTACTGCTCATCTCCATCCCCTCACGCGCGGCGAAAATCGTTGCTCCGTGGCATCCGATGTCACGGTTGATGAGGATCACATCCTCTTCGCTCACGTTGTTTGAGCTGATCCCCGCTTGGACGATTTCGCCGAGTCCTGTAGTGTTAATGAATATCTTATCCACGCTTCCTTTCGGCACCACCTTCGTATCACCGCTCACGACCACAGCACCGTTAATCGCCAATTCTTTCCTCATACTCTCGACGATCCGCTCCAGTAATTCAACCTCAAACCCCTCTTCAATGATGACACTGCACGTCAAATATTTAGGCTGTGCCCCCATCATCGCTAGGTCGTTGCACGTACCGCACACCGCGAGCTTCCCAATATCCGCCCCAGCAAAAAAGAGGGGGCTGACCGTAAAACTATCGGTAGTCATCGCCAAATTACCAATCACCGCCGCATCTTCACTGCGCTCTAAAATCTCGTTTTTAAAGGCTTTGTAAAATACCTTTTTGATCAGCTCGTTGTTCTCTTCGCCGCCGTTGCCTTGGGCGAGGGTTATGGTTTTGGTCATTGGTCGTCCTCATTTAATATATCCGAATTTTCAAACTCTTTATGAAGTTCTTTTATGAGCTCTTCTTCACTTGGCAGATAGAGCTGATATTTACTTGCAAGTATTGTTTTATTATTCTCTGGAAGGGTGTATTTGACTACCGTATCATTTTTATCGGCACACAGTAACACGCCGATCGTCGGGTTTTCAAACTCTTGCTTTTCTGCTCTGTCAAAATAGTTGACATACATTTGTAACTGTCCAATATCTTGATGTGTCAATTTATGCGTTTTAATCTCAAACACTACGAAACATTGAAGCAACCTATTGTAAAAAACCAAATCGACAAAAAAATCATCTCCATCGATATGTATCCGTTTTTGACGAGCAACAAATGAAAATCCATTCCCAAGTTCCAATAAAAAGGCTTGGAGATTTGAGATAATCGCACTTTCAAAATCTTTTTCATAATAAACGCTTTTTTTCTCTAAACCTAAAAACTCTAAAACCATCGGGTCTTTTATGATCTCATTTGGATTGAGCGGAAATTTTTCACTTCTTGATACTTCTAAAACGGATTGTTTATCATTGCTCAAAAGCAGCCTCTCATACAATGATGCGTTTATTTGCCGTTCAAGGTCTCTGCTGCTCCAGTTATTTTTTCTACTTTCTGCAATATAAAACTCTCTTTTATCATTGTCCTCTATTCGCAAAAGAAGTTTATATTGCGTCCAACTCAATTGTGAACGCAGTGCGTTCACAATTGGAAAAGCTTTGTTAAATTGCAAAAATAAGTAAAGTTGCCGATAAGAATATCCGCTTCCGTAAATAGGTTCCAACTCATTAGAGAGATTTTTAATGATCGCTTTTCCATATTCAGCCCTATCATCTCCCCCTTGAACCTCTTCGTAAATTCTTTTACCTATATTCCAATAGAGCAACACCCGCTCAAAATCAATAGCGCGTATGGCTTTTTGTTGAGAGGTCGCTATGAGGTTTTTTACATCATCTGTGAGAATTTTAGTTTGTAACGCTTCATTGATGTTTTGGTTTGGTGTTTTGGTCATTGTGCGTCCTCATTTAATTTTTCAGAATTTTCAATTTGTCCACCAGAGAGTTGGACGGAATCAATTGAATAAACTTTTTGATAGCTGTTGAAACATATCTGCGATTTAATTGCGGCAAATTCGCCATAATTAGAGTTCTTTACCATCTCGTCTGCCTTTAACATTTTCACTATCCTCTTTATTATTCAGAATAAAAGTTAATAAATAAATGCACTATCTTCATATTGCTTTTTTCTGTAAATCCAACTTTTAAATTCTCTTTTTGAATATCTTCGACACTAAAGCCTGAAAAATGTTTTTGATATTTATTCCATAGTCCTTCAAAATCTTTGACTTTTGAATATACGAGTATAAAATTACATCTATTTCCAGATGTGTCATATTTATTGATTAGTTTGTCATAATGCGTTTCAATAGTTGTTTTTACATCACTTTTTAATTCAAAAGCTTCTATAGCACTTTCAATAACACTACTCTCTTTATTTCGTACAACTAAATCTCTTTCGCCAACACTTTTCCCACTTTGAGATTCACCGCCACGACTTTGGTCTGCAATATTATATTTTCTATGTATCAGAGCATCACGAAATCTATCATTTACTAAGTCTTCAATCTCATTATAAATAGTCTTTCGACTATCCATCAAGATTAAAGAACTTTCAATCAAATCATCTTTTAATTTTTCATAATCGAAGAATCTATTATCAGATTCACTTGGTACAAAACTATCTAAAATATTTTTGTAATCTTTATTATCTTCTCTATTTTTTAACTGTAAATTATAGGCAATCTCCAGTTGCCTTTTAATCCTAGTCTCTAATTTGATATTAGAACTATCTTTCAACTGTTCAAGTAAATCAATGTTACTTATATCTTCACCCAAGCTAGTTAAAATATTATTTATTACTCCATACATATCATCGTAAATATCAGGAGAATAACCGCCTTTTGGATGATAGTATTCATGGAAAAAATCAAAGTAATTTTCCAATATAAATCTTATATTTTCACTATTTAAATTTCTTACTCCTGTTTTATACAATAAAGCCATTAGACTTTTAAATCTTTTTCTATGAACTGGACATATATTCAACACATCAAATTTATCAAATTGATACACAGGTTTTAAAAAGTTAACATTTGCACTCATTGAAAAAATTAAATGACTCTTTCCTTTTGGATAAAGCAAAGTAATAAAATCCTCGAACGCACGGTTTTTATCTATCGTAAATAAATATTCAAAATAGATAGTAAAATTCGTAATATCTTTTGTACACAACTCTTTTATAAATTCATAATTATCATGGTTTATAGCTATTATTTGAGTGAAATAGTCTTTACTCTCTGTATTCAATGTAGTTAAGTGAGGAAAAATATTTTGTTTTATTTCTTCTATTAAATCTTGCAAGATTGCTAGATTAAATATCTCTAGCTTTTTAAATAAATCAATAAACTGATAATCTAAACTTGATTTTGTAAACTCGTTTTGTTTCAATGTATGATTCAGAACTTCAATAGACAATGAAATTAAATTGCCGATATTCTTTTTTGAAATATATAAAAAATAACCTTTTGACAATCTTCCATTGCTTAATGTATGCCAAAAAAACTTTTTGTACTCTTCTTCAGTAGCTATTAATTCATCAATCTCATCATTACTAATATTTGAAAATAAATAGTTGTACAACATACTAAAGTAATAAACTCTATGGGTTGATAATTTTTCTTTAATAGTTAAATACAACTCATCATTTTGAAACTCTTTTTTAGTCAAATCTATAAAAGACTGATATTTATCTCCTAAATCTTCTCTCAATTTTTCATATGTTTTTTTCTCATCATGGTGTCTTCCTTTGGCTATCAAATACACATTTAAAATATCACTTTGTGTAGTCAGAGAGTTTATTGCATTTTCATAACGCTTCTGCTCTTCTTTTTTTTCTCTAGCTTCTTGTCGTTCCCATTGTTTGTCTCTCCATTTTTTTTCTTGCTCTCTCTGCTTTGCCCACATATCTTCCATGTATATTTCAAAGTCACTGTTTTTCATCAATAAATCAAAAATAGCATCAATTTTAAATCTAAGACACAAATAGTGTTCTTTAAAATTTTGGATTGGATATCTTTCAAATATATCATCCAATTCTTCAATACTTATTGTATAAAATTGCAAAATATCCAATATGTTTTTAAAACATCTATCGTCGGTCTTTTGACTGAAAAAATAGTTGCAAAAGTCATTTTTAATATCATTGAAATCAAGTGTAAAATCATCTTTATCATATTCAGAAACATGCCATGTGATATGTATCAAATTCGATTCAATAAACTCATCAATAGTTGCTAAAATACTTTTATCTTCAATAAATTGATAATTTTTTAAAATCATAAAAATAATGCAACTTATTTGCTCATCACTGTATTCCCTACTTTTTCTTTCATAATTTTCAACTATAAAGTTAAACCAAAATAATATATCTGCAACATCTATTTCTAATAATTGGTGTTTTTGAAACTCAGAAAAATTTTGCAATAAAGCTATTAACTCTTCAAATTCAATATGTTTATACAATATATGAAAAATAGGTAAATATAAATAATCTTCATGTACATCAATTAGATCATTTGCAATAATAAAAGAAAACAGTCTTTTATTGTATGCTATATTATTTATATAGTAAATTTTTATATATTCAGTGCATAGATGTTTATCCGATTTCATATTTTCGAGTATTTCAAATATAATATCTTCAAGTCCTATTGAATAATTATGTTCTAAAAGACTCACTAAATAGACAAATAGCTCTCTATCAACATTATTTATATTTATATTTTTTCTAACTAACTCGTCGATACTATCTACTGAATTTAGTTTTACAAGTGAGCTATTTTTTATATACTCCCATTTTCCCCAAGCTTTTTGTCTCTCTTTTTGTAAGATATTTAGCATTGAACCCAATAAAACAGTTTGTTCTTCTTTTGATAAATACGGATGTCGTCTAAAAATCAATGGATCAAAATCAATAAAATGTTTAAAAAAGTTCACTTCGATATTTGTAAGATAAATAATCACTTCTTCAAACTCTTCATAAAATCCATAATTGTATGCAAATATCTTTTTTATTATTGAAACATCTAGTTGTTTAGCATTTATAAAATACGCTGTTAAATATTCTTGAATCGATTTATGAAAAAATCTTGTATTGTCTCTGTTTCCACTAAATAATGCGGTATCAAATACAATATTTAACTCTTCTCCTGTTATTTCAATATCATTTAATTTATATAATTCACTAGGCAATTTGTTGATATTTTCTATTGAAATAGTTCTTTTTCTATTAAGCATCATATATGTTGCTATTGATGAAGCGATAGAAAACATTTTGTCTGATGACAATTTTAATAACTGTCGCTTTCTTTCATTATCAGTTTCAAGAACCAAATGCTCTTTTATAATTTCTTGATATATTTCAAAATACTTAAGTAATTTTCCTCTATATTTATCAAAATTGTCAATAAGATAAATTACTATTAGTATATTTTTTAATAATTGATCTAAATAGTTTTGCTCTATAAATTCCCAAAACTCATCTACATTAACACTTTTTTGTTTCAAAATTTCATTTATATTCTCTGTACTCAATTCCTCAATATAGAAAACTTCTAAATCCTCATCAATCGTTTTTAGTTCTTCTTCAAATGTCTCTTTCCATTCAACATATCTACATGTGATAATAAACTTTACATTTGGATTTATCTCTTTGCATTTTTTAATATATTTCGATAAATTTCTTTTTAGAACTTTATCGCTATCATTTTTCGACAATGCTTCATCAATAGAATCCAGCAAAACAACATCAATATCTTCATTCATTTGTTCGTCTTCTTCAACAAACATTAACTCAACAAAGATACTTTTTTGAGGGTTTAATTCTTTGTACTTTTCTAATTGTTTGGTTTTACCTGAAGCTGGTTCTCCAAGAATGACTGATATTTCATTATCTAAAAGGTTTTCAAATATTGATTTTTCATTTGTTATATTATTTATATATGTTCTCTCAATAAAGTAACTCATAATTATTTCAACACTTCCCAATACCCACTTTTTAAACTACCGACCCTTTGCAATCTCCCCTGCTCTTTGAGTGTCGCCATATCCCTTTTGATAGTTTTATCGCTTACTTTTAATCGCTCGGCTATCTGTATCGACGTGATCTCTTTGTTTTTTTCAATCAATTTTACAATCTCATCCAAACGGTTTTTAGGGACATTTTTAGGGACATTTTTAGGGACATTTTTAGGGACATTTTTAGGGACATTTTCATTTGAAGCATTTTTCAATGTTTTGAGGATAATCTCCAACATAAATTCTATAAACGGTGTACTCTCTCCCGCACTTCCAGAAGCTTCCAAAGCCTTATAATACGATTTTTGATGCTCTCGAACGACACTCTCTATGGGGATAAATCCGAAAATCTTTTTGTAATGGTTCAATATAACACTTTGCCAAAGTCGTCCCACCCTGCCGTTACCATCTTCGAACGGATGGATAAACTCAAACTCATAATGAAAGACACAACTGACAATGAGAGGATGCTCTTTGGTGTTGTGTAACCATTCAAACAAATTTCCCATGAGTTCAGGTACAGCTAAAGCAGGCGGAGCAACATGGGTCACACCATTTTGATCGCCAACACCTACGTTAGTATGTCTATAACTTCCCGCAGTGGATACGAGCTTTTCCATCATCAGTTTATGAGACTGGAGGAGATCTTTTTCTTTTTTATAGACGTAATTATCAAAATGCTCATACGCTTTTATCGCCCCTTGCACCTCTGCGATCTCTCTCATCGTCCCTAAAACGGTTATGCCATTGATAACATTCGTCACTTTTTCTTCGCTGAACGTATTGCCCTCTATTTGCAAGGTTCCCGTAATACTTCTTACACGATTTTTTTTACGAAGTTTCGGCGTTTTTAAATTGGTTTCTATGTGCTTAATATCCGTTATGATTTCAACAATATCACTCACCAACGAGAGCATTTTAGAGGTGATCGTAAACGGCGGTTGATAACTCATAACTGCAAAACCTTAGGATTCATATCTTTATAGATTATACCAAATTCCCATACTTATAATACGCCGAACACGCCCCCTCGGAGCTGACCATACAGCTTCCCACAGGACTGGTCGGTTTACACGCGGTGCCGAAGATGGAGCACTGCGGCGGAGAGGCTTTTCCTTTGAGGATGTCGCCGCAAATGCAGAGTTTGTGATCATTGATCTCCTCTTTAGGCAAGATGGCATCGTAAATCTTCTCGGCGTTGTAGCGATCATACTCCTCGCGTAAACCCATCCCGCTTTGGGGAATATCGCCCAGTCCACGCCAGCGAAAGTCCACTTTTTGGAAGTATGTATCATTCAACGCTTGCGCTTTAGTGTTCCCCTCGCGCGTCACGGCACGATTATACTCCACTTCGAGTTCACATCGATTTTCGATAAATTGTTTGACGATCATACTGATCGACTGCATGACGTCCACCGGCTCGAATCCGCTGACGACAATGGGTTTGCCCCAGTCGCGCGGGAACTCCTCGTATATCTTGCTTCCGCTGATGACACTAACGTGAGAGGGTCCCAAAAACGCATCGATAATGCATGCCTCATCGCTAATGAGGGCGCGCATCGGTTCGGGTACGGTGACATGGTTGACATGCAAGAGGATGTTTTGTACATCTTGCTTTATCACCGTCTCTAAAAGGGCGGCAGTCATGGGGGTTGTCGTCTCAAATCCGATGGCGAAGAAGATAACCGTTTTATCGGGATTCTCCTGAGCAATCTTCAAACAATCGAGCGGCGAATAGACGAAACGGACGTCCGCACCCTTGCTTCGCGCATCTTGCAGACTTCCGTTGCTTCCGGGAACTTTGATCATATCGCCCAGCGTCACCAAAATGACGTTTGGTTGCTGACTCAATACAGAGGCGTGGTCGATCCGCTCTTTGGGCATGATGCACACGGGGCATCCCGGACCGTGGACAAATTTGATATTGGAGGGGAGCAGCTGCAAAATGCCGTATTTCATGATGGTGTGAGTATGTCCGCCGCACACCTCCATGATGTTGATGGTACGGGAGAGTTTTTGCGCGTCTTCGGCAATCAGTTTTTGGTACCCTTTGATAACATCAGGGTCACGGAATCCATCGTAGAGGTCTTTGAGTTGGAGAGAGCTCATGGGGCGTCTCGGTTAACACAATTATCATCTTCAAGCACCAATATTCTCCGTTCTTCCTCATCGAGTCTCGATAAAATCTCCTGATAAATCTTGAGTGATTCAAGGGCATCTTCTTCATTGATTTTATTCATGATAAATCCGATATGAAGTAGTACATAATCGCCGATTTTTACGGAGCCCTCTTCCATCAGATCGAGTCCTGCGGTGCGTTGCACCCCCATCGTATCGACGGTTGCGATATTGAGTTGTGTGTCAATTTTGACCACTTTTGACGGTATCGATAAACACATGGTTAGGCTCTCATCTTTCGCTTAAATTCAATCCACTCTATGACGCTTCGGATGGATTTTTCATCGTTGATGTTGACTTCTAAAATATCGACACCCGGTTTGAGTTTACGTGCTTCGGCTTTCTCCCGTTCGATATCGTATTGAAAATACGGCAACAGATCGGTTTTGGTGATTAGAATCAAATCCGCTGTTCGAAACATTACCGGATATTTGGCGATTTTGTCTTCCCCCTCGGGGATAGAGACCAACACAATATTAAGATGTGATCCAACATCATAACTCGCCGGACAGACAAGATTTCCGACGTTTTCGATAAAACAGACATCCAAAGGAGCCAGCGGCAGATCATGCAGCCCTTTATGAACCATAAACGCATCCAGATGACACGCGCTCCCCGTCTGAATCTGCACCGCTCCAATCCCTTTGGCGATCAGACGATCCGCATCGCGAGAGGTTTCCAAATCCCCTTCAATCACCCCGAATTTAAAGGGTGCCAAGCCAACCATTGCTTCTAACAATGCCGTCTTTCCGCTTCCTGGTGAGCTCATAAGATTGATTGCCAACACTCCATGATCGTCAAAATGTTCTCGATTGTGCTGTGCTTCTTGATCGTTTTTATCCAAAATTTTCTTGATCACGTCAATCGTTTTTTTATCATTGAGCTGCGGGTTATGGTGCAGTGTCTCATGTGCCGCTTGATGGGTATGGGAATGATCATGATCTCCATGATCGTGACTATGGTGATGACCGTCGTGGTCGTGATCCGTAATGGAACATCCGCAATCTTTACACATATTTATAATCTCCTAAATAGCAATTTTATTTTTTATTCAAATTACGCCAAAAGCATATTCCCGCCCACGAGGACGGAAATAACCCCAACTGTAGCGAAAACACGCCTTACATTTTGTATATTAGTCAAAATATCTCTATTAATCCATGAAATGACCAAACCAAAACTAAAAAAGACCACCATGACCCCCGCTATAAAAGCAAGGATCATCGACAAATCGACCGATTGACCATGAAGGACGCCGAGAGTGACCAGCATACCGCGCACCCCTCCAATCCCCATCAAAACACCCACCCCAAAGGCGGATGTTGTCGTGGAAGTTTCATGCTGATGTTCATTGCCGAACCAAATATGGACGTGTTTTTTATCCTCATGGGTATGGGTTTTTAAATGAATTCTTTTGGCATAAACCATGGTAAGCAGATAGATTCCGATGAAAAGAATCACGCTGGATGCAATCACATCTCCATAAGACAAAACCTCTGAGGGAAGCGTATAATGCTCCAAAAGTTTTGCAAACATAAAAAGCATAATCCCATGCCCGACTGCAAAAGCCCCGACGATCAAAAATGTTTTTTTAGCCTCTTTACCGATCGAAAAATCGGCGATAGCCGTCAAATGATCGGGGCCGAATGCATGCAAGATACCGTACCAAAAAATTATCATTAAACCAATTTCCATTTTCAAGTCCTTATTTATGAATAACAATTCAGAGTAAACGATTATAAGTCTTTAGAGTAAAAAGAAACTAAATTTTTACTCTTCTTATATTATTTCAGAACTTCTTTTATTTCTTTGCTACAATAACTCTATTTTTGCCCACTTTCTTGAGAATTATGGATGAGTAGGATATTTAAAGGTATCGATAATTTCTAAAAGTGTTTGTGTCGATTCATTTTTTTTAACGGTTATCTCGCACGTTCGAAGATAACCGACAATTGCCGTAATGTAAGTTTCAAACTGTGCAGTGATTTCATCACTTAGTCCCATATGAAAACTAATACTTTTAGGAACGATCCCCATTACATTGGACTCAGGAAGTCCTTTCCCCATAAGTTCAATCATCTCCAGACACTGCATCACCCCAACTTCATGTGCCCCTCCGCTGTTTAGACCATATCCAGACAGTTCATGCGAGGGGATATTGTAGATACTACCGGGCTCATCATCGAGGTTAATCGTATCGAGAATAATAATATGATCGTTTTCCAAAAAAAGATTGAGTAGATTGATCCCCTCGACTCCTCCGTCGATAATCGAAACGTGATCGCTTAAAACATAATTGGCACTCAGGTACGCTGCCGCATAGATACCGATTCCGTCATCTTCTTCGAGTACATTTCCGACACCCAGTACAACGATCGACATGGATTAAAATCCCTTGCCGTGTTCAATGCTGGGATTGGCAAATTGTTCGAGTATCTCATCCAACCCCATCACAGACTCTTTTCGTATACTGTTAATTCCACATTTTGCCAGTTCACTCACAATAACATCAATATACTCCATCCATTTTTCACGCAAAGCAAGCGTTACCCCTACATAAACACTGATAATATCTTCTGGGACGATGCTTACCATCGTCGTTTGCGCACAATGGTTTGCCATCGAGCAGATTTGGAGCATTTCGGTAATTTCCACTTCATTCGCCGTTTTTTTGATCCCTTGGTTGGCGATCAGCTCATCACCGCTTAAGACATCAATACTTCCGATTATTTTATTATCATCAGAACTGGTATTGGCAATCACCACATATTCATACTCTTGCAACAAAGGCATCAATCCAAACCCAAGCGTCCCCCCATCAACAATGTCCAATGCAGGTTCAAACGTAAAATTTTCTTTGAGGTATTTTCCCGCATAAAGCCCAATCCCCTCGTCCATAAAAAATGCGTTTCCTGAACCTATTAATGCAACTTTAGCGTCCATTATTTTCCTTTGTGTTGTGGTGTGCGTAATAAAGTTGCCCCAATGCTATCCCTCCGTCATTAATCGGCGTTTGCTGTTGTGCGTAAAATCGTCCCTCTCCAAAACAACGGTAAAGTTGGGACATGAGTGGATGGTTTTGAAATACTCCTCCTCCGATGATGATTGGCAATTCAGGATATAGAGTAACAAAATAGTGCATCATTGCCTCAACCGTCGCAATAAATCGACTAGCAATGAGCCGTTTTGCATCGTTTTGAGTGCTTAACGCGACTATTTGTTCAACCATAAGAGACACATCGATTTCCCGATTTGTCACGGTAAAAGTAAAGGGTTTATCCATCGTCTCATCGACAAAGTTTTCCATAATCATCCCCCCCTGCCCCTCGTAATCGAGACTTTGGATAAATCCTCCCAATGAAGCGACCGCGTCAAACAGCCGACCCATCGAACTGCTCAAGGGTGCATTGAGCTTTTTCGTCCACATGTGGTAAAGCTGACGGATTTCGTACTCTAAAAAAGCTTCTGTTGTTGGGGATTTTAGTACCAACACTTCATCGAGGCTATAGCTCTCAAACAACAGCGATAACGCCATTCGGCGAGGCTCTTTAATTGCTTTGTCACCGCCTAAAAGGGCAAACGGTTTTAAAAATCCAATCCGTTCATATCCATGAGTATCGGCGATCATCACCTCTCCCCCCCAAAGGTACCCGTCTTCGCCGTATCCCGTCCCATCAAATGCAAAGCCCAGTACCTTTTCCTCCAAACTGTATTCCGCCATACACGCCAAGATATGAGCATAATGATGTTGAACCCCATAGTGTTCTTTTTTTTGCTCTTGGGCGTAGCGTGTTGAGGAGTAATTAGGGTGTAAATCGGTAATGAGCAGTGTTGGTTCACACTCGTAAAACCGTTGAAACGTTTGAATCGTCTTTTCAAAATAGCCATCGGCTTCAATACTCCCTAAATCACCGATGTGTCCGCTGAGTACCATATTTTTCTTGACTCCAAGGGCTATGGCACTTTTTTGATGGGCTCCGAGGGCCAAAACGCTCTTATCAAAAGGGGTGACCAAAGAAATCGTATGCGGTGCAAACCCACGCCCCATCCGCAGCAGTACAACACGTCCCTGTGCAATTTGGATAACGGAATCATCGAGAGCATTGACGATGGTGCGGTCATGGCTCACAATGGCGTCCACCACATTGCCCAATCTGTGAGCAATCTCTTCGGCTTTTACGATAATGGGTTCGTCGCTGATGTTGGCACTAGTGGCAATCAGCGGAAAATCGATGGCTTCAAACAAAAGCCGATGAAGCGGTGTATAGGGGAGAAATACTCCCAGTCGGTCAATCAAAGGGGCTACGTGTTCCGAAAGATTTGTCCCGCTTTTGGCACGGACAATCACAATCGGTTTAATCGCTCCGATAATATGAGATTTCTCTTCCTCATTAATCATGGCATACTCTTGAAGTTGTTCGAGTGAGCGGAACATCACGGCCAAGGGTTTGGCTTTTCGGTGTTTACGACGCCGTAATTCACTCACGCTGGTATCCGAGGTAGCATCACACATCAAATGAAATCCCCCAAGCCCTTTGAGTGCAATAATTTTTCCTGCTTTGAGCATTTCGACCGCTAAATCTATGGGATCACCCTCTATTTCTAAACCTTTATGGTCTAAAAATGTCAGCTTTGGCCCGCAATCGGGACAGCTAATAGGTTCAGCATGGTAACGGCGAGACGAAGGATTGATATATTCAGTATGACAGGCATCACACATCGTAAAATGTTTCATCGACGTTCGGACACGATCATAAGGAGGGATTTGAATGATGGTATAACGAGGGCCGCAATCGGTGCAGTTGATAAAAGGATATCGGTAACGGCGGTTAGAAGGATCACCCATCTCTGCTTCACACGCACCGCAAAGGGCAGAATCGAGAGCAATAGCAACGCTCCCAACCCCTAAAGTACTCTCTCTGATTTCAAAATTAGTATAACCGTAGGGTTCACTCTCAACAATTTCCATCGAATCGATACGGGCATGTTTGGGAAGATTTTGACACAAAGCATTAATAAACGCCTCACCCTTTAGCCCTTCGGCTTCAATGACGACTCCATCGGCAGTGTTGATAACAAAACCCATCATCGCATGAGCCTTGGCTTCGCGATAGACAAAAGGGCGAAATCCAACCCCTTGCACTAACCCTTTTATAACAATACTGACGCTTTTATAAAAAGACTCCACCAACAACACAGTTTTCCTTTCCAATGGGGTAATTCACATTCATCAAAGGAGGAGTTGTTTTCAAATTCCTCTGTAAACGGCTAAAAAGAGACTGTCCTGCGAAATACGACCCGCACAACACCACATTCGATGCTTTAGTTTTTCCTTTTATTTCAGTGAGAAGTTCACTAAAATAATCGCCAAACGATTCAAAAATAGAATAGCTCAAATAGACTGAATCAACACCCGCTATTTTATAACTGATGATGCTGGATAAAAAAGCGACATGATTAAAGCGGTTATCATCTACTTTCATATCGATTTGAAGCCCTCCTTTTCCGATGAACTTCAATGCCTCTTTCATAACTCCTTCATAACTTTTCTCTTCTAAATCCAAAATGATAGCCGTCGCTTCAAAAAGAGAAGTGCCTTCCTTTAGTGCTGACAGCGCTTCAACCATTGCAGGGAGTTTTGTGCGCATATTCTCTACCAAACGATCCGATCCCTCTCGCAACGTTGCTATTTTTTCCAACACTCCCTCAGGAGTAAACGGGTTGGGAGGGACAACACGAATCACTTTTTTCCCATCATAATACAAAAATGACGGTTCACCTTCGAAATAGGCTCCGACTACTTTTGTTCCAAATTTATTATGCTCTGCAATGACTGACATAAAGGAGGATTCATCTTCCGCCATCGTGTGAAAATTGGCAGATTCAACGGCAGGGACTTCGGTTTCGAGCTGATTGACTTTCATCGTGGATGCCGAAGAAAAATGCTCCATCTGATCGAACAGCATCCCTTTTTCATCTTTAATTCCTACTAATCCATTGGCAATACTAAGGGTATCTGTACTAAATGGGAGACGTGAAGGAAATGAAACACGCTCACCAGAAGCGATTAGTTTAACATCTTTATTGATAAAAAGATGGATATCACTTTGCGAATGGATATTTAAATCAAAGTCCATACTGAAATCTGCTTCAATAGCGGATTCCAATGCCTTATAGACAATAAAATCAAGACCCAAAAGGGTCAACTCTTTCCCTAAAAGAATCGAAAAGCCTTCATCCGGATATTTAACATCAATCGTGGAACCAAAGGTACTGCGCAATGTTTCATCTTTGAGTGCAACGTGTAAAATCGGACGCTCGATGCTCAGCAATGCGTTAAATTCATCATTAATCAAGGAGCAATAGTCGGTGATTTTTATCGCATTGGTCAGCATTAACACTGACCCCTGCTCAAGTGTATCCGCCCGATAAAAGAGGCGATACCCCATCGTCGTTTTCATCAAAAGAGTTTTACCATCACGCAATGCTTTGGCGGAAACTTCGAACATTGTGCGAAAACTTCCCGGATCGTTGGCATACCGTTCATTTCCCTTATGGGTCAACTTGACCGGGATACCACACTCGTGGCAGGAGTTTAATATTTGTTTTTCACGTCGTCCAAAACTTATTGATTCTTTTTCACACGTAGGACAAGGCTTTACATAGGCAAGAGCTGTATTACTGCGCGTATAGGGATAATGGTCGAAAAAGGGATATTGCCCCCCGCAATGGGTACAGTGCGTAAAGGGGTAATAGTAGCGCTTTGATGAGGGGTCAAACATCTCTTTATGACAACTGGGACACAATCCCAACGAAATTGGATATTCAATCTCAAAATCAGGAACTGTTTCGGGTTCTCCCTCAATGTCGTAATAGTCACTTTTCGTCATAAAACACGATGCAGGCAGATTGGTTCCGATCGCTTCAAGACACTCCTGAAGGTTTTCATCTCCGCTGTCAAAAGCACAAATAATTTTTGTCTTTTTTTGATGAACAACCGCTTTAATCCCGAAAGTGCGAATAATGGAAATTAAATAATTTTTAATCGTAGGTTGAGAAAAAGAGGTCATCACCTCGAACGTAAATGCCATAACTGCCCTTTGTAACCAAAAAATTATGCTTTAAGTGTATCTTCTTTAACGAATTTAGAACCGCCAATAACGATGGCGATATCCGCCTCTTTCCAGAAAATCGTTCTCCACACTTGATAGTAGATATGAAAGAGCACCCAGCAGATAATTAACCACATTGAGGTGTGATGGGCGATACGAACATCCATCAAACTTCCGCCAGTAACCGGAATCGTCCAATCGGTTGCGATATGCAACATCCACGGCCACCATGCTCCTATAGAACTAATACCTGACCCCAATCCATGCACATACAGCTGTAGACCAGTAAACAGCATCCATACTAACAGCAGATGAAAAACTGTAAAATAAACCGTATTGAAACTGTCCGCATGGGATGAATCAAACTCTTTTTTACGGTTCAACGTTAAGAGATTGACCAATACGGCTTTAAACTCGGTAATATTTTTTCCATTGGGAATGAGCTTTTTATATGGCTTTTCAAAGCGACTGAAAAAATATAAATACGCAATAATGACTGATGTAACATCAAAAATAATCGCGATCATAAAGTGTCCATAACGGTTCCACGCCATAATATACTTATCGACCGCACCATCTGCCATAAATGTCTGATAGTACGGATGTCCGATATAAAGACCTGTAATGACGGCTCCAACCATACTAAACGCATTCACCCAATGGATGATGCGCATGGCCGGTGTCATACGTTTGACTTGTTTGTACCCCTGATTCATGATTGGCTCCTTAGATACTGCACACAGTATCTACTTTGTAAACAGCAAGCTCTTTACCTTTGGTATCGACAACGTGTACGGCGCAAGCAATACAAGGGTCAAAACTGTGAATGGTACGGATAATTTCCAACGGTTGCTCAGGATTGGCAACTTTGGTTCCGATCAAACTTGCTTCATACGCACCTAAACGCCCTTTGTGGTCACGCGGAGCGGCATTCCATGTTGAGGGGACGACGGCTTGGTAGTTGGCTACCTTTCCGTTTTCAATACGAACCCAGTGACCCAATGCACCGCGAGGAGCTTCTGCCATACCGCGACCTTTGGTACTAACACTTACTGCATCAAAGTCAAATTCAGTCCATGTGCTTTTATCTCCTGACGCAACATTTTTAGCAAGTTCATCGATCCATTCAACCATTACATCTGACATCAATTCAGTTTCAATAGCACGCGCCGCAGTACGACCGACCGTACTAAACAACACGGCAATCGGAAGATTACCCCGCTCTAAAAACTGAGTAACATATTTACTAATACGTGCATCTTTGCGCGCAACGCCGATAACCATCCGTGCTAATGGTCCTACTTCAACACGTGTGTCGTTATAGATTGGAGATTTAATCCAACTGTATTTTTCTTTGGTTTTAAGATAGGCAATTCCGTCTTCACGTTTATCAAGCCCTGTATATTCAGGAATGGTTTGTCCCTCATACGGATGAAGAGGACGATCGCCTTTGTACCATGCGTGCGTCACGTCTTCAGCGATTTTTTCTGGATCAATATCGGCTACTTTACTAATATCTCCCCCATAAACAACGCCACTTGGAAAGAGAAGTGCCGATTTGTAAAAACCGGTATCATCGAGACGGAAATCACCGTAACTCATATAGTTCAGTAATCCGCCACCCGTTCCACCGACCCCTTTGCCACCCATAAGCTCAGTAAAGGTTGCTTTACTATCCGTCGCTTCACCTGCGTACATCGTCCCTGCCATATAGACATCTGGAAGATAGGCTTGCTTAATAAATTTACGACCTGCAAGAAGCAAGGATTTGAAGAGGGCAAGACGAGCAGGATTTTGAATATCCTGAACACATGTTACCCCTCCAACCACGATGCTTTGAGGATGAGGGTTTTTACCGCCCAAGATCGCCTGCATTTTTGCCAAATCACGTTGAATTTCCAATGCCTGCAAATAGTGAGCAACACCGATTAGGTTTTGTTCCGGAGTCAATTTATAATGAGGATTGCCCCAATATCCATTTCCGAAGATTCCCAAACGACCTTGTTTTACGAACTTAGCAACACGATCTTGAATTGCTTTAAATTCGCTTTCACCGTCAGTGAAGGGTGATTCGCCTGCAACGGCAGCCCATTTGCGAGCTTCTGCTGCTGTTTTTGCAGGATCCGCCGAAAGAGCGGAAACAACATCCACGAAATCAAGGGCATGGAGATGATAAAAGTGAACCACATGGTCATGAAGATACAACGCACCCTGAATCAAGTTCCGTACAAGACGTGCATTTTTAGGGATGGTGATTTTGAACGCATCTTCAACGGCTTCAATCGATCGCTGATAGTGTGTACCGGTACACACACCACAAATACGCATCGCCAATAATCCGCAGTCGCGCGGATCACGTCCTTGTAAAATTGTCTCAATTCCGCGAAACATCGTCGAAGAACTATAGGCATCTACGATCGTATTATTATCATCAATAACTGCTTCAATACGCAAATGCCCTTCAATACGGGTAATAGGGTCAACTACAATATGCTTACTCATGGCTCTCTCCAGATTTTTCTCGTTTACCAGCTACGGCACTTGCTGCTGCATGGATCGTAATACCGACTCCTGCAGCAGTTAACATGCCCAAACCAAATTCATCAACACTTTTTTCAACGCCGCCGCTCGGCGCTTTGATTTTCGCATCTGCCATAGGGCGTTCATACGCGTATTTGTCCCAAAAATCGGGTTCGGAACAGCCGATACAACCGCGTCCTACTCCGATTGGCCAATTGACCGCTTCGTTATAGCGAACGATGGAACAGTTGTTAAAGGTCATAGGCCCTTTACAGCCCATTTTGTAGAGACAGAAATTATTTTGAGCACCCGCATCGCCCCACACTTCGACGTATTCACCGGCGTCGAAGTGTGCACGGCGTTCACAATTATCATGGATACGATATCCAAATGCGAATTTAGGACGAAGCAGTGAATCAAGTTCAGGAATCTGTCCTGTCAAAAGATAATGCAAAATCACACCCACCATATTGGCAGGATTGGCAGGACATGCTGGGATGTTAATGAGGGGTTTGTTTTTAATAACATCCATTACCCCCACTGCACCCGTAGGATTTGGAGAAGCGGCAGGGATACCTCCGAACGTCGCACAACTACCAACTGCAACGACCGCAGCAGCATTAGTAGCACAACGGACTAAATGGTCATGGAATGTTTCACCGCTAGCACCGATAGTTCCGTACTGACCGTTCATTCCCATAGGAATAGATCCCTCTACGAACAAAAGATATTTTCCTTTGAAATGTTCCATCGCTTCCTCGAGCTGTTTTTCAGCTTGATGACCCGATGCTGCTTGCAATGTCTCATGGTATTCTAATGAAATGATATCAAGTACGATCTCATCGATTTTTGGTCCATCCGCACGTAAAAGCGCTTCAGAGTTACCGGCACAGTCTTGAAGTTCAAGCCAAATAACAGGCGCGCGATTCATCATAACCGCTGCATCAGCGACCAGCGGTGTAAACATAGGAGGGAGCATTAACATCGCTGTCGTTGCACTCGCCCATTTCATGAATTCTCGTCTATCGATCCCGTTCTCTTCTAATAGATCTGCAAAGTCAAGTCTATTAGCAGGTGTATTTGCGCGGAGTTCGTTCAAGCGTGCTTCACATTTAATAAACAACTCTTGGTAATACGACTCACCTTTGTTCGTTTCAACACGTGAGCTTTTTGACGTAAACAGTTTTTTAACCGCTTCTACTCTATCGGACATAATTCCCTCCTCTATAAATGAATAATCATTCATATACTAGAATGAAATAACTTAAATTAATATTAGCCACTACAAAAAAGAAGCATATATTTATAAAATAACAACAAAAGTAATCTCTTTTGTCTGACAAGCTTCACATTTAATGGGTGGTACATACCGAGCATACATCAAATGAGCGAAAGGTGAAGGTTGCAGTTTCGATTGAGTCAGAACCAATCATCGCTTTTTGGGCAGGTCCAGGAATTTCAGGAGATCCACATGAAAGGTTCCACTGTGTTGGCGTAATCAACTTATATTGATCAATTATTCCATTTTTCAGAATCACCGAATGGATCAAAGAGCCTCTGGGGGCTTCGACGATACCAATTCCTTCCCCACTCAGTGTGGCAATTTTTTTAAGCGGTTGAATATAGGAAGGTTCATTTAGTTTTATTGATTGTAAAAGCTTTTTAGAATGCTCTAACAGAAGTGCAGCTTCATAACTTCTAGCCATTACTCGTGTATAGGTACTGTCCCGATAATTTTTATACATTTGTTTGATAAAAGGGACGCCCTCTATCATTGTACGGGCTAATGGACCTGTTTCAAAATAATCATCGTGATAGAGTGCATTTTTCGCGTATGTTTTCTCATCAATACTATACGCCTCTTCCAAGGTTACAAATTTAGAATGCACTTTTGCCATGCGTCTATTCACCAATTTTGACGGCTTAGAAAATTCATGTTCACCCATTGCAAGATATCGATCATACGAAAACCCTTGCTCATGCATTTTGGTTCTTTTGAGCATGTTTTCTATCTTTTTCATATCACCCGTAACCGTTAAAAAGGTTTTTTTGGATGAATAACAAACATATTCATCCAACGTAATTCCAATTAACTCCTTTTCAAACCATCGAATCAGTTCATCCAGTAATCCCTCTGCGCGAATAATATCAACATGAGTAGGATCACACGTCACGCCACCGGGTATCATATACGACGAATGGGGCCATTGGCCAGCAAAAATAGCCAAAATTTTTGTCGCGAGTGACGCTGCATATGCCCCTTTGAGACGGCATGAGTCTGCGATTTTCTCTTGCAACATATGTGACAATTCAGGATAAATGACCAGATAGAGCCATTTTAGATGGTTTTGTATCAGTTCCAACGTCAGGGTTAATTCTCTAATACTTTCAGCTTTTTGTGAGATCTCGACGGGAGCGCCGCAATTTGCGTACACGGATTCAATCGCTCTAACTGCCGAAAACAGATGAGAATGGCCACATATACCGCAGACACGCGGCGTGATTACCAAAGCATCCATGGCTGGTTTTGATTGTAAAATCGCCTCCATTCCGCGAGTGTGGGGAAAGGCTATCGTAGCAAAAGAGACGTGATTTTTTTCAAACTCAAACTGTACAGAGGCTTCCCCCTCGATTTGTTCAATCCATTTACGTATTGTCATCAATCAACCTCTTCTCCAAGCGCGGTATACGAAACGATTTGGCAATGCCCGTTAAGGTTAAATAGCTCCTCTTGGATATCCCAAGCGGAACATCCTGAGGTATCGACATATTGGTTTTCGTTTCAAACATATTGGTACGAGGAAAATCCGGCTCTGTACACCCAAAACATGGAGATCCGATACGTGTTTTCGAACTCACATCATTCCATAATATCTTATTACAGGAGGCATGCGTCATAGGTCCTCGGCACCCTTGCTTATAAAACAAACATCCCTCTTTTGTTCCAAAATGTTCTGCGTCGACTTTCCACTCAAAATATTCATTGCGGGTACACCCATGATGTGCCAAATAGGCATACAACTCTTTGGGCCGATGCATTTCATCGATTAAAATTACTTTATTATCCGCAATCATACGAAGGGTATATCCCAACCATTCCGGATGTATCGGGCATCCCGAAAGATTAATCAGTTTGTTACTCTTGGCAAAAGGGCCTTTGGCTATTTCCCGATCAAATCCAACTCCTGTAATATACTCAGGGTCGCTTTGCTTAAACATCCCCCCAAAACTTGCACAACTTCCTACAGCGATTATCGTGTTTGCAGTTGAACCATAGTGCTGAACCAACGTTTCCATACGGGAACCGGCTCGCATCATCCGAGGATCATAAGCTCCCTCAAATATAAGAATATCGCACGATTGAGTGCAGGAGGCAATCTTTTCGAGTGTGTACGTAGCCGGTAATATCGGATGGTAGAGGAATTCAAAGGTTTCAAGAATATAAGAAAGATGGGGGTAATTAAGAAAAGAGTGTGTGTTGCCGTTACAGGTTACGCCCTGAAGCCATAAAAGCTTTGGGCGTGATTTCATTGTTTGCGCAGAGCATTGTAAATATTCTCTGCTATTGCGGATTCATAATCATGCAATGGCTGAGGGAGCACCTCTTCTCCGTTTAAAAATACCATTCCACCCAAATATCCCATAAACAGTCCTAACGCACTAAAAAAATCTTGATCTTTTAAGACTCCACTTTGTACCCCATCATCAAAAAATAGCATCAATTCCGTTACAAAATCGGAGACACATACCATTCCGCTACATGATTTTGTGAATATTTCACGATTGGAAAGAAAAATACGTAAAAAATATTCAATGAGTTCAGGACGTTCTTGTGCGATTCGAAAATACATTTTGACTATCATATCAATTTTTTCTCTTACCGATTTCTCTGACATATTGATTTCTCTTAGTTGCTCACCTAAAACGGAGGAAATATAGAGCATAATCTCTTTTGCAAGTTCATCTTTAGAAGAAAAATAATTATAAAAATTACCAACACTCATTCCAACTTTTTTGGCGATAGCAGGCATTGTTGTAGTATAAAACCCTTCGCTAGAAAAAAGCTTTAACGCTGTTTGCATAATAGATGTTTTACGATCTTCTTTTTTTGTACGCACACTTTTTTCTGATTCACTCTTCATTCTCACACCCAACTTTAAATCTATTATTTTACGAATACATATTCATATAATCTAATTGTAATATTCTATACTACTACTCTTAAAAACAGGTGTACTGGAAAAGATGTCGTTTACCATCACCTTTTCCTAAAGTTCATCAATCTTATGCTTAAAGTCACCCTCAAACAAGGAGTCGATCGCTTTTCGTATAACATAGCTAAACTGTTCAGAAGAAGAGGCATTGCCACCTAAGTCTTCACTATAGACTGGAATCATTGTTTCTATCCGACGAAGTGTCTTTTTGTCGAAGTCAATACGCTTGTTAACTATTTGTATTTTTTTGGCAGATTCTTCTTGTAATTGGCTTAATGTGGATACTATCTCATCATCAACCATACTATATGAATTAATATCTTCTATTATCTCATTAGTAGTATCATCAGGCATTACTTACCCCTTTTAACTATTTAGTATTTATGATAGGATTATACTACGAATATGTATGAATTAAAGTTAATATATTAGATAAATACCATTATATCAACATAAATGACGATATACTTTTAATGTATACAACATAACTTATTATCAGCATGGAGATGTTTTTAAAAACAACCATGCCATTTGCTAGGGCTAACGTACAACATACCTGTTGGTATGTGGTATAATGTTTGTTAAAAAAGAGATAATAAAAATGACTCTCTCCACAAATGATTTTATTGGTGATCTCGAGCGGTGGTATAAGGCTTATAATGAGAATATGAAAGCCTTAAGCTATGCTATTAACACTATAGAGCTTTATAGCCGTGCTATATATGGCTTTATAGAGTATTCCCATGGATATCAAGATGAAATGAAGCTTAGTGAGGTTAAATCATTGTTTATAGCTGGATTTTTAACCTATTTGGAAGATGAAGCACGTAAAGGTAAAAAGAGTCTAAAGAATGGTCATTACCTCTCTAAGTCAACCAAGCAAACGTATCTAAAGGCAATCAAGAGTTTCTTTACCTTCATTAGTGATAACAATGATGAGCTTCATACGTTTGATCGATATTTCAAAAACATTAAAGTAGCCGACAGTTCCAAGTCAGAAGAGAGGCTCATCTATTTGAGTGAAGAGGAGATTGTTCGATTACATACGGCACTTGAGAGAGAGAAATCAAAAAAAGAGGGTTATAACGCCTATCGTAACGCATTACTGATTAAACTTATGCTCTATGCTGGGCTACGAATTAGTGAGGCATTACAGGTGAAGCTCACCGATTTTAAAGGGGGTGAAGCTGAGTGTATGTACTCTATTGACATCTATGGGAAAGGGGGGAAGGATCAGTTTGCCTATATTGCAAAAGAGATTATTAACGATGAGATTGAGTATATGGGTGATTTAAAAATGGGGTGTGATGCGCTGATTATGGTAACACAAAGCGGTCAACCGCTTGATCGAACCAATGCGTATACGATCGTCAATAGACTTTATCTAAAAGCGGGGATTGCAAAGAAGGGGCTGCATTTATTGCGACATACTCTGGCGATGCGTTTAACCAAAAGAGATGTCAATCCCATTGTAATTAAAAAGATTCTCCGTCACAGCAATTTGAACACAACAACGCTCTATGCAAAAGCGACAGAAGAGTCGGTGGAGAAAGCTATGGTGGGGGGTGCAATCGAAAGGCGCTAAGCTGACCGTGTCGCTACTATGTCAGCCTTTATAAATCGAACCCTCTGAATAAACAGAAATTAAATTTTATTTCTAATTGCTTAAAAATTAATCAGTAGTAGCAACTTTGTACGTATTAATTCCACTATAATTATCCCATGTAGAAAAAGCGGGGAGAAACCTTCTCCCATTATTGTTCAAAAAAGGATGCTAGGGTTCCGACTGAAAAGTGCTGGTCCGAGAGCATCCGGCCTCGTAAGCGGCTACACGGAGGGATAAAAGCCCGGGAGAGAGATTTGTCTCCCCGCTTTTTCTCGACAAACCGCTTAGGAGGATTCCCATGACACATTCATTCACTCAGTGCACATCTGTTGCAGGCTCATCAAAACCCACATCACCAAAGCTTTCCACTCGTTTTTCACTGGCCATTTTGGCTCTTGCTGTTGCGTCAACTACCATGTTTGCCGCTCCAAAAACTAACTTTAAAGTTGCCTGGACGATTTACGCCGGTTGGATGCCATGGGATTATGGTGCTCGAAAAGGGATCGTTAAAAAATGGGCAGACAAGTACGGTATCAAAATTGATGTAGTTCAGCTCAACGACTATGTTGAATCGATCAATCAATACAGTGCTGGGTCGTTTGACGGATGTGTCATGACGAATATGGACGCATTAACTATTCCAGCTGCAGGTGGGGTAGATTCTACCGCTGTGATTATCGGTGACTACTCAAACGGTAATGATGGTATTGTTTCTAAGAGTGCTAAAAGCATGAAAGATCTTAAGGGGCAAAAAGTCAATCTTGTTGAGTATTCAGTATCGCATTATCTATTGGAACGTGGATTGGCATCTGCAGGAATGAGCGCCAAAGATGTTAAAACTGTCAATACCTCCGATGCGGATATCGTTTCGGCCTTTAATTCCCCGTCAATGAAAAATGTGGTGACATGGAATCCTCAGCTTAATGAAGTCAAAAAAGTTCCTAATGCGGCATTGTTGTTTGACTCCAGCAAGATTCCCGGGGAGATCATCGATATGATGGTAGTAAATAGCCAAACCCTTAAAGATAATCCAAAACTAGGTAAAGCATTAACCGGTGCATGGTTTGAAATCATGGGGATTATGTCAAAAAATGATGCTAGAGGTATTGAAGCGCGCAAAATGATGGCAAAAGCATCAGGTGCATCACTCAAAGACTACCAATCTCAGCTTGCAACCACCAAGATGTTTTACACCGCTGCTGAAGCCCAAAAGTTTACGGAAGATCCGAAACTCATCACAACGATGGGAGAAGTGAGCAAGTTCTCATATGCTCATGGATTATTAGGGAAGAAAGCGAAAAGTGACGGCTATATCGGAATGACATTCCCATCCAATAAAGTGCTTGGAAATCCAAAAAATATGAAACTTCGATTTGATTCGCAGTACATGAAACAAGCGGCTGAAGGGAAACTGTAAACTATGCGCCTGATCAATCTGGATGCAGGACGGTTCTCACCGCTTTTAAAAATTCTGCCGTTTGTGATTCTTGGATTGATCTATTGGATTGCTGCGGATGCACGCCATGCACTGAATCCGGAAGACAAACTTCTTCCGACATTTGAGGCGTTTGGGGATGCCATCAAAATAATGATGACGGAACCCGATGAGATGACGGGCGAGCCAATTTTGTACACCGATACGGTTGCCAGTTTATCTCGTATTGCGCAAGGGCTTGGGATTGCTACGATAATTGGGCTGATACTTGGAATCGTACAGGGAACCTTACCCCTTTTTCGAGCGTTACTGTCACCGTTTTCGGCGGCAGTATCGTTAATACCGCCAATCGCGATATTACCAATATTGTTAATAATATTTGGGTTGGATGAATCGGCTAAAGTGGCTTTGATTGTGATAGGAGTGACTCCATTTCTAGTCCGTGATACACAGCAGTACGCTATGGAGCTTTCTGAAGAGTTGCTGATCAAGGTTCAAACACTTGGGGCATCGACGTGGCAGATTATTTTACGGGTGGTATTGCCGCATGTGTTGCCGAGGCTTTTGGATGCATTGCGTCTCTCGCTGGGTGCTGCATGGCTTTTCTTGATCACGGCAGAAGCAATTGCATCGTCGGAAGGTTTGGGATACCGAATCTTTTTGATGCGCCGTTACATGGAGATGGATGTGATCTTGCCCTATGTCGCATGGATCACACTGCTGGCATTTCTGATGGACTGGATATTGGCCGTGATTATCCGTAAAGCGTTTCCATGGTACCGAAAGGAGAAAAAATGAGTTATCTGCAAATACGCAGCGTATGGAAAACCTACGAAGATAATGTGATTTTAGAAAAACTCAATTTTTCAATCGAAAAAGGGGAATTTTGTACCCTTATCGGTCCATCTGGATGCGGTAAAAGTACCTTTTTACGGATGCTTTTGGGACAGGATACCCCATCACGCGGATCCATTTTACTCGAAGGTGAACCGATCTCGTCAGAGCCAGGGTGTGACCGTGGAGTCGTATTTCAAAAATACACCCTTTTCCCTCATCTGAAGGCTTTGGAAAACGTGATGCTGGGATTAGAGATGGAGCACTCTCCCTTTCTGGGTAAAGTATTTGGAAGCACGCGCAAAAGAATCAAAGAAGAGGCGATGGCAATGCTGGAGTCGGTGGGGCTTAAACAATCTGCCAATAAATATCCGTCTGAACTTTCAGGTGGGATGCAGCAACGTCTTTCGATTGCTCAGGCACTGGTGAAAAAGCCAAAAATACTTTTGTTGGACGAACCCTTTGGAGCGCTGGATCCCGGAAGCCGAGCAGATATGCACGTGCTTGTCCGTGGATTATGGCAGACATATGGGCTGACGGTGTTTATGGTGACACATGATGTCAAAGAAGCCTTTGAATTGGGGACACGATTGTTGGTCTTTGACAAGGTTCGCAATGATCCTCATGCACCCAATGCGTACGGTGCAACGTTGGTCTATGATATTAAACTCGATAGAAATAAACGAAAATATAAAGGAGAAGTACATGACACAATTATTGAAACCACTATCGCCTGAGGCCATCCTCTTTGATGAGATTCTTCCAGGTGGCGGACGCTGGAGTAAAATTATCCGCAAAGGACAAGTCTTACGGATAATCAACAGTGAAGCGACTAGCGGCCTTTCGGCACTTTTTTACAATGTCCATGAACGTACCGAGCGGTACAACGCGGCGGATACGGTTAAAATTCAATACAACGCCTATCTTAAACAAGGCAATGCCCTTTATTCAGATATGGGTCGGATCTTGATGTCGATTATTACGGATAGCTGTGAAACGCATGATACGGTTTGCGGATATACGATGGCCTCGGACATTGAAGGACACTGCGGAATAGGGAACTATCAGACCAAACGTAACTGCTATTACAAAAATGATTTTGATAATTTTCTGGTTGAAGTAGGTAAATACGGGATGGGACGCCGTGACATCATGCCATGTTTGAATCTTTTCGCCGATGCGAAGGTCGGTGAGAGTGGAGAACTGATTTTTCGCGAAGATAGTGTACCTGCAGGAAGTTTTATTGAACTGCGTGCTGAAATGGATGTATTGGTGATACTTTCAAATACGGTACATGTCCTAAGCACGGATACCTCTTACAATGTGAAACCGGTCAGTTTGATCGTGTATCAAGGGGATGAAGTCGCGTCCGATGATCCGTGTGTGATCAATTCGGAACGAAGTGAACGGGCATTTGTAAATACAAGAAACTATATGAAACAGTTTGCACAAGGAGAAAAAAATGTCTGAGATGATTACGGTTGATCTAACCTTGAATAAACCTATTTATGATGAAACGATTCCTGCCGGAGAGCCATGGTATAAAGTGGTTAAAGCAGGAGAAGTCTTACGAATTGTGGATTTGGAAGGGTGCCAAGCGGTTGATACCCTTTTTTATAATGCCAACGACGTCACCGAACGCTACAGTGCTCCGCAAACGATCGTTCGTCAAAAAAATATTTTTGTCGAAACCGGGACGGAACTGGTTTCCAATCTGGGAAACACAATGATGAAAGTGATCAGTGATACCTGCGGTCGTCACGATACCCTTGGCGGTGCGTGCAGTGCTGAGAGTAACACGGTTCGCTATGCGCTTGATAAACTTGATATGCATTCGTGCCGGGATAATTACCTGTTGGCACTGGGACAAATGGGGATGGACAAGCGTGATTTAGTCAGTAATATCAATTTCTTTATGAATGTTCCTGTCGAAGCAGATGGGACATTGGCAATTATCGATGGAATATCGGCTCCCGGAAGTACCTTGGAGCTGTTTGCGGTGATGGATACATTGGTATTAATATCCAATTGTCCACAGCTCAATAATCCATGTAATGCCTTTAATCCAAGTCCTGTAAGACTAAGTATCTATAAACCTGTTTGATAATCTATAAATTTTTCACGTGAGGAAATAAAATGTTTGCCAAAGTACTGATAGCTAACCGTGGGGAAATAGCGTGCCGTATTATTCGTACCCTCAAAAAGATGGAGATCGCTTCTGTCGCGGTCTATTCGCATGCCGATGCCGGATCACTTCATGTGATGATGGCGGATGAATCCGTGTGTTTGGGTGAACCGCCTGCCAAAGAGAGTTATTTGGATATCGAAAAAATTATCCAAGCGGCGAGAGATACTGGAGCGCAGGCGATTCATCCCGGATACGGATTTTTGAGTGAAAATGCGGCATTCGCCCGCCGATGTGCCCAAGAGGGGATCGTTTTTATCGGTCCAACGCCGCAGCACATGGAGGAATTTGGTCTCAAACATACGGCACGCTCTATGGCAAAAGCACATGGAGTTCCGTTATTGCCAGGTACTGAACTTCTCGAAAGTGTTGAAGAGGCGTTGAGTGCTGCTGCAGAGATTGGGTATCCGGTGATGCTCAAAAGTACCGCAGGCGGTGGCGGAATCGGAATGCAGCTGTGTTACAGTGATGAAGAGCTGAAAAACGGTTTTGAATCGGTTGGACGCCTGAGTAAAAGTAATTTCAGTCAAGGCGGCATTTACCTCGAAAAATTTGTAGCCTCTGCGCGTCATATAGAAGTACAGATTTTTGGTGACGGAAAAGGGAAGGTCATTGCATTAGGAGAGCGTGACTGCTCACTTCAACGACGTAATCAAAAAGTGATCGAAGAGACACCGGCCCCTGGTTTGACCAAGGAAATTAGAGAACAACTATGCAGTGCTGCGATCAATTTAGCCTCCGCTGCTTCGTATAAATCAGCAGGTACGGTGGAGTTTGTTTATGACACATTGGAAGATAAATTTTATTTCCTTGAAATGAATACGCGACTCCAAGTCGAACATGGTGTAACCGAAGAGATCTATGGTGTTGATTTAGTTGAGTGGATGATTCTTGAAGCATCAGGCGAACTGGGAGATACGCTGAACAAAGTCTATACAGCCAATGGTCACTCGATCCAAGTACGTGTTTATGCGGAAGATCCGCTCAAAAACTTTCAACCAAGTTCGGGAATTTTGAGTAATGTAATGTGGCCTGATGGGGTACGATGTGAAACATGGATTGAATGCGGGAGTGTGATTTCACCGTATTATGATCCGATGATTGCCAAACTTATTGTCCATGCTGCAACGCGTGATTCTGCCATCGAGTCAATGCTGAGTGCGCTTAAAGAAACATCATTGTATGGAATTGTGACAAATCTAGGATATTTGCAGTTTGTATTAGGAGAAGAGGTCTTTGCAAAAGGGGAGCAGACTACCAAATATTTGGGGACTTTGACGTATGCACCTGCTATTGTTGAAGTGATCAAACCAGGAACGCATACAACGATACAATCAGCACCCGGACGCATTGGCTACTGGGATATTGGTGTTCCTCCATCAGGACCTATGGATTCGCTCTCGTTTCGATTGGGTAATCGCCTTTTAGGTAACGATGAAAGAGCTCCGGGATTGGAAATGACCGTTACGGGATCGACACTAAAATTCCATTTTCCAACCCGTATCGTCTTGACTGGGGCTGTGATGAAAGCTCAGCTTAATGGGCTAGACGTATCTTATTGGGAAACGATCGAGGTTAGTACAGGCGATATCCTTAAAATGGGTATTATCGAAGGAGCAGGTGCCCGTACCTATTTACTGATCGAGGGCGGATTTGACGTTCCGGAGTATTTGGGCAGTACCGCGACCTTTACGCTGGGTGAATTTGGCGGTCATGCAGGAAGAATCTTACAGATCGGTGATCAGCTGACGACTCTTTCAAACGATATAGTTTCATCACCGGCTGTATTGGATATGACGCTGCGTCCAGAAATGACAAAAGAGTGGAAGATCGGGGTCATCTACGGTCCTCACGGAGCTCCGGATTTCTTTAAAGAAGAGTACATTGAGACATTTTTTGCTACCGATTGGGAAGTTCATTATAACTCCAATCGTACCGGAGTGCGTCTCATCGGTCCTAAACCGCTTTGGGCACGGGAAGACGGTGGTGAGGCAGGGTTACATCCTTCCAATTTGCATGATAATGCGTATGCCATCGGTACAGTTGATTTTACCGGAGATATGCCGGTCATATTAGGCCCTGATGGCCCAAGTTTGGGCGGTTTTGTCTGTCCGGTGACGATTGTCAGTGCGGAATTATGGAAAATGGGGCAGTTAGGACCTAAAGACAGAGTCCGATTTGTCCCGATGTCGTATGATGATGCGGTCGTGATGGAGCGGGAACTAGAAGCGCGAATCGTAACACTCGATGGAGTATTGCCATCACTTCCTGCTTCAACCATCGCTAATGCGATTGTTGCTGAGATCGCTGCAAATGATTGCCATGATGCAGTGAAAATACGTTTATCGGGTGATCATTACGTATTGATTGAGTTTGGTCTTATGGAACTTGATTTGACTTTGCGTTTTCAAGTGCATGAGCTGATGCGCCGTCTCAAAGCAGCGGATGATATTCGGTTGATAGACTTGACACCTGGGATTCGATCATTGCAGATCCATTATGAGAGTCAAAAATTGTCTCTGGCAGAATTGTTGATGTGGATTGAGAAGGAACTTTCTGGTATGCCTGCAACACGTGACATTATTGTCCCTAGCCGAACCGTATATCTCCCTTTGTCGTGGGATGACTCAGCAACAAAGCTAGCGATTGAGAAATACATGCAGTCCGTACGTAATGATGCGCCGTGGTGCCCGAGTAATATTGAGTTTATCCGACGGATGAACGGATTGTCAAGTATTCAAGATGTACAAAATATTCTTTTTGAGGCAGAATATCTCGTTATGGGACTAGGGGATGTCTATTTGGGAGCTCCGGTGGCGGTTCCTGTCGATCCGCGTCACCGTTTGGTGACTACGAAGTACAATCCGGCACGTACATGGACACCGGAAAACGCTGTAGGAATCGGCGGAACGTATATGTGTGTTTATGGAATGGAAGGTCCGGGCGGATATCAGTTTGTAGGGCGAACGGTACAGATGTGGAACCGATATAAATCGACGCATGATTTTAAAGCAGGGAAACCATGGCTATTGGAGTTTTTTGACCGTATCCGTTTTTACCCTGTTTCGGAATCAGAACTTCTTCAGATGCGAAAAGATTTTATTAACGGTACATTTTCTTTGAGAATCGAAGAGGGAGAATTCTCTTTGGGTGAATATCTCGAATTTCTTGAGACAAACAGTGAATCTATTACTGCATTCAAAAGCGTTCAGCAAGAATCTTTTAAAGAGGAGCGCGAGCGATGGGAAGCATCCGGTATTTCAGCGTATGTGAGTGAAACGCTCGAAACCGATGATGCGTCTGATTTTACGGAAGTTCCTGTCGGATGCGAAGCCATATCAAGTTTTCTCTCCGGTAATGTGTGGGAGATTTCGGTCAAAGTAGGTGATCGTGTTCATGAGGGAGATACCCTCGTCGTAATCGAGGCAATGAAATCGGAAGTGATGATCGAGTCTCCCGTAAACGGCGAAGTAGTAGAGATTTTATGTGCACAAGGCGATACCGTTCATACGGGAAATACCCTCGTGATACTAAAAACACAGGGTGTGTGATGAACAGCTGGTTGTTACTAGGTTTGGCAATTTTACTGGAAGTTGCAGGGACAACATCGATGAAACTCTCGGATGGAATGCAAAAAGTTTTTCCGACGGTCATGATCTTTGTCTTTTATTCGATGGCATTTATATTGATGCCATTTGTGATGAAAAAAATCGAGATGAGCACAGTCTATGCGATCTGGACGGGTGCGGGGACGGTGATGGTGACGCTTATTGGAATTGTCTATTTTAGCGAGTCTTCCAATGGGTTTAAGTTGGCAAGTATCGGGCTCATTGGTATGGGAGTGCTTGGACTTCATTTAGCAGAACGCAGTTCACAAGGAGCGATAGGATGAATAGATTAAAAACGATCAATGATTATTTGCACAGTTATCGAGTGGAAGGGCGTTGTGTAAGAGAAGTGATACAGAATTGTCTCAGTAGGTCAAAGAATTTCGATGATAAGAACATTTGGATTACCAAAGCGGATACGTCATTCCTAGAACCCTATTTCCTACGATTGGAAAAATGCGATCCATCTTCCTTGCCCCTTTATGGTGTTCCATTTGCTATCAAGGACAATATTGATGTCGCAGGTTTAACTACAACAGCCGGATGTGCAGAGTTTGCTTACCTCCCCAGTGAACATGCCTTTGTGGTTGAACAGCTGATTAATGCTGGAGCTATCCCTATCGGAAAGACAAACCTAGATCAGTTTGCTACAGGCCTTGTGGGAACTCGCAGTCCTTATGGAGAGGGAATTAATCTATTTGATCCAGAGTATATTTCGGGGGGATCAAGTTCTGGTTCTGCTTTAGCAGTCACAGCCGGCATAGTTCCATTTTCTTTGGGTACCGATACAGCTGGATCAGGACGAGTTCCTGCAGCGTTTGGGAATATTGTAGGACTGAAACCGACACGGGGGGCGCTTAGCATTCGCGGGGTTGTCCCAGCATGCAAAAGTCTCGACTGTGTTGCTATTTTCGCACAGACGTGTGACGATGCCCAGCGTGTTTATGACTTGTGCAGTAATTATGATGCTCTGGATTCTTATTCTCGTGGAAAAAGTAGTGTTAACGCTTTTGGAGATAGATTTCGATTTGGTGTACCACGTGCGGAGCAGTTGGAATTTTTTGGAAACAGTGCATATACAACCCTTTTTTGGGAGAGTGTTGAGCGACTGGAAGCCTTAGGGGGAAGTCGAGAAGAGATTGATTTTACCCCTTTTATGGAAACAGCTAAACTACTTTATCATGGTCCGTGGATTGCTGAACGCTATTGCGGGATAAAAGATTTTGCTATGACGCAAAGCGATGCGATGCTTGACGTGACACGTGGGATTATCCTCTCGGGCGCGAAACCAAGTGCTATTGATGCTTTTGAAGGATTTTATCGTTTATCAGAGCTCAAGCGCCGCAGTGATGAGATAATGGAAACGATCGATTTTTTAGTGACTCCAACGGCAGGAACGATCTATACGCGCGAGGACGTTCGAAATAATCCACTTGAGCTGAATACGAATCTTGGCTATTACACCAATTTCATGAATTTACTGGATCTGTCAGCATGCGCTGTCCCAGCAGGATTCACACTCGAGGGGATACCGTTTGGAATAACACTGGCTGCACCTGCATGGAGCGAACATTCGCTTTTAAATATTGGTGCAAAACTGTATGCTAATACAGAATACGAAAGCGGACTTACCGAAATAGAGAAACCCCAAACAGTTCTTTTAGCCGTTTGTGGTGCACATATGTCAGGATTGCCTCTTAATGATGAATTGACAAGCAGAGGGGCAAAGCTGATAGAAAAATCTTTCACAGCGCCTTTGTACCGATTTTATGCGTTGGAAAGTTTTACTCCACCTCGTCCCGGTCTTGTTAAAACAAATGAAACTGGCGGGTCAATTGAAGTGGAAATATGGGAAGTCCCTGCTGAAAATTTCGGGTCATTTTTCAACGGAGTTCCCTCACCCTTAGCGCTTGGAACATTAACGTTGATCGATGAAAAAGTTGTAAAAGGATTTTTATGCGAAAGTTATGCGGTTGACGGAGCAAAAGAAATTACCGCACTTGGTGGTTGGCGGAATTATTTAAAATAGGTGAATATTTACTAAAGTTCTAATTGACCGTGAAAGAGGACTTTAATATCAATATATATTGATTTATTGATTCTATTTAGGTACAATACGCTCATCGGAGGATTTATGGAAAACTTTTTAGCAACTATTTCCGCACTTAACGACGAAACCAGGATAAAGATACTGGCATTTCTGGATCAACATGGACCATTGTGTGTCTGCGACATGCAAAGCTCGTTTGGAATGATTCAGTCCCGTCTATCACGCCATCTCAAAATCCTAAAAGACGGCGGGTTCTTGCGGGTCGATCGGTGTGGAACATGGGGTTATTACTCCATACGAAGTCCACTGGATCGTTTCCGTAACGAAGCACTGGCTGAAATCCGCTGTTTGGGAATTGAGCTTCCCCTATTAAATAAATTATCTGAAACTGGAGAGTGTAAATTATGAAAAACGTCCTTATCCTCTGCACTGGCAACAGCTGTCGCTCCATTATGGGTGAAGCGCTGATTAATGCTAAAATGGGAAATTGTGTCCATGCACAAAGTTCCGGTGTAAAAGCGAGTGGAAAAGTCAATCCAAATGCCCAAGCACTGTTGGAAGAGAAAGGGTACTGGAGAGGTGACTATCACTCCAAAGTGATTGACACCGTTATCGATACTCCGTTCGATCTCGTTGTTACCGTCTGCGATCATGCCCATGAGACCTGCCCGATGTTCCCAAAAGCGGTCAAAACAATCCATGTCGCTTTTGAAGACCCAAGCGGCAAAGAGGTGGAAGAGTATGCCAAAACGCTCGATTTGATCGAGGCAACACTGTTGCCTATCATTAAATCTGAGTTGTGTGACTAATCATGTGGCAGGAGAGCGTCAACACCATCGTTTATCAGTGGTTTGGTCTGTCACGTGGTGATAAACTCGCCGATGCGCTCAACTTTTTTATCTACGATACGGTAAAAATCCTTCTTTTACTCACGACAATTATCTTTGCAATTACCCTGCTTCGCTCGTACTTTTCTACCGAGAAGGTGCGCGTATACTTAAGCAAAAAGCACGAGTTTACGGGAAATGTCCTCGCCGCACTATTTGGGATCATCACCCCGTTTTGTTCGTGTTCGGCTATCCCGCTGTTTTTGGGTTTTTTGCAAGCACGAATACCGCTTGGGGTGACCTTTAGCTATCTTATCTCTGCACCGCTGAACAACGAAATCGCTATCGCGATGTTGCTGTCGATGTTCGGATGGAAAGTGGCGGCACTCTACATCGGGTTTGGCTTACTCGTCGCTATTGTAGGCGGTATCGTCATCGGGCGGTTGGGTCTGGAAAAAGAGATTCTCATCGAGGTAAAACCCCTCGTTGGAGAGATCATAGCAGATGAACAAAAAATAGCCTTTAGTGTCAGACTAAAAGATGCCAAAGAATACACACAAGAGATCCTTACCAAAACATGGATTTATGTCCTTGCCGGTGTCGGAGTGGGTGCGTTTATCCACGGATATGTCCCGACCGAGTTCATTGTCCGCGTGGCAGGAGCCGATAATATTTTTGCCGTCCCTATCGCGACACTGTTAGGGGTACCGATGTACTCCAATGCAGCCGGAGTAATGCCGCTGATCGAAGTACTTACCTCCAAAGGGATGCTGATGGGGACGGCACTTAGCTTTATGATGGCGATTACGGCGCTAAGTCTGCCTGAGGCGATGATCTTAAAACGAATCATGAGTCTAAAGCTCATTGGAATCTTTTTCGGTACGGTGACGCTGGGTATTATCGGTGTTGGGTATTTGTTTAATGCACTATTATGAGAACGTTAACTACGTTAGCCGCTATGGCACTAAAGCTTGCCTCTTAAGAGGCAGAAATATTTTATAGGAGTTAATATGAAAATAGAAATGATGAATCATACCGGCGGAGTCAAAGCTTTTCTTTCAGGCTTTAGTACTGAAGAGTTAAGTGCAAAAATAGAAGCATGTAAAAGTGGAGAATGTTCGTGTGAATGTGACCCTGCACTGATGCAAAAGATTGAATCAATTGATCTCGTTAGCGTTGATGGCGGTTCTACCATTACGATTACCGGAGACGTAAATGCTCAAACCCTTGCACCCATGATGCAAGAATGCTTAATAGGAGAAAAACAATGAAAATCGAAATTTTAGGAACGGGCTGTTCCAAATGTAAAGCCCTCGAAGAGGCGACCAAACAAGCAGTAGCACAAAGTGGTACGTTTGCTCAAATCGAAAAGGTCGAAGATATCCAAAAAATCATGGAATACGGTGTCATGAGTACTCCTGGATTCGTAATCGATGGTAAAGTCCTCAGCACCGGAAAACTGCTCAGTATCAATGAGATCAAAGACTTGATCCACGCACACTAATGGAAAGCTTCCTTTTAGGGCTGCTTGAATCGCATGGGGCACTGGTTTTTGCCGGAGCCTTTAGTGTCGGTGCTTTGACCTCACTTGCCCCTTGCTCTATTATCTCCGTTCCCTTACTGGTTGGAAGTGCACTGGGGATGAGTTCGCATTTAAGCCCTCGTGAGCGGGTACATTTTACCTATATCTTTGCTTCCCTTTTTGCGTTTGGTGTTGCGGTGAGTTTCTCTATTCTCGCCTATATGGTTGCTAAGATGGGATACTTTTTCTCTATTGCACCGCTGGAAGCGTATATTGCAGGGGGAATTGCGTCCATTGTAATCGGGTTGTATTCGCTTGGGATTCTCCCCGAAGTGATCGACAAAGGGCGATGGATGAACCGTCTTATCACGCTTCGCTATCTTGGAGCCTTTTTAATCGGGATGCTCTTTGGACTCGTCTCTACCCCCTGTGCGTCCGCTCCTTTGGTAGCCATTATCACCGTTGCCGCTAATGCACCGGATTGGTATGCGTATGCCCTTGTCCTCACCTTCGCGCTGGGGCATTCATTGCTATTGTTAGCGGCTGGGGTATCCATCGGATTTGCTCAAGGGGTTGCTTCCAGCTCAAAAATAGCGTTTATCACCGGATGGATGACTAAGCTCTTTTCCTTTGCCCTCATCGCCATCGGAATCTATTTTTTTACCTTAGCCTATCAACAATTTTAAAGGAACTGTATGTTTAAATTTATTGCTTTGGTTGCATTTTGTGTATCCATCTACTCTGCCGAATTACAACCACGCCCTTATGCTCTTGTCAAACAAGAGATAGGGCGTGGTCAAACCGTCATGGTTGAAGCGGGTTCCACCCATTGCCAAACGTGTATCGATATGGGAAGATTACTCTACAATGAGATGCAACTCAACCCCGACCGCAAGATCTTTTTTGTCAATGTCGGTGAAGAGCGTGACGCTGCACGTGCCATGAAAATCCAAATGATCCCGACGCAGATCATCTATGACGCGCAGGGACGTGAGATCGACCGTCATATTGGGGGATTTACCACCAACGGATTAAAGCGGTTTTTAGCGAAGCATAAAATCTAATGGAGAAATCCTCAACAGCGCTAACATCTTTTTATCCATAGTGCTCACCTATAGTTAAAAGGTTCACTTTTTTTGCAACTCTCCCCTCTGGATGTTTGTACCATCCTGGGTCAGTATAATCGCCTTTTGGTTGATTTTTACGTACTTTGACTAAAGTAAACATTCCACCCATTTCAATGGGTCCGAATGGTCCTTTTCCGGTCATCATCGGAAGTGTATTTTCCGGCAATGCCATCCCCATATTGGCCATATCCTGCATCTCTGCCATTCCATTTTTCCCCATAGGCATATACATATAATCGGGCATCAGATCACTAATTTTTTCGGTAAGATCATCTTGTTTTACTCCGATCATATTGGGTATAGTGTGTCCCATCGGGCCCATTGTATGGTGCGACTTATGGCAGTGAAATGACCAATCCCCCTCTTCGGTGGCGATAAACTCGATAGCCCTCACAGCACCGACAGGGATATCCGTTGTCACCTCCGGCCATCTCGCACTTTTAGGAACCCATCCGCCATCGGTGCAGGTTACCTCGAACGGATGCCCGTGCATATGGATCGGATGGTTGGTCATAGTGAGATTTCCCACGCGGATACGGACACGATCCCCTACCCGAACATTCATAGAGTCAATCCCAGGAAAGACACGACTGTTAAAACTCCACAGATTAAACTCAGTCATCGTTGAGGGATTCGGGGTATAGGTTCCCGGTGCAACGTCATAGCTGGCAAGTAGAAAACAAAAATCGCGATCTACGCGATGCTCTTGCGGTTTTTTGGGATGGATTATAAACATCCCCATCATCCCTAATGCCATCTGCACCATCTCATCGGCGTGAGGGTGATACATAAACGTCCCGCTTTGGCGAAGGGTAAACTCATAGACATAGGTTTCACCCGGAGCGATAGCACTCTGCGTCAATCCGCCGACACCGTCCATTCCGTTAGGGAGGATAAGTCCGTGCCAATGGATCGTTGTGTGTTCAGGGAGTTTGTTGGTTACGATAAGGCGTATTCGATCTCCCTCCACCGCTTCGATGGTGGGACCCGGACTCGTCCCGTTGTATCCCCAACAATTGACCACCATACCGGGGGAGAACTCGCGCATTACCGGTTCGGCAACGATGCGAAACTCTTTTACCCCCTCTTTCATCTCATAAGGGAGACTCCATCCATTGAGGGTAACGACGGGATTGTAGTTTTTCCCCTCTTGGGAGGTGATAATAGTAGCAGGGGATAGGACACGTTTCGGATCTTTGACAAAGGTGAGTTGACGATTCTTAGAGGGTGTTTCGCAATGATTTTTTTCTTGGGCACGAGAGGTCGAAACAACTGCCGCTGATGCAATCAATGCCGCCCCTAATCCTAAAAAATCTCTTCTATCATGTTTCATTGTGCCTCCTTGATATTCTTACCGCCGATTGTATACATTAAATCCGCCTGCAATTTCTGGTATTCCCCTATCGCCATCACTTCTTGAATCTTTACCTCGCTATAGCGACGTTGATCCGTGAGAAGCTCATAAATACCGTCCAACATACCGTTATAGTAACGCTGAGTTTCTTCCATAATATTTTGATTTATTTTTACAATATTAGTATGATATTCATCTGCACTGTCATAGGCATAGCGTGATGCGGCGTAAGCTTCACGTGTTTGGCTTCTGACATTCACCGCCATTTCATAGAGCCGTTGCACGCTTTGATTATAGTAGGCCTGAGTACGGCTTAGTCGTCCCTGCCCCATATCAAAAAGAGGAATGGGGATTTTGAGTCCGATTGTATTAAAACGTGCAGCATCACTGCTTTTTTCACTTCCCCCTTCCAAGGTGACCTCAGAAAGCAGTCGGGTATTTTTGGTGTATCCTGCCTCTTTTGCTGCGTATTCAACACTTTTCATTGCTGCGGCAATATCAAGGCGATTGGCAATGGCCATCTGTTCAAGTGCGTCACTTTTTGGAAATGTTGACGATAGGCGCAATGGTTCATGGCTCAATGTATACGAGGTTTGTTCTGCGTACACTCCCATCATTTTATTGAGAGCTTCACGTGCTGTAGCATCGTCTCTATGAAGGCGAATCGATTCAAGTCGTGCATGGGCGTAGTCATTCTGGATTTTAAAATAATCCCGTTTGGAAAGATTGCCTGCCGTATATTGCCGTATAGCAAGTTGCAAAGATACTTCATATGATTTAAGCACCTCACCATTTAAGTGGACTGCCTCTTGTGCAACACGCGCATCGATATAGCACTTTCTCGCATCCCGAACACTGCGAAGCACTTCATCGCCGACACGGAACTTTGTCTCTTCAAGCGCCAATCCGCCGAGTTCTTTTCGTAGCGGTATCCAGAGCAAATCCAAAAATGAAAGTTCCAATGTCACACCCGATGTACTCACACCGCCACCACGCCCGACCGAATAACCAAGCAATGGATTACTCATCAATCCCGCCTGCACAAGATCGCTTTGTGCAATCCCTATTTGCTCGTATGTTTGCTGCAAGGCACGATTGTTAATGAGAGTGATACGAACGGTATTCTCTTCACTCAATGGCTCTTTTAATAATGTATTAACACGTGTTTGGGCTTCATCGGCTTCTTTTGGTGTTTTAATCCACGTCAGTTCTCCCGTTCCTCTACTTTGTGTTATTTGATTCATAGAATCAAACACCTCCTTTTGAGAAAGAGTCGAACAGCCCGATAATACCAATATTACTGCGAACGATACTAATATCTTTTTTTTCATTTTTGAAATCCGGGACGTGTCACATTCTGATCGCGTTCTTGAAGTCGCATCTCTTCACGAACATCTATTGGTGGTCGTAATGGGATATAGACACTTTTTCCTTCTGCTGCATGTACGTAAACAGGTGACTTTACCCCCTCAGCAGCAGCACCCATAGAGATGATGATCACCATAAGGAGAAAAGCCGAACGGTTCATTGTTTTTTCATCCGAACGATTACATTTTTTCCATCTTTTTGTATAAATTCAAAATCAACCTTGTCTCCAACGTTCAAAGGATCTGTCAGCTCATGATCGAGCACTTCAAAAGGCATATTCATAGATGACCATCCTAGCGCTGGAATTGGATTATGAAAAATACGCAAACTTTCATGATTATCAGCAATCGATTTCACTGTTCCGCTGGCATGAATAGTTTGCGTAAGAATAACCGTACTTTTCGGATCGGAATGATTTTCACCCATATCCATCCCCCACACCATTGGACTCACTGTCAATACACCAATATATACGGCACTCAGAATTTTTGTTTTCATATTATTTTCCTTTTCTCTTATGAAAGTAGTATAGCACTGAAGAGAACTCTATCATTTAACCTAATATTAACAGCATTAATATCAGACGCAAATATGTTACGTGTGTTGAAACGTCATATACATTGCTTTTATGGTGCAATGAAAAAAATAAAGGATAAATGCGCATCTACCAATTTTATCTCGTATGTTATAATCAACGAATAATTTAGAGCTGTTTTTCGGCGACAATCTCACGGTAAAATAAGAGGCTGAACTATGACATGGCTCATTGTAAAATATTTACTGACCGCAGGGGTGGTGGTGCTCATTTCTGAAATGGCGAAACGAAGCGATAAGCTGGGTGGGTTAGTTGCGGCATTGCCGATCGTAACATTTTTAACACTGATTTGGCTTTATGTTGAAAATCAGAGTACCGAAAAGATTGCCAATCACGCATGGTATACGTTTTGGTACGTTGTCCCGACTTTGCCGATGTTTTTGGCGTTTCCAATACTGCTGGAGAAAATCGGTTTTTGGTTGGCACTCCTTGCTTCGATAGCTATCTCTATTATCTGTTTTGTGGTATTTTCCCTCATCATTCGGCAGTTTGGAATCAATTTATGGTAAAGGTGAAACGGTTAATATTTCGCCCCTTCAAGTAGTAAGTGCAACACATAGTTAAACCACAGAATAAAATTTTATAATTGCGAAAGTGAACTTGCCATTTTAAAAGTGAAAAAGACTTGTTTCTCAGCCAGTTTGTCACACCAAAAGAAAATAACGGCTCAAATACCGATACACAGGGAATTGCAGGATGAATATACGAGTCTATTACGAAGATACCGATGTTGGTGGAGTTGTCTATCACTCTAATTATCTTAACTTTTGCGAGAGAGCACGGAGTCAGCTTTTTTTTGATGCGGGGCGTTCACCGATTTTGGAAGGGGGTCATTTTGTGGCGAAACATATTGAAGCAGATTATCTAAAAAGTGCTAAATTCGCAGATGTTGTGGAGGTAAAAACACAATTAATCCAACTTAAAAATGCCTCTTTCACATTATTACAACAAATTTTCAGGGACGAGGAGAAGCTTTTTGAGATGAAAATTCTCCTCGTCTATCTCGATTTTGAGGGTCATATGAGTAAAATCCCTGAGAGAGAAAAAGAGTTTCTTTCTACATTGGGGATTATGCGTCAATAAGGGTTCGTGCCAACGGATTGGCTTTAAGTCGCTCAATGGGGATAGGTTTACCCGTTTTTTCACAAATACCATATACCCCCTCTCTAATACGCTCCAATGCGGCATTAATCTCTCCCATTTCCACTTCAAGCTGATGAAGAATTGACTGATCGACTGTATTATCGATTTGAAGTTCTGCCATGTCAATGGTGTCGTCGATTTCATCTTCATTTCCCAAGGCATTGAGCTCCGCTTTGAGTGCGCCAATGTTTTTTTCAACGTGCTCTTTTTTTTCTTTTAGGATCTCTATGAAATCCAAATTAGGTTGTTTGTTCATTATATACACCTCTTTTAAACAGAATTTTATTATGATATATAATAACAGAAAAATATGAAATTATACGTATCATCGCATTGAAAATGAACTCTCTCTTTTTTGACATATCATTGGTGATTTGGGTACACTAAACAACTTTATACAGCGAGAAGAACCAATGAAACAGATGATGCAGATCTACCGAGATAATCGTGAAGCAGTCGAAGGCTTTTTAGTAACAACGATCAGTGATAATCCTCATCACGATTTCGATGATATTCAAGTACGAAATTTTTTCAAACGGTTCCCTTGTTTGAGTGATATGTATTTGATGGATGAAAAAGGGGAACAAATCACCCCGACATGGCGCCGCTTGGGTCATGATACAACAATGAAAGGAACCGATAGAGGGTATTTTATTAACCGTATCCGATTTGATGATAATGGCAACTACATATCCAGCCCTTATATTTGTGCCAACAGTGGTCAGGCTAAAGTCTCTATCGCCCGTAAATATCCTGACGGTAAAATTGCCGTTTTGGATTTTAATCTTGTAGCGGTACTGACCAAAATGGATCTGATCGACAGTGATCGCCTTATCTCTAAACTTTCTGTTGCCGTTTATGCACTCCTAGGAGGAGGACTTGTTCTTCTCGCGCTGTTTCTTGGCGTTTACGGATTGGTAGGATTTGCGAAAGCGTTGATGAGCTTTGGAGATGAAACGCTCCATTATGTCTTTAAATCGATTATTGGTATTACACTGGCGATAGCAATTTATGATTTGGCCAAAACGATTTTGGAACAGGAGGTATTTTATCGTTCTTTGATTCTCGAAGAGGGGAATGAGTACAAAACGCTGACCAAATTTCTCACCTCAATCATCATTGCCCTCTCGATTGAATCGTTGATGGTGGTGTTCAAAGTGGCGATCAACGATATTCGTGAGATGAATTACCCCTTTTATCTTATCAGTGGGGTGGGTATTTTGATCATCTCCATGGCGATATTAAACTTCGTTAGTCGAAAAAAGCACGAAGAGCATGAATAATTGGTTTAAATATCCCACATCGTCTCGATCCCCGATATCGAGATCGAGCTAACCGCCATTTAGAGGAGAGTTAAAGCCGACTCAGCAACTCAACCTTTTTGCTATTAAATTCATCCTCCGTAATGGCTCCGCTGTGTATCTCTGGGTCTATTGGCGCCACAACGATAGGAGCAAGGAACATTATAGTTCCACAGATCTAACCCAAATCGGACAAATTGTCGTAGCGCCATTAATTCAAGTATCGCTACTTGAAGCACTTTAATATAGATTTTTGATTCTACCGCATTAAAGAGTATTTCTTATTGAATCCACCCTGCTTTGTCTGTATAACGGTCATCCTTGATATCAAATCAGAAAATTCTAAACTTAACCATATCTTACATACTTTACATTGTAAAGAGAATATTTGTGAACGTGAAATTTTTTTGGCTAAAGTATTGCATCTATTGATAAATTAGAATGGAGAATACAATGGGGCCTCTTATTTACGGAACCGCGTGGAAAAAAGAAAAAACAGCTGATTTAGTAGTGCAAGCCGTTTTGGCAGGATTTCGTAGTATTGATACTGCCTGTCAACCTAAACATTATGAAGAGGCGTTGGTAGGTGAAGCGTTGAAACGATTAGAAGCTTATGGAATACAAAGAGAAGAGCTGTTTGTCCAAACTAAGTTCACCCCTTTAAGCGGTCAAGATCCCATGCATATCCCCTACGATTCAACAGCTTCATTGGAAGTTCAAGTTGCCCAATCATTTAAAGCCTCGAAAAGAAATTTGCAAAGCGATTATGTCGATTCACTAGTGCTTCATTCACCTTTGTATCCGTATAAAAATTTAACTACCGTATGGATGGCGATGGAAGCTATCTATCATAGCGGTGGCGCTAAAGCATTGGGGATCAGTAACTGCTATGATCTCGAACTTCTCAAACGACTCTATGCCGATGCCACGATCAAACCTTCTGTGGTGCAAAATCGTTTTTACCGTGAGAGTGGTTATGATAGAGAGTTGCGCGAATGGTGTGATAGAAAAGGGATTCGCTACCAAAGTTTTTGGACTCTTACCGCTAATCCCCATATTTTGAATAGTGTAACTGTTATTGTGTTGGCTCAAAAATACGGTAAAACCGAAGCCCAACTGTTTTACCGTTATCTTTGCCATATTGGAATTACACCACTTATTGGTTCAACATCAGTACAACATATGGCGGAGGATCTCTCTATTTTTGAGTTTGCGTTGGAAGATGAAGAGATAGCACGTATTGGGAAGTTGATGAAATCAGCAGTAATATGTGAGGGTGAATAAAATATCGATTTTTAGATATTACTTTAATGGTAATTTAATTAGTGTTAGTTCAGCATTTGTATTTATTATATACAAATGTATTAAATGTATAGAAATACAAGAATATAGAGGTATTAAGGGTTAATTATAAAGTATTAGAGGTTACAAACAAGATATTAGGGGTATAAAACAAGATATTAGGGGTTGTTTAAATAGGGTATTAGGGGGTTCGAATAGGGTATTAGGGGTTTTAACTCTCTGGAATTTTTCGTTTAACAGATTTAAAAATAGTGTCATTAAAAAGGTTTGTTCCTAAATGGGGTATTAGGGGTAAATATAACGTATTAGGGGTATAAAATAGGATATTAGGGGTTTTGTTAAGGTATTAGGGGTTTATATTTTAGCATATTTTATTTATTCAGAAAGAGGGAGTGATTTAATGTAGTAATGATTTTTAGATTCAAGTTCGTTAAAGACTAATGTTTCTTCACCAACAATAGTGATCCCAAATCGCTCTTTGAGAAGTTCTTGTGTTTCCGTACTTTTTAGAAGTTTAATATTTCGTTCAAGTTCAATGCGACTCATGATTTTATCGGTTTGTAATTTTTTTATGAGATTGCTAATTTTTATTTTTGAATCTCTGCCGTTATTAATAAGCATATAGCGTACAACAGCTTTTACAAAAGTGTTATCAAGACTGACAATATCATCGATGTAATTTGAATAGTCAAGGATCTCTGTTCTTGCTAAAAATGCGGTATAGGCTTCAGAAAATACAACTTTGATGGTTTTTTCATCTCCATGTCGTATTTTACCGTCTTTGTTTTTTACCGAGAGTCCTGAAACCGTATCAATAAAACCAAAAGAAAAGTCTTGATCGACTTCGTCATCGTCACTAAATACACGAATTCTACACTCAGCAATTTCATTGATTTTTTCAGAGAGCCATTTTTTATTGGATGTTGTAACACTAAGGCGTTTAAGAATTTGATAGGCTGACATTTCTACACTAAAACGACGATCATTTTTGTTAAATCGTTTTTCTCCTGTTAAGAGAACTTCAAGAATATCTTTATGAACCTGACCAAGAAGACGCGCGCGTACTTCAAGTTTTCCAAAAAGATTATGTTCGATTTCAAGAACCTGATTATTTTTAAAGAAGCGTTTTGCAACATCAGAATTATCAATCCTTTTTAAAGGGAGAAAAATAGAAGAAGAATTTTCAAGGAGGGATGAACACGCTCTATTAATATTAGGAGCACTGTCGATGAACTCCATAATAGAGAGGGTTAATTCTTTTCCATGTTGTTCAGCCATTCTTAATTCCTTTTTTAGTCATCAAAATGGATTCCTGATGCTGCTATTTCTTTGAGTTTACGATCAATAATAGCTTGTTCTTCTTCACTCAATACATCCTCTACGGGTTCATCAACAATACGGATATTGGCACCAGGAGGTATAGTTGAACGAACAGCTGGTTTGGACTTTTGTTTAATAAGTTTAGATTTTATTGGAACTGGCTTATTGGAACCGATCGTGGAAGGGGCACTCATGGGAAATAATTTTATATCTTTTTGGAATCCACCAAAATAGAGATGGGCATTGTAGTTGTCTTTGGTTAATACTACTCGACGTAAACTTTTATCGGATAATGACTCTTCTGTTTCGGATGAGGATGGTTTTATTTTTTCAAACTCGTAAACAGCTCTTACGGCATCTACAAAGGCGGAAGCACCGCGTGTTTTACTCTCATTTCCGACTCGGATCCCTTTTGAGCTGTGATGGATAAAAAGAATAATTTTATCTTCTTTTGCTGCCCACTGGGTAAAAAGTTGCATAAATTGTCGTGCATGGGAATTGCTGTTTTCATCACCGGTAAAAAAGCCAATCAACGGGTCAATAATAATGAGTTCATACTCTTTGAGCTTCGATTTCATCTGATAGAATTCAGCTTTTACACTCCCCTCCCCTGATGATTTAAACGTCATAACGGGAAATGTTGGATCGTCGGATATATCTAAATAACCTTTATAGCTCTCAAATTTTTTATGGAGAACTTTAGCTGCTATTTCTATAGCTCTCCCTTTAGAAAGACCTGCTGGATCTTCAGAAAGCCACAAAAAAACTTTTTTAGAATAATTTTCTTCTTCGATATAACGTAAAGCGAGTTGAAGTGCCGCCATAGTTTTACCTGTTCCACCACCTGCTGAGAATATTGTAACGGTTCTTTTTGGGATGGGTATCCACTCTTTGCAGATAAATTGTGGATCTTCTGTATCAAGATCATGCATACTTTGGATAGTGAAGGAATCTAGAGCGTCGTTATTTCGGAGCTTTTCAGCGGTAAGTTCAAATTGTGATAAAAGGTCATCTCCGTCAATCTCTTCGCTGAGTGATTTTATTTTGGTGATGGCAGAGAGAATTTCTCTTTTCTTTGCCATTTTTTTGATTTCGATAATATAGGGATCCAAATATGCCACTGGATTGGCCGTCAATACCTCAATCATAATACGTTCATCAAACTTTTTTTGTTTTTGTAGCTCAATACGGATGAACTCTTCATCAATTGGTTTGTCAGACGTTTGTAGAAGGAGGATGGCTTTGGCTATATTTTGATGGGCTTCTAGGTAAAAATCGGACACTTTTAAGGTAATCGAGCGTAGAAATACAGGTTCGAAAATAATGGAACACAAAAGTGAACGTTCAAATGCTAAGTTGTAATGTGATTCAAACAATTCCCTGACCCTCTCTCAATTTTAAGTGTTGAATTATATAAGGTAACCATTAAAAAAGAGATTATTTATCGATTTCCTGGAGGAATAAAAGCTAGTATAGGGACAAACTTTGTTAAACTTTCAACATTCTCGATCACTAAAAATAGCAAGGACGGCAGCCGATGATTATCACAATTGCACACTCAAAAGGGGGTGTTGGAAAGAGTTTGTTGGCGTGGCATCTCTCTGTCGCAATGAATGTCCCGATTATTGATTTGGATTTTCAACGTACCCTTGTTTATATCGATCAGCTTCGACAACTTAATGGATTGTCTGCGCGAACCATTCTCCATCCTCAAAGCACAGAGGAATTTATGGATGTATTTAAAGCTTTGGATGAAACACAAGATATTATCATTGATGTGGGGGGATTTGATTCGGATCTCAATAGGATGGCGATTTATCTTTCGGATATGATTATTACTCCAGCCGTTGATCGTGCGACTGAAATTGCAGGACTTCATAAATTTCACGATGTAATACAGCAGATTTCAGAATCGACGGAAACAGATTTAAAGGCGAATATTTTACTCAATGATGTCTCACCATCGGCACGTGATTTTTCTCTGATGGAGGGGATGGTGGCACAATTTCCACATTTTAAAATGATGAAATCAGTCGTTTCTCACAGAGCAGATTTTTATAAGACGATGAATGAAGGGAAAGGGGTTAGTGAACTCCCCTCCTCTACGAAAGCTTTAGATGAGCTCAATACACTTATCGCAGAAATCAGAAAAGGGAGTGAAGAATGAGTACTATTAAACTTTCCAAGCTTGATAAAATGATGCGAGCGGGTCGTGGGGCAGCACTCGAAGTTGCTAAAACACCCTCTCCTCCTCTACGAGAATCGGAATATGGACTGAAAGATATCCCCCTCGATTTAATTGACGATAATCCGCGTCAAACACGACTTAGTATGAATGAATTGGATTTACAAGAGCTTTCCGAGTCGATTACTAAGGGAGGGCTTATTCAGCCAATTTCATTGCTTAAAAATGGTGATCGCTATACGCTTCGTGCTGGTCAACGACGTTTGGCAGCCCATAAAATATTGGGTCTTGAAACCATTAAAGCCATCGTTGAGGACAGTGACAACAGTGAAAAATCTCTTTTTGAAACCTCTATTATAGAAAATGCCCATCGAGAAAATGTTGATCCACTGGAACTTGCAATCTCATTCGATAAAGCGATTAAGGATGGTTTTTATAAAAGTCAATCCGAACTTGCTACTGCGATTGGAAAAACAGAGGGGTTAGTGAGTCAATATCTCTCAATTTTAAAACTTGCAGAACCGATCAAAGAGAAACTCTCTAGCCGTGAGGTGAGGGTAGGGGTGAAAGATTTGTATAGGATTCAAAAAATAAAAGATAAATCGATACAGGTTGAAATGTTTAATCGTTTGGTTTCTGGAGCCGTCTCATCGATGGATCTCTTATCTGAAATCAAGCAATCCTTCTCTACTCCCATTACGAGTTCATTGCCTTATTGGGACGGTAAGAAAAAGATCTTAAAGCTAAAATTGGATGTCAAACGAAAAGGAAAAGAAGAAACATTGACGATTCTCAGAAATATTATCAAAGAGATAGAGGCTCTTTAACGGTCTGAAAGTGCTGAATTTAAACTTAAAATATAATAATTAACAGTAGAAAATTGGTAGTAAAGCCCATGAAATAGGGCTCTTTTAAAGGTGTTAAAAAAATCTTTAACGGTTAAAGATCAGTAACCACTCACCAAAAGTTTTATGAGATCGTTGTGCCGCTTTTACGAGACTTACTTTTATCATCCACGTTTTCATAACGGGGATGAAATCTTATTCTGTAGTTTAACTATGTGTTGCACTTACTACTTGAATGGGCGTCATTAAAATCGATCTTTTAAATCGCCGTTGTATTTAATGTCACGCTTCGTAGCATTTTCATCATTCAGCCATTCGGGTAAATCATCTCCTACTGCTTCGAGTTTATTCCGTTGCGCATTGAGTTCATCTTCACTGTAAGCAAATGACATATCCGCAGAGATAATATGATCCATAAACTGAATTCGTGTGAGTTTTTGAATCTCTTCCTCTACCCCTTCACCTTCGATAGTAATAATAATACGCCCTTTCTCATCATGATAATGGTAATCACAAAAATCAGAAGATTTAAAAATCTCCACGACCTCTTCGGTAAAATTTGGATTGGTTTGCACCACTATGCTTGAAATATTCACGGTAACCTCCAATAATAAATTTTTGACGTAAAATAAACACCCCTATTATTTTGAACCTGTGGTAGAGTGATCGTGGAGAGTATGCGACGTGTTTTAGCATCAGCCACAGTAACTTTTCCCTTCTCTAACAAAAATCAAAAAGAAGATGAGCTTCATGCTACTATCTTGATTGCTTCACTGGGACAAAGAGAAATACAGTAGCCACAACCGGTACATCTATCGGGGAGAATAATAGGATTAAACATACCTTTAAATACGATCGCATTGTCCATACAGGGTTCTTTGCAGGCAAAGCAAATGGTTTCATGATGTGACATGCAGCTCAACATCGATATTTTTGCATATCCTTGTAGGAATTGTTCAGGATCACTCAATACTTTTGGTACGCATACCTCAAGACATTTATGACAATCACTGCAGCCAGAGATTTTAAAATCCAAAAAAGGAGTTCCACTTTTATCTCGGTAAATTATATTTTCTTCACATGCACTGACACACATCCCCTCACAGCTTTGGCACTCATCGAATGTTGCCGCCAGCGAAGCGTAAGGGGGGCGCATAGGAGTATGGTTCTCTTTGAAAAGGGAACCTAAAGCACCGAAAAAGCCACGACGTGTTGGTGTGGACATTTTATAATCCGTTTCCGACTTTGACACCGATACCAATTTCATCCATCAAGTAGGAGCGGTTCTGATGTTTTTGTCCTTTATTATTCGCGTAATCCGGTTTGAAATTGCTTTCAACTTGTAATTTACCCTGTGTTTGAGGAGCATGGCATTGGGTACAGTTGTAGAGAGCTTGCCAGAGTACTCCGTGTAAATCTTTTTTGATAATTTTATCATTACTTTCGGATTTAAAATTATCTTCCACATCTGTTTCTACTGCTGGGCGAAAATTGGTAAAGTGCGTTTTTGGGATCGGTGTCGCCCCCATCGTTATTGCAACATCTGGCATATGACATCCGAGACACGCATTATTGTTTTTATCGATTTCATCCAGATCACTGATGTCATGAGGGATCATCGGAGGTGCATTAACATATGCACGTTGGATTTTCTTAGAGGTGCCACGTGCTTCACTATGATAATTGGTTCCATCGGGTACAGTGTTATCTTCTGAATACACTTCTGTTTTACGTATTCCCAAATCTTTTTCATCTATACCGGCACTGGAATTGCTTGCGGCATAGACACCGCTGATTAAAATACATGCAGCCACGAGGCTACTGATGATTCGAGTTGCTTTCATTTTTCATCCTCTTTTCCGTTACGCTTTATAAATTTTTACAGCGCATTTTTTATGGTCAATTTGTTTGGAAATCGGGCAGGTATGATCCAAACAGACTTTATTGATAAATACTTTTTCATCAAACCACGGGACAAATACGAGACCTTTTGGAGGGCGATTACGTCCGCGTGTTTCCACGTGCGCTTTGACTTTACCTCGACGGGATTCAACCCATACCATTTCACCCCGTTTGACACCCCGTTTTTCCGCATCTGCGGGGTGCATATAACACAATGCTTCAGGAACAGCGCGATAAAGCTCAGGGACACGCATTGTCATTGTTCCGCTGTGCCAGTGCTCGAGAACACGACCGGTACAGAGCCAGATGTCATAATTTTTATCGGGTACTTCCGTCGGCTCCATATAAGGGCGGAAGAAAATTTTGGCTTTGTTAGCTAAATGAACCGTCTCTTTGTTGGTTACCCCTTGTAGATTTCCTTGTGGGATCTCTTTAAAGGCATGTCCATAGAATGCAAATTCGCCGTTATTCGCTTTTTTCGCATAGGGGTCATATTTCGAGTTGTAACGCCAGAACGTCTCTTTACCATCAACAACCGGCCATTTTAAACCGCGTACTTTATGATAGGTGTCAAAATCCCCATAGTCATGACCACGACCCGCACCAAACTCACGGTACTCTTCCCAAAGATATTTTTGTAGGAAAAAGCCATACCCTTTAAATGGTTTGCCATCACTTCCGATGACATTACGTTTATCCCCTTCCACTTCAGAGTTTTGGTATCCTTTGCCTACTGGATCAGGCCATTTGTAGCTTTTCGCTTTTTTATTGGCAAATAAAACATCATAAAGGGTATCACTCTCTTTATATCCCATCGCTTTGGCAGCAGCCATTACATCCGGCAATCCCCCCTCAAGTCCGGGGATCTTTTGTGCTCCCCATACCTCTTTGAGTGTGAAGCGCTTAGAGAGTTCAACAATCTGCCAGGTATCCGACATTGCATCTCCCACTGGAGTTACTTGCTGGCGCCAATGTTGTGTGCGTCGCTCTGCATTACCATACGCGCCCCATTTTTCATACATCATGGCACTTGGTAAAATCAAATCTGATACTTTGGCTGAAATTCCCGGATAAGCGTCAGACGTAACAATAAAGTTATCCATTTCACGCGCCGCTTTGATCCAGTGTTCGGCATTAGCGGTATCTTGATACGGATTACATACGCTAACCCATGCAAACTTCACTTTACCGTCTTCGAGGTCACGGTGAATCTGGGTGAAATGCGATCCTGGTTTCGGATTAATCGTTTTTGCCGGAAGGTGCCAAATTTCTTCGGTGATTTCTCTGTGTTGCGGATTGTTGACGACCATGTCTGCCGGCAATCGGTGGCTGAACGTTCCAACTTCACGCGCAGTTCCGCATGCGGATGGCTGACCTGTGAGGGAGAACGCACCGCTACCGGGTTTGGCCTGCTTTCCTAGGAGAAAGTGAACCATATAGGCTTGTTCGTTGACCCATGTTCCGCGAGTATGCTGATTGAATCCCATTGTCCAGAACGTAAGACATTTACGTTTTTTCTCGATATAGAGATCGGCCATTTTTTGGAGTTTTACTTTAAAGCTCTCGATGCTTTCATCGGGATCGCCTTTGGAAACGTGTGCCACATAATCTAAGGTGTACGGGGCAAGCCCTTTTTTGAACTCCTCATAGGAAATTTGCCAATGCTTATTAGCTGTTTCAGTGTTTTTCATTTCAAGTGTATCACCCGCTTTGTAGCCTAGATACGCAAGAGTTACCCCTTCATCGTCGCTAAGAATTTTTGACTTTTGTTTGGCCGCAGTGTCGAGTTCACTTTTTTTGTATTTAGGATGATGGATATCTTCGCGTAATCCATACCCAATATCGACAGGTCCAGTTGCAAATATGATATTTTTATTAACAAAATCCCAATCTATCGCCTCAGGATGATTGTAGACGATCTCCCGCGCAATATAGTTGAAAATAGCTAAATCAGTATTAGGTTTAAAGATAATCTCGACGTCGGCAAGATCCATTGTGCGGTGTTTATAGGTTGAGAGAACGACAACTTGTACTTTATCAGGATTGCTGAGTTTGCGGTCCGATACACGTGACCAGAGAATAGGGTGCATCTCTGCCATATTGGAACCAAATGCAACAATGGTTTCAGCGAGTTCGATATCATCATAACATCCAGATGGCTCATCGGCACCAAATACATTCATAAATCCGGTAACGGCCGATGCCATACAAAGGCGGGCATTTGGATCGATATTGTTGGTACGGAATCCCGCTTTCATTAGCTTAAGGGAAGCAAGCCCTTCCATCATGGTTTGCTGACCGGAACTGAACATAGCGATACCGGTGGGCCCTTTTTCTTTGAGAGCTGATTTAATATGTATTTCCATCTCATCGAACGCCCGCTGCCAACTAACGGGCTTAAATTTACCGTGTTTGTCAAACTGACCTTGGTCGTTCATCCGTAAAAGAGGTTGAGTAAGGCGGTCGGCTCCATACATGATTTTGGCGTTAAAATACCCTTTGATACAATTAAGACCGCGATTAACGGGAGCTAATGGGTCGCCCTTGACTGCAACGATACGGTCATCTTTGGTCGCCATCATGATTCCGCAACCGGTTCCGCAAAAACGGCATGCTGCTTTATCCCAACGCCATCCTGCTTGTGCCTGATTTGATGCGGCTTCTACGCTTGCAGGAACCGCCATACCGATTGCCGTTGCCGCAGACGCAGCAGCCGCACTTTTTAAAAACTCTCTTCTATCCAATGACATAAAAGCCTCCTTAATGGAATTACTTTTAATCCATCCATATAAGATGGACTCCTTAAGTTTTCCTGATGCTATGAAATAACTGATGCATTTCAAACATTATAAAAAAATAGAAGGGGAAAGATTTTGACTTAAGTCAAGAGGAGAGAGAGAACTGCCTTTAAGCATTTCTAATTTCATTCGCTTTTTGGAGGTTGTTTTTTAGTTTTTTGAGTCGCATGGACGTTTGATGAAGTTCTTCACTCACTTGAATCATTACATCTTCACTTTGTTCTAGTAATTCTTCGGCTTCTGGTGTGGTGCTCATAAGACTAGTGGTTGCTATTTCACTTTTTTTTACTGCATCCGTAGCGCTTTGGAGCGCTTCTTCAACATTATTCAAAAAATATTCAATATGAGAGCAGGCAATATCGAGTTCGTTGCCGTTGTTATTAATACTTTCATTACCGCTAATACTTTTTGAATGTTCTAAAAATTTTTCAAAATTACGCTGAATTTCTAACGTTGTACGTGCCATATAAAGTATGACTCCAAAGGAAATAAGGGCTAATACAATTTGAATACGGTGAGCCAGAATCCGTTTTTCCATCATCGATTCTTCGTATTGGTTCACCGCTTTGTCCATCAGAGTTAAGGTTTGATCCCCATTCTCATAAATGGTTTTAAGATCATACAAATTGTGATCCCCTTGTAAATAATGATCGATCAATCTCCCCATTTTTTTCCAATGGGTATGTACATCCTTCATGGTAGTGTCAATTTTGTCGTTTTTAAATCCTTGATAGTCTGAGTTGGTCGTACTAAGCTGTTTGAAATTACGATCAAATTCTTCTCGCGTACTCTGAAGTCGCTCGAATGCTCCATCTTCATCAACCAACAGACGGTGGAGCTCCAAAACGGTACGCTGGGAGAGCATCCGCTGTTTTCCGGCGGTATTGATCACTTTTGCATCGAGTTTTTGAGATGTATTGAGCCAAATATCGACCATAATAATGGTGATGAGATTGATGGAGAGAATAAGAACGATCCAACGAATTTTAGTAGATATGGATTGCATTAGAACCCCTCCGTAAAATAGTGTGCTAACTTATCTCGTGAGACGATTAGCGTTTTGTGATCTTCTTCGATGATAATCCCTTTCCGGATAAATTTTGCCAATACGCGTGAAAGGGTAGCGGGCTGAATATTAAGGCGATAGGATATTTCTTGTTTTTTCAGACTGTTATAAAGATCAAGATTTCCGTGCAGCATTTTAGCAACTTTTGCGGTGACATCATGTACCATCCCCATTGTAATCATGCAGTCGATCATTTGTTTTTGATTGGCGAGGAGATTAACCAGTCGAATCAGTAAGGTAGTATCGCTTTTTACAACCTCATTAAAGACTGTCAAATCACATGACATAACACGACTTGGGGAAAGAAACTCAACATTGCTAAAACAACTGATACGATCACAATCGAGTGAACCGATAGTGGTAAGTAAGGCTTGATCTTTTAAGGTGTAGAGAAAAACTTCATTATCAAATCGATCCACTTTATAAAATTTTACTTCCCCTTCAAGGAGAAAATAAATACGATTAATATCATCATCTTCATAGACTAATATATCGGATGCCTCATAGTGTTTAATTTTTGTATTGGCACATAAGGGGGAAAGTTTTTGCGGATCACATCCTTTGAAAAAATTGAGTTGTTCCAACATAAAAGTAATCCCCCCTTTTCTAAGCTATTTTAAATGATAACATACTCATCTATTATTTGTAGTGACGTAAATCAATAAAAATAGCGTAGAAGAGGGTAATGAGGCCATATGAGGCGTTATGTTCGAAGCACATTTGTGCGTTAAGTGATTTTTTTCAAATCATCAGAAAATTAGCAGGAAGATACTTAATGCCACGATTAAGGAAAAACGAATGGATATAAATTATTATGGCTACTTGCAAACACTTTTACATTATTCGGTTGGATTGATCACCATTCTAAATCCCGTTGCAGCTGCAGCGATTATGATCTCTTCATCCCCTTCTAATCTCACCAAACAAGATGCGGAAGAAATCGGTAAAAGAGCTACCTTGACCGTTGTCCTTGCTTCATTGATAACCATTTTATTAGGGAATGCTTTTTTTGAACTTTTTGGTATTACATCCTCTTCTGTGATGGTGATAGGTGGGATCGTTTTACTGTTGATGTCTATTCAAATGGTACAGGGAAAAATTCCCGAAACCTCTCACTCAGTTGAAGAATCTGAAGTGGCAATACTGAAAGAAAATATTTCTGTTATACCTATCGGAATCCCCATATTATTTGGTCCAGGTGTAATATCTACCCTCATGATTTTTAAAGCAAAAAGTGCTAATGTCGTAGAAATTGCATTGCTCCTTATCGCTGTCATGATCTCCGGTTGGATTATCTATTTAACGTTACGAAATGCCATTTTTTTGACAAAAGTTCTGGGTGTGAGCGGATTGAAAATCATGACGAGAATTATGGGGCTGGTTGTCGGTGCGATTGCGGCTCAATTTATCGTTTATGGTATTAAAGCACTGTGGTAACCGCTGTAGTAGTATAGAAGGATCACTTCGCTCTTTATTACCCGTTAATTTGATAGTTGTCATACGTATGATGGAGAATTTTATAGTGTTGCATGGGGAGTCTTGATCTGGCGATTTATTTGTTCTACATGTATTATTTGAGATATCGGCTGCAAAGGAGGGCCGAATTGATTATAAACGGCAACATCGGCTGCATCACGGCCATAGCCTAGCGCTACGTATCCGCCTTTCATTTGTCCTTGTGTCGCATCAAAAGCGTACCAGCGATCTCCGACATATACTTCGAACCAAGCATGCAAATCCATCGGTTTTAATTCATAAAGGTAGCCTACAACCATCCGAGCAGGAATACTGAGACTGCGGCACAACGCGATACCGAGGTGAGAAAGATCACGACAAACTCCCCATCCTCGATTATTGACCTCTTTTGCTGAGACCGGTATATTGTTACGATTAGGTTCAAAAAGGATTCTAGCGCGTAACCATGCTACTATGGCGGTAACTTGATCATAACCTAGCTTTTGTCCTGCCGTAATTTCGTTCGCCATCTGACTAAAGGTATCGGATTCACAGTAACGACTGGGCAACAAGAAGCTTAGGACATTGTCGGGGAGGTTTTGGATCTCGACGAATTTGGCACCCGGTGCTTGGTCTACGTAATCGGATGTCTTCACTTCTGCGGTCGTAAATAGAGCAAAATGTCCCGGCGGTGCAATAAGTCGCTGACAAAAGTTACCGTAATGATCAATGAATTCGAATACAGGAACACTAGGCTCAATTCGATATTCCTCGAAAGCGATCCATTGCTGTACTCCACTTTGTGGTCGAAGCATAAGGACAAAAGGGGTCGGTACTTCAATATCGAATGTCAAATTACAGCTTGTGAGTAGCCACATAAGTAAATCCTTCGAATCCATAAATAAAAATAGTGATAATAATGTATTTTGTGTTAAATTAAAGTTAGTTTATTATAAGCAGAAATAATTATTTAAGTTTATACGTCATACAATGAACTAATATTTTTGTGAGGGTACACATGAAATTGTGGTTTAGGTGCCTAAAGCGACATCTCTCCATCAAATTTAAAACCTTCCGAGGAGAATGGTATGTTTGATAATAAATTTATAAAGAACACTTCAGGTGGCGGTACGTCTAACCAAGATTGGTGGCCAAACCAATTAAACCTCGATATCTTACACCAACACTCTTCTTTGTCCAATCCTTTGGGCAAAGATTTCAATTACGCAGAAGCATTCAAAACGCTTGATCTAAAAGCGGTGAAAGAAGACCTTATTGCAGTAATGACCGATTCGCAGGAGTGGTGGCCAGCAGACTTTGGCCACTACGGTCCGTTTTTTATTCGTATGGCATGGCACAGTGCTGGTACCTACCGAACTGGTGATGGTCGAGGGGGGGGTGGAAATGGGAATCAACGTTTCGCACCTCTTAATAGCTGGCCAGACAATGTCAATCTTGATAAAGCACGCAGGCTGATCTGGCCCGTCAAGCAAAAATATGGTCAGAAGATCTCGTGGGCTGATCTGATGATTCTTGCGGGTAACGTCGCGTTAGAATCAATGGGATTTAAGACCTATGGCTTTGGCGGAGGACGAGAAGATATATGGGAACCGGAAAAAGATATCTATTGGGGTGCAGAAAATAAATGGCTGGATGATAATCGTTACTCTGGCGACCATGAGAAGTTAGAAAACCCTCTTGCAGCAGTCCAAATGGGGCTCATCTATGTAAATCCTGAAGGGCCAAACGGTGTACCAGATCCCCTAGCAGCAGCCAAGGATATCCGAGAGACTTTTGCCCGTATGGCGATGAATGATGAAGAAACAGTTGCCCTGATCGCCGGTGGTCACAGCTTCGGAAAAACTCATGGTGCAAGTAGTGCTTCACATGTAGGTCCTGAGCCTGAAGCGGCTGGTATTGAGGAGCAGGGATTGGGCTGGAAAAGCAGTTTTGGCACAGGTAAAGGTGCGGATACAATCTCAAGCGGTCTGGAAGTCACATGGACCTCCACGCCGACGAAATGGAGTAGTAATTTTTTATGGAACCTCTTTGGTTATGATTGGGAACTAACAAAGAGCCCTGCGGGTGCGCATCAATGGACACCCAAAAACGGTGCAGGTGCAGCTTCGATACCGGATGCTCACGATCCGTCAAAGCGCCACGCGCCAACAATGCTGACGACCGACCTTTCTCTCCGTTTTGATCCGGCATACGAAAAGATTGCAAGACGTTTTTTTGAAAATCCGGATGAGTTTCAAAAAGCCTTTGCTAAGGCATGGTTTAAACTGACTCACCGTGATTTAGGTCCACGCTCCCGCTATCTAGGTCCGGAAATTCCAAAAGAGGAGCTTATCTGGCAGGACTCGATTCCTGCCGTGGATCATGAACTGATCGATGATAAAGATATTGGCACACTGAAGAATAAGATCCTTGAGTCCGGACTTACAGTGCGTGAACTGGTTGCAACAGCATGGGCCTCGGCTTCTACCTTTCGTGGTTCTGACAAGCGTGGCGGTGCTAACGGTGCACGTATTCGTTTGGCACCGCAGAAGGATTGGGAAGTAAATGAGCCTAATCAACTCTCAAAAGTACTTGCCACACTTGAAGGTATTCAAAGCGAGTTTAACGATGCTCACGCTGGAGGCAAAAAAGTCTCACTTGCTGATCTGATCGTTTTAGCGGGTTGTGCAGGTGTTGAGCAGGCGGCAAGAAATGGCGGCCATGAGGTGAGTGTTCCCTTTACGCCGGGGCGCATGGACGCTTCACAGGAACAAACCGATCCATTATCTTTTGCTGTCCTCGAACCGGTTGCAGATGGTTTCCGTAACTACGAGAAGAGTAAATACTCTGTCTCGGCAGAAGAGCTATTGGTTGATCGTGCACAACTGTTAACTCTTACTGCGCCAGAGATGACAGTTCTACTCGGCGGTATGCGCGTTTTGAATATCAACGTAGCTCAGAGCCCGTATGGTGTCTTCACCAAACAACCAGAATCTTTAACGAATGACTTCTTTGTAAATTTACTTGATATGGGGACGGCATGGAAGGCAGTTTCGGACAATAAAGATCTGTTTGAGGGGAGTGATCGCGCCAGCGGTGAACTCAAGTGGACAGCCACACGAGTCGATCTTATTTTTGGTTCAAACTCTCAGCTGCGTGCTCTGGCTGAAGTTTATGGAAGTGCAGACGCTCAAAAGCGCTTTATAGATGATTTTGTCGCTGCTTGGACCAAGGTGATGAATTTAGATCGGTTCGATCAGCCTTAGTAGTTCTAATTTGCTTAGTGCAATATCTTTTGGATTTTACTCTGTTATGATATTAACATATAAAAATAAAATATTACAAAATTAATATGAACTATAATCCTATTTTAGCAATGGTTCAGAATATTATTAAATAAAAATTCTTAAGTATGAAAATTTAAGAGCGTGTGAGGGATGATCAGGTGTATATAGAATATCTAAGCAGGATGTCATGATAGAATTTACCGAAGAAGAACTCAAAAAATATAATGGGAATGACGAACAAGCTGCTTATGTCGCTTTTAAAGGGAAAGTATACGATGTCAGCTCGTCGAAGTTTTGGAAAAATGGTACCCATTTTAAACAACATTTTGCAGGGCATGATCTTACCGCTGAACTTGCGGATGCGCCGCACGGCGATGAAGTTTTTCAAAACTGTCCTCAAATCGGGGTACTGATTGTTTCACCAAATGAAGCCTCACTCGATAAAGATAAGAAAAAAAAAGAGCATTACCGGCAATGGTATGCTAAATATCATCCTCATCCCGCAGTTGTCCATTTCCCGATTGCGCTCCATTATTTCAGTGGATTTGCAGATATTTTATTTTTGGTAAATCCTTCTACTGAATATGCAGCAGCGGTTTTTTTATCGTTTCTTATTGCTACAGTGATGGGATTTGTCGCTTTGATCGCAGGAGTTTTTAGTTGGTGGATCAATTACGATTTTTCAACATCCAAACCGTTTGTAATCAAACTGATCGGGGCACTTTTTACCCTTTTTATTGGATTTGTACCGTTGACTCAGAAACTAATGGACTCCAATGTTCCTTTTAGTGTTGGAATGGACGGTTTGATATACCACGGCATTATATTTATTACGGTTATTTCGGTCACAATCGTCGGTTATTACGGCGGAAAAATCACCTGGGGGGCGAGAGAATGAGAGATTCGGTTTCGATATTGATCGGGGGAAAAGCGGGGCAGGGGATAGCGAGTATCGAAACCCTTTTGACCAAAGGCTTTAAGCGCTCCGGATTTTATACGTTTTCGACCAAAGAGTTTATGTCCAGAGTTCGTGGGGGGAGTAATACGACGTTGATACGGATCTCCGATAAGCCCGTCAATGCACCCGATTTCAAGGTCGATATTTTTGTCCCACTCGATGCTAATGCCTTTTTTCATGCGCAGGAACGGATAGATAAAGAGACGTTTGTCCTCGCCAAAAAAGGGGATTTCGAGTGCGATTGCATACGGTATGATTATGATTTGGAGAGTTTGGCGAAAGAGCTAGGCAATCCCATCGTCTCCAATACTATTGCCGCAGCGCTCGTATTTGGATTGCTGGGGTGTGATGGTGAGGTGTTGAAGGAGATTGTCGGGGAGTTGTACCGTGATGAATTGCTTGAGGTGAATCTCAAAGCATTGGAGATTGGAGTAGATCTGGCACGTGAGAATGGGAACTGCCGATACTGTATCACACCGAACCCGTCGATGAAGGAGAAGAACGATTTATTTTTGAGCGGTACGGAGGGGGTCGGATTCGGCGCGATTGCCGCTGGGTGCAATTTTATCTCCAGCTATCCGATGAGCCCATCGACGGGAGTGTTGACCTTTTTGGCGAAACAGAGCCGAAATTTCGGTGTTTGTGTCGAGCAGGCCGAAGATGAAATCGCGGCATTTCAAATGGGATTAGGGGTTTGGTACAGCGGCGGACGGGCGATCACAACGACGAGTGGCGGCGGATTTTCTCTAATGGGGGAGGGGATGAGTCTCTCGGGGATAACGGAGACGCCGATGGTTGTTTATTTGGCGCAACGTCCCGGCCCAGCTACCGGACTTCCCACGCGGACGGAGCAGGGGGATTTGGAACTGGCCATCTATATCGGCCATGGAGAATTTCCTCGGATCGTACTGGCTCCAGGAGATCCGAAAGAGTGTTTTGATCTTGCACGTGAGGCGTTTGAACTCGCTGATGCTTATCAGATTCCGGTGATACTCATGAGCGATCAATATTTGGCAGACAGCTATTTTCATGTCGATAGATTTGAACTCGAAGAGAAACAACCTATCGCTCATGTGGTCAAAACCGATTCGGAGTATAAACGGTATCTTCTCACTGAGGAGGGGATCAGCCCGCGAGGAATTCCGGGATACGGTGAGGGGCTAGTACTGGTCGATTCGGATGAACATACACAGGAGGGGTTGATCACCGAAAGTATGTCTGTGCGGAACGAGCAAAACGGTAAACGACTCAGTAAGCGTATTTTAATAGAGAAAGAAGCTATTCTCCCCGAAGTTGAAGGAACGGGGGAGATTGCCGTTATCGGATGGGGAAGTACGAAACATATTATCAAGGAGGCGGTTGAGAGGATAGCGGATGAGAGGCTCACGTCCATCCATTTCTCGTGGGTTTACCCTCTTAGCGAATCGCAGCTTGCACCGCTTCAAAAAGCGAAACAGATTATCGTGGTCGAAAACAATGCCACGGGGCAGTTCGCAAAACTTTTACGACTGCACGGAATTTCAGTGCAGCACCAGATATTAAAATCCGACGGGCTGAGCTTTTTTGTCGATGAACTGGTGGGAAAACTCTCAGTGCTGATAAAGGAGATCCGATGAGTACACGGTTTGATAGAATCGTAGAGGATAACGCTTGGTGTCCGGGATGCGGAAATTTTTCTATCCTTTCGCAGTTAAAAGAGGCGTTGGATGAGATGGGACTTGACCCGCTTCAAAGCGTAGTGGTTTCAGGGATAGGACAGGCGGCAAAAACACCCCAATACATGCATATTCATATGTTTAATGGACTCCACGGCAGAGCATTGCCCGTCGCGCAAGGGGTGAAAGTTTCCAACCCTTCTCTAACGGTGATTGCTGAAGGGGGGGATGGCGATATGTACGGGGAAGGGGGAAACCATTTTATCTCCGCCATTCGAAGAAACGCCGGCATCATTAATATCGTCCATAATAATATGGTTTACGGTCTCACCAAAGGGCAGGCCTCCCCGACGTCTCAGAGGGGGTTTAAGACACCCGTACAAACACAAGGGGTTCATGTAGAACCGTTTAATCCGATCGCTACGGCAATATCGCTCGATGCGTCGCTCGTTATCCGAACATTTTCTGGGAACAAAGAACACTGCAAAGAGATGCTCAAAATTGCCATTGCTCATAAGGGGTATGTTCTGATCGATATTTTTCAGCCGTGCGTTACGTTTAATAAAACCAATACCTTCAAATGGTTCAAAGAGAATGTTTACGTTCTGCAAAATGACTATAATCCGGAGGATAAGGTCAAAGCGTTTGAAAAATCGCTGGAAAGCCATCCGTTTGCGATCGGAGTACTTTACAAAAGTCCACAAAAAGCTGTTTTGGAAGATGCTCTTCGGGATGAAAGTCAAAGTGGAGATATTCCGTTGTACTCACATGTGGTTGATTATAAGCGGCTGAATGAAGAAATGGACAAATATATTTAATAAGGAGTAGAAGATGAAAAAATACGAATGCAATGTTTGCGGCTACATTTATGATCCTCAAATAGGTGACCTTGATAGCGGTATTGAACCCGGAACCGCATTTGAAGATATACCTGAGGATTGGGTATGTCCCGTATGCGGTGTCGGAAAAGAAGATTTTACCGAACTGGCTGAATAACGTAGTCACCTTACGCAAAGTGGTTGAGCTATCTTTTTCAGTGAAAAAATAGTTTTGCTTGCTATTTACTGAAAAAGTGTATACTTCTTTTAAGTGTATAATAATGTAATATTGTTGCAATAAGGGTGGAGCTTGATCATGTCAACGCTTAAAGGTGCCATTACGATGGTCATGAGTCAGAAGATAAAAACATTTTTATATCAAAATTTGGGGTGGAAGATTGAGATGGACACCCAAAGTTTTGAGTCAAAAATAAGCCACGTTTTTAAAGAGCTGGAATGTACAGAGGCGGATTCTTGCCTTGAATTTATTGAGAATCATCAGAGCAATACCGCTGTTATACAGGCTTTTGCTCGTGAGTTCAGTGTAGGGGAGAGTTATTTTTTCAGGGATACGCATTTTTTTGATCAACTCGAACACCATATTATCCCTCAGATTAGGGAGAAGAATGAACGCCGTTTGGCGATTTGGTCCGTAGGGTGCAGCCGTGGAGAAGAGCTCTATTCTGTCGCGATGCTGCTGCAAAGAATGATCCCGTATATTGAGACTTGGAACCTTTATTTGCTGGGAACCGATGTCAATCCATATGCGCTTGGGAGTGCGAAAGAAGGGGTTTTTAACCAATACTCATTGCGAAAAATCCCAGAGAGCTATATGCGTTATTTTAAACCGCTTCAGGAGAGCTATGAGCTTCATCCGAAAATTAAAAAAATGGTTCACTTTAAATATCACAATATCATGAGTGACCCCTCAGCTTGCTTACCGTCGGATGGAAGAGGATTTGATCTGATTCTTCTGAACAATGTTTTGATATATTTTGAACTCCAAAAAGCCAAAGAGGCAGTAGAGAGACTTTTTTCTGTCATCAAAGAGGGGGGATGGCTTGCTACGACGGCGACGGAATACAGTATGGGGATATTTGATTTTCCCCACTCGCAATGTCTGAATGGTGACTATATCATCCAAAAGGTTTCAAAGCCACCTTTGTCTGCCATTGCCATTTCCGACGAGAAAGATGAATCGTACCTTTATGAAGAGGTCATCACCCCTGTACTGCAAGCAGCGCAAAGAGATGAGACACTTATAACGGATAATACGCAATACACCTATTATCATAATGCCCTTAAAATGGTTGAATCGGGGGATAAAGAGGGGGCAAAAGTCTCGTTGAGGCGCGCTCTTTATCTTGATGGTTCTCTGGTCATGGCGCATATCGTCCTTGGAAATATTCTGAAAAAAGAGGGAAAATTTGAGGCTGCAATAAAACATATTAACAATGCAAAAGTAGCCCTTCAACGGATGGAGGCGCAAGAGGAGGTGGAGCTGTCCGATGGGATGAGGGCGTCCGATTTGCTCACCATGCTAGATGCCATACAGGGGAAGAATTTTGAATAATGGGGATGTTGTTGTGCTAAACGGTAAAAAGTTGCTTGGTGATTCGGCAATGAGGGTATATCAAGAAGTTGTGACTTCATATAAAGGGGGAGAAAATGTTAAATAGCTTGAGTTTGAAACAAAAAATATTGGGAGGGGGGCTATTGCCTCTTCTCTTTGTAGGACTGGTCAACGTTATTGGATTGATTAACTTTAACGGAGTTGTTGAGAGTTATGATCAGGTGTCGCATACGCATCAGGTAACGGAAATGGGGAGTAGCATTGAAAAAGCTGCTTTGAATATGCAAGCGGGTGAGCGAGGTTATCTCCTGACGGGCAATGATACCTATTTGGAACCGTATACCCAAGGGAGCCAAGCGTATCAGGGTTTATTTAGAGATTTAAAACAGATCACTACGGATAAAGAGTCTTTTAACGCCCTTGTAGAAGCAGAAAAAACAATCAATAGTTGGAAGGGTATTTCTGATCAATACATCCAAAAGCGCAAAGATTTGGTCAATTCACCGCATGCCAACGACATCATGGGCAAATTAGTCGGAGAACGAAAGGGGAAACAGTATTTTGATGCGTTTCGTGCACAGATGCAACTATTCGATACACGGGAAAAAGTACTTCTCGATATTCGGGTCAAAGATGCCGACGCCGTAACGGGCATGACAAATAAGATTATTATTTTAGGGACGGCAATCGCCCTCTTTTTAGCCGTTATCATCGTCATTTTTATCATCAAAATGATCATCACCCCTATTACAATGATTAAAGAAGCCGCACTAAAGATCAGCAAAGGGGAGACCGATGTGCACATCGAAGTGGAGGGTCGTGACGAAATCGGTCAAATGGCAGAGGCATTCAAAGAGATGATCAACAGTCTAAGTGATATTGCCAACATTGCCCATCAGATTGGAAAGGGAAATTTTACCGTTGCCGTTACAAAACGCTCAGAGAATGATGTTTTAGGGGAAGCGCTGGAAAATATGGTTACGAATCTCAACGCGATTATGGTGGATCTAAAAGAGGGGACCTTTGCCCTCAACAGTGCTACGGCGGAGATTCTCGCAACAACGTCGCAGGTCTCTTCGGGTGCCAGCCAAACCTTCTCCGCTTTGACCCAAACCTCTGCGTCGATCGAGCAA
>JAPLGM010000029.1 GCA_026390165.1 Campylobacterales bacterium
GAGACGATTTCCCACCGCTAAATCGCGTCGGAATTTTTAGCGTTTCTTCCGAATACTCACCGTTGAGCCTTCCGAATCATTTCCGTCGCACCTTCCGAATGTTCACCGACGCGCTTTCCGGATGTTTCCGACGTCAGCAACAAACCAAAAAATTTCGTGATTATGCAGATGAGTATATGAAAATGAAAGAGGATGAAAAATCTTATGACATGAAACGCTCAACTCGTTTAAAAGTCATAGAATATTTCGGGGATAAAAAAGTTGATGAAATTACACGTCTCGATGTCAAAAGATATCTTAACACACTCATGATCAAGGAGACTTCAAAGAGACTCTATCTTTCAACAATCAAAGGTGTGTTGGATGTCGCTTTAGATGATGAAATGGTCAAGACGAATGTAACAGTCGGTATTCAGTTCAAACGGACTGAAAAAATTGAAGTTAAGCCTTTTTCAAATGAAGAAGTACAGATCATAATCGAATCGGCAGAAGGTGCATTAAAAAATTATCTCGGTATTGCATTTTACACAGGGATGCGATCAGGAGAAATTCTCGGTCTTATGCACCAAGATATCACCGAAGATACTATCTCAATCAAACGAAGTGTTTCTAAGGGGAAAGTTACCACCCCAAAGACTCATGGAAGTATCCGAACGATACCGATGTTTGAAAGAGTCCGTCCATTTATCGAAGATCAGATAAAACGGAGCAAATCACTTTATCTTTTTGATTATGAAGGTCATTTTATTAGTGACATAAGTGTATTTAGAAAACGAAAATGGCATAAACTGTTAAAGGATTTGGACATAGAGTATCGTAAAATTTACTATACACGTCACTCGTTCATTACGGCTATGCTAAACAGTAATCAATATAAACTTCTAACAGTTGCAAAAATTGTTGGTCATAGTTCTATTGAAACATTAATGTCAAATTATGCAGGATTTATCAAAGACGATCATTTGAAAATCAATATTGAAATGGATATCTTTTGTGAAAGTTTCGTGAAAGTTCCTAAAATGATGAAAATTTAAAGAAGGGGAAAAGGTCGATATATAGGTGTTTCCACATGGTCGGAGCGACCTGACTCGAACAGGCGACCTCTACAACCCCAATGTAGTGCGCTAGCCAAACTGCGCTACGCCCCGATCAATTAATGTGGAGTGGAAGAATAATCGAAAATTGATTAAACCCACCTAAAAGTGTCTCACGATATACTTACTGAATGAAAATACTTTCCCCCTCTCTTTTATCCTTATATCCTGAGGTCACGGCTTCTTTCACAACCCGTCACGGTGGGGTGTCGCGAATACCCTATTCAAATGCCAACCTTGCATTTCATGTAGGGGACAATGCTGCCGATGTGAAACACAATCATCTTTTACTCTCGAAAAAATTAGGGTATGATGTAGAAACACTCGTTTTTATGTCGCAAATTCACTCGGATCGTATTGTCGTTGTGGATGAGACCATGAACTTCACGACACCGCCCCAATGCGATGCCCTCATCACAAACCGTCCCAATACCCCCCTTATGGTAATGAGTGCCGATTGTACCCCGATTCTCCTCTATGACCCACGCCATAATGCCATAGGAGCTGTCCATGCAGGGCGTGCTGGGGCGTTGAATAAAATTCTCCCAAAAACACTGCACGTCATGACCAAAGAGTATGGGACAATACCCGATGAGATACTCGTTCTTTTAGGGCCCTCGATACACGGATGTTGCTATGAAGTAAATGAGACCATTGCCAAGGATGTGATCGAGAAAGGGTATAAGGATGCACTGCGACGTGCAGAAGAGAAAGTATTTTTGAATGTTAATACGATTCTACTAGCTCAGATAGAGACTGTAGGGGTAAAACAAGAGCATATTGAGATTATCGATACCTGTACCTCATGCCATCATGAAACCTACTTCTCCTATCGCGCCGATGCGCAACATACAGGACGTATTGCGGGGGTGATCGTTCTCAAATCTGCTTGATCTTTTACCTCTCCAATAGAACCTTTTTCACATCACCTTCTTTGCGCAAACGGATATGGGTCACTTTTCCAGTGGGGGTGACACCATACTCCTGATGGGTTTTTGGATCGAGAAAAACAACTCTATTTTTCCCATTATAGAGACCATTATGGGTAATCACGGCATGAAGATCAGCATCATAAAGTTTATCAAGATTTTCTTGGTACGTCTGAAGCTCCAATTCGGCTTCATTGAGTTTTTCAGAGAACGTTTTGAGGGATTCAGCTTCTATTCTAAACTGTTGTATCCGTACCACGTCAGCTTTCATAGGTTCAGTACCACTTTTTTTGGCATCAATAATCCGCTTTTGCATAATCTTGATACGGCTGTTTTTATCTTTGAATGAGAGTTGACGGGTCAAAAGTTCTTTCTGTTGTTCTTTAATACGTGATGATTTAACACGGATATCCGCCTCAAGCGTAGCAATGGATTCATGATATGCTTCAATAGCGTGAGGATCAATAATAAGCTTGTTTCCCTCCCCCTCGATCTTCTCAATAACAATCGATTCAGAAGCAGTGATACGGGCGTTGGAATAGAGAATATCGATAAAAATTTGTCGCGCGATAACTTCCCCTCCTACCATTTGTTTGATATGGATTACATCTGCTTCGATTTTTCCTGCCTCTAAAATATCAATATTCGCCTCTTTGGCTTTGAGATTACCACGATGAAGATGGATATTCGCAACCTCACTAATATTAAGTTGAGAACGCTTGTGGGTTTGAGAACCAATATTAACTTCACATGCCTGAATCTTGGTATTGCTCCCAACCGTACCTTCAATATCAAGCCTTTGGACATCAATATGCACACCCGATCCTACTGCATCTTTATCGGATAATTTTTGTTTTATTTCTAAAGAAATATCTTTATCAAATCCTGTTTCAATAGAACCTGTATGTTTGAAATCTGCTGACTCAATTTTGAGAACTTGAGAAATCATGAATGTCCCATTTTTACGCTCTACAAAACCAGAGACCTTGGCATAAAAACGGATACTATGTTCATCTTGTGTGGAGGTAATAGTATTTTTATCGATAACAATAGCTCCAGCATACTTACGATTTGGCTCAGGGACACTAATAAAATTTCCATCACATCCCCGTCCGTCTCGTCCATTTTTTGGAAAAATATATTCCAGTATCAAATCATCTGGCTGTACCCCATCTATAAGGCTTTTCGTCTCTTTATCCTTTTTATAATGGAGAATAATAGAATCGTTCGTCGGAAGAATAGGAGGGAAAAATTCACCCATTTGAAAACGATAGCTTTCGCTCAAGGGACCTGTTTTTTGAATTTTAAGGAGAAGTCGATTAATTTCACGATCAAGATTTTGATTATAAAGTCCTATCAATAATCCATATTGAAGCTGTTTACGGACGATAGCCTCTTTTATCCACTCCTGAACTCCTTTTTTAAGAGGAATTTTAGATTTTGGATCAATAACGATGACCACTTTACTCTTATATTTATCGGTTGCAATAGAAAAACGCAGATCAAGATAAGGGTGAGGCTGAGCCTCTCGAATACGGATCTGGTACTCCTGCCGAAGTAAAAAAGTGAGGGAGCGGATCTCATTTTCGGTAGTGCACTCTAAGAGATCAGTCCCTTCCATTTGGTGCCACTCTTCATCCTCTGTCCCTTTATAAAGGGTCTCGTAGGAGAGGAGATCAAAATCGACACTTTCGGTGAGAATACCTCTATCGCTCGCAGCTAAGAGTAAATCCTCCATTACATTGGTTGATGTTTTAATAACAGGGGTAAACATTATTCTAAAACCCGTTTAGCGAGTTGCTGTGGTAAAAGCCCAAGAGACTCTTCGACAAGACGTGTATTCCCATGTTTGATAAATTCATCCCCATACTCGAAACTTACCACCTGTACATCCATAATCTTTGCTTCACACAACCACTCAAGGAGAGCACTCCCAACCCCACCCATTCGTGATGAGTCACTAAAAATGAACCATTTTTTATGTTTGGCTGCCATCAAGTGCAACATCTCACTATCCAACGGTTTCACAAAACGCAAATCAAGTAACGACGGTTTATCCTCTAAAAATTTCATCGTTTGCGCCGCACGTCCTACCCCATTTCCATACCCAATGAAGAGTCTATTACTGCTATTTGAGATCAAAAGCTGCGATTTTCCCTCCTGAAAAGGGGTCGATTCAGGAAGATCATGGTTCAAAAAAGCACCACGCGGATAACGGATTGTACACGGATGATTGATATGAGCGGCAAATGCAACAATCTGATGAAACGATTTTTCATCGCGTGGAGCACAGACGATCATATTGGGGATCAATCGTAAGAAACTAATATCAAATACCCCTTGATGAGTTTCACCATCTTCACCGACAATCCCTGCCCGATCAAGGGCAAAGACAACGGGGAGATCCATCAAGCAAACATCATGAATCACTTGATCAAATCCACGCTGCAAAAAGGTCGAATAAATCGTACAAAACGGTTTAAACCCCTCTTTTGCCAAGGCTGCCATGGAGGTCACGGCGTGTTGTTCCGCAATCGCTACATCCCAAAAACGGTCGGGGTATTTCTCCATTAATGCACTCAAACCTGTACCGCTTGGCATCGCTGCCGTAACCCCCACAATTTTATCATTATGATCCGCCTGATGAAGCAGTGCTTCGGCATAAATTTGGGTTGCAGTTTTGACACTGCTTTTACTGTTAGCAACACCGCTTCTTAGATCAAATGGGGAGACACCGTGCCACTTCTCGTGTTTTCCTTCGGCAATCTCATACCCTTTCCCCTTAATCGTTTGGACATGTACAATGACGGGTTTCCCCATATTTTTAGCAAGAGTCAAAATATCAATAAGTGATTTAAGATCGTGCCCATCAACAGGGCCAATGTATTCAATTCCCATCTCTTCGAACAGTATACCGGGAGTAATGAGTTTGAATGATTCTTCGAACCGTTTGGCGAGATAATGGGCCCCCTCACCGAAATTATCAACGAACTGCTCCGTTTTCTTTTTAAACCGCTGATAAAAAGGGCTTGCCATGGCGGAGCTGAGCATCCGACTAATCGCCCCGATAGGTTTGGCAATACTCATTTCGTTATCGTTGAGAATAATCACCATCGGATATTTACGATCCCCTAGCTCATTAAGGGCTTCGTACACCATCCCAGCCGACATCGCCCCATCCCCTATAAGGACAACGGGAACACGACTTGCCTCCTCATTTTTAAGGGCAATTGCTTTTGCTGCTCCTACTCCCAACGAAATGGAGGTAGAACTGTGCCCTGAGACAAAATAATCACTGGGCGATTCATCCGGTTTGGTATAGCCACTCATCCCCCCGAACTGGCGAAGTGATTCAAAAGATTCCCAACGATCGGTCAATAGTTTATGGGCATACGCTTGATGGGATACGTCAAAAATAAAAGGGTCTTTTGTGCTATCGAAAACTTTGTGCATCGCAACAATAATATCGGTTGCTCCAAGGGTCGAACTAAGATGCCCACCATTACGACTGACAACCTCCAAAATACGATCACGAATGCTCCCTGAAAGGGCTTCTAATTCACTAAGGGTGTAATTTTTAATATCCATTATGTAACCTAAATTTAGGATTCCAGTAATAACGATCGCTTTAACCGTTCAAACCGTTTTTTAATTTGTGAGTCAATATTTCCAACATCGCTAATAGCAACAACACCGCCAAGGCTAATGGCACGATCGGAGAGTACCTCAACATGCTTAAGTGATCCCACTTTTTCAGAGATGATTCCATGATCGGCAGGATTAACTCTCAACGTTATTTTCGAAGCTTCACTCAGTTCTTCAATCAAAACTTCGGACAATTTAGCGGCAATTTTACCACTGTTTTCCTGTGTCTCAACCGCGATAACCTCTTTAGCAATATCAAGGGCGGTATAGGTTAATTCTTTTTGTATTGAGACCAATGCAGTAGTAAATTGTGCAGCACTCTCCTCTAGTGTTTTAACCGAGGTAGAAAACTGTTCATTTGATTGCGTAATACGAAAGGTATTTTGAGATTGTTCTTGAGCAATACCTCCATTAAATCCCTCCGTATAACTCGCTTTCTTCGCCGCTTCCAATGCAATTGCATGCTCTTCTTGAAGAGTCTCGAGGCGCATTTGCATTTTGATAACATTAGAACTCATATCGTCCGCTTTTTTAAGAAGTGATTCTATTAATTCATCTTTAGAGGAGCTATTGACACTCTGAGGTACTCTATCTTGTTCACGCCGTTTCGGTGGCTGTTGCGATTCCAATTCTTCATTTGCTTCATGAACCGTTGCACCCACCATCCCTGAAAGAATTTTAAACTGATATTTTCCCACAGAGTGTGCGGAGAGATTATCTTTGGTAATCACAACATCTTCCGCCATAATGCTTTAGTCAATCATCTCTTCAGATGCCCCCAACTCTAAGACACCCTGCTCTGCTAACGCTTGAACCGCATCAACAATTTTACGCTGTGCGGTCTCTACCTCTTTCATTTTAACGGCACCCAAGAACTGTAACTCTTCGACGAAGGTATCTTTTGCCCGCTGTGACATACATGAATAGAACTTCTCTTTGAGTTCCTCAGGAGAGCTTTTAAGTGCCAACATAAGATCATTTTTGTCAACTGCTTTAAGAATTTCACGGACACTGTTCACATCAAGATTAGCAATATCCTCAAACGTAAACATCATCTCTTTGATCGATGCCGCAAGTTCTTGATCAAGCTGTTCGATCTGACTCAATGTCTCTTTGGATACTTTTGCACCCAAACGGTTAAAGACATCTGCCACAGCACGCGGTCCGCCCACTTCGACTTTGTAGGTTGCCAATGATTCGAGTTTTGATTCAAGAACAGCACTCACCCGCTTGATAATTGCCGGTGAAATATCTCCCAGTTTCGCCATACGTATAACGACTTCTCCACGTAAATCCTGTGGGAAAATATAAAGTGTTTCTGCGGCGGCAGAAGGATCCATATGGGCTAAAATAAGGGCAATTGTTTGAGGATGTTCCGTAGAGATAAAGTCAGCAAGCTGTTGTGGTTTGATTTTGGAAAGATAGGCAAAATTTTGAGCCCCCTTCATTGTTTTAGAGAGACGTTCCAATATTTTTTTGGCTTCCTCAGGTCCCAGAGCTTTGTACAAAATTTCACGTGCATATTCTAACCCACCGTTAGTGAGGTATTGATTCGATTGGATAATGGCATAAAACTCTTCCAATACGGCTGCACCAATGATTTTTTCAATGGAACTGTTTCCCGCAATATATTTGGAAATTTCTGTAATTGACTCTATGTTCATCCGCGCGAAAATTTGTGCCGTTGAATCCTCCCCCAATTGAATCAATAATATCGCTATTTTCTCCGACATACTCATCTCATCAAAATGAGCCTGCTGTGGTTGTGTCAATGTCATAATGCCCCCTTTTACTCTTATTGCCCGCGTACTACTGGTACTGCTTCTTCATTAATCAATGCTTGGATTAGTGACGCAATTTCCTCTGGACGATCTTCAATAATATCACGAATTTTTTCCAATAAAACATCGTACTTTAATTCATCTTCATTAAAGTTATCCCCAATACCCAGCTGATTTTCAACTTTTTTACGCATTTGTTGCACTTTTTCGACCAAATCTTCATCCTCTTCGCCACCCAATTCTAATATTGGCTTTTCAAATTCTTCCTCATCTCGGGTGAACTCTAACATTCGATCGGCAAACGGGAGAATCAATTTTTTGTAGGCTATAAATAATATAATACTAACAAGAATATACTTGAGAATCGGCATAAATGGGGCAATATAGGTAGTAAAAAACTCAGAGGTTTTAGAAGCTGTCGTTTTGGGTTCCAGAGAACCTTTCGTCCCTTGAAATTCAAAATTACGTACCGTAACGAGATCACCACGAGCATCATCCACACCGATCGACTGTTTGACCAATGAGGTGATGGCATCCACTTGCGTTTGATCCAGTGCAACAAATTCTACTTCCTCGCTCGTCTCACCATTGGCCCCTTTTTTGGGCTCATATTTTCCATCAACGACTACTGCTGCCGTTATTCGCTTAATTCGTGCAAACTCCATTTTGGTCGTAGAAACGGTTTTGGAAATTTCAAAGTTGGTCGTCCCCGTTGTTTTTTCCGATTTTTCACCTGTCCCCGAACTGTTTAGCTCAGGAACCGGTCCAATATTCGAAACGGCTCCGGGAACTCCCCCCACAGCCACAGGGGTAGGTCCTTCATGTTTTTCTTCACTCGTTTGTTCGCTTCGTACCACATTTTCAGGGTCAAATTTCTCTGAAGTCGAGCTTTGTTCCGAAAAATCGTATTCGATGGTCACCTTAGCAACGACACGATCTTTCCCTCCAATAAAAGGGGCAAGAACATTAATTATTTTCTCTTCTTGCTTCTTCTCTTCTTTGGTTTTATACTGCTGCTGCATTTGGGAAAGTTCCCCCATCATAGCCTCTGCATCACTATCCCCTAAACTGTTCCCCTCGGAATCGATCAACGTCACATTCTCCGGCTTGAGTTTCGGTACAGCAGCGGCTATAAGTTTTTTAATTCCTCGAATCTGCTTAGAGGTGAGTTTCCGATCTTCATGCAATTGCACCATAACCGATGCTGAAGGGGGGACTTCTTCGGAGACAAACAATGTCTCCTTGGGGAGGGCAAGACTAACACTTGATTTTTCAACAGGGGCAAGAGAATCAATAGAGCGCGCCAATTCCCCCTCCAAAGCCCGTCTAAATTTGACATCTTGGTCAAAATTTGTCGCCCCAAACTCTTGTTTATCAAACAGTTCAAACCCAACATGTCCCTCTTTTGGTATCCCCATAGAGGCAATCGTGATCCGCTCTTTGTAGACCACTTCCTTGGGTACTTCGATCACATTATCTCTTGGGATTTTATAAGGGATTTTCTCTTTTTCCAATTGCGCAATAACCTGAGCGGCATCTTGGGGTGAAAGCTGATCGAAAAGGACCTGATACCCTTCATTATCCCCTTTTTTTCCCTCAGAGCTGTAGAGCATCAAAAAAACCAAAAAAGCGACAATTCCCGTCACTGCGGACCCAATAATGATTTTTTGAGTCTGCGTCAACTTTCCAAAAAGGGTGACAAGCTGTAAGAAAAGTGCTTTAAAATCCATTCTGGTGAATGCCTACTTTATACTAAAGGTTCTATAAGGGTAAAGAATCGATCATTTTGCGCCGATGTCCCAATAGTGACACGAATAGCGTTCAATCCATAGCTGCTTAAATCTCGTATAATCATACCCTTTTTTAAGAGTTCTTGGGCTATTTGTGATGAATTTTTTGTTTCAGGAAGGGATAATGTAATAAAGTTGGTGTAACTTTCAATACAATCAATCCCTTTACTCTTTGCAAAGGTTTCATATCGTTTCATCTCATTAAAATTATCGGCAATACACCCCTGTACAAAGAGCTCATCCTCAAGTGCAACAGATGCCGCTTCGAGAGAGAGGGTCGTAATGTTAAAGGGGGGGCGCACCTTGTAAAGGGTTTTGATAATAGGCTCTTGAGCAATCCCATATCCAACACGCATCCCCCCTAACCCATACGCTTTTGAAAAAGTTCCCAGGAAGAGGACATTTTCAAATCTCTCAATCAGGTCACGCGGTTCCACCGCATACGCAGGATCTTTAAAACGGGCATACTCCATATAGGCACCATCAACAATGACGAGGGTCTCGTTATCGATTTTTTCGATAAAGGAAATCATCTCTTCGGCGTAAATCGCATCTCCCGTAGGATTGTTCGGGGTACACAAGAAAATAATAGCAGGGTTATGCTCCACATAGAGGGTGTAAAACTCTTCCATATTATGTTCACGTGACGTGGTACGAATGATATTCGCCCCCACTTGTTTGGCATAAATTTCATACATGGCAAAGGTGACACTGTTCATTAAGATAGTGGAACCCGTATGCGCTTTGGCATGAATAGCAAACTCGATCACTTGATCGCTTCCTGCACCAATAATCAACTCATTCGTGTTAACATCATATTTTTTCGATAAAGCGTTTTTAAGCTTCACCATCGAATCATCAGGATACAACGCCATGTTATCAATAATGGCACGCACGGCATCTTTGACCTTCGGTGAGCATCCAAACGGATTTTCATTGCTTGCCAACTTGACAATATCCTCTTTATTGATCCCATATTCACGGACAACGAGTTCAATAGGCTTGCCCGCTTCGTACGTTGTGATACTCTCTAATGCTTTGTTAAATGTCATAATTCCCCCTTTACATAGCTTCCCAACCACGTCACTTCATCGCTGTGTTTGGCGATAATCTCCTGAACGTGCACCTCATCAATATGACCAAAAAAGTCAATAAAAAACCAATACCCAAAACCACCCTCATCACGAGAAGGACGACTTTCGATTTTACTTAAATTAATATCTGCTTGATTAAAATCCTCCAAAAAGTGGAATAGTACTCCCGCTTTTTGGGTATCTTTTAACCGAACCAAAATGGATGTTTTATCTTCTCCACTGGGGGAATTCTTAAAATCACTGAGGATAAAAAAGCGGGTAGCATTATTATGGGTATCTTCGATGTTTTCAAACAGCGTTGGTAACCCGTAAAGCTTTGCTGCAATATGGCTACAAATCGCAGCCGCCGTACGATCTTTGGACGCTAATACCGCTGCCTTCGCCGTAGACTCTACGGGAATATGCTCGACACGATCAAGGCCATGCTCCAATAAAAACTCTCGACACTGACCAAACCCTTTATCTTTAGAATAAATTTTGGTAATGTTATGTAATTTTTCTGATTTTGTCGCAAATGCCATGTGAATAGGCATATAAAGCTCTGCGACGATTTTAACACTGCTTTTTCCCAATAAATCAAGGGTTTCACCCACCACCCCATCGCGACTGTTTTCAATGGGGACAACGCCAAATTTTGCACGACCTGCTTCGAGTGTTTTAAATACCGCTTCGATAGAGCCCAACGAGAGATAATCACTCATTGCCCCAAAACGGGACTCCGCCGCTTGGTGGGTAAAGCTCCCCTCGGGTCCTAAATAGGCAATTTTCTCCGGTAATTCAAGATTTCGGGCAACCGCAAAAATTTCCAAAAAAACCGCTTCAATCGCATTACGATTGAGCAATCCTCCCGATGTTTCACTCAAGTGGCTTAAACGATCAAGTATCGCTTTTTCCCGCTCAGGACGATAAACGGCCCCTTTCGTTGCATGCTTGATCTCCCCTACGCGCTGTACTACTTCCATTCGACGATTGAGAAGTGCTAAGACTTTATTATCCAACGCATCGATCGCGTCTCTGCACTCTTCTAATGTTTCCATAACCCCTCCAATACTGCTTTCATATTTGGATAAATGGCATCGGGCTTCACACGTAACTGTGGTACGATCTCCTCTGCCGTACGATATTTCCCACTTAGGACAAATACCCCTCGCATCCCCAGCTCTTGTGCGGGTAGAAGATCTCCCGTAACATCATCGCTAATAATCGTTACATCACTAAACCCGATCCCTGCTTTTTGCTTCGAAAGCAATCCCAATGCCGTCTCAAAAAAAGGGGTACTTGGTTTTCCAACAATAGAATAAGAACATGCCGTTGCAAACTCCAGCATCTTCATAATTGCCCCCACACCCGGATAGCGTTTAGCGTTTTTAACATACAAAGAGGTTTCGTGCATTCCGATAAGTTCCGCCCCACCGAGGAGAAATTCGATCATCTGCGCATATTCATCGGCACTAAAATCCTCTTTTATGGCAACAAGAACAACATCAGGATTCGTAAAATCAAGGCTATACCCCATTGATTTCAGAACATTCAAAAACTCTTCTGAGCCATACGCCGCTATTTTCTTATCGTGAGATATATGATCCTCTAAAACCATCAACGGATCCAAATAATGACTGGCAGGAATGTTCAATCCAATTCCATTCAAATATCCTAGAAATTCTTCACTGCGATATTTGGTGCTGTTCGTAATGACCATATAAGGGATAGGTACGCTATTTAGATGATTAATAAATTCAACCGCTCCAGACAAGGGGAGTTTCGTTGCATCATCGATCAATGTCCCCTGCACATCAATAAAAAACATTACAGATACTCACGCTCTAATGCAATAACATCCTCAAATGTTTCACGCGCACGAATCAGACGTGCTGCACCGTTTTCAAACGCAACCTCAGCGGAACGGCCACGTGTCTTGTAGTTGCTTCCCATCCCGAATCCATACGCCCCTGCACTGTGGACAATGAGCAAATCATTATGCTCCATCATCGGCAATGGATACTCTTTTGCCAAAAAATCACCGCTTTCACATACAGGGCCTACAATATCAGCAAGAGTGCACTCACCCTCATTTTTCAACGCTTCAACACGGTGGTACGCTTTATAAAGACTTGGGCGTAGCAGATCGTTCATTGCCCCATCGACAACAACAAATCGTTTGGAACCATTCTTTTTCTCATACAATACTTTAGTCAAAAAGTACCCTGCATTCGCCGTCAGAAAACGCCCCGGTTCGCAAATGATCGTCACATCCAATCCCTTAAGGGCACCCAAAATTGCTTGGGAATAGTCGTACGGGGTAATCGTTGTCTCATCATCATACCGAACCCCTAAACCTCCCCCAACATCAAAGAACTTAAGGTTAATATCAATAGCTGAAAGGGAGCGCATCAAATCTGCCACAATGACCGCCGCTTCATAAATCGGTTCCAATGCCGTAAGCTGTGAGCCAATATGGAAATGAATTCCTACAGGATCCAAATGGGGTGAATTCTTCGCACGGATATACATCCGCTTCGCCGCATCAATCTCTACCCCGAATTTATTGTCGTGCAACCCCGTAGAAATATAGGGATGGGTTTGTGGATCAATATTCGGATTAACACGAATACTGATACGAGCAGCTTTTTCAAGCTCTTGCGCAATCATCTCAACACGCCCCAGCTCTGCTTCACTCTCGACATTAATATAAAGAATATCGCTGATTAACGCTTCGCGTATCTCATCATCTCGCTTGCCCACACCGCTAAAAATAACTTTGTAAGAGGGGACTCCCGCCATCAATGCCCGTCGCACTTCACCAATAGAGACACAATCCGCCCCAGAGCCTAACGATGCAAAATGTTTAATCACACTAAGATTCGAATTCGCTTTGACCGCATACGCGAGGATCGATTTTCGTCCACGAAATGCTTCTTTTAACGTATCAAATTGTTCTTTCATCGCATCAAAATCATAAAGATACAAAGGGGTTGAGTAGGTGTCTGCCAAAGATTGAAAAGGGATCACACATTAGCCTTTTTTTGGGATAAATTTAAAAAAGATTTTATCTTAAATCTGCTTAGATTCAAGGCGGTAAAAATTGCCAATAACGCGATAGGAATAACAATCCCCACTTCGGGAATAAGCGTTTTATTATTGGAGAGTTCTCCGCTCATAAACAACAGACCCCATACCAATAGTGTCACTAATATGGCACCAAAACTGTAGAGCGAAAGATTTGCAAAACGCGATCCAATAGGAACACGCCCATAAATAAGGATAATCAGTATTAGGGCAAACCACGGCGTGATCAACGTACGGTAGAGTGAACTTTTTATTTTTGAGAGATCAATATTTTGTGCATTTAACAATCTCATCGCATCCACTGCATCAAAAATCGTATAATTGACTTTTCCCTCATAAATTTGATCGAGTATTTTAGGTCTGAAATTATGAAGAACCCGTATTTCATTAACATCTTCGGTTTCAATCCCCTTTCCCCGTAAATTTAATACGTCAGGAGGTCGTATTAAATGAGCCTTTTGTATCACCCAATAGTGATCTTTATAATAGGCTTCGTCGGCACTCAAAGCCTCATGAAGTTTCCCTTTTTCAAAGGTGAAAATACGTATTGTTTGCGCGGTTTGAGTGATTGGGTTAAGGGTTCCAAAGAAAATATAATTCCCCTCATGGGTAAAAAAGAGATTGTTCGTTGGAATTAATAACTGTGACGATTCACGTAGATTATCAGAATACTCATTGGCACGGGCAAAAGAAGTTGAATGGGCTCCTATATAGACCATTAATACAATTACCGTTGTTACGAGAAAGGGAGCTAATACTTTTAACCTCGAATACCCAAGTGCATAATACGCTGTTAAGGCATTAGAGCGCACGAGCTCCACCATCGTGATAATAAAAGCAAAGACAGTCGAAATGGGGAGCATCATATCCAGTGCATACAACCATCGATAACTAACGTATAATAATGCTAAATTAGCAGACTTTGGGAGCTTGGCGAGACTGTCCATTAGATCAAATCCCAGCATAAACCCCGTCAGTGCAATCAAAATAATAATACAATAACGAAGATAAAGAAAAGAGATTGTTTTAAAAAAAAGCATAATTACCTACTCAATACAAAGGTTTTTACTGTAGCGCCAACCCCTTAAGCGAACACTTAGAAGAGACCTCACTGCAAGGTGATGTAAACAACATCTCCACCGCATCCGCACCTTTGCTAATCCACTCTTCTAAATGCGATTGTTCTTCAGGAGAAAAAGGGTGAAGGACATAATCGGCAACTTGGGATTTGTGCTCAGGCTTTCCGATTCCCATCCGTACGCGAATATACGCTGAACTAATAGCTGCATCAGCCGATTTTAGTCCATTGTGACCGCCATGTCCGCCCCCCTTTTTGAAGCGCAAAGCACCAAAGGGGAGATCAAGATCATCATGGATAACAATAACCTCATCAATTTTATAGAAGTTTTTAACGGCTAAAATCGATTTGCCCGAAAGATTCATAAAAGTAAGCGGCTTGAGACAAAAATGTGTCCCCATTTTAAACAACTCCCCATCAAAGGAGCTCTTTGAAACATTGACACCACTGCGACGACGCGTCAGCTCATCGATCACCATAAATCCAATATTATGACGTGTTGCTGCGTATGCCGGGCCGGGGTTGCCCAGTCCGACGATTAGCATAATTATTTCGCTTTGATGATACTCAAAACAGATACGCGATCCGCATCGGTAAAAGTAACATTATCAATACGTGCTACATCACGAAGCAATACAGAATCACCCAAATCAAGTGGAGCCACATTGATTTCAATGAAATTAGGGAGATTTTCGATAGCTGCTTTAACACGAAGACGTTTTTTAGCAATAAACAACATCCCTTTGTTTTTCAACCCGATTGGGGTTCCAACAGGCTTAACAGGAACATGATAATGCGCTACAAGACCCGCTTGTGCAATCATCAAATCAACGTGCAACAAATTACCAGAAACAGGATGAGACTCATACCCTTGAACAACAACATTCAATTCTTGACCTGCTACACTTACAGGAAATGCTACTGTTTCTTTATTGCGCACCGTACGGATAAAATCGTTCATTTTGAACGCAGCGTGAATATTTTCAAGCCCTTTTCCGTAGATGTTGGCAATAAGATAACCATCACGGCGAAACGCTTTTGTTATCGGTTTGCCAATACTCTCTCTTACAATGCCTTCTAACATATTAATGTCCTTAAAATAAAATGAGGCGAATTATACTTAAAATAGCCTAAAAACAGCCTTACCCTTTTAAGCCGATAATCTCATCTTCGTGAAATTCCCGTTGCACTTCTTCTTTTCCAAACTGACTTTTATCGATTGTTCCCGCCATCCCAGCCATTTTAAGTTTTAAATCTGACGGTGAGGTCGCATATCCAAGGGCATCGTCTCGGCTAATACGCCCAGCAAGATACAAATCCAAAATTCCCTGATCGAATGTCTGTGACCCATAAAGCTCTTTCCCATCGGCAATCGTATCGGGAATCTCAACATCGCGGTTTTCAGCAATCAGCTGTTCAATACGTGCCGTACGAACCAGTACCTCCAACGCCGCTGTCCGCTTTCCATCTAGCGTTGGGATAAGGCGTTGAGAAACAACCCCTTTTAACACCGATGCTACTGTCATACGGACGCGGTTTTGCTCCACTGAGGGAAAGACCGATACGATACGATTTACCGTCTCTTTGGCATCCAATGTATGCAGCGTCGAGAAAACTAAATGCCCCGTATCGGCTGCGTGTAAAGCAATTTCGATCGTCTCCATATCCCGCATCTCCCCAACAAGGATAATATCAGGATCTTCACGCAATGCAGCACGAAGGGCATTTCCAAAACTCTTGGTATCCTGCCCGACACTGCGCTGATTGATGATACATTTACGATCTTTATGGACAAACTCAATCGGATCTTCAATCGTAATAATATGTTTACGTTTAGTCAGATTAATCTCATGCATAATCGCCGCAAGGGTGGTTGATTTACCACTCCCTGTTACCCCCGTCACTAATACCAATCCCCGCTCCATTTGGGCAAAGGTATGGACAATTTGGGGAAGATTAAGCTCATCAATGGTCAAGATTTTAACAGGGATGAGACGAAATACCGCTGATATCCCCTCCATTTGAAAAAAGATATTGATCCGAAACCGGGTAGCGTCATCGAAAGGATAGACTAAATCAAGCTCTTTTTTCTCGACTAGCTCATGGAAACGACCGCGTAACAGCTCTTTAGCAAAAACAAGGGCATCACCTTTGGAGAGAATTTCACCAGAGAGCGGGACGACTTCCCCATTAATGCGAGCTCGAACAACGGAATTAGCCTTAACATGCAAATCACTCGCACCAGCATCAATCATACGGCGTAAATACCCCCGTATTTTTTTTAACATCTCAAAATTTAACCCTTCAAGATTATAGCTATGATCCTCTTCTTCTGCCATTTTTTACTCCAATGCCGTTAAAATTTCACTAAAAGCACTTTTAAATGCCTCTAATCCTTCATGTATTTGCCCTTCAATCACACGCTCCATCTCCACACCTGCATCTTTGACTTTTTGCTTATGAATTTCAATCTTTTCACCAAAGAGGGGGAGTTTTATCGTTTTATCCCCACGCGCAACATACGCATTAATGGTGGCAATTGGTGCCGTATTGACGCTGTTGCTAGCTAGCAATTCATCAATATAATAGGATGCTCTAAAATCGTCTCCCTTAACCCCAGTACTTGCAAAAAGGACGCGACACTTCGGTACACTCAACGCTTCTACTTGGGTATAAATCTCCGCTGCATTCATAATCCCCATCAACCCTGATTCAACACCCGACGATTGCAATTGTGCATCAATTTCACGATCGATACGACTGACGAAAATGCTAATCACTGTATCGACGGGTTCACTATTTTTGGAAGCATTAGTAAAAGCATTCGCACACTGTAGTGCTTGCTCACTTGAAAAAATGAGGGTCGCATTTACGGGAATACCGCGAGAAGCCAACGCCTCCATTGCACCGTATCCCGCTGGCGTTGCAGGAACTTTAATCATCACATTCGGGCGATTAATCGTTTCAAACAAACGTATCCCCTCCTGCGTCGTTGCCTGTGTATCATCACATAAAAATGGATCAACTTCAATACTCACATATCCATCATCCCCGACATTGTACAAAGGACGCAAAATATCAGCCGCTTTTTGAATATCGAAGATCGCAACGGCTTCATACTTCTCTTTGGGGGAGAGATGGGAAAGGGTAGAGAGTTGCTCTGTATAGGCACTGGAGGTGAGAATCGCATTTTTAAAAATAGCAGGATTGGAGGTGGCACCAGTAATAATCCCCTGCGCTACGAGTTCTTTAAACCCCTCATCCAAAAAAGTACGTTCAATAAAATCAGCCCATAAAGAGAAGCGAGCGGTAGGAATATACATAGTTTTAACTCCAAAGCATTAAAGTGCAGTGATTATGCCAAAAAAAGTTTAAAAATAGCAATTCACCCCTGCTCTCATCCGATCATCATTGATATATTGGTGGTTCAGTTCAAGAGTACCAAAAAAACTCACAGAGGAATTAACTTGCCATTGATGGGAAAACATCCCATGTATCCGATGCGGGGCATCCACATACACCATTTCTCCCATTTCAAGGAGCGTCTTCATCCGATTTCCCCAATTGATCGCACCCCCTGCACTCAATCCGATCCCTATATCGCTCTTGAAGCCCACTCGAACCTCTGGCTCACTGAGTAAATACCCATACCATCTGTCATTACCAATTGCACTTCCCGCTCCAATACGGGTCACAAAGCTTAATTGATCCACTCCATACTCTCTGTCCCACCCCGCCCTCATACGCCACGAAAAAGGTTTAAAAAATTGGCTCACAGGGGTGATCGATGAGAGGGATAATATCGTTAAGCGCTCAAGACTCACTTTCTCATTCTCAATTCCAACCAATGTATCGAGGAATTCAATTTGCGCACCACTAAGTTGCCCCGTATCGTCTTCGCTCAAATCATGCAATGCAGGTCGCCAACCTAAAAGAGTCGGGGAACGATTTGCTAACCACCCTTTCGCCAACTCAAACCTAGCAGCATGATGGGCACTATCGGGATTGGATTTTGAATCAATGGCAAGTAGTTCACCTTGCCCTAACGAAGCTCTTTGACTTAGTAAATTATGATAACGTACGGCATAAACCTCTTTGGTCAATTTGCCTTGAATGTAATCGTATTCGATGAGTTCCGCTGCCGCTTCAAGTACATAGCGCCGTTGTGATCTACTAAGATTATCATCAAAAACCACTGTATCACCCTGTGCCAATGATTTTACTGTTTGAATTGCTTGCGGATTTAATTTCCGTTCGTACGCCAAAAGCTTCGTCCGCTTAGAGGGGCGATAGTGTTTCTCACCCACTAATTGCTCCTCTTCAAAAGCTCTTACCGTTTCGGGGGGGATGACATAATAGCTAAAATGATCCCGTAAATGGACACGTGCACGTGCAACCTCAGCAAGCCATAACATATTATAAGAGCAATTTTCATCCAAAAAATAGTACCACGATGAAATCCGCTGTAACTCCCAAATATGACGCACCATCGCCATCACTTCATCGTGGGTAAGATTAAGATCATACTCCCACACATCACGCGATTCGCTGTCACGGTACTCTTTGAGCTTTTCATAATAGGGGAGCATCGAGTAAAATCCGCTATAACCGCCAAAAAGCCCTTTGTAGGCGAACGATACCCCATTCGTCTCATCCGTTTGGGCAGCATAATTGATGGCGTACGACATCAGCTTGCTCTCCATCGACGAATCAATCCGTAAAAATGTATGCCCGAACATTGATGCGGGGGAGTTAATATGAGCACTGGGAAAAACAAGGGTCACTTTTTGGGGATCCATTTTTTCTAATAGAGATGCATATTCGGTACATTCTCCCTCACCGAACGTCGTATTAAGCTCGCTTTCCAACCATCCTCGACGCGCTGGGAAACGGCAGAATACACTCTCATTACTGCGATTGGTATCCTCATTCAACCTTCGAATTATTGTCTCTAATTCACTACTTAGATTGCTTTTTCCATCGGGTGCCAAGAAAAAAGTTTCATCATCAATTTCACTCTCATTATAGGGCGCGTGCATCAGTAAATGCCAATAACGGCTTTGGGAAAGTTTGAGAGAGCGGGCTTGTGTAATCAGTTCATCCGTCGATGTTGCATGAACGGCTAAACTCATGACACACAGTAAAAAGAAAAGGGGCAAAAAAGACCTCAATATAGCTCAGAACGCATAGAATACGTTCCGAGAAAGTAATTAACCTGCAATGGTCGAAACGTTATCCAAAACGGTCGCCATATCCGCTTTTTCAGTCGTATAAATTGCGTTATAATTTGCTTGAAGTGCGGATGCAAATTCTGCTTTGTTTGCAACATTCAAAAGCTCTGCCAATGTTGAAACACTTTCACCTTGACCGATAGCAATTTCACGAGAGAGCTGATCCATATTGGAAGCGACAAACTCCGCTGCACGTTCATTCATTACAAATTTGGCTTTTTTACACCCTGATGTCCCTGACGTGATTCCAAAAGTTTGGTTTGCAGAGGTACCGTTTGTTGTTGCTTGAAGTGCCAACATCACCGCTGAACTGTCGTCATGAATAATTTGTGAACCTAGACCACACCCTGTTTGATTATTAACCGTTGCAAAACCTGCTGTGGCAAGGGTTGCTACTGCTACTATACTGATTAAAACTTTTTTCATCGTGACCCCTTTTATGTGAAATTTATGATTTAGTATAAAAGAGATCCCCTTAAGAGTTTCTTTCTTTATCTTTAAAAAAGTTCAAAATCATTATCAGAACTTTCTACGCTTTTAAACTCATCCGATAACGCCAACTCTATTTGCAAACACGTACTAAAAAGAGACGTATCAATATAATGGATATCTAATGCACTTTGAGCAATGAATATATTGTTATTCCAGCTTGCAAGATCATCTTTAATACTACGAATCAATAAACAAAGTTTATTCAACATTTTCATATCAATTTTAGTGGTATCAATCGATATTAATAACATTTTAAGAGAACGAATAGCATATGCCAAATCGTCAAACTCAAATAATAACCCAATTTTACGTGCATATATTTCAAACGCATCCGCAATCGTTATAAGCATTGCAAAATTACTATCAGATTGAAGCTCATCAATAGCACTCTCCAAATCTCTGTCAATTTCTTGAAGTTCCTGTAGTTCTTGTAATACTTCATCATCAAGTTCTTGGACATACACGTGTGCCGTTGTTTTAATTTTGTGCGATCGGCGCAAAACTTCTCTCTCTTCATCATTAATAAAACGCGTAGATGCTATATCCAAATCGTTTACAACTTCTATTGATTTTAAAGATTGACCTTTTGATACAGAAGAAGTAACAGGAGGAACAAATGAATAGCGACGCTTTTTGATGATGAACTCTTCGAGTATTTCCGTATAATTTTTAATTTTAACTTTTTGATACTCTTCCCATGTAACGTCGTTAAAAGTAATCATAACACTTATACTGTCGTTGCCATCGAGTTCCAATTCACGCATCATAATGCGATAAATTTTTCGCCCCTTCAAACGTGTTATGGAAATTTTGTTCATGGAGGGGTCATTACGATTATACGCATCAAGACTGGGGAGAAATCCAACCCTTTTATCGAAAAAACTATCCAATGAGACTCTATTTTCGAGTAACATCTCCAAATTGGTTCGTTGAAACAACTCAATAAATGGCTGATTGACATAGCGGATGGTTTGATTCGTATAGATAATGCAGGGATTTGGAAATGCATTAGTGATTTGGGTCATCACCTGTTCAGACATTTTATTAATTTTATCTTGGACTTTTCGTTGCTCCAGCTCTTCTAATTTTTTTCTATTTTCTAAAAGCAAGGCTATTTTATAAAAAGCCTCTTTCGCTTGCTCTGCTTGAATCGGTTTTAATAAATACTGATCCACTTTTAATTCGATGGATGAAAGAAAATAGTCCGAGTCGCTAAAGGCCGTAGTAATAATAACGGGAATCTCAGGTGATTTGACTCTTATTACCCGTATCATTTCTAAACCATTCATATTTGGCATCTGTATGTCAGTAATAATGATATCAGTGGGATGTTCATTAAACAAATCCAATCCCATTTTTCCATCTGATGCAACAAGAACGTGTTTAAAAAACAGCTTCAAAATTGAAACTATATTTTTTCGAATACTCTCCTCATCTTCAACATATAAAACAGTATAGCCACTTGTAACTTTCTGAATCTCTTTTAAAATTAACATTTAAACCTCTTTTAGCAGTAAGATTTTGGTTCACCAAAATAATACCCTTGGGTATAATCGATATCAAGTTCAAGAACTTTTTCATAAACAGCTCGACTATGGACAAACTCTGCTATAACTTTCGCACCGATACTCTTCGCAAAATTGGTAATGCTCTGCGCTATTTTATAACTGTTCTCATCCGTATCAATAAACTTAATAAAAGTACCGTCGATTTTAATATAATCAACTTGAAGCCGATGAACACGCTCGAAATTTGAATTTTGCGTCCCAAAATCATCAATAGCCAATTGAAATCCTATCAATTTCAGATCATTAAGCTGGTTGAGATTGGATTCAGTGGCGTAGGTACTCACCCCTTCCAGCACTTCTAAAATAACCCGATTGGGATCAATCGCGTATTTTTGTGCCGATTCTTTTAAAAAATCAATCAGATAACCATCATTGAGATCAGGCTCACTAATATTAATCGAAAAGCTAAAAGGCTTATCCCTAAAAAATAAAAAACTTTTTTCAATCATAATACGGGTGATACTGGGGAGCATTCCACTCACTTCTGCTGCTTTAATGAAGAAAGCGGGAAGGATAACATGCCCATTATCGCCTACAATCCGTGCTAAACACTCATATTTCTCAATCTCTTCCGTTTTATTATTGATAATTTGGTGAAAATAAGGGGTAATTTGATCCTCATTAAGTGCATCAAAAAGGAGTGGAATGTGACGTTGTATCTCTTTTTGATACGATTCAAAGCGTGAGTCAGGATCATAGGTTTTAATGCGGTTTTTCCCCAATAACCTTGCCTCTTTAAGGGCAAGATGGGCATTTTTCAAAAGATCAAAGCCCCCTTGAGCAATAGCGATAGTTGCCGTGAATCTAACTGAAATTTTTCCATCTTTAATGGGGAAAGTCGCAATTTTATTTTGAAGTTCTTCGGCAAATGATTGAACCTCCGGCAAACTCCCTTCACGCCAAAGAAATGCAAATTCATCATGCCCAAAACGAAAAACATTGACGTCTGGTGGGCTATTTAGTTGAAGAAAATTAGCAATATTATAGAGAATAACATCTCCGCTGCTATAGCCATAACTAATGTTTATATTATCGAAATTATCAATATTTAATAGAAGTAAAATCTTATTATCCTCTACTTTTACCATATTATTAAATTTATGACGATTATACAATCCCGTCAATGTATCAATATTGGCTAGTTTTTGTAATTCATTTGTTTTCTTTTTTACTTCATTTTCAAGACGAGTGTAATACTCACTAACTATTTTTTTGGCCTCTATCATATTTGCCAGTTTTCGTAAAACATCTTTCATCTGTTCAACTTCAATGGGCTTCATGATAAAGCCATCAACCCCCACCCGTATCGCTGGCAATAAATATTCACTCTCATTATGGGCAGAGATCAGAACTACTTGTTGAAAAGGATTTTTATTTTTTATTTTTTCGGCAAGTTCAATTCCATTCATCTTGGGCATATTAATATCGGTAAAAACAATATCATACACCACTCTTTCGTATTCATTCCATCCCTCTTCTCCATCTTGGGCAATAACAACATTTGCGAATAATAGGCTAAAGACTTGACTTACTTGTCTTCTTGATGCTTCATCGTCCTCAATATAGAGAACAGTTAAATCTTTTGTTTGTTCTTTAAGAACTAAAACTGATTCCATCCCCATCCTTTATGCCGTTACTATGGATAACTTAATATTAGATATTGTAGCGTCTCTTTCAAAAATGTTTCTTAAAGTTATTAATTGTAATATATTACTTTGGAAATGCACTATTATTACTGCCTAAAATAAAAAGAAGAGGGAGATAAAATGATTAAATCACTAAAATATTTAAATACCCTCTGTTCTTCACGCTTCACCAAATTCACCTACGCTGTTGTGTTACTAACATCATTATTTGGAGTAGTACATCTCATTCATAGCAATTTTGTGAATGCCCTTATCGATTTAAGTATAGCTCTTCTCTCCCTTATAAATCTAAAAGTACCAAATTCTTATCATACGTGTTTGCATAAAATAAATGTTTTTAACTTTATTGGAGCCTCTCTATTAATTTACCTCCTTTTTTCAGGGGGGACAGCTCGCACCGGATGGTTATGGATTCTTATGTATCCCGCATTTGTTTTTCTCCTTGACTCTAAAAAAAGAGGAGTACGATGGATACTCTCATTTGCCGTTATAATCCTCCTCTCCAATCTTCTCCAGTATATGCAGTGGATCGAAACTGCCTACAATCATACAGAGCTTTCTATCCTCTTTATTGTGTACGGATTAACGGCTTATTTGCTTTATTTATTTAAAAAAGAGATTACCTACTATGTTGATCAGATCAAATCGCTTAATAGTGTATTGGAAAGAAGGGTAGCATCTGAAATAGAAAAGAACCGAAAAAAAGATAAACTGCTAAACAATCAAGCCAAGCAAGCACAGATGGGGGAGATGATCTCAATGATAGCTCACCAATGGCGACAACCGCTCAATGCCATCAGTGCCGCCTCTATCAATCTAAATTTTCAAAGTAAACTGGAGTTGCTCAACGAGCAAACCATTCAAGAGATAACTCAATTTATCCAAAATAAAACGAAAGAGATGTCAGAGGTGATTGATACCTTTGTAGAATTTATCAAACCTGATCATCAAAGTAAAGATTTTTTCCCTCTCGAAGCTATTCATAAAACATTAAGTATTATAAGCTCTCAACTTTCTAATCATAATATCACCATCGAGGTCACTCATACGGAAGCGTTTATGACCTATAGGCTTAATGGAGTTATTAATTTATTGGAACAAATACTATTAAATCTGCTCATTAATTCACGCGATGCTTTCAATGAACATCCCGATATAAAAGAGAGAAAAATCACTCTCTTTGGTGATGAAAACGGCAAGATCATTTTTGAAGACAACGCAGGGGGGATCACGAAAGAGATTCAGGAAAAGGTATTCAATCCCTATTTTACAACTAAAGAGGTGGGGAAAGGGACAGGATTGGGACTTTATATGGCTCTCAAGATTATGAGAGACCATTTTGGAGGGGATTTAACCTACAAACCAACGGAGGGTGGAAGCCGTTTTATTTTGACATTCGTCAATGATTTGAAATCGTAGAGGAGACTATTGATGTTTACACTCAATCACAATTATCACGATGATGCTACACTTGAGGGATGGTTGGATGAAAATAGTTTTGCAAAGAAACAAGAATGCCTTGTACAATTTTTTTGTGGTCAAATCAAAAAAAGTACAATGGAACACATTGCCTCGCTATTGGCAAAAGAACTCCCTTTAGCACATATAATAGGTTCAACTAGCGATGGGGAGATTATCGGGAATAGAGTTTTAACTGAATCAATCGTCATAAGTTGCAGTGTATTTGAGCAAAGTAGACTCCACTCGGCAAAAAAGAACTATAATGGAGATTCATATACCCTTGGAAGAGAGATTTGTACCGAACTCGATAATGAAGAGATTAAAGCAATTATTTTTTTTACGGCAGGGTTAGATTTAAACGGTGAAGAGTTTTTAAACGGTGTCCGAAGTGTTTCAGGAGATAGATATATCATCGCTGGGGGGGTAGCAGGAGATAATGCCCAGTTCACCGGTACATACGTTGCTCACCGCGACACAATTCTCGACTATGGGTGCGTTGGAATCGCTCTTTGTGGATCACAATTGCATGCTATAAATCAATACCATCTTGGATTGAAGGCAGTGGGATTGCCCATGAAGGTGACGAGAGCCCAAGGGAACCGTGTTTATGAAATAAACCATCACTCTGCGGTATCGATTTACGAAAAATATCTAAGCAAACCCATTGCAAATCAGCTTCCTAAAATCGGATTGGAGTTTCCGCTCATCATTGAGCGCCATGGTATTAAGCTAGCACGCGCCTGTCTCAAGAGACTCGACGATGATTCATTAATCTTTGCTGGAAACATTGCGGTAGGAGAGATGGTCCGTTTTGGTGTGGGGGATATGTATACGATTCTCGAAGAGAGCAAAGAGGTATGTAACCATACCCAAAAGAATTTTCACCCAGAGAGTATATTTGTCTATTCGTGTATGGCGAGAAGACGGCTCTTAAAAAATTCCTCTCCATTTGAGTTAAAAAATCTCTCTATGCAGTGTACGATTAATGGATTTTACACCTATGGTGAATTCTTTTCTGATAAAAATGACAACTATATGATGAGCGAAAGCATGACCCTTTTGGGATTAAGCGAATCGTCCACAAACGATATTGACCCTGTCAATAGACTTTTGGAGGAAAAGGATCCTCGCTCACCCAATATTGTGGCACAAGCTCTGACGTATATGATAAACGTCGTTAGCAAGGAGTGGGAAGAGCGATTAAACGAAGAGATAGCGAAAAACAGGGAAATAGAGAGAATCGATTTTCAAAATACTAAACTGATTCAGATGGGAGAGCTGGTGAGTATGATAGCGCACCAATGGCGACAACCGCTGAACGCATTGAGTGCTGCCGCTATCAACATGTCACTCCTCTCCAGCATGGGAAAACTTGAATTACAACAGGTTCAAGAAAGCAGCCGTTTTATTCAAGAACAGTGTCAAAAGATGTCACAAACTATCGATACCTTTATCAATTTTGTAAAACCGGCAAAAGAGAGTCAATCATTTACTTTACAACATACGATAGAAGCAATAATGCAAATTATCGGGAGTCAGATGAGCAGCCATAACATTGACATAACAATGCAACAACTCGATGAGACCATTTCTATAGATGGCTATGAGGATTTGCTCGAACAAGTGCTGTTAAATCTTATATCCAATACGAAAGATGCCTTTGATAATCAGAGCATAGTGGAAAGAAAGCTAACCATTACTGTCACTATAAAAGAGGGGATTCCACGAATTATTATGGAAGACAATGCGGGGGGGATACCAGTAGATGCACGTGAAAAGATATTCAACCCCTATTTTACGACCAAATCACCCGGAAAAGGGACGGGGATCGGTCTATATATGAGCATCAACATTATGCGCAAAAGTTTTAATGGCGACTTGCTCTACACCCCCCTACCCAACGGAAGTCGGTTCGAGCTTATTTTAGGGCAACAAAAAAAGGGAAAATAATTATGGGACAAGAACTTGAGCTCAGAAATATTACACGTAATCTTTCGCTTCTGTATGTAGAGGATAATGATTCAATACTGCAGGAGTTCGCAAAAATCTTCGAACTCTTTTTTAAAGAGGTGGTAACGGCGGATAATGGTCAAATCGCATTAGAAAAATATGCAAAACAAAAGTTTGATTTGGTAGTGACAGATTTAACGATGCCCGTCATGGATGGAATAACACTGATTCAAAAAATCTTAACGCAAAACCCCTCTCAGCATATTATCGTTATCACTGCCCATAATACAGGAGAAGAACTCAAAGATTCTATTGAACATCATATCGATGGAATCTTGATGAAACCTGTCGATGTAGATCGACTATTGCAATTGTTTCTTAAAGTGTGTCGATCCATTGCTCTAGAGCATAAAGAGAGCTATATTTCTACCCAATCGCACACCTACGAGATTGTCGCTTCGTTTGAAAAAGAGACTCATATCGTATCCATCGCTGTTATTGATGCATTTGATGAGATTGTAAAAGAGTTCGGCTATGAAACTAAAAACAACCTTCGAAAAGCGGTCGAAAAACATCTTTCAGATTTTATCATCAATGAAGAAAACTGTTTGTGGAATAATGATGTTTTTATTTTTTTAGTACAAAGAGAAGAGTGCCGAAATATTTTTATTGCATTGCAACGTTGGCTAGAAGAGCATAAAACATTATCGGTAGATATCAACAATTTGCCCTTTAGCGTTACTCTGTCGTATGGTATGATTGACTTTAACACAAAAAGTTGTGATTTAGAATGCAAGCATGATCACCTCTTTTTTCATATAAACACTATCGTTTCACAGATCCAAAAGAGTGGTCGAAATAGCTTTATCGTGAATATGGATATTGATTCGTGTAAAACATTTAAGGAAAATGCGCTTGAACGTCTCAATACGGCCTTGAATGCTTTAAAAGAGGGAAAAATAACCCCTTTTTACCAAGCCATTGTAGATATTGAGACTCTCGAAACCGTTTGCTACGAAGTATTTGCACGAATCGAAAACAATGGTCAATTGATTTTACCTGAATTATTTATTGGTCTAAGTGAAAAGGCAGGGGTATTACAACTGATATCCGAAAATATTTTTGAAAAAAGTTATGAAAAAATAGCGACAACAAAGTTTAATTTTCATATCAATATTACGGATGCTGTGAACCGAGACACTAATTTAGAAGAGTATTTACAATCACTCAATATCCGTTTTAATATCCCTTATGAGCGGGTGATTTTAAATATAACGAATACTCCATCCATAAAACCGGATGGAATCATCCTTCATCGTCTTTTACGTCTCAAAGAGATTGGATATAAAATTGCGCTAAAAGAGTTTTGTAAAGAAGCCATTAGAATTGATACCCTATCATTGTTAAAGCCAGATCTTATTAAATTTGATCAAGAAATTGTCCAGAAAAGTTTAGTAAACAGTACCCTAAAAGAGATTATTATTTTTATACTAAAATACACAAAACACGCTCATATAAAAAGTATCTTGGTGGGGGTTGAGAATGAAACTACCTTAAAAGAGGGGAGAGAACTTGGGTTTGACTATGTGCAAGGATATTATATTGGAATGCCCAAAGATACATTATAACATCGATAATGACTTCGACAAACGAACGAATTGCTTACCTCCACCCCTCCACTGACACGTTATCATCTGAACAGCTCGCTAATTTTTCCAAAAAAGCCTCCCTCGAAACTTCGATAGCTCCCAAACTCTTCAAATGGGGGGTCGGTACCTGACAATCGATAAAACGATAGCCCCACTCCCGTAAATGATCGACCAAAACAGCAAACGCCACTTTTGAAGCATCTGAAACTTTTGCAAACATCGACTCTCCGCAAAATACCGCTCCAACACTGACGCCATACAATCCTCCGACCAGTTCACCATTTTGATAGGCCTCAACACTGTGAGCGTATCCGAGAGCGTGCAAAGTTTCATACGCTTCAATCATTTCGGGGAGAATCCAGCTTCCTGCTTGTTTTCGTCGTGAGATTTGAGCACAGGCACGGATCACCGCTGAAAATGCACTGTCGAAACGGATCTCAAAATGAGATATTTTTTTACGCAGGGAGCGATGAAGTTTAAAATCTTCCAACTCTAAAATAAGACGAGGATCAGGTGACCACCATAATATCGGATCACCCGCACTGTACCACGGGAAAATGCCGTTACGATACGCTAGCATGATGCGAGAGGGGCTTAAATCGCCCCCGTACGCCACAATCCCCTCAGGGGAAGCACTTTTGGGAGAGGGGAAAGAGAGGTGGTGAGAGAGACGTGGGATCATTCGTTACGCGTACTCAAAAATAAGGGTATCGGTATAATCAACCGCTACTTTTCCGCCGTTTGTCAGTTGTCCAAACAGCACCTCATCGACCAATGGGTCTTTAATCTTCTCTTGTATAATACGGCCCAGAGGTCGCGCCCCCATTGCTTTGTCGTAGCCCATCTGCGCGAGATACCCTTTGGCTTTTTCGGTGAGGGTAACCGACACTTTTTTAGCTTTCAGCTGCCCATTGAGTTCGTCCATAAATTTATCAACAATCTTCTCAACTACCTCCATCGGTAATGCCCCAAACTCAACGACTGCATCAAGACGGTTGCGAAATTCAGGGGTAAAAAATGATTTTAACGCTTCATGTCGTGAAATAGAGCTGTCAGCATTGAACCCCATGACCGTCCGCTCACTGGCACCGATGTTTGAGGTCATAATGAGGACAACATTGCTAAAGTTGGCTTTGTATCCATTGTTATCGGTCAAGGTTGCGTTGTCCATCACTTGAAGGAGGATATTTACTAAATCGGGGTGTGCTTTTTCGATCTCATCGAGTAGCAATACCGTATAAGGGTGCTTTCGGATGCACTCACTGAGCAATCCCCCCTGCTCAAACCCTACATATCCGGGAGGGGCACCGATGAGACGGCTAAGGGCGTGTTTTTCCATGTATTCGGACATATCAAACCGCTCGAAATGAATCCCCATTGACTCGGCAAGTGATTTGGCAAGCTCTGTTTTTCCCACCCCAGTAGGACCCGAAAACAAAAAGGATGCGATGGGTTTATGGGGTGCAGAGAGTCCTGCGTAGGAGCGCTTGATCGAGCGAACCACTTTTTCGATGGCGTTATCTTGTCCGATAACAAGAGATTTCAACTCCTCTTCTAACCCTGCTAATTTTTCACGATCATCACCACTAATTTTTGAGAGAGGAACTCCCGTCATTTTTGCAATAATACTCTCAATATCGTTCGGGGTAACGGTTGTACGCTTATGATGGTACAGATGAAAGGATGCCCCCGCTTCATCGATCAAATCAATCGCCACATCGGGTAAGAATCGGTCGGTAATAAATTTTTTAGAGAGTTCAACGGCACTGCGCAACGTTTTATCCGTATATTTCACCCCGTGATGTTTCTCATACCTCTCCCGTAGCCCTTTGAGAATTAAAAAACTCTCTTCTTGGGAAGGTTCCCCTACGTCGATACGGGCGAATCGACGGCTTAATGCACGATCTTTTTCAAATACCGAACGATATTCGGCGTGTGTTGTTGCCCCCATACATTTGAGGCTCCCCGAAGCAAGGGCTGGTTTGAGCTGATTGGAGGCATCCATACTTCCGCCCCCTACCGCGCCTGCCCCCACGATGGTATGGATTTCGTCAATAAATAAAATGGCATTGGGGTGTGCTTGCACTTCATCAATGACCGCTTTGAGCCGTTTTTCAAAATCACCGCGATACTTCGTCCCTGCCAACATCGCCCCTAAATCAAGGGCAAAAAGTTCGGCATTCTCTAGCAATTTCGGCACATCCCCCGCGACAATCCGTAACGCCAACCCCTCGGCAATGGCTGTTTTACCCACCCCCGGCTCACCTATGAGCAGTGGGTTGTTTTTCTTGCGACGGCAAAGAGTTTGGATAGCACGCTCTATCTCATTGACCCGCCCGATAACGGGATCGATTTTCCCTTTTTTGACTTGCTCTATGAGATTGATCGCGTATTTCTCTAAAGCACTATCATTCTCTTGATTTTGCGCTGGCGGTTCAACATCTTTGTGCGAAATCGCTTCGAGTATATCCACACGGCTAATTCCGTACTCTTCAAGCAACATACACGCGTAGGTGTGGTGCTCTTCATAAAGGGCTGCAATAAAATCCCCCACATCGGCATGCTGTTTTTGAGCACTTTTGACATGAAGCATCATCCCATCGATAAGACGCGACAACGCTACTGTTTCGTAAGGTTCTTGGTTAAGCCCTTGGGGGAGCGGTTCGAGAGAATGGATCAAATAATTCCCCAACGCCTCCCGAATAGTCTCTACCTCTATCCCACATGATTTTATGATTGCTGATCCATCAGGGGAGTTGAGCAAGGAAAGCATAACATGCTCAATCGTGAGATACTCGTGACGCTGATGGCGCGCCAAGGCGACCGCTTTTTGGAAAATAGAGTTAAGTTCTGCACTTATCATGACGTCTCCTCCATAATTGCTTTTAACGGAAACCCGCTTTCTCGTGAGAGGGAACCAACTTGATGAATTTTTGTTTCCGCAATTTCATACGAATAGGTTCCGCACAACCCACGCCCCCCTTGATGCACCTGCATCATAATCTGGTGCGCTTGAGCATAATCTTTATGAAAAATCCCGATCAAAATATCGATCACAAAATCCATTGACGTGTAATCGTCGTTTAGTAAATAGACATGATATTTTTTCGGCTCTCGAAGATCCAAAGAATACTCGAGGCTATGTTTCGTTTTTGTACTCAAAATAATATCCCTAATTTTAAAAATACTCTAACAAGGGTTACGTATTATTTGGCTTAAAAGGGAGGATTAACTTCGTGCACGCATAAAGTCGCTAATAATATCCTCAGGATTTTCAAGCCCAACAGAGATACGAACCAACCCTTCGGTGATCCCCAAAAACTCTCGCGTAGGGGCATCAAAATCGCGGTAAATCGTCGATCCCATATGCAGACCCAACGTTCGTGAATCTCCGATATTCGCGGTAATCGTGATCAGTTTTGAACAGTTCAAAAAAGCAAATGCCGCCTCCTTACTTCCCATATCAATAGTGAACAGTGTTCCGCAACCTTGAGAAAATTGTTCTTTATACCGCTCATGGTGAGGATGCTCTACTAGTGAGGGGTGGTTGATACAAAAACCTGCGGCATCCAACGCAAGAACAATTTTCTCCACACTAGAGACGATACGATCCATCCGTAACGGCAATGTTTCCAATCCTAACATCGTCAGATAGCTTCCAAAACCGTTCGCCGACATACCGAAATCACGTAATGCTCTCTTTTTAGCATTACCGATGAGTGCCATTGCCCCCATTTTCTTTATAAACGGATGGAGTTCACTATAGCGCTGGGTTTTAAATTTATCTTCACCCTCTTTGATAGGACGAAAAACAACGGCTCCGCCAAGAGCGGACGCGTTCCCCGTAATAATTTTCGTCGTGGAGTAGACGACAATATCGGCACCCAGTTCGAGAGGTTTGATACTCAAAGGGGTTATCGTATTATCCACCATCAGCACCACACCATGCGCCACAGCCATATCCGCGATTCGTTTAATATCCGGCAAGTGCATATTGGGATTTCCAACGCTCTCTAAAAAAAGGAGTTTGGTTTTATCGGTAATAGCCTCTTCGATTGCGCCCACTTCATCCACATCGAAAAATCGGGTGGTAATCCCAAAACGGGTCAATGTTTCAGAAAAATAAGAGTACGTCCCCCCGAACAATCCGCCGATACTGATAATCTCATCCCCTGCTTTGAGGAGGCTTAACGTCGCCATTGCCGTTGCCCCCATCCCTGAAGAGGTGGCAATTGCACCGATCCCCCCGTCCATCGCTGCCAAAATTGACTCCAGCTGTCCCGATGTCGGGTTCCCCATACGAGAATAGAGCGGTTTTTTCACCGAACCATCAAAAATCCCCTCCCCCGTCTCACTGTCACCATACCCAAACGATGCCGAATTCACCAATACAGGGCTAATTGCCCCCTCTTTTTTTCCCACTTGCTGAACAAACTGTGTGGAAAATTCTTCAAAACGCATATCTATCCTTTTGTGATTGCTTTATCTTTACGAAATCTATACTACAATTCGATAATTATAGCCAAAAGAGTCCCACCTTGACCAAACGTATTTTTATCACCGCCACCAATACCGATATAGGGAAAACCTATACAACACTTCAGTTGCTTAACGCATTCACCGCTCTTGGGTACCGCGTCGGAGTCTACAAGCCGATCGAAACAGGGGTCAATGGACTCCCTGCCGATGGAAGCTTGCTTCTCAAACATGCCCAAAACCTCAATCCTGAGCTCAAATCGTTGCGTGTAAACGATATTGTTACCCTCTCATTTGCCCTCCCAGCAGCCCCTTACGTTGCCAACAAGGGGGCAAAAATAGATTTTAGCCAATTCGATCACCCCCTTGAGAAAATCGAAAAGCTGTGTGATATTCTCCTCATTGAAGGGGCTGGTGGACTGATGGTACCTCTGGATGAAGCGTCAATGATGATCGATTTAGCAAAACATTTTCATGCGACGGTGTTGCTTGTGACCCATTGCCGTTTGGGATGTATTAACGATACCTTGCTGAGTCTCAATGCCTTGAAACAGTTCAATATCCCCCACGAATTTGGATTCAACTGTCGTGCTGAGGATAAGAATTTTATGCAGACCTCTCTCCCCTATTTTAAGAACCATTTTGAGCCTCTCTACTTTATCGGTCACAATACCGATGCACTCGCTCAAGGATTATTGGATAAAATAAACTCAAATAATAAGGAAGACCCATGCGCCATCTAATCCGAACCGATGATTTTACAATTGAGCAAATCAAGACCGTTTTAGACGATGCGGCTTTGTTTAGCGATGGTCATTTTGATCCACTTTTACGTGAAAAAATTATTATTACCCTCTTTTTTGAAAACTCTACCCGGACCAAAAGCTCGTTTGAAATCGCTGCCAAACGTTTGGGGGCCGAAGTCGTACATCTCGATGTTCAAAAAAGCTCCACCCAAAAAGGGGAGAGTCTCGTCGATACCGCTGCCAATCTTGACGCTATGGGACCGCACGCAATGATCGTCCGTCATGCCCACGCAGGGGTTCCCAATATCCTCTCCCAGCATACGAACGCCTCGATCATCAATGCAGGAGACGGTGCCCATGCTCATCCGACCCAAGCACTTTTGGATTTATTTACCTTGAAACAACATTTTGGAGAGGTACAAGGAAAAAGAATCGCCATTGTCGGAGACATTAAAAACTCCCGTGTTGCCAACAGCAATATCGAACTACTCACTCGCTTTGGAATGGAGATCACTCTTGTTGCTCCTCCCCATTTTCTCCCTGCAACAACGCTACCAACGACCCATAATCTCAACGATGTTCTTGACAATGTCGATGCAATTATGAGTTTACGTACCCAAACCGAGCGTCACTCCCACCAAACCTACGGCTCTCTCAAAGACTACGCCAGCGATTTTTGCATCACCAAAAAACTGATTGCAGATCGTGACATTATCGTTATGCACCCCGGACCCGTTCACCGTAATATCGATATTGACGATGCGATGCTCAATGATCCAAGGTGCAAAGTCTTGGAGCAGGTGAAAAACGGTGTCTCCATCCGTATGGCGGTTCTTAAGGCACTAATCGCCTAATGTTTGACCAATTCACGCAGTGGATACAAGAGGGGGTTCCCACCTTCTTTTATACCGATTTTAAGGGAGAGAATCTCCATTGCCACCCCTTTCGTGATTTAAAAAACCATGATATCGAATGTTCTTTTCATAGTGACACTCCAATCCATAATTTTCCCCACAAACCGTACTATATTCCTTTATCTTTTGAAGCGTATCGCGTGCAATTTGAAGCCGTCCAAGAGCATATAAGCGCAGGAAATAGCTACCTCCTGAATCTTACCGTTCCTACCCCGATTAAGACCCCCTATCCCCTCCGTGAGATTTATACCATGGCACACGCCCCCTATAAACTCCGCGTCGGTGAAGAATTTGTCTGTTTCTCCCCCGAACCTTTTATCACCATCGAAGACAATGTCATTCATACCTACCCGATGAAAGGGACGATCGATGCATCCGCCCCTAATGCGATCGAAACGTTACTCAACGACCCTAAAGAAATAGCAGAACATACGATGATTGTTGATTTGTTACGCAATGATTTAGGAATCGTGGCAACGCAAATACAAGTAGAGGCGTTTCGCACCATTAGCACAATCGATACAGGGGTTAAACAGCTCCACCAAACAAGCTCTCATATCAGCGGAAAGCTTCACCCCCATTGGCGCGACAATATCGGGGATATTCTCCGTTCCCTATTGCCCGCAGGAAGTATTAGCGGCACACCCAAAAAACGGACAGTAGAGATTATCGAAGCGGTAGAAGAGTATGAACGGGGATATTTTACAGGGGTATTTGGCTATTTTGATGGAAAAAATCTTTACAGTGCCGTAGCTATCCGTTTTATCGAAAACAAAAATGGAAACTTACTTTATAAAAGTGGTGGGGGGATCACAGCGGAGAGCGACGTGCAAAAAGAGTATCAAGAGATGATTGATAAAATTTATATTCCATAAAAAAATCCGCCCCAACTACGTGAGGCAGAAAATAAAAATTATAACGCTTCAGCGTGAGCTGTCAAATATTCAGCAACACCTTCAGTGCTAGCTTTCATACCAGCATCCCCTTTTGCCCAACCCGCTGGACACACTTCACCGTGTTCATTAGTGAACAACATCGCATCAATCATACGAAGCATCTCATCGATATTACGTCCCAATGGAAGATCATTGATAACGGCATGACGAACGGTACCATCTGCATCGATCAAGAATGAACCGCGAAGGGCAACCGACTCATCCAGAAGAACATCATATGCCATTGAGATTTGTTTATTCAAATCGGCTACGAGTGGGTAACGAACTTGTCCGATGCCCCCTTGGTTGACCGGTGTATTTTTCCATGCGAAGTGGCTAAATTGTGAATCAACCGATACACCGATCACATTGATACCACGTGCAGTGAACTCTTCCAAACGGTGGTCAAATGCAATGATTTCAGACGGACAAACAAACGTAAAATCCAATGGATAAAAGAAAAGGACAGCCCCTTTTTCCCCTAAGTTTTCATACAAGTTGAAGTTATCAACGATTTGATTGTTCCCAAGAACAGTAGTAGCGGTAAAGTCAGGAGCTTTTTTGGTTACGAGCATGAGATTCCCTTTGTTGTTTTTATAGTATCGGGAAATTGTAACACACGAAGATTAATATTAATAAGAGTCGGGAAGTTAACCCGAAACTCTAAATTTAGACTTCCTCTTTATCTTTGCGGAGAAACTCAAGTAAAAAGATACCAAAAATTCCAAGGATGAGGGATGTCACAAATGATACAACAACAACCAATCCCCGATTAGGTCCCTCTTTATCTTTTTCATACGCAACACTTGGAGCTGTCATCATTTTCACATTATAATAATCACTTGATTGGGCTAAAACTTTTTTCTGAATCAATCCCGACATCAACTGGGAGAGTTGAGTTTTGAGTGCAAGATCATTCGTTTTTTGTAACTCTTTGTCGTAATACGTGATCTTTTTTTCCATATCCGAAAGTTCATTCATACGGAGAGAATTTGACGCTTGGGTTAAAAACAGCATCACTATCTCTTTCGCTAATACAGGATCGGGATCACTGCAGCCCAGCGTAATCACTGAAGTTTTTTTATCACTCGCAATTATTAATTGACCTTTCACTTTTTTATACGCTTGAAAGAGTTTTGCTTCTCTCTCTTCAGAAGTCAACTCTTCCGAGGATTTTTTAGGTGACCGCTTCATCAACCGATAAAATCTATCGGTTCCCAATGCAAAACGGTAATTTTTATCAGCATCAACTCGATTCATCTTTTCAAAAAGCTTTGTTTGTATTAAGAATGTTCGCATCCAACTGAAGTCATCGAGATAGAGTTGATAGGCACCATCAGGTGTCATACCTCCACCACCGACATCAACGCCCGCTAAACCTGCCAATGCCCCAAGTCCCCCCATCGAGGAAGAGGCTGAATCCCCTTGTGGCACTAACACCGCCTGAGAGTGATAAATATTGGGCTTCGTTAGAGTCCATACCCCACTTAACAACGTCACGATGAGAGTAAAGGCAATCAGCTTTTTCTTGTGTTTCCCAATCGTTCGTCCCAGCTCGCGTAAGTCAATCTCATCTTCCTCAATCAGTGCTGACGTAGTATGTGGTATTTGTTCCATTAAATACTTCCAATCGTATGAAGTGCTGCGACGGATACCGCCATTTGATAGATAATAGCCGTAATGTCTTTCGCAAATTGGATACCGCTAACGGTATTAATTTTCATAGGGACAATCACAACGTCACCAGGTCCTGCAGCGGCATTAGCGCTAAAGAAGCCACGACTACGAGGCTCTGCATCTCCATTGCTGTGGACAACAAAAATATTGCTGGTATCCGCACCCTCTTTGATTCCCCCTGATTTTTCAATATAATCATCGATGGAGAAAGATGCGTTGTAAATCGTGGCATTAGGATTAAGAACCTCTCCTTGAACGATAACACTCTCATCTTTTTCTGGGATATAAAGGGCATCTCCATTTTTGAGCACTACATCTGAATTGGATCCTTGAAACTTTTGAAGATCACTGTCCAGACGAATCGACAAACGTCCTGCAAATACGGTTTTTTCAACCTCTTCTTTGAGCATCGTGATCATATTGACCGTTTGCATTTTATCGGCTGGATTCTGCCCCGTTTGAGTCGGCTGAGAGGCAGCGAATAACATTCGATCTTCTAAACTTTTAATCTGTCTCTTCGCCCCCTCTTGCTGACGCTGTTTAAGCTCTTCACGTGTAAATACGGCCGCTTTTGTATAGGCACTCTCGGTAAATCCACCGGCACGTCGGATAAGATCGGACAAACGATCACCATCTTCGACAGCGTATTCTCCCGGATAATTGACTTTCCCCATAATTTTGACTGATTTGCGCTCATTCCATTTAGGGATTCTAAAAATAGTCACTTCATCATAATTGGTAAGGAGTGGAGAAGAATCCGACATTGCCTGTGCTACCGTCATATTCTGAACTTGTCGAGTACGAATACCATCAACAACCACATACCGAATAATTTCCAGCTTGTCTTGACTAGCCTTATCCGTAAGATTACCCGCCGCCAAAATCACATCTTTAAGCGTTGTTGTATTTTCATCAATCTGGAATGAACCCGGTTTGTATACTTCACCATTAACAGTAACCGATGAACGAATCGTCAATTCATCAATATTATAGATAGTGACCACATCTTTGTCAGTCAAGCCAAACCCTGCCGCATCTGCATCGAGATCTCGCACTGAAATAAAGTAATCTTGAGTACTAAATTTTTTTCCATCATCCGACAATGTACGTGTAATACGTGCTCTATCAAGGAATGTATATTTTGTCAATCCCCCTGCCGCTAAAATTATATCTTTGAGGGTTGTTGCCTCTGAGATTGGATAAGTCGCAGGCTTGTATACCTCACCACTAATAGTCGCTTGTTTGATGGGATTGGTCGTAAAAAATCCGATGGTTCGGATATCGTCAAACTCTTTAAGCGGTACCGACTTTTTTTGGAGCGTATCGACGACGCGTACTTTTAGGGTCATCGCCACGGGATCTGGAGAGACGATCGTCACTTTGCTTCGATCGATGGGACAGGTTGTCCCCACGGTACTCATCAACGATTCAAACGTCATCTTATCAAAAAATCGATATTCTCCTGGACGTGCGATACACTCCCCAGAAATTTTTACAATTGAGGGAGGGGTAACCGTAGAACGATTTAAAATAAAGAGTTGATCACGACTGTAAAGGGAAATTTTTTCTTCGCCATTAAGCACTTTTGCCAATGAAAAACCGATAATCTCCTCTTTTAGATTTGATTTAATCCGTTTAATGATTGCGTAATCAAAATAGGTATCTTCGAGAAAAACCCCACGTAATGTATTCTGAGCAATTTCTTGCTTGAAAAAGTCTCGTAATCCCATCCCCTCTTTTGGCAATGGCCAAAATCCAGGTTTTACAATATTGCCATAAAGGGTAATCCCCCGCAAATTACTTCTGTCAAGACCATGCACATAGACACTATCTTTATCCATAGCAACCATTTTTTTTGCTTCGATTAGTGAAACATTGAGGGCACTCATCCTTTGATGTGCTTCATATCGAGTAATTCGAATATCATTCTTATTCGCCTCTGCACTCAATCCACCCGCTAAATAAATTAACTCACCGATCGTTGTGTTACTTTTGGCTTCATAAATAGCGGGGCGTTTGACATCCCCGTCAATGACAACACTTTTCCCCATTACAGGTACGACAATAATATCACCTGCTTGTAATAGAGGATCACTTCGTCCACTTCCTCGGATAATTGTATATAAATCAATATCTTTATAAACTCTTCCCCCTCTTTTGATAAGAACGGAACGCATAGAACCATTTTTAGATAATCCGCCCGCCGAAATCAATGCCTCTTTCACGGTCGAGAATGAACTAACGTTATAAATACCGGGAGTCGCGACTTCTCCTGCCAACGTCACCTGAATCGTCGAAAACTGGGTAATATTGACCGTTACACCGACATTGGGAAATGCTGCCATCAGAGCATCACTGATCGTCTTCTTCGCATCTCCAAAACTGAGTCCTGCAATATGAAGAGGACCGAATGAGGGGATAATAATATTGCCCTCTTTATCCACCGTAAGAGACATATTATCGCTTTTTGGCCCGTACAATATGACCGATAAAACATCTTTTGGAACCAATCGGTAGCTCTCTGGGACAGGAAGTGATGAGAGATCCATCCCGTTTTTATTGGAGAAAAATTCGAAGCCATAGCGTTGAAGCGCTGAAGCTTGCCCTTTGATCTGGCGAGAGAGAAGACGTTTCGCATAATCACTGGTCTTTTCCACCGTAAGTGGGGAGTGATATATCTGTGTCATGTCAGCATCAATGACTACTGGCTTATCTTTAACCGTATCACTCTTATTATCATCACTCATTTGTTCAATATCTACCTTATTGGTAGACTTTTCCGTAGCAGCCGTAGGTGTAGTTGCAGCAGGTTTGGAGACCTGATCTACCTTTTGAAGTACTTCGCTTGCGGTCACCCCTTTTTGCTGCATTGCCTGCTGTGCTTGAGGCGAATTCAAAATATTCGGATTCGCTTTAATCGCTTGGACGATCGATGCACTCGGCATCCCTCCTATATCTTCCGCATTGACGGAGAGAACAAGCATCATATATAATGCTATGATTTTTAGAAACTTCATCTACTCTAACCCACCCTTTTTAAAATTTGTTTTTCACGATTAACCCGTGTATCCCATTAGACGATCAACTTCTGCTTTGGCTTCACGCCACGCTTTTTTAGGGCTCATCCCCTGTGCGATTTTTTCATCTGTGCGCTGTGCCAATTGCCCTTGCACGAAACGGCTGCGAGGATCATCCACCATCTGTGCCGAAGAATTGTTCTTCGAGGTGGGACGTTCATCCTCTCCATGAACTATCTCTACCATCGCCAATCGCTTAAGCCATTGATTCTTAAACACAGGATTAGCCGAGTGATAACAGCCAATTGCACTGAGATTGTACCCTCTTTTGCGTATATGTGAACTGAGAAGTAATGCCCCCACGTAGATGTTCACCTCAGGATCCAGCAGCGCTTGTTTCGTCACTCCTATCGCAGAAAGGCGTTTAAGATGCATCGAATTAATCTGCATGAGCCCAATATCAACAGTACCATTGGTGTTTTGATTGATCGCACGAGGGTTCATACTGCTCTCGATTGTTGCAATACGTGCAAGCAAGGAGGGTTCAATCCCGAAATCATGTCCTGCTTTTTCAAAAATAGGTTCGAACCGAGAGGTGCCATAAAGAGATAAAGAAATTAATGTTATCAAAAATACTATTCTAGCCATTAGAGCCCTTATTTAATTTTTTTCTTTTGCTGTTGTAGCATTCCATTTAAAATCCAACATTGCTCATTATCACTAAAATTAAGTCCAAGGTATAAAAATACTTACTAATTTTAATGCCAATACCATTTTAAATATACTTTTTTTTGTTAAAAATAAATTGTATTATCTCTAAGTTTTACTTAGAAAATCACCTATAAACATTAGACTTTTCATTTGGCGAATTCGCATAGTAAAGAAATAGCCCTAAAAATTAGTTGACTTTTTTATCACTTTGTAACCATTCCAAAAACATCGGGTCAAAAAATTGTTTATTTTCATCGATGATACCATCATCTTTGAGCTCTTTTATCATTTGACTTTTGTACGACAAACTTACCTTGTCTCCCCCTTTAAATCCCTCAATCGCAAGTTCTTTTACTATTGAGCCTTTATGTTTTTTAGAGTTAAGTTTTTGCCACAAAGTTTCAAAATAAATAGCATTGTCAAATAAAATCTTTTCAATAGCTTGATGGATATTATTTCCGGAAACTGTGAACACATTATTATTTTCCATCAAAAGGCAAATATATCCCTCTTGCAAAACTTTAATAGTATAAAAAGGATGACCATTGACACTCTTTATTAAAGTCATAACTGCTTCATTGTCAAATCTAATCTTTTCATTGAGAATAAGTTCACTTGCAAAAGTTTCAATTGATTCGTTTGACAATCTTCCAATTCTCATAAGTGTTGCAAAGTTGAAAAACGCATTATCAGAATTCAAAAAAATATCATCCATAACACTTTGTTGACTTCCAGCAAAAATATAAACCACATTGGAATGCGTTTGAAAATAGCTTCTTAGTTTTTTGATGAAATCTTGTCCAAATTTTGCCAAATCTCCAAATTCATCAAAAAAAGCAATCAGTTTTTTCCCTTTGGATAGGGATATGCTTTGTGCCAAATCAAATGTTTTTCTCACAAGCTCATTTTCATCTTCTTCTTTGAGTAAATCATACCCAACTTTCACATCACTATATTCCAAAGAGAATTTTCCCATAATCTCCATAACATTATCTTTTGCATGTTTTATAAAGTTTTTAACTCCATCTAGCTTATAAATAGAATCTATGTATATCTCGCAAAACTCTCTAATAGTAGAAGCCGCAAATACATCAATTTTACAAATAAGATATTCATTTTCTTGTTTGTCCAAAAACGCATTAACCAAGGTAGTTTTCCCATACCTTCTTGGGGCAATGATAGCGATATGTTGTCCCAAAGATACATAAGCCTCAAGTTGCATAAGTTCTTTTTCTCTACCAATCACCACCGAACTAAGTCCACCAGCATTTAATTTCACTTTTTAACCTTTTTAAATAATAAAATATTTAGTATATTACATAAACATTTTATTAATCTCAATAAGTGTTTATGCTATTTACTAAACATAAGGTTTATTTTAAGTAAAAACTCAATAAGTGTTACCCTCAATCAGGGTCGATGTATGGATGTCTCCGTTTTTTGCTAGCTAGCACGCTCATAATTAGTATTTCTTTTGGTATAAAAAAATATTGATTGTGATTTTTGGAAACGAATAATACGTTTATATTTAGACATGTACACTATATAGACAATCGTAACCAAAGCCATAAGTGCGAATACGTATTGATGAACGAAAAATGCCGCTAAATTGATAAAGAAATGAAACACCAAGATACGTCCGCTAATAGCACTATTACTTTTGTTACTTCTGCGATATTTTAGCGTATGGTAATGAACTTTCTCTGCTTCAAAAAAAGCAATACCATATTTCTTTTTTCGTTTGATGCGACGACTGATGGTTACAAATGTTTCAATAATCGGATAAGACAAAGCAACCAATGGATACCATAACGAAACTTCAGGGTGTCGAGCTGCCAACATAATGGAAAACATTGCCAACATAAATCCAAGAAAATAGGCTCCTCCATCTCCCAAGAAAATCTTACCTTTTGGATAGTTCCAAAGAAAAAAGCCTAAAATAGCTCCGCCTAGTATCATGGAGAGAGGTAGTGTTACGGAACCCTCATACAAATAGTCAACAAATGCGAAAAAACTAAGTGTTACCATACTCACACCACCCGCCAAACCATTGAGTCCGTCGATAAAATTGATGGCACTGCTCAGCCCAACAACAGCAAAAATAGTAAATAAGACAGCAAGCCAATACGGCAATATAAAAAACTCACTGTTATCCGCCACATAACCGCCAAAATATATCGCGATAAGTGTTCCAAGTGCCATAGCCCCCAAACGGTACTGCTTTGATGTATCCCCATGCCAATCTTCAAAAAGCCCAAATCCAAAAATCACCGCACCACTGACAACCAACCACCAATAGTGTGGCATCAAAATCATCGTAGAAATGGCAAATGCAAGAAAAATCCCTATTCCGCCCACTCGTGGGGTTGGAGTGTTGTGTATTGCATGTGCCTTCGTGCTTGGATCACTAAAAAAATTGTATTTCTTTTCTATTCGAATCGTCCAATATTGATATACCAGCGACTGAATAAAAGCTATTATAAACCCCATTATTATCACATCTTTCTTTTTCAATTTACTAATTATTATACCCTAGTAATGCTTTAAAAGTAATCAAAATAAACAAAACTTTAATCTCTTTTAAAATCATCACTAATTCTGACTATATCATCTTCACCTGTATATTCCCCAACTTGCGCTTCGATGAGGATTACAGGAATTTTTACTAGGGGGTGCTAAATGGTTACCTTTATTGGAAGTATAATTGTCAATTTCTAATATTGCTTCTAAAATATTTTAATAAGAATTTTTTTAGAAACTGAATCCAATCTCGTTCCTTTTTAAATCGGCTTTAACCATCATTGCACAAAGCTCTTCAAGAGTACATTTGGGTTCCCAGCCTAAAATATCTTTTGCTTTTTGTGGATTACCGATGAGCAGTTCTACTTCGCATGGTCTGTAAAATTTCGGATTTACTTTCACTAAAGTTTTACCCGTAGCTTTATCAACTGCAATTTCATTTTCTTCACTACCACTAAACTCTAGCTCTATCCCTGCAGCTTTAAATGCCATCGTCACAAAATCTCGGACGGTTTCTGTTCTATTCGTTGCGAGAACATACGTATCAGGTTTATCTGCTTGGAGCATGAGATACATCCCCTCCACATAATCTTTTGCATATCCCCAGTCTCTTTTTGCATCCATATTACCAAGCTCTAAACACTCTAACTTGCCAAGTTTGATTTTTGCAACACTATCAGTAATCTTACGTGTCACAAACTCTCGTCCACGTAATGGTGACTCATGGTTAAAGAGTATCCCGCTGCATCCGAAGATATTGTAAGACTCTCTGTAGTTAATAACCATCCAGTGAGCATAAAGCTTTGCTACGCCATACGGACTTCTAGGGTACAACTGCGTTTTCTCGGTTTGAGGAACTTCTTGAACCAATCCAAACATTTCCGATGTCGAAGCTTGATAAAACTTGATCTTCGGATTGACAATACGGATAGCTTCGAGTAAATGCACACAGCCCAAACCGGTAATATGAGCAGTAGCGAGTGGCTGATCAAAAGAAACCCCTACAAAACTTTGCGCCGCAAGATTATAAATCTCATCGGGTTGAATTTCCGCTACCATTCGAATACTGTTAGCTTGATCAGTGAGATCGTATTCTACTAAATGCAAATTGGGATGATTAGTAATCCCAAGCTCTTCCATTCTCCAAAAATTGACCGAAGAAGTACGACGATATGCTCCATATACTTCATACCCTTTTTCGAGTAAAAGTTCTGCCAAATAGGCTCCGTCTTGTCCTGTGACTCCTGTAATAATTGCTTTTTTACGATTCTGCATTTAGTGCCTCACTGTACTGAATTTTGATTTTTGTCATTATTGTTTCCATTCCTTATAGAGTAAATCAACTTTGTCTTCAAACTCTTTTTCAAACCGTTCTTTACTGAAACGCAATGCGCTTTGTCGTATTATAACCTTATTAAACTTTGAACTATTTTGCTCAAATAACTCAACAGCATTCAAAAGTGATGGGATTGATTGTTCTTCAAAAAATATTCCTGTATCACTTTCTTTTACATTCTTCGTACCCGCACAGCTACCAATGATCGTTTCTAAAGTTGCACCCTTCCCAAATGCAATCACAGGAATACCGCACGCTTGAGCCTCGATTGGAGCTATACCAAAATCCTCTTCGGCAGCAAAAATATATGCTTTAGATTTTTGTATGATGTTTTTCATATTTTCAAATGATTGGTAGCCTAAAAGTTCGACGTTTTTACCCGCTTTGGCTTTGATTTTTTCCCAGTCTGGTCCCGTACCTATTACGATTAATTTATGATTAGTTTGAGACATCGCTTCGACGATAAGATCAATCTTTTTATACGGAACCATCCGTGATGATGTTACATAGTAATTTTCTGTAATATCACCTATGGTAAAACTGCTAGTATCGACAGGGGGATAAATGACATCAGCTTTTTTCCCGTAAATTTTTTCGATCCGACGAGCTATATAATGAGAGATAGCAATATAATGATCAACACGATGCGCTGTTGAAACATCCCATAAACGTATTTTATGGAGAAAATATTTTGCAAGCCATCCTTTGAGCCCTTTGTCGAGCCCACTTTCTCGTAAATATTGAAAATGCAGATCCCATGCATAGCGAATAGGTGAATAGACATAGCTGATATGAAGCTGATCTGGACGTGTTAATACTCCTTTTGCCACAGCATGAGAGGATGAGAGGATCACCTCATACTCACTCAAATCAAACTGTTCAACAGCCAGTGGAAATAAAGGGAGATAATTTCGATATTTTTTCTTGGCGAATGGCAAATTTTGGATAAAAGAAGTTTGAGCTTTTTTACCTTTTAGGATAATCTCTCGATCTTTGTCGCTCAAAAAATCGATCAGACTATAAACATCAAAATCATCCCAAATATTCGTAAAACTTTCCACACATCTTTCAGCTCCTCCAAAATCATTTAACCAATCATGCACTAATGCTTTTTTCATATTTTACTTCAACCTTCCTATCATCTCAAATGTTTCTTTATCCATCTTTGAAAAACCAAACCATTTATTTCCTAAGTCTTTCAAACTTGCACCTATATGGTAAAACTCATTTTCATCGATTATCAAAAATCTATCGTGTGATAAATCAAATTTTTTTATTTCTATTGCAGGGTATTGACTATTGTATTTTTTCAAATCAAGTTCTAATTGCTTTGATATATTTTTTGTATAGATAGTTGCTTCACATTTTTGTACTCTTTTTGAAAGTAGTAAAAGCACACTTTCATCTACATAGTTATCTATAAGTACGATGGAATTTTTTGCACTCTTGATGATGTCACTCACAAAAGCATAAGCATCAAACATTTGTCCATCATAAAATATTCCACTTTTAGTTTTAATGGATTGATCTTCGAGCGAGTTTGAGATATTTTCTACTTTCATTTTAAGTACGGTTATATCATTTTCCAGCTCTCTAAATCTTTGGTTCGTAATCTTTTCAGTGTTGATCACATAGCCATCGGTCATGTAGCTTTTTAGAACAGAGGTTGCCCATTGTCTAAACTTTGTTGCTTTTATGGAATTGACTCTATAGCCAACAGAGATAATGACATCAAGATTATAATGCTCAATTTCTCTTTTTACTTCTCTTTTTCCTTCTTGTTGAACTATTAAGTATTTCTGAATAGTTCGATTTTCAAAAAGCTCTTCTTCTTTATATATCGCCTTGATGTGCATATTGATATTGGGAACAGTCACTTCAAAAAGCTCAGCTATTTGTTTTTGCGTAAGCCAAATCGTATCCTCATTGACAGAAACATTAAGTTCTAGTTCACCATCATTGTACACCACTAAATCACTCATATCAATACCTCTTTATTGGATGTCGCAAATTGCGATTTCCAATTTTCCAGTTCTTTTCTCATCTCAACCTCTCAATAACATCAACAATCTTCTTCGCCGACTCTTCCCAACTAAACCGTTTGATATTTTCAAAACCTTTGACCCGTAGCTCATTTTGCAACGCCTCGTCTTCCAATACCATTTTTATCTTTTCAGCTATGTCTTCTACGCTGTAGGGATTACAATACACAACACTATCGCCACACACTTCTGGGAGGCTGGCAACATTCGAAGCAATAACGGGACAACCACATGATTGTGCTTCTAGCGGTGGTATTCCGAAACCTTCGTAAAAGGATGGGTATATAAAAAGTGATGCCCTATTGTACAACTCAACTAATTCTTCATCACTAACATATCCTGTAAACTTTATATCTTCAGATAAATCATCAACACTTAATGAAGAAAACACTTTATTTTGCTGCCCCACAATCATGAGTGAATACTCCGTATGATTAGCAAATATATCAATAATATTTTTAAGATTTTTTCGAGGGTCTATCGAACCTACAGCTAATGCGAAATGTTCTCTTTGGGATAGTTTATTTTCAAAAATATCGGAATGCGCACCATAAACAACATCTATCTTTGATTCAGACAGCTTATATACTTCCATCATTTCTTGTTTTATAAATTCACTATCCGTCAAGATATGTTTTGAATTTTTCAGTATTTTAGGAATTAATAAATTATATGACAAAGCAAATTTTTTTGAAAACCATTCAGGATGATGATAAAAGGCTAAATCATAGACTGTAACAACTTTATTTTTATAAAATATGGGAGCGGTATTGGCGAGATTCAGAAGCAATGGTTTACCATTTTTAGAAAGAAAATACGGTAAATCTATCTGCTCCCATAAATGACCTGTAAGATTACCCACTACTTTTACATCAAGCTCTTTTGCTAATTCAGTATGAATAATATTTTTTGCTGATACGAACTGTACTTTATCACCTAAAATATTTTTGAGCTGCTTTGAAATTTCAATAGCAAATCGTTGGACACCTGTTATATTTTGAGTTAAAAATCGGGCATTAATTATAAAATGATAATTGTTCATGCATTTAACCTATCAAAATATTTCATTTTTACACCAAGATACAAAAATGGTAAAATAAGACTAACAAAATGCATTGATGAACCTGACAGCAATGAAGTAACGAATAAACCAAACACAATTGATTTGTATTGAAAACTTTCTTCATTACAATTCATTTGTTTATAAAAATATAACTTGTAAAAAAATGTGCAATAAATAAAAATTCCAATAATTCCAAATTCTACAATAATTCTTCCAAGAAAACTATCCTCATACTCAAATCCTGCATTCCCTGCACCGATTCCAAATGGATGATCAACCAAAGAAGTAAATCCGCTAAACAAAGCAAATAAATGACCTATAGAAGATTCGAAGTATAAATAAAGAAACAATGACATTGCACCGACAAGTAGAATGTATATAGGTATTTTTATTTTCGGATACTTAAGTGAAGAAAAGTACATCAGTACAAAAACAACTTCAAACATATAGCCTTTTGTTTTTGATATTATCCCAACAAAGAGACTTAATAAAAATAATAATGATGTGAAAGAAAAATATTTTTTGATACTAAAAAAAACAAGCACACTAACCCAGCCAAGCACATGCCCTGATTCTATTGGTGAACCAGTTAATGTTCCATACCTTGTTATTGGGTTAATAGCATCATAATTACTATACATATTATCAATGGAATCATTATTAAGAAAACCAGTAAATTTAGATGAGTTATCAACAATCATATCCTGACTGGATAAAAATAATTCTAAAAAGCCTACCTCTTTCCAAAACACCTGAGGAGTTTTAATCAATTCAAATATTAAAATGATTAAAGCAAAAAAAATTAAAATAATAGCAATTCTTCTGATATCATTCTGTCGATAGAAATAATAGCCAACTAATATCAAAAATGCAAATATTGTAAAATCTTTAAAACTTCTAATAGCTTGAAATAAATTCGAATGAAAGACAATTAAACTAAATACAATTGATAATAGTATAATAAAAATATAAATATAAATAAATCTTAACGATTTAGACATATGAATAACTTTTTTATTGATAAAGTACAATAATAATAAAATAATAAATAAAATAATTGTAGGCTCTTTAAATAGCTTCTGTACTAATAAAGCCGAATCAGTAGATGATAAATTGAAAAATATGATACCCAACCATGATGACATAATCGCAAAAACAACATAAAGTATTTTAAAATTATTATTCATTTTAAAATAACTCTCTAAACTTACAAATTACATTTTTTGGAGAAGTTTCAATAGACTTGAGTATTATATTTTCTGTTAATTTTAAAATAATATTTTTATCAATAATTAATTTTTTAATTGCTAAAGCTAAACTACTAGAATCTCCTTCTATGAATTTTAAACAATTTATTTCATCTTCCAAATCATTAAAGGTATTTATATCTGACACTATCATTGGCTTACCAAATGCCATAGCCCATTTCATAGGTCCACTAGAAGAACCTGTTTGGATAGTTCTATATGGTAATACTAAAAAATCTATGCTACTATAAAAAATTGGCATTTCTTCATCTTCTAAAAATCCATTGAACTCAACGATATTATCTAGCTCATTTTCATGAACAAAAGTTTTTAATTCATTATAATACTTTCTATCACCATTACTAATACAGTCACCTGCTATAGAAACTTTAATCTTATCCCTTATCTCGACATCTAATATTGATATAGCTTTTAATAATAGATCAACGCCTTTATGCTTTGCAATGAAACCATTAAATCCTATAATAATTTTTTCATCTATAATATTCACTTCATTTTTTTTCAACTTTGTATCAAAAAAATTCATGAGAGGAATAAAAAAAACATCATTGATTTTTTTTGTCTTCATCATTAATAATGCTTTTTTAGATAACACTATAAAGCTATTTCGTTTGAAGAAACTTTTTTCTATGCTCTTTCCTAATGTCATATTGAATATTCTTCTTATTATTCTAATAACTTTGTATTGTTCATATTTCCAAAAAAATTGAAATAAATTATTAATACTTTTGGGAGCATCGTGTAAAACTACAAATGACTTCGTATCAATATAGTGTTGAATATATTTCAAAATAAAAAACTCTCTCGTTTCATTTAGCCCTATTTCAGTTAATATATAGTCAAAATTATTTAATATATTTTTCTCTAATAAAACATCAATTTCTAAAAATGTATTATTACTTTTATTTATAAGTTCATTAAAATCTACTAAAATATAATCATCTTTAGCATATTTTTTACTCATTTCTAAGAATAGTTGAGAATATTTTCTAATACCTGACTTACTTATCTCTTGTGGTCTAATATATAGTATTCTTTTCATGAATATTTTCTCTGTATCTCATCAAAGCTATTATTTTCAAAAACAATATCAAATATTAAAATTGCTCTTTTAAAATCTTTTTTTATAAATATAGCCGAACATATTCTTAATAGATAGCGAATATAAAAAATAAATATATACTGTGAATAAAAGCTTTCAGTGAATTTCATATGACTGTTAATCATATAATATGTAGATAACAAAGATTGTTTTTTTATCTCTTGATTACTACCGATAGATGCTCCCTCTTTATGATAAACAATACTACTTCTACATACATCAGAAGTGAAATTTTTATTTTTGCCTCGAATTGCCCAATCTAACTCTTCAAAATACAAAAAATATTTTTCTTCCATTAAGCCAACTTTATTAATAAAGTTTTTTGATACAAACATTGAAGCACCAATAATGTAATCTATACTTTCTTGTTTATTCAAGTCTTTAGTTAATTCTAATTGAGCTGTAAAAGGATTATATCTACCGCCTATACCTTGTAAAACATTTTGATTATAGTAGAAATATAACATTGAGCCTAAAATACCTATAGAATTTTTATTTGATTCAAAATATTTTATTTGACAATTCAGACTATCTCTCTCTATAACCGTATCATTATTCAAAAGCCATACATACTCAAAATCATCTTTTTCTAAAGCATATTTGATCCCTATATTATTCCCGGCTGCAAAACCACCATTTTCTCCTGCTTGGATAAAAATCAGTGGGTTGTTATATTCTGACTCTTTTATTTGATCTCCGCCACTTAATGCTTCCTCTTTGGTGTAGTAAACATAATCCAGTGGTTTTGGCTCATAAGGCTGGCTAAGGTGCTTTAATTGCGAGTTTTCATCATAAATGACCTCTTGCTTTCCTTCTGCCCAAGCCTTGATATACTCCATCGAATTATTGGGTGAGTCATTGTCTACTACTATGATTTGATAGTTTTCATAGTCGTTCTTTAGCACACTTTCCAGACACTCTATTGTGTCTTTCCAACCATTGTAATTTAGGAGAATGATGTAGACTTTTTTATTTAGCATCAATTGTATCTCTTATTATTTTTAGATATTCAAATCCATGCTTTTTATCCGGTTCCAGATATGTACCTTCTGCCCATTCATTCCAGGCATTGATAAAAATATATTCTGAATTATTTTCTTTTGCTTTTTCTACTTGTTTAGCAAAGTAATGTTTAAATTTTTCAGATGACATACCTCTAAATATAAGACCCTTTATACCTTTTCTTGCAGTATTATCCCAGTCTATAAATGATCCTAAAAACATTTTTCTATTTTCAAAAGTTTGAAATTTTCTTTTTATTATCAGTTTCCAAATATAATCGTAACTTCTTGTAGTAATAGCTTTGTAAAATACAAAATTATATATTTTATCAATAATTTTTTGTTTTGTAGAAATAAATTCACTAACTGTGTACATCGGTTCAAATTCTACCATAGCAGATGACTTTTCAACAAAAGGTGAATTTTGAAATGAATTGAAAGTTTCTACTAGATAAATTCCATCAAATCCATTTTGAACAGCTAGTCTCTCCCAACAACAATACATTTCGTTTACATTAGGTATATTTTCAGTTCTATATATTAAGAACATTGGTTTGTTATCTATTTTAATATATCTATCATCTTTAAAAAATTGAAGCAGATAGTCAAAATGTTTTTCCCACTCTTTCTCATTTCCATATTCCTGTGGCATTAAGACATTTGTATTTTGCCCATCCCATGTTCTTGCCCACGGTTCATTTGCCCATGAAAAACAAAATGGAATAGTTACTTCTTTATCTTTGAGCATATTTTCAAGCGGCTTTTCTAAAAGTTTTGTACCATTAAACCAGTAATGATAATAACAAAATCCATAAATTCCATGTTCTTGGGCTATCTTTGACTGCCATTTCATAACTTCAACATCAGATAAATCATAATAGTTATCATTTAGTGGTTCTCTTGGTTGTCGATGCCCTTCAAATAGAGGTTTAGCTTTTTTGACATTTGTCCAATCTGTAAAGCCTTTACCCCACCATTTATTATTTTCAGGTATTTCATGAAATTGTGGTAGATAGAATGCTAATATTCTCATTATTCTTCCTTTTTAATGCTATTATTTAAATTGTTTAATTTAAACATATTTATAAACTTATTGATTACTTTTAATGGAAATTTGCCCAAGTATACGAGTGTAAACTTTATTAAAAAACCAAACCAAACTCCATTAAGTCCATAAGTTAAATATTCGTATTCTTTAGAATTTTGTTTTATTTTTTCTTGAATACTTATTGCTAGTAGTCTAGGTAATAAATCTTTTAAAATAGATTTATTAAAAATTTTTCTCATGACATAAATATTAAAACCTTGCTTAGGTGCATGCTCAAGTAATAATTTTTTCCATTGATATGCAAATGCATATATAATTCTATAATTCCCGGAATAGGCAGCTCGTATCGCTATACAAGGCTTTCCAATAATTACTACATTTTTTGACAATTGTAGTAAATCAACTAATGCATATGATAATAAAATATCAGTTCCTATATAATTTTCAATATTTTTATTCATTGTCCATTTTTCTCTTTTTACAACAAAAGATGAAACAAATGTAGCCCATATCCAAATTGATGATAAAAATTGATTCATATCAGTATATACATAATCATTATTTGAAATAAATATTCTATCATAACTCGTCATTTTATTTGGATTAAAACTTTCACTAAATATAACGCCATTTAAGAAAATGAAATCTAAGTCTTTATTAATAAAAGTAAGAATCTTTGCTAATGCATCGTCAATTAACAAATCATCATCAGATAGTATATGAACATAATGACCAGACGCTTCAAATACACATTTATTTATATTAGCATCAATACCTATATTGGTTGTATTTCTGATATACTTTACTCTATTTTGATATTTCTGAATTAAATTTGCAGTATTATCTTCAGATGCATTATCTACTATAATTACTTCAATATCTAGTCTATTACCTACTTGGCTTAATACGCTTTCAATTGTCAATTGAAGTAAGTCACATCTATTGTAAGTAGGAATCGCAATTGTCAGTATGTAATTATTCATTAGTAGTTTTCCTTGTTATTATATTATATGTTTGAAGTGCCCCAAATATAGCAAATAATGATAAAGAAATTATAGATGCAATGATTATAGAATATATACCTAATTTAAAGACTTTAACAAACAATATTGATAATGGGATATTTAAAAACATAGCGATTATAGAAGTTTTAAATTGAACATCAAAGTTATTAATACTATTAACAAAGGTAGAAAACAATGCATTCCATGTAGAAATTATTGTAAAAACACCTATAGAAATTATTAATTTATAATCAATTATTATACTGTCATTTACCCATAAATCAATAATTGGATTAACTAGAAATCCAATTATAATAATGCTCAAGAGTACGTATATGTATATTTTCAATTGCTTTACAAACATTTCTTTAATCCATAGATAATCATTTCTACTATAAGCATCACTATAAGATGACCATAAAGGTGCACTTATTAATGTATATATTATTGTAATAAGTGAAAATATCTTGAATACAAGATCATATGAAACTATATATTCAGGACCAAAAAGTTGTGTTATTAAAATTTTATCAGTAGTGAATATTACTATCGCTGCAATTTGAAGAATAAAAAACTTAAATCCTATCGATGTAATAGACTTGACAAATTTTCTATTGTATAAAGCTATTTTTGGTAATAAATTCAAATTTTTACTATAAAACCAGATACTTAATATTATACTTGAACTCAGTAGTGATGCCCCATATACTATAGCCAAATTAATCAATGAAGTTTTTATATATAAAGATAAAATATAGACAGAAATTAGAGATAAAAAATTTGACAGAAACTGGTTAAAAACTGTTATAGATGATTTTTGAACTCCATTTGCTACTTGATTTATCAAACTTAACCAAAAATTTATAAAAATAAATCCAGCTGATATATTTAGAATGTTTATAAGTTCTTCATTTGGTAATATTGTTGTATTAAAAATAGTTTGCCAATCAACAAAGTTACTTGCTAGCATAAATACAACTAATAGTAATGATGAAATAACGCCAATCAAAATATAAGAAGTTGATATATATTTTTGAGCACTTAAAATATCATCTTTTGCTAAAGATTCAGCAACTTTGTTTCTAAGACCATTTCCAATACCTATATCAAATAATACAACCCATGAAATAATAGATAAAAGCGTTGACCATATACCGTACTGCTCATTTCCTAAATATTTAATCATAATAGGAATCAATAGAAAAGATGACAATACAGCCAATAATTTAAATATAAAAGAACCTTTTAATTGTTTAAAATAATTTTTAGTTCTTTGATTGGAAATATCTAAGCTCAATAATTACTTACCCACTTTATCATTTTACGAATTCCTTCTTCCTTAGAAACCTTAGGTTCCCATCCAATCAACGCTTTTGCTTTGGTTAAATCTGCTACAAAAATCTTTTGATCTGACTCTCTTACTGGAAGCTGAGTATATTCCATCTTCACATCAAGTTCATTCTCTAAAAAATGAAACAGTTCAAGGAGCGAAGAAGAGTTATCTATACCGCCACCAACATTAAATGCTTGGCCTTTGATGCTATCTATCTTGGTTGAAGCTTTTAGGTAGAGTGCTACCATATCCTCGGCATGAGCTATATCTCTTACTTGTTTACCATTGCCTGAGATTGTAAAAGGCTCTTTTTGCATTCCATTTTTGATGTTTATTGCTTGTTGTGTAAACCACCCTATCCATCCTTGATCGTACGTAGCAAACTGTCTTCCACCAAACATAGAAGAGTGTCTAAATACAACAGTTTTTAGTCCATAGATACGTGCAAAATCAAGCATGTACTGATCTGCGCTTCCCTTGGATGTTCCATAAGGGGAATGAAAGTCGAGATTAACACTCTCATCAAATCCATTTGGTTTTTCGATGCATTTATAACGCGTTTGGGTCTCTTCATAGGTAAATTGTTCTAAATCTCCATAGACTTTATTGGTAGATGAATAAATGATAGTTGACTCAGGAGAATAAAGTCTTACAGCATTGAGCAGATTAAAACTTCCTCCCACATTTACTTCAAAGTCCATTCTAGGATCTGATATTGAGGTTGTCATAGCAACCTGTCCAGCCAGATGATAAATAACATCAGGTTTATATGTTTTGATCATGCGCTCAACATCATTAGTATTGCGGATATCACCGTGAATAAATTCAAAATCACCTTGAATTCTCAACCATTCAAGATTCTGATAGCTACCAAATCTATAAAGATTATCAAATACTACAAGCTCATTTCCTTGCTTTAATACTTCACTTGCTATGTTTGAACCTAAGAAACCACATCCACCTGTTATTAAGTATTTCATTAGTTAGCCTTTAAAAATTCTCGAATTTTTTGAATCATATAATTGATAGCATCATCACCCATACCAGGATATAATCCTATCCAAAAGCTATTTGTCATAATAGTATCTGTGACCGTTAACTCTCCCACTATTCTATAATCAATATCTAAAACCATACTATCAAACATCGGATGTCGTGTCATATTTCCGGCAAAAAGGTTTCTTGTTTGAATGTTGTTATTTTCTAAGTGTTCTACAAGTTCATTTCTACTAAATTTTGCTTTTTCAGTGAGTGTCATCATAAACCCAAACCAGCTAGGGTCTGCGTTTGGTTGCGTTTGTACAAGTTGTAACTCTTCTACGTCTTTAAGCCCATCATAGAGTTTCTTTTGATTTTCTTTTCTTTTTACTACAAAGCTAGGAAACTTTTCAAGTTGAGCGACACCAACAGCTGCTTGCATATCTGATACTTTGAGATTAAATCCAAAGTGAGAGTAAACATATTTATGGTCATACCCTTTTGGCAAAGTTCCAAAACTTTGTGAAAATCTGCATCCACAAGTATTGTCCACACCACTTTCACACCAACAGTCTCTTCCCCAGTCTCTCATACTCAGCATTATCTTTTTGAGCAGTGGATTGTCTGTATAAGTAGCGCCACCTTCACCCATCGTCATATGGTGTGGCGGATAAAAACTACTTGTTCCAATGTCGCCCCAAGTTCCAGTTGGTTTTCCCTCATACGTAGAACCTAAAGCATCGCAGTTATCTTCTATGAGCCAAAGATTGTGTTTGTCACAAAATTCTTTTACCGCTCTAAGGTTAAATGGGTTTCCTAAAGTATGCGCTATCATGATAGCTTTTGTTTTTGGGCTAAGTGCTAATTCAAGTTTTGTTACATCTATATTTGCACAGGTTAGTTCCATATCTACAAACACAGGGACTGCGCCATACTGAACGATAGGAGCAACTGTTGTAGGAAATCCAGCAGCTACAGTGATGACTTCATCGCCACGTTTAATTTGTCTCTCTTTAAGAAGCGGCGAAGTCAAAGCATAAAACGCAAGAAGATTAGCAGAACTTCCAGAGTTCACTAAAAATGTCCATCGAACATTTAAAAAATCTGATAACTGCTTTTCAAATTTTTTGGAATAATCGCCATAAGTAAGCCAAAAATCTAGTGAGCTATCCACTAAATATTGCATCTCTGTCTCATCAAAAACACGACCTGCATAATTTACTCTACTTTTACCTTCAACAAATTTTTTCATTTGTTGTGGTTTGTGTACTAGTTCATAATACTCTTTTGTTTTAGTTAAGATCTCTTGTTTTAGTTGTTCTGCTTGTGTCATTTTAATTTTCTCCTATTGTTTTTTGTATGGCTTCTTCCATTGTAAATTTTGGCTTCCAACCTAAATCATACAATGGTTTTACATTTTCAACTATTTCCATAAACTCACCTTCTCTGTAAGCTTTTACTCCAAAGTTAAGTTTTGTATCTATTCGTTTTATTTTAAATACTTCATTATAAATTTTAAGTATAAATTCTTTAAGTTCTATTTGATTTCCAGTACCTACATCAAATTCACTAAATGCTTGAAAACTCTTCGACTTTTCAAGCATGAGTATATATACATCCACAATATCATCTATGTAAACAAAATCTCTTTTTTGTTTACCCTCAGTTAAATCAATCGATTTGACATTCTGCATCATTTGGCTTATAAGCCAAGTTACAAATTTTGTATTATCATCTTTTGGACCGTACATGTGCTCTAGTTTTAGATTTACGACCTTTATCTTATTACTGAAGTATTTAAGCCACTCCACAAACTGTTTTTTAGATAATGAATAGTGATTTAAATATTTATATAATAATGTATCCGTATTAAAAAATGTATCTGTATTAAAAAATGTAGCTGTTTCTAACAGCTTTAATGAGAACATTAAGTTTGTATCTACGATACTTGAGACCGTCCCATTATTTCGCCCATAGTTAGTTACTGTATGAATAACAGCATCTATTTTTTGTTCTTCAAATGGTTTTTCCATAGAAACAGTATCTATATCATAGCTTTTTACTTTTGACAATAGCGAATCTATTCTCCAAGTATTTGAAGTAGTTCTTTTTAAAATAACTACATTGTAATTCAATTCAATAAGTTTTTTTAATAGGTGACTTCCTAAAAATCCTGTAGCACCTGTGAGCAAAATAGTCATTTAAATTACCCACTCAACATTTTTAGCTTTAGCATCGCTAGCATACGTACCTAACTCTTCTTTTGTTAAAATTTTAGCATTTTCTTCATAAAACGCTTTATAGCATTGTACCATTTTTTTAATCATTTTTCACGCTCCACTCCAAATCCTTCTTCACTAAAAAATGATAGTAGTTTTTCTTCTATCTCTCTTGTGCTTGGTAAATACTCTTTTAAATCACTTGGTAGTGTATCAGATAAACTGTACGTTGATACGCCGATTGGCTGATTGCTGTCTTTGAGTGCGTATTCGACTGTTGTTCTTTTTTTCTCTTTACAGATAATGATTCCGATGGAAGGGTTTTCATCAGAAAGCTTGACCGTATCGTTTAATGCAGAAAGATAAAAGTTCATCTTACCTGCGTATTCAGGTTTAAATTTTCCTATTTTTAATTCAATAGCAATTAAAGACTTGAGTCTTCGATGATATAAAAGCAGATCAATAAAATATTCTTCATCATCGACTAGAATTTTGTATTGATTCCCTATAAAGGTGAAATCACTCCCCATCTGGGCTAAAAATTCTCGTATTTTATTGATAAGTCCTATTTCTAATTCATGCTCACAATACTCATCTCTCAGTGCTAAAAAGCCAAAATTGTATTCATCTTTGACAGCAAGTGAGGCTTGATTGTTATAGGCTTCAGGAAGTGTTTTGTCAAAATTAGTTTGATTGAGAAGATATTTTTCGTACGTTTTGTTATCTATATGGTTATCCAATACCCTATACGTCCAGCCAAATTTTTTAACACTTCGCATATAAAATTCTCGTTCTAAATTATCTTTGCATTTTTGAAAAATAACTACATTATGCGACCAACCTATTTCTCTAGACACTGTCTGGAGTTTTTTGTTTTGTTCATATTCCACGTAAAATAGTCTCATATTCCAAAGATTCTGAACTGAAAACCCTTTCATCCCCACGAACTCTTTTTGCAATTCATCCGATAAATTTTGAACGATAGACTTGCCCCATCCGAATACTTCTTGTTTAGTAATGATACTTTTGCCAATTTCCCAATAAAGACTTATTAATTCTTTATTAACTGCTTTGAGTGCTGTATATTGAGATGATAGAATTTTTTCTTTTATCTCAATTACAAAATGGTTAAAATTATCATTAGAAATTTTATCCATTTATTTGCTCCACTCCAACTTTTTCTTTTTCGCATCCATAACATAGTTATTCAAATCATCGGTCGTACCAACAGTATTATTTTCATAAAAGTTTTTATACCATAGTACCGTTTTTTCAAAAGTCGTTTCGCTATCCCAAACATCTTTCCACTTTAAACGGATATGGGCTTTTGAACAATCGAGTTTTAATAAATTGGCTTCATGAAGTTGATGAGGATCGCGATTGATCTCATAATCAATTTTATCCCAATGTTTTTTGACATGGTTCACTACCTCTTCAACAGTAATGCTTCCTTCGTCACTAGGACCAAAATTCCATGCTTCGCCAAATGCAACATTTTCTTCAAGAAGTTTCTGTCCGATCACGAGATATCCGCTGAGGGGTTCTAAAACATGCTGCCACGGGCGAGTTGCATTGGGATTTCGGATACTGACTTTTTGACCTTGCGATACAGAGAGCATAATATCGGTCATCAGACGGTCTTTTGCCCAGTCACCTCCGCCGATCACATTTCCAGCACGGCAAGATGCCAAGAGGGTATTATGTGATTTTTTATACTCGTGCGGATTAAAATAAGAGCTTCGGTACGAGTTAGCTAATAAATCCGCGCATCCTTTAGATGAGCTATATGGGTCATAACCACCCATCGGATCGTTTTCTCGATATCCCCATATCCACTCTTTGTTTTCATAAGCTTTATCACTTGTAATATTTACGATTGCCTTGACACCGTTGGCTCGACATGCTTCAAAGACTTTGAGAGTTCCGATGACATTGGTTTCGTATGTTTCGATAGGATTTTCATACGAGAGCCGTACAAGAGGTTGTGCTGCGAGGTGAAATACAATATCTGGTTTATGTGCTGCAAAAGCTGTGTTTAACCCTTCCAAATCCCGAATATCTCCGATAATGGAGGTAATATCAAGATTTAAGAGTCCGATATGATTTGGTTCGGTCGGTGCCTCCAATGAGTACCCGATGACGTTTGCCCCCATTTGATTGAGCCAATAGGTAAGCCATGAACCTTTAAATCCAGTATGTCCTGTTACAAGTATTGTTTTGTCTTTATATATACCAGAAAAAAGATTTTGCATTACCATACTTTCCAAGGAGCTTTATTGGTATCCCAAAGTTTATTGAGATCATTTTTATCTTTTAAAGAATCCATAGGAGACCAAAAACCTTCATGTTGATAGGTAAATAACTCTCCATCAAGAGCAAGGTTTTTCAGAGGTACCTGCTCAAAAATAGTTCCATCACCTTCAGTAATGTAATCAAAAACTTTTGGCTCACACACAAAATAACCAGCATTTATCCATCCACCATCACCTTTTGGTTTTTCCAGAAAATGTGTTACTTGGCTATTGTCTTTTATATTCAAAGCTCCAAATCTTCCATCTGGTTGACTTGATGTCATGGTCATCGCTTTTCCATGAGCTTTGTGAAACTTTACTAGTTCATCAATATTGATATCACTAACACCATCTCCATAAGTCAGCATAAAAGACTCATTACCTATAAAATTTTGAGCTCTTTTTATTCTTCCTCCCGTCATACTGTTTAATCCAGTATCAAGAAGTGTTACTTTCCACGGTTCACTAGAGTTATTGAGTATCTCCATTTTTCCGTTTTGCATATCGATTGTCACATCACTTTGATGAAGAAAATAGTTTGCAAAATACTCTTTTATGAAATAGCCTTTGTACCCAAGAAGGATTACAAAATCATTAAAGCCATACTTTGAATATGTCTTCATAATATGCCATAGTATTGGCTTACCTCCAACTTCAACCATTGGCTTAGGTCTTACATCTGTCTCTTCACTCAGTCGTGTTCCATATCCGCCTGCTAATAATACTACTTTCATTTAGATACTCCTTTTTTATATTTATCTAAATACCATTCAATAGTCTTCACAATCCCACTATCAAAATTTTCATCCGCTTTCCAGCCAAGCTCAGATTCTAGTTTCGTGGCATCAATCGCATAACGTCTATCATGTCCTGCTCTGTCTTCCACGAATGTGATAAGTTCCTTATAACTCACATCTTTCGGAACTTTTTCATCCAATATCGTTGTGATTGCATCTACTATCTGAAGATTGGTTCTCTCATTTCTTCCACCGATGTTATACACATTTCCAGCTTTACCTGTATGGTAAACGATATCTATCCCTTTGCAGTGATCGAGGACATAGAGCCAATCTCTGATATTTTTGCCATCACCGTAGATGGGGATAGACTCACCGGCTAATGCTTTTCGGATGATCGTCGGGATCAGTTTCTCATCATGTTGTTTCGGACCGTAGTTGTTGGAACAGTTGGTAATAACCGTGTTCAGTCCGTAGGTCTCTTGGTAGCTTCGTACTATCATATCGCTTGACGCTTTTGAAGCGGAGTAAGGAGAGTTCGGGGCGTAGGGAGTCTCTTCGGTAAAGAGATCTATTTCGTTGAGAGTGCCATACACTTCATCGGTTGAGATGTGGTGGAATCTGCATCCTTGATAGTTTTCTTTATACTCAAACGGTTTATTCATCCAATAACGTTTCGCTACATCCAGCAGAGTAAATGTCCCCGTTACGTTTGTTTGGATAAATACACCGGGATTTTTAATAGAGTTATCGACATGGGATTCTGCTGCGAAGTGGATAACACCTTGGATGTCATACTCGGTAAAGAGTAACTCTATGAGTTCACGGTTACAGATGTCCCCTTTGATAAATTTATATCGGGGGTTTCCTTCGCACTCTTGGAGGTTTTCTAGGTTACCTGCGTAGGTGAGTAAATCTAGATTGATTAACGTGTAGTGCGGATATTTAGCCAAAAAGTAGGGGACGAAATTACTTCCTATAAATCCTGCTGTTCCTGTTAGTAGTATGTTTTTCATCTCTTTATCTTTCTCCTATAATTTCAACTTGATTTTTTTATCTAATAAATATTGATAAACCCATTTTGGAGCAACATCAACTTTCATATCCACTTTCGAACCATCAGTTATTTCACATATCCAAGTTTTTTCATAAGATGAGTTGTCAAATATATAGGCTCTATCACTAAGTTTAACTGCATCTTGTAAATAATCCAAAGACCTATAGTATCGGCTAATAATCTTATCTTCAGATACATTATGTCCTTTAAAAGCAACTCTATTCTTTACCCTTGATATATTAATAATAGGATCACTTGTAGCTATATAATATAAATAATTTTTATATCCAAGTTTTTTTGATAACTTTAACAACTCAACTTTATCATATGAGCTCATAACGGTTTCAAATGTAAATGATTTTCTTGCCTCTAACAATTTTGTTCTTATAAAATCTGCACAAACAGATGCAAGATAAGAATTGATATTTACATTTGAAAAAATAAGTTTATCATCACTGTAGTTCAAAAAAGCAACATCTTCTAGTAAATTTACAGATTTTAGTAGTGTAGAATTACTGAAAAAATCCACAACTTCATCTTTATTGGTTTCAAATTCATAGTTACTAAACTCAATAAATTCATACTCTTTTATCTCTTTTTCTATCTCATCTGGATTTATATAAATACCAAGTAATTCTTTATTGACCACATCTTTAATGGTGCTTTTACCACTGCCATTTGGTCCTGCAAACATTCTGAGTCTTGGTATTTCTAAATTCATATTGTAAATATTTTTCTATCTGTTTTGATTTCAGGTTCTATGTCTTTTATGTACTTTTTTGAGCCATCTGGGAATATCTCATACATTTTATTTTGGATCACTTCTACTACACTATTTCCTGCACTCAAAGCATCTAAATATGCTTTTTTTATAGCACTATTCGCAAGTTCTGGTATGTAGCTTTCTAAAAAGTCCAATTCTTTTGTTGTCTTCATCATTTATTCCTTAACTATTACGAGTATATACTTTTTTTGCATCAAGTAAGTTTTTACTAGCATTATTCACCGTCTCTTTAATTTTGTCTATTAACAGCATAATAATCCACTCCATAGGCAAATAAATCATCCGTCTCGCTCAATTTAGGCTGTACTTGATCTTTGGCAGAGAGATTAAGTTCGGTATGTGGAACCATCCAATCTATCCCTAATGCTTCATCATCAAATGCTATCCCTCTATCATTCTCAGGTGAATAGTAGTTATCTACTTTGTAAGCAAACACGGTATCATCTTCAAGCACGACAAACCCATGTGCGAATCCTCTTGGTACTAACAGCTGTCTTTTATTTTCAGATGTAAGTTCTACTGCCACATGTTTGCCAAATGAAGGAGAGTTTTTCCTGATATCCACTGCAACATCAAGCACTCGGCCTTGTATAACACGAACGAGTTTGGTCTGCGCAGCAGGAGCTAATTGATAATGCAAACCTCTTAAAACGCCACGTGAACTTTTAGATTCATTATCTTGGCAGAAGTTTATTGTATAGCCAAGGAACTCTTCCAGTTTATCCGCACGAAATGTTTCTACGAAATAACCACGAGAATCACCATGAACTTTTGGCTCAATAATTATAACATCAGATATCTCTGTTCGTATAAAGTTCATACTATTTTAACCCTCTTGGTTGTGATGCTCTTCGAATGAGATATTGACCGTATTGGTTTTTCTTTAGAGGTTCTGCCAGCTCTAAAAGTTTCTCTTTCGAGATATATCCCATCTCATAGGCGATCTCTTCGATACAAGCAACTTTTAGAGATTGACGGTTTTCAATCGTTTGGATAAATTGTGACGCTTCAAGAAGACTCTCATGTGTCCCCGTATCAAGCCAAGCATAACCTCTTCCCATAAGTTCAACTTTAAGTCGTGTATCATGTAAATAATCTTGATTGAGTGTCGTTATCTCTAGCTCACCTCTGTGCGAAGGCTTTACCTCTTTTGCTTTTTTGACGACATCATTGGGATAAAAATAAAGCCCTACAACGGCATAGTTACTTTTAGGATGTTCAGGTTTTTCTTCTAATGAAATGACACTGCCAGATTCATCAAATTCAGCAACACCATAACGTTCAGGATCACTGACGTAGTAGCCAAATACCGTTGCTTTGTTCTCACCACGTGCATTCTCAACACTCTTGGCCAAAAGCTCCGTTAATCCCTGACCATAAAAGATATTATCACCTAAGACCAAGCAAACATCATCGTCACCGATAAACTCTTCCCCTAAGAGGAATGCTTGAGCAAGTCCATCGGGAGATGGTTGCACAACATACGAGAACTGCATCCCAATGTCAGAACCATCACCTAAAAGCTCTTCAAATCGTGGGAGATCTTTAGGAGTAGAAATAACAAGGACCTCGGTAATTCCTGCGAGCATAAGTACCGACAGTGGATAATAAATCATCGGTTTATCGTAAATAGGAACGAGCTGTTTGGATACCCCTTTTGTGATTGGGTAGAGGCGTGTGCCACTTCCTCCGGCTAAGATTATCCCTTTCATCGTGCTCCTTTTTGATACAGTTCAATTGTCGCTTGAACATAGCTGTCAATGTTTCCGTCACAAAGTATAATATTAGTCATTTATTACCTTTTAAAATCCCAAGCTCATGCACCAGCACATCGTACTCTGCCTTTTTTCGCTCTATAAACTTCTGCGTCAGTGCGATTTTCTCGTCCACTCCTGCTTGGGTTAGGAGATATTTGTATTGGTTTTTATTTTTGTTAACAAAGAAGTTTTCAGCTTTTATCAGCCCTTTTTCACCCAATGCTTTTAAAACATAGTTAATCTTCCCCACACTGTAGCCCAGCTCATCGGCTAGGGTTCTTTGAGTTTTGAGAGTATCGATGTTTCGCAATACATTTAACGTCAGTTCATCGTTGGGCAAAATAATTTTCCTATGCGATTTGATTCATTTATTGAATTTTAGTGTATTGTTGCTTAATATTTGTTTTGGTCTATAAATATCTGTGCTGCTTTGTATAGCATCTATCTGAAAATGCAAAAGATGGATCCCGTATCAAGTACGGGATGACGAGAGAGATCAAATCGGGATGGCGAGAAATATTATTGAAGTGCCACTTCAAAAGTTGCTCAGTAGTTTTTAATCTATCCTACCAATCTTGTAATAGTGTCTAACGTCTCTTTTAAATCTATTTTTAGTTTATAAATTGTGTTTAAGATATTTATAGCTATTTCATCATTGTCTTCATAGTCGTGTGCTATCTCATTTCTAAGATCCCGTATTTCAAACCATTCATCTACACTTATAACATCTATAACTTCAAGCCGATTTAAAATATCCAAAAATGGCTTATTGACATTTTCACCTTCATATAAAAGTACAGATTTAAAAAGCTTGGCTCCCATGCAGTCTTGCAACTTTGAAAATCTGTAAATAATCTGATCACTATAGGCTAAATACTCTACACTATCCACTATTTTTTTAAAATCATCCATACAGATAGGAAATTGATACTGTTTTTGAAGTGCATCAAAAGCATTTTCTAGTCGTAAAAGATGTTTATAACTTTCATTTAGATTATCAGTAACTTTTTGTCTATAAACTAAAGTTTTATTCCCCATTGTAATGCCTCCTTTTCTATAAGTCTTGAACTATCAGTATTAAATACTATATCTATTTTTTGTTCACCCAATTCTCTCTTGATGCGTGAGAGAAACTTTATCTTTTTTTCAAAAAGATTTGAATGCTCTTTTAGTACAAGATACAAATCTATATCTCCACCTTTTTTACTATCATCTACACGACTTCCAAAAAGATATATTTCTCCATTTTGAAAAAAAAGATTAAAATATTTTTTTATCACTTCAACATATCTATTTGATAATCTCATTTGTTTGTCCGAACTGTTGATAATTTTGAATTATTTTTCATCTATCTTAATCTCTCCATCATTAAGCTTTTTTATAAAAATAATTCGTAGCTTCAACAAACCCATCGACACTGCCGCAATCAAAACGTTTCCCCTCAAACTTGTACGCCAAGACCTTGCCTTGCTTCGCTAATGTCAAAAGAGCATCGGTGATCTGTATTTCTCCCCCTTTGCCTGCTGGTGTTGTTTCGAGCACTTTGAAGATCTCAGGGATCAAGATATACCGTCCAATGATCGCCAAGTTACTCGAAGCGTCTTTGGGATCTGGTTTTTCTACCATATCATACACTTTGTACAGATTGTGTTCAAGGAGTTCTCCTGCTATGATACCGTATTTATTGGTATCCTCTTGAGGTACCTCTTCGATTGCTACGATACAGCAGTCGGGATATTTGGCATAAATCTCTGTCATTTGGGTGAGGACAGATTTGCCCTCATTGTCACACAGATCATCTGCCAATACAACAGCAAAGGGATCATCCCCTATCAATGTCTGACCCGTGAGTATAGCATGCCCTAACCCCTTCATCTCTACTTGTCTCGTGTAAGAAAATGTACACTTCTCTATAACACTACGGATCTCTGTCAAGTAATGTTCTTTGCTAGTCCCCTTAATCTGATGTTCGAGTTCATAGGAGATATCGAAATGATCTTCGATCGATCGTTTACCACGCCCTGTGACAATCGCCATCGTATCCATACCGGCTTCTATGGCTTCTTCTACACCATACTGAAGCAAGGGCTTGGTCAGTATAGGGAGCATCTCTTTTGGGATAGCTTTGGTCGTTGGAAGAAATCGTGTCCCGTAACCGGCTGCGGGGAATAGACATTTTTTGATTTTATTGGTTTTCAATTTAATACTCCTCTATAATTCATATCCATTAGGATTCGAAGACTGCCATCTCCAGCTATCTTCGCACATCTCATCAATATTTCTGGTGGCACTCCAACCAAGCATTTCTTGTGCGTAGCTAGGGTCTGCAAAACATTTTGCTATATCTCCGGCTCTTCGTTTTACTATTTTAAACGGCACCTTTTTACCCGATGCTTTTTCAAATGCTGCTACCATTTCTAACACCGAGTACCCTTTCCCCGTTCCAAGATTGACGGTGAGGACGTTTTGTATATCCGGTATTTTTTGAAGTGCTTTTACATGTCCATGGGCTAGGTCAACAACATGTATATAATCCCTTACCCCAGTACCATCTTCAGTGTCATAATCTCCTCCAAATACACTTAAAACTTCACGCTTTCCAACCGCTGTTTGCGCTATAAATGGCATAAGGTTGTTGGGTATCCCATTGGGGTCTTCACCTATGGTTCCAGACTTATGCGCCCCTACTGGGTTGAAGTATCGTAAAATTACTATTTTAAACTCATTATCACTGATATATACGTCTCTTAGTATCTCTTCTATAAAAAGTTTACTTCTTCCGTATGGGTTGGTAGCACTAAGGGGAAACTCTTCTTTAATCGGTGTGGTATGGGGATCTCCATAAACCGTTGCCGATGAGCTAAAGACGATTTGTTTGCAGTTATATTCTCTCATCACTTCTAAAAGCACTAAAGTACCGTTTACATTATTATCATAGTATTTGAGAGGCTCATCTACCGATTCACCCACCGCTTTTAACCCTGCAAAGTGTATAACCGACTCTATGCTGTAGGAGGCAAATAGTTTTTTTAACGCAACTTTGTCTCGTATATCACCTTCTTCAAATTGTATACTTTTACCTATGATTGTTTCAACACGCTTAAGAGCCTCTAACGAGGAGTTGCATAAGTTATCATATACCACAAACGTATAGCCTGCCTCATCCAGTGCGATAAGGGTATGCGAACCTATGTATCCAGCACCGCCCGTGATAAGTATATTTAATTTTTGCATCTAGCTTTCTCCCACGCACACAAGTTTGTTTCATGATGTTAATAAACATTGATAGTGAATTGTGCCTAATTCAGACTTTGAATCGGCTTTTTTGTTGATATAATCTCACCATGCTAACCTTTAAAATCCTTTTTACCATGATGCTACGCTACAAGCGCCAGTTAATCTGGGGAAATCTCATCGCCATCCTCGCAACGCTGATCTCTATCCCCATCCCGTTGCTTATCCCGCTGATGGTTGATGAAGTGCTCCTGCATAAAGGTGGTTTTGTCATCCAAACCATTGATCGCATAACCGCGCTTCATGAACCATTGCTCTACATCGGAATTGTCCTTGCCGTGACCATTGCATTACGGTTTCTCTTTTTTCTCCTCAGCGTCGTATCACAGAAATTTTTTATCACCCTCTCCCAAGAGCTCAGTTTTGCTATTCGTGTCCAAGCATTGGAGCATCTCAAGCATGTCTCTATGAGCGCGTATGAACGACTGGGGAGCGGGAAGGTGATCACCCATCTCATTACCGACATCGATACCATAGAACAGTTTTTAGGAAGTGCCCTCTCCAAGCTCGTCGTCTCCGTCACTACCCTCATCGGGGTAGCTGTCGTCCTCATCTGGATCAATCCCCTCTTTGGGTTGCTTATCATCATCTTTCAGCCGATGATTATGATCGTCACCCGTAAAATATCGGGGCGTGTCGGAATCCTAAAAAAAGAACAAAATCGCACCATCGGTGAACTCTCCGATACCCTCACCCAAATGTGTGATCTCTTCGGGCAAATACGGGCGAGTAACAAAGAGGAGTATTTCGTGAACAATGCCATCACCCAATCGCAGCGCCTGCGACAAAGTGCACGGGAGTACGGGATAAAAGCCCTTAGCGGTGAACGGTACTCCTATACCCTTTTTCTCAGCGGATTTGAAATTTTCCGTGCATTGGGGCTCGTGATGGTTCTCTACTCAGGTCTCTCCATCGGGCTTATGTTCGGGATATTCGGCTATTTGTGGTTTATGATGACCCCTGTTCAAGATCTCCTCTCGATGCAATACAGCTTTGCCAATGCCAAAAATGCCCTTGCACGACTCAATGAACTTTTATTGCTCCCCAAAGAGCCCGCCAATCCAGAAACTCCTCTCTTGCTTCGTGAAACCAGTGCCCTCTCCATCGAGACAAAAGATTTAGTATTTGGGTATGAGGAGAACGAACCTGTCCTCAAAGGGGTGAATCTCTCCATAAAAGCGGGGGCAAAAGTTGCTATCATCGGAGCAAGTGGAAGCGGTAAAAGTACCCTCTCGCAACTACTGGTCGGATTTTATCCCCCAACCTCAGGGACGATTTTGTATAATGGCATGGATGTCCACGAGATAGGATTTGCTTCCATCCGCAACGAAGTTTTCGTCGTGTTACAGCAACCTCTTATGTTCAATGAGACATTGCGCTTTAACCTCACGATGGGGGATACGATCAGCGATGAAACAATATTCGAAGCATTACGGATTGCCCAGCTTGAGAATTTTGTACAAAACTTGCCCTTATCCCTCGAAACCCAAGTGGGGAAATTCGGTATCCGCCTCTCAGGGGGGCAGCGACAACGTCTCTCGATTGCCCGTATGGTTCTTGCCAATCCCAAAGTCGTTATTTTCGATGAGTCCACCTCTGCACTGGATGTTCATACGGAGAGTGCTTTATTCGAAGCACTCCATACATTTTTAAAAGAGAAAACGGTCATTATTATCGCCCACCGTCTTAGCACCGTAACACGTGCCGATTATATCTATGTTCTTGAAAATGGGAAAATCCTCGAAGAGGGGACGCGAGAAAAACTCGAATCGCTAGAGGGGAGCTTCCACGCTTTTGCCACTCACCAAACCACTAAGGGATCGTGATGGAAAACAATACTTTTTTACACTGGGTAGGAGTTGCGGCACTTAGCCTTACCCTCTGGCTCTTCTTCCCTTTTTTAAAAAGCTTTTCTGCGGCGTTGCTCTTGAGCATGGCATTCTACCCCCTCCATCGGGCATTGCAGCTACGACTCGAAAAACAGAAATATTTTGCAATGATTGCCGCTGTAAGTTCAGCCGCACTTATAACACTCGCCCTTGCTATTATTATCTTTTTACCTATTACCCTCTTCTTGTACCATCTTCTCAATAATCCCACTACTATTATTGTAGCCGTTCGACAAGGAGGTGAGATGATTGGTACTTTTGGTACCCACCTCCCCTCCACCATAGCATGGCTCCAAGATCCTCTTGATGCCCTCTTTATCAAAGCCAAATTACACAACGATGAAATCATCACTTTTCTCATAGGCTGGCTTCAGAATGGGTTCAAACTATTTTTTTCCATGATAGGTGAGATGATTATGATCATCCTCTTTTTCTTCTTTTTACTGTGGTATGGACGACGGGTCAATCTCTTTTTACTCCCCATCATCCCCCTTGAGCGCTATGTAAAACGAGAATTTTTAAATGAAATGACGAAAACAACTGCCGTCGTCTTCTACACCTTCATTGGGGTAATGATCGCACAAGGGTTAGCATTCGGAATTTTTATCGCTTTCTTTCAAGGGTATAATCCCCTATTTCTCGGTTTTTTAACCGCCTTTTGTTCCATTATCCCCATTGTCGGGACAGGATTGGTTTGGATTCCTATTGCCCTACATGAATATCTCGATGGGCATATCCTCAATGCGGTGATCATCTCTCTTTATTCATGGGCGATGATGGCATTTTTTATCGACAACATCGTAAAACTGCTCCTTCTAAACTTTGTCAATAAAACCATCGGGAATGGTAAACAACGTCTCAATGACTTTCTTATCTTTTTTGCCATCGTAGGGGGATTAGCAACATTCGGATTTTGGGGAGTTATTTTAGGACCAGCTATTGTCGCTTTTTCAATTACGACATTGAGAGCATTGCGGAAAGTTAATCGTTCTGGGTTACGCGGATAGATTTTTCTACTTTCAAGGAGAGTTTTACCCCTCTCCTCGAAAAAAAACTTACGCTTTGAGAGCTTGTACCTCATCACGCAGACGATTGAGCTCTTCCATAATAGCCTCAAGAACCTCATTCGACTTCTCAGTCATATTGTCACCACTATGGGTGTAACGTTGAAGCGTTGATTGAAGCGTATTCGTCAACTGATCGAGTTTTTCTTTAGCACTATCAATAAGCTCATGGCGATCGAAATGAATGTTATCTTCAAGATCATGGATCTTATCAATAATTTCATCTTGGTGCTTAATAGCATAATAGGTTGCTACTCCTCCAACTATAGCTCCGAGTAAAAGACCGATTGCATTGTTTTGATTCATAATATTCTCCTCTAGTTAGTTTGATTTTTTTTTGAAAATATTTGACACTGCACCGATGAGCAAAGAGCCCAACGTAACTTTGGCAATGCCACTGGATATCTTTAATACCACATCTTGTACTTCATTAAGCGTTAAGACCATTTTGGCGGAAAGAAATTTAAACTCACTTTGCGCATACGCCATACACTCGTTAAACTGATTGATGCTTTTGTATACCTCAAGACTAACCCGAACCGCTACAATCGTAATAATAACCATACACACGGCAATAATACCTATAAAAAAGGTTATTAAGTCACTCTCCATTTCCACCTCCCTTCACTCTCTGTATTAATAATACTACTCTAATAACTCTTAATTATGATGATTCTTCTAAAAAATCTATCCTATTAAAGATTGATCTACCGACGATTATCATGCTTGCGATTATCATGCTCATGAGAGTCATACTGGCGAGGCGACTCCCTAAAGTGTCTATTTGGGTCAATAATACACCCCGAAAATTGAACCGCTATGAAGCCAAAAACACCAATTCTCATAATAAACTTTTTTATAGATAAAGTTATCATTCGTTTTCCTTTGTGCTATCAGATAAATACTACATACTGTACCATACATTTTTTAAGATAACAATAAAAAAGAATATATAATAAAAAATACTTTTACGTGGAAGGGCTAAACTGTTTCGCCTTCGGATGAACAAAACAGAGTTTTTCCCATGATCGGTTTGGTTTCGTAAGGGTTACCCGATGCGCCGAAACTGAGCGAGACAAGGCGACATAAAACTGTGAGGGGGCAAAAATTTCGTTTGTCTCAATGACATAATCCGCCAAAGACATCCCCTGTGATTTATGGATCGTGATCGCAAATGCCAAGGCAAGGGGAAACTGACTGAGGGTGATGAGCTTCTCTTCCGTTGTTGTTTTACCTTTTTCAACCCACTTGGTTTTCGTCGTCTCTACTCGCTCCACTTTTACACTTTTGCCATCGGCTTTTTTGACCCAGACGGTATCCTCTTCGATAGAGAGTATCCGCCCCCGTTCGCCGTTGTAATAGTTCCACGCATTACGGGTAAAGAGGATTGGAGCGCCAATCTTAAATGCCATCACCCTCTCCAAACGGCTCTCACTCAAAAATCGCTCTATATCGCGTTCTTGCATCTTCTTATCGTGAAGGGTAATGTGGGTAGAGAGTTCAATAATCTCACCGTTGAGATGCTCTAACTGTGCGCGATTATGATTTTGTGCACTGATATTTTTACCGTATAACACCGTAATTTCTGACTTATCTTCGGGTAATGTTCGTATAAGAGCATTCAATGCCACCTTTGAATTTTCATCCAAAGAGGCGTGACGAACACACTCTAGCAGGCTCAAAAATTCTGCCTCCTCTGTACGGTAGGATCCTTCCAAATGAAGCGTTTGAAAATCAAACCGTTCCCAACTTGGCGACTCAAAGGCAAAATAAATATTCTCTCCGCCTCGTACGACGGGGGGAAGCTGCAAAAAATCTCCTACGACAATCAGCCGTCCGTTAAACTGGGCTTGCAACAGTCGCAACCGTATCATATCCAGCAACGGTGCACTCACCATCGAAATCTCATCGATAATAATCATCTCCATACTTTTGATCAGTTTGGCATTTTTTTTGGAAAGTTCGAGCTTGCCCCCCATCTCTAGCTCTTCTTGAGAGTTACAAATCCCTAAATCCAAAAAACTATGAAGCGTTTGACCTCCGATAAGCGTCGCTGCCATCCCTGTAGAAGCTAAACGGGCGACTGCTTTCCCTTTTTGAACGGCATCCTCAATAATGGCACGAGTAAGGGTAGTTTTCCCCGATCCAGCCCCCCCAGTGATAAAGAGGTTAGAGGTTTCTAAGACTTTTAGTGCGTTTTTAATCATTCTCATCCTTCATAACAATCACCCTCCCAAACGGAACGTCTCCCTCATACGGAGTAATCCAAAGCGTCTCATAGTACGGCTCACTCATCGGAAACGTCCCCTCCAAATCGGTAAAATAAAGCAATACCCGTGGAGGGGTCATTTGTGTATCAATAAATTCAAAAACAGGGGTAAAATCAGTTCCCCCGCCCCCTTCAATCCTATACTCTATACTCTCCCCATTGCTAAATCTCTGATGACTTCTCACGCGATCATCACACACAATCAAATCAATCGTATACGAACCAAACAGCTCTGTAATGGATTCAATCTCAGCGATAAACTGTGAGAGTAAAACCTCATCGACCGACCCTGAGCTATCAAGTGCAATGGCAAGTTCCAAATGGCGTGAAGTAGCACTGGGGAGATAAATCCCTGCATAGAGAAGTTTTTTCGAAGGGGGCATCATCGTATAATCGCTGACGTAATATCCGCCGATACAATCACGCAACTCACTACGCCAGTCAACCACCCCTTTAAGGGCTATGGGGATCAATCGCTCCAATCCTTCGGGCAAACTTCCCATCTCTTTGGCTTTTTGAAGGGCATTTTGAGCACGTATCTCGGTTTGTGCCGTTTCAAGTTTATCACTCTCATCATTTCGTCGTAAATCATTATCTTTATCGTTGAGATCTTCACGGGTAATCGTATCCAGAAGTTCTTCATAAATCTCTTCAGCGTATTGCCCTCGAAAACGGGGGTCGTAGGTAATCTTGCTGGGGGGAGTGAAATCATTGTCGATAAGCATAGTATTAATAGCATGTTCGCACGCCGTATACCAAAGCCATGGAGAGCGATTGCCAAGACGCGAAGGGTGAGAGAGGACAGTATGAAGGGCGGCATTGGAGAGAGAAAACGCCACCTGCTCATCACTTAGCGTATTGAAAAAATCCTCTCTGTACTCGAAACGGTTACCGTGCAGGGTGAAACTTTCGATATTGTCATTCACCACGATTTCCAAACCGCTCGATAAAGTGCCAAAATAGGGGTGCTCTACGAGGAGCTTGGATTTGACGCGGCTAAAGTCTAACACTATACATCTTTACAATTTGTTACTCTATCTTTATATTTCAAGCCAATTAGGTCAAAATGTTTTTTTGCATACTCCATTTGCCAATCTTCTCGCGCCCTACTATCTCTTTTTTTATCACTTCCTTTGGTTTCTATAATAAAACTTCCTTCACTTTCATCATGTTTTATAATCGCAAAATCGGGAGAATAAGAACCTAGCGGCGTTTTTATTTTAAATCGTTTTGGCAGTTTTGCAAAAAATTTGAAGTGAATATCGGCGCATTTGATGAAATCTTGCTCTACTGTGCTGTCAAATTGCTCCGATTCATACAGCCCTTTTTTACACTCTTCCAAATCATACCCATTGATTTCATCCAAAAAGATATTCGTAAACTCATAATAATCATCTATTTTTTTATAGGTCAGCCCATCAACACTAAGCATTTGAAGCATAGTGTCTTCAAAAACTTCAATTGCTTTTTTCAGATACTCATCACTATTTTTTATAAACTCTTTCGTAAATTTCTCTAGTCCAACCATTTCAAAAATATCGATAATCGTTGATTTTGTTAACCCTAACTGTTTTTCAATAATTGCTACAATATTGGGCAACTCCTCTTCAAAATCAAGCTTACTGCTTTTTACATCACTCACATATCCATCAAAATTACTCTCAATATTTCCAAACTGTTTTAGAATCTTTTTTTCTCTCACTTCTATGTTTTGAAGCTCTTTAGCGACCAACTCTTTGTATTGTGAACTGTTAAGCGATATTTCATATACGGTTTTTTGTTTGAGTTTTTCCCAAAGTTCCCTAAACTCTTTTAGCTCTTGACTCTCTAAATCATATTTTCTTTTTGATGTTTTCTTTTTAGCCAAATTATTGGGTTGTTGGTAGCTTTTTTCATTGCCGTTTATTTCATATTCAAGCTGTAGACTTTTTGCAAACTCATCAAAACTCTCATTGGCTATAACTGTTAGTCTATTTATCTCTTTATCTTCGATTCTTTGTCCGCTTGAATTTACGCTTAGTCTCACCCCTCGACCAATAATCTGCCTTTTCTTCATTTGGGACTTTGTGTCATTGAGTGTTGTAATAAAAAATACATTAGGATTGTCCCAACCCTCTTTTAGCGCACTATGAGAAAAGATAAAACTTCTATTTTCGTCAAAACTAAGAAGTTTTTCTTTGTCTTTCATAATCAAATCATACGTCTCTCTTTGGAGTTTTCGATCACTATCGTTGTTTTTAAGCTCATCAATAAATTCGGCTTTTCTTTTTGCAAAATAATAAGCATAAACATCTTTTGCCTCAATATCTTTAAAGCTTTCAAAATTTACTTTTAATCTATCAAATTCATTTACGAAATGCTTTTCCATCCAACCATTTTCAGCACTCAAAAAATTTGCTACTTTATCCACAAAAAAGAGACTTAACACTTTTATATCTTTTTGTTTTAGTTCTTCAAATTTCATCATATGCAGTTTGATAGCTTCACTTATTTGCTCTTTTTGGATCTCTTTTTTGACTTGCCCATTAACATCATTAAGCCCAAGTTTCACACCATTTTCAAACTTTATAAACATCTCTTTAAACGATATTTCATCGACGATAAATCCACTATAGATAGGATTTTTAGTTTTCTCCTTGAGGCTGTCATCCCCTTTTATTTTGACTAGTTTTGTTGTAAATTCATCTTTGTTTTTTACAATAAGTTCCAAAGATGCAACTGGTCTTTTAGACGATTTATCAATTTCAAGTTTCACAACACGAATATAAACATCATTAATAGTTTGATTTTCACTCAGTGCTAAAACATCGATTTGTTTCACAAGCCCACAATCGAGTGCCTCTTTTGCCCCTAAACTATACGTCAAATTGTAATAATTTTTATGTGTTGCCGAATATCTAAGGGTAAACAGAGGATTGAGTTCATTTAGTGCTGATTTGCTTAAATCACTCTCCATATTTTGTGGCTCATCAAGGATTAAAATAGGATTTGTTTTTTGTAAACTCATTTTAGGACTTCCTATAAATCCCTCTCGTGGCATATTTAAAACGGTATTGACTCTCTTAAAACTATCTATTGTCATGATCATAATTTGAAGATTATCATCTCGGATAAAATGTTTAAGAGTTCCCAATCGTGAGGAGTCATATTCAAAATAATCGTAAGTAAATTTGTACTCATTTTTAAAGTACTCGACCATACTTGCAAGTGCATTTAAAACACCCTCTTTGATTGCAATAGAGGGTACGATAATGATATATTTTGTCCAGCCATATTTAGCGAATAACTCTAAAATGGTTTTGATATAAACGAACGTTTTTCCCGTCCCAGTCTCCATCTCTACCGAAAAATCAAGCGTTTGAAGCATCAAAGACTCTTCTATCGTGTTTAGCTTTTGTATTTTGTGAAGATTCTCTAAAATGTCTTCTTGTGATAGGTGAAGTTCATTAGCACAAACCGCCTCACCATCAAATATATCAAAACTATTGTCTTGTTTGGGTTGCCCAGAAAAAAGTTCTACAATCGAGCGTATCGCTTTTTCTTGATGGAGTTGTTTTAGGTATTTTATTTGCATTTATTAATGTCCAAGTTTTGCTAAAAAGTATTTTAAAGATTTATTTTTTGTTTTATCAATATCTTTTTTGGAAGAGATAAATCTTTTTACCAAATCTTCTTCGGATAATTTTTTTCCTGAATCAAATTTGTTTTTTAAATCTTCTTTTGATTTATTATCACTATTTTCCCAGCCTGATAACATCCAAGATTCAATTTCTTTTGCAACAATAGCAACCGAAGTATTGGTCAGCTTATCTATTTGAATTTTGTCTCTATACCAACTTTTAAGCTCTAAAATACAAGTAAATTGCTGTCCCTTATCGCATTGTGTATCTAAATCAACTAAAATAAAAACTTTTTCGCATCCTCTTTTTAATAGTGCATTTACATCTTGTTTTATTTTATCTTTATTGAGTATTTTGCACGTTCTTTTTTTCCCTGGACTTGTAACAATTAAATTTTTATAAAATTTAGGTTTAAAATAATTATCAAAAAAAAGTTTGTCGCTATCACCCTCAACTATCAAACCTATCTTCATAACAGTTCATCCTCTAAACCATCTAAAATTCCGATTTTTATCATTTCTACTATATCATTTTTATATATTTTCATGATTTTTTTGATATTTTTAATCTCTTTTGCACGTATCCCTTTTGTATCTCCATTAAAATCTCTAAACATAAAAATAATTTCATCAAGCTCCAGTTCACTTAACATTTCTGTGCTATGAGTAGTAAAAAATATCTGTTTATCATCATTACGCATGGTATTGAGAATGCAGGATAATACTTTCATATGCATGTGCCGCTCAGGCTCTTCTATCATCATCCCAATTGAATGTTTATTTCCAATCAATGCGCTCATAATTGCTACAAAATGTATTGTTCCGTCTGAAACTTTTTGAAGCTTGATTGGATATATTTTTCCATTTACTTCCTCATTAAAAACAATATCAGTAGTAAAGCCATCTTTTATTTCGAATGAATTAATCAACTCAACTTCTCCAATCAATGAAGTTGAAATATCTTCAAATACTTCTTTATCAAGATTGCTTAAATACTCAGCTAGATTGGTTCCATTTTCAAGGAAATAATCATATCCCAAGTTTTGGACTCCCTTAATATCATGTGCATGAAAATAATGAGATGAAAAAAGAGAATTTCGATTAAAGATTAGTTTTAAGTCTATTGGTTTCAATAAAGACCCATCATCTTTTGTAACTTGTAAAGCAAATAGATTTTTTATTATATCTTCGGTACTCAACTTCTTGGTATTAAGTGAATATCTTAATGTAGTGGTACTATAACCAAAGTGAAAAGGTTCATATCGTTTTTTTGAAAGAGTTTCCAAATAATAACTGTCATTACTAATATATTTTTCAAAATTTTTATAAACTCTTATTATCTCAAAACCATCAACAATATTACCACTATCAATAAGTATATTTTTAATTTTTCCTGTTGCCATAATATCAATATTTGATTTTTTTGTATCAAAATCAAGTTCAAAAACAAAGGTGAGTTGCACTATATAATCAATAATCTCATTGCCTATTAAAACCCTATTTTCAATCTTAAACCCTGCATTTAAATAGATTTCTTTCTCATCATAATGATAATTTTTTAAATTTTGAAATCCAATTTTTGCTATTGCCCTAGCTGGATTTTCATAGATCAAAGTATCCAAAAATTCCAAAGCTTCTATGAGATTACTTTTCCCCGTATTGTTTGGAGCAATTAAACAATTTAAATCTCCAAATTCAAACTTACTATTTTTAAAACTTTTAAAATTGTCTAAATACAAACTTTCTAATCTAATATGTGACATTTCATTTCCCTACAATGTCTCTAAATCTAGTTTTTCTCTAAGATTTTGTTTCGTACTGTCATCCAGTGCTTTATCAAAACAGATGAGTTTTGCACCCGTGGGGATACACGTCACAATATCGGTGTGAACTTTATCAGCAAAACAAAAATAAAATGCTCTATTCTCTTCATATAGCTTTATGAAACTATATTTTTCACCCTTGATACTTTCATTTTTGGCACTCAAACTAAAGCCGTTTTTTAGCCCCACTTCATAGACAATATCTATCTCTTTGGCACTTTGAGTGAAAATATTTTTAGTAAATATAGACATTTTAAGCATTTTCACAATATCGTCAAAACTATCATTGGGGCGTTTTTTCAGTTCTTTAAATACTTGAAAATTGGAAGCATCCAACACGTAGGATTTAAAACCGTCTTTGTAATCTAGTTTTTTGATAACCCGTTTAATCCGATCTTTGGTAATATCGCTGATCTTTTTAAATTTGTCACTTTCAATAGCTTCTGGGAGTTGCACTAAGATATATTTTCGATTTCCTCTTTTGCCATTTTTTTTATCATCTTGATTTAATTCCATAACCGCATGTGCCGTCGTTCCACTTCCGGCGAAAAAGTCGAGAATAATATCCTCATCATTTGCATTGCTTCCTATTTCCAACATCCGTCTAATTAAACGAACGGGCTTAGGCGTATCAAAATATGAGGCGCCATCAAACAGTGCATTCAGCTCTTGTCGTGCCTCTTGATTGTGTCCGACATCGGAATATTTCCATATTGTCAGTGGTGTAATACCGTCTTGTACGTCCGTCAAAAAACGTTTTATAGCTGGAACATTATTACCATCTTGCCCAAACCATATACGACTATCAGCAACAAGTTCATTGAATTTTTCTCTGGAAACACGCCAACTATACCCTGAAGGAGGATTGACTACCCTTCCTGATGGTGTTGTAATCGGATAATCTGTATTTGCAGAATAGGTTTTTACCGATAAATCACTTGCCTTCCAAATTCCTCGGGGATCATTATCAAGATTTTTATACCGCGCATTGGCTTCTTCTGTTCGTGCTAATAAATTCGGTCGCCAAATCTCTTTATTTTTTGCATATACCAAGATATGATCGTGATTATCGCTGAACCATTTAGCATCATTGGCAGGTGAATATTTTTTTTCCCAAATCACATTAGCCACAAAATTCTCTTCCCCATAAATCTCATCCATCACTTTACGGAGGTTATGTACCTCATCATCGTCGATACTTACAAATATGACCCCATCATCGCGGAGCAGGTTTCGACTCAGCCACAGACGCGGATAAATCATATTGAGCCAGTTGGTGTGTCGTCGTCCTGTGCTAGATGTTTTGGTACTGGTGTACCCCTCTTCACGAAGCTGATCGGTTTGGATGAGATAGTTGGTGATTGTGTCGCCCCATGTGTCTTTGTAGACAAAATCTTTGTCTTTGTTGTAGGGGGGATCGATATAGATCATCTTGATTTTTTTATGGTACGAGGTTTGGAGGAGCTTGAGGACTTCGAGATTATCCCCCTCGATAAAGACGTTAGAATTGGATTGTGAATCGAGTTCGGAATGACTGCTATCAATTTTTAGCGTAGCGTTGGATTTTTGGCGGATGGTTTGGTAACACTCTTTTTTACCACTCCATGTAAAGCTGTAGTGTTCGCTTTTCTCATCGGATTGGGGAACGAAAATAGTTTTGAATTTATCGATGTTGATCACACCGTCATCGAAAATTTCGGGAAAAATATTTTTGAGCTCCTCCAATTTTTGCGCCAACAAATTTTTACTTTCCAATTCCATCAAAACACCTCACACTAAAGTAACGCTTATTGTAACCAATCTAACATAACAAATAAGCGTACGCATTGACCCACTCGCCATAACCGCTCAAATGATCCATCACGATTCCTTGACGCTGTAAATCTTGGACGATCATCACCGCAAACTCACTTTGCAATTTCAGGGTATAGCCAAGGAGATGGTTAATCTTCTCCTCATCTGGATGACTCAAAATTCGTCCGACGAGCGCAGACGAGAGGGCATAAAGAGCTGAAATATCACGAGGATACTCCGAGTCTTCCCCCCGTAAAATTGCCTCTATATCAGGAAGCAAAAGCATTACTTTACAAAATCCCAAGAAATCCACAGCATTGTTTTTTCCCACCGCCCCAATGATCGCCTCCAAGAGGAGCGCATTAGGTAACGTACTTTGCAACACATTATGAACCGCTTCCCAGCTTCTCGGTGTCGCGAAACTTCGTTCATTACGGGTCGGATCAAACGTAAAGAGGGCATCATTTTTGAATCCGATATACGCCACGATTCGTGAATCCACCCCTCGCTTTATCGCCCATTCGCGCCAATCCTCCACACTCACCTCCATCTCGATATGAACGAACCGATTCGCAAGTGGTGAGGGGAGACGATACACCACTCCGCGATCCCCCTCACGATTTCCCGCCGCAACAATCGCCCACCCATCAGGGAGAGTATACTCCCCCACTTTTCGATCGAGTATCAGCTGATAGGCGGAAGCTTGAACCGCAGGAGCAGCGGAGTTGAGCTCATCAAGAAAAAGTATCCCCCGCCCTGTACGGGGTAAAAACGACGGCGGAGCCCAAAGTGCCTGATGTTGCTCCTTGTCATAAAATGGTATCCCTTTAAGGTCTGTCGGATCCATTAAAGAGAGACGCAGATCAACACACTCTATACCCATATCTTGGGCGATTTGTTTGATAATCGACGATTTCCCGATTCCGGGAGCTCCCCATAAAAAGGTCGGAATTTTTGCCTCAATCATTGAGCGCATTGTGATGATAGTTTGTGAACTTCGCATTAATTCCACCCTATATTGGTTGTTTGGATATGTTTTCCGAATACCGCGTTAGTTTTTACCCCTCTCTCATAGCGTTGGTCGAGGGAGAGTTGATACAAAATATCCACAGGAGTGGCAATGTTTACACTGAGTGCTTTGAACGTTTTGTCCTCTCCCCTCTCATAGAGCTTTTGGAGATGATAGGAGGAGAGAGACGTATTGGTAGCAAGTTCACCATCAAATTGGTTCAATGCGAAAAGCTTCTCCATATGTTCCAAAAGAAGAGAAGGATTTTGGGCAAGTGCCGAAAAAATAATCTCACTTTTCATTGCCATAAGCCTCTGTTGCATTGCCTCATTCAAACTGATATTTGAAGCTAAATAGACTCCATTCTGAGGTAACAACCTCTCAAACCGAACCTCATCCAAAGGAGTAAAACGAGAAATGAACTCAGGATATTTTTTCTCCAAAAGATCTGCTCCTTCTTGCGACAACGTAATATTTTGCGCCAAACTTTTCTGAATAGTCTCATCGTCCAAAGCAAGAAGTTCTTTTTCCAATGCTAACGGTTCCCGATACGCTATAAGGTTCGCACGCTCTTTTAATAAATGGCGTAAAAGAGATTCAGGAGTGTCACTGTGCAACGCTATCGCATCCAATACCCCTTTAAGTGTCGGATCATTAGGATTTTTCAACTCTTTAGCGATAGGAGAAAGTTGTGAAATAGCGGTTATGAGTTCTCCATTCCCGTATTTTTCAACCAAATGAGCCAATCCGCTCATCGCATACTGAACGTTATGGTTACGTTCTAAATCGATGTAAAATCGCCCGATAATCGCCGCGGTTACGTCACGGTTGCGGTCATTATCAAACAGCCCTTCCCCCTGCCAATCGTACAATTTCAGTAGCTTAAAAAACAGTTCATCGGTGATATACGGATTTTTAATAAAATCAACAAGACGCTGAGCATCTCGAGAGAGTTTGAGACTCATTAAGAGTCGATTGGGGTCGATAGAGGTACAAAGCCATTTTTCGACTGACGTAATATCAACAATGGGAGCTGCACGAAGTTCATACAACCGCTCACCCTCATTTTGTTCCAAAGGATTCATCAGTTTCCCCTCGACGATCAAAGAAACACCCTCCGTAAAACTTTTTTCAACCGTTATCGAGTGAAGCTTTAAGAGGGTTTCAAATTCAATTCCATTCAGCGAGCGTGTCTTTCCCAACAGCAGTATCGATTTTCCAAAAAGTTCTTCATAATTCATCCGCGTATTATAATCCTAAAGGCTAAAAAAATAGTGAGTGTGTATAATATGGTTACTACTTTAAAGGATGATTGATGACCGATCCACTAAGTGAAGCAATCGCAGCGTATGATGCTGAAGATTATGAAAAAGCCCATCTACTTCTTTATCCGCTTGGAGCATATCAACGCGATGATGAGGCTCAATTTTATCTAGGGATGATCTATTTTTACGGCAAAGGGGTCGAAAAAAATATCGAAGCTGCCATGGGGTGGTGGAAAAAGGCGATGCGAAGCGGTCATGTTGATGCAGCATACCGTCTAAGTAAAATTGCACCATCAACGAAAACAACGTTTTAATACACGTATTAAAATAAACAAAAAGACTATTCATGATTGATCTATTTAATAAATATCGTAAAAATTTACAGAAAGAGGTAGTCAAAAGGGCTTCCCTCTATGACTATCGTTATGTCCGTTATAACATTAACTATTCCATTACTGCTTGTTATGTCAATGAGCCTACTGACTTAATGCACATTGCATCAAATTTACGTCAAAGTGATGACTTTATCAAGCTCAATGACCATTTATATGTTATGTTTCTGGATGCTACTGATGATGAACAAGGGATTAAAACGTCTACTAATATTTTGAACAGTATGCAAGCTCAATTTTTTACGAAACCTTTCTATATAGCCGTTGTTACTGCAACCAATTACACAGACTTATTTCAAATGATACATGATCTTTTTGATCTCATAGAATATGCCCTCCTTCATAATATGAACAATATCGTTATTGATTCTTCTCAACTAATCAAAAACGACCAATCAGTATAATGATCATTCGCCCCCTTGGAGTTTCGCTACTCATTCATCTCCTCGTAGTTGGAGTTTTTCTTTTTTTATTTACTCATGACACACCCAAAAAACCGTCTGAACCTCTAAAAATTCAGATTGCCTCTTTTATACCCCCTTCAACGGTACAATCACCAACTCCTATACTCCCAACGCCAATGCCTATTGTCCCACCTAAACAGACACCACCGAGCGTTCAAAAAAACACGCCACCCCTTCCTCCCGTAGCAGTTGTAAAACCTATTCCGTCCTCTGTACCCGCACCAGCAACCTCACGTCCTGCACCACCAGTGCCCCAACCAATACAACCCGTCACACAACCACCCGCGCCCAAGGTGATTGAAGCCCCCAAAGCTCCCCCTGCACCGCCACCACCTGTTGTCAATGTGGAAAAAGAGTTTTTAAACGCCCATTTGGGGGAGATTCGAGGACAATTGCTCCAAAACTTTAAATACCCGAAAATGGCACAAAAGTTAAAAATGCAAGGGGAAGTTAAAGTCTCTTTTTCGTTAAGTAGTGATGGAAGCGTTGATAATGTGAAAGTAGTTGAGAGTTCTGGATTTGAGATTTTGGATGAGGATGCAGTGGCATTAATCAATAAAACAGCCTCCACGTTTCCGAAACCTTCCAAATCGGTTCGGATTACGGTTCCTTTGAGCTATGTGTTGCGTTAAGATCCCAACACTCTAGCGATACTGTACCTCATATCTTCATCGAGATTCTCCATATTGGCAACCATCCACGAGAGATACTTTTTATCCTCCGTAGCAATTTCAACAAGAGTCTTCCCCTTGTGCTTCCCAAACTTAAGAGGCTTGGTAATAAAAACAGGGGTTTGGGTGAGTTCTATCATCTTGTCAATCGGATTGACAGCTCCGAAACGCTCGGTGAGTCTTTTGCGCAACTCGGTGAGAAAAAGCTTCAATACCAAAACATCGCCGATGGCATCGTGTGCTTTAACCACAATCCCCAACGCATCCGCCTCTGCCTGCTCACTTTTATACAAACCCAACCGATAACGAAAATACTGCAACCGATGCGCATCTTCATCGTCAAAAAGGTGTTTGGCACATCGAAGAGTATCGATTAACCGCATTTGAGAGGTAAAATTTTCTTTTGCCAACATCCCTAGATCAAAAGGGGCATTATGAATAATCATCACGTTATCAGGAGTATTTAACCCCTCCAAAACTTTAAACGCCTCGGTCTCAGTACATTTTGGCTTACCCACAATCTCTTCGGGAGTAATCCCGTGAACCTCCATCGCCCCATACCCAATAGGAACATCCGACGAACACATATCGTTATAAACATCCACTTTTTTGCCGTCTAAAACCATATATCCCAATTGAATAATACGATCACCCTCCCCTGCACCTGTTGTTTCGGTATCAAGTAAAATATATTTTGCCATGCTTACACTCCTTTGTTTTTTTGTTTTATTCTACTTATCAAATCGTTTGCTCATTTTAATTCAGCTTATTTCTATTTTTCCTATCATAGACGCTTTAAGTGAGAATCATTTTATGTTACATACCTTTAATAATTTATCTCTTCTATCACCAATTTATTAAAGCTTAAAATCCTCGCAAAGTACCCATTTTGGCTTTGTATTGCTACCTTGATTACATATCTTCTTTAATTTATTTGAGAGTTCATTTATTAAATTATTAATCTTTTCCACTCCCCAATCTCATCTTTATTTATCATCCCTACGCGGTAGTGTAATCTTTTCACATCAATCTCTTTATGTCTTGCTCTAATTCTTGTAAACTCAACTGTTTTTCTATCTCTCGTAGATTTTTTCTGTATTTTTCATACTCTATTTCTGATTTTTTTACCGCCATATCGTGAGAAATTTTACCTTTATGCGTAAGTAAATCCCTCCCATTTATCGATAAAATAGCATCCAAACGCTCACACCAATCATTCATACGCATAGGCTTCCGTTGACTAGCCATCGTTTCAGCAAAAGCTAAATATTGTTCGACCAAAAGCCCCAATAATTTTATCTCTTCTTCATTGAGGTAATTTTTGGCGATACTAACATCTTTTTTGGTGATATTTTTGCTCGTCTTGTCAAAAGATTCCATCCCCATCAGAGGTAAACTCATATCCACTCGGTTATAGACAAGCTCTGCTGCGGTTTGAGAAGAAATGGCCCAGAGAAGTTTGTTTTGTATAATTTTGAAAAACTCTATCGTTTTTTCATTTTTCGGATCATAATCGATACTTGTCATGTAAATATCTTTGATTTTTTGGTAAAAAAACCGTTCTGATATTCGTATGTCTCGGAGTCGTTTTTGAAGCTCATCGAAATAGCTCATATCGGTGCCATTTTTGAACCGTTCGTCATTGAGGACAAAGCCTTTAGTAATATAGTCATTGAGTCTTTTGGTTGCCCAGATTCTAAACTTCGTCCCTTGAGGAGATTTCACCCGAAAACCGATGGCGATAATCATATCAAGATTATAAAAATCAATCTCTCGTGCAACTTCTCGCTCGCCTTCAATTTGAACTGTTCGGAATTTCCGAACAGTTGATATGTGTTCTAGCTCGCCCTCATCGAAAATATTTGAAATATGCTCACTTATTGTCGCTTTGGACTTGCCAAACACCTCGCACAGTTGAGATTGAGAAAGCCAAATAGTTTTTTCTTCAAATCGAACATCGACTTTTACCTCTCCGCTTTCATTTTGATAAATCAACATTTCACTCATCTGTTTTTCCCCTCAATCATCATATCGTTTGCTCATTATCATTCAGCAGTATCTCCATTTTCATATAGCTTAAATAAATTCAGCTTTTAGCATTCTTCCCTCATGCCATGCTGTGATTATTACGCATTAGATTAATTTGTAAAGCTAAATGCGTAGGGTCTTTTGGTGAAAAAAATGCAGGTGTAGTTTAATGGTATACATCAAGAAGTAGATGATGATAGTTTGGATTACTGTGGATTTTTTGAAAAATGGACAAAACAAGCACCTCAGCCTATGAAATAAAAGCCATTATAGCTAAATTCACACCATCTCATTTACCCTTTAAATTTCAATTGTATACACGTCCCCTCGCCGCTGTGGGATTGAACATTCAACCCTATGGCATAACGATCACAGTACCGTTTTACGAGACTTAGACCGATACCGTACCCCGCCATTGTTTTGTCACTTTGATAATAACGGTCAAAGATTTTCATCAATGTCACCTCATCCATCCCTATCCCTTTATCGCAAATCGTAAGCGTATTTTTCACAAGACTGATAGTGATTTGAGGAGGTGAAGAGGAGTATTTAACCCCATTGTCGATGAGATTATCAAGCACTTTTCCCATTCCGATAGGATCGAGATTGACTTTACGCGATTGGAGATCAAGCGACCAGTGAACACTCGGATATAAAGCGCTCAAAAAAGCAACCCGATCTTCGACTAAACGTGCCAGATCAAAAGTGGCAACCACCTCCCGCTCCATCTGCTTTTGAATCATATAATCGAGTTCATTGTACCGCTCTTTTAACATTGTTGCTGCCAATTCGATCCGTTCCAGCCGTTTTTGACTCTTCTCATCGGTATGGGTTTTACGCAACATCGCTACATTGGCGGTAATCGTATTGACAGGGAGATTGAGTTCATGGAGTGTCTCTTTGGAGAAGCGGTCGAGATGGTAAAAATGCTCTTTAAGGGGTTCGATAGCAATATGAGAGAGGATTTTTCCCAGTCCAATCGACGCGATGAGTACACCAAGGGCAATAATCCCCCATTGATGAATCTGTAAAATCTCACGCAAGAGATAAACAGCCCCTACAATCACCGCCGATCCCATAACAAAGAGGGCAATAAGGGCTATCTCAACGCTACGAAACAAGCCGATACCCTAATCCTCGGACGTTAAGTATTCGATCATTCCCTATCTCTTGTTTGAGACGGTTGATATAGACTCGGATTGCCCCTTCGCTGACCAGCTCTGACGCACTCCACAGCTCATCCATCATCATCTCTTTCGTGACAATTTCCCCTGCATTCTGGATCAATAACGCCATTAACTGATACTCTTTAGGAGAGAAGATGATCTCACGCCCCTCCAAAAAAATACACTTATGCTGTGCATCCAAAGAGAGATCTCCCAAACAATGATGACGGATAATAGCAGGTTTACTTCGACGTAACAGCGCATTAATACGCACGAGCAACTCTTCTATATCAAATGGCTTTTTCATATAATCATCCGCACCGTTTTTAAAGGCTTCCGTCAATACAGAAATATCACGGTGAGAGGTAAGATAAATAGCTGGAGTTTGATCGTTTGCACTGCGAAGTTCACTCAAAAGGGAGAGTCCATCGATCAAAGGGACATTAATATCAAAAAGGTAAAGATCAAACTGCGCTTCAAACGTCGCATCCAACGCCTCTTGACCGTTGGGACACAATGTTACTTCAAACCCTTCCTCTTCGAGAAAGTCTTGAATCGACTCCCCGAAAAGACGATCATCCTCAAGGAGGAGAACTTTAATCGACACGCTCAATCGACCATTTCAAAGTTTCCCCTGCCATCATCGGTACAATCGAACCGTATAGTTCAGGAACGACAAAATCATGTTTGGCGAGGACAACCTCTTTGTATTCCGCACAAATTCCGTAAATACGTTGGGCGTTATCACTCACAAACGCTTGCAAATTGTCCAGCTTATCATGTTCGTCGAAGATTGCACACAAAAGCTGTAAAGCAATCGGAGCGGTAAAGACCCCTGCCCCACATCCGCATGACTCTTTGGCATGGCGCGGGTGAGGGGCAGAATCGGAGCCAAACATCACTTTCGGATGAGCTTCGAGGGCGATTTTCAAAAGGGCATCACGATCATGCGGTCGTTTGGCAATCGGTTTACAAAAGAGATGAGGACGCAACATCCCCCCCGCCACATCATCAAGGGTAATCATCAAATGGTGAACGGTAATCGTTGCATAAAGGTTCTCATATTTATCGAGCATCTCTACTGCCTCACGGGTCGTAATATGTTCCATAATAATTTTGAGTTTCGGAAAATTCTGAGCAAGCATCTCATAAACAGACATAAACTCCGCTTCCCGATCCATCACAAACCCGTTCGTCTCTCCATGAACACACAAAACTATCCCCAGTTCCGCCATCGCATCCAGTGTCTCACGCATCGACTCGATGTCGAATGACTCAACGCCCCCTTCAGAGTTCGTTGTCACACCACTTGGATAGAGTTTAATCGCCGTAATCTCATCTTGAATACCAATCAAAAAATCGCGACTGTAATTTTGGTAAAAGAGGCTCATATAAGGTTCAAAATCATCCGATTCCATCGCCTCTTTAATACGGTGACGATACGCTCTCACATCCTCTGCTGTCTTTACAGGGGGGACAAGATTGGGCATTACCAACGCACCACTAAAGCTATACGACGTCAAGGGAGCTACTGTTTTGAGTATCTCCCCATCGCGCAGATGAACGTGCATATCCAGTGGCATCGTTAGCGTTACAGTTTTCACATTAAGCCTTTAATTGTTTTTGTGCTTCGGCAATAAGAGCGTTCAGTGCTTCTTCATAATGGGCAGCTTCTGATTCTTCTGTTGATTCAAAACGGGTGACAAGAACAGGAGTCGTGTTACTCGCACGTACCAATCCCCATCCCTTATCAAAAATCACCCGCACACCGTCTACTTCGATAATTTCTACGATTGCAGGAAAATCAGCAGGGGGAGTTTTGAGTAACTCTTTGAGTTTATCAATAAGAGGGAATTTTTCGTGCTCTGTCGTTTTCACTTTGATCTCTTCCGTTGAGAATACTTTTGGCAATTTAGCAATCTCTGCATCCAAATCAACTCCATCGTGAATGAGTTCTAACATACGAAACGTTGCGTAAATCGCATCATCATACCCGAAATAACGATCCGCAAAAAAGACGTGTCCACTCACTTCACACGCCAAATCAGCGTGCATCTCTTTCATCTTGACTTTGAGATTCGAGTGTCCTGTTTTGTACATAATAGCGGTTGCACCACGCTCACGAAGAGTATCGTACATCACTTGTGAACATTTGACCTCACCGATGACAATAGGATTCTTCATCTTAAGGGCAAACAGCAATGCCATCATATCCCCCTTGATATTATTCTTGTGAGTCAATACGGCAATACGGTCGCTGTCTCCATCATAAGCAAAGGCAATATCCCCTTTTTGTGTGAGCACTTTTTTGATGTCATGAAGATTCTCCTCTTCACTTGGATCAGGGTGGTGATTGGGGAATGTCCCATCAGGATCGACATAAATACCAACAGCATCAAGTTCCAACGCACTAAAAATATCCACCAATCCAAGACCAGCAACACCATTACCACAATCGTAAACAATACGTTCTTTCATCCCTTTGAGATGAGAAAATTCTTTTATCATAAAGGCTTTATAACGACTCAACGCATCAATATCCGTCACATCGCGTGGTACTTTAAGAGGAAAAGGGAGAAGATCAATATGGCGACCGATACTGTAAATTGATTCACCGAAAAAAGGAAGTTTATTGATCGTAATCTTAAACCCATTGTATTCACTAGGATTATGAGAACCGGTAATCATGACAGACGCACACGCCGTTACCCCATTGAATTCTTGATAATTACAGAAATAGTTAACAGGTGTCGGAACCATCCCCATCCCCAATACTTTCATCCCCCCCGCATTGAGACCGGCACTGAGGTATTCAAATAAAATCGGAGAGTGAGAACGGGCATCATACCCTACTGCAACATATTCGCCATATTGACGCATCTCATCCGCTAACGCGTACCCCAAACGGGTAACCGTCTCTTCATTTAACTCTTCCTCAAAAATTCCTCGGATGTCATATTCACGATAAATGCTCATTTTTTTCCTTTTGGTATCATAGTTTCTAAATTATACATTGGGAAAACTAAAAGAAGGTTTTTATACGTTCAAGGTATCGACCGATTATGATCGATCGGATACTCAAATAAAATTACTTTATTTCTCCCCTGCTCTTTTGCTTGATAGAGTGCATCATCTACATGTTTAAAGGTCTCTTCAATACATTCCCCATACGAATATTCACACACACCGAAACTGGATGTTTTTGATCCAATAATGGAAAAAGTGGCTGATTCAACCACTTTTCTGAGATTCTCTGCTAACGTAAATGCCCCCTTTGCATTTGTATCAAGGCAGATTATGAGAAATTCTTCTCCACCCCATCGTCCTAAAGAATCGGTTTCTCTAATATTTTCCGTCAATAATACCGCAAACTCTTTCAAAATAATATCACCCGTTTGATGACCATACGTGTCATTTACCTCTTTGAAATGATCGATATCGACTAAAATAAGAGAGAGTGGATACTCAAAGCGTTGAACACGTTTTATTTCTATTTGAAGCGTTTCATCAATTTTTGCTCTATTCATTAGTCCGGTCAACATATCAGTTTGAGCATCGTGCTTAAAGCGTATTTTTTCATCGATATTTTCATAAAAAGCGATATATCCGATAAGTTCATTCTTATAATTATAATCCGGGGAAATAGTGACGTGATACCAATTGGTTCCTCCAGCAAAACTGCAATCTTGAATATCGTATGAAAATGTTTCTCCCGATTGTATCGTCTCCCACAATTTCTGATAAAGAGAGTGATGTGTGTGACCGGATTTCAGTATATTGACATTTTTACCGAGGATACTCTCTTTTTCACATGCTAATTGTTTGCAAAAATTATCGCTTATTTCTTGAATTATTCCTTGCGGGTTCACCTTGATAAACGATACATATGCATCAATAATCTCAAGCAAATGGATATTGTTTTTTAGCGCTTTTTGCAACGCTTTTTGCAGCTGGTTGGTTCGTACATGATTGTCAACACGAACATTCAGTTCTTCAGGCTGAAACGGTTTGATGATATAATCAACTGCACCTACCTCAAATGCTTGTACAATCGTCTCTTGCGAATTGTCAGCTGTTAGAAATATGACGGGGATTTGTGCTGTTCTGGAACTATTTTTCAGTTTTTCCGCTACTTCAAATCCATCCATCTGTGGCATATTAATATCAAGCAGTATTAAATCAATATGGTGATTTTGCAATAATTCAAGCGCTTCGGCACCGCTACGCACAACGAATATTGTATAACGCTCTTTCAGACTCTGTGCAACGAGTTTTAAATTAATAGGTTCATCATCTACAATTAAAATAGTGACCTTATCCATGCAATTGTTCCTCCGCACTTTCAAATAATATTCTGGCGGTGTTATACTCAAACATCTCCATTGCATTACTGATTTTTTGTACTGTTTCTTGATCCACATAGTGTCCTAATTTAGCTAAACATTCATCCAGTTGTTCATCATCGATAAACTCTTTGTTATTCAGTTTTGAAATAATGGTGCGGATAGTAACACCCATCTCTTGCCCATCGGTATTGTGCTGTATCTCAACTCTTGTTTTCGGAAATCGTTCGTCGATCACACGAATAAGGCGATTCAACTCTTCCAATAAAGGGGGTATCAACTCTTTTTGAGTATTGACATCATCAATTTCATCAATATTTTTTGCAATAGCATACACCTTTGTCGCAGATACATTTCCGCTTACCCCTTTAAGACCATGTATCAGCTGTTTAAAGAGATCACTCCCAATAGGAGCATTCATAAGTTTGGAAGAAAAATCCCGGTGACTCTGGGCAAAAAGCTGTAAAAAGCGTTCTATTTGTTCAGGATCTTTCACTTTTTTCATTAATTCTAAAAGATTGATTCCATCAAGCGGTTCACCCATTTGCATTGCGCTATCTTCTTCAATCCAATCGACAACCAAATAGTCTCCCAATAGGCGCTGTAACTCATCTACATCAATCGGTTTGGCAAGGTGATCATTCATACCTGCATCAAGAGTAAGCGCTTTGTCATGCTCCATCACTGCCGCACTTAAAGCAATAATAGGGATACTCGTATTGAATTCTCGGATTTTACGGGTCGCCTCAAATCCGTCCATAATCGGCATTTGCAGGTCCATCAATATCAAATCGTAGGATTCATTTTTTACCTTTTCGACCGCTTCCTCCCCATTATTAGCCATACTAACAGCCAGCCCGAATGATTCGAGCAGATCGCGTGCAACCAGCTGATTGATTTCATTGTCTTCAACAATAAGGACTTTTCCAACAGTGGAAAACTGATGATGTATTAAATTATTTTCAAGCCTATCAATCGCCCCTATTTCTGTTATCGATTCGAGTAATATCGATGAAGTAACCGGTTTATGGAGTATTTTCTGCACCTCTATATGCCGATCATCGGCGGCTTGTAGCAATTTTTCTCTTACATGCGCCGTTACCATGATCACTTTTGGGAATGTAGTTTTCAACTCTTCATGAAGCGTTTTAATGACATCAAGACCGTCAATCCCCGGCATCTGCCAATCGACGATTAAATAGTCAAACGGCTGCCGTTCCGCGAGTTCGATTGCCTCTTCTCCACTTCCGCACAGCGCTGCATAAGCACCCCAGGATGAGAGGATGCTGCCGATAAGTTCGCGTTCAAGCTTGTTGTCATCCACTACTAAAAAGCGCTGATCGTGTAAATGATGGGTATTAAGAGGTACTGATTCTTCAGATTCATCCTTTCGCAGCTGTACCGTAAAATAAAAAGTTGACCCTTTTGATTTAATGCTCTCTTCCCATATCATTCCGCCCATAAGTTCAACCAGTTGTTTACATATCGTTAGTCCAAGACCAGTACCCCCGTATTTGCGGGTATTGGACGAATCAGTTTGTGAAAAGGCTTGAAAAAGTTTAGCTTGCTCTTCTTCGCTCATCCCGATACCCGTGTCACTAATAGAACATTCTAACTGAACATGGGTATCCGTCTGTGCAATCGGCTTGACGCGGATTACGATATCCCCCGCTTCGGTAAACTTGACAGCATTTCCGACTAAATTATTGAATACTTGTCCCAACCGAAGAGAATCACCTCTGAACATTAAGGGGGTATCTGGATGAATATCAATATGTATCTCAAGAGATTTTTCCAAAACGGCATATTCAAATAAATCAGCGACACCGCGTAGCACGGTCTCAATCGAAAATACGTTTTCCTCAAATACGAGTTTGCCCGCTTCAATTTTCGAGTAATCCAGAATATCATTGATAACGGTCAATAAAGCTTTCGACGATTGTTGCGATTTCATGAGATAATTATGCTGAATAGGGGTCAAGGGAGTTTTTAACATTAAGTCGTTCAAACCGATAATACCATTTAGCGGGGTACGTATCTCATGGCTCATATTTGCCAGAAATTCACTTTTGGCTTTATTGGCAAATTCAGCTTCTTCCTTTGCCCGTGCTAATTCCTGTTCAGTCACTTTTTGCACTGTAATATCGATAGCAACACCCATTGTTTCATTCGGAGCCCCTTTCAAAGCCGTCATACTCGCGAGTAGTGCTATAGGGGTGCCGTCTTTTTTGATGCCGCGAATTTCTCGGGTAAAAACACCGATAGTTGATAATGCCTCATACCCTTGCGAACCATAATTTTCATACTCTTCCTCATCAAAATACATGACTCGTGTCGGCTTGCCTGCAAGTTCCCCTTTTTCATACCCGAGCATCGTCTCAAAGGTTTCATTCACCCATACAAAATGTCTATCTTTGAGATGGACAAATCCGGTCGTTTTAACTTCAAGGAGCGCTTCTTGTTCATTGAGTGTTTGCTGCAAAAGCTGACTGGTCTCAAGTAGGGATTTCTCATATTTTTTCTGATCAGTAATATTTTTAGCACTGACCAATACCCGTTGTTTATCCGGTAAAAGCGACATGGACATACTGATTGTGACCTGTTTGCCCTCTTTTCCATTGCATCTTTTTTCAAAATGTGCCAATGACCCTTTTTCGAAAACTATTTTCATCGCGTCCATTGCTCTTTCTTTGTCTTCAGGGGCACTGATTCCCAGACAAGATTTAGCGAGCAATTCTTCGCGGGTAAACCCGGTCATCTCCATATAGGCATCATTAAACTCAAGAAAATTCGATTCCGTATCCAAAATGGCGATTCCATCTTTTGAAATACTGAAAATAGTCTCAAATTTCTCTTTTTGGCGCTGCAATTCTATCTTCTGCCATTCTTGCTCCGTGATATCAATTCCGATCGTAGCAATATAATCCATTTCTCCATTAGGCTTATTAACCAGCATATTGGACCATTCAAAAAATCGTTCTTCCCCTTCTTTGCTCAACCATGCATTTTGGAAATGGGGTATGATAATCCCCTCTTTTGCCTTTTCAATGATTCCGAATACTTTATCCTGCATGGATGTATGGAGAAATCGTTTCCAAAAATAGGGTTCTGAGGCAACCTCTTCTTCGGTATAGCCGACAATTTTTTGGCCATAGCGGTTTAACTTGATCATTGTCCCAGTAGCATCGATAACGGCGATAATCGAATTGGCATTATCAATAATGGTCGTAATAAAATTTTTTTCGTCGATGATCTCTTTTTCCAACATTTTTTGATCCGTGATATCATGAAATGTAGCATGAAGATATGCTTTATCATAGAGACGCATAATACTGACGCTGACGAAAACATTTTTAAGGCTTCCCTCTTTTGTTTTATGCAACGTTTCAAAACGGTCCCATCCGTTTTCTAAAATCCGTTTTTGACGGGCTTGTATCTCTTCTGTACTCTCTATCACTTCCAAATCTCTAGTAGTAACCAAGGCAAATTCTTCTTTCGAATAGCCATACATCGTGTGGGCTACGGTATTAAAATCGACAATATGCTGTGTTTGCGGATCGATTAATACAATACCGTCAAGGGATTCTTCAAATAAAGTATAAAACTTCTTTTCTGCTTCCAAAAGTTCTTGCATCTGTTTTTTATCATCCCGAATGTCTTTGGCTACCCCAAGAAATCCTATAATTGCATCATTTTCATCACGTATAGCCGTTATCATCAAATGGACCGGAATAGAAGTCCCATCCTTGGCAATATATACCCATTCATCTTCATTGGGAATATTATGGATAGTTTTGGCAACTAATACCTCAAACCCCGGCTCTATATTTGTCCCTAGCTCTTGTGAAAAACGTTGCGCCCGTTCAAGCACTTCAGGCATATAATGAAATAACTCAGGAGTCTGCCGATCAACCAATTCCGAAGCCATGTATCCGAGCATCCGCTCAGCTTCTTTATTGACTGTTTTGATCAATCCATTTTTATCTGTGTGGATAATGGCATAACCGACATTATCAAAAATGGCTTTTTCAAGAAAGAGTGCTTCATGTATTTGTTTGTTTTGTTCGGCGATCTCCGCGCGCTGACGCATTTTTTCAAACTCTGCACGTGTCAATGCCGCCATCATTTTCCTGATCATTCCTGATAATAGCCAACTCACAATTACAGACATACCGATAACGATCAGTGCAATAATGAAATATTCTTCTAGAGTTTTTTGTTGCTCTTTTTTGAGATACGAATTTTTGAGCTGCAAGATCAAATACAGATCCTGTGTCAAACCAAGATTAAGTTTACGTGATACCATCGTATTGTCTTGATATAATTGGTTTGAGAAAATAGCAGTGGTCTGATTAGGAAATTCATCGACAAGATTGATTCGGGGTTGCTGATACTCTCCCCAGTTTTTCTCTTTTTGAAAATGAATCAGAGGATAACCTTTCCCGTCTGCTAGGATCATATCATACAATGGCGCATTTAAAAACTGTTTCAAAAAAGGTTCTATAAAATAATTGACAATAATTATCCCATCAAATTTTCCTTTATACTCTATAGGATAAATTGCACGAAGTGTCGGCCTGTGAGGTACTTCAATACGACCGTGTTCCACATTAAGATCAATTTTGGAAAACCACACTTTTCCCAATGGCTTCAAACGCGAATTGGTGAAAAAATAGCGATCTCCTTTGTTTTGTAATGCGTCATGGGTAATTAAAGCTGGAATTTCTCCCGTTGTATGACGATCAATCCGAATTTGTTCCATACCATTTTTATCGATATAACGAATTTTCATGATATCAGGATTACTCTGCGCAATGAGGAGAAAGAGAGAATTTACAGTAGACGCTTCCCCGCGAATATACCGTTGGAACTCTTCTGATTTACCAATCCCTTCCAGTGTACTATTTGAATGATCCAGAAAATTTTTAAAAAAAGTTTCACGTTCAAGTGTTTTTGTAAGGGCATTGTTTAAAGCAGTTTTTTCAACTTTATCCGAATACAACAATCGATCTATTCCGATAAATAAAACAATCAATCCTACCGCAAAAGCAAAAAAGATCGATGTCAAAGTTGATTGTTTGGGAATAAAATTTTTCATTACTAGCGTAACCTTTTAAATATACTTTTTTATACTAGAAATCTTCATGTTATTGCAAAAAAAAGAACTGATTTGATTTTTTAGTCTATGAAAGTACGAAAAACAAGGGATTGTGGTGGCCGAGGAGAGATTCGCAAACCACTATAAATAGGTGGTTTTATGCACTACTATTTTATTCCTATCCCTAAAACTATCCCTAAAAACTTTTGTGTAAAAGCTTTTCTAGTTTTTATACCCTCATCTCTAGCTTCTAACCATGATAGAATTTTACTGTTTTATGACTTAGATTCCGTACTTTAGTAAAACTAAAAAGGGAATGAAATAGTGAGCATCGTACTGGGTATCAAAAAATAAAAAACATTTTCAAAAACTTTACGCCCGTTGCGCCCGTAAATGGTGCAGCGGGACTAACGGGCGCGACTATTTGAGAAAGAGTTTTTTTGTTACGCTGAGATAGGGATTTTATACTCCTCAAACAGAGCCTTATAGGGCGTTGGAACATTCTGAGTTTCCACCAGTATCCCGATTCCGTAGTCACTATCTCTCAGCATCACCAACTCATAAACCCCAAACCGTTCTTCGATCAGCTCCAATCGTTCCAGTAGTCCGTCATTAATACTAGGCAGAGTCAATCCGTTGAGATTTATCCCTTCCTTCAGCTCCTCAAAGCATTCAATAATAATCCAGTACCCACAATTAAAGTCCCAAGCATCACTGCTTGGGATCATTGATTTGGTGTGAGTGAGATACGTTTTGAAGGGTTCGTTGAGATCCTTGAGTTGTCCCCATGATTGGATTATTTTCATCGCTAGTGTTGTTTCAGTACCGATAACCGTTCAGGGGTGAAGTATAGAGGTAAGTTTGGAACACACATAAACGGTCGTTAAGGGGTGATTGACTAAACCGTCCTCATTTTAAATCAATTATTTGAACTTTTTAAAAATCTGTGCGTGCGATCCGAGTCGAATGAATGTCAGTGCGTTATCATCTTCGCTTATCTGATACACCAGTAACCAATCACTTTTAATATGACATTCGTGTGTGCCTTCCCATTCTCCTTTGAGAGGATGGTTTTTGTGTTTCTCATGTAGCACGTCGTCATTAAGGAGTGTAGACATGATCTCTTTGAGTAAAGTAAAATCATCAACCGACAATTTACCGCTTTTCTTGTCTCTCTCAATGTCTTTTTTGAAGAAACGATGATATTCAGGGGTGTACATTACAATCCAAGATCGTCAAATAGCTCTTTAGTAGATGTATGCTTGATTGTATTTTTACCCACTTTTGCTTCTTTAATTGCTGTAACCGTTTCTTCATTGGGAAGACGAAGCTCAAAGGGTAGCCCCTTGTGTAATACGACGCTATGCAAAAATAATCGTGTCGCTTCACTGGTCGTTAAACCCATCTGCTTGAGATATTCCGCAGCTTTGTTTTTGATAATAGGATCAATACGCACTGTCATAGCAGTTCCAGTCATAATATCTTCCTTTTTTTATTATTGTACATCAATTGACGTATAGTGTCAATGTCTGTATTTTACTTTGAATCCGTAATAATAGTGATATTCAGGGGGGGTAAGACGAAGTGAGACAAACATTATAAATATTCTGTCCCGTCGAGCCCGTAAAGCCAGCACGGGCTCGACGGGCACGAACTTTACGTAAAAAGTTTTTCAGAGGGCTAGTCATCATTGTCATCTTCATGTAATACCTCAAGCTCTTTAGCTGTCTATCGTTCCCACTCTGTAACGGGCATAATAATACTAATGTACCTCATCCGTTTTTCGCTTCTTTGGCTTGTACTTTTTTCTACAATCAAATTGAGGATGATTTCTAAGTAACTTATTTTTAATTCTGCTCACCGTTGAAAGAACACTATAAAATCTCGGCTCTAACTGCATTACATGACTGTCTGCATGAAACTCGTTTGCGTATTCGTGCATTATCAAAGCGTTACTATTATCACCTCCAAACTTTTGAGGGTTTGATTTTATTTTCTCAAGTGTCCAAACGTCAAGTTGTTTTTTAAAGAACGTATCCATTACGCCACCGCCATACGTGAAGCAATAAACGCATCTAAATCACTTTTCGCCCACACCGTCACGCGGTCTGAGAGCTTGATTGCTTTGATCTTTTTCTGCTTACTAAATAACCACAGAGTTGAGACACCTATTCCCATGCTGACGTCGGAACATTCGGAAGGGTGAGTCGGAAATTATCCGGAAGGTTGAAGCGGTGTGAAACCGTCTGAGTGAGTATAGCACAGCCTTCCGAATATTTATACGAAATCATTAGTCAGCGCTTTGGATTTTCGCATA
>JAPLGM010000002.1 GCA_026390165.1 Campylobacterales bacterium
GCAATGCAGTTGGAACACAAGAAAGCCGATCTGAGCCGACGGGCTGTTTTGTATCGTGTTGCGGGACTTTCGTTTCGGGAATTTTTGGAACTGAAGTTGGGGATGAAATTTGAGAGTGTCCCATTGGATGAAATCCTTATCAACCACATTGAGATTGCCTCAGAGATCACCAAGCGAATCAAACCGTTTGAGTTTTTCAGCGAATACCTCCAAAACGGTTATTACCCTTATTATTTTGAGAACCCCAATACGTATGGACTAAAACTCGAAGAGACCATCAATACCGTCATCGAGAGCGATTTACCGATCATTTTCAACATTGAACCGCAAAATATCCAAAAACTCAAACAACTTGTCGGGATGATTTGTGCGTCCAAACCCTACGAACTCAATATCACAGCACTTGCGGCAAAAATCGGTATCAATCGCACAACCCTTTATCAATACATTGATTATTTGAGTTTAGGCAATATCTTCTATTCATTACGCTCACGTGCAAAAAATGATAGTGTCTTTTCCAAACCCTCCAAACTTTATCTCAACAATCCAAATCTCGGTCAATATTATTGTGCAAATCAGGAAATAGGAACGATACGAGAGCAGTTTTTCGCTTCACAGCTTCGGGTGAATCATACGTTGCATTATCCTAATAGTGGGGACTTCCTAATTGATGAGAGAGTCACAGTTGAAATCGGCGGTAAAAACAAAAGCTTTGAACAAATAAAAGAGATACCTAACTCGTTTGTAGTAGCCGATGATATTGAGATCGGGTTTGGGAATAAAATACCGCTTTGGATTTTCGGATTTTTGTATTAAGCAGTGATTTATGACTATGGTATCGATAAGCGAAAATACTCTAATGCTCTTTTAGAACTGGCACTGTACTCAACCATAGGGATTGGATACTCTGCTAGATTGTATTGTCTCAATAAAGCTTCATCCGCCAAAAATTTAGCAGGTGTTTTCGCCAGTTGCGGGAGATATTTTTTGATATACGTTCCCTTTTGATCAAATCTTTTTGTTTGGGTGTAGGGGTTGAAAATCCGAAAATACGGTTGCGGGTCAACGCCTGTTCCTGCACACCATTGCCATGAGAGGATATTACTCGCCGCATCATAGTCCATAAGATGTTGGGCAAAAAATCGTTCTCCCCATTGCCATGGCAAGAGGAGATTTTTCGTAAAAAATGAACCACAGATCATTCGGACACGGTTATGCATCTCTCCTGTTTCCAATAGTTGCCGTATTCCTGCATCCACGATGGGGACTCCTGTACGCGCGGTGGTAAAGGCTTCAAGTCTCTCGTTATCTTCCAACCCTTTAAAAGGATAGCGAAAGTTTTTCCACGCTAAATCGGGAAAATGATAGAGAAGCATGGCATAAAAATCACGAAACACAAGCTGACGGAAAAAGGCTTCCGTATCCATTCCCCTTTTTTTCTGGTCACGTAGCCAGCGTAAAATCGCACGGATGGAGATTGTCCCAAATCGTAAATCAATACCAAGCGCCGACGTTGCATCCAGTGCCATAAAATCTCTATCGTTGGAGTAGGTTTCAATCTTGGTGGCAAATAAAGCAAGTTTCTCGTGCGATGACATTTGTTGCTGTATCGTCAGGAGTTGCGGTTCAAATCCTATGGATTCAAGGAGAAGAGGGCGTTTGGTGAGCGCATTCCCCTGAATATAGTGGAGTCCTTCATAGTCGAAATCGATTAACGTTTGAGCCGTAGAGGGATGATGCGTCAAATGTTCATGTCGAAATAGTTTTTTAGCGCAATTGTAAAAGGGGGTGAAGACGAGGTAAGGGGTTCCATCTTTTTTGAGCACTTCATTGGGCTTGAAAATATAGGTATCATGGAGAAGATTGAAGGGGAGTTTTAACGATATATCTCGGTCACGCTCCAGTGCATAGGCATCATAATCTCCCGATGCACATACCTCATGATAGCTTCTCGTACGCAGTAATGAATCGAAAATATCGGTCGGTTTTCCATAAAAGAGTGCTAGATCAAGTCCGTGTAGACGCAAATCCTCTTTGAGCTTTATTACCGTATGAAAAATAAAAGTGACTCGTCGATCATTAGAGGACAGTTTTTCGAGAATAGTACTATCGAAAATAAAAATGGGGAGGACATCCCCCGCTTGAGAAAGAAGAGGATTGTCATCGACCCGCAGATCACGCCGAAACCATAAAATACGTTTCATCATTATTTTCCGCTGCTAATGTGTGAGCGCAATGCAAGCGTTTTGGGGTAGGGATTGAGAAAGGTTTGGTCGAGAAGATAAGTCGTATTGTATTTTTGGGCATAGAGATGAATCGTCGAGACAGGGACGATAAGGGGGATGATTTTGGTCGCATAATCCTCTATTTGAGTATGAAGAATCTCTTTTTCGTCTTTTGTAAGCTCATTTTTGAAAAAGCCTGTTAAGTGCTCCAAGACATTGCGTGTTTTTTTGATGGAACTTTTACGGGCAATGGCGGTTTTAAATCCCAGTTCGTATATTCCCAATAGGGTTTCGAGTGAATGAGCATCACGGTTCGCAACGACGTTACCTAGCTCACGATAGAGAATTTCATCCTTGGCTTGGAGGATAAATTTATGGATGGTGTGGAACCGCACTAAATCTTTGATACTTGGGGAAGATTCTTTGAACGTTTCATAGGCACTATAGGCAAAAATTTGCATCACAAAATTTTCTCTCAGCCACGCATCTTCGAGTCGCCCCTCCTCTTCCATGGGAAGCAGCGGATAACGCTCACGACACATACGGGCAAACACTCCATCCTCTTTCCCCTCACAAAACCCATTTTCGAGGTAAAGCTTGGCACTTTTCATCCCACAACTAGGAGACTTGGATTTGAAAATAATTCCGCACAGATTCTTAGATTCGAGTTTAGAGAGCTCCTCGTGACTCGTCTGTTCCAACGCTCCTGTGAGATCATCCCCTGTTTTGTTGGAATGAACATGAATTTTGTTTTCTACACGAACGAGTCGTACCGAAGGGCGTGGCGTTCCAAACGCCAAATGTTCAGGACAAAAAGGGACAAAATCGGCAAAGTGTGAAAGCTCATCGGTAATAAAACGGTCACGCTTATGACCACCGTCAAAACGGATTTTTTCTCCTAAGAGACAGGCGGATATGGCGAGGGTCATGAGAGTATTCCTTGGTCTATTTAGTATTAAGTAGATTATCACAAAATTTTAAAATATTTGGTAGTTGATTTATGGCGATTTGAGTGGGGATTGTTACTTAGTTGTTACCATCAACGCTTTATGATTAGGATTGAGTAAGAAATGTCTTACTACACCCGACAAGGAGTATACCATGACAGTTAATTCAAACTACAGTGCGTATTCGTCTATCAATTCTTCGAGTGTTTCATCTTCTTCACAAAAAGGCAAACCCAATTTTGAAGATATAGCACAGCAGCTACTAACGTCGATGGACGCCGATAAAAGCGGTTCGATTGATAAAGCTGAATTTAGTGCGGCAGCGCAGGCACTTGCATCGAATTCAAATAGCACTAGCACAAGTAGCTCCAGTAGCAGTACAAAAGCAACGGATATTTTCAATACTCTTGATACGAACAGCGATGGAAGTATGAGTTCGGAAGAGCTCGTAACCGCACTCAAAAATATGAAACCGCCTGAATCGTCACAAGGACAAACAGGGAGTATGCCGCCCCCTCCACCTGGTGGAATGCCGCCTCCTCCAAGCGATTCTTCTTCGTCATCGGATAGTACAAGTAGCAGTGACGCTCTTTCTGCATTGGATACCAATAAAGACGGAACGGTGAGTATTGACGAGTTATTAACATCGTTGAAAAATAGTCAAACCGATTCAACGTCAGGAACAACGTCATCTTCTTCTCAATCCGCTACGTCATCTCAAAAATTGAGCGATAGTATGCTCAAAAACATCCTCTCTTACTACGGCAATACTGATTCTTCTACCAATACGAATACAACTTCGTTAAGTATTAGTGCCTAACTTAGCATGCCTTTTTTGGCGTGTTACTTTTTAGTTACTGACTCCTTGATATAATCATTGGATGATTAATGTTTTAATGATTGAAGATGATAGTGAATTAGCAGAATTGTTACAAATGCGTTTATATAAAGATGGTATTAATGTGACCGTTGCCCCTAGTGCGTTAGAAGGGTTGCGCCTTTTTCAGACGACTTTGTTTGATCTGTTGATTCTTGATCTTTCATTACCGCAAATGGATGGGATGGAGATATGCCGTTTGATTCGTCAAGAGAGTACCATCCCTATTATCATCTCCTCGGCACGCTCTGATATACGGGATAAAATGATGGGATTTTCTCGTGGTGCTGATGATTATCTCCCCAAGCCTTATGATCCCCAAGAATTGATTTTTCGGATTAATGCAATTATGCGACGGCTTCATCCCCAGTTTCCGAACACATTAGCCCCTTTTGAAATTGATGAGAATCGTCACGAAATTTCTAGAAATAAACAACCCTTGCGTCTCACACAAGCTGAATACGACATTGTCGCCTATATGATACACAAAGACGGTTTTGTTATCTCACGCGAAGAGTTGCTTCTCAATATCGGTTCCATTCGGTACGAAAGTAGTCTTAAAAGTATTGATGTTATTATCGGGCGAATACGTCAAAAAATCGGGGATGATCCCAAAAATCCCCGTTATATTCGCTCTGTTCGAGGGGTAGGGTACAAATTTGTTAATGAATAAGCACTCTTTGTTAAGGCTGATTACCCTCTTTTTTAGTATTATTTTTATCCTTATCAATATTTTGTTTGGGATTGCCTATCAACACTTTTCCAAACAGCACGAGTTGGAACAAATGGATCGCTTTCTCATGGCCGATCGGTTGTTTCACCATCATCACGCGGATGTCTCTATCGAGCTAGAACATCTACGGATTCGCCCCGCATCTCTTGCGGTTAAAAAACTACTGTCAAAGGGTACCATCACCATGGATCTCCCTTTTGGAACGATGATAGAATATGCGGATCATACCTATTTTGTTAATCGACGACCGCCACCCCCTAATCGACACTTTTTTGAGCGTGTTGTTTTTGAAGATATGCAACGCTACACTTTTATCGTTTTTTGGATGGTTTTAGTCGCAGTGGATACCCTTGTTTTACTTTTTTTCGCCTATTTACTCCGAAAGCTTCTTCCGTTACATCGTCTTAAAAATGCGATTATTGCGTTTAAAGAGGGAGATACTCATTTGGATGTTCCCATTAGCGGTAAGGATGAGATATCGCAAATAACAGACGAATTTAATCACGCACTTGGGAAAATTGGCGCAATGCGCGAAGCCCGTTCTCTATTTTTACGCAATATTTTGCATGAACTGAAAACACCTATTATGAAAGGTTCATTGACAACCGATTGTCTCGAACCCTCATTGGAACAAGAACGGCTAAAGCGGATCTTTGAGCGTATGGATTATCTTCTCAATGAGTTTACACGGATGGAACGATTTTCAAGCGGTGAGTGGTCGTTAAATCTCCAAGAGTACCGTTTTGTGGATCTTCTCGATCATGCGTGTGATTTATTGCTTTGTGAGAAAGAGAGTCTGAAAATACGCGGAGAAGAGTCTCAACTGATTCTCAATGTTGATTTTGAGCTTTTTACGATTGCTTTGAAAAATCTTCTCGATAATGCCCTAAAATATTCCGAGGATACTCCGATTCTGACGATTCGTTCCGATACGATTACCCTTTGCAGTGTCGGAAAACCGTTGCCGATAGAGAAACAAACATTTACAAAACCGTTCAACCGCCCCTACGAGGATTCCTCAACAGGGCTAGGATTAGGGCTATATCTCACCCACTCTATTCTCCAAAAGCACGGATACCGTCTTGAATATCACTATACGCAGGGGCTCAACTGTTTCCAGATAAAGATATAAATGGTTATATCGTCACAATCTCCTTCATAGCCTCTTCAAAGGTCGGATAGTTAAACCTAAATCCAGCTTCTAGTAAGCGCGTCGGATAGACCTCTTTTGAGTCCAAAATCACCGATGAACCTTCGCCAAAGATCAGTTTGACAAGCCAGGAGGGCATATCCATAAAAGTAGGGCGGTGTAAAATGGTTCCCATCATTTCGGTTTGGTCGGCGTTGGAGAGGGGATGAGGCGATGTGGCATTAAAAAGACCGTATAGACTGGGGTGGTCGATCAAAAAGGCAAATATTCTCACTAAATCATCCAGATGAATCCACGAGATCATTTGATCACCGCTTCCCATTTTGCCACCCAACCCTAGTTTAAAAGGGGGGAGCATTTTTGCCATGGCTCCACCCCCTTTTCCGTAAACGACCCCAAATCGTAACAAACATACCCGTACATCTATTGCCGAGGCGCTCATGGCGGTTTTTTCCCACTCTTGAACCAACGTGCTTAAAAAATCATTTTCAAAATGTTGCGAACCTTCATCGTGTTTATGAAAATTATCGTAAATCCCAACGGCAGAGGCGTTTAATAGCACTTTAGGGGGATTGGTAGCGTGCTTGAGGGCTTTGGTTAGTTTATCGGTCGTTTCCAAACGACTTTGACGTAACACATTCTTATAACTAGATGTCCACCGACCGAGAATATTCGCCCCTGCAAGATTGATAAGCACATCGCACCCTTCTAGCTTTTGGGCAATGGATTCAACACTCACATCAGAGCGTACACTCAAAGAGAGGAGATCATCACCACGAGCAGTAAAGTGTTTTTTAAGTGCACTCCCCACAAAACCGCTTATTCCACAAATAACTATTTTCATTGTCTTCTCCTGTGATTATTTAAAAAGGTGGCGAAAATGTTTTGCTCCATCTTTGGAATGCTGGATGGATTCTTTGAACCCTTATTTGATGGTATTTTTACACAGTGTAGCACAAATTAAAGTATGAAGCAATTGCGCTAACACTTTTTTTGGAATGATAGTAAGGTGAGGCTTTCACACAGTTCCCCCATTTGAATGAGTATCCTAATGAGATGGTGGCAGTGAAAAAATTAATATGCTCACTCGTGCTTTGAGCATGGATACCATGCTATAATCTCAAATGAGTATCTGTATCAAGGGTTAGAGTTGTATTTTTTTTATATGGGGTGGAAAGGGTGCAGGTCGTAAATAAAGGAGTTATTATGGAACAATTTTTAGAAAAAGCAAAATCTGCAAGTCGTATTCTCGCCACGATGGCGGGAAATGAACGAAATCGACTTTTACGTGAGATGGCGCAAAGTTTGCGTGCCAACACAATGAATATTATCGAAGCAAATGCTCTTGATATGCACAAAGCGGAGGTTGAAAATCTTGCCTCATCACTCAAAGAACGGCTAATGCTCGATGAGAAGCGTATTGAGGCAATGGCGGTTGCAGTTGAAGAGATTGCTGCTTTGAAAGACCCCGTTGGACGTGTGTTAGAGGGTTGGGTGACTGAAGCGGGGCTAAAAATCGAGAAAGTCTCTATCCCGATTGGTGTGGTTGGCATTATCTATGAATCCCGTCCAAATGTCACCTCCGATACCGCCGCATTATGTTTTAAAAGCTCCAATGGGTGTGTCCTCAAAGGGGGGAAAGAGGCGGAGCACTCTAATATCGCTATAGCAGAGGCGTTACAAGGGGTGTTGGTTCGTAATCATCTTCCCAAAGAGTTGATTGCTCTTCTTCCCGATTCATCGCGTGAAGGGGTAGCGAAACTGATTAAAATGGATCACTATGTTGATCTAATCGTCCCTCGCGGAGGAGAGGCATTAATACACTTTGTGAGTCAAAATGCGAGTGTTCCTGTGGTCAAACACGATAAGGGATTGTGTCACACCTACATTGATGCAGAAGCGAATATAGAAAATGGTATTGCCATTGCTCTTAATGCAAAAGTACAGCGTCCAGGAGTGTGTAACTCTATGGAGACACTGTTAGTGGATAGAGCTATTGCTCCCATGTTATTGCCGATCATTAAAGAAGCATTTGAGCGTGAACATACCCAACTCAAAGGGTGTAATGTGACGCGCGAAGTGATTGAGGTGGCAGAAGCGACAGAGGTTGATTTTGATACGGAGTATTTGGATAATATCCTTAATATCCGTGTTGTCGATGGGGTTGAGGGGGCAATTAGCCATATTGTCCGTTTTGGTTCGGGGCATTCGGAGGCGATCATTACCGAAAGCATTACGACCGCAGAGCGTTTTATGGATGCAATTGATGCAGCGGTGGTGTATGTGAACGCCTCTACTCGATTTACCGATGGAGGTGCTTTTGGTTTCGGAGCGGAGGTGGGGATTAGCACCAACAAGCTTCACGCCCGTGGACCCATGGGAGTAGAGGGATTGACGACCTATAAATACAAAGTGTACGGCAAAGGGCAAATTCGTTGAGTTCAAAGGTTTTAGAGATAGATGCCCTTACTTTTGGCTATTCTCGCGATGTCAGAATCTTCGATAATTTCTCGTTAACACTTCATTTGGGTGAGATCAAAGCGATTGTAGGCCCCAGCGGTGTTGGCAAATCAACCCTCTTTGAACTCATCCTTGGACGTTTAAAACCGCAGTTGGGGACGATTAAGGGATTAACCGTATCACAAGTATTTCAAGATCCTTACAGCTCATTTCACCCTAGCTATACAATTCGTGAACAAATTGGTGATGTAACGTCGATGGAGGGATATGAATCTTTTTTAGGACAAATGGGACTGGAAGAGGCTCATTTGGATACGTTACCCCATAAGCTTTCGGGTGGGCAATTACAACGGTGCTCAATTTTGCGGGCATTGTTGATGAAGCCACAACTTTTACTCCTTGATGAACCAACTTCTGCTCTTGATAATCTCAATCAACTCGATATTATGAAACTGATTGTGGAACATTTGGAGGGGATGGGGGTATTATTGATTACTCACGATCACACTCTTGCCCAGTGGTGCGCCGATGAGATTATTTCATTAACGTAACCAGATAATATCCCGATGCTGCCATGGCAACCGTACCAAAGGTATTAAGCGCCATATTTAGCCCCGCCATCAATAGATTTCCACCACTGAGTAAAAATACGGTTTCCATTGCAAAGGTTGAATAGGTGGTAAACCCCCCTAAAAATCCGGTAGTCAGAAATGATTTAGCCTGCACGCTAAAAAAAGTGGTATAGCTAAAATAGGCGAAAAGTACCCCTATGATAAAACTCCCGATGAGATTAACAGAGAGCGTACCAAAGGGGAGGGTGTGAGGCAGATGGTGATTTACGACACCGTTGAGATAGGCGCGAAGAACGGCACCGATAAAGGCTCCGCTACCGATGGCGAGGATGGTTTGCCAACTCATCATCATAAACCTTTTGCATTGTAATTTGAGTATTTTTAAGCCAATCCGGATCACTTTTTTCAGCGATAAACGGCTCTAATAATAGGGCCGTAATAGTTCCAGGGCGAAAGTCACGACGTTTGTTACTAAAGTAGGATGCCGTAGCGATGAGGACAACGGGTTGTACTTTAAGGGCATATTTATCCGCCACCATTTTCGCCCCCGCCTTAAACGGTTTCATGTGCCCCGTTTCACTGCGTGTCCCCTCAGGAAAAATGGTAATGGCACGTCCCTCATCCAGACGTTCTTTTGCATCTTTAATCATCTTGACGAGGGATGTTTTACTTTCACGTGCTACGGCAATATCCTTGGGAAGTCGCAATACCAGTCCAAAAAATGGAATATCAAAAAGTTCTTTTTTAGCGACCCACGCCAAATCATGAAAAGTGATTGTCTCCATAATACCAATATCGATATCACTTTGATGATTTACCAAAAACATTTGGGTCTCAGGATCAATAGCCCCTTTGACTTCTACAGGAGAGAAGAGGAAAAAGCGAATTATCCATGCCGAAAATTTGACAGAGTAGGGTTTGGGAAGGAGATAAAATGTCACAATCATTAACGTCATCCCCGTAAAAATGACGATTACGGCATAAAGCCATCTAATTCGAGCAAAGATCGCGTTCATGCACCCAGCCTACTTTGTTGTCGCCTAGACGAACTTTCATAAATTCCCCTACCGTATTCTCAGATTCCAAATGTTCCTCTTGAAGAGTTGTCTCAAAGATGGTCCCATTTTTAATGGGGAGAAGATAGATAGGAGCATCTTTTTTAATACACACATTCGAATTAGGAAGAAGTGCGTAGACAACGTAAAAAAGAGGGGCAACAGAAGCTATGAGGTATCCTCTCCAGCGTCTCCAATAGAACATGGCTATAAGTAAAACAGCTAGAATCGCGGCTGCTCCTACTTTTAACTCCGTATGACGGGCATCCGTCGGAGATAAGTCACTTTGTGTCGAGACGGCATCATCATCTACTACGATGGGGATACTGATTGATTCATAGCGGTTTTTTTGAAGATTGAAAATCGTAAAATCAAGCGTCTGTTCCGAATTGGGGATAATCGCATAATAGGTCATTTGCGACTCGTCAAGACGGGGAAACTTTGATTCAAATCCTTGTTTAATGGCATTTGGGAGGGAAAAAGTTGCAATATTACAACGGGTTGCTTTAACGGTGAAAACAACAATATTACTTTCTTGATTATACGCCGTTGTTTTGTAGTTGACGAGCTTAAATGAGTCGGCTAATACATTGGCATACGTACTCGGCGGATTGAGCATAGACGCATTGAATGATGAGCCCAGCAGGGTATTTGAAACCCCTCCAGTAGAGGTTATACTGGCGGTAATATCAGGAAGACGCAATGCGCTTGATTGAACCAAAAAGTAAAAAGTATCATAGACACCATCATTTTTAACGCTTCGATGGGGTGTTTGACTGAAAATACGGAGCCCCTCTTCATTTTGAAGGGTGTACTCAATATTTCCAGAAGCCATATCGGAAGGGGTGAGTTTTATGGTAAGGGGAAAAATTTCACCTACATAAAGGTGTGTTGGCATTTTGGTATAGGCAAGAACGACTGTAGCACCAGTTTGATCAGTATTAGAAAAGAGGGCATCAATACTTTGATCTTCGGGAGCTGCTGCCTCTTGAGGTTGTTCAACCGCCGAGGCAGATGATGGAGAATCGGCAGGGGTCAGAACGGATGGCTCAGCGAAGAGCGTTTGAAGTAATAGTGCTAAAAGGAGGGCTATCGTTTTCAACGGTTTAAAAAGCCCTCAAGCATACGTCGCCCATCGCAGCTACCAAGTAACGATTCCATTGCTCTCTCAGGATGAGGCATTAAACCAAATACATTTTTGGCTTCATTACAAATACCAGCAATGCTCTCCACAGAACCGTTTGGATTTTCAATCTCTCCATTTGCATTCGTGTATTGCAAAAGAATTTGATTGTTGGCATGGAGCTCTTTAAGCCCATTTTCATCAATAAAATAATTACCGTCGTGGTGCGCGATAGGAATATTGACCACTTCCCCTTGGGTGCAATGGCGTAAAAAAGTGTTGTCGTTTGCAATGACTTTAAGGTGGTGATGACGTGAGATAAAATGAAGCCCTTCATTGCGCTTTAATGCACCGGGAAGAAGCCCTGTTTCGGTTAAAACTTGAAAACCGTTACAGATTCCCAGTACTTTCCCGCCATCGTGGGCATATTTTTTGAGTGCTTTCATAATAGGGCTCATTTTGGCGATAGCACCGCTGCGAAGATAGTCCCCATAGCTAAAGCCCCCCGCAACGACGACCAACTCTGTCCCTTGCGGAATAGAATCTTCTTTGTGCCATAAGATTACTGTTTCACACCCAAGATCGTTAAACGCATGTTGGGTATCATATTCGCAGTTAGTTCCGGGAAATTGGAGTATACCGACTTTTATTCTTGCACTCATGCTTGGATCTCTATCTCATACTCTTCGATAACCATATTGGCTAAAAGTTCTTCACACATATGGGCTACTTTTTCTTTTGCAACAGCCTCATCGCTCTCATCCATCTCAATAATGATTTGTTTTCCGACACGAACATCACGAACGGTTTCGAATCCATGACCGCTAAGAGCGTGTTGAACCGCTTTTCCCTGAGAGTCAAGGACTCCATTTTTTAAAAATACGTTAATGATTGCTTTCATAGGTTTCCTTTGGAATTAGTTCAAAATACGGTTAAGGACTTCTTGGTAGGCAACTTTTAGTCCCCCCATCCCTTGACGAAAACGGTCCTTATCCATTTTTTCACCGGTCTCTAAATCCCAGAAACGGCAGTTGTCAGGGCTAATTTCATCGGCTAGGATGATTTTTCCATTTTGATCACGACCAAATTCGAGTTTAAAATCAACCAAATTAAGTCCGCGACTATGGAAATAAGGGCGTAAAATATCATTGATTTGGCGTGCCATCGCACGGAGTTGATCAAGTTCCGCTTCATTCTTAACAAGATTCAAAATCAAACAGTGTTGATCGTTAAGTTTCGGATCACCTAACTCATCATTTTTATAGTCGAATTCAACTAAAGTGAAGGGGAGGATAGTTCCATCGGCAATACCGAGATTTTTGCTGAGACTTCCTGTTGCAATATTGCGAACAATTACTTCGATCATGATAATATCGACTTTTTTGCACAACATATTGGTATCATCAAGCATCTCTACGAAATGAGATTCAACACCCTCGCGTGCCAACATCTTAAAAAGTTCGGTAGAGATCTTGTTATTGAGAGCCCCTTTTCCCGATTCACTGTCTTTTTTAGCCCCATTAAACGCCGTCAAATCGTCTTTAAATTCAGCAATAACTAAATTTGCATCGTCTGTATTGAAAAGGCGTTTCGCTTTTCCGTCATAAATGAGTTCCCGTTTTTCCATGATTATCTTCCTTTAACTATGATTAGAGCTTTGAGGATGCCAACACCCTCTTTGAGTTGTATATCTTTGGTGAGCTGTTCTTTGGTGATAATGGTTTTACTGGTTGCATTCGCTTCTGTGACATCAACCATAGTTGCTGTTTTTTCCAGCTCACCTTCCAAGTGTTTTTTTAGATCGGATTCTTTCAGATTGAAACCATTTTCATGTTTTTTAATCTCTCCAGCGTCTACTTCAACATCGGGAATGACTCCAACTGCTTGGATCGTTCGTCCGCTTGGAAGATAGTAGCGGGCAATGGTGAGTTTGATCGCTTCGGTATCGGTAATGGGCATGACCACTTGGACAGACCCCTTGCCAAAAGTTTTTGTCCCGACAATAACCCCACGCTTAAGATCTTGTATCGCACCACTGACAATTTCAGAGGCACTTGCCGATCCCTCGTTGACAAGAACAACTAAAGGAAGCGCCGTAATGGTATTCTTTTTGGTGGCACTGTACGTAGTGTCATCACTTTTATTGCGCCCTTTTTGAGAAACGATAATCCCCTCATCGACGAATAGATCGGTTAACTCAACCGCTTGATCGAGAAGTCCTCCCGGATTGTTACGGAGATCGAGAATGATCCCTTTACTTTTAGAGGCGTATTTTTTAATCGCTGATCGAACATCTCCGGCTACTTTTTTATCAAAACTGGTGACACGAAGATAGAGGATATTATCATCAATGGTACGTGCATAGACGGACTCAACGGTAATAATGTCACGAATGATATGTATCTTAAGAGGTTCACCCTCTCCTTTACGTACAATTGTAAGATCAATAGGAGTTTTTGGAGCACCCCGCATCAAAGAAACCGCATCGTCAATATTCATGCTCAACGTGACTTTATCATTGATTTTGAGGATAATATCGCCTGCTTTTATCCCTGCTTTATCTGCTGGTGTCCCTTCAATGGGGGCAATAACGGTGAGGGCATTGTCACGCATCCCCACGGTGATTCCTAACCCACCAAATTCACCATCTGTTTGACTTTTAAGAGAATCAAAGCTTTTTTTATCCAAAAATGTGGAGTGAGCATCGATATTTGAGAGCATCCCTTGCAATGATTTGTCCACAAGCTGATCAATCCCAAGACTGTCTACATTATATTGTTCAACAATACTCAAAACTTTAGTATATTTTGCTAACGATTGAAGGCGAGATGCTTCTACGGATGCTTCTGTAGGGGTGGGTTGTGTATCACTTTTGGCTACCAACGAAGAGGAGAGTGCAACACTTAATGTTACTGCGCTGATAAAGCCAACTACCATCATTTTTTTATTTTTCATTGGTGACGAAACCCTTTTGGTATACACAATGTATTTCAAGATAGGCAATTATAGTTAAAACTCGATTAATAATCAATTGATATTGATAACAATGTCGCCAATTTGAATCTGATCACCCTTACGTATTTTTGCCCGCTTGCGTGTTTCCAATTCGCCATTGCGCAGTACGTGTTCGTTTTCAATAATCACTTTGGCTTGTCCGCCGGTGTCTACAAGGTCTAAAATTTTGAGTAGTTTATAGAGTTCAATGTACTCATCTGTTAATGTATAGGTCATAATGTGTCCAAAATATTGAGGTGAAGAGAGTGAAGAGAATGAAGATGTAAACCCGAATAAAGGGCTTACTTGTTTACCAGCGTGGTTCGCGTGGAGGTCGTGGTGCACGTTCTCGCGCTTCGTTAACACGAAGTGTTCGTCCGCCAAAATCGCTGTTTTCAAGAGCCGTAATTGCTTTGTTGGCTTCATCTTGATTCACCATTTCAACAAACCCGAAACCGCGGAAACGACCTGTCTCTTTGTCATTAACAAATTTAACTGAACTAACTTCACCGTATTGTCCGAAAAGATCTTTAAGATCATTTTCGTCTTTGCCGTAGGGAATATTCCCGACATAAATTTGTGTCACATTGTACTCCGTGAGAAAAATCGAACTATAACCAGCATAATCCTTGCGTTTATTCTATCGGCTAAAATCTTAGGTTAATGTTAAGAAAGGTGAAAATAGGGGGAAAGTACAAAAATAACAATTTTGATGCCCCAAATGGTAAGCTTTTTGGCGCTGATTCTTGATGTGATAAGCCCTCTCTTATCTCCTTTATTGTATAATCGCACCATTTAAAACCCTCGATAAAGAGAGCACACAGTATGGTACAAGTCACAAAATTAGCAATGCGTTTTGGCAGTCGAGTTTTATTTGAGGGGATTAACCTCAAGCTTGACCGTAATAAGCGTTATGGTCTCATTGGAGCCAATGGGGCAGGGAAAACAACGTTCTTAAATATTCTTAGCGGTAAGATCAAAGATTACGAAGGTGATGTGTCGATTGAACCAGGGCTAAAAGTCGGTATTTTGGGGCAAAATCAGTTTGCGTATGAAGATTTCACTATTGCCGATACTGTCTTATTTGGGAATAAACGTCTTTATGATGCTATTAAAGAGAAAGAGATTCTCTATGCCACGGGTGATTTTGAGGACGATAAAACCAATGATCGTCTTGCAGAACTGGAGATGATTTCGGTTGAAGAAGATCCGACCTACGAATACGATGTTCAAATTGCAAAAATTTTGGAAACGGTGGGGATTAGTGCTGAGCATCATCAAGAACTGATGTCTACTCTCCCTTCATCGGAAAAATTTAAAGTTTTGTTGGCACAAGTGCTGTATCCAAAACCGGATGTTTTGTTCCTCGATGAGCCGACGAATAACTTGGATATCGAGACGATCGGATGGTTGGAACGTGAGCTTCAACGCCATGCGGGGACATTGGTTATCGTCTCCCATGACCGTCACTTTATCAATGCAGTTGTGACCAATATTCTTGATGTCGATTTCCAAAAAATTCGTGAATTTACAGGAACGTATGATGATTGGTATATGGCCTCAACCATTATGGCAAACCAAATGCAACTTGATCGTGATAAGCAAGTAAAAGAGAAAGAGCAGCTGGAAGCGTTTGTTCGCCGTTTCTCGGCGAATGCGTCTAAAGCGAAACAAGCAACGTCACGTCAAAAACAACTCGATAAAATGAATATTGAAGACATCAAACCTTCAAGCCGTCGTGATCCAAGTATCGTCTTTAAGGCGAAGCGTCCTATGGGAGATGAAGCGTTGCGTGTGGCAAATGTTTCTCATAGTTATGGGGATTTGAATGTCTTGCATAATTTTGATATTCTTGTTGCACCCGGTGAAAAAATTGCCATTATCGGTGCTAATGGTGCGGGTAAATCAACCTTGTGTAAAATTCTTATGGAAGAGTTTAAACCTACTCACGGAACGGTTACATGGGGCGCAACAATTGAGTACAGCTATTTCCCTCAAGATACGACCGATAAGATCAAAGGCGATGGAACATTGTACGATTGGCTTCGCGGGTTTGATCCTAAGCGTGAAATCTCGGAAATTCGTAACTGTTTAGGGCGTATGCTTTTCAACGGTGAACAGCAAGAAAAAAGCGTTGAAAAGATTTCAGGGGGAGAAAAACATCGTATGATGCTCTCGAAGATGATGCTGGAGGGGGGGAATTTCCTCGTACTCGATGAACCTACCAATCACCTTGACCTTGAAGCGATTATTGCGCTGGGTGAAGCATTGCTTAGTTTTGAAGGGAATGTTATTTGTGTGAGCCATGACCGTGAGCTCCTTGACGCCTTTGCCGATCGTGTTATTGAGTTGCACCTTGATGGAACCTATACCGATTTCAAAGGTTCATACGAAGAGTTTGCTGAGGCAAAAGCAAGTGGCACATTATAAAGAGTATGTCGGTTTCGGGGTGGCGGGGAATTTTGCCCTTCACCTAGAACAAGCTGGTGAGAGCGCTGATTTCAAAGAGGTCATCACCGATGATCCCAATGGTCCTAAAGGGATATTTCCTTTTTATATCCCGAACCGTTCCGATTTTCTCGGAATTTATCCCCTTAGTAACGATACTATTGTTCTTCCTCCTGAACTGTGTAATGTCCAAATCGAGCCTGAAGTAGCACTGATTTGTGATTTAAAGTACGATACCCTCGGAAATATTACCCACATCATCCCCAAATTTTTCGGTGCTTATAATGACTGTTCTCTGCGCATTGAAGGGGCTCCTAAAATTAGCCATAAAAAAAATTGGGGGGAGTGTTCTAAAGGACTTTCCAAAACACTGATTCCAATCGATCATTTCGGGCGTGGCGGAGTGATGGACCGTTATCGTATAGCTTCGTTTTTACGACGTGAGGGTATGTTGATGCGTTACGGCGAAGATGTTGAACTTACAGGATACAGCTATTTTTACGAGAAGCTCATAGAGTGGATGAGCAATCAAATCAATACGCAAACATCGGTGGGACCATTGGAACCAATCAATGAGTATCTAAAAGAAGCAAATCTTCCAAAACAAGCCATTATCAGTATCGGTGCGACGCGCTATACCCATTTTGGCGAAACGAATTTTCTTCAAGAAAATGATGAAATTATTGTCGTGGTGTATGATAACACTAAATACTGTACGAATCCTATTCTCTCTATGGCAAACCGTAATGCTTTTGAGAGTGAGGGAATTAGTGCGTTAGTTCAGAAGGTTATTCATGGTTAAAGCAGGGTGTTATCGTCATTACAAAGGAAATGAGTACGAGGTGATCGGTATCGCCAAACACTCAGAGACAGAAGAACTGCTGGTTGTCTATCGTCCTCTTTATGGTGAGCAAGGGCTTTGGGTTCGACCGCTTGAAATGTTTGATGGCATACTTGAAGATGGTACCAAACGTTTTGTCTACGTAGGAGAGGATAATGGCTAAGGGGCAAAAACTCACCTTCGAGTTAGGGGCATCATGGGGCGATGGGTGGAGTGTGGAAGAGGAAAACACCTCTAAAGTGCTCACACTGCTGGAACCCTCAGCGCACCGTCTTGTTTTCCAAAAAGAGAAGCGGCGTGGTAAAGTCGTCACTCTTGTGGGACCTTTTAGCCTTAGTGACGATAATGCTCAAAAAACTCTTTCGACACTAAAGAAGTCATTGGCGTGTGGTGGAGCCTATAAAGAGGGATGGATGGAGTTTCAAGGGGATATTGCCCCAAAAGTACGAGTGCAGGCAGAGAAGATGGGGTTTGGGTTTAAAAAGTAAATTTACAATGTCGTCGCAAACACCACCTGATTTCTCCCTCTCTCTTTTGCCGCATACAAATTGGTATCGGCACTTTGTAAAAGTGTTTCATTGTTCATCCCAGCGATGGGTGTAATGCAAATAGCCCCTAGGGATATGGTTAATATGCCTAAATTTTTATTCCCTTTGTGTTCCATATCAAGAGTTTCAACGTTAAATCGAAGCCGTTCTGCCATTTTATGGGTATCGGAACAATTGGCATCTGTCAGGATTACCCCAAACTCTTCACCTCCCAAACGAAAAACAAAATCCCCTGGACGTAACAGTGAACTTTTGAGAACATGGGCGACATTTTGAAGGGCAATATCCCCTTGTAGATGACCGTAGGTATCATTGTATTGTTTAAAAAAATCTATATCCACCATGATAAAGGTAATGGGATGGGCACTGCGTAATGCCCGTTTAAACTCTCTTTCATAGACGAGATTGAAATAGCGACGGTTGAAGATTCCTGTGAGTGTATCGGTATAGGAAGCATGTTCAAGTTTGGTATTGAGATGTTGGAGCGTTTGGGCCGATTGGAGAAGCTGTTGCTGTTGTCGCTCAATTTGCATAAAAATATGCCATGCAAAGGTCATCACACCCAGCAAGATTACCCCAAGCATGATGGCAAGCTGCATCAACGAATTTTGATGATGTGCGAGAAGAGTTGAGCGTTCGTATTGGGCTGCTGAAATTTCATAGGTAATGAGTTTAGAAATGGTGGTATGGATAGAGGTGATGTTGTCAGAGAGCGTTTCCAAGGAGATTGAGGACTTGTGAGGATGGTCGGAAGCAAGGGTTTGTATCTCTTCAAAATAGCTTTGCATCGTCTCAATTTGTGTTTCGGTATAGTGAATATAGGGGAGTTCTTCGGGGCGTTTGTCGTGTGAAATATAGCTTGCCCAGTTTTGATTGACGTGCTCTAACCCTAAAGTTAGATTGTTGGCTAGCTCATCGTTGTTGATTAACCCTTGATTCCAGCGGTAGACGCTCACTTCAAGCTCATGATGATAGGTATCGTTTAGAGACTCTAGTTCATTTAGGGGGATCAGCGAACCAAAATAGAGGGTATCAACATTTTTCTTCATGGTATAAAGATTGTAATATCCGACAAATCCGACAATAACAAGTCCAAAGGCAACGCTTAAGAGTAAATAGAGCAGTTTTGTTTTTAGCTGCAATGATTCCATAAAATGAGCGTACCTTTTGGGCATAGATGTTTACTCTAAGCAACTCCTATACCAAAAATTACGTTAAGGTATTGGTTTGTAGGCCTCAAGAGGGATTCTTTTCGCGATAGCAGACTGGATTCCTCCCTGCAAATCGAGGACGTTGTACCCCATTTTTTGTCCAAGATGTGCCCCTAGTATTCGTGAGCGGCTTCCACTGTTGCAGATGAGGGCGAAATGTTCCCCTTTTTTTATTTTTTTATTCAATTCAGTTACGAAAGCGTTAAGATCATAATTTCCTCGCTCATCAAAAAACATAATAGGGATGGAGCCTTTGACAAGACCTGTTGTTTTCCACTCTGAGGGGGTACGGATGTCAATGATCTTGATTTTAGAGTCAATTACTTTTTGATCGACGGGTTGTACGGTGTAATCTGCCATCATTGCAGTGGTTGTTAAGAGTAAAGCCAGAAGCCATTTTTGCATAAAAAAACCTTTTTTCAAAATAAGAGCTATAATTATAACTATTAATCATTAACTGAGGGTGCATGCGCGAATCAAAAGAAGAAAATGCAAAACGGCTCCGTTATATAAGGCTGTTGGGACGGTTTGTAAACGGTATCCTCTCTTACCTTGCCAAAAGTGACCACCCAACAAGAGAACAGTACGATCAAAAAGTGGATATGAATTTTCGCTTTTTGGAAAAAAATGGGGCAGTAAAGCTGTATAAAGACGATTATATCGTCCTTGAAGCGTTAGGGCAGAAGATTCTCGATTTTCGTAGTAGTGAAGCGTCTATAGAGACGATTAAAGAGGAGCTATTTTACGCTCAAAATCAACTCGAAAAAAGGGTGAATGCCCGTAATTATAAAAAAGATAAGCACGCAGGGCGTGGACAGGATGGGTGGGATTAAAAAGAGAGGTTAGGGAATCCGTATTAAATGCTCTTTTACCTCACTCAGACGGACAAAAGTGAACCCTTCTTTGAGCAGAGTGTTAACCCCTTCTATTAATCCCTCACGTGTCCCCCCCTCAGGGTGGTTCATATGAAAAATAACAATATCACCGCTACGTGCACTTAATAGTTGTTGGGTTACTTTTTGGGCAGAAAAAGTTGCTCCAGCATCCCCAAGTACCGAAAAACCTCCAATCTCCATACCGTGTTCTCGTGCAATGGCAACGGCTTTCTCATCATAATAGGCGGTTCCTGATCGAAAAAAATGGGTATGTTTTCCTGTAAGGGCGAAGATTTTGCCGTTATTTCCCTCGATTTCAGCGATCACTTCCGCTTCGGAAGTCGTTCCTTGTATTCCGTAGATACTTTTTCCCTCGGTTGAGAGGGGTTTGTGTGCCGTTCCGTGATTGGCGATTTCGAACAAGGGGTTATGTGCGAGTTGTATAAAAATATCGGGGTTACTGTCGATCCAGCGGGCATTGATAAAAAGGGTGGCAGGGATACGATTGTCGATCAAAAATTCGATGAGCTTTTCGTCATATTGAGAGCTTTTAGGACTTCCGCCACACGCATCGAAGGTTAGGGCAATGGCTTTACTCTCCGAATGGAAGTGAGTAACGATTCCTGTGACATTTTCACCCCACTGTAGTGCGGGTTGGATCTCTGAGGCAGATAAAACAGTTGTAATTAATATTAAATATAAATAGTTAAAGTTCATAAAGGTTCCTTGGGCGTATAATAGCTGAAAATATGGGAGAGTAGCTATGAAATCTTTTAAGATAGTGTTTATTGTATGTATGAGTGTTTGCAGTGTTAGTGCCAATGATGGTTTTAACAGTGAAATAAGCCATTTTATTGGTGGAACGGTTATGGCGGGAGGGATTACCGCGATTGTTGATAGTTATTATCCAAAATATAAAGAGGATCGGGGAATGATTGGGTTTTGGATAAGTAGTGCGAGCATCGTTGTAGAGCAAGGGATAGAAGTTGCACTACATGGAGATGCTAAAGGGCAATTGATGGATACGGTGTCTCATATAGCGGGCTCCGCTCTTGGAGCCTATGTAACGGATCAATTTATCTTGGCCCCTGTTGTTTCGGATTCAAAAGCACAGGGGACGTTTGTTGGTTTGAATCTACAGCACTCTTTTTAAACTTTTTTGCTGAGGGCTTCAACATTGTTGCTGTTACCAAGAACAACGAGAATATCACCCTTTTCAAGAATATCATTTTTTTCAAATGAGGTGTGCCACTCCCCTTGGTGTTTGTAGGCGATGGGTTTAACCTCATACTCCTCTTCAAAAGTTGGAGAGAGGATCGATGTCCCTACCCAAAACATGGGGACGGTCATTTTGGCAATTTTCATTGTGATGGAGAGATCAATCGTTTCATAGTGCATGTTCGCAACGATTTTTTTGACCAGTTTTTTTGCCGATTCCATTTCAGGATAGATGACCTTTGCCGCTCCTAGTTTAGAGAGGATTTGACCGTGTACTTGGGTAATGGCTTTGGCAACGACCGTTTGAATCCCTATCTCTTTGAGTGCCATAACGGTGAGGATACTAGCTTCAAGATGTTCCCCGATACTGACGATGGCAACTTCTGCATCGGCAATGCCCGCTTCACGCAATGCTCTGGGGTCAGAAGAATCAAGCATGATAGCATCTTGAACGTATTCGTTGATGTCACGAATTTTTTCCTCATCGTGGTCGATAGCGATAACCGTCTCCCCTTGTTGCGCCAACCCTTTGGCAACATGAAATCCAAATTTTCCTAATCCAATAACTACATACGTCATATAATAACCTTTCCTTCTGCGTATTTAATACGGCTTTGCACTGCTTTGCCTACGATAACGATAGTGAAAGCGAAAACACCGATCCGTCCCATTAACATCAAGAAAATGATGTTGAGTTTGCCCAGATCACTGAAGAGGGCACTGTAACTGAGCACTCCACCATCGCCCGTGGATACCCCAACCGTAGCGAATGCGGAACATGTTTCGAAGAGAGTTCGGACAAAATGGAGTTTTTCCGTTTCATTGAGTATAACGGTCGAGATCAATATATAAAAGGAAGCAACGAAGATAATTGCATACGCTTTATTGATTTGATAGGCGGAGAGGCTGCGTCTAAAAATATGGGGGTTGTTCTCCCCTCTCAATGTAAACCACACTCCGATGATAGCAAGTGCGAAGGCGGTTGTTTTGATCCCCCCTGCAGTCCCTCCCGGGCTACCTCCGATAACCATAAATATGGTTCCGAAAAAGAGATCGGAGTCGGTAAACGTCGAAAAATCAACGGTATTGAACCCCGCAGTACGGTAGTTTACGGATGCGAACCATGCGGAGAGAATTTTTTCATACGTATCCATAGAACCCAATGAATTTGGATTAGACCACTCAAGGGAGAGGATGATTGCCATACTGCTAAGTATCAAGAATCCCGTTGTCCATAAAACAAGTTTTGTATGGGTTGAGAGACGCAGAAGTGATTGTTTACGATAGTTGTAAAGCTCTAAGAGAACCAAATATCCCAAACCACCGAGGATAATGAGAAAAGGAATTGTAATATTGATAACAATATCCTTTCGATAGTCCATAAGATTGGTGCTAAAAAGAGAAAAGCCAGCATTGTTAAAGGCAGATATAGAGTGAAAAAAGCCAAACCAAAGTGCATCGCCCATAGCCATATCGTTCCAAAAGCGCAGTGAGAGGATAATACCTCCTGTTACTTCAATAATAAGGATACTGGCAAAAACAATTTTTAAGAATCGAAAAATACCGCTCATCCCCGGATGGTTCAACGACTCTTTAAGGATCAATCGGTCACGATAACCCAATTTTTTGCGGCGCATAAGGGCGAAAAAGGTGACTGCCGTCATGTAGCCTAATCCGCCGATTTGAATCAATATGAGGATAATGGTCTGACCAAAAAGGGTAAAATCGAGAGCTGTATCTTTTACAATAAGCCCTGTTACACACGTGGCAGAAGTGGCGGTAAAAATCGCATCAATAAATGAAAGGTCACCACGATGAGAAAACGGGAGCATCAATAAGACAGCACCGACAAAGATGATGGAGACAAAGCTCATAAAGATAATTTTAACGTCTTGGTTTTGCGTGGGAGATCCTTTTACGGCTGATTATTTAAAGTGGAATCCTAAGCCTCTTTCCCTTAAAAGTTACTTGAGTGTATCGGTGATATCAGCCTCTTTGTAGAAAGAGAAGCGTCCCTGATTTTCTTCATTTATGTATAGGCGAAGGAAAAGCTTTGTAATGCATCTTGATTACTTATTGTAGCGTTTTAGTATAAATATTACGACGTTTTGAACGGATTAATTAATCTATTACGTCTATCCAACCGTTAAAGCGTTACTATAATAGTAATAATTAGGTTTTAAAAAAAAGGGATGGTGTGTTAACTAAAATTTTGCTGCTTATAGTGATAACGATATCTTCTCTATTTTCGTCAGAGAGCGTTATTATAGGTGCTCTGGCCTTTCGTTCCAAAGCTGAAACTCTCACAGAGTGGAAGGCTACTGTCGATTATTTGAATCAAAAAGAGCCAAAGTATACCTTTACAATTCTCCCCCTAACCTATCCAGAAATCAATGAAGCTGTCAAAAATAACAAACTTGATTTTGTCATCACCAATTCGGGGCACTATGTTTATCTCGAAAAAAAATATCATATTTCCCGTATTGCGACAATGATGCGTTATAAAAATGGCCAATGGTTGGATCGTTTCGGTGGGGTCATTTTTACCCGTGCTGAGCGTTCCGATATCAAAACGCTTGATGATTTGAGGGGAAAAACTATCGCGGCAGTCGATCCAGATTCACTTGGTGGCTATGCTGCTCAAATGAACGAATTTTTTTATCACGGTATAGACAAGGATGATTTAGAACTGCACTTTACAGGGATGCCTCATAAAAAAGCACTTGAAGAGGTACTTAATAAAAAAGCCGATGTGGGATTTGTCCGCACCGATATTTTGGAAGATATGGCGCGGCAAGGGGCTCTTGATCTGCACCAAATCAAGATTCTCCATCGTCAAAAATCGGAAAATTTTCCCTATATCCTCTCCACGTCCCTCTATCCCGAATGGCCAATATCTCGAATGCCGCATACTAAAAAAGATATCTCTAATAAGGTTGTAATCGCATTGCTTCAGCGTATTCCGCACGCTAAACCTCAAGAGGGAGATTTTGGATGGTCTTCGCCACTTGAATACCGTGATATTCACGAGTTATTTCAAACTCTTCGTCTTCCCCCTTATGATAAACCCGAAATATTTACCTTCCGAGATGTTTGGAACAAATACGGAATCACTATTCAAACGGGATTATTAATCACATTTGCCTTTTTATTTCTATTTGGTTGGATGTATCGTAAAAATAGCTTTGAAAAAGTCTATGCGCGATCTCTCCTTGATGTGACCCCTAATCCTATCGTCGTAACCAATGGAGAACGCCTTCTAAATGCGAATAAATCAATGCTGTCATTTTTGGGGTATACGACGCTTGAGGCGTTTAAGTCTGAACACGGGTGTGTATGTGATTTTTTCGAAAAAGGAGATATAGAAGGTTATCTTCAACCGATGATGAAGGATCAACGATGGATCAATTATATCCTTTCACATCCAAAGCGTGAACATAAAGCCAAAATGACGATCAATGAAAAAACGACACTTTTTAAAGTCGAGGTCTCAACCGTCGAAGCACAAAAACAGTTTCGGGCAATCGTCGTTTTTACCGATATTTCATCAATGATTAAACAATCCACCACCGATGCCCTCACGCAAATTGCCAATCGCCTCCATTTTAATCTACTCTTTGAGCATGCGTACCAGAGTGCACAGCGAGAAAAATCCCCTTTGAGTTTAATCTTCTTCGATATTGATCACTTCAAGCACGTCAATGACACGTTTGGTCATTTGGCAGGGGATGATGTGTTGCGACACATCGCAAATTTGGCAAAAAGGATGTTGCGTAAAAGTGATCTGATCGCGCGGTGGGGAGGAGAGGAATTCATACTTCTTCTCCCTAACACGTCTGAGAGTTCTGCAGCTGAAGTAGCTGAAATCTTACGTGCTACAATCGAGAGTGAAACGTTTGATGTGGTGGGGCATATCAGCTGTTCGTTTGGGGTAAGTGAACTGCGTGTTAATGAAGGGCAAGATAGTTTATTACAACGTGTCGATGATTTACTGTATCGTGCGAAAGAGAGTGGGCGTAATAAGGTTGTGATGGGCTGATTGATTCCCCTTTTACCGATAAGAAAATAACTATTATTGTGGTAGAATATAGTCAGAACAATAATATTTAACACTAAAAGTTAAATGACAATAAAGGGTCTTTCCATTATTATGATGCCTTGAAGATGCCCGAAGCAAGAAATAGTGGCACTAGCAGATGAGGTTATGGCATCAGATTTACTTTCTATGCGCAATGGTACAGATCGAAGAAAGAATGAATAATATCACTTTCGTGACGTATGAGTAAAACTTTATGGGTAGGGGACAATGTTGGAACTATTAATTTTTTCGGTTGATGATCATTATTATGCAGTGCCTGTTGTAAAGGTCGTTCATGTTATCTGGGCGCTTGAAATCACCCCCATGCCGCAATCCCCAAAAATCGTCTGCGGTGTTTTTGATCTGCATGGTAAAACGATCCCTGTTATCTCTTTTCGAACTCTTTTTTCCTTGCCAGAGAAAATTTTAGAGTGTGACGATGCCCTTATTATTGTTGAACTGCATGGACATCAAATGGCACTTTTATCCGATCATATTATTGGTGTGTTCACGTTAAAAGTTGAGGAGGCGATAGAGGCTCAGGAGATGTTTCCACAGTTGCAGATGACACACGTTGTAAAATACGAAAATAGATTGATTCCTCTTCTTGATCTTGAGACGTTGATTGATCATGAAATGGCTATGGTCAATGTGACAGAAGGTGGAAAAGAATGAATAATACGGAAGCAATTCTCAGACAACGGGCCATCGCAGCGGCAAAAAGGGTAGAATCTACCGAATGGGAAGATGGGATTGATGTTATCACTTTTCGAATCGGAAATGAGCATTATGCGATTGAATCGGACGTGGTGAACGAAGTGCATGCGAGTATGAAACTGACACTTGTCCCTTACACCCCTTCGTATATTCAAGGGATTTTTTATATGCGCGGGAGATTTATTTCGGTGATTGATCTCAAACATTTTCTAGGAATGGAAACCCAAAGCGACGAGGTGTTGGGTTCACTACTACTTCTGCATAATGGGGAGATGGAGTTTGCTGTGGCCGTGAATGACGTACAAGAACAGACGAAGCTATCGAAAAAAACACTTCAGCTCCCTTCGGGTTTCGACCTTCCACGGACAGATTTGATGATAGGGGTGAGCGAAGAGGGGGTTATCCTCCTCAACGGTAAAAAGTTGCTGAGTGATAGTGCCATGAGAATACATCAAGAGGTTGTACCTTTGTACAAAGGGGGAGAAAATGTTTAGTAATTTAAGTTTGAAGCAGAAGATATTAGGAGGAGGGCTATTGCCTCTCCTGTTTGTCGGATTGGTCAACATGATCGGGCTGATTAATTTTAACGGAGTGGTGGAAAACTATCAGTGGGTATCCCATACGTATCAAGTGACTGAGATGGGGGATGAGATTGAAAAAGCTGCTTTTAATATGGAAGCTGGTGAGCGAGGCTACTTACTGACAGGGAATATTACCTATTTGGAACCGTACACAAAGGGGAGCCGAGAGTATCAGGACTTATTTAGAGATTTAAAACAAATTGGTATAGATAAAGAGGCGCTCGACGCTTTGAACGAAGCCGAAAAATCATTAAATACATGGAAAGGTATTGCCGATGGGTACATTCAAAAGCGTAAAGAGCTAGCCAACTCGCCGCATGTTAGTGATGTCCTGAGCAATTTGGTTGGACAACGAAAAGGGAAAGATGTTTTTGATGTGTTTCATGCTCAGATGAAACTATTTGATGCAAAAGAGAAAGCACTTCTCAATATTCGTATTCAAGATGCCAATGCAGTCGTCCATACGACAAATAATGTCATTGTTTTTGGGACATTGGTATCACTTATTTTGGCGATAAGTATCACCCTCTTCATGGTGAAAATAATCACCAATCCTATTTTGGTGATTAAAGAAGCCGCAATGAGAATCAGCGAAGGGGAAACGGAGGTCAATATCGCTATTAATAGCCGTGATGAACTGGGTCAAATGGGGCAGGCATTTAAAGCGATGGTGAACCGTTTGCGTGACATCGCTAATATCGCCCATCAAATCGGAGAGGGAAATTTTAATGTTACAGTAAGTAAACATTCGGATAAAGATGTTTTAGGAAATGCCCTTGAGAATATGGTCGCAAATTTAACCAATATCTCTGGTATCGCCCATAAAATCGGACAAGGGGATCTCAATGTAAGTGTTGTAAAACATTCAGAAAACGATATTTTGGGGAAAGCCTTGGAAAATATGGTTACAAATCTTAATGCGATTATGGTGGATCTAAAAGAGGGGACCTTTGCCCTCAACAGTGCTACGGCGGAGATTCTCGCAACAACGTCGCAGGTCTCTTCGGGTGCCAGCCAAACCTTCTCCGCTTTGACCCAAACCTCTGCGTCGATCGAGCAA
>JAPLGM010000024.1 GCA_026390165.1 Campylobacterales bacterium
TTACATCTAAACAAGATTGAAAATATTGGTCGAAAAATGATTGATACAACTTATGATTTGGGTGAATCTTTAGTGCTATTTTCAATGGTGCGTTTGAAATATGGCATTGTTAAATGGTGATTAGTATTGGAATGGGCTAATGGAAAACCTATTAAGTACAACATTATTAACAATAGCAGTAACTTTGCTTACGCTATTTGCAAAGTCATATTTCGAGCTAAAAAAAACAAAGTATCAAGTAGAGATTACTCATTTAAATGATTCATTGAAGGCCGTTTTAGAAGCAATATCTGCAATACAATCAATGAAAGACTCTCTTCAAATTATTTTAGAATCATTTGAAGACGCTATGAGTAAAGAACATGTAATAGAAAAAATTAATTTATCTACAGAACGATTAGTGAAAGCATATGAAGAGTATGGTGGTTATTTATCTCAAGATGAAATTCAGCCATTTCATAAAGCGAAAAATTTATCTTTACGATCTCAGCCTATTTTGTCAAATATGCTTAAAAATGTAGATTATCCATCGGAGCTTCAAAAAGCTGATAAAGATAGTATTAAAATTATCCGCGATGAATTAACAGACTTTCAAAATAGACTAAGGGACTATAGAGATGTCAGACGAAATTAATTTAGACCTTATTACATTAGTAAGTTCTTTAAAAAAATATTCTGTGTTAGTAGTTGATGATGAAGGGATAGCTTTACAATTATTTTCAACTACATTAAAACACTTCTTTAAACATGTTGGTATCGCACAGCATGTGTCCATTGCTATAGATAAGATGAATGAATACCCATATGATGCATTAATAACGGATAATATACTTCCAGATATATTTGGCACGGAGTTAATCACAAAAATTAGAAATGGTGAAGCTGTCAAAAATGAGGAATATAGAAAAAAAATTGAAAATATGCCCATATATTTAATAACACATGCTGTAGAATCACATCTAACTGATGTATTAAATCTAAATCATGTATATTATTTACATAAACCTTCTTTAAAAACACAAACAATACTTGAAATGCTTTGCATATTAGCAAAATCACTTGAATGTGAGTAATTGCTATATGAAAAGAGAGTTGCTGCTTAGAGAGTGGGAACGAAAATTAGAGTTTAATCGTTAAAAAATATCTTTCTAATTTCATAGATATGTATGCATTCCCAAAATTGGCGAATATCCACCCTTTGGAATAAGCAACTAAGAGAACCAATGAAAGGGGAATACCCAAAGAAAAAATATCAGTAAACATACAACAAAACTCCAAATTTTTTCGCTATTTTAGCAAGTTATCCCCTTTACTAACTGTTGTTACGCAGTAACCTTTTTTTCCGTCATCCTCAATGCAGAGCTGGATTCCCCCAAGGGTATCAATTTTTGATATGATTAGTCTATGGAAGCGGACGAGAGATTTATGATACAGTGAGGGGAAAGGATTGTAAAGAACTATGGAATATCACGCAGCGCTTCTCATCATCATGGCTGGGTTGGGGACAACTTTTTTTACTCTGTTACTTCTAAATGAATGGCGTAAAAAAAGTGTTCTCAACGAGATCCGAAAACTTCCGTTCACCGAGCAGTATGAAGCGGTCGTCGCACGAACCCCCCATTATCACAGACTCAGCAACGACGATAAGCTAAAGCTTCAGCGTTCCATCATCACCTTTACTCATACCAAAGAGTTCATTGGAGTTGGCTTGAGCGTGACCGACGAGATGAAAGTGTTGATCGCCTTTTACGCCTGCTTGCTGCTGATCCATAAAAATATCGAAAACTGCTATGACAATCTAAAAACCATCATCATTTACCCCCACTCGGTGATGATCAAAGAGGTGAGATCCTACGGCGGCATCTACGCCAAAGAGCAGTTCATGATTCAGGGGCAATCGGCGAACGACACCGTCGTGATCACGTGGCATGAGGCCAGAAAAGAGTCGTACCATATGCGTCACACCAATGTCATCATCCACGAGTTCGCCCATGAAATTGACTTTATGGATGGAGAAATTGACGGCGTACCGCCACTGGAGCACTCGAAATACGACGGATGGGTCAATATCCTCTACAAAGAGTTTAATGCCCTCAATACTATCGTTTTAAAAGACCGCGACTGGGGAAAATACAAACTGCTCGGCGCCTATGCGGCTAGCAATGAAGCAGAGTTTTTTGCCGTCGTGACAGAGCGTTTTTTTGAATCTCCCGCAGCATTACAAAAGCACTTTCCGCAACTGTATGACGAACTGGAAGATTTCTATCAGATCGATACGGCAGAGCTATTTTCGTGACAGAGGGATTTTAAGTACGCTTAGGATGCTGATAATCTTTCAGAATCTGATTTCATAAGAGAGGACAGGATATAAACCGCTATAGGCTATTGAGCTTGTATATCCACCGCCTAATTTTAAATAATGGGTGTTTTTAACATTTACTTGGTAGGCTAATGATCCATACAGTATCGACCCGATCCCGACACCTACCGTACCGGTGAACCCATTTCCCTGATAATTGTCGTAGTAATTGAGTCCAACCGCTACAAGTGAGGGGAAACCAAACGTATAATAACGATAAAACGAATCGTTAATCTTGGTTTGAGCGGTATATCCTACTATATCCACCCCGTTTGGATCCATAAACCCTCCATGAAACGATGTCGTCGTCTCTTCGGATATGGCAGTATGGGCAAAGAATGAGAATATCAAGCAAACGGTAAAAATATTTTTCATAAACTGACGATCTTTATGATTTAACTTATATCATAGCTGCTGTTTTGTGATATAGTGTACTTCACAGTAGCATTTTCATAACAGCTTTGTAGATTTTCTTTAAGTTTTGTAACAATATCAACGTCTAGTTTTCCGTTTTCACACATCTCACTTATTATCGTATAAGCTTCGTGCATACTCATCCCATCTCTATAGGGTCTGTTTTGTATGAGAGCTTGAAAAATATCTGCTACGGCTACTATTCTTGCTTCAAATGGAATCTTATCTTTACTTAAAGAGTACGGATAGCCTTTTGCATCTAGTGTCTCATGGTGAAGAGATGCAATGTGGGCAATACGCTTAAACCCTTTTATCCGTCTTAACACGATGTCTGAATCAAATCCGTGACGATTCATGATCAATCTTTCTTCTTCATTTAGTTGGCCATGTTTGTCTAAAATAGCATCTTGAACTCTTAACTTGCCCAAGTCATGAAGTAGTCCTGCCAGCTCTATCTCTTCGCAGCTCTCTTGCGAGAGTTGAAACAGTTCAGCCAAATATCTTGATAACGTAGCAACACCGATAGAGTGTTCAAATGTAAATACGCTTTTTGCATCAACAATAGCCGCAAACATAAGTGATATCTCTTTTATCTCTAAAAATGTATAGGTATTATCAGAGCCTGTTTCAACCCATTCTGCGATATATTCGCCTAAGGCATCACTATCTAAATAAAACCAGAAGGAACCATTTGAAGAGGTATGAATGAAAGCTTCCACCAGTTCTGGACTAAAGAGTGAACCTGAGTATTTTTGTATCGTTGCTTGTATCTCCTCAGGTTTAGCATCTGCTTTTTGAGCTCTTAGGGCATCCACTCTATCCACTAGATAAATCAGGTTGGAAATGTTTTTTTCTTGTTTGGTTAATTCTTGTGGAAGTGCATCCCAATGTGTATGATGATATCGGATATAGGTGGAAAATCTATTGTAGACATTTGTTCTTTTTAGTAAATCTTCCCCTCGGATAGAGTGAATGTGGGAGTTTGCCCAGTCAAGTTCACCAACAAGATGGGTATGAACATCTGTGGATGATACTCCGCAGTCATGAAGCATCCCTATAAACATAAGATCATCAGTGATCTCTTCACTCCATGAGAGCTTTTTTGAAACTTCAGCTGCCATGTAGGCCACTCTTTTGCTATGCAGTATATCATCTATACCGACAAAATCAAGCGCTTCAGATAACGCATACGTTACCTCTTTGATATTTAAAGTATATTCCAAAACAGAACCTCTTATTATATTATAAATATTTATAGATTGTATGATTTTTTATTGAATGAATATACTATCATAAAAACGTTTTACATCGATAATGTTCTCGTTCCAAAGTTTTCACCCCAAGGGTAATTACCTACACTCTTTCGTTCCAACTCTTCTGAGTGGTAACGAAAAGTAGAATTGAATCGTTAGAGAATGTCTTTGTGATTTTATAGTTATCGTTATCACCTGATCCCTATAACCTGCCCTGTTTTTTTGATGGCATTTTGCCTTTTTTTTTGCACTTTTCAGCCCTTTTCTCTTATAATCTGCTAAACACGAAAAAAGGTATAAGCATGAAGGGAACGATGAACGTCACCTATAAGATCCTCTGCAACAACGATACAGACATGACGATCAGTATGTCCGATCTGCTCAACAACGAGAAGATCGTCAAAGCGATCAAAAGCGAGTTCGGCAAAGGCGTGCGCAACATCGCACTGAGCAGCGACGACAAAGAGGCCCTGTTGGTTCTGGCAACGGAAAAAGAGCTCTACACCTTCGAGGTCAGCAAAAACGATTTTGCCGACCTGCTCGAACTGGCCGAAGAGAATGCAAAAGGGCGGAAGCTGTTTAAAAAAGATTGCGACAGAGTGGAAATTGTTGATATTGAGACGGTGTAACGCTTGACTTAACGGAAATTAGAAATTAATCGTTAGGAGAATATCTTTGTCATTTTATAGTTATGTATGCATTCCCACTCGGAGAGTGGGAACGAGGAAATAAACAATCTTGATTCCTACCTCAAGGTTACTTCGAAATTAATTGCTAAGAATGGGGTGCGAAAGTACGGATATACAGAAAAGTGTGTTGAAAAAGCCGATTTTTGAGTAAATTGTTATTTTGCGATTCGTGTTGAATTTCCATAATTATTTCAATTCTAAAATTCATTATTCAATCTGCAACTAGAATATGGTACTATACTCTTTGTGTTTCGGATGGTGTTGCTTTGCACTATTTGGAAAGGATCTATGAATGTCAAAATCTGAAAAGCTTTTAGTTAAATTTTTAGAGAGCCCGGTAAGAAGTGATCTTACGTTTCAGGATCTCAAAATCGTCATGAGCAACTTTGGTTTTGTCATGCAAGAACGTGCAGGAAGTAGAGTTGCCTTCACCAAAGAAGGTGAGCCGCCGATTATGCTTCACAAACCCCATCCGGGGAATGAATTGAAACAATATGTCGTTAAGCAACTGCAAGAACGACTTCGAAGCCTTTTGGAGCAACAAGCCTAATCAGCCTGCTCAAAAGGTTAAAAAGGGGGAAAAGATGGAAACACTAAGTCACAAAGGTTATGTCGGGAGTATTCATTATTCTCATGAAGACAAAGTATTTTGGGGAAAGCTCGAACTTATTGATGCTTTGGTTACTTTTGAAGCCAATAATGCAACCGATCTTGAAGCAAACTTCATTGATACAGTCGAGGACTACCTTTTGTTGTGTAGCGAACAAAACGTTGAGCCGCAAAAGCCATTCAGGGGAACTTTTAATGTACGCGTCGGTTCTAATCTTCACAAAGCAGCATACATTAGTTCTCTCATCGAAGGGGTTTCAATGAATAAAATCGTCGAAGAAGCCCTTTTTGAGCACAGTGTTAAATTAATGAATGAGCATCCGGAACACAAGGCTACACTCCAAGCCGTAATTTTTGCAACCGAAAACGGAGCAACTACGGCTTACTAAAGCCGTAGTTTAATCGATCAATTTTTCCAAACTTTCTATACTAAACAAACTTCAAAAGGCTGGTTTTGAACTTTCAAATAGAGCCTATTACTCTTGATAATTCTCAAAAACCAAAACTAGCTTTTCTAAGTTTGTTGAGTATATACACTATTTTCTTATAGTTATAGGTATCACCTGACCCCTATTTTTATAGTTATGTATGCATTCCCACTCGGAGAGTGGGAACGAGGATCATTGCAGACAGAAGCACGAGAGATTGAGCTAATACAACCATTGGCGTCTTAATCATCAAGTTTATGAAAACAGAGAGCTGTTGTTCCGTTATTTTTGACTTTTCAGCAAGAGGGATTTAGAGAGGGTCATCTATGCGATTCTTAAAAAATTTGGAAATGGTGCTTTAAACTCATCGGTCATCAATTTTAATGTCACCATATCAACGTTGCCATCATTGTTCCAGCGGAGTTGATGTAGCCAACCATTCAACATTCGTACAAGTTCAACGGCTCGTTCATCTTGATGCAACATCACTACAAATGAAAGAGGCATACTTTTAACACGATGTAATCGTATTAATATCTCAAAAAATCTGCACAAATCTTTGAAAGTGTGTTGATCCATTTCCTGTGCAGGATCATCCAAAACAATAGCCGCATGTTGAAATCTTCCAAAAGTCAAATATCTCGTAAAAAACCATGCTAATCCTAAAACATGAATTTCTGCTCCGTTAAGTATATAGTGTGCCAAACGTTTACGATCATCACTATCAACTATGTCAACAGTTACGGTTGATTGTTTATTTTTCAAGTCAGCATCAAGTTGAACTTTCCCTTGATATTGCCATGGTGCTGGTGTTAATGATTGCGCAATTTCCATCCATAATAATTGATAAGTTGATGGTAAGTGTTCATCAATAATATGCATTATTTCTTCATTAATGACTTTTTCAACTTGTGCCCAAGCCCTTTCTTGTTCAAAATTTTCTTTAATACTAATGATTTCATGTTCAATCTTTTTTGCCATTTCTATTGACATTGCATTAACTTCATCTTCGTTATATATTTTTTCATTTATCGGTTGACGTAATTGAACAATCTGTATTATCTCTTTAAGAAGTATTGTATTTGATTCTGATGAAAGGTAATCACTAAAAGATATATCATTGGGAATTAGCCAAAGTAGCTTTTCTTGAAGTTCAATCTGTCTTTCAGATGAAAGTGGGTTTGGCATTTCACCCAAACTAAGTAATTCTGAATCCAATAGTTTAATTTTATCGCTGAGTGTTTTATATTCATCTCGGAGAGTATTCTGTTCACTTTGACTTTGCTGCAATAACAATGATATAGCCTGAGAAGCACCTTGACGATTTGTTAAATCAGATCCACAAGAAGGACATTCGTTAGGGGATTCTTCATTCCATGCATGCGTATTCATGAAAATTTGAACCGTTTGAATATGTTCAACCCTAGCTTTTAGTCGTTGTCCATTTTTTATAACTTTTTCTCGCTCTTTTGAGAGTTCATTGCGTTGCGTTTTAAGCTCAATAATATGGGAAGAATCTTTATCTACTAAAGATGTTTGGGCACAAAGCCACTGCGACCATTTTTCAATGTCTGCAACTAAATAATGATCAAATAGCATCGCATACTTATTTACTGAATTGTAAAATTCATGATTTTTCGATAATAGCTTCCCCTTATTTGATAAAAGTTCTACCAGTATATGTTGTTTTTGGTCTTCACTAACACCAATTAGTTTTTTTACATAAATCTCTTTTTGCGTAGAAAATTCATTCCATTCACTCTTAAATATTTGTGCAGCCATAAAAAATGGATGTTCTGACAACTGATAATTTGAAAGCCAATTTAAAAAAGATGATGGAACTGTAAATACTTGATTGAGATATGAATCAATGACTTTTTGAGATGCTGTGTCAATCTTCTTAACTTGAGCATTAATTCCATAAAGTCTTAAATATTTTTTTTGAGTTTCACGTACTTGGCTATATCTTGATGTAATAAATTCTTGCAACGCCATTGCCAAGGTTGATGATTGTCCAACAATAATGTTACCAAGCTCACTTCTAGGCATTTTAGTAAACTCACCAGTTTGTTCTTGTGATAGAAGCGTGCCAGAAATCATATTTAGCCGTTTTGAACTTTCGTATATATCATGCTCACTGTCAATATGATGATAATTTGTATTGATGCTGATAGAAGGTGTATTATGTTTATTAATTGAAAAAAGATACTCCTCTTTGTAAGCATTCTTTCTATTGTGGTTAGGATCTTCCAAATAAGTTTTGTACCGTTTCGATGTATTACCAAGTCCAAATGATAATGCTTCAAATATACTACTTTTTCCTGTACCATTTGGACCATGAATGATTGATGCTGTAACAGATTTTTCGTTATTTTCATCACCCAGTGGAATATCGAGAGTATTGATATTACGAAAGTTATTTACAGAAATATTTTTATAAGTTTTAGCTGTATCAATAGGTTTTTCAGATACTTCTTCAGTTAGCTCTTCTTTTTCAATAAATGTACTAATTTCATTAAATATTTGCTCATGTAGTTGATTATCAAGCTTACTTGTTAGATTTTCTTTAGCCTGTTGTACTGCAAGTTTTATTTTACTATTGGCACTTGACCATTTTTCGATATCGTCATATTTATCTTTTGAAAGTATTGCACGTGTTTGAAGTAGTAATCTTGGAAATCGATGCTTTTCAAGCGCATTTTGAATTTCACTTTGTTTGTAGATAATGGCATCAATAGGCACTTCTTCAATTTGTGAACTCTCTCTCCGAATATCTGCAACTTGCTTTACCCAATCATCTAAATCTTTTTGCTCAACATACCAGTGTAGTATTATATTCCACATACCGTTGGCATCTGCAAATTTTGGTGAGTATTCAAACAAAAGTTTAGAGCGATAACTAAGTGCTTTAGCAATTTGAATATTTAATTTTTGCGAATTGTAAGGGAGAATAAAAAGACATACTCCAATTTCAGGATCTATTACCACTCCACCATCTTGTTGTAGTGTTGTCGTTTTTAAGTGTTCATCAACCCAAAGCCAAGTTGGTTTTGTTTGTGCTTGCTCCAAAGTCTCACAAAATGAAAAAGAATCATCATAAAGATTCTGATAACTCTTTGTAAGATATGTTCTTATTGTCTCAATTTGATTCATATGATGTCCTCGTAGTCTATAAGATTGTTTGTGCTTTCCCAACAAAAACCTTTACGTACAAACTGGGGTTTTGTGAAAATTTGCTTCATAGAGTATTGTAGTAATAAAGTATTTGATGAGCATTGAAGAGAAGTGTGTGTTATGGGCATAAGAGCAATGCGTGTGATGTATGCTGCTTTTTCTTCAATCATTTTAACAAGAGGTTTTATTACATGTAATGTTGAGAATGTTGCATTTGGTAGAGGAATTACTAATCGACTATTTTCATAATCCCAAAGTCCTCCTGGAAATGTTGAGAAATCCCAATTTGTTTTTGAGTTTTGAATGTGATGGAAAATTGTGGCTGCCATTTCCATATCAATACGAAGAGTGCCTACAATACCGTCATACGGTACATGAACATCCTGTTTTTCTAATCGAATGTCAAACGAGTTGAAAGCTCTGACCGTTAAGTGTTCTGTACGCCAACACAAACGAACCCATGCGGGTAAAAAATCATCTGCCCAAGAGATATGTGCATTCTTTGCATTTCCCAAATCACATTGACTAAGAACATTTTGAATTGTTTTCCACTCATTACTTCCTTCATCTGTATTGTTTAATAATTGTTTTAAAGAATATTTTGTTTGTAATGCCAAGAAGAGGTTATCTGTGGAAAAATCTTTATCTATTGAAAAATGCGTATCATCTTGTTGTAAACCGTAATGTTCACAAATGATTTGATGCCCTTTATCATTAAATTGTGGATCAACAATAGAAAGATGTTCTATTTCTGCTTGAATAGATACCATTTTATTTCCTATTTTATTATGCATATATTTTTCTGGAAGGCTCCATCCAACTACAATAACTGGATGTATTAAACTTGTATGCATCAAACTAAGAAAAGTGCTTCCAGGCTCAGTGGTAATCCATGGTTTGATTAATGATAGCTCTTCTTCTCCTATCATAAAACGATCAGCAATTTTTTTTGATTCTGTAGGATTACTCGTTTGTAGCTCTTGAGCTTTTTTCATAGCATGTAAACAACCATGAGGTTTATAAACTTTAAAAAATCCATCTGTAGGAGTAGCAGTCAGATCATCATGTGTGATTATGGTGTCGAAAAGTGTATTCCAAGGCTGTTTTATTGCATCTTTTCGTCCGCGTGTAAATCCAACAGCCTCAAAAGCCGATTCTAAAACAGTATCCCAGTTATAGCTCCATATTTCATGAAGCAAGTTTTCTCTAGCAAAACGGGCAACAACTCTATGTCGTGGTGTTGTGCCTCTTAGAGGTAGCCCAACTTTAGCAAACCATTTTGGATTATTGATAATCCCCATATTTTGAACAAGAACTAATTTGTCTTGATCTGGAATATGTTTCAAGACAATATCTGCATATTTATATGGATCAGGTTCTGTCAATAGCTCATCGTCTTCAATAGGTAAATTGTTTGTAACCAGTTCTAATGATTTTTTTAACTCGTTTGCCATAGGCACTAAACCGTATGACATACCTGCACCAATCATTAATACAGCTTTTTCTTCTCTTGAAGTAAATTTTTCAAATTGATGCGGTACATTTGCCATTTATAACTCCACCACTCTCTCAAACATCACCTTAATCTCCGTTTCATGAGAGATCAAAAATATTTGCCGATACGATTCGCTGATCGTGTGAAACGCTTCCATGATTTGGATGCGTCGTTCCTCGTTTGGATGCATAAACACCTTACCCCTCCACCAACATATTGACGATCAATCGTATCACCGTATCTTTTTGATTAGGGATACTCTTGGCGGTCATGAGAGCCAGTGCTACGAGGGCGTTGTCGTTGATTTTGAGTTCACCGTTTGGTTTGTAGCGTGCGCGATTTTTGTCCAAAAACAGGATGAATAAAAAAGCGCCAATCCGTTTGTTACCGTCGTTGAACGGGTGGTCTTTGATGATGTAGTAGAGGAGATGTGCTGCTTTTTCTTCGACGCTTGGGATGAGGTCGTCACCGCCGAAAGTTTGGTAGATGTTTCGGATAATCCCCTCGAATTCGTTCGCCTTTTCCCGTCCGAAGAGGTCGCTGGCTTCGGCTTTGCGGAGGAGTTCGTGTTTAAGCATTGCTATTGCCGCTTTGGCCTCATCAGCGTCGAGGATAAAGCGTTGATCGCGTGCGAGACGGTATTCGGGAAGAGAATCTTCGTCATACCCTTGCAGTAGTGACCATGTACGCGAGTAGTTTAAGATAATATCGAGCATCCCTTTGGCTTCGTCTAATCCGATTTCACTCTGTTGTATCGTAGAACGTAATAGCTCCATTGTTTGAGTGAGTTCGTTCAGCCCTTTTTGGGCTAATCGCTTTTGGTTGAGGGTGTAGCCTTTGACGATGTGATCTTTGAGAATTTTCGTTGCCCAGATACGAAACTGGGTTCCGCGTGCCGATTTGACCCGATAGCCGACTGATATTATAATGTCGAGATTGTAGTAGATCACATCGTAAGTTTTACCATCATTGGCAGTTGTCCGGAATTTCCGGACAACTCCTTCCTTGCTTAGTTCTCCCTCTTTGAAAATATTGTTGATATGTTCGGATATCGTTTTTTTACTCTTGTCAAAAAGCTGTTCCATCTGTTTCTGACTCAGCCAAACCGTTTCATCTTTCAGTTCAACGTCCAACCCGATTGTTCCGTCACCACTTTGAAAGATTATGACATTCTGCTGTTCTTCCATTATTTCCTCCTTCATAATTCCACCACTCTCTCAAACATCTCTTTAATCTCCGTTTCATGAGAGATCAGAAAGATTTGCCGATACGATTCGCTGATGGTGTGAAACGCCTCCATGATCTGGATGCGCCGTTGCTCATCTTGGGAGCCGAATACCTCGTCGAATGCTAAAAACCCGATATTGCCGCCGCCGCTGAGTTCCCCCAACGTTTTGCTGATGGCGATGCGCAGTACGAGGTTAGCGAGATCGATCTCTCCGCCGCTGAACCGCTCGATAGGGTAGCGTTCGCCGTTGTCGTAGATGTAGAAGTCAAACTCGGGGCTTACCTCGATGTGTTGATAGCGTCCACGGGTGATACGGCTGTACATCTCGCTGGCAACTTCTCCGATACGGGGGGCGACGCGGGCGTTGATGTGGGTTTTGAATTCGGACATTACTGCTTTGAGTTTCTCGTAGTCGGCTTGGTCGTTTTCTCTGGTTTTGAGAGCGGTGCGATTGGTCTCATCCCGTTTGATCTCTTTGTCGATGGCTTCGATGTCGCGGCGGATGTTGGTCTGTTCTAGTAGGGCGGTATTGAGTTCTACCCCTTTGGCATCTTTTTCCGTTTCGGCGGTTTTGACATGAAGGGTCGCGTCGGTGTGATTTTTCTCGCTGTAACTCTCCTCTGCAATGATTTTCTGCTGTGAAGTGATGCTTTGGGTGTCGGTTTGTATCTGTTCTCGTAGCTTTTGTGCGGCGGTCGTTTTGGTGGGGATGGTAGCGATGAGGGCTTCGAGTGCGATAAGGGTATCGACTTGGGGTTTGAGGGTGTCGCGCTCGCCTTTTAGGGTTGTGTGCACTTTCTCATCATAGAGTATTGTCCCAAGCTGTGCAAGGGCGGCTTTGTTCGCTAACCCCCGTGTTTCGACTTCTTGGAACCGCTCTTGCGCTTTGATGAGGTCTTGGGTTTTACTCAGGAGGAGGGCGATGTGTTTGTCGGTGGTGTTTTTAGACGCTTCGGCTTCGATTAGGACTTTTTGCTGAGAGACTTTTTGGTCATTAAGGGTGGTGAGACGATTTTGTGTCTCGTCGATTTGCTTTTGGTAGATGTCGATGATCTCATGATGAAGCGAGGAGAGGACGGTGTCGTAGTTTTCCAGTAAGGGGCGGGTACAGATAGGGCAGGGGGATTGGGTTCCAAGCTCGGTTATCTTTTCTACTTTTGCCTGCACGTTTGCGATATTAGTGCGGTTGGCGGTGATCTGGGCGGTGGCGTTGGTGATGTACTCGGTTAGCGTCTCAAACGATGTTTTAACGGTGGTGAAATGATTTTGCTCGTGCACCAATTGGGCTTTGAGAGTTTCGAGAGGTTCGATCTCTTTGGAGAGTTGTGCTACCTCCTCTTTGCGTACGGTGTAGCTTTTGCGAAGCTCTTCTTGCTCTTTCTCTAATCCCTCTTTTTTCAGATAGGAGGCTTTGAGGCTCTCTTGCTCTAGGAGCGATTTTTCGAGAACCTCGAACCGTGTTTTCAAAGGGAGCTGTGCCGTGTAATGGCTCTGTTGTGAGTGAAGGCTTTTTAGCTCTTCATCGAGGGTGGTGAGCTGTTTTTGTTGCAGTGCGAGGGCTTGTTGGAGTTTATCGAGCTGTTGAAGTTTCTTTTGCCACTCCTCTTTGCTTTTTTGGTGAGCATCAAGAGCTATTTTCGCGCTCTCGTAGACAGTTTTTAGGGCGGTGGCTTCGTCGTTCAGCTGTTGGATGCGCTTATCGAGGGTGAGGGCGGTTTCGGTTTTTATTTTCAGATCATCACGGTGCTGTTTAAGGATGTCGTCACTCAGCAGATACGCCGAAGCACTTTTGAGTTCGCGGTTGAGCTCCCGTAACTCCTCACGGATCATCTCCTCGATCTTGTCGATCTTCTCCAGTCCCAATAGACGGCGCATCATCGTTTTTCGTTCATCATTCTTCATGGAGCTTAGTGCCGTCAGCTCTTTTTGGGAGGCGAATACGGTGTGTAAAAATGCCTCTTTCCCCATCCCCAATAGCTTGGTGACCGAGTTGCTCACCTCTTTGGCTCCCGTAGCGAGAGCACGCTCCCCCTCTTTAAGCGAGGCGTAGGCGGTGAGGGCTTTGCCCCGAAACTCACGAATCACCGTGTAGCTTTTATCGTCGATGGCGAAGTTCAGCTCAACTTTTACGCTCCCTGTGCTTCCTGCTGTGGGGATCAGCTCTTTGGAGCCTTTGTACTCTCCGTAGAGGGCGAAAAAGACGCCGTCAAAGATTGTTGATTTCCCCCGTCCATTTCGTCCGAGGATGCCACATAGACCGCTTTCGAATTCGATCTTATAGTCAGCATAGCGTTTGAAGTTTTGGAGTGTAAGAGATTCAAGCGTCACGGGTCACCTCGTCATAGCGTGCAAATAAGGTTGCGACTTTGGAGCCAAGGCGTGTGTATTCCTCTGCCGTTGTGCTTTGCTCTTCCAAGAATGCCCCGAAATATTCTTGTAACGATGCGGCATTGACCGATTCTGTTGCGGCGGAGGAAACGCTATGTCGGAACTTGCGCTGGATTTGGACATTGAGGGCGGTGGGGAAACACCCCTCGATATCGTGGTTGGCAATGTCGATCGACTGGGTGGCACTGAGGTTTTCGAGGGTGATGGAAAGCAGTGCGCCTTCAATCTCCAAGGATGAACCAAGTGAGCGCAACTCATCGAAAATATCCTCTGAGGTTTGGGCATCAACACGGATACGGTGGCTTGGGCGCAGAGTGATGGGATGAAACGCAACATCAAGGGTCTCTCCCAATGTGATGAGGGCGTATCCCTTCTCATTACGGGCATCACCGCTACTGGTACGCTCTGTTGATCCGGCATAATAGACGTTGGGGTGTTTGCCAACACTTCCGAAGCTGTGCCAGTGTCCGAGGGCGACGTAATCCATCTGTTCAAAAAGAGGCTCTTTCTCTTTGGGGTAGACCCGTTCGCCGTACTCCTCCATCATAAACTGAGCGCCAACGGAGCAGTGGAGGAGCATGATATTGCGCTTATCTGCCTCCACTGACGTTTCGCAGTGCTCAATCGCCGCAAAATTTGCCTCTTCGTCGTTGATGTGGGGGATACAGTGAAAATTTATAGTCTCAAATATTACTTTCTCATACGCCTCTTCAAATACGGGATGGATATGATCGAGTGTCCGAAGTGCGGCGAGTATAGGGGAAGCTGAACGGGTGCGCGGTGTCGAGTGGTTCCCTGCGATAATGACTGTTTCGATGTGTGCGACACTGAGCCGTTTGAGCTGGCTAAGGCAGAAACTAATAGCACGGTTGGAGGGGTGAGGGCGGTGGAAGAGATCCCCAGTGTGAATAACATAATCGGGCTTTATTTCGACAATAGCATCGATCACTTGGGTAAAAGCGTCGTAAAAATCGGCTTCACGCTGATTGACTCCTGCGTCATTAACGATCTCTAAATCGTTAAAACCTAGATGGGTGTCGGAGAAATGAATAATTGTCAACGAATACCTTTTGACGAAAAATATTATTTTATATATACTACATGGTGTTTACTTAATCTTTATGACTACTATAGAGTTGTGTTACAATATATTAAAAGGATTTTGTATGAGTAATTATTTAGCGTATTTGATGTGCAGTTAAACCTATGGCACTTTTTCCCATGTTCATTGATCTAAACGATAAAGATATTTTGGTGATTGGTGCAGGTGAGGTTGCGTTGCGCAAGATCGAGCAGCTGATAAAGTTCAAGCCACGTTTGACGGTGATTGCCCCTGAAATGCACCATGAAATCGTAACCCTTGCCGAGGAATATACGATAACTCTTCTCCAACGACCCTATGTCATTGAGGATTTAAAGGATCGATTTATGGTTATCGGTGCATTGGATGATTTGGAGGAACAAGTAAAAATTTATAATCTCTGTATGGCAATGAAAATAGCTGTTAATTGTGTCGATTCTCCCGCGTTGTGCAGTTTTATTTTTCCAGCTCTTATCGTGGAGGGGGATTTGTGTGTGGGGATCAATACCTCTGGACGTGCACCTGCGGTGAGTTCGGCATTGCGCAAGTATCTAACGTCCTTGCTTCCACAAGGGATAAAAGAGTTGATTGACCGTGTCCATACGATTCGTCAAAATGAGCCCGTAGGGAGAGAGCGTAAGGAGAAAATTATCGAGATATGTCAAAATTTTTTCACCCGAGAGGGGTGAAGAGGCTAGAATTTATAATCAAGTTGGAACCAAACTTTAGTAACGTCTTTGTTAAACGTTGCAACATCACCCGCTTTAAAATAGGCAGCTTTTGCAAGAGCGCTTAACCCTTTTACATTAGGAATCGCATTGGTATAAAGGGCATCCCACTCTGTTCCAAGATCGCTTTTACTGCCCATAGCAACATCGGTGGTAAAATCGTGATAAACAACCATCGCTTTACCATAACCTGCTGTAGTATAACCGAGGGTTGCACTTGCATCGCACAATCCCCCTTTTGGAGTAGTGAGGAATTTATCCGCCCATCCGTTGAAAGCGTGTAAGGTTGCTAATGGTGTTTGGAAAGCTGTTTTTCCATCTGCTCCTGTTGTTCCGCTAAGAACTTCATATCCTCCGCCAAGTAGAACTCCGCTGATATTGGCAAGGAGATCGAGGTTGTAATAATAGGCATCAGCTTGAACATTTTTTGCTCCTCCTGACGTATCCAATGAGGCATCCCCTTGTGAAGCATACTCTGCACGATAACCAATCTTAGCACTGCTAAGTGGAACATCACCTGTCAATGCCAAACCTGCTGTGTCCGCAAATGATGAGAGGATATAATCGTAACCTGTGACGGTAAGCATCGAATTTGCTTTATACGCAGCGTGCAATACGACTGAGTTAGTATCTGAAGTTGGGAGGTCTTTAATAGAATTAACACCCCATACATATCCGCCGATAAGGGTAAGGTTTTCAATGCTGTTATTGACAACTATTGCCGAATCAAAGCTTTGAGGCATTTGACGCCAATCGACAGCACCGATAAAACGTTGATTATCAAGATTGATAAGTTGACGACCTGCTTTGAGTGTTGTTGCCCCATTCTTATATTGGATATACCCTTGGGTAAAGCGGGTTTGTACGGGATCGACAACCGTTTGATAACCTGTTTGACCATTGGCGGTACTATTATAGCTTTGACCCCCGATAGCTTGTACTGTCGTTGCATCCGCTTTCATAGAGAGACCCTCTACCCCTGCTATGTCAGCAGCGATACCGATAGTGGCACGGATTGTCATTGCATTGGCATCTTTAATGGTTTGATCTTGAACTCCAACGTTCTCATAACGGGCACGCACTTCGCCATTGGCTTTGACGTTAGTAAAAAGAGAAATACCCTCATCGGCGCTAAGGGTTGTCGTGAATGTAATAGCTATTGAGAGAATAGCAACGGCTGATAACGTGATTTTTTTCATTTATAGATCCTTTTTTTTAATCGTCGTGCTTAGCAAATTTAGAGTAAAGAAACTCAACAATCGCTCCACGACACCGTAGATATTCTTCGTTGTGCTGTAGGGTAAGACGTTCTCGCGGACGGGGAAGATTCACTTCTAATATCTCACCGATGGTAGCTTCGGGTCCATTGGTCATCATAATGACACGGTCGCTTAATAAGACCGCTTCATCGACATCGTGGGTAATGATGATAACGGTGTTCCCTGTTTGCATCTGTATGCGCATCAAATGATCTTGTAAATTAGCGCGTGTCAGAGAATCGAGTGCTCCGAACGGCTCATCCATCAACAGCACTTTTGGCTCGATAGAGAGGGCTCGTGCGATTCCGACACGCTGCTTCATCCCTCCGCTGATTTCAGCCGGATATTTGTCTTTGGCGTGATCGAGATTGACGAGATTGATATATTTCATTACATGCTCACGCACCTCTTTAGCATCGAAATCTTTTTTTACTTTTTTGACGGCCATTTCGATGTTTTGGTAGACATTTAGCCACGGCAACAGCGAATGGTTTTGAAACACCACCGCACGCTCAGGTCCTGGCGCATTGATCTCACGCTCTTCAAGTAAGATAACGCCGTTGGAGATCGTATCCAGACCTGCGATGAGGTTGAGAATCGTCGATTTACCGCATCCGGAGTGACCGATGATGGAAACAATCTCATTTTCACGGATTTCGAGTTTTATATCACGCAATGCGACGTACTCTTTTCCTTTACCCAGTGGAAAAATTTTATCGACATGATCGATATTTAAAAAGGGTTTTGCACTCATACGCGACCTCGCTTGCGGTAATCAAAATGATCGGCGATAAAGCCCATGATGGTGTCGAGGATATACCCGACTACACCGATGAGGATGATACCGATGATAATATGGGAATAGTTGAGATTGTTATACTCATCCCAAATCCAAAATCCAATCCCTAAACCGCCCGTTAGCATTTCAGCTGCGACGATGACCAGCCATGCGATTCCAAGTGAGAGACGCATTCCTGTAAAGATAAAGGGTACGGCTACGGGGAGAATGATTTGAAACACTCTCTCAAACGCCGTGAGTTGTAACACTTTGGCAACGTTGAGATAATCCTCACTGACACTGCGTACTCCCAAAGCCGTATTAATGATAATAGGCCAAATAGAAGTGATAAAGATGACGAAAATTGCCGTCATATCCACATCTTTGAAGACAAAGAGTGCCAATGGCAACCACGCAAGCGGTGACACGGGTTTTAAAATCTGGATGTACGGATTAAAAGCCGTTTGTGCTGCTTTGGACATTCCAATAAGCAGTCCAACAGGGACACCTACCGCAATCGCCAGTGCAAATCCGCCAAATACCCGTTTGAGTGAACTCATAAGTTGCAACGCAATTCCCTGATCTCCGGCTCCATTGTCATAGAGTGGATCAGAGAGAACGATGAGCAATTCGCTCCATGTCTCCATAGGGGTTGGGAATCCTGGAATTTTAATCGCAACGGTTGACCATACAGCAATAAGGACACCAAAGAGCAATGCTGGAAGTGCTACGGTGTTAATTGTTTTTAAGAGCATAGATGCCTCCTTTTATTTCACTGTCCATTTATTCACTTTAGCCAGTGCTTCTTTGGTTATTTTTGGATGTTTAATCGGGGCGTTATAGATGTAATCAACCGCTTTGTTGGGATCAAATATTGACCCGTCGATAAATTTATTGCCCGCAGATTTACCTTCAATTTTCCATGGCGTTGCAGGAAGAGAATATTTAACCTCTTTGGCCGCAGTAGCAAACAAATCAGGACGATAAACGCTCTCTACCGTTTTCTTCATATCGATGGGATGATCGAGCTGTCCCCAGCGAACCATTTGCGTCACTTGCCACATTCCGTGAGTGTAATACGGATAGAGGGCTTGTTTTTTACCGAATACATTAAATTGAGGCATTGCGGTATTGACTCCATTTGTATACATGTAGGTACCTGTCATAGAGTTGTCAATAACATCTTTTGGGGCATTAACGTAGGATTTAGACGACAAAATTACGGATGCTTCTTTGCGGTTTTCCCATGATGCATCAAGCCACATTCCCGCCTCAATAACGGCTTCGATCATCTGTTTGGTTGTTTCAGGATATTTATCTGCAAACTCTTTTTGGACGCCTAAAACTTTTTCAGGACCATTTTCCCAGAGTTGATACCCCGTGACAATTACTTTTCCAATATTGCCCATAACAGCGCGTTGTCCCCAAGGCTCACCGACACAATATCCATCGATATTACCCGCCGTCATATTGGCAACCATTTGGGGTGGGGGAACAACTTTGAGAGCGACATCGGTATCGGGATCAACACCCCCTGCTGCCATCCAAAATCTTAGATGATAGTTGTGTGTACCCGTAGGAAATGTCATTCCAAACTCAGGAACTCCCATGGTTTTGCTTGCGATCACTTTTTTAAGAGCTACGGCAGACCCCTTTTTTGTAGCGACAGGATCGGCTGCCATCATGGCATCGTACATCTTGTTTGATACCGTAATCGCATCCCCATTTTGACCCAGTGCCATAAGGGCGACCATATTTTTTTGGGTACTTCCCACCCCTAGTGTTGAGGCAATCGGCATTGCGGCAAGCATGTGTGACGCATCGAGTTCACCTACCGTCATTTTGTCACGAACATTTGCCCATGAAGCCTCTTTACTTAGCTCTACATTGAGACCATGTTTGGTAAAGAACCCTTTCTCTTTAGCGATAACGAGTGCCGCACAATCGGTCAATGGGATAAACCCAATTTTGAGATCTTTTTTTTCAACGGCCGCCATCGCAATAGATGCAGCAAGAGAGAGTAATAACGCACTTTTTCCTAAGAAATTTAAACCTTTCATTTGAAAGCCCCTTAATCAGATTTTTTTATCTGAAATAATTATAGGGGATAAAAGTATATAAATAACCAATAATATGATTAAAAAATAAGCAATTTGATTAAATTCGTTTAATTTTACGGTGAAGTACATCATCGGTGATTTCACTTAAACGCATCGCGTGATACATGAGCAGCATCTCTTGCCGCCATACATCCCATTGGGCATGAAGGGCACACGGTGTTTCAGCTTCACAATCGCCAATCCCAAGGACGCAGGCATCGAAAAAAGCACTGCCATCCACAGCGTCAATGATGGAGAGGAGGGTGATGTCGGATGCACTTTGCGCGAGAGCAACCCCTCCCGACGCACCGCGCTGTGAGATCAAAATCCCAGCATGAACGAGTTTTTGAAGCGACTTTGCCATAAAATGAAAGGGCAATTCCAATGACTCACTAATCTCTTGTATCCGATGGAATTCCCCCTTTGGTTTGGTTGAGAGCCATACGGCGGCGCGGATTGTGTCTTGGCAAGCGGAGGTGAGCATGAAAAACCTTTATTTGGTAACGTAAAGATAAAAAGTGATAACTTCAATGATAAACAGAAGTATAAACCCTATTTTATAAAAAGTTGCGGGAGAGCGTTCGATGAGGGGGATTCCTTTAGTAAAATAGGGTTTTACTTTTTCGGGTGCTTTAAGTTCGTAGAAAAATTCGGAATAGTGGGTGTAACGCTCGTTCGGATTTATGGCAATGGCGTGCATAATGATGGAGTCCAACCATAAGGGGATATTGCTATTGAGTTTTACGGGTCGTTTGGGTGTTTTAAAGGTCGGTGTTTGAAACGGCTCGATTTCGCCGTAAGGGAGAACCCCTGTGAGTGCCCAGTACAATGTCACCCCGATGGAGAAAATTTCACTCGATTCGTTAATGATCCCCCCCGTAAAACGCTCAGGGGCAAGATAGCTAGGGGTTCCTGCACGAGAATTAGATGAAAAAATCTCGACGATGGAGCCAAAATCGACCATCTTAAAATCAACCCCTGCCTCCCCCACTTTTTTCGTGACGAGGATATTCTCCGGTTTGATATCTCCGTGGGTCAGCCCCAAATGGAGCAAATGGGCTTCAGCTTTGTGTAAGAACTTTCCTAGCTCTATCGCCGTATCGATGGAGAGGGTTCGGTTTTTGAGATAATCACGCAGATTAATCCCCTCGACACGCTCCATCATATAATAACGCATTGTTCGATCCTCTGGAACCCATGCGTGACCAAACGCTTTGTGGGTCACTTGTTTGGCAGTCCATGCCTCACGGACAAACGCATCAAGGGCATCGGGATTATCGGCGGACATGGGAAATTTCATGACAAAAGTCTCATCATCTTTCCTAACGTTCCAAATACGACGGTGTTCCATCAAAGGGGAGATGAGGGTATACCCATCAATTATCTCCCCTTCATACAGTGTTTCAGGGATAGGTAAAGGGGTGTTTTTAATCGCATGGAGAGGATCGAGCCCTTCGATGTGGAAGATTTGCAAGCTCATATCGTCACGCTCTTCAGACTTGGTATTTTGAGAGAGGTGTGAAAGGATACTTTTGGCTCCCAACCCTTTTTGGACAAGTTCCATAAACTCGGAGTTATTGGTGAGAGTATACACACCGTCACTGCAAAGGATGAGCGTATCCCCCAGCTGAACAGGGGTTGTGGTAATGGTAAATTCAACATTTTCCGATAAACCGCACGCTACGGTGAGAACATGAGACATATACGCATCATCCATCGTATGATCGGTAGTGAGCTGTCGGACCTCTCTCTCTTTGGTGAGGAGATAGATACGTGAATCACCGAGATTGAGAGTGTAGAGATTCTCCCCCTCAATGACGGCGAGACAAAGGGTAGTCAGAAGTTCGATCCTCTGATACTGAGACATTGACTCTTTGAAGAGGAGGCTGTTGATGTGGCGGGTAAAGAGCTCCATCGTTTTAGGTATATCCCACGCTTTGGGACGGATTTTGAACTGATCGATGAAGAATTTTACCGTTTGACGTGCCGCACTCCCCCCCCGTTTCGCACTTCCGACTCCATCGCACAGTACACTGACAAATAACGTATTGTCGATGATGGTGTAACCACACGCATCATCCCCACTTGAGTTGGGTTTGGGCAAGAGAGCTTCGGAAGATTGAAGTTGAAGCATGGTTAAATTTTTCCTCCAGACACAGCACCCCATGTCGTTCTCCAACGGGTTTTGACCATCGAGATACCAAAGATGGCAAGCAGTACAAATCCAGCAAAGATCAAGAATCCTGCACTGTAGCCATCAAATGCCCCTTGAGACCAACCGAATGTTTTGATAAGAGCTGTTCCGCCCAAACCGCCAGCCGCACCGATAAGTCCCGTCATGATACCAATATCTTTCCCAAAACGTTGCGGAACGAGTTGAAATACTGAACCGTTCGCCATCCCAAGATTCGCCATGATGAGAAACATGACGGTAATTGCTACCCAAAACGGAAGGGAGATTAACGCCGTGATAAGGGATAGAAGTACAATACTGCCATAAAAGACATAAAGCGATTTGATCCCCCCCATTTTGTCGGCAATGGCACCACCAACAGGACGAAGCACTGCCCCTGCAAAGATACAAAGGGCTCCAAAATAGCCTGCCATTACTTTGACATTATCTTCATTCAAAAAGTCCAGACCGATAGCCGACATATCGGCTTGGTACGTGTTCATCAAATAGACTTTCATATAGTTGGCAAACCCGACGAATCCGCCGAACGAGACGGCATAAAAGAGGTTGAACCACCACGTATCTTTGTCACGGAAAAGTTTCATGTAATCGCTTAGTTTTTTTGGATTTGCGGTATAGACACTTGCAGGGGCATCTTTAGCCAAAAACATGTACGCAATGAAGATAATAGTGGATAACACAGCACCTACGAGAAAGACGGAGGGCCATCCCCACACTTGTGCGATTTTAGGGGCAAACAAAAAGTCGATGACGACGCCGATATTTCCCGCACCCGCGATCCCCAAAACAACCCCTTGAAGACGTGGCGGATACCATTGACCCGCTTGCGGCAGTGCGACAGCAAAGGATGCTCCGCCAAACCCAAGCCCAAGGGCAACCCATAACAATTGATTATAGGTGATCGCATCCGACTGTACGAACGCAAAAAAGAGGGTGGCAATAACAATCGCTTGCGAAACAAGGGCGGTCTTTTTCGGCCCGAATTTATCAACAAAGAATCCAAGGAGTATACGCAACAAGGCACCTGATAGTATGGGTAATGCCAGCAGGGATGCCATTTGCGAATCGTTGAGAGCATTTCCAGCTTTTGTGAGCGTTTCATTAATCTCCGTAGCCAATGGCCCTAGCATTGTCCACATCATAAAACTAAAGTCGAAATAGAGGAATGCTGCCAGCAGTGACGGCCAGTGCCCCTCTTTTTTTAATTCACCGAATTTCATCGCTAACCCCTAAAGAAGATTTTTTTGTCTGAATAATTGTAGCGACAAAAGAGAGAGAATGAGTACAGAATAGTGATTAAAAAATAAGCAGACAATCTTAACGAAGTCAGCTTCTTTTTTTAGCCCACGGATGAATTTAAAATTTATACGTATACGTTAGATTGGCACTGCGCCCCCAATGATGGGGAATTGTATTGGTTCCGTTGGTGTAATTGAGATTGGGGGTATATACCTCTTCATTGAGTATATTGTCCAGATATAAAGCCAGTAAAGAGTGTTCAGCCTTTCCAATCCCCCATGTTTTTGCGGTATCCACTGATATATTGGCCGTTAAAAGATTGTAGGCCGTTGCTTTTGGATTTAGGGCAAGTGCATTATTCGTCACGGTCAAATCGGTTGATTTTCCGATATAGCTGTTAAAGATCGCTATATTGGTTCCGTAAATCCCTCCGTACGACGCGCCAACTTTTGCCATCATGTTGGGGGCAAACGTACTATCTTCTATGCCGCTGTTCGTTTTGTTGATCTGATAACTGAAATTACCCGTCATACTGAGGTCATAATCAAGCTCTAAACGCCCTTCCAGCTCTAACCCCTGAAAATGGACGTATCCTTGGTTCTCAAACATTGTCGGGGTTCCAGGAACCCTTACTATCAAATTTTTGAGCATAGTATCGTACAAGGCTATTGCAAAGTAGTGTTTTGGTGTTTGATAAATAAGCTGTGCGTCGTAGGTCGCGACTTTTTCCGGATCGAGTAAAGGGTTTCCTTTCAGTGTCGGCGCATTGATTTTTGCTTCTTGGAGATTCGGGGAGCGGTAGGCTTCGCTGTAGAGGAGTTTGAGCCACCAATTATCTCCGAATCCCTGAATAAATCCGGCGCGCTTGGAGAGATCCGTTTTCGTCTCTTCGGGTTTGTTCAACTGAAACCCACCGATGAGTTTTTGTTTCGGGGAGAGCATATAGTCGATTTGGGTATAGGCACTTTTATTACTCATACTTGACGCGGGAAATCCGGTCTTAAATTCTGTTTGATAATTTGATGTATTGGCACCAAACAGGAGATTAAGATCCTTGGCGATATTGCCGCGGACGATCAGCTCTGTCATATCGTAGCGGTCTGCATAATGATTACGCCCGCCTGCTTCGCTGATTTGCCAATCGAACGTGGCCGTATTAACCGTATAGTTGATCGACGCATCCCATCCACGGGTAATATCATACAAATACCCTATGTCCAAATAATTTCTTTTCTTTACCATGGGAGATGAGGGGAGCTGAAAGGTAGAGCCTCCGCTGTCCGCGTTATTATTCATTACCATACCGTTGAGAGTAAAGTTTTTATATTTGCCGTTGATGACGAGATTATCGCTATTTTCACCCGTATTGTAGGTTCCGGCACTCTTATCTCTATCAACGACCCCTCCAACACTATCGCCGTTCGCGCGAATAGAGTTGAGCCCGATATTCAAACTGTAATCGGCTCCACCTATTAATGTCGAGAGCTGAATTTGCTTGCGGTTAAAGCTTCCGGCACTGATATCAACGATACTCTCATTGATGGATTTTTGGGCGTCTTTGGTGACGATGTTGATCACCCCTCCCATGGCGTTCGTACCGTACATTACCGATCCGGGACCTCGGATCACTTCGATATGATCAATCATCTCCAGAGGAAAGCCGAGATAAATGTCGAAGTTAAATCCTCCGTCTGTTCCGTCATGTATGGGGCGTCCGTTTAAAAGAATAACAACGGATCCGTCTTGGTGCGCTCCGTTCATCGCTCGTATGGAGGTTTTATTATGCGGGCGTTGATGCGAACTTAGCACTTGCATCCCGACAAGACGGTCGATGACATCACGTAGGTGTCGTGCTCCGTATTGATGAATCTCCTGTGATGAGACAACAGTGATAACACCGGGTGCCAATTGTTGAGACTCTTCGCGCCGTGAAGTACTGGTGACTTGAATATTAAGAAGATCCTCAAAGGAGAGGGTAGATAAAGGCTCTATATCACTCTGCCCCTGCGCTTGGAGCAAAGAACAGCAAAGTGCTGATATCCAAAAAGCTTTTTTCATCATTATCTCCTTACGGGAAAATAGTATAATCAGTGATAGTATACGTTATTGTATTAATTATACCTGATATAATTTTTTTGAGTATATCTTCAGGAAGAGAAAATAGCCGACAGATTAGAATTTATAAGTATAAGTAATATTTGCACTGCGTCCCCAATGGTGAGGAACCGTGTTATTAGTATTTGAATATTGCAAATCGGGGGCAAAAATCTTTTCATTAAAAAGGTTGTCTAAATACAAAGAGAGCAGCGAATGATCTACTTTTCCTGTACCCCACATTTTTCCCATATCCATGGATATATTGGCGGTTAAAAGATTATAGGCTTCAGGTATCGGGTTTTTAAGGGGTGCATTATTGGTCACCGTCAAATCGGTTGATTTACCGATGTAGCTACTGAAAACCGCTATATTCATTCCGTGAATCCCTCCGTACGAAGCACCCAGCTTTGCCATCATGTTGGGGGCAAAGGTGCTCTCTTTTATCCCGCTATTTGTTTTGTTGATCTGATAGCTGACATTGCCGGTCATACTCAGATCATAATCGAGTTCCAGCCGCCCTTCAAGCTCTATACCCTGAAAGTGTACAAATCCTTGGTTGTTGTGTGATGGCGGGGAATCGGCGGTTCTTATAATCAGATCTTTCAGCATAGAGTCATACAGAGTCAATGAAAAGTATTGTTTGGCCGTTTGATAGATAAGCTGCGCATCGTACGTGGCTACTTGTTCAGGTTTTAAGTTTGGATTTCCTTTTAGCTGCGGTGCATCAACGTAGGATTCTATGAGACTGGCAGATCGGTAGGCTTCGCTGTAGAGAAGTTTGAGCCACCAATTGTCTCCGAATCCCTGAATAAAACCAGCTCTGGAAGAGAGATCAGAGGAACTGTTTTCGGGTTTGTTCATCTGAATCCCGGCAATTATTTTTTGTTTTGGGGAGAGCATGTAGTCGATTTGTGTATAGCCGCTTAGATTTGCACGTTTCGCAAAGGGGAGAAATCGGTCGAATGTAGTACTATTCTCCAAATAATTGACACCGAATAAAAGATTCAAATTATCGGCTATATTACCGCGAAGGATAGTTTCAACCATCTCTGATCGGTCTTTGTATCGGTTAAGTCCAGCCGCTTCATTAATCTGCCATCCAAAGTTGGCGGTATTAAGTGTATAGTTGATCGAAGCATCCCATCCGCTGGATATAGGGTACAAATAGCCTATATCTAAAAAGTGTCTTCGTTTTTCCAGTGGATGCGAGGGGAGTTGAAATGCGGATGATCCGGAGTCTAGCAAATCGTCTGTAATCAAGCCGGTAAAGGTAAAGCCTTTATATTTGCCGTTAATCATGAGATTATCGCTTTTTTCACCAGTTTTATAGGTTCCGATAGTATTGTCTTGATCTTTAATGCCATCAAAATGATCACCATTCGAGCGGATCGAATTTAAACCGATATTGAAACTGTAATCACTGCCACCCATAAAGGAGGAGAGTTGAAGCTGTTTACGGTTAAAACTTCCTGCACCAATGTCAACTTCTGTTTCGTTGATGGATGTGTGCGCGTCTTTGGTAATGATATTGATGATCCCAGCCATGGCCGGAGAACCATAGATGACCGATCCGGGACCGCGAACGACTTCAATCCGCTCAATCGTTTTTAGAGGAAATCCAAGATAGATATCATAATTGCTTCCTCCATCGGTCGCATCACGCACGGGACGGCCATTTATGAGAATCAATACTGACCCTTCGGTTGAACCTGCATTCATAGCCCTTATAGAGGTTTTAGAATGGGTATACAGATGTGAACTTAGCACCTGTGTACCGACAAGACGGTCGATAACGTCACGCAGATGCCGTGCTCCGTATTGGTGAATCTCCTGAGCGGAGATAACGGTAATGACTCCGGGCGCTAAATTCTGATTTTCCTCGCGGCGCGAGGTACTGGTAACTTGAATATTAAGGAGGTCTTCCAATGAGAGGGCAGATAAAGGCTCTGTATTTGCCTGTTCTTGTGCTTGTAGTAAAGAACAGCAAAGTGCCGACATCCATAAAGCTTTTTTCATGATGGACTCTTTAAAACAATATTTATATAATTTTTTATAATAAATCATCTTTTGTTAATTACGCCTGAATAGTAACGTTGTTAGTCGTATTTGAGGATTCCAGTGGGAGAGTCATGGTGAGCGTTATTCCCTTGGAAGGTTCGGAGTCAAGTTCAATGGTTCCATGGAGCTTTTGGGTAATGAGGTTATAAACAATGTTCAATCCCAACCCCGTCCCTCCGGCATTGCGCTTGGTCGTCGTAAATGGCTCGAAGGCGATTTTTCGCATCTGTTCGTCCATTCCTGCCCCATTATCAGAATAGGTTAAAAGCAGATTTTTGTTTTGGATTTCAAAATAGATCGTTATGATCGCATTATGTGTAGTCTCATTGAAACCGTGCAATAACGAGTTTTGCACAAAATTGCTGATAATTTGAGCGTATACGCCGGGGTAGGATTTGAGTACTAGATCGTGATCGCCGTCGACTATGACGGTCACCGGTAGTTTTTTGAGTTTATTATGAAATGTGAGTATTATCTCCTCAAGGTATTCGTAGAGCTTGAAATCCCTCTTTTCTTCTATACTTTGATCGACGGAAATACGTTTAAAACTGCGAATCAAATTGGCTGCTTGGTTAATACTTTTGAGCAGAAGATCGGCGGTTTCATTCAGTACATGGAGCTTTTGTTCCATAAAAGATTTTTTGAGGGTCCCCTCTTCAATTTGTTTGAGCAGTTCTTTGGTTTCCCTGACAATAATGGAACCACCAGTGATTGCATTTCCTAAAGGGGTATTAACCTCATGAGCAACACCGCTAACAAGATTTCCAAGAGCAGCCATTTTTTCGGACTGTATCAGTTGAACTTGCGCTTTTTTCAATGTATCAAGCGAATCATTAAGCTCTTTCGTTCGTGATTCTACCCGTGATTCCAAATGATTAGTCAGCGATTCCGTATCGGCTAAAAGCTGATTAAATGCGTTATACAAAGAGGTGATCTCATTGTCTGCATTGTGAGAAACGCGGAGGGCATAGTTTTTACTCTCTGCGACGGTTGTGGCTATTTTGGCTAAGGAGAGAACCGGTTTGAGTATTTTTTTGCTTAGCGATTGCGCTGCAAGATAGACAAAAAAGAGTAATAGGATTGAAAAGAGCGATGCACTTTTTATGAGTTGTAACGTAAAAGCAGTGATCCGTTCTGTTTTTTTCTCGATATAGAGGTAGCCTAAAAGTTGACCGTTTTGTTTAATTTCGAGGGTGTTTTTGAGTTTTCCTAGTTTCCATGGATTCCATCCGGGATGTTCGTATCGTATTCCCAGCGGAAAGATGTCGGTCGGAAGGGGTTTGCGGCTAGGATTAATAGAGGTCAATAGGGTTTTGTCGGGACCATAGACAATTGCCAAGAGAACATTATTGTTGTCATGTAAACGGTGCATATTGGTCATCGTTCCCTGAAGATCAAAAAATGCTAAGGGAGCGGTGATTAAATCTACGACTAAATCGGCTTCCAAACGGCTTTCGCGGATAAAAGCACGTTTTTCATGGTTAATACTGTACCAAACTTGAAACAATGTTCCGAAAGTAACGATGAAAAGGCTTGAGAGAACCAAAGAAAAAATAATTTGTGATGTAATGGAGTGACTATTTAGTCGCATTGTATCCCCCTGTAGGTTCGATAACGGTAGCAAAATTGAGAAGTTTGTAGCTGACACTTAAATGGGCATCTTCGAGGTTGCGTTGATTGATAACAAAACGAAGCAGGTTGTTTTGCAAATAAAATCCTATCATTGCCCCTTTTTTCGTATCGTCGTCGTCGTCGCTGATGAGTAGGACATTGTTTTTGTATAAAGTATTGAGATAATGTTCATTTTGATTGGGTTTTGAATCTCGAAAATAGAGGATATGACATTTTAATGTTTCATTTTCGGGTGTTCCGCTTGAGAGCGATATGACATTTAGAGGATGGCTGTTAAAAAGGCGTGACGAATAGCTTTTTTGAAGTGTTTTGGCAAAGGAAGTATCATTATAAATGCAAATATTATAGGACTCAACAGGTTTTGGCCACTGAATGAACATCGCAAATCGCTCCAGATAGGCTGCTTTGATACTCTCTTCAGAGATGGCGAGCAATGAAGTGGCATGGCAAAGGCAAACAAAGGCTAAGGTAGCAACTTTCGTCGAACGCATTAGATCAAATCTGGTTTGGGTTCACCCAGAAAATACCCCTGTGCATAATCGATCCCCATTGATTTTACAATCTCGTATACTTGCGCACTGTGGACGAATTCTGCGACGGTTTTTACCCCTATTTTACTCGTAAAAAAGAGAATTGATTCCGTCACGACTTGGGATTTTTGATTGACGTCGATATCCTTGATGTAGATACCATCAATTTTAACAATAGCGAGGTTTAGATTACCAAGTTGAGCGAAGTTCGAACACTGAACCCCAAAATCATCCAAACACAGATGATATCCCATCTCTGTTAGCCGATTAAGATGTCTTTCGGCAAGGGGATTGGTTAGAATACTGCTCTCTTCAAGAATTTCGAAATAGATTCGGTCGGCTTCGATCCCGTAATGGATCCGTGTCTGCTCTATAAATTCCACAAAATCTTCTTCTAGAAGATCCTGATCGGTAATGTTGATCGTAAATCCGAGAGTATTATCAGCAAATTTTGCGCACGCTTGATCAAACATCCGTTGTGTTATTTGATGGAGCAACCCTGCATATCGGGCCGTACCGAGGAAAAGAAAAGGGGTGTATATGACTCCATCATGCTCAAGACGGACAAGGGTTTCGTATTTGACGATCATCCCTGTTTTACAATCAACGATCGGCTGAAAATAGGCAATCAATTTATCGTGATCGAGGGCATCTTTGAGCCATTTAGTCCATTTGGTATTTTCTTTGATTTGTGTGATAACCGCTAGATCATCGGAATAAACCTGTACACGGTTTCGGCTCATTTTTCGTGCTTCACGCAGTGCGATTTCGGCTTTTTGAATCATATTTCCCATATCGTGCTTGACAACGCCCATCGTAACATTGATCCGATGCTCTATTCCGTTAATAAGAAACGAGTTTTTGGTGATACTGCTTTGGATAAGGAGAACCTCTTTTTGGATATCTTGAACTTCTGTATAGCTGGTTAATATGGCATAGATATCGGCTTCTAAACGGTAGATTTTACATATAGAAGAGGAGGTGTCACGCAAAATTTTGGCAAACTGCAACAGCATTTGATCCCCTACCTCAAATCCGTATACGTCATTGATCATACTGAAGGAATCAATATTCAGCAAAATAAGTGACATCGGCTTCTCGGTGTCTAGGTCGTAGTTGAGTTTGACCCGATTTCCCAGACCGGTCAAACTATCGGTGATCAAGGTGGCGTATATCTCATTTTTTTTATTGAGGAGTTCAATGATTTGTTTGTATTGCGAAAGGGCGCTGCGGATCGTTGTGTAGAGCCGATCGGTTGTTAACTCCGTTTTTTCTTTATAGTCGTTGATGTCGTAATGATCGATAACATATCGCTCAGGTGCCGCTCCAGGCTGACCTGTGCGGATAATGATCCGTACCATCGTATTATTGAAGCGATAACGGATGATTTCGACAAGATCCAGACCTGCCGTATCGGTTTCCATGACGACATCGAGTAAGATAACGGCGATATCATCATGGTGTTTTAAAATTTCTGTCGCTTCTTTGGCGCTGTAGGCGGAGAGAAAATGGAGTGGTTTTCGGTCGTAGGTAAAATCATGAAGAGCCAGTTTGGTAAAGGAGTGCACTTCAATATCGTCATCGACAATGAGTACAATCCACGACGTACCGAATGATTCATTCTTCTCTTCTGGAGCAAATAAAAGTTCATCTGTATCCATTATATCCATGAATTTCGACCCTTTTTTATTTATTATATTAGGATAATAATAAATAGCATATAAAAGAAATTATTTTTCATCTTTGGCACATTCTAATTAGATAAAATAAATCATAGAAATAGGATTAAAAAAATAGGTATAGTATCAATAATAGTCGTATTCACCTGCGGCAATATCAGCTTTAATCTCATCCAAAGCCTCTTGCATGATGGCAACGAGCTGTTTCGCTGCTTCATGATCGTCCGCTTCGGGGACATTCCAATCGGTAATTTTCATATTCGCCTTAAATAGCAGTTCTAATTCTTTACGGATCTCACTTTTTCGATTTTCAAAATCTTTTTGTACGGCATTCATACTATCCCCTTTTTAGATCGCTTCGATACGATTATTATAGTACAAAAAAACTATAAAGCATTTTTTTCTTCAATAATTTCACGCTAACCTTACGTAAAGAGAGCTATACTACTTCTCAAAGGTTATTTATGCAAACAATACGTACAGAAGATAGTAATGTCTAAATCATTGAGCACCTCTTCCGATAAAGCGGGCTTTCCCCCTGGTGCTCTTGTTCACGTCGGTGATATTCATCAAACACAGACAACAATTACTCTCATTCATTACGATAAAGAGGGAGTGCACGAGTGTGAAATCACCTCCGTGGAATCGATAGGTGAGTATGTAAAAAAAAATACCGTTACGTGGGTTATCATCGAAGGACTCAGCGATGCGGATTTGATCGCGAGAATAGGAGAGCTGTTTACTATCCATCCTCTCGTTCTTGAAGATATTTTGACGACGCACCAGAGACCGAAATTTGAAGAGTATGACCATTATCTCTACGTTGTTCTCAAAAGTCTTATGGCTTCGAGTGAAGTATTCACCATCAATAATGAACAAATCAGCATTTTGGTTTTGGAGAATCTTGTTCTCTCTTTCAAAGAAAAATCCGATAAGCTTTTTTCCCCCGTCAAACAGCGCATCCAAACCAGTAAAGGGCATTTTAGAAGCATGGGGAGCGATTACCTTACCTACGCTATATTGGATATTATCGTCGATAATCTTTTTATTTTGATTGATTCGCTGGATGAGATAACTCTTACCCTTGAAGATCATTTAATCTCCGAAGAATCGACACCTTTGACCCTTATTACAATCCAAAAACTAAAACGGGAACTGATCCATATACGAAAATACGTTTCGCCATTACGAGAGTTGTTGGCGGGAATGTTGCGCAGTGATTCCGAACTGATTCAAGAACATACAAAAATTTATCTTCGAGATGTTTCCGATCATGCTATTCGGATCATTGAATCCATCGAATCGTATCAAAATATTTTGGCAGGGTTATTGGATATTTATATCTCCAGTATCAGCAATAAAATGAATGAGGTGATGAAAGTTTTGACGGTATTCGCCTCAATCTTTATCCCGTTGACCTTTATCGCAGGCATCTATGGGATGAATTTTACCGATATGCCTGAGCTGCATTGGAGGTGGGGATACCCTGCCATTTGGGGGGTGTTTATCCTTATCACAATGGTACTTCTTATCTATTTCAGAAAGAAAAAATGGATCTAGCATTAATTCAAACACGGTTCACACAATTATATGTATACTTAGAAATAAATAACCCATAAGGATTTAGTATGTTTAAAAAAATTATTAGTTCGGTGGTAACTGCACTACTATTGGCGTCGTCACTTCAAGGGCGGACGATTGCCCCCGATGAGATAAAAGAGTTTTCGGCACAAGTATTGCATATTGATTTAAATACTGCCTCAAAAGAGATTCAAGATAAGATCGCGGCAGATTACACGCAGAGGGTTAAACTTGCCGATATTCTTGTGGAGAAACTCCAAAAAGATCCTCAGTTTGTTCAGCTCTCTGAGACTTTTGCCTTTGATTTGTGGTCGAAACGGATTGCGGAGTCTGTCAATCCAACAGACGATGAGCTGAAGCACGTGTTCAATGAGAGCAAAAGTATGCGTGTACCAACAGGTTATAACGTTCGTCATATTTTGGTGATGGAGGAGACATTAGCGGATGATCTTTTAAAGCAGTTAAACGCCAAAACGGGGGAGGATCGAAATAGACTATTCTCCTCATTGGCGCTAAAAGAGAGTCTTGATTTAAAATCACGGCAAAGAGGGGGTATGGTTGGATGGGTTGATGCTACAACCGTCCCACCCGTCATTATCGATGGAATTAAAGACAAAGAGGCGGGAACGTTTGTCAAGCTTGCTATGGGTAATAATATGTGGGAGATTATCCTTGTAGATGAGATCAACCCTGAACATCCTGCTACCTTTGAAGAGGCAAAAAATTCTTTGGTCATAATGATGCGTCAACATGCCATTGCCAATGAAGCAAAGAGACTTTTAACGCTCAATGAAGTAAAGCATTCATCGTCTCCAAAATCCGTTGGCAAACAACATAAATAAAGTCACTTATCGCTAGAATTAAGAGGATTGACACTATTACATAGGTATAAGGAGAAAAAGAGTGCAATTGCTTAATTACAGCTATGAGAGTGCTGATTCACTGAAAAAATTTATCGTTGAAAACAAGATTATAAGTGCTAATTCGGTATTGATACAACTTTTTTATTCCCTCACGTGTAGTGAAGAGATTTATCCGATAAAAGAGGCTCTTTTGGAGCTCTTGCCGAATGCCTCGTTATTGGGTACATCCACTGCAGGGATGATTTCGGATGGAAAAATTCTGGATGGGGGTATTACGATTTCATTTTCTCTCTTCAACCACTCGCACGTAAAATCAAACAGCTTTTATGGATTGAGTATTGATGAGATTGTACCGAGACTATCGGACTCTTTGATTACCGATAAAACCAAACTTCTTGTCTGTTTTGCCAATACGTTTCGCTTTGATTCTGAGCTTTTATTACAGAAAATTACCCAAATTTATCCTGATATTGTGATCGTAGGGGGGAATGGTGGGGATGATTTGAGGTTTGAAAAGTGTGATGTTTTTTCGACAACGTGCAACAATTGCGACGTTGCTTTTGCGGCGATCGATTCCGATTTGTTAAAAATTGAGACAAAATATCTTTTCAATTGGCATCCCATCGGGAAAGAGCTCCGTATCACGAAATCGGTCGGAAAACGAGTATATGAAATTGATAATCAAAAAACGGTCGATATTTACGAACACTATCTAGGCAAAGAGATCCTTGAAAATATTTTACGGTATGGGATAGAGTTTCCGTTGATACAGCAAGAAAAGGGTATTGAGATAGGGAGAACCCCGCTTATTGATCATGGAGATGGGTCGTTGACATTTTCAGGAGAATTAAAAGAGGGGAGCATTGTCAAGTTTGGATATGCCAATGTTGAATACATCGAAGATTACAATAGAAGGATGCTCCTAGATCCCCTTCTTTGCAAGAGTGAAGCGATTTATATTTACAGCTGCAGCGCGAGAAGATCAATGCTTGGAACCTATTTAGATGAAGAAGTAGCCATCATCAATGAGGTAGCTGCGACATCTGGTTTTATAGCCTATGGAGAATTTTTTCACGACAGTAATAGCCACACCAACCATCTTTTAAATATTAGCACTACTTATGTGAGTTTAAGCGAAGAAGATGGGGCGAAAAAAAAGATTGGCACAGTTGCATACCCAATTAACATTGAGAACAAAGATATGAGGTTAAAAGCGCTGACAACATTGATTTCACGCACGAGTGAAGAGCTTGATGAAAAGATCCACTATTTAAAGCAATTTGAAAATATTGTTAATGAGGTGGCAATTTTTTCCATTTCAGATGAGAAAGGGATTATCACAGGAGTAAATAAGAATTTTGAAATTATTTCCGGTTATACCGAAGAAGAACTTATCGGGAAATCGCATTCCATTATAAGACACGAAGATGTTCCAAAGGAGATGTTTGCAGAGATGTGGGCTACTATCAAAAGTGGTAAAATTTGGAAAGGTCGTCTTAAAAATAAAACTAAAAATGGGATCCCTTATTATGTTGTTTCTGATATAGGGGCTATCTATAATAGAGATGGCTCTTTTAAAGAGTATATCGCTATTCGAACGGATGTAACGCAACTTGAAGAGTACAAAGAGATATTGAAAAATGAGCTGGATTCCACCAATCGAAGTTTCGAAGAGAATATAAATTATATGAAACAGTACGAAGAGGCGATTAACTCCACAACCGCAATCATAAAAACGGACACCAATAATATTATCAACTATGTCAATGAAAAATTTTGTGAACTCAGCGGCTATAGTTTAGCGGAGGTTATAGGTCGAAACTGTGAGGAGCTTAGGCATCAGAAGCATCTAAAATTAAAAACCTGTGATGGGATCCGAAAAGAGCTCTCAGAAAAAAAAGTCGTTCAAAAGATATTGACCAATATTAGGAAAGATGGAGAGGAATATACCGTTAATAATCTGTTTTATCCTATTGTTGATATTGATGGGAATCTCATCGAGTATCTTCAGATAATGCATGATTTGACAGAGATTGTGACGCTGAATGAGGAAATTGTTACAACGCAAAAAGAGGTTCTTTTTACAATGGGGGCGATTGGCGAAACTCGCTCCAAAGAGACAGGGCTGCATGTTAAGCGAGTAGCCGAATACTCCTACTTATTAGCGAAACTTTCTAATATGAGTGAAGAGGATGCCTCTTTACTCAAACAAGCTTCCCCTATGCATGATATAGGAAAAGTCGGCATTGCCGATAACATTCTCAATAAACCGGGGAAACTCACTTTTGATGAGTTTGAAGTGATGAAAACACATGCACAACTTGGATATGAGATGCTCAAAAATTCTCAACGCCCCATTTTGAAAGCTTCGGCAATTGTTGCACTGACACATCACGAAAAATACGATGGGACAGGTTATCCTAGGGGATTGGTAGGGGAGGATATCCCCATATATGGTCGTATAACAGCTATCGCTGATGTATTTGATGCCTTAGGGAACGATAGGGTATACAAAAAAGCATGGCCGCTAGAAGATATTTTAATCCTTTTTCGAGAAGGATATGGGAAACACTTTGATCCGAAGTTAATCCGTCTATTTTTCGATAATTTGGATCAATTTTTAGAAATTCGAGATAGCATGAGAGAGGATCTCCTCTCGTAAAAGTTCACGCTAACTTCACGGAGAAAAAGGTATACTGTTTTTATACTTCGAAGTAAAGGAGATTTGATGAAACATAAAATAATTATTATAGCTATTTCGCTTGCATGTGTTTCAACAGTATTGATGGCTCGATCGAGTGGATATGGTTCCGCTAATGTGATGAGTGAGATTGAATACGTTCCTGTCACCCACTCAGAACCCGTCTATTCGAAAATTACCAAAAATATCCCCCGTGAGGTGTGTCAAGATCAGCAAATTGCCGTACAACAGCAAAGTGGCGGAAATAGTATTATAGGTGGGCTTGTCGGTGCTGCCATTGGCGGTGTAATCGGTCATCAAATCGGTGGCGGAAGCGGAAAAGTGGCGGCAACCATTGGGGGGGCAGCACTGGGGACAATGGCGGGACAAAATGCCGATCAAGATACCCAAACAAGCTATCAAACGGTACGTCGATGTTTCACCCAATACGATACCCAAGCGGATACGGTTATCACGGGGTATATGAACTATGGCAAATTTCACGGACGTGATATCGCCAAAACAAGCTCACAGCCGTTGAAAGAAATTAAAGTTACTAGCTCTTTTAGTTTTTAAAATATTAAATTCAAGGAGTCTTTCGATGAAAAAAATAGTTTTAGCAGCAGCAACAATGATTCTTCTTATGAGCGGATCGGTTCAGGCCCGTGGTTATGGTGGTGGGCATCATAGATCTGGTTCTGCTCATTATTATGGCGGTGGATGGGGCTATGGAGGGTGGGTCGCTCCTCTCTTGTTTGGCGGAGTTCTTGGGTATGCCGCTTCACGTCCTACTGTAGTCTATGATAGTTCTCCCACCGTTGTTTACACGACACAACCCCAAACAATGGTGATACAAAGCAGTACACCTGCACCTGTTGTTCAAGAGAATAACATGATTTCGGATGACCCATCAGGGTATGAAGAGCGTTGGGTCTATTTTGAAGATTGCCAATGTGAGCGAAAAGTGCTTGTGAATATGAGACAGTGAAGCATTCAGGACGCATTACTGTTTTGATTTTGTTTTTAATTTATGCGTTGTTTATTGTAATGTGATCATCCAGACGGATGATATGACCATGGTCATCAAAATAAACCGTAACAAATTGGCTATTGACACACTCTTGCAGCTGCGTATCGTCGACGTTAAAATAACTGGAATAATCGTTAGAATGATAGATCAAATGCTCACTTGGAGCTTGGTGTCTGTTGAGTCTTGAGAGTATAAACAGCACTATAGGAGTTGCGATTAACATCCATATGGCCCGATCAAAGGTAACACTATGGATTTCGCCAAAAATCCAATCGGATAACTCTTCCGCCGGTGCACCTAACGTAATGATTCGATAAAATATGTGAAACACAGGCTTCCATAAATAGAAAAAACCCAGCCAAAGAAAAACAGTTATGATGTCCCAAATGATTCGTTTGATTCTAGGTAATTCACGGCGTTTGTTAATGATTAATGTTTCCATATTCTTAACCTTTTTTGACCTGTTGATGTGCACCACGATCGGGACTAACCCATCGTGCACGACCTTTTGTACCGAATAACACTTTTGGAAGAGCCGTTACCGCCGTAAACAAATTGAGGAGCCAATAGGCAAACGGGTACCAAATCATCCAAAAATAATTTTTTCCCAGACCTTGGTCATAATGACCATCTAGCCATTTGCTGACACCGAACTGTACCAAACAAGCACCGATTAGAATCACACTGCTTTGATCCGGCAAAATTGGTGATTGCTGAGGCATTAAATACGCTACGGGAACAAATAAACTAATGAACCAGACTAAAAAGACCAATACCATACTGTACGCCCAAATCGTACTGAGCATTAGTTCAACCATTAATCCCCAAAGATGGGTCTGTTTGGGCATAAATAAAACCTTGAAGTTTTTCAGCATCACTTGTACACCGCCCATCGCCCAACGTAACCGTTGTTTCCATAGACCGCTCAATGTTTCAGGCATCAAAATCCATACCAATGCACGTGGCTCAAAACGGACATCCCAACCGTTGCTTTGCAGTTTCCAAGTAATATCGATATCTTCAGTCAGCATATCCGGACTCCAATAGCCCACCTCGTGCACTGCCGCTTTTCTAAAACCGGTAATCACCCCTGATACGGTAAAAATCCGTCCGAAACTGCGCTGTGCCCGCTTGATCATCCCGACAATAGAGGAAAACTCGCCGACTTGAATTTTACCTAGCAGTGTTGTACGATTGCGTATTCGTGGATTTCCCGTTACGGCAGCAACTGCGGGGTAGCGGATAAAATGTTTCACCATCCAATAAACACAATATTCGTCTATCAAAGCATCTCCGTCGATACCGATCAAATACTCATGTTTTGCTACCAACGCACCTGCTTGAAGCCCTAATGCTTTGCCTTGATTTTCAGCTAAGTTAACCACTTTTAATTTCGGATTATTTTTTGCCAACTCCAGTAATATCTCTAATGTGTTATCTTTGCTCCCATCATTGATGGCAATAACCTCAAATTCTGGGTATTTGACATTCAGCGCATACGTGATGGTTTCAATAGCATTTTGCCCTTCGTTATAGCACGGGATTAAAATACTGACCCCTTCCCACTTTTCATTCTCTCTTAAGGGTGGGATAGTATATTTTAAATAGGGTTTTTCATTTTTATAATAAAAAAAGATGGCGCCGACGATCCACAAACTTGACATAAAGAGTGGATAATAAAATATAAACCCTAACAGCGTATGCCATAGTAAATGGACAAATACAATAAAAGTGGTCATGAATCCTTCTTACTTATTGGGCATAGTATTCGTATACATGCGCACTGGTTTTTGAGCAAATGCTTTATTCATCATATCGGCATCAGGATTGTTTGTAAACACACTGTCAGGATAATACGCGATGTGATGAACACCTAAACCATACAAATATCGTATGGTGCTATTCAACTCTTGGGAAGAAATCGGCTCATTATGTTCTCTCCAATTAACCGTTTGCAACTCAATAACAGTCCGTTCGAGCCCACATTGCTCTTGTTTGACATGCTTAACTATTTCACCTAAAAAGTGCTCTGGGTCACCGGCTTGTTCCATATACGGCATCGCCATAATGGCGGTATAGTCATATTTCTCTATTGATTGGGCCAAACTTTGTGCATACCACTCTTGGGAATCACTGTTTAGGGCGACTTGAGCGTATAAGTTACGCGCTGTTTTAAGTCCCGGTTGTTCATCTCTTACAATTTGAGCTAACTGCATTGCAAACTCATCTAAATAGTGTGTTTTGAGTTTAGTCCACTTTACAAACTGTTTTCGATCCGTTCTGATTTTAGTGACACTTTGCGATAATCCCCATTTTTTATATTGATTACGGGCAAATGTACTGTCATCTTCAAAATCGGACAGCGTTACATCGTCATGAAATAAGAGTCCGTCAATGTAGGCCGATTTTGCTAAATCTTCATAGATTTCTTCTATAACTTTTCGCGCTTTAGGTGAAAATGGGGATAATCTCGGATATCCCATATTGAGATGGGTCGGATCAACCTGCAATGTCACGACTGTATCTTTGGCCGCAACATTGCTCTGTGGTAATTGCCAAGCCAGCATTGGCATCCAAGCATAAATACGCTTGACTTGCGTACATTTGGCAATTTGCCATGAAACGCGGTTAAACAGATTGGATCGCATCGGTACGTTTCGGTTTGGAAAATAGACATAATCCGCTGCACCGTTGGCATCAGGGTCAGCAAACGCTTGCAGATAGACCGTATTGACCCCTAATTTTTTAATACGATCAAGCAATAGTCCAATATTCTTTTCCTGCTGGATTGGATCTGGATCATAAATATAGTCCAAATCAATGTGAGCTGCTTTGGTCGTTCTAGCATCGTCGGTAAAATTACCACTTCGCATCCACATGAGAAAATCTAAATCCCGAAGAGACATATTTCCCTCTACCAATATACGCCGAAGCCCCCACAAAGGTGTAATGGCTGTATTGCTACCGTCATCCAACGTTAATCCTAGGGGCATACCTAAGCGCTCTGCAATGCGGCGAATCTCGATATTATAGCGCCCGTACGGCCACACCATAACGCGGGGCTGTTGCCCTGTATAGGCTTTCAAAAAGGTATTATTTTCTAATAAATCAGTGTAAACGCGCTGTTGATATGTTTTTTCATCCTCATACCCCCTTTTCTCAGCAAGCCATTGGCGAGTGGTAAGAGCTGGCTGCATATTACCTTGCGGGTTGCCGGGGATCCCTTTATGCATACAACAACTATGACTGGCAATCTCCACCAACCCGCTGCTGACCATCTTTTTGATCTCGGCTTGACTCAAGAACTTGTTGCGATCAATCATATGCCCGTCAAAATCGACTTTATCTTTGGCTCTCATCCAATTCCCGACGAGTGCGATAACACTCGGGATTTTGTATTTTTTCAAAATCGGATAGGCATTAGCATACACAGACTGGTAACCATCATCAAAAGTGATCAAAACGGCTTTATTCGGTAACGGCTTCCTTGTTTTTCGATACGTTAAAATATCATTGATACTAATAAAGTGATACCCGTTATCCATCAACCAATGTATTTGCGCATTAAAATTCGATGGAGTTACCGCATAGGTCGAATCTAGCGTTTCACTTTTATTGGCTATTTCATGGTAGCTTAGTATGGTAAACTCGTTTTCGTTTTGATCTCGACTACATATATTAGGCAACTCATTTGCCATAATACAACTGCTTGTAATACCTATGAATACCCAAATTAGTTTTAATAGTGGTTTGAGTATATTATGCCTAGCTTTTAGCGTTTTTGATGTAATCATAATTAAAGTACTTTCTTTAAATTTTAATAAGACATTATATCTCTAATCCTCTTACAAAGCTCCAAAGATACCCTTTGTTGAATTTTATTTGCTCTTTTTAGGTAAAAAAGGTGTAGAATTATTATATGAAAACAATGACTATTCCCGAGCTATTTTCACTATTTGCAACTTCAGAAAAGGGGTTAGACGATGAGACGGTGAAACGACGGCATCAGCAATACGGACTCAATACCCTTCCCCATATCCCTGCAAAACCGTGGTATCAGAAACTAGTCGCCCAATTTACCCACTTTTTCGCCATTTTATTGTGGGTTGCGGCAGTGATCAGCTTCGTGACGGGGTGGTTGGATCCCTCTTCTAATATGCTCCCGATTGGATGGGCTATCGTTATCGTCATTCTCCTCAACGGTGCATTCGGTTTTTATCAGGAGATTCGCACCGAAAAAAGTTTGGAGGCATTGCGAAATATGCTCCCACTAAAAGTGAGAGTATCGCGAGGGGGAGAAGAGCGTATCGTCTCTGCCCAAGAGCTCGTTCCGGGGGACATTGTTATTCTCCATGAGGGGGATAAAGTCCCCTCTGATATGTATATCATCCGTGCGTTTGATTTATGGGTCAATGAGAGTACCTTAACGGGTGAGAGTGAGTCTGTCTCATGCGATGCGGTAGGTTCCGAACATCTTAAAACAATTCTCTATTCAGGGACGTATATTGTCAAGGGAGAAGGGGAGGGATTGGTCTATGCTACGGGGAAAGAGAGCCGATATGGGACGATTGCCGCATTGACTCAGAGTGTCAATGCGGGTGAAAGCCATCTCCAAAAAGAGATTGTCCATATCTCAAAAGTAATCGCATTGACCTCGTTTGTTATCGCAGGGGGATTGATCGTTATTGCCATGGCGGTCGGAGGGTTTGAGCTATGGAAAACCTTTTTGTTTGCGTTAGGTGTTTTGGTTGCATTGATCCCAGAGGGGCTCCTCCCCACCGTGACACTGGCGTTGGCATTTGGGGCGCAGCGGATGGCATCCAAAGGATTTCTTGTTAACGGTCTCTCGGTCATCGAGAATCTGGGAGCCATCACGGTGATCGCAACCGATAAGACGGGGACGATTACCCAAAATGAAATGAAAGTGGCGGCATGGGAAGAGGGGGAGAAAGGGGAAAAACCCTCATCGAAGCTTCTGGATGGGGCACTGTTGTGCAACCGTGCCGACGCTCAAAGCGGTGATCCCGTAGAGCAGGCATTGGTGCTATTTGCTAACAATTATACCGATGTGGCACTCCGACGGAGTGAGACTCCGATAGTGGCTGATTATGCGTTTGACTATCATCTAAAACGAATGTGTACGGTACATTCGGCTGGGGACGCATATGCAATCTTCTGCAAAGGGGCACCTGAAATCATCCTCGCGCTGTGTCATACCGTAGCGACATCGGAGGGGACAAAAGAGCTTACAGAGGATGAACATCAAAAACTGATAATGCAACATGACGCACTAGCGGCGTTGGGGTATCGGGTGATCGCTTTTGCTACGCGTGAGAGTGTGACATTGCCTGCCTCACGCCAAGAGGCAGAGAGCCAATTGGGTTTTATCGGATTTATCGCAATGGTTGATCCGTTGCGCGATGATATAGAAGAGGCGGTTGGTCTGTGCCACAAAGCGGGAATTCGGGTATTGATGATTACAGGGGATCATCCGATCACAGCGGGGGCTATTGGGATACAAGCAGGTATTATCACCTTCCAAACGGATGTGACTACGGGGGAATATCTGGATAAACTTCCCCCATCGGCGATAAAGCGGTTGTTGCGGTGTAATCATGTTTTCGCGCGTGTTTCACCAGAACAAAAACTTTTTCTCGTCGGATTGCTTAAAGAGATGGGAGAGACGGTCGCGGTAACGGGTGATGGGGTAAACGATGCCCCCGCATTAAAAAAAGCGGATGTCGGTATCGCAATGGGGTCAGGAACCGATGTAGCGAAACAATCTGCCGATGCGGTATTGATGGATGATCATTTTGCAACCATTGTGAAAGGGATTGAGGAGGGGCGCGCGGTCCATGAAAATATACGCCGCTTTATCACCTATATGCTCTCCAATAATCTTCCTGAAGCCGTCCCCTATATTTTCTTTTTTTCGATGGGTTTCCCTTTGGCGCTTCCTGTTCCTCTTGTCTTAGCCATTGATTTGGGGACAAATATTTTACCAGGGATGGCTTTAGGGGCTGAATTACCGCATATTGGATTGATGAATCAACCTCCACACAGCCGAAAAGAACGGATATTGACTCGCAATGTCTATTTGCGCTCATTCGGATTTTTGGGGCTTATTACGGCGGTGTTATCAATGGGGCTTTTTTGGTTTTATCTTAGAGGACACGGTTGGAACGGTGGAGTATTATCGTGGCATGATCCATTATACTTACAAGCGACGACGTTGACGTTTAGCGCAATTGTCTTTGCTCAGATTGCCAACGGTCTCTCATGTCGAAGTACTAAAGATTCGTTGTGGAAAATCGGGGTGTGGAGTAATCGCTATTATGTGGCAGGTGTCGGAGTGCAATTAGGTGTTTTAGTGACATTGATTTTTTTCACCCCTCTTTCGAGTGTTTTCGGCACAGCTTCATTTGACCCCATCTATTGGTGGGCTGTTGTCGCTGTTATGGTGATCGTTTTAGTGGCAGAGGAGATGCGTAAAGCTTGGATGCGGAGGTTTTATTCTAAGGATCATGCAACGCGATGAGATACTCTCCTCAAATACGAAGATTCATATTATCACTCAAAACCATATCATCAAATCGGTGCAACGCTCTAGGAGGGGGTTTTATATTTATGGGTATTTTGTAGCTCGAAACATTTGTAATATCGGTAAATTTTGCTTTAAATCCTACGGTTACAGCGTAGGTGTTTTGTGCAATATTATTGGTGTATTCCGTTGTGAAGTAACCATAATTTAGTACATACCCCTTGGAAACATTATTTTGCATATTCATATACGAGTAGCCTAACTTAATATTTTTATTGGGGTAATAGTTGAAACTACTGCCGTAATTTTGTTCCTTAGCAGCAAGATTCTGATAAAGCTGGTTGCCCTTTAACGTTACATCTATGGTACCCATGGGTGTCTCTGAGCGTTTGGCAATTTGACAATAGGTATCTTTTAGTGTTTGATTGCTGATTGCGTTCTCTGGGTTGGTTTTATTTGCAATTACTTCTGTCAGACTGCTGCCAATCTCAAAATCTACACTCGGGTAAAACATATAGCCAACACTCACTGCAGTCGAATATTGACTGACATTTTCTTTGATGAGATCATTACGGGATAAATTTTGAGTAAGATAGTTAGCCCCAAGTTGTAGATAGAGTGAATTTTGAAAAGGGTTTATTTTTACAATAGCCCCTGTTTTAACAAAATCAGCAGATGTTTCGACTTTAAATTTGATATTGGTAGAGTTATAAGAAAGACCTCCACCCTTACCGTTAATGCGTGCTTTCTCAGGGGTCGGATTAATGCTATAGATAGAAAGTGAATTGCTGTTTGAGCTATTTGTATCCTCTAGGCAAAAGGCTTCAATCGGTATTAGTGCTAAAAAAACCGCAGGGACAATACAAACCTTCTTACCTATCACCCAATACCTCTAGTTCATTTTAAAATATTTTTTGAACTATACAGATTTATAGCTTTACAATCCGTGAATCTATTCCGTTACCATCATGGCGTTTGGCTCTCCGAAATAGTATCCTTGAAAATGGCTGATGGGAAGCTGTTTGAGGTAGTTGTAAACATTTTCATCGCACACAAACTCAGCAACGCTTTGGATCCCCAATTGGGAAGCAAAATCGATAATCGTTTTGGTGATAATTTGAGAGGTTGTCTCCTTATGGATATTGCGGATAATGGAACCGTCGATTTTGATGTAGTCAATATCAAGTTTGGTAATATAGACAAAATTGGAATACCCCGCACCGAAATCATCAATGGCAATTTTAACGCCGTATTGTTTCACTTCAGTAATAAATTGATTAATTGTTTCATAGTTGCCAATCCCCTCAGATTCGAGTATTTCGAAAATAATCCGATCTGAATGTGGATAGTGTTTGATTTTATTGACGATGTAGTTGTACATAACATTGTCATGTATATCTTCAATAGAGAGATTAATAGAACATTGAACCTTGTCGTGATTCGCTAACTCTTTGAATACTTTATCGATCATGATGGTTGTTAGTTGATGATAGAGTTTCACTTTTTTGGAAATTTCTAAGAATTTGAAGGGGGAGATGATGGTTCCATCCTCCTCCACAATACGAATTAAGGCTTCATATTTTTCAATTTTAAGGGTTTGTGCATTGACGATGGGTTGGTAAAAGGGGATAACCCTATCTTCATCAATAGCATTTCGAAGCCGTTTGATCCACGAAAGATTGTTTTCATAATTTTCTTTTATGAGCAATGACTCATCGTAATAGAGATAATTTTTACGTGTTTTTTTTGCCAGTTTCAAAGCCATATCGGCATGTGTCATAATATCGTTGATTTGAGTGGCATTCACAGTCGATCCAGCAACGCCGATGGTAATATTCAGACTGATCTCTTGATCTGCTACGGTAAAAATTTTGGTATTGAAGGTTGTGGATAAGGCGGTGATACATTGATCGACCTCTTCTCTACTGCAGGCACATTTAATGAGGATGGCGTATTCATCAACGGGAAGTTTGTAAACCACGGATGAGAGAGGGATTGTTTGTGAATAGTTCACAATCTCAGAACCCAACGTGATGAGCAGCTGATCCGCGATTTTATGACCGTAAAAGGTATTGAACTCTTTGAAGCTGTCAATATTGATTAAAATGATGGTAAAAGCTGAGTCAATATCACTGATATCACTTAAAAGTTTTCTCCGATTTGGAAGCTTGGTGAGTATCTCGTATTTCGATGCCAAGAGCTCTTTATTGAGTTGATGTAATGCCGTCATATCGCGGATACTGACAAGAATATTGTCCATATTCCCTTCATTATCGTACAATGCTTGAACATTTTTAGAGATATGGACAATCGATCCGTCTTTTCGTCTGAAGATTGTCTCTTGATCCCTGCAATGACCACACTCCTGTACACTCGTCATACAATGGGTTAAAATACTCAAATCTCCGAGATAATTGCTAATAGGGGTGCCGTATAATTCACTTTCACTGTATCCTACTAGCTGACAAAAGGCAGGATTGGTATATTGAATGTTCATATTGGTATCAATTGTAAACATCCCATCCGGTGAGTTTTCAAGAATCGCTTCTAATCGAATACTCTCCAGTCGATGCTTCGTCATTATGACCCTTTTATAACATATTTTTATTACATTATAAAAGGTATGCCTTTAAAACAACGTAAAAATTAATTACTCCTTCTCTGTTTTACGGATAACATAAACAAATAGTGCAAAAACGAGGAGTAAAAATGCTAAAGCAGCAATAAGCGTTGATGCGTACGGTAAGTCTTTGTAGTTGTGGATAGAGATTTTAAAGACGACCAGTAACGCTTCGATCAAGAGGGCGATAATAATCGATACGGAAAAATTGAGTAATGTTTTGGGATTAAAGGCATCGCTTACATGCTGTGTTCGAGGGAGTACCTCTTGTTCAACAATGGTTTTTCCCAAATCATAGACAGCAAGTCCCAGCGTTAAAGCAATGATGGGTTTGAAGACTGCGTCAATACTCAGAGGTTCGAGTCCAAAAACATATCCGCCAAAGGTGTAGAATCCGTACAGCACAACGAAAACCCCAAAAAAGAGGAGACCAGCACCGATAATTGCGTAAGAGAGGCGATTGATCCCTTTGAAAACATCATTTTTTTCGATGAGGTCAAACCGTTCGAGAAGTTTCCGTAGACGAAAATCCAAAAATAGGTATCCATCCCCTACGGCATAGACGACGGTAATACAGAGAAATCCCGTAGCTGTGGAGATATAGGGTTGCGAGATATAATACCCTTTTTCAAGCTCAGCTTCATTGACCAAATAAAGTCTGTCTGCGCCAATATGGTAGTGCTCTTCCTTATCATTATAGATATTGGGAGAGTTTTGGACAAACCCCTCATCGCATTTGTACAGCAGCTCTAAACTTGGGAATGTTTTATAAAGTCGTTCACTGAGTCGGACATCAAGCGTTTTCAGACTGACATTTCCCAATGTGGAGAGGATGAATTTTTGGATCAGCGAAGCATTTGCTTCATAGCTTTTTACTAAATCTTGCATGATTTCTCTCCTTTATAAGGTATTGATGAAAAAATTATAGTCTAAATTGTGATTTTTACCTGATTATAAAATAAGCAATTAATCTTGAAGTGACCTCTAAGATTCAAACGCTAAAATTCGCCCATGCAAAAAATAATTATTAATCAAAAATATTATGGCTCTATCGAACTTCCTGAGAATGAGGAGGCTACGCGTGTCTTTTCGAAAGTTATGAGTGCGTTTGGAACGCTTAAGAGGATGGAGATAGGGATTATTTTCCCTCACTACAAGTTAAAAGCATTAAGCAGTTATCAAAAAGGGGGAGCGCGACAAGAGTTGGAGGATATTGAGCTCTATATCGAACTGGGAAAAGTGTTGAACTTTAACACCGATGACGCTGTGAAACTGAAAAATTCTATCGAACTCACCAATGATATTGCCCACAATCACTATAATATTTCCAAACGTCTCACCCTCATCAACAAACCAAAAGCGACCCAAAACAGTGACCATTATTTGTTTTGGGATATAGAGAATTTTTCGAATATTGGCTCGATGTTTAATGACGTGATTGAAAAATTCAATATTGCTGATAACCGTATCTATGTGGCGGCAAATCCCGACTCTCTCTATCTCTTTAAGAGCGAATGGGAAGCCGATTTATACGACTATAAAAAAACGTTAAAATCGTTTAATTTTACGAAATGCGATCACGGCAAAAACGTCGCAGATGATGTATTGCTGGCAAATTTCAACGCGCTTCATCTCCACAATGCGAACGTCTATCTAATGACATTTGACCGAGAGCTTAAAGAGCGGTTTAATACACAGTGTCATGCGAGTAATAATTTGTATATTTTGGAGAAGTGAGGGGGGATCAAGGGGATAAACCCCTTGGCATTGCTAGTGTAGCAATGGTGCAAAAATGCACATAAGTAGTAAAGCGATTACAAGCTTATCCATAAAAGACCCCCTTCTGTAGCTTTTTTGGAGGGCAAAAAAAAAGGGACATAGGTTTCGAACCCTACATCCCCAGACTTTACCGCTCCATTAAAGCTACAGAAAGTTTGTAATCGCACCAAAATTATAACTACATAAAATCAACACGTCAATAAGAACAAAATTTCCATGACACCTTACCATATTATCACAGCCTCTTAGGGTCAATAAGATAAAATTTCCCTTTGACTAAAAAGGGAGTGAGCCGATATAGCGTGACGCAATCAAAATATTTGACGATAAAAAAGTACGAACGGTTTGGGATGAGAGCCAAGAAAAATGGTATATTCAAAATAAAATGCACAAAATCTTAAAGATCAACTATTAAAGGAACAAAACAATGACACCCCTTATTAACCTCCTCACCCAAAAAACGGGCATTACTAAAATCCACGTTGAGGCCATCCTCAAACTTCTCGAAGAGGGTTCCACTATCCCTTTTATTGCCCGTTATCGCAAAGAGATGACGGGGGGAGCGTCGGATGAACAGTTGAGAGAGTTTGAGACTGTTTACGGCTATTCTAAAAAATCATTGGAGCGAAAAGAGGAGATACGGCGATTGATCGAAGAGCGCGGTCATTGTACGCCAGAGCTTACGACACAGATCAATGCTGCTCAAACGCTTCAAGTGTTAGAAGATATTTATCGCCCCTTTAAAGAGAAGAAAAACACCCGTGCGGCATCGGCTATTGCGGCAGGGTTGGAACCGTTGGCGGAGTTGTTGCAAAGCGGACGTTTAGAACTAGAAGTATTTAAAAGAAAAGCAGGGGAGTTTCTCAAGGCTTCCATTAAAACGGTGGATGAAGCGGTACAGGGGGCAAAAGATATTGTGGCGGAGCGGTACAGCGATGACCCACGAGAGCGTGAACATTGGAGAAAACAGCTTTTTGATTACGCTTCGTTTGAGATTAAAGGGACGAAAAGCCTCAAAGAGGAGGGCTTATTTTCGAAACTAGCCGGTAAATCGGAGAAGATTTCCTCTATCCCTTCTCACCGTTATCTCGCTCTAATGCGCGGTGTCTCTGAAAAAGAGCTGAGTATCAAAATATCCATTGATATGGAGAGGGTGGAAGAGAGTCTAAAGCGCAACCTGCTCCCTCGTAATTGCAACAGCTCTTCCTCACTACTTCTCGAAGCCTATCTCGATGGATTTAAGCGTCTGTTGTTCCCCTCACTGGAGCGTGAAATTCATGGAATGATTAAAGAGCGTGCCGATATTCAAGCGATTAATACCTTTGGTAAAAATTTGACACAGCTTCTTAATACCCCTCCCGTCACGAAAAGGGTGATTTTGGGAGCTGACCCAGCATACCGTACAGGGTGCAAGCTTGCCGTCGTCGATGAGCACGGAACCTATCTTACCCACGCCGTTATCTATCCCACTCCACCACAAAGTGATTATACAGCGTCGGCAAAAGTGGTCAAAGAGTTGACACAAAAATACAACATTACGGGAGTTGCCATCGGTAACGGTACAGGTTCACGCGAGACGCAGGAATTTTTTGCACGGGTGAATCGTGACGAGGGGTTGAGTTTGGCGTATACCGTCGTTTCGGAAGCGGGGGCATCGGTCTACTCTGCCTCTAAAATTGCGCACGAGGAGTACCCACAGCTGGATGTAACGATCAGAGGAGCCATCTCTATTGCCCAACGGTTACGTGATCCGATGGCGGCGTTGGTGAAGATTGATCCAAAATCGTTGGGGATAGGGCAATATCAGCACGACGTCGATCAAAAGCTCTTGGAAAAACAGCTAGAGAGTGTGACGGAGGATTTGGTTAATCGTATTGGTGTTGATGTCAACAGCGCCTCGGTATCGTTGCTTTCATACGTTGCAGGAGTCGGTTCTAAAGTTGCCAAGGGTATCGTAGAGTATCGTGAAAAATCGGGGGCATTTACGAGCAAACAAGAGCTGCTAAAAGTCAAAGGGCTGGGGGTGAAAGCGTACGAGCAGTGTGCAGGATTTTTTCGGATACGGGAGGGGAAAAGTATCCTTGATAATACAGGAGTTCATCCTGAAAGCTACAGTGCGGCGCAAAAACTTCTAAAAGAGTATGATGTTGGTTCTATTACGAAAGGGGAGATTCCCTCCATTGCAAAAACGTTAGGGATAGGGGAAGTGACGCTTGGTGATATACTTGCCGAACTCAAAAAACCCGGATTTGATCCTCGTGAAACGCTCCCCCCTATTATTTTTAGTTCGGATTTGACCAATATAAAAGAGTTAAGAGAGGGTTCCATCGTCTCAGGGGTTGTCCGAAATATTGCCGACTTCGGGGCATTTGTTGATATTGGGCTAAAAAATGACGGTCTTATTCATATTTCACAGATGTCTGAAAAGCGAATTGCTCATCCGTTAGAAGTGTTGAGCGTCAATCAGCAACTGATACGAATCCGTGTTATCGAGATAGATGTGGAAAAAGGGAAAGTAGGGTTGAGTTTGAGAGAGATTTAGATTCCGTGTCATACCCTATAGGGCACGTGAGCACGGAATGGCTAAATAGGCTACGTGCGATACACAGTAATTTGATTGGTGAGCTGTTCAGTCATTTGGTGGAGATGTTCGGCAGCTGAAGCGATCTCTTCAACACTGCGTGCATTGGCGGTTGAGAGGGTATGGATTGTTGCGATTTTACCGATAATGGTATCGGTTGTATTGGCATTAGTTTGAGTATCACTTGAGAGTTTTTCGATGGCTTTGACGGTCATCTCGAGTGCTGTACTAGCCGTTGCTGTATGGCTATCTACTTCAGCCGATGCGCTTACTAGTTCTTCAATACGATTTGTATTATGGTTCATTTGGTCGGTAATATCATTGATCGATTGGACGATAACATTGACCGTTGCATTGGTCTCTACAAGACTTTTTTGGGTACGTTCTGCAAGTTTACGCACTTCATCAGCGACGACGGCAAATCCACGGCCATGTTCACCCGCACGCGCCGCTTCAATAGCAGCATTAAGGGCGAGAAGATTGGTTTGGTCGGCAATATCAGCGATAACCGTGAGGACTTGTTTAACTTGGGATGCCTCTTGGGAAAGATTATTGAGCCGTTGGTTGATTTCACTCTCCATTTGAACCGTAAGGGAGAGTTGTTCCATTGTATTGTGAAGCGCTGTTTGCGCCTCTTGGAGATTTCCTCGTGCACCAATGGCTTGTTCACGGACGCTTTGCGCCTCACGTGAAGAGTTCCGCATCGCCTCTTTCATTTTATCCGATTCAGTTGTTGTTTCCGTGACGATTTTCGCCTCTTGCTCAGCAGCTCTTCCGATAGAGAGGGTCGTTGCGGAGAGTTCGGCAGCAACAGAGAGATTTTCGCTTGATGCGGAACGGATCGATTGGAACGATTGACGCAGCATTTGAATGAGTCCATTGAGCTTGCGTCCCATTTGTGCAAGTTCATCATCCCCTTCAATGACGGCATCTTTGGTAAAGTCATGATTTTGAGCGAGAGTATCAATTGTTTTTTCCAACCGTTCAATGGATGCCCTGATACTGCTGATAATGAAATACAACATCCCTATCATAATTATTGTACTTAAAATAATGATAATTTCCATCGTAAGGGCATTGCTATCGAGGGTAGCAAGATTTTTCTTTTCCATTGATGTTTCTAAATCCCGTCGTTTTTCAACCATAGTATTATAATGCTCTTTTGCATCTTTGGAAATGTTCATCAGTTTCTGTCCATCAGGACTTTGATCAAATGCTTCGGTATGGGTAAGTTTTTGATATTTTCCGATGATGGCAATACGAGGCCCATTCATCTCATCTAAAGCTTTAATATCAGCGGCAATTTCTGCAAGTCTTTTTTTATTCTCTTCGGAACGGGTAATATCTGAAAGTTCTTCAATTGCTTCGGCAATTTTGTCATTGCGCTCCTGATAGCGATCTAAATACTCTTGTTTATAGAACAGTTGATATCCGCGCAGTTCCATCATGATACCATTCATTTCTGAACGGATATTACCTAATAGAACCATTCTCTGAGCCATTTTTTTGGCATCATTGTTATTGGAATGGGATAAAAAACCTAATGTAGCCAATATTACAAAGCTAAGTAGTGCAAGTAAAGTGAGTTTGCCTCGTATTGTGGCGAAATTCATGTAGAGAACCTCCATAATGTGATAAGGATGAATTATAGCGTATTTGTTGTGTCTGAAGTTGTAATATCAGATAATAACTGCCATTACGCAGTTATTAGACACTGGTGTCGAGGATACTTCCTCCCAAAGAGGTGATCTTCTCATCAATTTTGGCAAGGGCTTTATCGAGCGTTTGGTAGGAGATATCGGGGAGTTTCCCCCCCCACATTTTTTCGGCATCATTAAATCCTTTAACAATCCCCTCCCGTCCTGCTTTGAGGGTGTCAATATTATCACCGGCACCACTTAGGACAAAGTCGGATAAACGTGCAGAGGTTTGGTCAACGCCGAAGAAACCATCTTGACCTACTAGCGCTTTAGCTTCATCAGGAGACATCTCTTTGATCGGTTTTCCCGTATACCCGATCGCTTCGAAATCGATAGAATCCAAAATATCACCGATTTTTTTCATATCAAAGGGAGCTGTTTGCGCTTCGAAATTACTCGAAGAATTCGCCTGAATACTCAGAGAATATTGGACAAGATAGGATTCTGAAAGGGCTTTACCAGAAATTTCACCATTTTTGATCTTATCTTTAAACTCTTGAGATGTTTTGTCAGTGGGGATAAGATCATTCTGAACGTATGGATTGAGCGATGAGCCAACAGTATTGATTTGCATTGGTAACCCCTTTTTTATTTTATGTAAAGAGTATATCGACAAAATCACTCATGCCGTAAAGCGTCGATGGGATTAAGGCGTGCCGCTTTACGAGCAGGAAAGTAACCAAAGAGTATCCCCACAAGGGTAGAGAATAAAAAGGCGATGATAACAATCGAGGTATTAAAGACAAACGGCAGCTCAAAAAAGAGGTTGATCCCCACCCCGACACCGATACCAAACGCCATACCGATCACCCCTCCCAACGAGGAGAGGACGACTGCTTCGACGAGAAACTGCAAGAGAACCTCACGCTCCAGTGCTCCAATAGCAAGGCGTATCCCTATTTCACGGGTTCGTTCGGTGACGGAGACGAGCATAATATTCATAATTCCGATCCCCCCTACGAGGAGACTGATAGCGGCAACGGCACCTAAAAGCAAGGTGAGCATTTCGGTTGTCTGAGAGAGGGTTTGGATCACTTCGCGCAAATCACGGACATTAAAATCATCCTCATCTCCACTGTGAATATGGCGACGTTCACGCATAAGTGCGGTAACACTTGTTTTGATGTTTTCGATGGAGGATGCGTTTTTGGCGGAGAGGAGCACCACCGCAATGTCTTGATTCCCGCTGATACGGCGCTGAAACATCCGAATGGGGGCGACGATAAGATCATCTTGATCCATTCCGAACATAGAAGCCCCTTTAGGATGAAGGAGTCCGATTACTTGACACGAAAAATTTCCCACTCGAATGGAAGCATTGATGGGGTTTTGGCTTCCGAAGAGTTCACGGCGGACGGTTTCTCCGATGACACACACGGCTTTTCCCCCTTGAAGTTCAGCAGGGGTAAAGGTTCTCCCTTTTTCGATTACCCAATCTTTGACGGTGAAATAATCGTTATCACTTCCATCCATCGAGGTGGAGTAGTTTTTGTTACCATAAACGGCTTGAATCCCCTTGGAAGCGACGGGAGCAACCCCTTTTAACCCACCGATTTCACGTTTAATAGCGATGATGTCATCATGGGTGAATAGTTTGGCGGTGGCATCCCCTTGGGGACCATGGCGATCTTGCCCTGGGCGGACGATGAGCATATTGCTGCCAAGTTTGGTGATACTGTTGGTGACGTAGGCGGTAGTAGCATCGCCAAGCATCACCATTGCAATAACAGAGGCAACCCCGATAACGATCCCCAACGTCGTTAGAAAAGAACGCAGTGCACTTCGGCGGATTTCACGCAATGCCAAGATAAAAGCGTTCCAAATCATAGATGCCCCTCCGCATTGATGTGCCCATCACGGAAGTGGACAATCCGTGAGGCGTATGCTGCCATATCGTTTTCGTGGGTGACCATAATGATAGTAATTCCCGAATCACGATTAAACGATTGGAGAAGCTCCATCACTTCGATACTTTTGGCGGTGTCAAGATTTCCTGTCGGCTCATCAGCAAGGAGAACGAGAGGATTGGTGACAATGGCACGGGCAATGGCGACGCGTTGTTGCTGTCCCCCTGAAAGTTCACTTGGGGTATGGTGGGCAACCTTTTCGAGTCCGACACTTCGTAACGCCTCCATTGCCATAACGCGGCGTTTTGATGCGCTCACACCGCGATAGAGGAGGGGGAGCTCGACGTTTTCAATCGCCGACGTTTTACCCAAAAGATTGAACCCTTGGAAGATAAACCCGATGTAATTACGGCGAAGGAGGGCTCGTTGATCGCGTGAAAGAGCCCCAACATCGACCCCTTCAAAGAGGTATTGCCCCTCACTTGGGAGATCGAGACATCCTATGATATTCATAGCCGTCGATTTTCCCGATCCGCTGGGTCCCATGATGGCGACGAACTCCCCTTGGCGTATGGTTAAATCGACCCCTTGGAGGGCATAGGCAGTCGCGTCCCCCTCTCCGTAATACTTTTTAGTGTTCCGCAGTTCGATAACGGGGGTGGATGACGCTTCCATTTACTCTTCTACACCTGTAATGAGCTGATCTTTCAACGAGAGGGGAGAATTTAGGATAACGGTAGAGATTCCATCGCTTTGCCCTATGCGAACTCTGATTTTCGTGGGGATGTTATTTTTGAGTATCCAGACATAATCCCCTTTATCCTCTTCTTGGGTCGCGTGTTTTTTCTTATCTTTGGCATCAGCATTTTTAGGCAGAGGGGGGGTAAATCGTAAGGCAGCGTTAGGGACGACGGTGACCTTTTTTAGCGTTCCTGTGATAATTGAGGCATTGGCAGTCATTCCGGGGCGTAAGAGCAGATTGTTATTAGAGACAGCAACTACTGCTTCGTAGGTGACGACACCACTGACAACAGTTGAGTTGAGGCGCAGTTGAGTGATCTTCCCCTCAAATTCACGATTAGGATAGGCATCGACTGTGAATACTACTTTTTGGTTCTCTTTGACACCACCAATGTCCGCTTCGTCGACGCTGACAATTGCTCTCATTTTTGTTAAATCCTCCGCAAGGGTGAATAACACGGGCGTTTGCATGGCAGCAACGACCGTTTGCCCTGGTTCAACTTTTCGCTCAAGGACAATTCCATTGATCGGAGAGACAACGACCGCTTTTTTGAGATTCTCTTCATCGGTTTTAAGCTGCGCCAACGATTGATCTATTTGCGCTTTTGCGGCGGCAATTGCCCCCTTTGCTTGTTCAACACTCGACGAGAGAGATTGGAGCTCTTTACGGGAGGGGTAATTGCCTTCTGTTGATTTGTACATCGTAAGGGCACGATCATTTTCGATAAGGGCATTGTCGAACACCGCTTTGGCACTTTGTTCATTGGCTTTACTTTTCATCCAATTGGCGTTGGAGCTTGTAACCACGGCTCTTAGTTTGGTCGTATCAAGCCGTGCTAGTGGCTGGTGTAGTGTGACTTGGGCATTATAATCGACCAATACCTCACTGATCGTCCCCGAGACTTCAATCCCTACATCGACGGTATTGGTGGGTTCCAGATTTCCTGTTGCCGAAACGGTGGTGGTGAGATCTTTAACGGTGAGAGGGACGGTAATAAACGCTATTTCTGCTTTGCCGTTTTGTTTGAGTTTATACGCTACGCCACCACCGATGAGGAGAAGAACGGCAACGGCAATAACGATCTTTTTCCACCGTTTGGGGGAACTATTTTCCCCTATCTGGAGCGTTTTTTCAATGGTTGAGGAGTTCATAGCGGTTCCTTTTGTGAATGGCGCATTAAAAAGTAGAGGGTTGCGAGTTCGATTTGGATATTAACCTCATTGATTTTGATCTCAAGCTCTTCGATAGAACGGGTATTTTGGAGCGTTTGCAAATCATATCCCGCTTTGTACCCTGCATTCACGGCTGCTTTCGTTGCTGTGATGAGTTCACCATAAAATTTCAGCGTTTCGTTTGTAATGGTAATAAGACGCTGATAACTTTCGATATGGGAGAGAGATTGTTCGTATATCCCCTCCATTTGACGCTTGGTGTCCGCTACACTTGCACGTTGTTTGAGCGTTATTGCTTGCGCTTCTTGGAGTGTGTCGGAAGAATTATAGGCGATGGGGAGAGAGAGTTGTAATCCTGCATCGTAAAAATTGCCGTGGTAATCGTTCAATGCACTTGTTTGCCCCTCAAACCGTTGAACTCCTGCATCGGCGATAAAAGTCAGCTTTGGGAGATAGGAGGTTTTGAGTTGTCCATATTGCTGAGTGGTGCTTTGTACTAGTGCGTTGGCGTACTGAACACTCCACCCTTCATTTACAAATTCTTCTTTTGGGGTGAGGGTGAATGTCGGTAGAGTGAGGGAATTGATGGGACGATCAGTAAGCTTGAGTGCTTCAAGGCGTTGTTGGGCAAGGGCAAATCGTATAGCCGTATTGTTTTTGAGTTCACCGCTTTGAGTCATTAATGCGTTATTGAGCAACGTAATGTCGATATCACCTGCTTCATACTGCTTACGCTTGAGAAAAATTTCGATTTTGGTATTTTTGAGTCGAATCTCGCTTTGTTCGAGGAGAAGGGCGTTTTTTTGGTAATTGAGGAGAGCACTGATTAGTTGTTGATTAAGTCCCGCAATCTCTTTGTCCATTCCGATAGTATCAGCATTTTTTTTCGCTTGCGCAACCCCGATTGCATACTCAATTCCACCAGAGCGGAAAATATCCTGCGCAACCCCGACGGAGAGATTTTGTCTGACATCGCGCATCCCCATTGACGCCGATTTTTCGTAGAGTGTGGAGGCTTTAAGATTGATGGGGCTAATCCAGTCGGTACGGAGTTTTTCATATCCTGCATCGATCTGGTTTTGTTGCTGCTCATAGTAACTTTGTTTTTCAGAGGAGAGGAGTGACAGGTCACTGCTGTACACCGATGAGGTGAATACAATAAATAATACTAGTAAAGAATATGTTTTCATTTTTTGATTGTAATCTAATTTTAATAATTTGGACGTTAATTAATTAATGAAGGAAAAAAGTATCTTTTTACCTATCAAGTATATCTTCCATCTCGACGCGGATATAGGAGTTTTTACGGGTTTCAATGAGAATCTGTTTTAGTCGATTGAGAACATTTTGGGGCTCTTTTGAGGTATTGAACGTATCCAACGCGATACAGGTGGTGTAATTATTAAAATGTCTGTCGAGCTTGTGGAGAATATTTTGGGATGCTTTGTACGAGTTTTCCTGTGATGTAAAGGTGAAAATGATAAAATAGTGCTGATCATCAAGCTTTATCAAGTGATCAGAGGTGCGAACATACTTCGCTAACTCAACGACGCTCAACGGCTCTTCATGGTATAGCAATGCAAACATTGCATTTACTTGAAATCTTTCGTAAGTATAATAAGTCTTTTTAATGAGGATATTGATTCGATTTAAAATATTAAAACTCATGTTGTTCCAAACTCGGCACGTTATTCCGAAGGGTTATTAATCTAAGATGATACCTAAATATAGCAAACAATTCCGTAAAAAGGCTCTTTTGTGTTTACACGATCCCTTATCCTCCTTAGCTTTACGTTCTCGCTGGCTTGTGCAGAAGAGATTCTTACCCTCGATAAAATCCAAGTAGAAGAGAATGGCGCAACGCTTGAAGAGCGACGCGATAATTCTATCGCCAAACGTCTTATCAGCGGTGAAGAGTTGACCCAGTATGGGGATCTTAATGCCCTTGAAATTCTCAAACGAACTCCCGGAGTCACCATTGCCGATGGAAAAGGTAAAAAATCGGCTCCCGGAAAAGGGTACACGGTGGTATTAATCGACGGAGAGGAGACAACAACGTCCAAGCGTGTCAATCCGTTGGAACAAATCTCCCCTGATATGATAGAACGCATCGAGGTGATGACGAACGGTTCGGCCGAGTATACGGCAGAATCGATGGGGGGGATTGTCAATATCGTCCTTAAAGTCCCTAAGTCAGCAGGGCAAACCATTGCCAAAATGACGATAGGAAGTTATGGTGGGGATCTCCCCATGGAGTCTCTCTTTCTTCAACGTGAGGGGAAATCGGGAAAATTAGCCTATCTTTTCAATGTCACTGCCGCCGATAACCGACAGCTCGATAGCTCCTCAACCTCGAAGCAAAGTGCAGCCTCTAGGAGTGAGGAGAATAGAGCTACTGAGGGACGCTATCAAACACTCAACGCAACAATCAAGCTGATCTATACCCCATCCTCCAGAGATAAATATACCTATAACGGCTCCATAGGTCTAAACAGTACGAACAGCGATATGAACACCAAACCCGATTCTTTAACTACAACCGATCAATCGAAAGGGGCAATGGTATGGTCAAGTATCAAAGGGGAACACCATCTCTCCAGCACAGAGCTGTTGGAATGGAAGCTCAAATTTCACCAAAACGATGATAATGGTGACTCTACATCATTGCAATCTTCGCCTATCGTAACCAATCAAAAACAAAAAGATAATGGTTCTATCCGCATACTTGGGGCTGAGGGGATTTATTCACGTGCTATTGGGGATCATTTTATCAAAACAGGGGCAGAACTAAAACGACAAAATCAGCGTGATGAGGTGACTTTGTACGGTACGTCAATCCCCACTTCTCTTAATACGACTCAAATGCGTCAAGATAAAGGTTCTCTCTATTTTCAAGACGAGATTAGTGTCGGTGATTCAACTGTCGTGACTCCGGGGGTACGGTATGAAAATGTTTCACGGGATTTTGGAACAGCCTCTACTATTGATTATTTCGCCCCATCAGTGCATCTCCTTCATCACCTAACTCCTAGCGATAATATCAGAGCGAGTATTGCCAAAACAGTAAAACTTCCTACCCTTAATCAGCTCTCTACGCTCACGGACAGCTCATTGGAGCGTAATGACATCGTCCATCCCGATCTCATCGGCAATGCGAACCTTACCGAAGAGAAAGCTCTTAGCACTGAACTTCGATATGAGCACTATTTTGAGAACAAAGGGATAGTGAGTGTTGGGGGATTCTATCGAAATATCGACGACAAGATTGAAAATGTTATAAAATTGGATGCGGCGACTTCACGCTATACTCAAACACCTGAAAATGCAGGGCAAGGGAACTTGTGGGGAGTGGAGTTGGAACTCAAAAAATCGCTGAGTGCGTATATGGAAGGGTTGGGAATGTTCGCCAACGCAACATTTCAAGACTCTTCCCTCACCAATAGAACAACAGGAGTGAAACGCCCCATCAAACAAACAAGTAATTTTCTCTCGAATATAGGGATAGACCACACACTAAAAGCCTATAAATTGACCTATGGAGCTGCTTATCGTTATGTCGGTGGATACGATGATCCGATGGAATATCAGCTTTCCCAATCGCAAAAAGGGTACGGTGCTCTTGACCTTTATGCGAGTAAACGACTTGATAAAACTTTCAAATTTCAACTCAATGTGAAAAATATTACCAGTACGACGGTAAAGATGAGATCGAATAGTTATGATGGTGTAGGAGCTCTAAGCACAACTCAACTTGATAAAATACATTCCAAACCGCAAATCCTTGTGATGGTGGAGGGGAAGTGGTAAGATTGACGACCAAACCATTAAAAAAGTAAGCTTAAAACGTCACTATAGAAAAAAATAATTAACCGATTATAGGATAAGATTGCTACTATTTTAAAATCTAAAATATCGAGGAAATTCACATGAAAAATAATGAACCTACTTTACGTTCTATTGAGGACTACGATACTCTCAAGGGATCTAAAAAACGGATCGTTTGGATGGTGATACTTATCGGTCTGCTCATCGGAGCGATTTTTGCTGGAGCGAAGATTTATTACGGTGAAGCTAATGATACCCTTCCTACGCAGGACTCTATTATTAAAGTGCCTTTGAAATAATGGTTGCACTATTAATAGGGATTTATACCCTCTATATTGTTGTACGCCTTTATGTGAGTGTGATGCAAATAGGGTTTATCAATCAGATGAAGGGTAAAGGGGCGGTGCTGATGGGTGAGCTGGAGTATCGTGATGCCGCCAATTATGCCGTTGCCAAAGAGAAGCTTTCCATGATCGAAGCGTGTGTAGAGTACGGGCTCTTTTTGGCTTGGATGATGGGGTTGATCTATTGGGTTGATTCTCAGCTGATGGGGCAAAGTGTTGCGGTGCAATCGATTGTTGCTGTGGTGGGGATGTTGCTCATCAACTCATTGGTGATGCTCCCCTTTGGCTGGATTGCGAAATTCAAAATCGACGCGCACTATGGCTTTAACCGCTCAACGACAGGACAGTTTGTCAAAGATACTCTTATAACGACGGTACTAACGGTGATTATTGGTAGTGCTATCGTATGGATACTCTCAATGATTATGAGCTCTAGTGCGTTGTGGTGGTTATGGAGCTTTAGCTTTATCTTTGGGGTAGTGATTGCCCTGAATATGTTTTTTCCGACCGTGCGTGCCCTCTTTTTTGACAAAGTAACACCGTTAGAGAACAGTGAGCTTCGGACGAAAATCGAAGAGCTGATGGCGAAAACAGGTTTTGTGAGCAGTGGCGTATTTGTAAGTGATGCGAGTAAACGTGATGCGCGTCTCAACGCTTATTTCGGTGGCTTGGGGAAAACAAAACGGGTTGTTTTATTCGATACCCTTATCGCAAAACTCTCTCCTTGCGAGCTTGTTGCTGTTTTAGGGCATGAGTTGGGGCATTTCGCTCATGGTGATTTGTATAAGAATATTGCAATGGTCGGGGCAATGCTCTTCGGGATGTTTGCCCTTTTTGGGAATATTCCTGATTCTCTCTATATGGAACTTGGGGTTGCGCAGTCACCTCATGTCTCTATGATCCTCTTTATATTGCTCTTGCCAATGGTGAGTTTCGCCATTATGCCACTTATGGGGATGATGAGTCGTCACAATGAATACGAAGCAGATCGTACGGGGGCGGAACTGGGAGGTGCTGAATATCTCGTTAATGCACTCAAGAAATTGGTAACGGAAAACAAAAGCTTCCCGTTGTCCCATCCGTTGTACCGCTTTTTTCACACGACCCATCCCCCTGTGATTGATCGTCTTCTTGCCTTGGGATATGATATTCGTGTCAATACGGAGGAAGGATACGCTGATCCATGCCCCGTACTCTAAAAGAACTTCATGCTGATATTACGACACTTTTAACGGGGGTCGTTGAGGCTCCTCGCCGTGAAGCGGAGCTTCTCCTTATGGCGTATCTTCAAAAAGATCAACTCTATTTCATTACCCACCAAGAAGAGTTTATTGATGATACTGATCCCAAGCTGATTGAGTGGGTAGAGAAGCGACGCCGTAACGTCCCCCTTGAATACCTCACAAACCGTGTCAGTTTCTATTCGCGTGAGTTCACTATTGATGAGGGGGCGTTAATACCCCGTCCTGAGACGGAACATCTCATTGATGAGGTGCTCTCTCGCGTTTCATCCGATACGACGATAACGATTGTCGAAGTGGGGGTAGGGAGCGGGATTATCTCTATCCTCCTTGCTCTGCATCTCCCTAATGCCCGTTTTATCGCCGTAGATATTTCACCGCGTGCCTTGAGTGTCGCGCGTCGCAACATTGAGGCGTTTGGCTTGCGTGAGCGAATCGAATTGCGTGAGGGGGATCTTCTCTCGTGCGTCGATGAAAGAATCGATCTTCTTGTCTCTAATCCCCCCTATATCGCTAACGATGCACCATTGGAATACAATCTCTCCTACGAGCCTCAAAACGCCCTTTTCGGGGGAACGATAGGGGATGAAATTATTCGTAGACTTTTAGATGAAGTGGTTGTGAGAAAAATTCCGATGTTTGTGTGTGAAATGGGGTATGATCAACGTTCTCCCGTGCAAGAGTATCTTAAAAATTTTGCGGTACAATCGCTGGAATTTTATAAAGATTACGCCTCGTTTGATCGAGGGTTTATTTTAAAGGCAAATCATGAATAATCGAAAACTTACCATCGATATGACCTATCTTCTCGCATTGGGGATGAGTATCGGTGCCGTCTTTATTTTGGGTGCTTTTGTTGCTCCCGTCGTCTTTGGCTCCGAATTGTATTTGAGTATCCCCATCCTCTCACGCTATGAAGAGGGGAAAATTATGGGAGAGATCTTCCGCCGTTTTAGTTATTGGAGTTATGGCTTGGCTACGGTAATAGCGATTTATGAAGTGTCACGCTACAAAGTGATGCAAATCGATAAAGTCTCGATCCTCAGTGCCTTTGCCTCTATTGGAACACTTCTTCTCTTTAGTGCTGTTTATGTCCCTAAAATTTTGGAGTATCAATCGCGTGGAGAAGTGGCGATGGATGATTCCTTTGAAGCGCTTCATAAAGCAAGTGAACTTGATTTTAAAATTCTCCTTGTCGTATTGACGGTTCTCTTTCTCCGTCGCGCTTACTTGATGATGGCAGTTAAACGATGATTCGTTTTGAAAATGTCACCAAAAGCTTCGGTAAGCGTGAAATTCTTCGGGGTGTCAATCTGGAGATAGAGAAAGGAAAAACAACCGTTATTTTCGGTGTATCAGGTGGTGGTAAATCAACAATTATTAAACATATGGTAGGATTACTCAAGCCCGATAGCGGAACGATTAGCTACAATGGGGTACGCATGGACAATGCCGATGAGCCAACGCTACAAGAAATCCGAAAGAAGATTGGATTTTTGTTTCAAAGTGGTGCACTGTTTGACAGTATGAATATTCGTGGCAATGTTGCCTTTCCGATGATTGAACACCAAAAATTAACCCCCAAAGAGCTAGAATATAAAATCGATGAAAAACTTACAATGGTAGGGTTAGATCCCAAAATTGTTAAATCACTCTATCCTGAAGAGCTTAGTGGTGGGATGCGTAAGCGTGTCGGGCTTGCGCGCACTCTTGCGCTGGAACCTGAAATTATTTTATACGATGAGCCAACTTCGGGACTTGATCCCGTTACGAGTGATTTTATTACCCAGATGATCTGCCGCTTGCGTGATGAGATGGGGATGACCTCCGTCCTTATTAGTCACGATATTGCTGAAAGCTTTAAAGCAGGGGATAACTACGCGATGCTTTTTGATGGGGTGATTGTGGAAGCAGGGGATAAAGAGACGTTTCAAAACTCACCGAATGAGGTAGTTCAGCAATTTATCCATGCCCGCTCCGAAGGACCGATCGAATTTCATTAATTTGATACGCATTGGGAATAAAATCCTCAATACTACGCTAACGCTAAGTTCTCTTTAGCAGAGTGCTCACGTGCAGTAAACCGCACTTTAAACAACTATCTCCCACCAAATTTTTTTGTCCACCATTCTTGCGGGGTTAAAGTCTGCCGTTGTAAAAACTCTTCATCAAAATTGTACTCGTAAGTGGAGCAGTATTCGAGCAAGGTTGCGTAGGCGGCATTGATTTGGGTACTCATCGCATGGGCAGTATCAGAATCGTTTGGGTGTTTATCGGGGTGCCATTGCTGCATCATACTCTTATAACGTATTTTGATTTCAGAAAGGGTGGCTTTATCGCTCAGACCAAGGAGCGTTTTGGCCTTGATGAGCTGATCAAAGGAGAGCATGGAAAAGAGGAATTAATCTTTTTGTTGACGCATAAACGTCGGAACATCGAGAAAATCTTCACTGTAATCACCATTAGAAACCATAGCAGCAGCACGGACAACAACCCGTGGTTTGATACTCATCTCTTTGTTCTCAAATTCGCTGTTGTTAATTCCTTGCGCTGTTTTTTTTTCAAATCCTGTTGCCACAAGGGTGATGCGGATAAAGTCGAGTGGATAATCTTCGTGGGTAGTCGTTCCGAAGATTACTTCAGCACTGTCATCCACACTTTTGTGAACGACTTCCATTGCTGCGCTGAGTTCCATCAATGGAAAATCAGGATGGGTATTGAAATGAACCAAGACACCAAGAGCACCTGTGATGGACATATTATCCAAGAGCGGTGATTCGATTGCATTTTTGATCGCTTCATAAGCAGCATTTTCACCCTTGTATTCACCCACACCCATGAGTGCCAGTCCACGATGGCTCATAACCGTTTGCAAGTCAGCAAAGTCAAGGTTAATATCATTTTCTCCACTGGCAAGAATCATCCCAGATGTACCGCTAACAGCGCGAGCAAGAACGCTATCAACGATTTTGAAGCTCTCTTTTAGTCCTAGTTTTGGATCAATAATGGAAAGAAGTTTGTCGTTAGGGATCACAACGATAGAGTCCGCTTCATTTTTAAGCTCTTCAAGTCCTTGTTCTGCTAGTTGTAGACGTTTTCGTCCTTCAAAAGCAAATGGTTTCGTAACGACGGCAATTGTAAGTGCTCCCATCTCTCGTGCAATCTTAGCAATAATTGGAGCAGCTCCAGTACCTGTACCACCACCTAATCCTGCTGCAACAAAAACGATATCAGCACCATCCAAAGCACGCGCCAAATCTTCAAAGTTTTCCAAAGCAGAGTCTCTACCGACATCAGGTTTCATCCCTGCACCGAGCCCTTTAGTCAGCTTCACCCCAATTTGTATTTTGGTTGAGGCACTGCACTTATCCAACGCTTGTGCATCGGTATTGGCAATAATAAGTTCAATCCCAGGGATTTGCTCTTTGAGCATATGCCCGATCATATTTCCACCGCCACCACCGACACCGACTGCTACGATCCGTGCCCCTGTTAATGTTATTGATTCTTGTATTGAAAATGGTTCCATGCTTGCTCCTAGGTGTGTTTAAAATAATTGGGTTGCCCAATTCCAAAACTTGGAAATAGGGTTGGGTTCATCGTTTTTAGCGTCTGATTTGTTGCCAAGACCAAGCATCTTAGACAACTCTGTTTTTTGCTTTGGTTCTACATTTACTTTAGGTACACTTTTAGGTGCACTTACAGAGTGGTGAGCTGGTGCAGATTGTTTTGATGCATGGGCGGCGTAAGAGGGAAGGGGTTCCTCTTCGAGGTTCGGTGCTTCATTATAGTGTATTTCTTCACCTGCATGACGCATTCGTTTATTAACATCTATTTCATAGCGTGTATATCCACCTGCTGCATATTTGATAAGCCCTACTGCCCCTGAATACGAGGGATCACGTAAGGTATCAAACAATCCCCCCATATCGGAGGGCTTGGCAAGGCGTACCGGCATATTATCAAGAATAGCAACGGCCAGTTCTCGAAGTCCTTCAATCTTGGTAAAACCACCTGTAAGAACAACACCTGCACCTAGATGATCTTTAAGCCCACTCTTTTCAATGGATTGAGCGATAATCATCAACGTCTCTTCTACGCGCGCGTAGATGACGTTATGAACCACTTCCAAAGAGACTTCATGTGTCGTATTCTCATCTCCAATAACAGGAAGTTCGATTAAATCATTGCTCGGTGCATAGAGCGAACCATAGTTCATTTTGACATTGTCTGCTGTTTGAAGTGGCGTATGTAATGCCATAGAGAGATCATTGGTGATGTGATTGGAACCGACACCTAGAAAATCGTTATAACGGATTCCATGCCCTGAATGGATAACGATGTTACTCGTATTTCCCCCCATATCTACAACCGCTGCTCCCAACTCTTTTTCATCAGGGTTTAGTACAGCGATGGCGGAAGCGTAGCCACTAAGAACCACACCTTCAACATCAACACCTGCTGCTTTGACTGCTTTACGAAGATTATTAAGATTACTTTTTACCGTTGTAATAATATGGGTCTCTACTTCTAAACGTGATGCATTCATCCCCAGTGGATCTTCAATAAAATCTTGATCATCTACTTTGAAATTATAAGGAAGAGCGTGTAAAACTTCAAATTCATTGGGGATATTGGCGTTATACAGTGACGTGTGCATAACCCTATTAATCTCTTTTAGGGTAATCTCTTTGTCAGGAATATTGACGATACCGCTGGAGTTAAGACTCTTAGTGTAGGCACCAGAAATAGTTACAATGGCACTTTTTAAATCTGTTCCTGCTACTCGCTTGGCATCATTAAGAGCACTTTTAATCGACTTGGAAGCAAGTTCGATATTAGTAATACTCCCTTTTCGAAGTCCTTGTGCCTTGGCAATACCAGCACCGATTATTTGAGCACTATTGTCTTCACTAATCTCGGCAATAATGGCACAGACTTTCGTCGAACCGATATCAATGGCTAAAACCGTTCGTTTCAAAATCAAATCCCCTTTGCATAGATTTCAATTGGATACTTACCCTCAAGCGCTTTTAGTAGCTTTTGATTGAGTACATTTCCCTTTAATTTCATAACAGTATCTTCGTTAGCTATCGTTGAATCTTGAAGCAATTTTTGTTCCAAAATAGTATAGAGAATAACATTTCCTGATTTTAAAGTGAAAAATCCCTGTTTTTCTTTTGAACCAAAGAGTTTATCAATAAATTCAGCTGATTCAGCAGCTGACAATCCTCCTAAAACAACATTTTCTTTGTGAGGTATAAAGTCACTTACTATTCCATGAAAAGTTTTAGTGCTGTTTTGTGCTAACGCTTGAAGCTTGGTTTTCTTCATCTCTGTGGTGTAACCGATCGTTACTTGGGCTTTTGCCTCTTCGTATGTTTTGGGTGCGGATGGATTTGTCTTATCGAGTTTAAAAATAATGTAGTCACTTCCCACTTTTCGTGGTTTTAAGAATGGCTTAGTCGAATTCAACCCGCCAATCTCCTTGAGAAGTTCTGGCGAAAATAGAGTCGAATCAGCAGAGAGACTCATTTTCTCAATAGTTACTGACGCCGGTAGAGAGCCCTTTTTGAAATCAATATAACGTCGAAGAGCCTCTTTTTCAGCGTCTGTATCCTTGAGGGTGGTAACAATAGGAGAACGAACCAGCGAGAGATCATAGCTTGCGGGCTTTTTAAATTGAGCTTTGTTTTTCTCCCAATATTCTTTTAAAGCAACTTCGTCAGGAATAACAGAGACTGTATCAGGGGTGAGTAATTTATAATCAACTTTATCCGTTACCCCCATCGCATAAGCCACAGTCGATTTTTCCAAAGGGCTAACTGTTGGTGCAAAGAGGTAGAGGGTTTTTTGAATCAATAACTCACGACGCATGGACTCCTCATACTCTTTTGTACTGAGGTGATTTTGACGGAGAACATCGGTATAAAGTTGTTTATCAAAGGCTCCATTTTTTATAAATGCGTTTTGAGATTTGATAAGGCTCAAAAGTTCGTCATCGCTTGTTTGGAGTCCATAGCTTGCTGCTAAATTGAGGATAAGGGCTTGATCTACGAGAGTTTTGAGTGCTTGGCGTTGCAATCCAAATTGTTTTGCTTGTGCTTCGTCTAGCTTTCCTTGAAAGAGTTGGTTGTATTGGTTAAAAAGGTTACTGTATGACTTTTGAAGCTCTTCAGCAGTAATACTTACATCTCCTACTTTGGCAACGGCTCCTGCTTTGTCGCCGTAATCGTATTGACCCCATCCCACGAAGCCTGCACCAATAAAAGCGATGGTGGAAACCCATATTGTTATGACGAGATATTTTCGGTGGCGCTGCATCCATGTAATCATTATTTTGTAAACCTTTAATTTATAGTGTAAAATTAGGATATTCTAGTGCTTTTACCATTAAACTTCTATGAAAATGGATTTTAATACCACAATGTTCGTAGATTTCTGAAAAAATAGCTCTTTATTGGAGGCAAAATGACAAATCAAACATTATCAAATCGGGATATGCGTGTGGTGTGGCATCCCTGCACGCAAATGAAAGATCATGAATCGTTTCCTATTATCCCTATTGCACGAGGGTCTGGGGTATATCTGGAGGATGTTGAGGGGCATCGTATATTAGACGGGATTAGTAGTTGGTGGGTGAATTTATTTGGTCACGCTCACCCTTATATCAATAGTAAAATAAAAGAGCAATTGGATACGTTAGAACATGTTATTCTCGCAGGGTTTACCCATGAAGGGATAGTCCGTCTTTCGGAGCGTCTAGTGGCATTAGCACCCAAAGGGCTGAGTCGTTGTTTTTACGCTGATAATGGTTCTAGCGCTATCGAAGTCGCCTTAAAAATGTCGTATCATGCCCATAAAAATAGGGGGGTAAACAAAGGGATATTTGTTTCTCTCTCCAACAGCTATCATGGTGAAACTCTCGGAGCCCTCTCTATTGGTGATGTGGCATTGTATAAAGAGACCTATGCACCACTTTTGATCCATTCCATCCAAACACCTGTCCCCAAAAATCAGAGTATTGAAGCAGCTAATGAGGCGATTGAGGCATTTGAACTCCTCTTAAATGAGCGAAGTGATGAGATTGCCGCATTGATCGTGGAGCCGTTAGTGCAAGGGGCAGGGGGAATGGTGATGTATCACCCCTCTTTTTTAACGAAAGCTAAAGGATTGTGTGAAGAATTTGGGGTTCATTTTATTGCGGATGAGATTATGGTGGGATTTGGGCGAACGGGGACACTGTTTGCATGTGAACAAGCCAATATCACCCCCGATTTTTTGATCCTCTCTAAGGGGCTGACGGGGGGGTACCTTCCACTCTCTGTCGTGATGACGCATGAGGCTATTTACAATGAGTTTTATTGCGATTATGACCCCTATCGAACTTTTTTACATTCCCACAGTTATACGGGTAATGCTCTCGCATGCGCGGCGGCAAACGCCACTCTCGATCTTTTTGAGAATAAGAATGTCATTGAGTCAAATAAGGTGTTATCACAGGCTATGGCACACGAACTTTCACGGTTTGAACATCGCAGTGAGGTTAAAGAGATTCGTCAATGTGGAATGATTGGGGTGATTGAGCTTCATGAAGTTAATCCAAGTGAGCGTATTGGGGTGAAGCTGCATCGTCACTGCCTTGAGCTTGGGGTATTAATTCGCCCACTTGGGAGTGTCATTTATGTTATGCCTCCCTATATCATAACTGTTAGTGAGCTTACCACCGTTTTTGATGCCATTGAGTCAGCTTTAAACCTCCACTGTGTATAATTCAAAATGATAAAAATAAGAAGGTATTTAGTTGAAAGAGATCCCCCATATTCCTGTATTATACCGTGAAGTTGTAGAGGCGTACGCGCCGTGTACGCAGGGGGTTATAATAGACTGTACCATGGGATATGGCGGTCATACCTCATTATTACTTGACGCATTGCCTGAGCGAAAGGTGATTGGAATTGATCAAGATCCGACGGCTATTGCGTTTTCAACACAGCGTTTGTCACCGTACGGTGATCGCATGGAGATTCGCCACGGGCGTTTTTCGGTGGTTGCGCAGAGCCTTCTAGGGGAAAAAACCGATCAAATCTGTGGTGTTTTAGCGGATATTGGGGTTTCGTCGTTGCAGCTTGATCAGCGAGAACGGGGGTTCTCTTACGAAAGTGAGACATTGGATATGCGGATGAACCCCAATGCGCCACTGAGTGCGTATGAAGTGGTGAATGAATATGGACAAAGTGCGATAGAGAAAATTTTACGGGAATACGGTGAAGTGACCAATGCCCGTATCGTCGCTGAAACGATTGTGAAAAAGCGACCGTTTGAATCATCCAAAGAACTCTCCAATGCAATTTTTCATCTCATGCCTAAAGGTAAAAAGATTCACCCAAGCACCCTTGTAATGCAAGCGATTCGTATTGAGGTGAATGATGAGCTGGGGGAGCTTACAAGATTGCTCGATGCTATCGAAAACTCAGCGCTAAAAAAATTGAGAGTGGGGATTATTACCTTTCACTCCCTTGAAGATCGGATTGTTAAGCAACGATTTGTGGAGTGGGCGAAAAATTGTCGATGTCCCGATGATGCGATGCGGTGTACCTGTGGCAATAATCACTGTATTGGTAAAGTGATCACTAAAAAACCCCTAACGGCTCAAGAGGATGAGCTGCGCGCCAACTCTCGTAGCCGAAGTGCGAAATTACGAATTTTTGAAATAAACAGATAGGTTTTTTATGAACGATAAGAGTGCACTTTTAGACGAAACCCAATCGATTATTACCCCCGATGAGACGATGGATTCACGATTTCTACGGAATGTTTTTATTGGAATGTTTTTAATTCTTATTGTCATTTTTCCGAAGATATTTATCCAAACGCAAATTTATTTCAAAAGTCGAGAAATATCAACCCTTAATCGTGAACACGATGCCCTCAAAGAAGAAAATCGTATCATTCGCGCCAAAGTGGAGCAAATGATCTATAAGAGTAAAATTTTGGATACGCTGTTTTAGCTCTTTTCCCTTTCTAGGGTGATTAATTCCGAAAGTTGTGTGAATTTTTTTGCATTAATGAGTTCTTCCATATCGGTGATAATACGACTCGTAAGAAACTTCTTCTCATATCGGCGCATCTCTTGTATGAGATCATGGCATTGTTGTTCCTCTCGCCTATTGGATGCGTCAATAAGTTCATTTATGAGTAGCATAAAAAATCTATTTTTTTTAAGGGTATCGAAGATATCCGCTTTTATTTCTCTATCCGCTTCTTTTGGAATAATCTCCACTTTTTTTTCTATTTTCTCTTGGAATGTATTTATAGTACTTCTGGACGTTTTGCGCATACGTTTAAGAAATATTCCTATTGCAACTAGGCCTAATATGGCAGCTGCCCACCCCCATTTGCTTACTGATTTTTCAGGAGGATTTGGAGGGGTGAAGTTTTCCTCTCTAGTAGAAATATCTTTTGTTATTTTGGCAGTTGAGGGATGGATTAAAAATATTCCCCCTTTTGTAGGACCAAAATAGCCACTATAGTAGGCATTGGGGTAAAATTTCTTGAACCGTATTAGTACACTATTAACTGCCTCTTTAGTTCTTAAGGGTTCAATGGCTACAATAAATACCTTTCCTGAGGGACGGGCAACAATTTCATATCTGTATTTCTTTTGAATACTCCAATCCTTTTTGGTAAGCTTTTGCCCCAAAAGATTCATTGTCTTTTTTGCTTGGTCAAATTTTGGATACGAAGCCAAAATTATTTTATATCCTTTGGCTTCATTAGCATAAATATTCGTTCCAAAAATCACCAATATAATAAAAAACAACCATTTAAAATTATTCATTCTTCCATCTCCTTTTCAAATACATTGACTTTCTCCATCGTTTGATTGATCAAAGGTTCAATGTGTGCATACGTCAGCCCTTTTGTTTTTAAATAAGCTTCGATTGATTCGATGTCGAAAATCTCTATGGATCGTACTACATCCAGTATCTCTCCATAAATCCCTTCCCCTGTAGATAAAGCTTGTTCAATGGTAGGTGAGACGTTCAGTCGTGCGAGTACTTCTTTTTGGGGCATATGAAAAAGGAGATGGATGAGGGAAAGCATCCCTACAAAATAAGCGGTCGATTTTTCTTCCCGAGTCGCATTTGGTTTTATCAGGGTCAATAAACCGCTCATTAGCTCCGTACGATTGATCACCATCAAAACCAGTGGTGCTCGTGCATCAGAACTTTTCCCCCCTTCTGAAAACATCATTAACATTATCCACTGTGCAAGGGGATCTCGACCCATCAGTCGTAACAGATGATCAATTGAGGAGACGGGATTTCGCAAGGAAAATGCTGCCGAATTAATAAAATGGAGGAGTTTTATACTTAATCCTTGGTTGCTTTGAAAGGCGTCAACAAGTTCGGGAATTTCTGTATCACGCTGCAACAGACTCCAAAGGCGGATAATCCCTTCATGTTCAGGAGACAATACAGCATTTTTGATGATATTTGGTTCCGAAATGAAGTAGCCTTGAAAATAATCAAATCCCATAGAGCGGCACAGTTCATACTGCTCATGGGTTTCGATTTTTGTACCGATAAGTTTAATGCCATAATTGTGAAACATCGAGAGACTCTCTTTAACGAGGGTTAAATCGCTTTGTGAGACATCAATTTTTAGATAATGGATAAAGGGGAGTAAGGGAGAAAATTTTTCAGCCGTTTCTCGGTTGTAAAAACAATCACTTAAGGCAAATTGATACCCCTCTTTTTTTAAGAGTAGCAATCGTTCTAAAAGAGTTTTATCAATAGAAGTATCCGCAAGGAGTGCGCAAACAATTTTATCTTTCGGGAGTGAATGGATGATCTCATGGTCGAAAAACTCTTTATCAACGCGTAGAAATCCAAAGTTTTTTCCCAATATAGTCTCAACACTTAAAGCATCCAATAAATTACTAATAACGGCCACAGTAATATTGCTGTTATCACTGTACCCCTTTTCGCGATAAAGTAGATCATAAGCAATAATTTTAGCCCGTGTATCGATGATCGGCTGACGACCTATATATCTGTACGTCATAGAGCTCCTTTATAAGATTAAATTAGTCAATTATATTATGTTGTTATCGCATTTATATCGCATTTTGCAATTTTAGCAAAAAGGTGGAAATAAACCCCCTTTATTTTCATTATGCTATAATCGCCTTTTTAATCTTGGAGCTTATTTATGTACAACTTATTTGACGATGAAGACGATATTTTTCAAGGTTCTCCTCGGAGCAAGTTTATGGATATCGTTTATGCTGCCAATCGTGATTTGGTTCAAAATGAACTTGAGCGTTTGATGGAGCGAATGGCGGTTATGGAGATGTTGTTACAAGAGCAATATGGTGAAGATCGCATTGATTCGGTGATTCATGAAGCGACATTTAGTCGTGCCGATGAAGTCGCGGATATGACTAAAAATCTTTATATTATTTCAGTGGGGAATGTTCTAAGCCGAAACGAGTAGGATATTGGTGGTTAAAGCTTTTTGCCTTGCATGGGTTCTTTTGGTCTCTTTAGAGGCAGCTCCTGCGTGGCGAGAGACGAAAAATTTTATCCTTAAAAAAGATGAAGTTGCTAAAATTGTAATAAAAACAATCTCTCCTAAGTTAGAGAGAGTTTTTTTTTGGCGCTGGACCCTTTATACGGATAAAAAATTAGTCGTTCATGAAAAGTTTGATCGTGTTGTAGGACAGCATATTTTGGATCTCGACATCCATCAAGCTTTTCGTAAGCGTCTTTTAGGGGCTGTAAAAAGTGAGCAGGATGTTCCCTACGGTCTTGTAGTGTTTAAAAAATTTGATGATGTGAATAAAACAGCACAGTTTGATTTTTTTCTTATTGATAGAGAAAATAGAGTCGAAGTGGATTATGTGAGTAAGGAACCGAAGAAGTGATATTAGATCATGTTGAAGCCATTATAGATCAATTGATTGCCGAAATTGATTTTCCGCAGGCAAGTGAATTGTTCTCCAAACTCTCAGGGGGGAAACGTTTGCGTGCACGCCTTATCCTTAGCATCGCCCCCTCTCATCCTGATGCACCTTTGCTTGGGGCGATTGTAGAGCTCATCCATGCGGCAAGTTTACTTCACGATGATGTGATCGATGAAGCAATGACACGCCGCGGAACACCATCGGTGAATGCAACGCATGGCTCTAAGATGGCGATTATGTTGGGGGATATTTTATACTCCAAAGCATTTAGTTCCTTGACATCGTTTGATCCTCTCATCGCCCGCTCGATTGCCGAATCGGTCACCAAACTCTCTGTCGGAGAGATGATGGATGTGACAATGGGAGAAGCATTTAATAGTAATCGTGAGAGCTATCTCAAAATGTTGTATCTGAAAACAGCCACGCTGATTGAGTCGTGTGCTTATTGTGCCGCGTTGCTTGAGGAAAAAAATCCCTCTTCGTATGCAGTGTATGGGAAAAATTTGGGACTTGCATTTCAGATTGTTGATGATATTCTGGATATTACCAGTAACTCTGTTATGCTGGGGAAGCCGGCACTTAACGATTTTGTGGAGGGGAAAACAACTTTGCCCTATATCGATTTGTATGATGAATTGAGTAAAGAAGATAAAGAGAAGTTAATAAGCTTTCATGGACGTAGCTTAGACGCAGATGAGAAAGAGTGGCTATTTAGCTCGATGGAAAAGTATGGGGTGATTGAGAAGTCGTACTCGTATGCGCAAGCGTTGTGTGATGAAGCGATTTTGGCTCTCCCTGATGAGAATGCGTTACGCGCTATCATTACAACCGTGATACGAAGAAGCTATTGATGCACTATCTCGTACTTAGTTTTTCGCATAAAAATTCAACATTGGTTCAGCGTGAAAAACTTGCTTTTGTGAATGACGAGGTGAAAAAAGAGATGCTGGTGCGCATTAACGCCCATCCCACTATTAATGAGTCCATTCTCCTCTCCACATGCAATCGTATAGAGATCGTTTGTAGCTGTTCACACATCGATGAAGCAACGGAGCACTTGCTTGAATTGTTGGCGGAGCATACTTCTGGGACGGTGGAAGAACTCAAATCACGTGCTGATATTTTCGACGATTATGGAGCAATTCACCACCTTTTTAGTGTAGCGAGTTCACTGGATTCGATGGTTGTGGGGGAGACCCAAATTTTAGGACAGCTCAAAGATGCGTTCCGCCTTTGCAGTGAAAATGGCTATTGCGGACTTAAGCTCTCCCGCGCGTTGTTGGCCGCTCAAAAATGTGCTGCTGAGATTCGCAATGCAACCGATATATCCTCTAAGCCTGTCTCTATTGCTAGTGTTGCCGTTTCAAAAGCGCGTGAGTGCGTTCAGAGCTTTCAAGGGAAAAAAGTACTGGTGATCGGTTCCGGTGAGATGTCGGTCATTACCTGTAAACATTTGAGTGCCCATGGGGCTAGTGTGTGTTTGATGAACCGTACCCGAAGTAAAGCAGAAGTAATAGCGCATGAATGTGGTGCTACAGTACGAGGGTATGAGGAACTCAAAAGCGCACTTAATGAATATACGATGGTGTTTACCGCGACAGGCGCTCTCTCTGCCATTATTACTGATGATATGGTAAAACCTGTACCGTTTGAGCGTTATTGGTTTGACATGGCGGTTCCGCGTGATATTGAGTGTGAAAGTGGCAATGGAATTCACGTCTATCGAATCGATGATTTAAAAGAGATAGTGAGTGCTAATATTTCGATGCGTGAAGATGAAGCACGTACCTCTTTTGTCCTTGTCAGTCGTCATGCTACCGCTTTTTTTGAGTGGCTTAAAGCCCTCTCTATTGAGCCGTTGATCAAAAATATCTATGAACGTGCGTATCATTCAGCTTATATTGAAGCGATGCGGGTTATTGATAAAGGATTTATCCCTAAAGAGTACGAAGATGAGCTCACTAAGGCGACAGAACAAGCGTTGAAACGTTTTTTGCATCCCATAACGGAGCAAATGCGATGTCATACAGACCCATTGCGAACCGATGCCCTGATCGAAGCATTGAGTTTTTTAATGAACGATGATCAAACTCCCTCCATCCAAAAATCCCACAAAGGAAAATAATGCGTTTTTCACGAGCCTACATACCTACGACCAAAGAGTCCCCAAAAGATGCCCAGCTTCCAAGTCATATTTATCTCTCCCGTGCGGGATTTGTTGCGCAAGTCGCGAGTGGATTATATAATTTTTTACCGCTGGGTAAACGTGTTTTACGAAAAATTGAAACGATTATTAATGAAGAGATGACGGCGTGTGGTGCGCTTGAAGTTGATTTGAGTTTTGTCACTCCTGCGGAGTTGTGGGAGGAGAGTGGACGGATTGAAAAATTCGGTAAAGAGCTACTCCGTTTTCGCGATCGTAAAGACAATCTCTTCGTTCTTGGACCTACCCATGAAGAGATGATGGTAAGTATCGTCCGTAATCGTATCACGAGTTATAAACAGCTCCCTCTGAATGTCTATCAAGTAAAAACCAAATTCCGTGATGAAGCGCGTCCCCGTTTTGGATTGATGCGGGCGCGTGAGTTTGTGATGAAAGACGGATACAGTTTCCACGCCACGACCGAAGATTTGGATCGTGAATTTGATGCGATGGAAGCAGCCTATAAACGTATTTTAGAGCGTTTAGGACTTACGTTTCGGATTGTTGAAGCCGATAGCGGTGCAATTGGCGGTACTGGGTCAAAAGAATTAATGGTTCTCGCCTCTAGCGGTGAAGATACCCTTGCCGTGTGTGATACGTGCGAATACGGTGCGAATGTTGAAGCCGCACGTCGCTCGCCACGTGTTTTAATCCCTGAAGCACCCGAAGCAAATTTCGCGAAATTCAAAACCCCGAATATCAAATCAATTGAAGATTTGAGCAATTTTTTTCATGTTGATCCCTATTACACGCTCAAAGCGGTTGTACTGCGCGCTGTCTATGAGGAGGGAAGTGAACCTGTTTGTTTCTTCATCCGTGGGTGTGATGAACTTCAAGAGGTAAAAGCCCGTAACAGTGTCGGTGCGATTGATCTCGTTGATATTAGCGAAGCGGAACTTACGGAGATTGGTTTAGTGCCAGGTTTCATCGGTGCACTCGATCAGGATAAAATCCGTTTTGTGATGGACAACGATACCCGTAATGCAACGTCGATGATTTGCGGTGCCAATGAAGCGGATTATCATTTTGTTGGGGTCGATTTGAGTGTTATGGGAGATGTACCGTTTGCTGATCTTGTCGCTGTTGCAGTCGGTGATGGATGTCCCCATTGTGAGGGAAAATTATTGCATACCAAAGGGATCGAAGTAGGGCATATTTTCAAGCTTGGTACCGTCTATTCGGCACCGCTTAAAGCGGAATTCCTCGATGAAAACGGTCGTTCACAGCCCTTTATTATGGGGACGTACGGGATGGGGGTAAGCCGTCTTGTCGCAGCTGTTATCGAACAGCACCATGATGAAAAAGGGTGTATCTGGACACACGCAACGGCTCCCTATATGGTCAATCTAATGGTCTCTAATATTAAAGAAGAAGCACATCTACTCTATGCAGAAGAGCTCTATGCAACATTAGGAAAGAATAAAATCGAAGCCATTTTGGACGATCGAAAAGAGCGTTTTGGGTTCAAAATGTCCGATGCCGAGTTGATTGGCTTCCCGTTTACCGTTATTATTGGAAAAGAGCTTAACAATGGACACGTTCAGATTCTCGTACGTGCAACAGCTGAGATGATTACCGTTGATGCCGATAAAGTGATGGAAAAACTGGCGGAACTCATCGGATGATCTATTTTTTACTCTATCTTTTTTTAGAAGTAGTCATTACCAGTGAAGTGGCTTCTCAAATCGGTGGATTAATGATGTTCGGCGAAATAGTGGTCAGTGCTTTTATCGGGATAGGGATACTTTTTAACTTTCGCACAACGCTTTTATCCAATATTATGGAACTCAAAGAGCGGCGTGTTGATGCGAACGGTTTTTATAAACGTAATCTTTTGTCTCTTTTAGCCGCAATTTTGCTTATTTTACCGGGGATACTTACCGATATTATCGCAGTAGCCATTCAATTTTTTCTCTTGGGTCAGCTAATCGTTAACCGTTTTACGCCAAAATACCCACAAGAAGATTCAGAAATAAAACAAAATACCTCATATTATTCAAAGGATGACAATGTTATTGATGCCGAAATTATCAGCGACTCTCCTGCTTTGCGCTAGCCTTTACGCTGCAAATGATGCGGATGTAGTCTCATTTTTAAAAAAAGGGATTGGCAATAATCCTAATATCTCTAATTTACAAATCGATATAAGTGGAAAACAAAATGTTTCCGGTATGAGAGGGTGGCAAGCTTATTTTGTTAGTATTGAAGCCGATGTTAAACAAGGCTCAGAAAATCGTCATCTCAACCAAAATGGTACCTATTTCGTCAATGGTGATGTAATCGCCCCTGAATTGGTTAATCTTAAAACGGGTGAGCGTTATAATGATACGATTACCCCTGCCTTTAGCCCTTCATATTATAATAAAGAAAATCTTATCAGCGGTGATGTGAATGCTAAAAATAAAGTGGTGATTTTTTCCGATCCCCTCTGCCCGTTTTGTCGTCGTTACGTCCCTGAAGCGATTAGCTATATGGCGAAATATCCAAAAACTTTTGCCGTTTATTACTATCATTTCCCCCTTGCACAGCTTCATCCTGCATCCGTGGCGTTGAGCAAAGCAGCGATTGCAGCTGAGCAAAGCGGTGTTGATAATGTCACTTTTAAAATGTATCAAGTGGATATCAATCCAAATGAAAAAGATGAGCAAAAAATCATTGATGCATTTAATAAAATCTTTAAAACCAAATTGAGTGTTGCCGATTTGCGTCGCTCTTCTGTGGTGAAACAATTCGATTTTGATCAAAAAGTGGTTCATGGGATGATGGTAAACGGTACCCCCACCGTATTTTTTAACGGCGAAAAAGACACAAAAAAAATGAAATATAAAGACGTAAAGGTACAATAATCGATGAAAAAACTCACCCTAGCAACACGTGGAAGTAAACTGGCTCTTTGGCAATCACACCATATTAAATCGGTAATTGAGTCGGCGCGTCCCGATATTGAGGTGGAGTTAAAGATTATTATCACGACGGGCGATAAGATTTTGGATGTTCCTTTGGCAAAAATCGGCGGCAAAGGGTTGTTTCTTAAAGAGATCGAAGAGTCTATGCTCGCAGGCCAAGCGCAGATGGCGGTTCATTCGCTCAAAGATGTCCCAACGGTAATGCCTGAGGGTTTAGTGCTGTGTGCAATTACAACACGTGAAGATGTTCGTGATGCGATGTTAAGTGAAAAATATCCAGATATTGCCTCCCTGCCACAAGGTGCTATCGTAGGAACGTCCTCGTTACGTCGCCGTATGCAGTTATGTCAACAACGCCCCGATTTAATTATCAAAGATTTGCGGGGGAATGTTGATACCCGTATCCGCAAGCTTAAAGAGGGGGAATTTGATGCAATTATTTTGGCAGCTGCTGGGATTAACCGTCTTGGATTTTCCGATTTAGTAGAGTATTTTTATCCTATCTCTTTGGAAGAGATGATCCCCTCTATGGGGCAGGGGGCGTTAGGAATTGAGACGATCAATGAGCCGTGGGTTTTAGAAATTGCTGCCCTCTTAGAAGATACAAATAGCCGTATTGAAACAACCATTGAGCGTGAATTTGTGGATACCCTCCAAGGGGGATGTCAAGTTCCTATTGGTGTAAGTGCGCGAGTGCAGGCGAATGGTGAGGTTATTGTCCGCTCAACCTTGGGCTTGCCTGATGGATCGGAGATGATGGGGGAAGAGATAACTCTTGTAAAAGATACTTTTACTGGGGCAGGAGAATCGATGGCCCGTCGCCTTATCGAAAAAGGGGCAATGGATCTGTTACGTCGTGCTGAGATAATGGCGGACGGACACAAAGTATGACGCTCAAAAAAACGATTGACTTTCTCAAATCTCACGGGGAGTTGCGCGTTGTCGATACCCCCCTTGATATACACCTCGAAATTCCTCATTTAGCGTATGCCGAAGTGAAAAAAGAGGATGGGGGGAAAGCCCTTCTTTTTACCCATCCCATTGACGCTAAAAATAATAAAACTTTTACCACTCCCGTCGTAATGAACCTTTTTGGTTCCTATAAACGGACAGAACTTCTTTTCGGACGTGACGTTGAGGGGGTTGCATTAGAGATTGAAAAACTTCTCCATATGAAGCCCCCTCAAGGGTTTAAAGAGAAGATAGGGATGCTAGGCGATTTGTTTGCACTGAAAGATATTTTCCCTAAAAAACTTAAAGGGCGCGGTGCGTGCCAAGAGGTTATTTCTCAAGGGGATGCCATTAATCTGTATGATTTACCGATTTTAACGACATGGGAAGAGGATGGTGGCCCTTTTATTACTATGGGACAGGTCTATACGAAAAGTTTGGAGGGTGAAATTGTTAACTTAGGAATGTACCGTCTTCAAGTTTATGATAAGAATCATTTGGGGATGCACTGGCAGATTCACAAAGACTCTTCCCACTTTTTTGATCAATATCAACGTGCGGGTAAGAAAATGCCTGTATCCATCGGTATTGGAGGTGATCCCCTCTATACGTGGTGTGCGACAGCCCCTTTGCCCTACGGAGTAAATGAATTACTTCTCTATGGACTGATTAAAAAAGAGGCTCCTAATCTCGTCCAATCGATTACAAATCCTCTTTATATTCCAGAGGATTTGGATTTCGTTATCGAGGGGTGGGTTGATCCTGAAAAACTGGTAATAGAGGGACCTTTCGGCGATCATACAGGATACTACACATTGGCAGAACCGTATCCTGTGATGGAGGTGAGTGCTATTACAAACCGTAAAAAACCTTATTATCTTGCAACAGTAGTGGGCAAACCGCCCTTGGAAGATAAATACATGGGCTGGGCAACAGAACGGATATTTTTGCCACTACTCAAAACCAATGCGGCGGATTTGATCGATTATCATATGCCAGAAAATGGTGTATTCCATAATCTTATCTTAGCGAAAATGAAGCCGTTATATAAAGGGCATACGAAACAGTTTATGCACCTTTTTTGGGGTTCTGGACAGATGAGTTTTGTCAAACATGCCCTCTTTTTTGCTGAAGATGCGCCGAAGTTGACAAACTATGTTGCTTTATGGACTTACGCACTGAACCGTTTTGTCCCCAAGTGCCTCTTTATTTCTGAAGGGATTACCGATGCTCTGGATCACTCAAGCCCTGAGGCTCTTGTAGGGGGAAAATTAGGAATTGATTTTACGGCATCGTATTCACTTGAAAAACCTGATACATTAGAGAATTTAGATCTTTTAGGACGGATACAACCCCTTGTTCCTGAAGTTCAAAGTATTGCACAATACATGCGCCATACGGCGAATCCGATCACGGTGATAAGTGTGAATAAAATCGACTCATGTGCCAAAATTGCTGAAAAATTATCATCACTCGAAGCGTATATTCGTATCGTTGTTCTGGTAGACGCTACAAAAAATGATTTGGACAATCCTTATATGCTCTTATGGAGGGTTGCGAATAATATTGATGCGGGGCGAGATATAACTGTAAGTGGAAAAATTGTATCCATAGACGGTACCGATAAGACTCGTGTCGATGGATTTGAGCGTGAATGGCCGGGAGATGTGAATTGTACCCAAGAAGTTGTTGAAAAATTAAAATCGCTTCATTTATGGGATTTAGATCCAAAATTAGAGAAAAAATATCAGCTCTAAGAGCTATTAAGCTCTCTATTAGAATGGCTAATGTACCATAAAATTAGATTTTATTTAAAGAGGAACTTACCGTCAAATGATTAAAATTAGTACCCTTATTTCGCTTTTATTGATCTCAGCTATTTCGTCTCTTAACGCAGCAGTGTATAAGGGGCAAAAGGTTTATGTGGACTCATGCAAGGGTTGTCATAGTGGCGGGCAAGAGCTTGCTGCCTCAAAGAATATGAAAACATGGGAAAAAATTATGGACAAAAAAGGTGAAAAACTTGCTGACATTCACCTTACTTCCAAAAAAGCAGAAGCCTCATGGAGTTATTTCAATGATCGTAAATTTATAAAAGATTCGAAGCATTTGGAAGATTTCTTAGTTGAATACGCTAAAGACAGTGGAAACGTCCCCGCCTGCAATTAATTCCCCTCTATCATTGCCGTTTCGGTAATGGTTTCTAAACCAAACTTCGCTAAAATACTTTACTTTTATATTATTTGGAGATACCATGGAAAAAATGTGGTCGGGACGATTTGCGCAAGATGCATCGTCATTATTAGAACACTTTAATGCATCTATACTATTTGATCAAAAATTGTATCGTGAAGATATTGAGGGGTCGGTTGCTCATGCTCAAATGTTGACACATCAGGGAATTTTGACGCACGATGAGCTGGGATTGATTGAATCAGGGATGGCTCAGGTACTTAGTGAAATTGAATCAGGATCCTTTGAGTGGAAAATCGGCGATGAAGATTTACACATGGCAATCGAGAAACGGTTAACAAATATCATTGGTGAAGCAGGAAAAAAACTTCATACGGCACGTAGCCGGAATGATCAAGTTGCCCTTGATTTTCGTCGTTATGTTTTACGTAAAAATGGTGAAATCGTCAAGGGGATCCAATCGTTAATGGGTGCTATTATTGATATTGCACGCCTTCATACAACAACACTGCTTCCGGGGATGACCCATTTGCAACACGCACAACCGATTAACTTTGGGTTTCATTTATTGGCATACGCTACGATGTTTAAGCGTGATATTGAACGATTTGAGAGTTCGTATATCCGCAATAATGTTTCCCCTATTGGATGCGCCGCCCTTGCTGGAACGCCGCACAATATTAATCGTGAGATGACAGCAAAAACATTGGGTTTTGATTCGGTCAGTATTAACTGTCTTGATACCGTTAGTGATCGCGATTTTGCCCTCGAAATTCTTTTTAATATTTCTACCTTGATGATGCATATTTCGCGTCTTTCTGAGGAAATTATTCTTTGGTCAAGTTATGAATTTCGTTTTGTGGAGCTTTCGGATGAGTATTCGACAGGATCATCAATCATGCCACAAAAGAAAAACCCCGATGTTCCTGAACTTTTACGCGGGAAAACAGGTCGCGTGTATGGAAATCTTATGGGACTCCTCACCGTTATGAAAGGGTTGCCACTCGCGTATAACAAGGATACCCAAGAGGATAAGGAGGGGGTTTTTGACAGTGTAGAAACGGCTGAAATTTCTCTTGAGATTCTACGTGAAGCCCTTAAAACGATGACAGTCAAACCTCAAAATATGGAAAGTGCGTGTAAATTGGGTCACCTCAGTGCCACCGATTTAGCCGATTATTTGGTGGAGCATTGCGGTGTCCCCTTTCGTGAAGCCCATTTTATTACGGGAAAGGCGGTTGCTCGTGCGGAAGCTCTTAAAATCGATTTAAGTGAGATTGAGTATAAAGAGCTCCATAAGATTGACAAACGTATCAAAGAGGATGTTCTTCGTTATCTCAGTATCGAACACTCGATGAATGCCCGAACCTCTCAAGGTGGGACGGCTGAAGTACGTACCTTAGAACAAATTATGTATTTTGACAATTATCTCAAGGATATAAAATGAAAATCACTGTAACTCATCAGGAGGGAATGCGTTTCGAGGCAAAAACTGAAAAATCAAGCTTTGTAATTGATTGTCCGCAGATATCACCAATTGAATATTTTTTAAGTGGGATTATTGCGTGCAGTGCAACGGATGTTGTGATGTTACCCAAGCAACAGGGATTTGAAGTTACCAATCTTGAAGTGGATGGGGAAGTTGTGCGTAATGAGAGTGCCCCCAAAAAGTTTAACTCGCTTCATCTTGAATACCGGTTTAATTCAGATGCTGACGATATACTCGCCGCCCGATGGGTTATGGCGAGTTTGGAGACCTATTGTTCGACGATTAATACAATTCGTGACAGTACAGCTATTACCTATACGATTGTTCATAACGGTAAACTAATTCGCGAAAATGAGACCATGATAAGCGGTGGCGGAAGTGCCGTTGATTTCGGTAGCTTAGAAGGGTGTAATGCGTAATTTTGAACGCCCAATGAATACATCCATTGGGCTACGCTAGCCGCTAAGGCACTAAAGCTTGCCTCTTCGAGGCAGATTTCTTTCTGATGAAATGATTAAAAAAAGTCTTTTGGATCGGCGTCGGCAAAATGTCCCCATTTAAGCTTGGCGCCACCAAGAAGATGAAAGTGAAGGTGCCCCACCTCTTGACCGCCGTTTTCACCAATATTGCTGATGATGCGGTACCCACTTTCGTCGACTCCTAAATTTTTTGCCACACCTTGCATAAACGTCCCCATTTTTCCCATTAATTCTCCTGGAATATCGTTAAAACTATCGTAATGTTTTTTTGGAATAACCAACACATGGACGGGTGCTTTTGGGTTGATATCATGGAATGCAAAGAAATTTTCATCCTCAAAGACGAGATTAGAAGGAATTTCTCCGTCGACTATTTTACAAAAGATACACATTTTAAACCTCTTTTTTCCCACATTGTAGCATAGGTGTATTCCCTTGAAGCTTATTGTAAAAGAGATTTCACTACAATTACTTAATATAATAAACGATGGAGATTAGGCTTTGGAAGAGTGGTATAACGCTATAAAATCGGCTGACTCGATTGATAAAATCGAAGAGATTCGGATCGCCGTTTTTGGAAAAAAAGGGATTATGAACGCTGAGTTCGCTCGTATGAAAGATGTTCCTAATGAAGAAAAAGGGGCATTTGCAAAAGAGCTTAATATCCATAAAGAGGGATTGAACGCTTTATTAGTTGATCGAAAGCTTTTTTTGGCAATGGAGCATTTAAATGCGTCTATGAAGGGAGAAGCAATAGACGTTAGTCTTTACTCACCTGTCAGTGAACGTGGATCTCTTCATCCTGTGATGGAGACGATGGATCGTATCGTTGAATATTTCGTGGCGATGAATTTCTCGGTTCAAACGGGACCTATGGTTGAGGATGATTTTCATAATTTTGAAGCATTAAATCTTCCCAAATACCATCCTGCACGTGATATGCAAGATACATTTTATTTCAAAGATGCCAAATTGTTGCGTACTCACACCTCCCCAGTACAGATTCGCACAATGATGAGTACGAAACCACCCATCCGGATGATTGCACCAGGGTCAGTGTTTCGTCGAGATTACGATTTAACTCATACCCCGATGTTTCATCAAGTAGAGGGACTGGTCGTCGAAGAAGAGGGAAAAGTCTCTTTTGCTAATCTTAAATTTATCCTTGAAGATTTTTTGAAAACAATGTTTGGGGATATAAATGTTCGTTTCCGTCCCAGCTTTTTCCCGTTTACAGAGCCTTCTGCTGAAGTGGATATCAGCTGCATTTTTTGTGGCGGAAGTGGATGCCGTGTGTGTTCAAAAACAGGTTGGCTTGAGGTACTTGGATGCGGTATTGTCGATCCGAATGTTTTTAAGGCCGTTGGGTATGAAAATGTTAGTGGCTACGCATTTGGACTGGGAGTCGAACGGTTTGCGATGTTGATTCACCGTATCGGAGATTTGCGCTCATTGTTTGAGGGTGATGTTAGATTATTGGAGCAGTTTAGATGATCGTTACAAAAAATTGGTTAAATGAATGGATTGATCTCAGTGCTGTAAGTACGCAACAATTGCTAAAGACGTTTAATGCTATCGGCTTGGAAGTGGATCGTCATGATGTAATTAATGTTCCTCAGGGCGTTGTTATTGGATTTGTTGAGAGTTGTGAAAAGCATCCCGATGCCGATAAACTTAATGTGTGCCAGGTCAATGTCGGTACCGATGTACGTCAAATCGTTTGTGGTGCTTCAAATGTTCGTGCCGGTATTTATGTCGCAGTGGCAACAGTTGGGGCACAACTCCCAGGTGGATTAATTATTAAAGAAGCGAAGCTTCGCGGAATGGATTCCTATGGGATGATTTGTTCGTCTAAAGAGATTGGTCTGCCCTCTATGGGTGAGGGGATTATGATCCTCGATGCTAGTATTGGTCTCCTTGAATCGGGAAAAGAGTTAAGTGCATATCCTATTTTCAATGATGATATTATTGAAATTGAACTGACTGCTAATCGCGGTGACTGTTTGAGTATTCATGGCGTGGCGCGTGATTTGAGTGCAGCGTTTAACAAAGAACTTCGCGAAAGTACTCAAAAACTAGAACAAGAGGGGCGTCTCGGGATAGGACGTATTTTACAGCTACAGCATGCTGAGACGTACGATGTTGAATTATTGTTTGGTGCAGTAGAGATCAAAGAACTCAGTGTCCCTTTCTTGATTACATTACGTATGGCAATTTTAGAAGAAAATTCTCTCTCCATCATGGATACATTATTGAAGTATGCAACGCACAGCACAGGGGTAGTTTTACGTGCTTACCCTTTTGGGATGTTAGAAGAGACAGGAACTGGAAAATCGGTTATGACCCTCTCTCATGATGAAAATGGGTATGCGGCTTTGTATGGAAAAGAAAAACTCTCTATTGTGGGTGTATCACAACGTGAGGAAGGGCGATTTTTAGCTAATTCTGGGCTTGCTATCATCGAAGCAAGCTATATTTCCCCTGATATAATTGCCAAAAAGATGGGTGAAACGAAAGTAGTAAGTTGTCCTCACTATTATCATACGTCTCGCGGCAGTGAACCAGAATTGGAAATGGGTATTCGTTATGTGATGAGACTGTTCGAAAAATATACACAATCGGCGATTTATGGTGGGAATTTAGAGGTACAATCTTCATCTGAAACACGTGTAGTGACGATGGATGAGGGGGAGTTTGAATCGTTTATCGGAATGAAAATCGATAAAACAACATTGACCCAAATTTTGAAAAATTTAGGGATGGGAATCAGTAAACCTAAAGCATCAACATTTGCGATCTCTGTTCCTCGCTTCCGCCATGATATTCTCAATAAGCAAGATATTATCGAAGAGATTGTCCGTATGGTCGGGATTGATAATATCCCTTCAAAAGCATTGGTTTTTACTGAAAAGAATCAAAATACAGATGATTTAGAGACGTATCGAAAAATTCGGACATTTCGACAGCGTTGTGCCCAGAGCGGATTTTTCGAGAGTGTCCATTTTGTCTTTAATGAACGCTCCCTCTGTGAGCGTTTTGGATTTGAATGTACCCAAAAAGAGATGGAGCTTCTTAATCCGATTACCGCTACATTCGATACCTTGCGCCCAACGCTGATGCTCGGATTACTAAATTCAGCGAGTGCAAATGGTAAAGTTAATCAAAAAAAGATTGCTTTATTTGAGAGTGGAATGGTGTTTGATACGAATCGTATCGAGAGTAAGCGGCTTGCCTTTATTATTTCCGGTGGATCAATGGGGGAAAAACTTTCGAATGCAGGGAAAGCGCCTGTAATTGATTTAGCAACGTTTGCTCAGAGAATTTCGGATATTATTGGCTCTTTTGAGATGTCGGCATATACCCCTATCCATACATTAGCGCATCCCTATATGTGTGCAAGAATAATAATAAATGGGGCTGAAGCGGGGGAACTTTTCCGAGTACATCCAAGTATCGAAGCTGAATTTGATCTCTCTCCTACATTCATGTGTGAAGTTAAGATGGATGCGCTTCCCTACGGCTTAGTTCAAGCACAACCTTTTTCCAAATTTCAAGCCTCTTTTAGGGATTTAAGCTTACTTGTCCCAAAATCCTTACAGTATGAAGAGATAAAAGCGATTATTGTGAAGCATGCGAGTGTGGAAATACAACGTTTTTATCCTGTGGATCGTTATGTATCCGATGCCTTAGGTGATAATGTAAGTCTTAGTATCCGTTTTGTTGTCCAGTCAATGGAAAAAACTCTTGAGGAGGAGGAGATTACGGTGGCAATGGAGTCTATTCTGAAGGGACTGAATGAAGAGTTAGGGGTAGGTTTGCGATGATGTCTGCTAAGGTTTATCCTGCTCAATCGTTTAATTATAAGAGTGATGCCATTGCTGCGGATAAATCGATTTCCCATCGGTGTGCACTGTTCGCTGTTTTAGCGGAGGGTGAAAGTAAGATTGAAAATTTCTTACGCGCTGAAGACACCCTCAATACCCTTAAAATTATAGGGCAGTTAGGTGCAGAGATTCGTGATAATGGATCGGTTATTACTATTCGCTCAAATGGAATACACGAAACATCAGAAATCTTGGATTGTGGAAATTCAGGGACGGGGATGCGACTGTTTTGTGGACTCCTCTCCTCGGCAGAGGGACATTTTATCCTTACGGGGGATGAATATCTCAAACGTCGTCCTATGAAACGGGTAACGCAACCGCTTCGTGCTATCGGCGCAAAGCTTGATGGACGTGAGAATGGTGATTTAGCTCCTCTATCCATCCGTGGTGCATCTCTGAAAGCATTTAATTATGAATCAAAAGTAGCTTCCGCGCAGGTGAAAAGTGCAATGATCCTTGCAGCACTTCGTTCTGATGGGGTGTGTACGTTTCGAGAACCTGAACTTAGCCGTGATCATACAGAGCGAATGCTAGTGGGTATGGGTGCCCATATTGAACGTAACGCTCTTGAGACAAAAATTTGGCCACTTGAAAAACTTCTTACCCCCCTTTCTATCCGTGTCCCAGCAGATCCATCCAGTGCTTTTTTCTTTGCTGTTGCGGCGGCTATCACTCCCAATTCATCTATGATTATTGAGGGTGTGACACTTAATCCGACTCGTATCGAAGCGTTCAAAGTACTAGAGCGTATGGGTGCAGATATTCGGTATGACTTAATCAGCGAAAAATACGAGCCTATTGGTAATATCACCGTGAAGTATGCCCCTTTAAAAGCAGTTGTTGTATCCGAAAATATTGCATGGCTGATTGATGAACTTCCTGCCCTCTCCATCGCTATGGCATGTGCCGAGGGTAAAAGCAGTATACGAAATGCCCAAGAACTTCGTGTAAAAGAGTCGGATCGGATTAAAACGGTGGTCGATAATTTGAATCTTTGTGGAATTATTACAGAAGAGTATCCTGATGGGTATTGTGTAATGGGTGGAAAATTACATTCTGCCATTGTTAATAGTCATGGTGATCACCGTATTGCAATGAGCTTTTGTATCGCGGGACTGCGATGTGGGATGGACGTTGAAGATATTGAGTGTATTAACACCTCATTTCCAAACTTTTTTGAGTTACTTACACAGTGTACCAAGGTAAAATTATGAAGATAGAGCTAGCAGAGAGTTACGGGTTTTGTTTTGGGGTGAAACGTGCCATTAAAATTGCTGAAGAGAATAAAAATTCAACAACGTATGGACCTTTGATTCATAATGCGAATGAAATCGAGCGTTTGAAGAGTGATTTTAACGTTGCATTGAGTGAAAATTTGGAGAGTTTTAAATCGGGTGACACGGCAGTTATACGAACGCATGGTATTCCAAAAGAAGAGTTAGCGATTTTGCATGAGCGTAAGGTTAATGTTATTGATGCAACCTGCCCATACGTTACGAAACCGCAGCAAATTTGTGAAGAGATGTCTGGACAAGGGTATGATATTTTGATTTTTGGTGATGAATTGCATCCCGAGATCAAAGGGGTTAAAAGCTACGCCATGGAAAGGGCGTATGTTGTAAATTCAGCGGATGAAGTGGATGCTTTAGTTTTACGGGAAAAAGTGGCAGTTGTGGCTCAAACAACACGTCGAATTGAAGATTATCAGCGTATCATCGGAAAATTAATGATCTCACATAAAGAGGTCCGTGTTTTTAACACGATTTGCAATGCAACATTTGAGAACCAAGATGCTGTTCGAAAAATTGCTAAAGAAGCAGATGTGATGATTGTCATTGGGGGAAAAAACTCCTCTAATACGAAGCAGCTTTATTCCATTGCTTTAGATGGATGCATGAATAGTTATCACATTGAAAGTGATGAAGATTTAAAACCAGAATGGTTTGAGAAAAAAAATTATTGCGGCATCAGTGCCGGAGCATCCACCCCTGATTGGATTATTCAAGCTGTTATTGAGCGTATTAAAGTCTTATCTAACTCGTAAAATCCTTATTCTTATCCTAAAGAAAGCATTTTTACGCTACAATTAGCCAATTTTTAGTTACAAGGGAATAGGCATGGCGTTTGATAACGAAGCGTATGAAGAAGAAAATTTTGCTGAAATGCTGGAGGCATCGTTCAAAGAGCAAGAATCCACACGCATTACAGAGGGTGAAGTTGTAGAGATCCAAGAGGATGAGAACCGTGCATTAGTGGGTGTTGGTGAAAAGCTTGAGGGGATTCTATCTCTCGATGAGATTCGTGATGCAGAAGGAAAACTTCTCTTCAACGTTGGTGATAAAATCACTGTAATGGTTATTGGACACTATAATGAGCGTCCTAAGATTTCCTATAAAAAAGTGCTTGAGCAAGAAAAAACCTTAGCGTTTATCAATCTTCATAAAGAAGACTTTGAGTCGGTTGTGATTGAAGCATTGGTAACGAAGAAAAATAAAGGTGGCTATCTTCTCGAAGCAGATGATGTTCACTTTTTCCTTCCGCGTTCACTTGCTGCATTCAAAGAAACCGATCAAGTCGTCGGTAAAACTATTAAAGCACAAGTCGTTAAAGTTGATCCTGCTGAAGCGTCGATTGTTGTATCACGTCGTAAACTTTTCAATGATGAACGTAAACGTAAAAAAGAAGTTATTGATGCGTTGATGGAAGAGGATAAAATCATCCAAGGTACCGTCAAGAAAATTACTAGTTACGGTATGTTCGTTGATGTTGGCGGGATTGATGGATTGGTTCACTACAATGAAATCAGCTATAAAGGACCTGTTAATCCATCGAAACTTTACAAAGAGGGTGACATCGTAACCGTTAAAGCGATTGCTTACGATAAAGACAAGCGTCATCTTTCTCTCTCTATAAAAGCAGTACAATCGGATCCTTGGAAAGAGGTTGAAGAAGCATTGGAAGAGGGTGATACCATTACAGTAACTGTTAGTAACATCGAGCCGTATGGTATCTTTGTTGACTTGGGTAACGATATTGAAGGGTTCTTGCACGTCTCTGAAATCACATGGGATAAAAATATTAAACACCCTAAAGATTATTTAACATTGGGTCAAGAAATTGATGTTGAAGTAATTGAAATTAATTCAAATACCCATAAGTTACGTGTTTCGTACAAACGTCTTCAACCAAAACCGTTTGAAGAATTTTTGAAAAAATCACGTGAAGGTGATATCGTTAAAGGAACCGTAACATCATTGACCGATTTTGGTGCATTTATCAAAATTAATGGGGTTGAAGGGTTGCTTCATAATCAAGATCTTTCATGGGATAAAAATGTCAAATGTAAAGAGACACTTAAAGTCGGTGATGAAATTGAAGTGAAAATCGCTAAAATCAACACCGAAGATGAAAAAATCTCTTTGAATCGCAAGTCTCTTGAAGAGAGCCCAATCGACAAATTTGCGACGACTCATAAGATGAATGAAGTCGTTACGGCAACCGTTCGTGATGTTAAAGATTTCGGTGTATTTGTTTCACTCGAAGGGGGCGTTGACGCTCTTATTCGTAATGAAGATCTTTCACCAATGATTCCAGAAGAGCTGGAAATTGGGCAAACGATTGAAGCCGTAATCTTGGTTATTGATGCAAAACGTGATCGTATCCGTCTTTCAGTACGTAAATTAGAGCGTATTAAAGATCAAGAGATGCTCAATGAAATTAATGATGACGAGAGCAACAGCTTGGGCGATTTGATTAAAGATAAATTGAGATAGAGATTGAATGCGACGATTCGTGTATTGGCTATTTCCAATAATAGCCATTACCGTAGCGATTTTTATCGTTGTATTTATGATACAAATAAATCCAAAAGTTTCTCTTGAAGAGGAGAAACAATACTCACAGGATACACCTGTGAATGTTGAGGAACGCTCACGAGGTTGGATCAATGATTTAACGGTAAGTGATGAAAAAGGGTATTTATATCCCGTTAATGAACTTACACTGCAAACCGATGATAATCTAACCAATGTGCAGCCTCCCACCCTTTCAGCTGAGTAATAAAATTAAAATCTATCAAATATTAGCGACACTTTCGCCGCTTTAAAGAGGACTAACCCCATGGAAAAATTTAAAATTGTCGTTTGCGATCATATTCATGAAGAGGGGCTTAATCTCCTTCGTTCAGACGACCAGATTGAGATGATTTTCGCAGCCGATATGGATAAAACGGCACTGCTTGATGTCGTAGCAACTGCGGATGTGGCAATTACTCGAAGTTCTACAGATGTGGATGAAAAGTTTATTGCGGCGGCTAGAGGGAAGCTAAAAGCGGTTGTTCGTGCTGGTGTCGGTGTTGACAATGTTGATATTCCTGGGTGTTCAAAAGAGGGAATTATTGTAATGAATGTCCCTACGGCTAACACTATCGCTGCGGTTGAACTGACGATGACCCATATTCTTTCGTGTATGCGTATGTTTCCCTATTCTCATGATCACTTGAAAAACCAACGTATCTGGAAACGGGAAAAATGGTACGGTTATGAGCTTAAGGGCAAAAAACTGGGCGTTATCGGTTTTGGTAATATTGGAAGTCGTGTCGGTATCCGTGCGAAAGCTTTTGAGATGGATGTTATCGCCTATGATCCCTATATCCATGCGTCAAAAGCAACCGATGTCGGAGCTAAGTATACGACCAATTTTGAAGATATTTTAGCGTGTGACATTATCACGATTCATACCCCTAAAAATAAAGAGACCATTGGAATGATTGGTGCGGATGAGATTGCCAAAATGAAAGATGGTGTTGTCCTCATTAACTGTGCACGTGGCGGTTTGTACGATGAAGATGCTTTGTATGATGGGCTTAAATCCAAAAAAATCCGTTTTGCGGGGATTGATGTTTTTAACAAAGAGCCAGCAACCAGCAACAAATTGCTCGATCTCGATAACATTTGTGTCTCTCCTCACCTCGGGGCTAATACGTTTGAATCTCAACTGGGTATTGCGCTTGAAGCGGCGCAGCAAGCGATTGAAGCAGCAAAAGGGATAGCTTATCCTCATGCCCTCAATCTCCCTATTGATGAAAGTAAAATACCCTCTTTTGTTAAACCATTTCTTGAGATGGGGCAAAAAATTGGTTTCTTAGCATCTCAGATCAACAAAGCACCGATCATCTCCATCAAAGTATGTGGGCGTGGTGATATTGCCCAGTATGTTACTTCTCTTGCTACCTTTGTAACCGTGGGTGCATTAGCGGAAACATCAGGTGAAACGATTAACTATGTTAATGCTGATTTTGTTGCTAGTGAGCGGGGGATTAAAGTTGACACGGAAGAGCTTTCTGGAAGTCCTGTTTACAAAAATCTTATCACTGTACGTCTTACAACCGATAAAGATGTGATTGAAATCAGCGCGACGATGTTTAACGACGATGTACAGCGAATCGTCGATATCAACGGTTTCGGTGTCGACGTTGAACCGAAGGGGAATATGATCCTTTTCAAAAATACCGATGTACCAGGTGTCATTGGTCAAGTGGGGACGTTGCTTGCAGCGCATAGTGTTAACATCGCCGATTTCCGTCTTGGACGAAATCGTAGCGGCGAAGCGTTGGCCGTTATCATTGTCGATTCTGCCGTCAACGATAAAACGCTTAAAGAACTTTCTGCACTTAACGCTTGTATCAGCGTCTCTTACGCTCGTATTTAATCTTTTTCCCTTCGGGGAAACTCTTCTTTATACCTCTTTTCTCTTTTATCATCTTAGATATCAAAATCTTGATTTTTTCTTTATGTCATAGTCCTTTTATTTGAGCTTTTTTTGACCGCCTTCGGGGATATGATACCAGTTGAAATTTATTCTGTAATGGAGTCAGAGATGATGATTGATATGATTGTAGGCGCAACGCTTGCGGTTTCATTGCTACTGTACTTCGTTTATACCCTTGTAAAGATTGAGGAGCTGTAAATGGAAGTCTTGGATATGGGTTTGTTCGCGTTATTTGCGTTCACGGTAGTTGTTTTCGGATTTTTTCTTGGAAACTATGTTTATAAAGTATATGACGGTCATGCAACATTTCTTGATTCGGTAATGACCCCGATTGAAAACGCTTTATTTCGTATCAGCGCAATTAAGGCGGAAAAATCACAAAGTTTTAAAGAATATACCCTCTCATTGATGGTATTTAATCTCTTCGGAATTTTTATCCTCTTTTTTATCCTCTATTTTCAAAGTGGTATGGGACTTAATCCGCAAAATTTCTCCAATTTGAGTTGGCATTTGGCACTCAATACGGCGATCAGTTTTGTGACCAATACGAACTGGCAAAGCTACGGCGGAGAGAGTACAATGAGTTACTTTTCACAAATGGCGGGTTTAAGTGTCCAAAACTTCCTCTCTGCGGCAACAGGTGCAGCCGTCGCCGTAGCATTAATGCGCGGTCTAACAGGCAGAGGGATCGGAAATTTTTACGTTGATACGACCAAAACGACATTGCGTATTTTGTTACCGATTGCATTCGTGTATGCGATATTTTTGATGTCTCAAGGTGTGATACAAACGTTTTCTTCCTATGTAGAGCTGACAACTATCGAAGGTGTGAAACAAACCCTTGCGATGGGGCCGGTAGCGAGTCAGGAATCGATCAAGATGTTGGGAACCAACGGTGGCGGATTTTTCAATGTTAACAGTGCACATCCGTTTGAGAACCCGAACGAGCTGACCAATTTCATCCAAATATTCTCTATCTTTTTGATCCCTATTGCCCTGTTGTTTGCGTATGGTAAATTTGCCGGAAACCGTAGAGAAGGGATTGCGATTTTTGGTGCTATGGCGTTATTGTTTGCGCTGACACTCGGGGCTACCTATTATGCCGAATCACAAGGTAACGCGATGTTGACACAGCTTGGTGTCGAAGCGGGACCTAGTATGGAGGGTAAAGAGGTACGATTTGCTCTGGGTGCATCGAGCTTGTTTGCAACCGTAACAACGGCGGCATCGTGCGGTGCGGTTAATGCAATGCATGATAGTTTCTCTCCTCTCGCCGGTGGGGTTTTGATGCTACAGATGATGGTCGGAGAGGTGATCTTCGGTGGTGTCGGTGCAGGATTTTACGGGATGATGATTTACGCCCTGTTATCAATGTTTATGATCGGTTTGATGGTTGGAAAGACCCCGATGTATTTGGGCAAAAAGATCGAAGCGTATGAGATCAAAGCGGTTATCATCGCGTTGCTTCTCCCCTCGGCAGCGATTTTGGGCTTTTCAGCTATAGCGGCAAATTGCGCCGATGGATTGGCGGGTCTAAACAACGCAGGGCCGCATGGGTTGGGAGAGATACTCTATGCCTACACCTCAGCGGCGGCGAATAACGGAAGTGCATTTGCAGGACTCACTGCCAATACACCGTTTTACAATGTGACATTGGCGATAGCAATGTTCATCGGGCGTTTCGGAGTGATTATCCCGATGATCGCGATTGCAGCAAGTATGTCGAACAAAAAAACGTATGCCCTCTCATCGGGTTCGGTACGAAGCGATAATATGACATTTACGATCTTTTTAGCCTTTACGGTTCTTATTTTGGGTGCATTGACCTTTTTACCGGCGTTGACGTTTACAGCGATTGCGGAGCATGTCCTCATGTTATCCGGCAAGCTGTTCTAAGGAAATAGTATGAAAAAAGCAATTGAAATTAATAACAACGAAATATTTAAAGAAGCATTGATAGAGTCGTTTATTCGCCTCAATCCGAAACATCAGATTAAAAATCCGGTGATTTTTGCCGTGACGCTAAGTTCAGCATTTTGTACGGTTCTATTTATTAGCGGACATTTTGACCCTGCGGACTTTTGGTTTAATCTACAGCTTCTTTTTTGGCTGTGGTTTACCGTCTTGTTCGCCAACTTCGCCGAAGCGTTAGCTGAGGGTCGAGGAAAAGCACAGGCATCGAGTTTGCGTCAAACACAGAGCAACCTAAAAGCCAATCGTATAAGAGGCGTTAAAACAGAATTGGTTGACGCTTCTTTACTGCTGAAGGGGGATATGGTCATTGTCAAAGCGGGTGAGTTGATCCCGATTGATGGTGAAGTGATCGAAGGGGTTGCGAGTGTCAACGAGAGTGCGATTACCGGTGAATCTGCTCCCGTTATCCGTGAGAGCGGTGGGGATCGTAGTTCGGTAACGGGGGGGACAACGGTGCTCTCCGACTGGATCAAAATACGGGTCACAGCGGCAAAGGGTGAGAGTTTTCTCGATAAGATGATTATGCTCGTAGAGGGGGCAAAACGTCAGAAAACTCCGAATGAGATTGCCCTCAGCCTGATTCTTATCGGATTTAGTTTGATCTTTTTGCTCGCCGTAGCAACATTGCAACCGTTGGTAGGCTATTTTGACAGTTCCTTTTCACTCCTCGTTCTCGTAGCGTTGTTTGTCTGTCTAATTCCTACCACCATCGGCGGATTGCTCAGTGCAATCGGAATCGCGGGGATGGATCGACTGTTACGTAAAAACGTCATCGCGACGAGCGGTAAAGCAGTCGAAACGGCGGGAGATATTTCGGTGTTACTCCTTGATAAAACGGGGACGATTACCTTCGGAAATCGGATGGCAAGTGAATTTTTCATTCTAAACGGTGTCAGCAAAAGCGAACTTCTCTCCTATGCAATCTACTCGTCCAAAGCCGATGAGACACCGGAAGGACGCAGTATCGTTGCGTTAGCTGAGAGTATGGATTCTAAGGCTGTAGTGTTAGATGGGGAAGAGACGTGGATTGCGTTTAGTGCCGATACCCGTCTGAGCGGTGTGAATGTCGGGGATATCCATATCCGCAAAGGGGCGATGGACTCGGTATCTAAATTTGTCGAAAACTACGGCGGAATACTCGATGAAGAGTGCCGTGGAATCTGCGAAAAAATCGCTAAAGAGGGGGCTACTCCGCTAGTAATCGCAGTAAATGGCAAAATCCTCGGTGTGGTGATGCTCAAAGATATCGTGAAACCCGGTATTAAAGATAAATTTGCCGAATTGCGCGCCATGGGGATCAAGACGGTGATGATTACCGGAGATAACCCTCTCACCGCAGCGGCAATCGCGGCGGAAGCGGGGGTAGATGATTTCGTCGCCGAAGCGACACCGGAGACCAAAATCCGTCTCATTCAAAAATATCAACAAGAGGGGTATCTCGTCGCGATGACGGGGGATGGTACCAACGACGCTCCGGCACTCGCACAAGCCGATGTCGGTTTGGCGATGAACAGCGGGACGCAGTCGGCGAAAGAGGCGGCAAACATGATCGACCTCGACAGTTCTCCGACAAAACTGCTCGAAATTGTCGAAGTGGGCAAACAGCTCCTCTCGACACGCGGAGCATTGACGACGTTTAGTATCGCCAATGACGTCGCGAAATACTTTGCGGTCATTCCGGCATTGGCGGTTATTATTTTTCCATCCCTTGCGGTCCTCAATATCATGGATTTGGCAAGTCCGAAAAGTGCGATCCTCTCGGCGGTTATTTTTAACGCCCTCATTATCGTGGCGTTGATCCCCGTAGCGTTACGCGGTGCGGCGTTTAAAGCTCAAAGCGAAGAGGCGGCATTGCGTCGTAATCTCGCGATTTACGGTTTAGGGGGGATTATTACCCCATTCATCGGGATTAAACTCATCGATATGGTGATTAGTGCCCTTGGTTTGGCATAAGGAGGAAACAATGTTTAAAGAATTGGAAAAATCGGTTATAGTGTTTAGTGGCTTGGCATTGATATGTGGACTCGCCTATCCATTTACGATATATGCCATCGGTAACAGCGCATTTGCACCTGAAGCAAAAGGCTCTTTGGTGTATGAGGGGAAAACTCCCATCGCTTCGACGTTGATCGCCCAAAATTTTACCCAGCCACAGTACTTTCATCCTCGCCCATCTGCGGCGGGAGCGGATGGATATGATGGGGCATCCTCAAGTGGATCAAACCTGGGCTATACCAGTCAAAAACTGCATGATGCGGTAAAAGAACGGGTTGAAGCGTATCGCGCAGAAAATAATCTAAGTAATACGCAGAAAGTGCCGATGGATGCCGTAACGACGAGCGGAAGCGGTCTCGATCCCCATATCACGGTGGCAAATGCAACGATTCAGGCGAAACGAATAGCCGCAGCACGAGGAGTTGAAGAGTCCAAAATGATAGAAGCTATCCATAAAAATGCTCAACAGCCATATTGGGGTATCATAGGGGAAGAAAAAGTAAATGTCGTTACATTAAATTTAACATTAGATAGAGAATTTGGAAAAGTTAAAATCTAAGGCCGAGAGGCTTCTCGAAGAGGTACAACAAGCTGAGGAGGGGAATTTTATCCTCTATCTCGGTGCCGCTGCCGGAGTCGGTAAAACATTCGCAATGCTCTCAAAAGGGCGTCAGCTCCAACAAAGCGGCATCGATGTCGTCGTCGGCTATCTCGAAGCGCACGGGCGAGACGAAACCGAATCGTTGGCAGAGGGTCTGGAAATCATCCCCACCAAAAAGATCCGTTACGGCGGAGCCCAATTCGGCGAAGTCGATATCGATGCGATCCTCAAACGTGATCCCGAAGTGGTACTGATCGATGAACTCGCCCACACCAATACACAAGGCTCCAGTTACGAAAAACGGTATCAGGACGTCCTCGAAATCCTCTCCCATGGAATCGATGTTATCTCAACCATGAACATCCAACATATCGAGAGTCTCAACGACATCGTCTATTCTCTCACCAACGTTCGGGTCGTCGAAACGGTACCCGATAGCATACTGGAGCGGGTAGATAGCTTTCGGCTCATCGACACCCCCCCCGATGAGCTGATCGAGCGGCTCAAAAATGGCAAAATCTATCCACAAGAGCGTGTCGAATCGGCACTCAATAACTTTTTTACCGAACAAAATCTCAGTAAACTGCGTGAACTCTCCTTGCGTAAAGCGGCACTTAAAGTGAGCGATGAACTTAATGAATACTCGGTTGCCAAACGTGACGGCAGACGCTCTCAAACCAACACGGTAATGGTCTGTATCGATCATCAGGAAGAGTCAATGGACGCGGTTCGCTATGCCAAACGGCTCAGTGATTCGTTAAAAGCACCCTTGATCGCGTTGCAAATCACCTCCGATGCTCCCGGAAATTCCCAAAAAAGTGAGCGAATACGCAAGCATATCAAACTAGCCGAACGGCTTGGGGCAACCATTATCTCAAAAATTTCGGGAGATAAAACCGATGCGGTGATCGAAGCGATCGAGGAGTACGGCATTACTGAGCTGGTTATGACGCGACCTAAAAGCCGCTTTTTCGGTTTATTGTTTCCCAATTTGACAAAAAGTGTGATGGATCGGAAGCCTCAATGTATTATTGACATTGTCCCGTTTGAAAAAAAACATCCCTCTTTTTTTGAACAAATCAAACCCTTTGAGGGGATGTCCAATAATCTCCGCTATTATCTGATTTCACTGGCGATGTTAGTGGTCATAACAGGCATCTCTTTTATAGCCAAAGAGATGCTAGGTATTGTCAACATCACACTCCTCTACCTCCTTGTGACGCTCTTCACCGCAGTCCGTTATGGTGTGGCGTATTCGTTTTTCACGGCTTTGGCCGGGGTATTACTCTTTGATTTCTTATTTATTGAACCCTACTATACGTTTAGTGTCAATGATCTTCGCTATACCCTTTCGTTTATCATCTTTTTGATTGTCGGTTATACCTCTGGAAAACTCTCCGATGGGATCAAAGCAAAAAACAAGGCGATTAAAAGCGAAGAGACCCGGTTTAGACGCCTCTATGAACTCAGCTCACGATTGGGTGATTTTGAAAACGAGGAGGACGCTTCAAAATTTGCAGTAGAAAAACTCCATGCAATTTTCGATTCGAAAACGATGGTGCTGATTCCTGATGAATCTGATAAACTCAAAATCGCATCCGCCATTGTGAACAGTGAGATGTTCAGTCGTAATGAGTGTGAGGTGTATCGCCTCTCTCCAAATGATCAGGCGTGCGTACAATGGGTCTATCGCAACGGCGAAAGTGCCGGAAAGTTCACCAATACGTTGCCCAATGTCGAAATGACCTATTTCCCCTCAAAAGCGTTTGATAAAACCGTAGCCATCGTTGCGGTTGAGTTACCAGTATTGGATGCTCCGACGTATGAACTGCTGTCGGCATTCATGAATACGTTTGCCGTATCGTTATGGCGTATCGGTCTCTTTCGACAAAACCAACATATCAAACTGATCGAAGCATCAGAAAAACTGACTTCGGTATTGTTTAACTCCGTTTATCATGAGCTGAAAACCCCTCTGGCGGCGATTCTTGGATCGGTTAGTACCATCAACAGCCCCGATGTAACCATCTCCGATACATCCGAAAAAGAGTTATTGGAAAATATCGAAGAGAGTGCTTTTGAGATGGAGCGGATTCTTAAAAACCTTTTGGATTTCGCACGATTGGAAAACGGATTGATCCATCTGAAAAAAGACTGGTGCGATGTAGACGATATTATCGGAAGTGCCTATCAAAAAGCATTGAAACATCATCCGCGTAGCGATGTGACCTTCAGCTTTGATGTCGATTCCCCACCGATCAAAGGGGACTTTTCATTACTGGAACAGGCAATGATCAACCTCTTTGATAATGTGTTAAAATACTCAAAGGCCGGAGAGGTCAAGGTTCATGCCGCCAAGAGGGGAACTCATCTTTTCATGAGTGTTTCTAACCCCAGCGATATCGAGGGGTCTGAACTCTCCAATATATTTGATAAATTTTATCGGGCGGAGATGTCGGCGAAAATTAAAGGTTCCGGTCTTGGGCTTTCAATCATCAGAGGGATCATTCAGGCACATAAGGGGAGTATCAATGCAAGCAAACGTTACGGCGAGTTTATATTGACGATAACCCTCCCGATCGAGTCAAACGATTCGCAAATGAATTCACAAGAGGAGTAAATATGGGAGCTATTTTAGTAGTTGAAGACGATAGCGGAATCCAAAAAATGTTGAGTATTTCTTTGAGTGCAGCGGGATATGAACTCATCAAAGCAGGTTCAATCAAATCTGGCCTTGTGGCCCTCTCCCAAAATCCTATTTCACTGGTGCTTCTTGATCTCGGTCTCCCCGATGGGGATGGCAAGAAGTTTATCAAAGAGGCGAAGATGTTCAGTGAGGTACCGATTATGGTCGTCAGCGCACGTGATATCGAGAGCGAAAAGATTGAAGCGTTGGAGATGGGTGCGGATGATTATTTGACAAAACCTTTCAGTATCGGCGAACTGATCGCACGGATTAAAGCACTTTCCCGTCGTGTCAGAGAAAAAGATGAGTCCATTCAAAATGAGATTTCGATTGGAAAACTTACGATCAATCTTGTAAACAAAACTGTTACGATTGATTCTAGAGCGGTGAAGCTGACGAAAAAAGAGTTCGAGCTCTTAGCTCTGTTTGCAAAAAATAGGGGGAAAGTGTTGACCCATACCTTTGTATTGGAAAATGTGTGGGGAAGAGGGTACGGAAAAGAGACCCATTATCTGCGTGTTTTCATGGCACAGCTTCGAAAAAAAATCGAAGAGAACCCCTCGATGCCGCAATACATCGTTACTGAATCGGGGATGGGGTATCGATGTCAAGTGCCAACGATAGAGTAATCACTTCATCCATCTTGGATAAGTTGCTGTGATTTAAATTTTTTAACTTAGGAAAATTATGGAAAAAGTAAAAATGTTTTTTCAAAATAGATTGCATTTAGAGGTTTTGCTAGCTGCTGTACTGCTTTTAATAGCTTCTATTTTTGGCTTGATTATGGAAGTTATTATTTATGCACTTTATTTTATGATATTTTTAGAAATCGTAAGGGTTTTAAGAGGTTTTATTTATGAAAATAGAGTAAAACTGAGAGTTTTAATAGATATTTTTATTATTTTGGCTCTTAGGGAATTTATCGTAAATGTTGTGAAAATAAACAAAGAAGATTTCAATAGTATTTTTGATCTATTTGCAAGTAGCACCAATTACCATATTCTTATTTTTAGTGGTGTTTTGGTGTTTTTGTTTATCCTTAGATTTTTGGCAAAAGTTACATCTCCGGGTGAATACTACAATAAAAATTGCGAAAAAACGAATGAAGAATAAGCCCACTACTATTTTAATATTTTCTTTATATCTTTTGCCATTATCCTGAGATTCACCTGATACGAAAAAAACTATAATTTTTATGCAGTTTCAGCGCATAAAAGGATAGAGATGAAATTAGGAGAACGGATCAAAAATGAGATGATGGTGATCAAGTCTCTGGGAGCCGTGTACGGTGACATAGGAACGAGTCCCATCTATACATTTGCCGTAATCTTTCTTTTTATACCTCCCTCTATGCAAACAGTTTATTCAGTTGTTTCAATGATCATTTGGACATTGATCCTGCTAGTCACTGTCCAATACGCATGGCTCGCCACCAGTCTCTCCAAGCGGGGAGAAGGGGGAACCATCGTATTGGTCCATCTACTGCTCCCTTATTTCAAGGGCGCGCGGTTAACAGCACTGATAAGTGCTTTGGGGTTTGTCGGGGTGTCGCTGCTCATCGGTGATGCCGTTATCACTCCGGCAATTAGTATACTCAGTGCGGTTGAGGGGATTGCTTTGATCCCTGGGTATGAGAATACGCAGCGCTTAACAACACTGTTGATTGCTTCTGGGATTACTTTCGCCCTTTTTGCTGTTCAAAAGCAAGGAATAGAAAAAGTTGCCAACGCGTTTGGTCCCATCATGGTGATATGGTTTTTTGCTCTTGCTATTACTGGAGGGTATTATCTCCTCCAAGCACCTGAAATCATCAACGCACTCTCCCCGTTGTATGCGGTCCGTTTCGTCATGGAACATCCGTTTATCGCGTTTGTCGTGTTAGCGGATGTCATTCTGTGTGCGACGGGTGGGGAAGCGTTGTATGCAGACATGGGACATATGGGACGAACACCGATTCTCAAAGGGTGGATTTTTGTTTTTCTATCCTTGGTATTGATCTATTTGGGAGAAGGGGCATTTATGCTGGACCATCCCGATTTACGAAATAATCCGTTTTTCGAGATGTTCCATCAGCTTGTTCCCTCTTTATACGTATTGGTTCTCGTATTATCGGTTATGGCGACAGTTATCGCTTCACAGTCGATGATCAGCGGAATTTTCTCAGCCTTGTATCAGGCAATGACCACCCGTATTTTCCCCCATTTCAATGTTAAATACACGTCCAATGAAATGCGCAGTCAAATTTACATCGGTTCTATCAACTGGATTTTATTCGTGTGTGTCATCGCCATACTCTTTATTTTTCAAGAGTCGGCGAAACTGGCAGCGGCGTTTGGTCTCGCCGTTGCCGGAGCGATGAGTATCACAGGTGTACTCATTACGATGATTTTTATGTACCAAAAAAAGTATATAAAAATGACAGCTTCGATGCTGACCGGAATATTGAGCATAGTATTTTTTGTCTCGTGTTGGCTCAAAATTCCCCATGGCGGATATTGGTCATTGATTATCGCTTCCGTACCTCTATTGTTGATTGTTCTTTACACGCAGGGGCAGAAGCGTTTATACGCATCGTTGAAACCGATTCAAAAAGAGCTTTTTTTACAGGAGTATTCGAAGCGTTACCGTATGGGTGATCGTGTCAACGGGACGGCGTTGTTTTTTGCCCGCAGATGGGATGCAATTCCGGCATACATCGGCAAAACGATGTTCCAAAACGGGATCATCTACGATTACAACATTATGGTCATTATCAAAACCACCCATGAAGCACACGGGATAAGCAGTGAAATATCTCCGTTGGGCGAAGGGTTTGATCAGATGATCATTTATGCGGGTTATATGGAAAAACTCGACGTTGAGACAATTTTGATGGAAAGAAATATCAATGAACGAGTTATTTTTTACGGTGACGAAGAGATCGTTTCGCACAATCTTGTTTGGAAAATCTTTGCCATGATTAAAGATGTTTCCCCAAATTTTGTCAGTTTTTATAACTTTCCCCATGAAAAACTCATCGGGGTATCACGCAGAACGGAGATTTAACAATGAAGTGGTTTATGTTACTATTTACGGCACAAATACTTTTAGGTGCGGAGTTTGTTTCGGATGTTAAAAAACATGTTGTATTACAACCTACAGCCAAGTTGATATGGGAAGATGATGAATTTTCATCCAGTCAAAAAATGAGTTTTAAAATAGCTATGGCATATTGTGAAATACTTAATCTTGATGGCATGAATCAGTGGCGTTTACCGACGATCGAAGAGCTATCAGGTATTGTCGATATGCGCCGTACTCCAAGTGTGTATTCCGATTTTTATCATACAAGCTCAGAATGTTATTGGAGCACAATACAAAAACCGGAGAGTGGGGTAGGTTTTATCGACTTTTCAAATGGGATGAAAACGACTGGTTTGGGTTTTGCTCAAGAGTGTCATCCGCGATGTGTTCATAGCGTAAAATAATATTTTGATATTATATTTATGCTTTTTAGCTCTTTCTTGATATTTTCTTTATGCCTTATTGATAGAAAGCTTATGTGATACAATCTATAATAAAATATAGTTTCAATTTTCAAGGATATTAATGACATTAAAAGAGCGCATTAAAAGTGAGATGATGGTCATCAAATCACTGGGGGTCGTATATGGAGATATTGGAACCAGTCCCATCTATACCTTCGCGGTTATCTTACTCCTCGTACAGCCTACCAAAGAGACAATTTTTCAAATACTTTCTATGATTATTTGGACCCTTACTATGTTGGTCACTGTCCAATACGCATGGTTGGCAACTAGCCTCTCCAAGCGCGGAGAGGGGGGAACGGTTGTACTCGTACAACTATTACTTCCATATCTTAAAGGGACACGTTTAGCCGCAATTGTTACTGCGCTAGGATTTGTCGGGATTTCGTTGATGATCGGAGACGGTGTTATTACCCCTGCAATCAGTATTCTAAGCGCCGTGGAAGGGATTGCATTGATCCCGGGTTATGAGGAGACACCCAAGCTGACACTTTTGGTCATTGCCGCAGGGGTTGCATTTGCACTCTTTGTCGTTCAGAAAAGGGGGATTGAAAAAGTTGCCAGTGCCTTCGGTCCCATTATGGTCATATGGTTTTTTGCCCTTGGCATTGTGGGGGGGTACTTTGTGTTTCAGAATCCGGAGGTTCTCCGCGCGATTTCCCCATTCTACGCAATTGAATTTATTATGGAACACCCTTTTATCGCTTTCGTTATTTTGGCCGATGTGTTGCTATGTGCGACGGGAGGGGAAGCGCTCTATGCTGATATGGGTCATTTAGGACGTTTGCCGATTCTCAAAGGATGGCTTTTTGCGTCAGTAGCGTTGATATTATCCTATTACGGGCAGGGGGCATTTCTCCTCTCCCATCCCGAAGCACTAAAAAGCCCATTTTTTGAGATGTTTCATACACTCGCCCCTGCTTTATATGTTCCCTTCTTATTGTTAGCCGTTATGGCAACGGTTATTGCATCACAAGCGATGATCAGCGGGATCTTTTCGGTACTCTATCAGGCGATGACCACCCGTATTTTCCCGCATTTCAATGTTCAGTATACCTCTGATGAGCTGCGAAGTCAGATTTATGTCGGTTCGGTCAACTGGTTCTTATTTGTCTGTGTTGTCGCAATGCTCTTTATTTTCGAAGAATCGGGAAAACTGGCCGCAGCATACGGTCTCTCGGTAGCGGGTGCGATGAGTATAACCGGCATTTTAATGAGTATGATTTTTATGGTGAAACGTGAGTATTTCAAAATGAGTATAGCGATGTTCACCGGTTTGATGAGCATCACTTTTTTTGTCTCCAGCTGGATGAAGATTCCCCATGGCGGATATTGGTCACTGATTATTGCTTCCGTTCCGCTGTTTATCATTATCCTTTATACCAAAGGGCAAAAGCGACTTTATGCTTCTATGATCCCTGTGGATAAGGACGTTTTTTTAGACGAATATTCCAAGCGCTACAGAGACGGGGATCATATCTCTGGAACGGCTCTATTCTTTGCCCGTAATGCTGATGCTATCCCTGCTTATATCGCCAAAACGATGTTTCAAAACGGAATTATTTACGATTATAATATTATCGTCATTATCAAAACGACACATGAACCGCACGGGATATTCAGTAAGCTTTCCCCTTTGGGAGAAGGTCTTGATCTTTTGGTTATACATCCGGGGTATATGGAAAAACTTGATGTTGAGAAGTTATTGCTAGAACGAAATATTAATGAGCGAACCATTTTTTATGGAGATGAGGAGATTGTATCGGATAATATTTTTTGGAAAATCTTTGCTATGATCAAAGATCTGTCGCCCAATTTTCTCAGTTTTTACAATTTCCCTCACGAAAAACTTATTGGGGTTGCGCGTAGAGCAAAAATTTGATGAGAATGGTGTAGGGCGGTATCGGTTTGTCGGATGAGAGTTGAACAATAAATTGATACTTTCCTGACATGATCTGCGCTACACTTTCGGCATGAAAAACACACTCCTTTTATATATCGCTATTATCGTTTTCTTCGGTAGTGGAATCGCCTATGTCCTTCATGAAGGAAGCGCCCTAGAAAGTGCTACTCTCTTGTATACCGTTCTGCCCCATACAACACTAAGTTCAGGTTGGATCGAAAACTTCTTGAAACAATTACACCATCCCTTAGCTCTTTTGCTGATTCAAATTGTTGTGATTATGGTGGCTACCCGTCTTTTTGGTTTTTTAGTCTCCTTTGTCGCACAGCCTACAGTTGTGGGAGAAATTATCGCCGGAATCGTTTTGGGACCATCGTTGTTAGGGCTATTCTTTCCTGAATTTTCCATCCTCTTATTCCCAAAAGAGTCCTTGGGAAATCTCAGCCTCATCAGTCAGCTCGGACTGATATTTTTTATGTTCGTTGTCGGAATGGAACTTGATTTTGAAAAGATCAAAAAACAATCGAGTGCATCGGTATTTATCAGTCATGCCAGCATCATCTTCCCTTTCTTCTTGGGGGTAGTCTTATCGTACTGGCTTTATCCACTGTTTGCTCCGCAAAATGTCTCGTTCATGCCGTTCGCCCTCTTTATCGGTATTGCCATGAGTATTACTGCTTTTCCTGTCCTTGCTCGTATTATCAAAGAAAAAAATCTCACCGATACCAGCTACGGTGCGATGGCGATTACCTGCGCCGCGACGGATGATATCACCGCATGGTATATCCTAGCCCTTATTATCGCCCTCTCAATTTCGGGAACGCTGGGCTCTTCCTTATTTTTGTTGCTCTTTATCGCTCTCTATGTTGTCGTTATGTTTTATGGTATTCGCCCCCTTCTCGCAAAAATTGGGAGTACTCAGAACGAGCGACTCAGTATGAACGCCATGTCGGCCATTGTGGTTTTACTCCTCATCTCTTCGCTGGTCACCGAATCGATCGGTATTCACGCTCTCTTCGGTGCTTTTATGGCAGGGACGATGATGCCTTCCTCGGCAACCTCAAGGCTTAAAGAATTGATCGCACCGCGCTTGGAATACGTCAGCCTCCTCGTATTGCTCCCCTTATTCTTTGCCCTTACTGGGCTTCGAACTGAGATCGGATTGCTCAATACGAGCGATGGGTGGCTTATCTGCGGATTGATTATTATTATTGCCGTCACCGGAAAATTATTGGGAAGTTCGTTGGCTGCGAAATTCATGGGATTCAATTGGCGGGATTCCTTCGCATTGGGAATTCTGATGAACACGCGGGGGCTGATGGAGTTGGTGGTCTTAAATATCGGGTATGAGATGGGGATACTCTCCGCCGAACTCTTTACGATGTTTGTCATTATGGCATTGGTAACCACCTTTATGACGGGACCGATATTAAATGTAATAACGAAAGGATTCAAAGAAAATAAAATCGGTGAAACAATGCAAAAAAGTTTAATCGATCTCTTGTCGCATGAACTTAGAACACCTCTGACCCTGATTCGAGGTGCGGCCAGCAATTTATCAAATCCCAAATTTTTACTTGAAGCTAAGGATAAAGAGGCAATGGTTCAAACCATTGTCGAGGGATCTCGTCGGATGGAAAAAGTAATCGATAATTTACTCGTTAATGCGCGGTTTCGCGAAGGGAAAACACCTCTAAATAAGACAACCCTTCGTTTGGAAGAAGTGGTCTCATCGGCATTGGCCATAGCCGAAAATGACTGGCATCGACAAGCCAAACTCTCCTTCTCACCCGATATTCCTCCCCTTTTGGCTGATATTTCCTTGCTCCAATTGGCAATCGGCAATTTACTGGACAACGCGTTTAAATACGGTGATGAGGTGCGTGTTGAAATCACCTCCGCTTTTAATGAAATTTCTTTGGTTATCTGCAATAACGGCGATCTCCCCTCTGCTGACACCATCGCCACCCTTGGCATTACCCCCGGTAGACTTGATAATGCGATAGGAAAACCAGGTTCAGGTATCGGCTTGCGTCTTTCGCAAAACATCATCGAGGTTCACGGCGGAACATTAACAATTGAGCTGAAAAATGACTATTTTTGTGTTCGGGTGACACTGCGCGGTGAATCATGACTCCTAAAATTTTAATCGTGGATGATGATCCCTCTATACGCCGTTTATTGGCAATGACCTTAGCCTTTGCAGGATTTATGACGGAGAGCGCATCAACGGCAAAAGAGGGGTTAAAAAAAGGAGCCGATGAGCATTTTGATTTGATTTTACTCGATTTGGGATTACCGGATATGAGCGGTGTCAAATTTTTAGAGCGTTATCGTGAAGATGAACAAACTCCCGTCATTGTAGTATCGGCTATTCATGATGAGTCAGATAAGATAGCTGCTCTTAATGCGGGGGCGGATGATTATGTCACCAAACCTTTTAATGCAAACGAACTAATTGCCCGTATAAAAGCGAATCTGCGTCGCGTTCCTCCTAGACAGGAAGCATCACCGATTTTACTTGCTGAATCAATGCGTATGGATATAGCTAATAGAATTGTGAGTATAGAGGACGAGCTTATAAAATTAACTCCAAAAGAGTTTAAACTTCTCCGTATATTTATGGAAAATCAGGGAAAAGCCCTCACTCATGCTTGGCTGCTCAAAGCGATATGGGGAGTTGGCTACCAAAGTGAAACCCATTATCTTCGTGTATTCATTAATCAACTGCGTCAAAAGATCGAAACCGATCCTGCCCGTCCGAAATGGATTATCACCGAAACGGGAATCGGCTATCGGTTTGTCGGGTAAAGAAAATCCTCCTTTTAGTCCCTCTTTGCTATAACTTACTACTTTTTAAAGCATTAAAACACAGTATAAACTACATAACTTTAGAAGATTGAAAATAAATATCTTGACGGTTATTCTGCTGAAAATGTATTGCAATTGGGTGCTATTGTGGCTTATCTATGTATAAAAATCAAGACAATGCATGATGAAATAAAAGGTGTCTACAATTTAGTTGTTAATATATTTACAACGATTTGATATTCTAAAAACAGACTAAATTAAAACTTGGATAGGAATCTAGTTTTTTTATGATAACTTACTTCGTAGATTTTCATCTAATGCATCTATTTTTATAGCCCATTCCAATACTAATCACCATTTAACAATGCCATATTTCAAACGCACCATTGAAAATAGCACTAAAGATTCACCCAAATCATAAGTTGTATCAATCATTTTTCGACCAATATTTTCAATCTTGTTTAGATGTAAA
>JAPLGM010000028.1 GCA_026390165.1 Campylobacterales bacterium
GAGACGATTTCCCACCGCTAAATCGCGTCGGAATTTTTAGCGTTTCTTCCGAATACTCACCGTTGAGCCTTCCGAATCATTTCCGTCGCACCTTCCGAATGTTCACCGACGCGCTTTCCGGATGTTTCCGACGTCAGCAACTGTATCCATACTGAAACAACTCTCCAAAGCACATAAGGCGTTAGCAGAGCTAAAAGGGTTTGCCGATCAAATCCCAAATAAAGAGATACTCATCAATTCCCTTACGCTCCAAGAAGCAAAAGATAGTTCAGAAATTGAAAATATTATCACCACTCAAGATGAACTTTTTGAAGCTTTAGCAATCGAATCACAAAATATTCCTGATAACATCAAAGAGGTTTTGAACTACCGCAAAGCTTTGCGTTTTGGTTTTGCTCAGTTGCAACAACGCCACCTCTTAACTACAAATGATATTGTTGCCATTCAACAAGAGCTCTCTGGCAATAATGCTGGTATCCGAAAACAAGCCGGCACAGTACTTCGTAATGCTAAAACGGGAGAAGTTGTTTACACTCCCCCCCAAGATGAGGCGATGATTTATAAACTGCTCGCCAACCTAGAAAAACAAATCAACGAGCCCGATGAATTAGACCCTTTGATTAAAATGGCGATACTGCATTATCAGTTTGAATCGATTCATCCGTTTTACGATGGAAATGGTCGAACAGGGCGTATACTCAATATTCTCTATCTTTGCCTTGAGGGATTACTGGATGCCCCGATACTCTATTTGAGCGGTTATATCATCCGAAATAAAAGTGACTACTATCGCTTATTACAAGAAGTACGAGTCAGCGACGCATGGGAAGAGTGGACTTTGTATATGCTCAAAGGCATTGAAGAAACAGCCGTTCGAACACTGGCGAAAGCTAAGTCAATCAAAGAGCTTGTAGATGAAACTGCAAATGAAGTCAAAGCAAAATTGCCAAAAATCTATAAACGTGAATTGATCGATGCTATTTTTACCGAAGTTTATACTAAAACAGCTCATGTTGAAGTCGTTTTGGATGTTGAGAGACATGCGGCAGCCAAGTATCTCAAAGAACTCGAAAAAATTGGCATACTGATTTCTCAAAAAAGATCGCGTACCGTCATCTATATCAATCCTAAACTATATGCGCTATTGGGTGAGGGGATATGGTAGGAAAACTACCATATAATCTTAATGTGGTAGTTTTTTTAAATATTTCTACCATATAATCTCAATGTGGTAGCTTTACACAAAGTAAATAATCCCAAAACAGAAAAATACCTAAATTTTCTGCTAAAACAAACAATCTATAAAAATTCTTTCTAAATTTTTATACGTATTCGTATATTGGTACATTTAAAGTTATAAAGTCTTTCAAAGTCCCTATTATATGGGTTATTCAATCCCGGACGCCACGTTACTTTTTAACTCCCTCAAATACAGTCTAAATAATCTCTAAAACATCCCTAAAATAGGCACTTTACCCACTCATTACCCTACAGTAGCGTCTAATCCTATTTAATACAATCTATTTTCTTAATGCGACATATAATAGAAAAATGGTAGCCTAGCAAATAACCTTTATACTCAAATTGGACACCCACCCCTAATCTTATACTGTGAAAGCTCCATCCCGCTCACATCCATCACATGAACGGCGCATGCCAAACATGGATCGAATGAATGGATAACACGAAGCACTTCCAATGGGGCAGAGGGATCTGAAAGTTTGAGACCGATTAACGACTCTTCGTAGGCACCTCGACTATTTTTGGCATCTTTGGGAGAAGCGTTCCATGTTGTGGGGACGACGGCTTGATAGTTAGCGACCTTTGAGTCTTCGATGCGGACAAAATGACCCAATACCCCTCTTGGTACTTCGAAAAGCCCTCTCCCTTTTGCTTGGGTTGGCAACTCTTCGAAAATATACTTCGTCCATGTCGTCTCATCATAGTATTTGATGTTTTCGATCAAGTCACTCATCATATCGAACAAATAATCGCAACAAATTTGCGCTTCAACTGCACGTGCCGCATTACGCCCTACCGTGGTGGAAAAATTGATTAACTCCATCCCCGTTTTGCGCATAAACCGCTCCATATAAGGGAATATAATAGGCGATTTTTTGGCAACTCCGATAATCATCCGCGCCAATGGTCCCACTTCCATCACGGCACCATCGTAGCGAGGGGCTTTCACCCACGTATATTTTCCCTCACTTTTAAGAGTTCCATCATCATTGAGATCGGTGTAAAATGGTGTTGTTTCCCCCTCGTACGGTGAGAGTGGTGCATCATTCTCATACCATGCGCGTGATGCCTCTTCGGTGATTTTCGATTCGTCAAACACCTCAATATGGTCAAAATCATGTCCTCGAATCACCCCCTTCTCAAAAAGCACATGCCCCTCACCAAAACGGTATCCACCACACCCCATAAAGTTCCCGCTTGCGCGCCCTTCGCCCGCATCAATCGATTCTCGATACCCATCAACGATCATCATCATATCAGGAATATACGCACGCTCAATAAACTCTCGAACCTCTTTGATGATAAAGAGAAAATCGTTCAACCGTTGAGGATTGAGCATATCGGCAACGCTTGTCACCCCTCCAACGACAAGATTTTGAGGATGGGGGGTTTTGCCTGCGAAAATAGCAACTGCTTTGGAGAGGTCACGCTGAAGGGTCAACGCTTCGAGATAGTGGTTCATGTGAACAAGATTTTGCTCAGCGGTAAGTTTATAGGCACTGTGTCCCCAATATCCGTTGGCAAAAAGTCCCAATCTCCCTGCTTTGACAAAACTGCCTAGCTTCTCTTGAATGCTTTGTAAATGCTCGGGTGAATTTCGGTACGGATGGTCACACCACTCTTTTGCTTCCTCAGAGGCTTTGACACAATCGGCATTCAACGCACTGGTGATGTCCACAAAATCAAGAGAGTGGAGATGATAGTAATGGACAATATGATCTTGGACGAACAGGGAGAGCGTCACCAGATTACGGATAATCTCAGCATTTCTGGGAATCGTGATACCGTACGCATCTTCCACCGCACTAATGGAGGCACGATAATGGACATTCGTACACACACCACATATTCGTTGTGCAATCAGCCCCACATCTCTGGGATCGCGCCCTTTTACAATTGTCTCAATCCCTCGAAACAACTGCCCCGATGCCCACGCCTCACGAACGATATTCTCCTCATCTATCTCCACCTCGATTCGCAAGTGCCCCTCGATACGGGTGATAGGATCAATCACAATTTTTCGATTACTCATTTGGCTTCTCCTTTAACGGTCGTTGATTGGCATAACTGTCAAACGCTATTTTTCCTTGCCCGCACGCAAAACATCCATGCCCTGCTTGTACGGGCCAACTCGTCCCCTCATTAAACTTCACGAGAGAGCAATTGAGATCGGCATACGGTCCTTTGCACCCCATTTGAAAGAGACACCACCCTTTTTTTGCCCCTTCATCTCCCCATTCGAGGACAAACTCATCCGCATCATAATGTCCTCGGCGTTCGCAGTTATCATGTACCCGAAACCCATACGCCCATTCGGGACGATTTTTCGCGTCCAGTTTGGGAAACTCATCGAACATAATATAATGCAAAAGTGTCCCCACGATATTGATCGGATTGACAGGACACCCCGGAAGATTAACAATATCCGCTCTCCCCAACGCTTCAGCAACCCCGACCGCACCCGTCGGATTGGGTGCAGCGGCAACGACACCTCCGTCGTAGGCACACGACCCCACTGCCATCACAGCCAACGCATTGGCAGAAACACGACGAAGTAGTTCCAATCCCGTCTCCCCTTTGGCACCGATTCGTAAAAACTTCCCATCCAGACCCAACGGTACTGCCCCCTCAACGATCAAAAGATATTTCCCTGCATCGTTGGCGATGATAGAATCCAATGCCATCTCTGACTGATCTCCTGACGCTACCATAAGTAATTCATGGTAATCCAGTGAAATGTATTTGAGGATCAAATCATCAACACTTGGGTGAGCTGATTTGATAAACCCTTCCGAATTGCCAGAACAATCAGAGAGTTCAAGCCAAATAATAGGGATTTTATTGAGCTGTGTCACCCCCTCTTTTACCACCTCTTCAAAATCGGGATGGAGGTGCATGGAAGCGGTAATCATCGACACCCAATGATTAAATTCATGATTCATTTCAAATGAGGTGATCGCTTCCTCAAAGTTTTCCGTACTGAGTTGATTCTTCGCATGAAGCCGATTGTATTTCTCGATTCGAGCGCGGACAGTTGCAAGTTTCGCCTCTTTTGCCGCCGCTTCTCGTGCACTCTTTAGTCGCGCCGCTTCTTGCGGATCAACGGGGGTAGCCATGATAATGGAGCAAATATCCTGCTTACATCGCCCACACGTTCGCCCTGCTTTGGAATATTCTTTAAGCTCAGCGAACGATGTTACCGCATTTTCTTGGATAATCTCCACCAACTCCTGTTCATGCACCCCTTCACAGCTGCATATTAACCTCCCTTTTTCGGACATCAGACGATTCGAATAGAGATACGCCGCATCAATCGCTGAATCATTTTCAATAAGCTTTTTCAACGCAAGGAGATCAATATTGGTGTTAATCCCGATAAACCGCTTCAACCGATCATGATTGACGATGTACTGATCGATCCGATCCCCATGGGTGATCAAAATCGTTTCGTTTTCAGGATCTTTGGGATTAAAATCGGTTGCGCTGACATCCGCGAATAAAAATGATCCCACTTTTAACCCGTCGATGGAAACCTCTTCCCTAAACGTTTTGCTCTCATCCCCCAGTAGGTTCGCGATAGCAACATCGGCCTCAATCGTGCACTCTTTGACCCGTCCGGCGATAAATCCCCTCTCACGCAGCTGTGCGGCCTCACCAACACAGTAGATATTCTCATCCGAGGTACGCATCCTCTCATCGACCAAAATACCCTTATCGCATTCGAGCACATCGCGAGCATACGGAATATTGGGATCGATCCCGACCCCGAAAATGAGAAATGGATTCTCGATGTCACGCTGATTGGTGATCAATTTGGTGATGCTATTGCCTGAGATCTCTTTGTCTGTAATCTGATCGTTGAACTGGATACGAACCCGTTTATCAGCTTCGAAAATCCCCTGAATCAATGCCAGAGCCTCACGGCTGATCACCTCGGAGTAGAGATAGTTTTTTCGTACAAGCAGCGTAATACTTTGCGGTGCATCGCTACGCATTAGGGTATCGAGAAGCTCCAATGCGATAGGACCAGCACCCACGATCACGACATTTTTACCGACCATCCCTTGCGCAATCTTTTCAGAGTCTTTCTGACTTCTAAACGTCGCCGCATTCTCAATCTGAGAAATATCAAATAATGATTTGGGAACCGAACCGGTAGCAATAATCAGTTTGTCGTAATGAAACGCGGCATGAGAGCTGAAAACACGTTTCCCCACAGGATCGATTGAACTGATTTTTTGGTTCAGTTCCAACTGTACTTTGGGGTGAAGCTCCAGCTCAATAGAATCGATACATTTACAATCATCTACCAGCTTACATAAATGGATGCGGTCATAAGGAGCATGAGCCTCTTCTGAGACAATCACTATTTCCGATGCAGGGGCTTGTTCCATTAAAGTATTGGCTATATACACAGCGGCAATCCCGCCTCCGACAATTACGATACGCATAGTGGTTCCTCACTTTTCATCTTTGGTTTTCGTTCTTTTTTCGCTGCTGCATACGCCTCTCGGCTTTTTTTGCACGCCTCTTCCCATACAAACCACCCCTCGTTGGCACCATCCTCTTTCACGGCACTTTGCTGTTTTGTTTCACTTTGCCATATCGCTTCTTGCGGTTTGGGGCAGGCACGGACACATTCACCACAATAGATGCACAGCCATGGGTTGTAACGGTACTCTTTCTCCCCCTCTTCATGCTGATAAAATAAAATCGCCCCCGGCGGACACACCTTTTCACATTTGTCACAAAAGATACACGCCTCTTTGTCATACTCGATCAATCCACGATACCCACTTGGCAAGATAATCTCTTGGGCCGGGTAGTTGATCGTACGAACCGGTTTAAAAAGATTTTTAAACGCTTCGACCATTGATTTAAACATAACCTCTCCTCCTACTTCGCCGTGCAGGACATACACGGATCAAACGAAGCAAGGATGGCGGGAGCATCGGCATACTGTGATCCTTTAAACACCTCCATCATCGCTGGAATCCCTGAGAAGGTGGGGGTCTTAATGCGAACACGCTCTAACGTATTTGTCCCATTGCCCCGCACAAGATAAAAAAGCTCTCCGCGAGGTGCCTCGATACGAACAATTTCTTCTCCCTTGGGCTTCCCTTTCACCTTCTCTTGTATCTCCCCCATAGGGAGATTATCAACAATATTCCGACAGATAGCAATGGAGTTAACGATCTCTCGAAGACGGACAAAGTTACGGGCATGAATATCACCCGTTGACTCCAACATCATCGTATATCCCAACGCTTCGTAGGGAAAGTCACTCGTCTCAGCACGAACATCGGTCGCCAAACCAGACGCCCTAGCCAATGGTCCGAGAGCGTTATAGGTATAAGCATCTTCAAGAGTCAATACCCCCACCCCTTTATATTTAAGGGAGAGCGACCAGTTATTATCGAACAATCCGGTCAATATCTCCATCTTTTCGGAGAGGGTCGTGAGATTTTTACGTACCAAATCAACAAGTTCCGAGGTCAAATCACGGTTGACCCCGCCAATGGAGATATAATCAAACTGAACACGGTTACCGCTGATTGCCTCTTGAACCTCCATCACCAGTTCCCGATCCCCCATAATCTGCATAAAGAGAGCTTCAAATCCAGCATTTTCCGCCGTGTGTGCGAGACAAAGCATATGGGAATGGATGCGGTCAAGCTCCACCATCAGCATCCGTAAATATTTAATCCGATCATTCGCCACATATCCCAACAGTTTTTCAACCGCCAATGTATAAGAGAGGGAGTGGGTAATGGCACAGAGTCCACAAACACGGGCAACGACATACCCCACTTGTTTGAACTCAAAACTGCGGGTACACGCCAGCTCCACACCGCGATGGACGAATCCAACATCGGCATCAACACCAATAATCTTTTCGTTCTCACACTCAAATTTAAATCGAATCGGTTCAAGCAGGGAGATATGCTGAGATCCAAGAGGAATCTGAATTGTTTTTTTCATGACTCCCCCCTTAGAGGATGCGGATGTGAATCATCATCGAGATAAAGCCCTCTCTGCGCCCCTTCCACTTTTAATCCGAACATATCAACAATCTCTCTCTCCCCCATAATGGATGAGGGGATGAGACCCGTCAGAGAGGGGACAGGGGTCTCATAATCACTGAGAGCATAGTAAAGTACAACCTCATCTTTGACCCCGTATTTTGAAAAGATCCATTGCAGTTCAATCTTCCCCTCTCCTAAATCAATACCGTTAACCGTTAAGAAGTGCCATTGATGCGCTTCATAAAAAGCCCCTATATCCAAGAGGAGTGTGGGGAGTGTTGTCTCAATCTTCATCATCGTGTACCTTTTTTGCCATATTAAGGCGGCTGAGTTTGTTGCCGATCGTCTCAATTGCACCGAAAAGTTTAAACGGTTTTTCGATTGCTTTACTTTTGGATTCTAAAATCTCCCCCGCTTTTACAAGGGCATCAATGATAAGCTGCGGAGAAGAGGCACATCCAGGGATATAAACGTCAACAGGGATATAGCGGTCAATCCCATCTTCAACATTGTACATCCCCCGAAACACTCCCCCCGTTGTTGTACACGATCCCACTGCCACAACGACTTTGGGCTCAGGGATTTGAGTATAGAGTTCAACAAGACGCTCACGAGAGCGGTAGGTAACAGGACCTGTGACCAAAAAAATATCGGACTGCTTCGGATTTCCCGTATTGATCACCCCAAACCGTTCCAAATCAAACTTCGGTCCCAATGCCGCCAAAATCTCGATGTCGCATCCGTTACAGCTTCCCGCGTTATAGTGCAAAATCCACGGCGACTTTTTACGAAACGGTGTAAAGAATTTCATAGTAAGACCCCTAAAATATTGATAATCGCAAAACTCATCGCAAAACCATAAACAATTTTGACCATATCTGCCGCATGGACACGGGCAGTCGCATTATCAACAAGATTAACCAATAAGAATACCCCCGCCACCAAAACAGCCCCAAGCCAGTACGACTCACCACCAAAGAGGAAAACAAAGCTATAGATAAAGAGGTATTCAAGAAAACGGGACATATACAAAAATTCGTAAAAAACCCCACTGTACTCGATCTCGATCCCCCCCACAATTTCCTGATGTGCCTCCCCTATATCGAAAGGGGATTTTTTCACCTTAATAGGGACAATGATCAACAGTGCGACAAAAAGCAGTGGCAATTGGTGCCAGTAACCGTCCCCTTGGAGAATCGTTGTAATCTCAAAACTACCCGAAATCAGATAAAAGCCAACTGCTACTAAGATCAATACAGGCTCATACGCTACTACCATCAACAGTTCACGATTCGCACCCAAATGGGAGTAAACTGAGCGAACACTGTACCCAGCAAGAATGAGGAGTATTTGGGCAAAGAGGTGTAAAAAGATGATATAGATTAAATTCCACCCCAAAAAGATCGCCGCAACGGTAAACCACAAGACAAAGAAATGGGCAACTGCCAGCAGGGCATGGGGGGCATGGAGGATCAATGTTCGCTTATCAAGAAGCTTAAACATATCATAAAAAGGCTGCAACAAGGGAGGTCCTTGACGGCGCTGCATCCGAGCCCGCAATACTCGCTCCCCTCCGTAGATCAATCCACCCAACAACGGTGCCAGTACAATCCATATCCACGTCATGATAAGACTCCGATAAAGGCTACAGCAACAAATAACATTCCAAAACCCCCATAGATAATTTGCCGTACTCGTATCGACGGCTCATAATAGACCAATGCTGCATCGAAAAGCTCTTTCTCGCCGCAATGGTAGGGTTGAATACGATCATACCGCTCCATCTTTTGAACCATCGACGGCAATAGTATCACCAATAAAAGAGGGAGAGCCAGCCATGCAATAAAAAGATCCCCTTGGATAATAATAAATCCAGCCGCCGTAGCAATACTGTAAAAAGCAAGCAATATCAAAGGGATACTAAAACCATACGGCAGATGTTCCTTTTGTGTTGGGAGAATATCAGAAGGGGCAGAGAGGAGCGCAGAGGAAACTTTAAAATACAGCAACACCAACAAGGCACTGCCAATGACAAGAGACAATACGACAATCAGCAAGGCAGGGCGTTCCCGAAGAAGCGATGAAATCGATGTTATCGCCAACAGCTTCCCCATAAAAAGACCAAAAGGGGGCAACGTCAATGAAATAAACCCAAAAAGGATAAATCCGACCGTTTTTGGAGCTCTATGCACCAGCCCTTTCATCTCCTCAATATTTTTAACATGATACTGTTTTTCCAATACCCCCGCTGCAAGAAAAAGCAACGCTTTGGAGAGGGCATGAAACAACATCAGTACCATGGCAAGAGTCATACTCTCTTTTGTCCCGATCGCTGCCAATGCCATCATCAAACCCAACAGAGCCACGGTGGAATACCCTAATATCTCTTTAAAAACGAAACGTGACAGCGCCAGATACGAAGCTGCCACAAATACAAGAGCCCCCGTCACACTAAGGAGACTTCCCAGTAATGTAGCCCCCAACACGGGTGCAAGTTTTAAAATAAGATACGGGGCGATCTTCACCATCGTTGCCGAATGAAGCATTGCACTCACAGGTGTAGGGGCAACCATCGCCCCCAATAGCCACCCCTCGAAAGGCAATGCCGCCCCTTTCACCAGTGCCGACATAGCAAGCAACGCCACCGTAAAAAGAACCATCCCCCCCGAACTCTTCAGCAAGGTATCAAACATCACGGTTCCATATCCCTCAATCGCGACCAATGCCCCCAGTAAAATCACAACCCCACCGATCTGATTCATCCACAATGCTTTAAGTCCGTTAGCACGACTGAGGGTATCGTTTCGAAATGAAATCAATAAATACGAGGCCAATGTCGTCATCTCAAAAAGGAGAAAGAAGAGGAGAATCGAATTGGCACAAACAATGAGGTTCATAATGGAGAGAAAAAGGAGAAGGCCTGCAATAAATAAACTCTTTTTAGTCGCAGATACAGGCTCATCGCGCATATACCGGACAGAGTAAAGGACGATAATACCACCGACACCGTTAATAATCAAAAACATAAATTTGGAGAGGTTATCGACCACAATCTCCGCTGGCCCTCCTGTTGGTGCAATAGACTCGACGTATCCATATAAGAGCAGTTGAACCGCAGAAAGAAAAATTACGTTAGCACTCCTAAATTTTATCCCTTGATAGAGAAAATAGAGTAGCAAAATGACATCAGCAGCAACAATCAAAAAGCTCATGCTATGAGAGAGATGAAAAGTCACTATTTCTGTAGAGCTGTAAAATGAAAAAGCAACTAACGTGAGAGTTACTAAAACAGAAGCAGTGATGAAATAATGTACCCGTTTAAACGGGAGTAATAGAGTAAAAACTGAAGCGATAATCGGAAGTAAAATAAGTGTTAACATCATATCCCTTTAGGAATCATATTTGATTATTATATCATACTTATTAATTTAATCAGGTAGTAAAATATGGCTATTAATGTAACATTCGGATCAGAATATCGACTAAATGATAATCAAGCTGATGCGCCATTTCCTGTTTGATTATCATTAGCGCCTCATAACTTGTATGGCTCTCTCTAAATGTTCGCTTAGTCGTTAAAGCATCGAATATGTCACACACCCCTATTATTTGGGCAAAGGGAGGTATATCATTTTTTAAAAGTCCCTTTGGATATCCTGATCCATCAAGTTTTTCATGATGAAAAAGGACAGCATTTAAAATTATGGAATTTGTAATACCATTGTGTTCTAAAATTGAATGGCTGTATTGTGTATGATGCTTTATCGATTCAAACTCATCATAACTTAAACTGGCAGGTTTTTCCAGAATGCTGTTCTCCACACGAATTTTTCCAATATCATGCAATAAAGCTGCATAGGTTAATTCAATTAATTGTGCATGGGTATAGTGCATCTCCTTCCCAATTAAGGAGGCCATAAATGCCACATTGACGGAGTGATGATGTGTCGTATATTCTTTCTTCATTATAAGTAAAAGAGGATGCATCACACTATTTGACATCCGCATCACACCAATGATCTGAACTACACAGGCGTGTAAAACATGTTTTGGAAGTTTTTCATCATTCTGCATAAAAATATGTTTCATCAAAAAAGTAACAACATTGTATATAATCGCGAGTTTCTTTTCAAACGTATTGGCAGATGAAAGCGCTTCTTCGAGTTTTAGTATAATCGATGTCGTTTTCGAACTCATTTATTCCCTTCTCTTCTATTGATACAAAATTTTATATCATTAACCCTCTACCCTATTACGTCCTAACGCTTTGGCTTGATATAAGGCGTTATCAACTCGTTGAATTAATCCTAGCTCATTTTCATTACTACGAACAGACGCTACTCCAAAACTGGCTGTTTTTGTTCCAATTCTCGGGAATGGGTACGATTCAATCGCCAAGCGCAATTTTTCGGCTAGCTGGAGAGCTTCGTTAAGAGTATTTTGAGAACAAATAATCATAAACTCTTCACCGCCCCAACGCCCGAGTGTATCAGTTGTCCGGATATTTGATTTTAAAATCTGCGCCAGTTCAATAAGTACCCTGTCCCCAGATAAATGTCCATAAAGGTCATTGACCTCTTTGAAATAATCAATATCAATCATTATCACACTCATAGGCGTTCCGTAACGCCCAAAACGGTTCATCTCTTTGTCTAAAATTTTGTCAAGATAACCTCGGTTATAGAGTTGTGTCAATTGATCCGTTATTGAAAGCTCTTCCGCATATTTTTTATCGGTAATATTTTGTTGAATACTACGATACCCTATTGTGATATTCTCTTCATTGAGGATAGGTTCAATATTCATACGTACCCAGTAAATAGTCCCATCTTTAGCCCTATTTTTGATCTCTCCGGACCAAACTTTTCCCGTATGCAGATGTTTCCAAAGCTCTTGATGGAGGGATGAGGAAGTATCCGTGTGGCGAATTATAGTATGCTCTTTTCCAATTAGCTCCTCTTTCGTATAGCCTGAAATATCACAAAACGCTTTACTAACGTATGTGATGCTACCCTTCAAATCAGTCGCTGAAATGATGACATACTTATCCGTCATCATCTGCTGTTCTTCCAATGCACGTGTACGCTTAATAACCATTGCTTTGAGTTTACGGCTAATAATAATAAGAGCAATCGTTACAACGACGATAGAGGCAAGTAAAGCTAATGCTATATAAAAATATCGAACATCGATTTGATGTTTTTCATACGGATTCCAGATCAGCCCCTCAAGGGCACGATCGATATCCGCTTTGTTGGCTTTATTCATCGCTCGATAAATTTCGGCAATGCGGTAAAAACGTTGAGGATTGGTATAACCAATATCGACCATAGAGGGCATCATCATATTTTCACTAATTTGTGCTTCATATTTCAAATGCTCCACGGAGCTTTTTGCATTGTATTTATTACGCAATACAGAAATGGTCTCGTCACGATTGGCTAAAGCATACCGCCAACCTCGGATTGAGGCTTCCAAAAAAAGTTTAGCACGATCAGAGTGTTCTGAAAGCTCTTTTTCCGTAGAAAATAAATTATCCCCATAAAAATCGATACCATAATTAAGTGGATTGATAATCGTGATGGGAATCTTGAGCTCTTTCATACGAAAAGGCTGATCGCTCGAATAGGCGCTCATAACATCCACTTCATGACGAATAAATGCCATATTGGTAAAATCAAGTGGCGTATACGTGTAATCTGAAGGGGCTATATGGGCATCTTCAAGCATCGCGAGTAAAGGAGCATCATCAATCCCTTTTTGGTAAGAGACTTTTTTTCCTTTCATCTCATAGGGGCTTACAATCCCCGAATCTTTATGGGCAATAAATATAAGGGGACTATGCTGAAAGATCGATGCCATAATCTGCACCGGCTTCCCCTCTGCACGATACAAAAGCAAGGCCGAGTCAGCGACACCATACTCTACTTCACCATTAACAACTTGATCAATGTTATTTTTATCGGGATCACGTTCAAGGATCGTTACATCCAGCCCGGCTTCCCGATAAAACCCTTTTTCCAACGCCATGTAGTAGCCTGCGAATTGAAATGAGCTGAACCACTTGAGCTGAAGTCGTATTTTTTCGGTAGATGACTCTGCAAACATTGATGAAGAAATTACTATCGAGAGAAGAAACAATCCTACTACACACTTCATCTTTACTCCTCTTCACTCTTTAGATAGCTTAATAGTATGTATTCTACTTTATATGGTATGAGAGATCCATTAACTTAAAACACACCATCAAAGGGTAGTCCAAAACCTTTTTCGCTAAAATACGAAAAATATTTCACAAGGTGTCTTTTATGCTCGTCGCCCCCAGTATCCTCTCAGCCGATTTTGGTAATTTAGAACGTGATGTCCGTGCCATTTGTGATGCGGGGTGTGATTTCGTCCATGTGGATGTGATGGATGGACATTTTGTCCCCAATATGACACTAGGGCCTGTTGTGGTATCAGCTATTGCTAAAGCGGCGACCAAACCCCTTGATATTCATCTTATGGTTCAAAATAATACTTTTTTTGTTGATCTTTTCGCTCCACTAAAACCCGAATTTATCTCCTTTCATATCGAAGAGGAGAAAAATCCTCACCGCTTGATTCAGTACATCCGCTCTCTTGGAATCCGACCTGCCATCGTTCTCAATCCTCATACCCCTGCTGAATCGATCGAATATCTATTAGGAGATTTGGATATGGTACTCGTGATGAGCGTTAATCCAGGGTTTGGGGGGCAAAATTTTATCCCCACCGTGGTCGAAAAGATCAAACGTCTCAAAGCCTTGCGTGATCGAATCAACCCCAACTGTCTTATTGAAATTGATGGCGGGGTAGGAAGTTCCAATATCCAAATGCTAGCCGACGCGGGGGTCGATGTATGTGTTGCAGGGAGCTACGTTTTTGGAGCAGACGATTATAAAATCGCAATTGATAGCCTTCACGTATGAGAATTAAGATCTGCGGTATCACCAATCTCAAAGATGCCCTCCACGCTATAGAAGCGGGAGCAGATGCCCTTGGATTTGTCTTTTATCCTGACTCTCCCCGTTATATCACCCCTGAAAATGCCAAAGAAATCATCTCTAAACTTCCCCCTTTTATCGAAAAAGTTGCCCTTTTTGTCCATGAAACCCCCGAAACTATCCGTCAAATCTGTTTAGAGACGGGGTGTACCCTTGCGCAAATTCATTTTGAGGTAAGAGATGATTTTTACGACGCTTTGTATTTCCCCACTCTCAAAGTCATTCGTGCCAAGAATCAAGAAGATGTGATGAAATATCCAAACGAATACCGTCTTATTGACGCCTATTGCGATGCCTTTGGCGGGGCTGGAAAACGGCTCAATATTGAATGGTTTGAAGGAGTTGACTGCTCTAAAATCATCCTCGCAGGGGGGCTTGACCCTCAAAACGTCGCTTCACTTAAGCCGTACGGTTTCTATGGTGTCGATGTTAGCAGTGGGGTAGAAAGCTCCAAAGGGATAAAAGATCCCCAAAAAGTTACAAATTTTATTCAAAGTGCTCGTCAATGAATCCATTAGATCAAAAAATACTCAATCGTCTTGCAAAGCACGGTATCCCCAAAGAAGAGTTTGAAAGATTAATCGGCGATGATCTAAACTTGGAGATGCTCCGTGCTCAAGGGATGAATCTCATCTTTCATAATAAAAGCTATAAATTTCAAAGTACCCTGAGTGCTATTGATGATGCACTCTTTTGCATCATCGATGTTGAGACGAACGGTTCCAAAACAGCTCACCATCAGATTATCGAAATCGGTGCCGTAAAGTTTCAAAACGGTAAAATTATTGACACCTACGAAAGTTTAGTCCATTGCACCGAGATATCCGATCCCATTGCTGAGATTACCGGAATTAGCGTCGAGCAAACCCTCAACGCCCCCCATCTTGCCCATGTAATGTCTGAGGTTCGCCTCTTCTTGGGGGATGCGATTTTCGTAGGTCATGCCGCAAAATTTGATTACAACTTTGTCTCTGCCATGATGGAGCGTGTTGGTCTGGGAGGACTTCTCAACCGACAGCTGTGTACCATTGATTTGGCAGAGCGGACATTTGAATCTGAGCGGTATGGGCTAGCCTATCTTAATGATATGTATGACCTACACACCGACGCAACCCATCATCGCGCCCTCTCCGATGCTATTACGACCACCAAACTCTTAGAGCAGGTACTTCCGATGGTTCCTAAAAATATACAAACAACCGAAGAGCTGATTGCCTTTTCAAAAGAGGCTACACGGATGAAACGGTTAAAACCGATAAAAGAAGAGAAGAAAGGAACTTGAAATTTATTTCTAGTGAACGAGTGAAAGAAGGGGGTAAATTCTCGAATTATTCCGAAAATTTACCCACACCAACAAGACGGTTATAGCGTTGATCAAGACGCTCACTGTCGCTGAGCTTTCTTAAAGATGCTACTTGTGAGAGAAAATATTCCTTAACGGCATTCGCTGCACCCACTTTATCACGATGGGCACCGATGAGGGGCTCATCGATTATATCATCGATCAAATCCAACTCTTTGAGATCAGCACTCGTAATCTTAAGCGCTTTGGTTGCCGCTTCGACTTTAGAGGGGTCATTCCATAAAATTGCTGAACACCCTTCAGGTGAGATGACGCTGAAAACGGAATAACGCATCATTGCAAGGCGATCGGCAACACCGATTGCCAAGGCACCACCACTTCCACCCTCTCCGATAACCACAGAGACGCTAATCGTATTAAGATTGGAAAGTTCGAGTAAATTACGAGCGATTGCTTCACTTTGGTTACGCTCTTCAGCCCCAAGCCCAGGATAGGCACCCGGAGTGTCGATAAGCATAAGGATAGGAATATGAAACTTTTCCGCCATCTTCGCCATACGCAATGCTTTACGATACCCCTCAGGGTTAGGCATGCCAAAGTTACGCTTTAGCTTATTTTTTGTTCCGCGCCCTTTTTGCTCCCCGATAATCATGACTCTCTCTGTTCCAATCATCCCAAGATAGCAAATGATAGCAAGATCATCTCGAAAATGGCGATCCCCATGAAGCTCATATTTTTTATCAAAAAGCATATTGACGTAATCAAGGGCGTAAGGGCGATCTTGATGGCGCGCAAGCTGAAGTTCTTGATAGGGGGAAAGATTTGCGTAGGTTTGCTGAACTTCTTTGTCTAAATTCTTTTTGAGGATCGTAACGGCATGATGATCATAACGGATCTCCGCTGCAATAATTTCCTCTTGGATTTGGCAAATTTTTTGTTCAAAATCAAGATAGGTAGCCAAGGAAAACCCTTAGATTTTTTTGAAAATGACAACACCGTTCGTGCCACCAAATCCAAAAGAGTTGCTCATAACCACATTAAGCTCCGCATTACGGGCAACATTGGGGACAATATCCAAATCACAATCGGGATCGGGTGTATCATAATTGATCGTTGGAGGGATAATACCATCACGCATGGCCATAATACTAACAATCGCCTCAATACCACCCGCGGCACCTAAACAATGCCCCGTTTGCCCTTTGGTTGAACTGATTGGAGGACAATTTTCCGCTCCACCAAATGTTGCTTTGGTTGCCATCGTCTCATACCAGTCATTGTACTTGGTACTCGTACCATGGGCATTGATGTAATCAACTTTTGGATAACCTGCCATTTTCATTGCTGCTTTCATGGCGCGCGCCGCACCCTCACCACCAGGAGCAGGTGTCGTAATATGGTTGGCATCACCACTTTCTCCAAATCCAATAAGTTCTGCATAGATATGGGCACCACGAGCAACTGCACTCTCGTACTCTTCAAGTACCAACGCTGCAGCTCCCTCACCCATAACAAATCCTGACCGATCGGCATCAAATGGACGTGACGCTTTTTTAGGCTCATCGTTACGAGTAGAGAGTGCTTTCATCGCAGCAAATCCACCGATACCAACACCACAGATTGCTGATTCTGCCGCAACAACGAGCATTTGATCTGCACCGCCGATCATAATCGTTTTTGCCGCTTCATTAATACCGTGGGTTCCCGCTGCACATGCGGTTACTGAAGAGAGATTTGGACCTTTAAGCCCGTGTTCGATGGAAACGAAACCACCGAGCATATTTACCAATGCTGAAGGGATAAAGAAAGGGGAAATACGACGAGGTCCCTTAGTTTCTAATATAATAGAACTCGCTTCAATCGCTGCCAATCCACCAATACCTGCTGCAGCACTGATACCAAAACGATCTTTGTCCATCTCCGCATTGAGATTGGCATCTGCCATCGCCTCTTGTGCTGCTTTGAGTCCAAAATGGATAAAACGATCCGCTTTTTTGACCTCTTTTGGGTGCATTACCGTTTCAGGATCAAATCCTTTGACTTCTCCTGCAATCTGTACACTTTGCAGTGATGCATCGAAGATAGTAATCATATCAATACCACATTCGCCATCACAAATAGCTTTAAACGAACTCTCTTTATCATGCCCTAATGCGTTAATCATCCCCATACCGGTTACTACTACTCTTTTCACATTTTCTCCTGCGTCTCAATGGTCTTAATAATAGGCTCCGCAAAGCCGACACTTAAAATCATCGCTTCAAGGCCACAGCCTCGAAACATGAATGATTATTTTTTGCCTTCGATGTAGTTAATTACATCTTGAACAGTTTGAATCTTTTCTGCTTCATCGTCAGGAATTTCAATATCGAATTTCTCTTCAAGAGCCATTACTAATTCAACAACATCAAGGCTATCAGCACCAAGATCTTCTACGAATTTAGAATCCGCTTTAACTTCATCTGGGTTTACGCTAAGTTGCTCAACCACTACTTCTTTAATGTCTTCCAAAAGTGCCATAATAGCTCCTGTTCTTATGAGTAAAATCGTAAAATTATAACATATTGATACTTAAGTCACAACAAAAGGAATAAAATCCCTGTTGTCTACGCTAGCAGCACGAGGCACTAAAGCTAGCCTCTAAAGAGGCAGATTACTTTAATACACAACGTGTTACATCGACATTCCGCCGTTAACCTTAAGGGTTTCCCCCGTGATGTAGCTCGCATGATCACTTAATAAAAATGCCGTTGCTTCCGCTACCTCATTAGGATTACCAAAACGTCCCATCGGGATTTTAGCGGTAAATGCAGCCTTTACTTCCTCTTTGAGCTCGTCAGTCATATCGGTTGCAATAAATCCCGGAGTGATACTGTTATAACGAATACCACTTGTTGCCGCTTCAATCGCAAAACTTTTCGTCATGGCGATCATCCCCCCTTTGGAAGCTGCATAATTGGTTTGACCTGCATTTCCCGTTTCACCGACGATAGATGCCATATTAACAACAGCTCCAAATTTTTGCTTTCGCATTGCTTTCATCGCTTCACGACATCCAATAAATGCTGACGTGAGGTTTGCATCAAGTACACTGGTAAACTCTTCAACTTTCATGCGCATTGCCAATTTATCATTCGTAATACCTGCATTGTTGACTAAATACGATAATGCCCCATCTGCATCTATAATTGTTTTAATCGCATCGACAAAGGAGCACTCATCGCTCACATCAAATCCGATCACTGCCGCATTTCCACCCGCTGCTTCAATTTCAGCTTTGATGGCATCCGCTGCTGCTGCTCCGCTACGATAATTGATCCATACTTTGAGACCATACCCTGCCAATACGCGTGCTACTTCCGCACCGATTCCTCGACTTGAACCGGTTACCAATACATTTTTACCTGTGAATTTCATGTTTTTTCCTTTAAATAAGTGGTAAATCCATCTCAGTGGGAATTTTCAATCCCATCAGTTTTAAAACCGTAGGAGCAATATTATTTAATGCTCCCGCATGTACATGCTCTACTCCATCCGCTATAACAAAACACCATACTTTACCGACGGTATGATTGGTAAGAATATTCCCTGCATCATCGCGCATCTCTTCACAGTTACCATGATCGGAGGTAATGACCAGCGCATAATCATTTTCTTTAGCAGCTTCCACAATACGACCTAATTGTTCATCAACTGCTTCTACCGCTTTGGTTGCCGCTTCGAAATTGCCCGTATGCCCAACCATATCCCCATTAGCGAAGTTGACAACGATAAAATCGATCCCTTCGTCGATTGCTTTTACAACCACATCCCCCACTTCTGGAGCAGACATTTGTGGCTGCATATCATACGTTTTAACTTGAGGGCTTGGGATCATTACCCGTGTTTCATTCTCATAAGGCTCTTCGATACCGCCATTAAAGAAAAATGTCACGTGGGCGTATTTTTCCGTCTCTGCCGTATGAAGTTGTCGCTTTCCTGCGCGTGAAATCACCTCAGAGAGGGTATTGGCCGGAGCATCTTTGGGGAACAGTACAGGATAGGGGAAATTTTTATCGTACTGCGTTATCGTTGCCATATGCGTAGGGACAAATTTTCTCTCAAATCCTTGAAACAAAGGATCGCCCAATGCCGATGTAAGCTCACGCATCCGGTCGCTTCGAAAGTTGAGCGTTAAAACGGCATCTCCCTCTTGGAATCCCTCATATCCATTAAAGGCACTCGGGAGGATAAATTCATCCTGCTCCCCTTTGGCATACGAATTTTCAATATAATCGGCAACACTTTGATCGCTTTTTGGCTGAGCGCATACAATAGCATCATACCCCTTTTGAACCCGTTCCCAGCGATTATCCCGATCCATCGCGTAAAAACGTCCCCCTAATGAACCTATTTTAATATTGGAACGTCCATGCGCTTTAATCGTATTCAAAAAATGAATCGCTGAAATAGGAGAAACATCCCGTCCATCCGTGATAAGATGAAGCCACACCTCTTTCCCCTCATCTGCCGCAATCTCTGAAACACCGATCAAATGATCAATATGAGAATGAACCCCGCCATCACTGAGCAGTGCTATCAAATGGAGTCGGTTACTTGTTTTGAGTAAAGAAGCAAATATTTCATTTCGTTTAAAGCTTCCATCATCCAAGGTGAGTGATATTTTGACTAAATCTTGATACAAGACTCGTCCACTTCCAATAGACATATGTCCCACTTCTGAATTTCCCATCTGCCCCTGTGGCAACCCGACACTCAAACCAAAAGTATCGATAAGAGAGTGAGGAGCAGTAGCAAAGAGATGCTCGTACGTCGGTTTATGTGCCGCATGAAACGCATTAAAGGTTTGCTTTGGTGAATACCCAATTCCATCCGTAATGACCAAAACGGTTTTTTTGTTCATTTTGTCTCCTGATTAACCAAACTTTTGGGGGATTATATTAAAATGTCACTTGCTTTACAATTTTGTCATCAAAGAGTCCTTTAATGTTATATTGGTTTCATCACTCTCTCGGTATTAATATCCTTCAATACATCACGGTTCGTGCAGGGCTTGCTTTTTTTATGGGGTTACTTTTCACCCTCTTTCTTATGCCGCGTTTTATCGCATGGGCGCAGCGCTCTGCCAAAGTGCAACCCATCAACGAATACGTCAGTGCCCACCAAGGGAAAGCCAAAACCCCGACAATGGGTGGGATTGTTTTTATCACCTCGACAATACTCGCATCACTCCTTACCGTCAATATCATGAACCCTTTTGCCATCGGCGGTTTATTAACACTCGTTTTTTATGGCTATATCGGCTTTACCGATGATTGGGGTAAAATCCGTGGCGGTGACAATCTTTCAGGATTAAGCGCCCGTGCCAAACTCACCCTTCAGCTCATTTTTGGTCTTGCCATTGGGATTTTTCTCATTTATGTGGCGAAACTTGATACAGGATTTTATCTCCCTTTCGTTAAGTCCAGCCTTTTTGATATGGGACTTTTTAGCATAGCCTTTTGGGTTCTTGTAATAATTGCCACCTCCAATGCAGTCAATCTCACCGATGGACTAGATGGATTAGCAACTGTCCCCTCTATTTTTGCTCTACTATCGCTAAGTGTCATTGTTTACATCGTCGGAAATGCTTCTCTCGCCCACTATCTCCTTATGCCCAAAATCCCTGCGGGGGAAGTCGTCGTTATTGCCAGTGCCCTGGTTGGCTCCCTCGTCGCCTTTTTATGGTTTAACTGCCATCCTGCCCAAGTATTTATGGGGGATAGCGGTTCACTCACATTGGGGGCTTTTATCGCCTATATGGCAATCATCGGTAAAAGCGAAATTTTACTTATCCTTATCGGATTTATTTTTGTCATCGAAACGGTATCGGTCATCTTGCAAGTAGGTAGCTACAAACTTCGTAAAAAACGGGTCTTTTTAATGGCACCTATCCACCACCATTTTGAGATGAAGCAATGGGCAGAGAACAAAATCATCGTCCGGTTCTGGATTATTGCGTTACTTTCGAATATCCTTGCACTTATTACCTTAAAGATTCGCTAATGAAAAACCACAATATTGCCTGTTTCGGCTATGGAAAAACGACCCGCGCAATCGCTAAACGGTTAGCTAACTGTACCTTTTTTGATGACAAAGTGACGAAACCTTTTATTGATGAGGAGGGAAATCAGCTTCGACCGATCAGTGAATTTGATACCCGTCTCTTTGCCCACGAGATCCCCTCCCCTGGCTTTCCCCCTAACCATGAACTTATTCAAAAGGCAACTCATCTTATCAGCGAATACGATTTTTTTGCCCCCACAATGCCCTTTTCCATCTGGATCAGCGGAACAAACGGCAAAACGACGACAACCCAAATGATCGAGCACCTTCTAAGTGATAAAGGAGCTATCAGTGGCGGAAACATCGGCACGCCACTTGCTGATATGTCACCTGAAGCTCCATTATGGATTTTGGAGACCAGTTCGTTTAGCATGCACTATAATCGTATTGCACGTCCCAACATCTACGCCCTCCTCCCCATCACTCCCGATCACATCAGTTGGCATGGGAGTATTGAGGCGTATTATGAAGCGAAATTAAAACCCCTTTCACAGATGAAAGAGGGGGAAGTAATTATCCTCCCAAAAATGTTTGCTGATATCCCTACCAATGGTTTTAAAATCCTTTATGAAAACGAAAAAGATTTAGCGGAGTATTTTGGATTTGACGCAACTCAGATTAAATTCAAAGGGGCATTTTTGATGGACGCAATGATTGCCATGGGGATTGATAAAATCCTCTACGATCGTATCGATTATGAAAAAATAAATGCCTTTGTCCTCGATCCCCATCGTCAAGAGGAGTTTAGGGATACCCAAGAGCGTCTTTGGATTAATGATTCAAAAGCGACCAATATCGATGCAACCCTCGCGTGCTTACGCACCTATGGCGATCACCCAATCCATTTGATACTAGGAGGCGATGATAAAGGGGTAAAACTTGAAGAGCTTTTTACTCCTCTCAAAAAATATAATGTAAGTGTTTATGCAATCGGTGCCAATGCCCTCCGCCTCGAAGCACTCTGTCAACAATACAACATTCCCTGTATCTTATGCCATACCCTTGATGTTGCCGTAGAACAAATTTCTCAAAAACACAATCGTCAAAGTCTTGCAATATTATCCCCTGCAGCAGCAAGTTTGGATCAATTTACCTCCTACGCTCAACGGGGGAATCTCTTTAAAGAGCTAATCTCTGTCATTTAAGCTTATCTTTAAGTTTAAATGACTATAATTCCCGTCTAACAAATAAGTGGCCAATTAGCTCAGTCGGTAGAGCAGTAGACTGAAAATCTGCGTGTCCTTGGTTCGATTCCGAGATTGGCCACCACCACTTTTAAAATTCCCTAAAATAAATACATCTAAAATATTGCTGATAGTAGTAAAAACATAGTTTTATCCCCAATTTTCTTTTCTTTTGCTACAATTACAACATTACACACCAAGGAATTATTATGGCCTATATTATGCAACTGAAACATTTGATTGAGAGCGAATTGATTCCTGACGTCGAGGATCATATTGATGACCTTTTCGAGGGGATTGCCTCTGCCAAAGATGCGACACCAGAGGAACGCTCTGATCTTGAAGACATGCAAGCACTGCGTGATGAATATAAAGAGCTTTTAAAAGAGCTGCAAAGTGGTGATATTGACGAAGAAGAAGCAGAGCAACTTTATACGGAACTTACCGCAATGCGTGAAGGTGGCGACGACGATGAGGATGACCTCGAATACGATGAAGAAGACGAAGATGAGGACGATTACGATGAGTTCGATATTGACAAAGAAGATGATCAGTATTAAGTGAAAGCGGTAGTCCAGCCTTAGCTATCTCGGTTGGATTATTCCAAATAAAAAGCTTCACCTCTCTCAAAGACACTAACCAGCTTCTATTTGCCGATGCCAATCATTTTACGTTATAAGGGAAAAATTTATGCCTAACATCCTCGTCACAGGTGCAACAGGACAACTTGGGAATGAGATTAATGCACTAAGCGGTTCCTATCCACACCACACCTTTACCTTCGCCGATCGTAATATCCTCGATTTGGGAAATCTTTGCAAACTGGAAGATTATTTCGATGCTAACACTTTCGATGCAATTATCAATTGTGCTGCCTATACGGCTGTAGACAAAGCTGAGAATGATGAAGAGCTTGCCAATACAATCAACCATCGAGCTGTCAGTATGATGGCTAAAATCGCTAAGAAAAAGGAGATTACTCTCGTCCATGTCTCCACCGACTACGTTTTCAATGGTCAAAATTATCGCCCCTACGTCGAAACCGATTCCACCGATCCGCAAGGAATCTATGGACGAACCAAGTGTGATGGTGAAAACGCTATTTTAGATGTTGCACCCAAAAATACCATTATCATCCGTACATCATGGGTTTATTCGTCGTTCGGAAATAACTTTGTAAAAACAATGCTTCGATTGGGAAAAGAGCGTGATACTCTTGGGGTAATTTTTGATCAGGTTGGAACGCCCACGTATGCACGCGATTTAGGACGAGTTATTTTGGATATTCTTCCTCAAATTAAGAATAAAGCGCCTGAAATTTTCCATTACAGCAATGAAGGAGCTGCAAGCTGGTACGATTTTGCAAAAGCAATTTTTGAACTCTCTGAACTTCAATGCACTGTTAATCCGATCACCACGGATCAGTATCCAACCCCAGCACGTCGTCCCCATTACAGTTTGCTCAATAAAAGTAAAATCAAAGAGATGTTCGGGATTACTATCCCTTATTGGAGAGATTCACTTGATGAATGTTTAAAAGAAATCGTAAAAATACAATAGAGGGACACACTAAAGATGCTGATATTAACGGATGTGAAACGAGTTTTGATACTTCGATGTGGTGCACTTGGCGATCTCATCTATGCAACCAGTGTTATCAATGCATTGAGAATGCAATACGGTGAAACGATTATCATCGACTTTATCACGACTCCCGGTATCGCTAAACTCTTCGAACACGATCCGCGTGTCCATCAGGTATTTCACCTCAAGCACAAAAAAATTCCTATTTGGCTTAGTCCTCAAAAACGAGATATTATCCATCATTCAAAAAACAATCCCTACGATTTATTCATCTCTCTCGAATTTGGCAAACAATTCAAAAGCTTGCTCCAAGCAATTCATGCAACCCATAAAACAGGGATGGGGATTTTGGAAACAATCGATTCAGATGAACCTCTAAATAGAGGGGAGACAACCAAACATTATTACCGTGATGTCATAGAAGGCTCTATTTTGGCTCACGCCAAACCACTCCTTATCGGAGTATCGCAGGATCAATTGAATCAAAAATTTTCATTTCCCGAAAATGCCATCATCATTGCCCCCAGTAACTCCCATAATCAGAAAAAAGGGCTCAATTATCGCGCGTGGCCATTTGAGCATTGGCGTTCACTGATACAAAGTCTCTCTTCTCAAACTCCTGTTATTATCGTTGGGGCACGAGGAGAAGAGGCTTTTTTTGACCACATTAAACCGTACCCCGAAAATGTTATCGATATGGTCGGCAAGCTTACTATTAGTGAGCTCATTACCACTGTTCAAAACGGCGATGCACTTATATGTACTGATTCCGCCACAGGACATATCGGTGCTGCCGTCGATACACCGACTTTTGTTCTTATGGGTCCCAATAATCCCATCACAGACAGCCCGTATCAAAGCGACACTAATGCTGTCTATCCGATCTCACTAGGGCTGCCATGCTCTCCATGCTATAAGACAGAAGTAATGAAGCAGTGCAAAGATAATATTTGTATGGGGCATATTACCCCTGAGATGGTTTTAACATCGCTAAAATCAGCTAGTATAGTATAAAATTCGTTCATCATATTCTGGAGATACACCTAAATGCCTTATCCTCAATCAACAATCATTATCTCCGTCTACAAAGATACTGAAGCATTAGGTTTTATTTTAGACAGCTTAGAGAACCAGACTCTATATCCAGATGAAATCATCATCTCCGAAGACGGTGACTCGACTGAAATGGCAACCTATCTTGCCACCCAAAAAAATCGTTTCCCTAATCTCATTCATTTAACACAAGAAGATAATGGATGGCGCAAAAATAGTGCGATGAATAACGCCATTAAAGCCGCAAGCAATGAATATCTGATCTTTATCGACGGTGATTGTATCCCTTACAGCACCTTTATCCAAGGGCATATTGAAAATGCTCAAAAAGGGATCGTCCTCTGTGGTAAACGGTTTGAACTTGGACCAAAATTTACTGATAAAGTAAAACGTCATGAACTTAATATTCGAAATATCGAAAAAAAATTTCTTTGGTATCTTCCTTCAATGATTCAAGATAATGCACGCCATCCCGAAGATGGTCTCATATTTAAATCCAATTCATTCATTAGCCGTCAAATTCATAAGCGCTACGTTAGGCATATTATCGGATGTAATTGGTCATGTTACAAAGAAGATTTTCTAAAAATAAACGGTTTTGACGAAACATACCGCTTGCCTGCGGAAGGTGAAGATGTTGACCCGAGCTGGCGATTTCGCGGAGCGGGAATCGAACTTAAATCATGTCGTAATAATGCCAATATCCTTCATCTTTATCATCCAAAACGTTTTAGTGCCGTCGAAGGGGATGTCAACAAAGCCATTATGGAAAAACATCGTGCACAAAATGCTTATTTTTGTAAAAATGGTATTACGAAACTCTAAAAGTTAAAATAGGATTTGCATTTTTCAATAAACCGTACTACCGATTCATTCGACTCGCATTCTTGTTTCTCTATATGTTGTAACATCAGTGGACGGGTCTCAATTGCATACGCTATATCCTCAAATCCATACGCCATTCCATAACGGCTTTCTTCATTCGGTTGCCATTGTTCTTTGCTAATCCCTTCTTCAGGAATAATAATAGGTATACATCCACACATCGCTGCATAAACATTATACATCGTATAGGTATCATACGAAATACAATATTTTGTTTGATTAAAAATTTTAGCCGTCTGTTCATGCGATAATCCGTCAACCAATTGAGAGGCTGTTAGATCATCTGAAATTTTTCTTTTATATCCTTTTCGGAGTAAATAACACGAGCCCTCTCTCTCCCCATAATTTATCACTTTGTAGATATCGAATCTCTGCGACATAATATGTAAATGATTATTTGGATGAGAGTTATATCGACTGTCATCAAATGCTTTATCGTAGTAAAAAAATAGATCATTTATACCAAAATCTATTTTACCCCCATTATTAAATCCAGGTTTATGCAGGAGCCATCGAACAACAGAGTGAGCCTTTAAAGGATTTCCAACAATAACTTCCGGATATACAATAATGGCACCCTTTAAATCCGAATACGATGCAATCGGCGTATTGAGTTTAGAATTTATTTTAAACCCATATTTTATATTTTTACGAAAATACCTGAAAAATAGATACGCAGTTTTAAAAGGGTGGGTAAAATCTAAAATCGGCTTAAAAAATGGCCAAAGATACGCTTCTTGTCCCACGTTATTAAGTCTATCACATAATTGATGGAGGACAACTATTCCACCTGAATTATCATCATATCCCGGTGCTACTATAATAAACTTCATAGTAAATTCATTCTAGAGATTGGGAATAAGCGCTATGTATATTTAACCCATTTTCACACACAAATCGACTCATCTCTTTATTTTTCACCATCTTCTCCCAATAGAATGAACCAATATCCCGTTCATTATATGGATGCCATAAATGGAATTGATTGGCTACATTTTTACACGATTTAATTTCCAATCCAAAGCTACGGAATCGCCAATCCAAATCGGTATCATCACTTAGTGATGTTTCACCATATCCTTCATCAAAACCATTAAGTGCAATCATATCTTCACGAAAACATGAAAAATTACATCCCAATATAGAAGTATTCCGTTTGCGAAATTTAGATAATAATGGATATAACCATCCTGTTGGAGAAAGATAGATTCCATACTCGTATTTCGAATTTTTTTCGAATGCAAGTGCAATGTATTTGTACAAGTGCTTCTCAATATCGATGATCTTAACCACTCCAGCTTTAATTTTTTGAGTTAAAGAGTCTGAAAGATTAACACGTCTCCCCGACAAAACCGTTCTTTGCGCGGCTAATGCTACATGTGCTTCAATAAACGTGGTATAGGGAATACAATCCCCATCAATAAAAATTAAATACTCACCACTACTAGCCATGATGCCGTTATTTTGCGAACGAGCTTTTCGTACTCCACTATCTTCTTGAGTCGTATGTTTAATATCCAACCCTTTAATTGTCGCTACATAATCTCTCATGGCTGCATTATCACCATCTTCGGCAATAACCACTTCGAAATTCTTATAGGTTTGCTGTTTTAACGCCTCAATAATCAAGGATAATGCTTCAATATCTTTATAAACAGCAATAATTACACTGACGCGCATAGATTTTCCAATACTGTTTTTAATTCTTTAAACTGCTTTTCACTCTCAAACACCTCCAACGCTTTTTTCTTGCCTGCTATCGCATAACGCTCTTTCACTACAGTGTCACGTTGTAATAGCTCTAATTGATCGCTCAAATCATCGCTATCAAACGTCTTAAAGAGCAATCCATTAACACCATCATCAATAATCTCTAAAGGCCCACCTCTATTACTGGCAATGACACACACCCCACACATCATCGCCTCAATCAGTACCAGTCCGAATGTCTCATTTTCTGTCGCCAGTACCATCACATCACACATCTGCATCATTGCTTGCGCTTGGGTTGTGAATCCTGTGAAAATCGCCACATCACCATACTCATTTTGGAGTTTTTGGAGATAGGACTCTTCCATCGCAGCTCCAATAACCAACGCTTTTGTCTCTAGCCCTTTAGCGCGTAATTTTTTCACCGCTTCAAGGACAATATGCTGCCCCTTCGCAGGTTCGATCCGTCCAATAATCCCCACCGTAAACGATTTACCTAAGCCCAGCTGTTCTTGATGACTCTTTTTCTCTTCTTTTGAGATTATCATCGGTTGGTGAGCTCCGATATAAAGAAGTTCTGTTTTAGGACGAATATCGGTGGGGATGAATTTCTCTATTTGCTCTTTTACCTGTTGCGTTACGGCGAGTATCATCTCCATATTTTTATAAAGATATCGGTGATAAAAATCGTCTTTGAAACGGGTCATTCTCATGTGACGGGATTGGACAACTTTTGGACGGCGTTTGGAGAGAAGTTTTGCCGTAATTGCAAGTGGCAAATCTTTCGTCCAGTGGAGGTGAAGAACATCGATAGCTTCCTTATCAATGATACGGGCAAGTTGACGCGCACTGATCCATGAGAAAAAGAGATTTCGTCGTTTGAGAGTGAAATAGCGATATTCTGTATTCTCAAAATAGCTTTTGAGTTTCCCTTTTTCATTGATGATACTTACACATTCATCCTTCAGATAATGGGCGGTACGCATCATATAGAGTTCCAATCCTCCCAAATCGGGAGAGAGGCACAGTTCACAAATTTTAGTTCCCACGTTTTTGCTCCACATTCATCTCATAGAGTTTAATATATTTATAAAAGTTCGTCGCCATATGGGAAAAGGCGATAATGAGTCCGGCATACCCGTCCAAAAACCCCCGCTTGAGGATATAGGTTCGGAAAAATGAGTAGAATCCGTTAAAAAAAGCTTTGGCTGGCGAAGAGGATTTTTTACCGACGTTATCATTGGCAAAGAGGGTTGAATAGCGATCGGCTTTGATGATAAATTCGGAGATGCTCATATAGCTGTAATGCTTCATATTTCCCATAAGTAAAGCTGTTTTCATCCCCTCATCCAGAATCCGTTCATGAACAAAATTGTCATTAAAAGAAGTAGTTTTTTTATGGTATAACCGACGAATTTTTTGGTTATTCCAGCCACTGTGTCGAATCGGTATCTCCTTGTAATACGCCAAAGAGTTAATCAAATAAACCGTGTGAGGATCAAAAATGTCATTTTTTAACGTATTCATCAACTCTGAATCAACCTCTTCATCACTGTCAATACTCAATATCCAATCATGCTTCGCAAAACTTGCAGCACGATTTTTAGTCGTACCAAATCCATCAAAATTTCCTTCGATTAAATGAACATTCGGATAGTCTCGGGCAATTTCTAATGTCCCATCGCTTGAGCCATTATCATAGACAACCACATTATCAAATTCTCGCAAACTCTCCAATGTTTTACGGATCGTACGCGCTCCATTTTTAACAATCATTACAGCCGATACATTCATAGTTAACTCTTTACTATTTTCACTAAAGTTTTTATCCAAAAGCCCAACTGTTTAAGAGGACTAAACAATTCATTCGGGGTTTTAAGAGAATCTCCCTTGATGCGATAAAGAAGTCCTCCAATCCCGTCCCACGACGGATTCAACGCATTACCGATCCGAAAAGTATACGAATAATACTCCTGCGCCAATGCTACAACTACATCATTGTATTTTCCATAAGGGAGGACAAATGAATCGACACGAAACCCCAACTTCTCTTCTAAAAGGTGCTTGGAATTCACAATCTCTTCATCCAAATTAATACCCTCTTGCGTCAAATTGACGTGATTCATGGAATGGGAAGCAATAGCTATATGACCGCTTCGAATCATTTCTCGTAGCTCTGAATACGTACAAAAGGGGGCAAATTCTTTAAAATTTTCATAAATATCGTGATGCTTCAGCGACAAACGTTTAGCCGAATCGATGTCGGTATCGTCTAATATGTACGCAACGGGTACGGCAAGAAGAGCTTTAAGATTATATTTTTGTAGCAGTGGAAAAACATAATGGTAAAAATCGTAGTATGCATCATCAAAGGTCAAACAAATTGATTTTTGGCTTAACGCTTCCCCAGGAAAAACGGTTACATAGCGTTCTGATATAAGCCGGAGATGTGTTTCTATCATTTCATCGGAATTGGAGAGAGGAAGATCGTCACTATTAATATGATGATACATTACGACTGAAAACATCTCTACCTCTTTTAATTTTTTGATGTTATTATACAAAACTTACCCCTTTTTTGGAATTACAGCTATAATACATAAAAATATTTACATATAAAGGAGTACAGATGTCGGCTACATTACGTAAAAATTTTGTTTTTGATGCCATAGTTGTCTCTCACTTGGAAGAGATTGCTCGTGTCGAAGGACTTTCATTGACAAAAGCGATTAATAATATGATTGAGCAACGATACGAAGAGATAGCAAAGCAAAAGAGGATTGAGGCTTTTGAAAGTTTAATTTTATCTATCCAACAAGGTGAGCGTAATCCATTTTTAGATCAGTTTGCACCCGACGACAACAAAGTCATCCAAAAAGTAAAAGCGATGATGGAATGAATAGGGTTTATTTAGACGCCAATATTTTGCTTGATTTTAGTAATCCTGAGCGAAAATACCATACACACGCTATTTCCCTAATCACATATTGTCTAAAAGGAGATATTTCGCTTTTTACGAGTTGCGATATCATTACAACACTTTATTACATTGATTCAAAAAAAGGCAAAGAAAGTGCATTAAATAACATCCACAAAATCAATCAATTTGTTAAAATTATCGACTTCTCAAACGCCGAAGTAGAACAAATGTGTAATTTAATGGCGCAAAACAGTGATTTCAAAGATTTGGAAGATACTATTCAATATATCCTCGCCAAAAAAGTATCGTGCGATTGTATTGTCTCCAATGATCAAAACTTTTTGAGTCCCGATATTCTCCTCCTTAGCAGTGAACAATTTTGTGAAAGGTTGGGATTATGAAAATTTCATTGACTACTCCCCTTCAATATACGTATCTCTCTAGCTCATTTGAATCCATCCGAGAATTATTTGCCGGCGATAATCACTCTATCCACAAAGCCCGTAATGAGCTAAAAATCATCACCCTTGATGGGATTAAAACGGTCGTTAAATCGTTCAAAATTCCCCATCTTCTCAACCGTATCATTTATACATTTTTTCGAAAAAGCAAAGCGTACAAATCGTATCATAATGCCCTTCGGCTTCAAGAACTTGGAGTTTCTACCCCCTCCCCGATTGCGTTGATCGAATTTTATGAATCGGGTCTTTTGGGAGAGAGTTTCTTTATTGCCGAATTTTTTGATTACGATTTTACGATACGAACTCCACTACTGGAACCGCTTGTTGATCGCAACCAAATTTTTAAAGCCTTTGCTGCTTATACGTACGATTTGCACCAAAAAGGGGTTTGGCATTTGGACTACTCTCCCGGAAATATCCTCATCAAACGAACAGAGTCAGGTTATCATTTCTCTATCGTTGATATTAACCGTATGGAATTTCGTTCTATTTCTCCGCTAGAAGGGTGTGAGAACTTCAATAAACTGTGGGCAAGCGATGAAGAGCTTGCCATTATGGGTCAAGAGTACGCAAGACTCAGCGGATTTAATGTGGCGGTTACCATTGCTGAAATGCAACGTTGTAACAATACAAATAAACGGACAAAGAATTTTAAAAAGTCTCTTAAGAGAGTGTTAAAAGGCGATTTTTCAATGCCTGCTTAACGGTCTCAAACATCGCACTTCGTCCCTCACCCTCAGGAGGAATCATAAAATGGTGCTGTTTGGCTCCAATACTTTTCCATCGTGATGCGGACGCAAACCGCGAATCTCCAAAAAAGGTAAGCGTTTCACACCCCACCGCACTTGCCAAATGATATGTCCCAGTCGAAGTACTGATGAAGAGTTTAAAGCGGCTCAGGAGTGCTGCGAAATCAACCACACTTCCTAGAGAGCGATAAAGAATCACCCTGCTCTCTCCTAAAAGCTCTTTCGCTTCTTCATACAATTTTTCTTCATCGGGTCCGAAGGTCATCACGACATTAATATTTTCATCCGATTTGGCTATTTTTACCAATTCGAGGTATTCCCCCAGTGTCCAATTTGCATCGGATGAGCCTCCGAAACCGGGATGAAAAGCGACCACTGGTTTAGTAATTGTGTATTCTTCACAAAATACTTTAAAATTATCCTCGTCAAAATGAAGCAGTGGTTGTGGAAAATCGAGGCTAATATCGGGAAAAAGAGCTTTGGTAAGTTCTAAGTTATATTCAAACTCCGCCATTTTCACTTCACTGCGGCGTTGGGTGATTCGACGATTATAAAAAATTTGGGCAATTTTCGTCGCGGGGGCAATACGGATGGGGATACGGGCGATCCATTGGGCAAGTGCCACACGGGTATTGGAAAAAAGGGTTATAGAGGCATCAATATTAGCTTTTTTGATCGTATACGCCAGTTCTAAAATATCATCCCCCTTATCGACAATCACCTCATCAATAAAATCACACGAAAGCGCCAGTTTACGGTTCAACGGGGCAACTAATGCGATAATCCGGTTCGAGGGATTATGGTGTTTTAGGACGTACAGAGTGGGCAAGGCGGTGATAAAATCACCCAATTTATCGTTACGGACGACTAATATGTTCATCTTCTCACCTCGCTTTATTACCCTTATTTTACCCGATTGAAGGTAAGAAAACGGTACAATCCTCTCATGAAAACACCGTTTGCATGGGATTATTATTCCGACCAGCCCGCTATCATTCGCGACAAAGCACTCAAACGTCAAATGCGACGCAGTGCCCTCCCCTCTCTTATCAAAACTTTTTTGATTGCGCTTCTTATGTTGCCCATCGCTTTTTTGATCACTTATTTTCTCCCACGCAAGAAAATAACGGGAAAAGAGTTTTTCGGGATGGGGGTCAACCTCGACAAGGAACCCAACACAACCCCCTACCTCATCGAAGAGCTAGGGGTAAAAAAGCTCCTGATCCGTATCCCCTTATGGGAGATGGAAAAACTAAGTGAGTATGTACGATTTATTCAAACATTCAAAGATAAACATATCACTGTCGCTTTATTGCAAGATCGTGAACACATCACCTCTGCAACCATGACCAAAGATCATCTCACCCAAATTTTCGAGGCACTAAATGGAATTTGTGACACGTACATCGTCGGTTCCACCATCAACCGTGCCAAATGGGGATTTTTTAGCGTTAACGAATATCTGAACTTTTATGCCGTAGCGTACCAACTCAAAAAAGAGTACTTTCCCCACCTCAAACTCATAGGCTCCAATGTCATCGACTTTGAGCTTCATTATACGGCACATACCCTTTTTCATCTCCAAAACATCCGCTTTGATGCACTGGGGAGTCTCCTCTACGTTGATCGTCGCGGTGCTCCTGAAAACACCCAAATGGGATTTAATCTCTTAAGTAAAATCAACCTTATCGACGCACTTATCCGCCTGAGTCCCAAAACCTCCAATGAGCTTATCATTACCGAAACGAACTGGCCGATCAAGAATACCGCCCCCTACGCCCCAACAAGTGAACATGAGTGTGTCAGCGAGGAAGATTATGCTCATTTTATGGTACGCTATCATCTCATAGCCTTTGCCTCTCAAAAAGTAAGTTGCGTGTACTGGCATCAATTGATCGCTACTGGGTATGGACTCATCGACAACCGTGAAGGGATTCGTAAGCGCCATGCTTTTGAAGCCTATAAAACAATGCTCTCTCATCTAAGCGACACGAAATTTATCCGTTACCGCCAGACCAAAAATGAGCATCTCCTTATCTGTTCTACCCCAAGAGGTCATTTGCATATTACATGGACACTTACCTCTGCACCCATCTACACCTATAAGGCAACGGCGTGAAAATTCTCATCATTCTTCCCAACTGGCTCGGTGATGCAGTGATGGCAACCCCTGCCATCGAAGCACTTTGCACCCTCTACCCCGAAGCCCAACTCACCATTGTTGGCTCGTATGTCAGTATCGAAGCCCTCAAACATCATCCTCAATGTATTCGTCATTATGTGGATGAGACGAAAAAAGGGGGAAATCGATTTCGTAATACCTACCGCTTTGCCAAAGAGATAGGGGGTCACGATATGGGAGTTACCTTTCGCAATCAGCTCCATTCCTCACTGTTACTCTTTTGGAGCAAAACCCCCATCACAGTAGGGCGGTCAGCTTGGCACTCCTCTTTTTTACTGACGCACGCCATCAAACCAACCTACCCTAGCCATCTTGTAGAGCAATACCGTGATATTGCCCAAGCTCTTAGCCAAAAACCCCTTCTCATTGAAAACCTAAAACTTCATATTCCACCGCACCCTTATAAACGTCCGACACTAGGGATTAATCCGGGGGCAACCTATGGAAGTGCCAAACGGTGGTATCCCGAAAAATTTGCAGAAGTAGCACGTACGTATGCCGATCGTTATGCAATCGTTATTTTCGGAGGGCCCAATGAAGTGGAGATGGCAAACGACATTGAAAAGCGTTTAGAGGGGACAACCGTTACCAATCTAGCGGGAAAAACATCGGTAGAGGAGTTATGTTCGATGATTGGGGGGCTGGATTTGTTTATCACCAACGACAGCGGCCCCATGCACGTAGCGGCGGCGTATCAGGTTCCAACGGTCGCGATTTTCGGACCAACCAACCATACCGAGACCTCACAGTGGAGAAATACAAAAAATGTGATTGTACGGCATGAGATGGAGTGTTCTCCGTGTATGAAGCGTGAATGCCCCTTAAAACATCATGAGTGCATGAAGGGGATCACCGCAAATGAGGTGATAAGTGCCGTTAAAAATCTAATCTAAGCCCAAAATACCACGAATCATTATAAGTGACATCACGAGTTTTCAGATTTGTATCAATTTTGCGATACCCCACTTCAATCCGTCCGTTGTCAATGGGTTCAAAATCAAGATGGAGACGGGTTTCCATATAGCTACTTGCATCTTTAAATGATAATGCCGATGGAGCATAATAAAGTGCTCCCCCCAAATACAAGGGGAATGGGGTGTTAAGTGGCAATTGCAACTGAGCTTCTAACCCTAGAGGAATCGCTGAATAAATATTTCCGTCAATCTTTGTATACTCCCCCTTAATTCCCAATCCAAGTTCCAACCCTCGAACTCCACGTACACTGTTTTGAACCATAAAGGAGAGCTCCATAAGAGGGTCAGGGTTAGCAATTGTCAAGGAGTTATTATTATCCCCTTTCAAAAATCGAGCACCAAAATAGGTTTTTCCCAATCCCGAGCCATTCCCCATTTGCCCCATATCAAGACGAATCTGTCCCTCTACATCACGACTGTTCACATTTGCTTCGATTTGGTGTGCCGCGAATGCACTTGTAGCGATTATACTGCTTAAAAGTATTTTTTTTAACATGGTGTTCCTTTATTAATTTTTTCTATCGTTGCCGTCGTACTTTTACCATTCACAAACGTAACGAGTCGAAGCTCTTGCGCAAATTCTGCCCCCACAACCGTTTTACCTTCATAATCGCCCCCTTTGACGAGAATATTAGGAGCAATATTTTTAATCAATTCGTAGGGTGTTTCATCGCTAAAGAGTACCACATAATCAACCGCTTCCAGTGCTGCCAAAATATAAGCACGATCCACTTCAGGATTTATAGGACGGCTTGGCCCTTTTAGCACCCTTACAGAGTCGTCGGTGTTGAGCCCTACAATGAGGACATCCCCATAGCTTTTTGCCTCTTGGAGATATTTAACGTGCCCAACATGGAGAATATCAAAACAACCGTTGGTAAAGACGACCGTTTTTCCCTCTTTTTTCAGCCGATTGGCAATTGTAGTAATTTCATCATGCGATTTGATATGAACATCTGAAGTGCTTTGATGCAAACTCGATTCGTAGGCACTGATTTCATCCAATGTCACCGTAGCCGAACCGATCTTCCCAACGACGACCGCCGCTGCATGGTTCGCAAACGGGGCTGCTTCATCAATACTAAGCCCTAAACTCAAAGCAAACGACAACGACGCAATAACGGTATCCCCAGCCCCCGTCACATCATACACCTCTTTCGCCACCGTTGGGAAACGACGCATAGCATCATCATAAATGGCAATTCCATCTTCAGAGAGGGTAATCATCGAACATTCCAAATCGCACGTCTCTTTGAGAAAAAGTAATGCTTGACGTAAAGAGGGATCATCACAAATTACAATCCCTGTTGCTTCCGAAGCTTCTTTTTTATTGGGTGTCAACAAATACGCACCCCGATATTTGGAATAATCTTCCCCCTTCGGATCGACAAGCACCTTTTTTCCCACCTTTTTGGCAGCACGAATCACCCCTTGGGCAACCGTCTCTGTAATCACCCCTTTGCCGTAGTCGGAGAGGATAACGATGTCACACAGTTCTATTTGTGTTTGGCTATACGCGATGACGGCATCGACACTTTCCGAAGAGATGGGATCTTTGGATTCTCTGTCATAACGGAGTATTTGCTGATTGGAGGCAATGATACGACTCTTTTTTGAGGTTTTTCGCCCCTCTTGCGTCATAAGTCCCTCACACGAAACTCCTAGAGAAAGAAGCATCTCTTGTAACTCTTCTCCATTGTCATCATCACCGATAACCCCTGCAATGCTCACCTGTGCACCAAGTGCAACAAGATTATTAATGACATTTCCAGCACCACCAAGTAGCGTTGTTTCACGGTAAATATCGACCACCTGAACGGGTGCTTCAGGGGAAATACGTTCACACCCTCCCCACAAATAATGGTCGATCATCAAATCCCCAATAACAAGGATTCGTGGATGAGCATCTTGGAACAGACTCATGAAAGCTCCTCCTCGAAAAGACGTTGTATCTCTGGAACGTACGCCGCAATCCCCTCTTCAAAACTAAATCGAGGTTCATATCCCAAACACTCGCGCGTTGTTTGAATATCAGCTTCCGTATGAAACTGATACCGTCCGATATAGGGATTAGGAACATATTCACACGTATAGGAGGTACCTAGCTCACGTTGTAAAATATCCACCATCGATTGAAACGAGCGCGCTTTCCCCGTTCCCACATTAAAGACACCAGACTCTTTTGGGCTTGCCGCTAAAATATTAGCTTGGATGATATCTTCGATGTAGATAAAATCACGCAAAATTTGATCGGAGTTTTCAAAGAGTTTCGGATTCTTTCCACTTAAAAGCTGATGACCAAACTGCACGACCATCGAAGACGTTTTATTTTTGAAAAACTCCCGTGCCCCATAGACATTGAAATAGCGCAATCCGACAATGCTGATATTAGTGTATTTTTGAGCATACTGACGTGCCGTATGATCCATCATCAGCTTTGAGAATCCATAAACGTTTTGAGGGGCTTCGCGCCCTACGGCTTGGGGAGAGGGGGCATCCCCATACGTCGCACCCGAAGAGGCATAAATCATATTTGCCCCATGAGCCACCGCCATCTCAAGCAGATCAACAAACGCATTGACGTTGGTTTGAATCATCAAATCCTGTTCCAACGCCGTCGTATCTGAAATCGCCGCTTCATGATAGATAAAATCAAATTTATACCGCGAACCCATCTCTACTAACAAAGATTTATCGTTAATATCACCACTGATAACATCACCACGAAACCCGATCAAATTTTTGAAATGACCAAAACTTTTGAGATTGCCATTGGAGAGGGTGAGATTTGAGCGGAACAGATCTAACACCACCACACGAGCATCGGGATAATTCTCCTGAAAATAAAAGGCGAGGTTAGAACCAATAAATCCCGCCCCCCCTGTAATAAGGATAGTTTTCGTATTAAAATCAACGTCGCTGTAGCACATGCAATGTCCTTGAGGATATAAGTGCATTATTGTAACAAAGGTATCATTAAAAGAGAACGAAGTTAGACTTGTTTAAGATAGATGGGAATATAATGGCACTCAAATTTTATACGGAGAAACAAATGAAAAAAATTGCTCTTGCAATGTTATTCGCTGGTATGTCATTGATGGCTGCCGATGGTAAAGCTTTATCTGCTAAATGTGCTGCATGTCATGGTGCTTCTTTTGAAAAAGCAGCTCTTGGTAAATCAGCAATCGTAAAAGGTCAATCAGCTGCAGCTATCGAAGCTTCTTTGAAAGCATATAAAGCGGGCACACAAAACAAAGCTGGTATGGGCGCATTAATGAAAGGTCAAGTGGCTACTATGTCTGACGCTGACATCAAAGCAGTTGCTACGTACGCTGCTACAGGCAAATAAGTTTTTCTCATTCCCAACTCTCCTGAGTGGGAATGGATACCTCTACCCATTTCTTCAATAACTTTTTTATTCTGCTTTATAGTTCTTCTTTTTTAATTCTTCTTTTTTACGATCTTGTTGCGCTGCATCATTGAGCTCACTCTCATCATCATACATGACTTGATTCATCATCTTCGTTTCATCATCAAACTGACCGTTTTTGATCCCCCACAAAAAGGCGATCAATGCTATACCACCCAACACCAGTGATGCCCCCAGCATCATCGCCACTACCCAACCATCCATTTTTGAATCCTTATTTATACATTAAACGACTACGCATCGAATTTCCCACCACGAGAAGTGAACTAATCGACATTGAAATCGCCGCAATCAACGGAATCACATACCCCATCATCGCCAACGGAATCGTAATGGAGTTATACACCAACGAAATTCCAAGATTTTGTTTGATAAGCTCATACGTTCGTCGCCCTATAGCAAACGCTTCTACCAATGAGACAAGGGAATCATTCAATAATACCACATCGCTCACTTCGATAGCAATGTCACTTCCATTGCCCATAGCTATTCCTATATCCGCACGAGCAAGGGCGAGGAGATCATTGACCCCATCCCCTGCCATCACAACCACATACCCCTCATTGTGTGCTTGGGCAATAAACTCTGCTTTTTCTTCAGGGTTCAAATGGGCATGCACCTCATCAATCCCCACGTCTCGCGCCACACGACTCGCTGCCGCCTCATGATCCCCTGTGAGCATGACCACCCGTAACCCAAATTTTTTCAATGCAACGATTGATTCGGATGCCCCCTCTTTGGGAAGATCCCGCAGATGATAAGTAGCAACCAAGACCCCATTCACGGCATAATAAAAAAGACTTTTATCACTGGATGAATCAACAGAAATCCCCATATCTTTCATGAGAAGGGCATTCCCCCCTGCAATCATCATCTCATTCACACGTGCCACAATACCGCGTGCTGGAATTTCCTGAGCATCTTGAAGAAGCCCTTGTTCTATCGTTTCATCTTGACGCTCTACATACTCCATAACCCCACGGCTAATAGGGTGTTTAGAAGCACTCACGAGAGAGTACAGATGAGAAGGCTCAAACGGATGATGAATAACTTCCTCTACCACTTCAGGGCGACCTTGGGTAATTGTCCCTGTTTTATCGAGAACAACCATGGAGGCTTTTGCTATTGTTTCGATTTGGGCAGCTGATTTGAAAAGAATCCCCCTCTTCGCCCCCAATCCAAGTCCCACTAAGGTTGCTACGGGAGTCGCAAGGGCAAGAGCACATGGACAGGCGATAATAATGACCGAAATTCCTACCATCAAGGCACGATCAAAACTCCCTTGTCCAAAATACCATACCCAAAAGGTGGCAATGGACAAAAAGAGAATCGTTGAAGAGAAGTGTTGCGAAAGCCGATTCGCCAACTGTTCGATATTAGGTTTCTTCGCCATCGCATTTTCAAGGAGATTCACAAGATGGGAGAGGGTAGAATTAGCGAAATCTTTCGTCGCTTTGTAATGAATTAACGCATCAATACTGGTCGTTCCGCTAATAATCGACTCACCCTTACGTTTGAAAATCGGCTCCGACTCACCCGTAAGGTTCGATTCATCAAAACTACCCTCACCGCTTATCACTTCCCCATCGATGGCAGCACGCTCACCGCTACGGATACGGAGTATATCGCCAACCTTCACCTCATTAACATTCACTTCACGAGTGATCTCCCCCTCGACAATACTCACTTCGGAGGGAATATGCTTGCTCATCATATCAAGAGTATCCGCAGCACTTTTACGGCTCAACACCTCCAAAAACTTCCCAAAGAGGACAAAGGTGATAATCATCGCTACCGAATCAAAATACGCTTCCCCTTTTTCAAATACGGTAATATAAATAGAATAAAAATACGCCAAGCTTGAACCCGTTACGACGAGTAAATCCATCGTCACCGCTTTATTCTTTAACCCATAATATGCCCCGCGATAGAAAACCCATCCGCTATAAAAAAGTACAGGAGTTGCCAGTACCCATTCCGCAATATTGAGAATCGTCTTGATCTCTTGTGTAATCCCTGTAAAATACCCCGCATACTGAGCAACCGCCACCCACATAATATTCATCACGGCAAATGTCGCAACCGCCATACGAAGATAATAATCCTTACGCTCTTTGTTGACACGTACCTCTTGAAGTGAGGTATCGTAGGGAAATGCGTTGTACCCAATAGCACGGATCATATCGATAATGGCGGAGAGTTTAAGGGTCTCACTATCCCACGTAATACGCGCTTTGTTGTTCGTATAATTAATATGGGCTTCCAATACTCCAGGCATTTTATGGAGTGCTTTTTCATTGAGCCACACACACGCAGCGCAGTGAATCCCCTCAATCACCAACGAGACTTGATTCCACCCCTCAGGGCTCTTGGTAATAAAACGCTCCGCAAAAGCAGGGGTATCAAAATTGGTACTGCTCTCAAATTGTTCCGTAGGAGGTGCGAGGGTCGTCTCCCCCATTTTGCTATAAAAGCTCTCCAGCCCCTCATCACGTAACAGATGAAAAATTCCCTGACACCCTTTGCAGCAAAAACGGTAATCGCCATCGTGGATCATCACCGCATCGCTAAATTCCAAATGGCAGTGGTCACATTTGATTTTAGACATACTCAAATTTCCCGCACTCTCGATTTTTTCGTACATAATTGTACTGTCCACAAATACCTTGCATCACAATATAAACGCCACTGCAAGAGCGTAGCGCAAACCCTATTGCCATCGCAAGATTCGCCGTCGCTTCAATTGGATCGATACTAAAAGGAACCATCGCACCCGTAAAAATAACCGTTTTTTGCAATGCCAATTGTGCAATAGTATCCGCACTCAAATCCATAGTATCAGTCCCGTGAACCACGATAATAACTTTTTCTTCGGAAGCAGCAATCGTTTGAGCAAGTAACGCACGATCCGTATCATCCATCTCCAAAGAGTCTTTATAAAGTATCCCTTGAAGAGAAATATCAATCACCAAAGAGCTTGCTATTGCTTCAACCGCATGATTATCATTCGGAACAAAAAGCTCACCACTGCGTGGATTATAACGCTTATTAAACGTCCCCCCCGTATTGAGGATCAACATAAAAGTTCTCGTAGTGAGTGGATAATTTTATTGGCTTTTGAGGTCATAGCACTGTGAGAGAGGAGAATGTTCTCACCCACGCCTGCTTTCAAAGAAGCTTCGATGTCACGCTCATTATCACCGATCATCACCGAATGCTCCATATCCAAACCATACGTTGCTTGCGCCTCCAAAAACATTCCTGCTTCTGGCTTACGGCACGCACACGCTCCGTCAATGCTTTCATGATGGGGACAATGATAAATATGAGTAAGAGTAATACCAAGGGTTTTGAAATGCTCCACCATCCACTCACTCAAACGACTGAAATCCTCTTCACTGTAGTAGCCACGCGATATACCCGACTGATTGGTAACAATAATGATAAGATACCCCTCTTTTTGATAAGCATGACATACATCGATAATACCGTCCATAAGTTCAAAATCTTCGATCTTGTGAAGATAGTTTTTCTCAACATTGACGACCCCATCGCGGTCGAGAAAGAGTGCTTTACGCAACCCCTCCCCCAAAAAGCTCTTTTTCGATGATGTCACAAAGGATATGCCCAATGAGAATATGGGATTCTTGAATACGTGGGGTAGCAGTAGAGGGGATAATAATCGCATAATCCGCCATTCGCGCCATTTTTCCCCCATCACGCCCGACGAGTGCAACCGTTATAACCCCTTTATCTTTCGCCGATTCAAACGCATTAATTATATTTTGAGAGTTCCCAGAGGTAGAGATACCGATAAACAAATCCCCCTCTTGAGACATCCCCTCCAACTGACGGGAAAAGACTTTATCATACCCGTAATCATTCCCAATCGCGGTGAGATTGGAACTATCCGTCGTCAATGCAAGCGAAGGGATGGAGGGGCGATCAAACCCATAACGCCCCACCAGCTCTGCCGCAATATGCTGTGCATCCGCCGCTGAACCGCCATTACCTGCGAGCATCGTCTTTTTGCCTCTTCGGTACACTTCTACACACTCCTGAGCCACTATAACGATCGTATTCAAAAGTGCATCGTTTTCTAAAATTGCCTGTTTCGTTGCCGCTGAATCGGCGATTTGTTTGATGATGTAGTTTTTCATAGATGTCTCCTAATATTTTATCCCCGTAACCGAACGCACTTTCTCAATAATCGGTTGCGCCACAGCACTCGCTTTCATCGCACCATTTTTTAAAATCTCACGCACTTCATCCTGATGTGATTCATAATATTCGCGCTTTTCACGATAAGGGCGAAAATAGTCCCACAACACTTCGGCAAGGTAGAGTTTAAAATGACCATGCCCCTCGCCCCCTCGCATATACCGTTCTTGTAACGCGATACGCTCATTGGCATTGAGAAAAAGTTTGACAATATTATAAACATTGCACCCCTCGAACTCTTTTGGCTCTTCTACCCCGATTACTTCCGTAACTATTTTTTTGATAGTTTTAAGCTGACTTTTCTCTTCCCCGAAAATCGTAATGGTGTTTCCGTAACTTTTCGACATCTTCTGCCCATCGGTCCCGGGGACAGTAGCGACATTTTCATCGACACTAAATTCAGGAAGGGTAAAAATATCGCCGTATTGGTTGTTAAATTTAAGAGCAATATCCCGTGCAATCTCAACGTGCTGTATCTGATCTTTTCCCACAGGGACGACTTGCGAACCAAACAGCAAAATATCCGCTGCCATAAGGACAGGATACGAAAAAAGGCTGTGATTGGAAGCAATCCCGCGAGCGGTTTTATCTTTATAACTGTGCGCACGTTCAAGCAATCCCATCGGGGTAAATCCGGAGAGTATCCAGTAAAGCTCTAACACCTCTTTAACATCCGATTGCACCCAAAAGGTACTTTGATCGGGGTTCATCCCCAATGCTAAGAAATCGGTTGCCGCTTGCATCGTGAGATGGCTCAAACGTCCACCATCACTAAGTGAGGACATGGCATGATAATTAGCGATAAACGCAAATACTTCATGATCGTTTTGTGATTCGATCATAGGGAGGATCGAACCAAAATAATTTCCAATATGTAAATCGCCTGATGGCTGGATACCTGTTAAAACGCGCACGAGCACTCCTTGAATAAGGATAATTCTACCGAATAGTGACTTAAGCTTTCTCTTAAGAAAAAGTATGCTAAATTACCATCATATCAAGTGTAAAAGGATTTATTATGAATGTTCAAATTCGTGCCAAAGAGATTACCCTCAACCCTCACTTAAACGGTCACATTGAAACTGCTATCGAAAATTTCAAACGTTACCATTTGGATATTACTACCGTTAATGTTCTCATTGCCAAAGAAAAACAAGGAGTCAGTGTCGAATTTGACATCCATATTGCTCATGCACAGCCTGTTGTTATCTCTGACAGCGATCATAATCTTGACGCTGCCATTGATCTGGCAATTGACCGTGCCAACAAAGCACTCGGACGATTGCATGACAAAATGAAAGATCACCATGCAACTCCTCTTCGCGATATGGAAGTTCCGGGAGAAGAAGTAATAGAAACGGAAGCAGAATAATACTGCAATGAGTAAAATAAACGTTGTGTGCCCCCATTGCGGGGGTGTGAATGCCATCCCTCTCAAAGAGTCCTATACTAAAGCTGCTTGCGGTCATTGCAAAAAATCCCTTCTCGATACCAAGCCACTCTCTGTTGATGTCTCTTCCTTTGATCGATTGATGCTCAATGATGAACGTTTAATACTCGCTGATTTTTGGGCACCATGGTGTGGACCGTGTAAAAGTATGGCTCCCTCATTCGAAGAAGCAGCACGAAGTTTCCCCCTCAAAGCTCAGTTTATCAAAATCAACACGGAAGAAATTCAACAGCTAGGGTCACGTTTTAATATCCGCTCTATCCCTACTGTCATCGCCTTTAAAAACAACCGAATCATTGATCAGTTTAGCGGTGCTCTACCTACCCCTCAAATTATTGCTTTTGTCAAAAAACATCTGTAGCGATTAATCTCTTTTCGCTACACTTCCTCACTTTATTACGAGGAAAAAAAATGTACAGTTGGATGCTCTGGTTTCATATTATTTCAATGGTCTCATGGTTCGCCGTCCTCTTCTATCTCCCCCGTCTCTTTGTCTATCATGTCGAGAACAGTAATAACGCAGGGTTTCTTGAAGTTATTCACGTCATGGAGATGAAGATTTACAAATACATTGGTATTCCCGCATTTTGGGCAACGCTACTATCGGGTATTGCCTTGATCGTGATGTCAACAGCACATTATGGAATGAATGTCTTTGCTATGGGAGGATGGATGCACGCGAAACTTACCCTTGTAGCGATTCTCGTCGCTTACTTTTTCTCTCTCGGGCATTATCGCCTTAAACTCAAAGAGAATGCTACCTATAAAAGTGGGAAATTTTTTCGGATGTATAACGAAGTACCGACCTTATTATTGATCGGTATTGTTGCTCTGGTGGTTGTAAAACCGTTTTGATATACGGGGATCATGGTTTTATTCCCGTTCGTGGTGAGATGGTTTTATTCCCGTTCGTGGTGAGCCTGTCGAACCATGAACTAACCCTTCTACAAGCTCAGGGCGAACGGGGAATTATCAAAACAGACAGATACCAAAGGATAAGTAACTAATGGCTTTCTACATCTATATTCTCCATTGCTCCGATAATAGCTACTACACAGGTCATACTGATAATCTTGAAAAACGGATTTCTGAACATACAAGCGGTGCAATACCCAGTTGCTACACCTTCAAACGCCGTCCTCTCACTTTAATTTTCTCACAAGAATTTGGGACTAGAGAAGAAGCCTTGGCATCGGAACAACAGATAAAAAGGTGGAGTCGTAAAAAGAAAGAGGCGATGATTCGAGGAGATTGGGAAGATGTGTCGAGGCTGGCAAAGTCTTAATATTGTGGTTCTCATTCGTGGCTTATCTCCGTTCGCCCTGAGCCTGTCGAAGGGTAAACGGAGGGAATTCATGGTTCGACAAGCTCACCACGAACGGAAAAGAGAATAAACTTTATTTTGAAGATGGTGATGTAGCTGCTGACGTCGGAAACATCCGGAAAGCGCGTCGGTGAACATTCGGAAGGTGCGACGGAAATGATTCGGAAGGCTCAACGGTGAGTATTCGGAAGAAACGCTAAAAATTCCGACGCGATTTAGCGGTGGGAAATCGTCTCC
>JAPLGM010000017.1 GCA_026390165.1 Campylobacterales bacterium
AGACGATTTCCCACCGCTAAATCGCGTCGGAATTTTTAGCGTTTCTTCCGAATACTCACCGTTGAGCCTTCCGAATCATTTCCGTCGCACCTTCCGAATGTTCACCGACGCGCTTTCCGGATGTTTCCGACGTCAGCAGTAAGGAAGCGTTCACGCGCATTATCAACTTTTAGACCATCTATAGCACTTGCAGGGTTAATGCCATTGTAGACTTGTTTTTTTATTGCATGTTTGAATATTGTAGCAACCATAAAGACAAGATGGTTAACGGTTCGCGGGGCAAAGTATTTCATGTAATTTCGTTGCATGTCGCCAATGTGATCAATTGTAACATTTTCAAGTCGTTTGCTTCCAATAATAGGCTTTATATGATTCTCATAGCGTTTACGTTCCTTTTCAACATCTTTAGCTAAGTGTTTATCTTTGAAATAAAGCTCTGCAATATCATCGAGAGTAAGAGTAGGGCGTTCTCGTGCAATATGTGGTAGTTCTTCACCAAGACGGATTTTAGTAACAATTTCATCACGTTTTTGTTTGCAGTATTGCTCACGAATACCTTCGGAATATTTGCCTATAGTTTTCAGACGTTCTTTTCCATCTTCATCAAGATAACGGATTCCATAGATCTTATCGACAACTTTATTTGAATCCGATATAATCTCTTTATAAAAGACACCTGCGGTGCGAGTTTGTATTCGTTTAGACGAGGTTTTGCTCTTCATGTTTTTTTAAGTCCTTTTATCGGACTCAAATTAGATTGAGTCCGTTCTTAGTCCGATAGATATGTAAAAATTCGATTAAATTAGACTAGATATGAAGATATTGTATCAAATAAAAAGCCCTAAAGTAAGGGTTTTGAGTAGATTTTAATAAATTTAAGGAGTAATTAAAATGGAATGTGAATTTCCCACGGTTAATGCCAATAATGATGAAATCCGATCAATTTTAAATGATATTAAGACAATTGCTGTTTTGGGCTTGTCTCCAGATCCTACCAAAGACAGTTACCGTGTTGCCCAGTATCTTCACAATGCGGGATACACAATTATCCCTGTCTATCCCAAAGAGGAGACGATTTTAGGTCAAAAAGTGTACCGGTCACTCGAAGAGATCCCTTTTCCAGTTGATATGGTTAATATATTTCGAAAGTCTGATGCCCTCAACGCAATTGCTGATGCGTGTATAAAGCGTGGTGATATAAAAGTTTTTTGGGCACAAAAAGGGATTGTTAATAATGAAGCAGCGCAACGTGTACGTAACGCTGGGATGAGAGTGGTTCAAAATCATTGTAGTATGGTCGAGCATCGACGTTTTTACAGTTAAAGGGAAGAATTGATCGATTTAGAGACAATAAAACGCGCACATAAACGGATCGAAGGAGTTGTTGTAAATACCCCTTTTTCGTATGCCCCACGGCTGAGTGAAGAGTGTGGATGTGAAATTTATCTTAAAAAAGAAAATTTACAAGTGACGGGTGCCTTTAAAATACGGGGCGCCTACAATAAAATCGCGACACTTACTGCAGCTGAGCGTGCATGCGGAGTTATAGCAGCAAGTGCCGGGAACCATGCGCAGGGTGTGGCTATGGCAGCACAAATGTTTGGAATTAGTGCTTTGATAGTCATGCCTGAATCGACACCACTAACTAAAATTAATGGTGTTCGCTATTACGGAGCCGAGGTTATTTTATCGGGTGGTAATTACGATGAAGCTTACGCGTATGCCAGCCAGTTCGGTCAAAAAGAGAATATGGTGTTTGTCCATCCCTTTGCTGATGAAGCGGTGATGGCTGGGCAGGGGACAATTGGCCTTGAGATGTTAGATGCGATGGCTGATTTGGATGCTGTTATTGTCCCAGTAGGGGGTGGAGGTCTTATCTCGGGGATTGCATCCGCTATAAAGCAGATTTCGCCCCATATTGACGTGATTGGAGTGAGTGCATTGGGAGCTCCAGCGATGAAAAACTCGTTTGAAGCAAAAAATGCGATTGATACCCTAAGTGTTCGAACCATAGCTGATGGGATTGCCGTACGTGACACTTCTCCTTTGACGCTTGCTCATATTCTGGAATCTGTTGATCACTTTATTGGTGTGGATGAGGAAGAGATTGCGAATGCAGTTTTGTTCTTGTTAGAGCGTCAAAAGCTCGTCGTTGAAGGGGCAGGATCCGTTGGTGTTGCGGCACTGCTTCACCATAAACTTCCCTATCTTACAGGGAAGAAAGTAGGGGTTGTCCTTAGTGGCGGGAATATGGATGTGACCTTATTGTCTATTATTATTGAAAAAGGGTTGATTAAATCGGGAAGAAAGATGAAACTTACCGTCACACTCATCGATAAACCAGGGGCCTTGATGCAATTGACGCGTATGCTGCAAGAACTAAATGCCAATATTGTCCATATCGAGTACGATCGCACCTCAACGTCACTGGCGTATGGCGATGCCAATGTCCGTATCCATTTAGAGACCAAGGGTGAAGAGCATCAAGCCAAGATCCGTTCCCTATTGCATGAACATCGCTATTTAAGTAGCGAAGAGGATTAAGGGAAAAGTGTACAGATGGAAATTTTGAAATCACTTAATATTAAATTTCCTATTATCCATTTGAAAATGCTTGAAAATGGTTCGCTTGCTATTATTGATGCACATACTACTGTCCGAATTCTTTCGATGGATGATTATAAGGTTGTGGGGGGATTTAAAAGTAATATTTTGCATGAGCGTCTTTTAGGATGTGTAGCAGATATTTCGTTTAAGGGGGATTTTACGATTTCGATTATCCCAAAAAGTAATCAAGCAGCTTTGTTTAGTGTTGCCAAAAAAGAACTTTTATATAAGGTTGGACGGCATCAAGGGGAGGTAGAGAGCGTTGCTATTGATCCCAATAGCCGTTATTGTGTTACGTGCGGACAAGATGGGAAAGTTTTTGTATGGGTGATTAAAACGGCTCGTTTGGCCTTTACGATGCCTCCTCATGCAGACTTTGTCACTTCGGTTGCCTTTAATGAGAAAGGGCAATGGGTCGCAACGGGAAGTTTTGATCGCAGTATTAATCTTCTTAATCTTGCGACCATGAAACAACCCCTTAAACTTAAAGGGCATACTAGTGTTATTGTCAAGATGCTCTTTCTCCCCGAAGCTCGATTACTCTCTGCTGATAAAGAGGGGAGTCTCATTATCTGGGATATTAAAAGTGGAAAAATACTCAAGCGTCCTGAAAAAATGAGCGATGATATTAGTGCCATGTGTATCAGTGACGATAAGCAGTTTGTATTTGTGGGGACTAAGCTAGGGTATATTGGTCTTTACGATATGCAGACGATGGAGTTGGTTCGACAGCGGTACATTAAAGAGAGTGAAGAGATTACTTCGCTCGCATTTATCAAACATGGTTCTCGTCTTGCCGTAGGAACGGCTCATGGAAATGTCCATTTTTACTCACTTTTGGGTGATCAAGAAGCCTATATGACCCTTTTACGCAGTCGACAATACAAAGAATTTTATGCTATTTTAGAAGAAAATCCCATATTACAGTATTCAAAAATGTATGATTTGGTTGAAAAAATATGGGAAGATACGTTAATGAGGGTTAAACTGTATCTTGAAAAAGGGGAGAAAGAGAAAGGGAAAGAGCTTCTTAATACTTTCTCAGGGATTCCTAAAAAAAATGCATTTATACTTCAAATGATTCGTGATTATGAAAAGTATTCCCAATTTAAAACCTACATAGAAGAGGGGCGTTTCCCTTTGGCCTACTCTATGGTAAAACAATACACAACCTTCAAAGATTCAGAACCCTACCGGAAAATGGAATCGCGCTGGAGAAAACTTTTTGCTAAGGCGCAAGAAGTTATTGTAGAAGCTAATGGAGAGGAGAAAGCACGAACATTGCTAGCTTCATATCGGGGAATATCGGAAAAAACTCTCCTGATTCAGCAACTTTTTGCAGAAAAACGTTTGTATGAATATTTTAAAAAAGTTATTGCAGCGCGTGATTTTGTCAAATTTTTCGATTTAACTCGAAACCACCCTTTCCTAAAAGAGTTTTCTGAATATACAACTGTCATGGAATATGCGGATAAATTGTATATACAAGCTTTGAAGGCATATCAAGAGGGGGATACTTCTATTGCAAAGAAGGCATCTGAAATACTAATCTACTTCCCTGATTATAGCGTGGAAGCTCATCAGATGTTGGATACCATTAAAGTGAAGCATCTTTTCTTGGACTCAGTCAATTCAAATAATATGTTGAATGCTTTTTCTTATTTGAGTTCGTATCCATTACTGTATGAAACACCTGAAGCGCAAGAGCTTGAAAATCAGTGGAATGAACTGCTGGATGTTGCGTTACGATACGCCGCTAAGGGATCAAGTGCAGAGTTACAAAAATATTTTCAATATTATTTACCAATCACAGCTAAATACTCAGCGATAGGGGCTGTTTTTGCTCAATGTTATGCCGTGCAGCTTGAGCAAAAGTTTCGGGCTAATACTTCCCAGAATGAATTGGAAAATGGGATTAAGAATTATGTAGGACTCTTTGGAACTGATGATTATATCCGCTACTTTTTTTCGCTTTATACGAAAAAATACACAACAACGATGGAGTTGTCCGAGTTAAAGCAAGGTTCCTTAGAATCATGGAGTCCCTATATGATCATCAACGATATAACGGCTAAAAAAATATGATTGCTATCGATTTAGGCTCTAATACAATCCGTTTTATTGAATATGACGGTCAAAAATGGGGAAAGAGTTTTGAAAAGATTGTCCGTACAGCGGAGGGGTTAAATCATTCGGGAAAAATAGGTGATCCAGCCGTGGAGCGAATTCTTGCTGCGATTGACGAGGCAAAAACTATTTTCGATTTACCCTCGCATGAGGTGGTTGCCATTACAACGGCAGCGATGCGTATGGCACGTAATTCAGAAATTATACGTCAAAAAATAGAGGCAAGAACAGGGATACTCTTCCGTTTAATTGAGGGGGAAGAAGAGGCTTTTTTGACACTCAAAGCGGTTGTGAATCGTCTTCATCACCTTAATATACCCTCTGATGATTTTATTCTTGTTGATATTGGTGGTGGCTCAACAGAAATTATTGTGGTTTCAGGAGGGTACTCTCAAGCAAAAAGTTTTCCATTAGGGATTGTGACACTGAGCGAAAAGTCTTATACTACTGACATTTTGGAAAGTGAATTGAATGTTTATCACGAAAGTATTGCCAGTTATATCGAAAGCTTGGCATTAATATCACCCCCTAAAACGTTGGTTATGACGGCAGGAACTCCTACTACGATGGTGGCGTATCGGATGGGTATGAGTTACGCTTCGTATGATACGACTAAAATCAACGGTTCTATTTTGATGCGACACGATTGCCCTCATATATTGAATGAACTGATGAAGATGGATGAGAAGAGACGCGCTTATTATGTCGGAGTGGGGAGAGAGAGGCTCATAACCACAGGTATTCGTATTGTTGAGATGCTCTTTGAGGTGCTAAATTATGACTCTGCTATTATTATTGATGACGGATTACGCGAGGGGGTAGCACTGGATTATTATTCCAAGGGCTACATTCAATATTTAACGTAATTTATAGCTATATTTTTCTATAATACGGCCAATTATAGCACTTTTTATATATATTTTAGGCAAAGGGAGACAACATGCAAATCAGCGGTGCGCAAATGGTTATCGAAGCACTCGCGGCTGAAGAGGTCGAAGTGGTGTTTGGTTACCCAGGCGGTGCGATCATGAACGTCTATGATGAAATTTACAAACAAAATGCTTTTCAGCATATTTTGACACGTCATGAGCAAGCAGCAGTTCATGCAGCCGAAGGGTACGCAAAAACTTCTGGCAAAGTTGGGGTTGCGATGATTACTTCAGGTCCTGGATTTACCAATGCAATTACGGGGATTGCCGATGCCTATATGGATTCTATCCCCCTTGTGGTTATCAGTGGGCAGGTTCCTATGTCTCTTATCGGTACCGATGCATTCCAAGAAGTGGATGCCGTAGGGATAAGTCGCTCATGTACGAAGCACAATTATCTTGTTACCCATGCAAGTGATCTTCCCCGTATTTTAAAAGAGGCATTTTATCTGGCACGTACAGGTCGCCCAGGTCCTGTTCATGTTGATATTCCCAAAGATGTTACGGCACAAATCGCGACGTTTGATTATTCTAAAGAGGTCGATCTAGAAACGTATAAACCTACCGTTAAAGGGAATATGCGTCAGATTAAAAAAGCGGTTGAGGCGATTGCAAGTGCAAAACGTCCCCTTTTGTATCTTGGGGGCGGGGTGGTAAGCTCAGGTGCATCGGATCTTGTACGCCAATTTTCGACTATGACGCAAATCCCAGCAGTTGAGACCTTTATGGCACGAGGAACACTGCATCATGCTGATCCGTTACTGATTTCTATGTTGGGGATGCACGGATCGTATGCAGCGAATATGGCCATGTCCGAAACCGATTTAGTTATCGCTTTGGGAGCCCGTTTTGATGACCGTGTAACGGGTAAACTTTCTGAATTTGCCAAAAATGCGCAAATTATCCATGTCGATATTGATCCTGCAAGTGTTTCAAAACTGGTTAATGCCCATTTCCCCATCGTAGGTGATGTTAAAAATGTTTTAGAAGCAATGATCCCTTTAGCCGCAGAGCAAGTCGATCCATTACGTCATCAATTGTGGCTCAAAACGATTGCTAATTTTAATAAATTACACCCTTTGAGCTATAAAGAGGAGGGAGATCGTCTAAAACCACAATGGGTTGTGCAACGTATTGGTGAGTTGCTTGGGGATGATGCCAATATCTCCACGGATGTAGGGCAACACCAGATGTGGACAGCCCAATTTTATCCTTTTAGCCGTCCTCGTCAATGGAGCAGTTCAGGTGGATTGGGGACAATGGGGTATGGTTTTCCAGCCGCTATTGGAACTAAGCGTGCTGATATGAATCGAGTGAGTATCAACATTACAGGGGATGGCTCCATTTTGATGAACATTCAAGAGTTAATGACAGCGGTTGAATATAAGCTCCCCGTTATTAATGTTATCTTGAATAATAATTTTCTAGGGATGGTGCGTCAATGGCAAACAATGTTTTACGATAAGCGTCACTCAGAAACCGATCTCTCTATTCAGCCCGATTTCGTGAAACTCTCAGAGAGTTTCGGGGGTATTGGATACCGTGTCACGACGAAAGAAGAATTCGATGCAGCTCTTAAAGATGCTGTAGAGAAAAATGTGGTAGCGATTATTGATGTTGTTGTTGCCCGCTTTGAAAATGTTTTACCGATGGTTCCAGCCGGTGGATCGCTCTTTAATATGATGTTAGAATACAAGGATAAATAATGGAGCAAGCACGACGCGTTATTTCCGTTATCGTTTTAAACGAGGCAAGTGCCCTTTCTCGTATCGTGGGCCTTTTCTCAGGTCGAGGATACAATATTGAATCACTCACGGTTGCCCCTATTCCGGAATCAAAATATTCACGAATTACCATCGTCACAGCGGGATCTATAAAGGTGGTTGAACAGATTATCAAGCAGTTACATAAACTTATCCCTGTTTTAAGAGTCTATGAGCATGCGGATTTGGTCGAAAAAGAGATGGCAATGGTAAAAATCCCTCTCAATGAATCGTTGGGTGACATAGAGGCGTTAGCTCATGCCTACAATGGTAAAATTGTCAATGTTAGTAGTGATACGATGATTGTGATGGTTGCCGATGAGCCAATGAGAGTAGGGCATTTTCTCGAAGCAATTAAACGGTTCCACCCTAAAGAGATTGTCCGAAGCGGTTCCGTCGCACTGGAGCGTTAAATGAGACTCAATGAGGTTGTTCAGTACTTAGCTCTTGATATGAGTGTATCTAGCACGGTTGAAATTAGTGGAATTAATACCCTTAAAGATGCTGTTGTAGGGGAGATCTCTTTTCTCTCCGATTCTAAATATGAAAAAGATTTAGAAAATACTCAGGCAACCGCCGTTATTCTCCCCTCGGCAAAAGCATATCTACTTCCAAAAGAGTGCATCGCCCTTTGTAGTGATGAACCCTACTTGATGGTAGCGCATCTCTCTAAGTTTTTTTCAAAACCGATACAAAGTAGTAATGTTCCCCCCGTTATAGGGGAGAACTCAACCATTTATCCCACAGCACATATTGAAAATGGGGTACAGCTTGGATCAGGATGCACTATCATGAGCGGTGTCTATATTGGAACCGATGTCGTGATTGGCGATAATGTTACCCTCTATCCAAATGTAGCTATTTATCGTGACTGTATCATCGGAGACAATGTCATTATCCATGCGGGGAGTGTTATTGGAAGTGATGGTTTTGGGTACGCGCATACCAAGATAGGTGAACATATTAAGCTCTACCAAAATGGAAATGTTATTATCGAAGAGAGTGTTGAACTAGGGGCTAATACAACAATTGATTGCGCCGTCTTTGGTTCAACGCAGATAAAGAGGGGCTCTAAAATTGACAATCTTGTCCAAATTGGGCATAACTGCATTGTAGGTGAGCACTGCATTCTAGTGTCTCAGTCGGGTCTTGCAGGTTCTACAACATTGGGTCGCAATGTTGTTATGGGGGGGCAAAGTGCTACCGCTGGCCATTTAAGTATTGCCCCCTTTACTACGCTTGCTGCCCGTTCAGGTGTTACAAAAAGTATCACTAAAGGGGGCGTCTATAGTGGCTTCCCTCTTATGGAACATAAATTATGGCTGAAGCTTCAAGCAAAACTGGCTAAAATATTATAATAGTAATATAAGGAAAGCGTATGAGGAAACTGGGAGCTATACTTATCGCTACTGCCCATTTGGTGGGGAGTGATATAGATACAACTGGTATACGTATGCCTGATATTGTTTTGGATGCCATAAAGCATTGTGAGTGTTTAAAAGAAAAAGATGGGAGCTGTAATCCCAATGTCATACGAATTAATGCTGATGGTGATGCGGCACGGGCACTAGGAGCTGGTTTTGCAGTTAGAGGTCATATTATTCGGTGCAACTCCGCAGAAGAGTGCAGTGCACAAGCGCAAGCCTTGATTAATGGTGGAATCGTAAACCTTGATCTTGGACCCTATCAGATTAATTATAAATATCATCCCAACCCTATCTTACAAGACTATTTTATCGATGCCAATGAACGGGAACACGCCAATAAAATAATGACTAGCTTAGTAAAAAGCTTTGGCTATTCGTGGGAAACATTAGGACGCTATCACCATTTTAGTGCTGCAGATCGTACTCGAAATGAACATTACTACCGCAAAATGTACGCTTTTATCTATAGCAATGATCCACAAGCACAAGGTTCAGCACAATAGCACCTTTTTTAAGTTTGCTTTAGTGAAAATCGGATAAACTCTAATTTATCTATATTTATTAGGAGAACATTATGAGTTCATCTGTAGCTATTATCAAAGAGATACCCTTGAAGGGAACTAAAAAAGGGGTCATTATTGTCAGTAAGATTGATGCGCCATACGGTGAGGGAAGTGATAGTGTCGCGAGTATTGGGATATCATTGAGCGGTGATGCCAAAAATCCAGAGTGGAAAGTGCATTTACCTTTAGGAAATATTGATGAAGTGATTGAAGCGTTAAAATCTATTGAATAAAATATCGAAGGGATTTCATCCCTTCGGTTAGTCGCTTGAATTGTGACTACTTTTTTGTTGCTACAAACGTTGCAATACGTTTAATCCCCTGTCGAATACTTTCCATATCTGTTGCGAAACTGAATCTGAAATATCCATCTGATCCGAATCCGATTCCTGGAATAACAGCAACTCCTTGCTCTTCCAATAGCTCTTTACAAAAAGTCATGGAGTCGTCGGTAATAGCTTTAATATTGACGAAAAGATAAAAAGCACCCGCTGGGGAGAGGACAGAGAGCCCATCAATTTCATTGATCAGCTTGACTGCTTCATCACGACGCGCTTTAAAGGCTTGACGCATCGATTCAATATCACTATCCGCATCGCCGTTTAATCCTACTATTGCCGCTTTTTGGGTGATACTGTTGATGTTCGAGGTGCTTTGGCTTTGTAATTTTTTGGTTGCTTGGATGATTTCAGTATTAGCAGCTGCCATATACCCAAAACGCCACCCTGTCATTGCGACCGATTTACTCAAACCATTAATAGTGATTGTACGCTCAAACATATCATCGCTCACCGATGCACTAGAGACAAATTCACCGTCATAAATAAGTTTTTCATACATCTCATCGCTGGCAACAAGAACTTTTGTCCCTTCCAATACTTTCCCTAATGCAATTAACTCATCACGTGTATAAACTGCTCCCGTAGGATTGGAGGGAGAGGTGAGGATGAGCATCTTTGTGTTGGGAGTGAGTGCGTTTTTGAGCTGCTTTGGGGTTATTTTAAATCCACTGAGATCATCAGTTATAATTTCAACAACACTACCGCCACAGTATTGAACCAATTCGGGATACGTAACCCAGTAGGGGGCAGGGATAATCACTTCATCACCTGCTTGGATGGTGGAAGCAAAAAGGTTATACAAAGAGTGTTTTGCCCCATTGCTTGCAATAATTTGATTGGCTTTATACTCCAAACCATTATCACGCTTGAGTTTTAGAGCAATGGCTGCTTTGAGTTCAGGGATACCATCCACGGCTGTGTATTTGGTAAAACCGTCGTTGATAGCTTTAATAGCTGCATCTTTTATCACTTGTGGTGTATCGAAATCGGGTTCACCTGCTGAAAAACTGATAATATCTTTACCTTGCGCTTTGAGCTCTTGCGCCAAGGTTGAGATAGCTATGGTAATGGATTCTGAGAGGGTATTAACGCGATCACTTAGCACGTGAGGATCCTTTGGGTAAAGATTTTCGAAATTATAGCATAACCGCTGGCCTCTTTTTACCTGTATGTTTGTAATTTTCCTCTACAATGCGCTCATTATAATTTAAAGGATAAAAATGTTTTTTGAACCAGGCTTTTTAGGGACCCGTGCAGCTTTTTATATGGATGTTGTAACCCTTTATTTTGCGATACTCCCTTTTTTATTAGCTTTTTCCATTCGTCAAGCAGTTGTTGGTAATATAACCCTCCACTATCGCTCACAAATAGGGATTCTTGGGTTAACGCTACTTATGGTTATTTTATTTGAAGTGGGGGTTCGTGTTGAGGGGGGATTTATTGAATACGTCAAAATGTCTAGTGTATCCTATGACTTTGTATTGCTATTTTTAGCCGTCCATATTTTTATTGCTTTAATGGCTGTAGGAGGGTGGATATTCCTCATTGCCTCATCGTATCGTACCTATTTAGCAGATGGTATAAAAGGGATGGGTAAACACCGTCGCATGGGAAAATGGATTTTTGCAGCATTAACACTTACCTCAGTTATGGGGTGCAGTATTTATGGTTTCTTATTTATAATGTAACAGGTAGTCCTTGCGGTATCACTAAAACTCGAGTTCCAGCTGTCTCGTCTGGGAGCTTGGAGAACGAAGGATACTTTTATCGGCGCCCGCAACAAGGGCAAAATGAAATGAATTGCTTTGTAAGAGAGGGGCTACCTTTTCTATAGTTTCATAAAATAGAATATTTTTAACCCCCATTGTACGGGGTGTTTTTAGTATCTTTGGCAAAATATAAAGTGTTTTCGACCATGATGCGCGTTCTTCTAAAAACTCAATCTCTGCATCAATAAGTTCGAGAAGAGGCTCGAAAATTACCACGCGATCACTGCTTCCAAACTCCTTGATCTCAAGCCTTTCATTGGTAAATATAGGGATGAAATGTCCTATTTTACCAAAGTTTTTAATCTGAAATTCTATTTTCATCACAGTATAAAAAAAGAGAAGATCTTCTAAATAAGGGATAAAAAAGGGAGAGAGCGTCTGCCGTTCATAAAAAACCTCATTGTAGACAAAAGAGGTTTCAAAAAGGGTGTGTTCAATAACCGTTATCGTACTCTCTTTGGATTTAACCATCGGTTTCGTCCCGATGAATATCTCCGAATCGGTTAGAAGTGGGGAAAAAAGGACGATTGAATTTTTTTCTAACGAGGCAAGTTTTTCCCATACTTGAGCTACATTTCCCTCAATGGCGCAGACGTTCTTTGGGGTAGAAATAGCACTGGCAAGATAGACCATAATTGGATCACACGTATAAACTTGGAGTTCTTTTTCAAGCAAATAAAAACGGAGCAGTCGTTTGAGTGCTTCATCGATATTGTTCACTTTGATCCATGCCACTTCACTGTCGGCTATTTGAGTTGGCTTGTCGAATAGTATTCCATACGCGCCACTGATCAATGCTTCGGGGATATCACTAGGATTATGGGCAACGAAAATTGATCCTCGCTTAACTTTAGAAACCTCAAAGGCGATGGTTTCAAAAAAATTAACACTAGGGTCACTGTAGAGCGTCCCTTTTGTCAGTGCAAGGATATTTTCAAGTCTCATCCAATACTGCTTCCAACACTTCGTGGTTTTTCAGGACGGATAAGACAAAGTCCATCAGCATCTTTCGCCGCAAGTAACATCCCCTCAGAGAGCATCCCCATTAGTTTGGCAGGTTTTAGGTTCGCAACAACACACACTTGTGTCCCTACGAGTGACTCGGCACTGTAATATTCACGGATTCCTGCAACGATTTGACGGGGTAACTCTTCCCCTAAATCGACCTGAAGCTTGAGAAGCTTGGAACTTTTTGGTACTTCTTGGGCTTGGAGAACGGTTCCTATTTTGAGAGAGGTTTGAAAAAACTGATCGATTGTGATAAGCCCCTCTAGTGGAACGGTAGACTCTTTTTTATCCTCCATTTTAGGGGCAGTAATAACGACGGGTGCTGTTTCAATCATTGCTTTAGGAGCTTCTTCCATTAATGGCTCTTCAACACGAGGGAAGAGAGGGGGAATTTTTTTGATGGTAAAGGCTTTGAGCAATCCTTTATTAAGAATCAACTCCGTATAGCTAGCCGTCGTGATTTCAAACCCAAGGGCATCAGCAACGGTAGCGGTCGTATGGGGCATAATAGAATGAAGAACGATAGAGGCTTTTGCAAGAAGATTGGCGACCAATGCAACCGTTGCAAGGGCTTCGTCGACGCGTCCCTCTTTGATCTTGACCCATGGAGCATGCTCTTCGATGGCTTTATTTCCAATAGTAAAAATTTTCCAAAGCTCTTCGAGATAACGGTGCAGTTGCAAATCATTGAAGAGTTCAGGGAGAGTATCTATGATAATGTGTGCATCATTGATCTCTTTGGCGTGATACTTCAGAACGTCAACGCTGTCAATGGCAAAATTAGAGTATTTTTCAGACATTCCAATAACACGATTGAGAAGGTTTCCTAAATCATTGCTCAAATCGGAGTTCATACGATCAATAAGAGCACGTTGAGAAAAATCGCCATCTTGTCCAAACGGCACTTCACGCATCATAAAATAGCGAAAATTTTCAACGCCGTAATGTTTGGCCACTTCTCTTGGATCAACGACGTTCCCTTTTGATTTGGACATCTTCTCCCCATCGCGTGTCCACCAACCGTGTGCGCCGATATGTTTTGGAAGGGGTAAATCCAAACTCATCAAAAATGCGGGCCAGTAGATAGCGTGAAATCGTAGAATATCTTTACCGACGAGTTGAGTCGTAGCAGGCCAAAAATCCATAAGCGCCTCATCATTGCCGTATCCCAATGCGGTGACGTAGTTCATCAGGGCATCGAGCCAAACGTACATGACGTGCTTAGAATCGTTTAAGGACTTGGGTAAGTGAACCCCCCAATTAAAACTGGTACGGGTGACGGAGAGATCATGCAGTCCACCACGGACAAAACTGATGACTTCATTGCGACGTGATTTCGGGAGGATGAAATCAGTATGCGCTTCGTAATATTCCATCAACGGTTTTTCGTATTTTGAGAGGCGAAAGAAATAGCTCTCCTCTTTTACAATACTTGTAGCACGTCCGCAATCAGGGCAACATCCCCCCTCCATCAGTTGTGATTCAGGGAAGAAAGTTTCGCAACTGACACAGTAGTTTCCCTCATAAAAATCTTTATAAATATCCCCTTTTTCCACCATCTTTAAAAAAGCAGCTTGAACCCCTTTTTTATGACTCTCATCGGTCGTACGAATAAATTGATCGTAACTAATATCAAACTCATCCCAAAGATTTTTAAAGGTGGCACTGATTTCATCGGCAAACTGTTGTGTTGGTTTGTCTAATTTTTTAGCGGCCTCTTCGATCTTTTGACCGTGTTCATCCGTCCCTGTTAAAAAATAGGTTTCGTTTCCTAAAAGACGCGAATGACGCGCAAGGGTATCGGCAATAAAAGTCGTATAGGCATGACCGATATGGGCTTCACCATTGACGTAATAGATAGGGGTTGTAATGTAGTTTCTCACGTAAAATTTCTCCTTTTTTCTGTCTCAAAAGAGACAAGCTTTCGTGTCACAGCGGCTAGCGTAGCCAAAGGGATGCATTCCTTTGGTGTTTAAATAATATTAGAAGTCAAATCCGCCCGTTTCACCCTTGGACATACTTTCATACACTGCACGTACATAGAGTGTTCGGATGGGGCATCCAAGGAGTAGAGGGCATTTTAAACAGCTCTCAACCTCTTTGGATATTTGGCATTCATTCAATGATTGTTTTGCTTCGTCAAGTTTCGCTTCGTAAACATCATTAGTTTCGTGCATAAACGTCTTTGACTACCGAAATTTCGTATTTGGAACCAAAAAAGCACGGTGATGTATCATGGACATGTCGTGTTACACACTCTAACGCTCTATTTTTGCCATTAATCGCTGCACCGCCCGCTTTTTCAAAAATAAATGCAAATGGGAATACTTCAAAAAGTTGACGCAACTTACCCTCAGGTTTATCGGTCGCACCTGGATAACTAAACAATCCGCCCCCTTTGAGGAGGATTTGGTGTAAATCTGGAACCATACCCCCTGAATAACGCAAACGATACCCTTGAGCAAAGAATGAATCAACCATTGCTTTATGATGTGGTGCCCAAAATTGCTGCGTCCCTCCTGGGGCATTGATTTTCCCTTTTTCATTCAAATGGATCTCTTTGACGTATTCAAATTCACCCTCTTGGAGCAGATATAATTTAACTTTCCCCTCGTAAGCGTAAACAAGCTCTACGCGTGGACCATAGACAACGTAGCAGGCTGCAATCATCTTACTGCCTATAAATTCACCCTCATAGATTCCGAAGATAGATCCGACACTGAGATTAACATCGACGAGGGATGAACCATCAAGGGGATCAAAGGCGATAAAATAGTGCCCTTTTTCATTAAGAACCATCGGGTGTTCTTTCTCTTCACTGGCGATAGTGTGCACCCCTTCTACTTGACTAAGCTCTTCCTCGATAATCATATCACTCTGAATATCCAGCTGAAGCTGCGTCTCTCCTGAACTGTTTTGCTCTTGAGAATAGCCAATATCTTTGACATCAATAGCCCGTTTGATTCGGATTGCACTGCGTTCAATTGCTTCTAAAATTTCTTTCATGGGAGTACCTTTGCATTTTTTAATATCCAGTCGATAATAGTATCGGCATTGTTGAGATCGAGTATATCAATAGAATTGGGAAAATCATAGTCGGCGATACTAATGGTCTCGTCAATGGCGAGTGCATTCATATAGGGAAAATAATCGGTATCAATAGAGTCTCTAAAAATACTGATACGGGGAAGGGGAAGATTTTTAAGCCCCTCCACCAACAGCACATCAAACTCTCCGAACAAAGCGATAATCTCATCGAGCTCTTTGTGGCGTTGAGAAAAGAGAGTGGTACGAGTAGGGGAGGTGACAACCACCTCGGCACCCGTATCACTAAATTTATAGCTATCTTTTCCGGGAACATCGAACTGTGCTTTGTCCTTGGGATCATTTTTGACAATTGCCACTTCTAAATGATGTTCATGAATAAGCTTCCGTGCTACTTTTAAAATCAATGTTGTCTTACCGCTATTAGATGGTCCGGTAAAAGCAACTGCTAAACGTTTTTTCAAAAATCACAACCTCTGATAAAATAGAAGATTTATTATAACACTTTTCGGCTTTGTGAGATTTAACGTCGCTCTTTTACGAGCTCACGAACCTTTTTATCCACTTCACTAAGGGAGCTAAACGGTTTGAGGAGATAATGATCTGCCCCTATTTTGTGCGACTGCAATACTTTCTCTAGTGATGAATAGGCCGTCATCATAATGACAGCACACAGGGGATCTTTTTTTTTGATCTCTTCTAGAACACTCAATCCATCTTTTTGAGGCATCATAATATCCAGCAATACCCCATCGTACTCGCCTACTCGAAATTGTCCTAATGCGGTGATAGGGTTGTCAAAATAGGTGATTTTAAAATCACCTGAGCGACTGAGAGCTTTTTCTAACATCTGCCCGATTGAGGGCTCATCATCTACTATCATTAAGCGTATCATTTTTTTCCTCCAAATAGGTCATTAAGTGCTGTTCCCATAAGATCTTCCGTTTTTTCCTTCACGAGGGTGTCTAAGGTTGCAAAAACACTATGGCTTGCTTCCTCAATCGTTTTAATTCGCTGTTGGATTTGCGTGCGTGAACAGAGTTTATTTCCCTCACCGCAATCGGCGATTAGGGCATTGGCTTGGCTGTGGACAAGGGCATGGGGAGAGGCCAGTTTACCGTATGATTTTAGCTTCCCAAACTCCTCTTTACCCACTCCCGTATCGTACCATTGTCCCAGTCGGCATTGATGGTGATCGGTGGACTTAAAGTTGCTATTTTGGCCAAATAAAAAGGCATAAACATTGTTTTTATAAATAACGTGGTCGATTTTGGCGAGATTGCTGAAGATATAGTTGCTAATATCCATAATCTCATAAACACTTCGAGAAGAATTTCGTTGAAAAATTGTCATACGATCACTCATTTGGTTCACTTCTGCTTTTGTAGTGTAAACAATCGTTGAGAGTTCTTCTGTGGCACCTGAAATTTCATTGGTATCTTGTGTCATCGATTGAATAACGATTTCAATCTCTTTGGTCGCTTTTTGAGTCCGCTCTGCTAATTTTCGCACCTCATCGGCGACTACGGCAAATCCCCTTCCATGCTCTCCTGCACGCGCTGCTTCAATGGCTGCATTGAGTGCCAGAAGATTAGTTTGATCGGCAATATCTTTGATAAGGGCAACGACACTTGAAACCTCATTCGACCGTGTAACGAGATTGGCTGTTGTACTGAGAGTTCCCTCCATCAGTTCGGCCAAGTGGTTGATTTGAATATCAACATGATTGGCAATTTTGAGCCCCTCGTTCGATCCTGTAGCCGTTTCACGTGATTGCTCAACCATACCCTTGAGCTTTTCGAGAATATCAATAAAAACTTTTTGCGTTGCGGTTAATGCCTCTTGAATACTTTTTTGGTGCATTTCAAGTAAGGAATTGTCTTCACCGCCAATTGTCGATGACTTGGTCAAAACAAACCCTTTTGCCCCATTGCTCAAGTGTTTACTCATAACAGATGCTTCACACTCGTCGGCCATAATATCTTTAGATCCTTTGAGTAATTCTCGGATAACCGCATCTTTGTTGGTGAGAGCTTCGGCACGTTTGTTGAAGAAAACCGGCTCATTATGACCATTTAAGACAATGATCGCCTCTTTGTCATTCAGTAAGGCAATTTCTTTATAGAGTGAGAGCTCCGCATTTAGAATCTCCCTTTCGAGATGCATCAGCTTAATCGCCTCTTTTAACTCTTTTACTTTTGATCCAAAAAACATTTATTTTTCCTCCTGATAAGTTTTTAACGTAATTTCAAACAAGGCTCCACCTTCTTGGTTACTAACATGAATATCCCCTCCGTGTTTATCGACGATCGCTTTAGCAACATTTAGCCCTATCCCCATGCTCATTTTTTTCTCCCCCCCTATGGCAAAATCGAAAATAGACTCAATCATCGATTCCGGTATCCCCCCTGCATTATCAATAATTTTGATATTAATCTCTTTTTGGGTGCACGTAAGAGAAATATCAAGATGACGTTTGTCATACGTGAGGGTGTTTTTTTCAAATTCATCGAGTGCGTTATTAATAATAATAATCCACACCTGCTCCAATCGTGTCGATATCCCCATGGTTAGACACTCATTGGTGTTGTTGTACATTGTTATGCTGGAAAAAAGTTCCCCATTGATAGTGATAGGGACAATATGTTTTGCTCGATTTAAAATAATACGAAGTGAATAAATGAGGGTCATGTAAACATTGCACGGCTTCATTATCTCTTTTCCGGTCCCTGCAAACTCATACATAGAGTTTACAATGGATTGGATCCTTTCAATCCCCTCCTCAATGGGTTGAAAAAAATCAGACGCGTCAGGAATTTTTTCTTCACACTCCCATTTGAGCAACTCAAGATTCCCTTTGATATAGGTGATAGGGGTATTGATCTCATGGGTAATAGCAGCCGCTAAACGTCCCACAACCATCAGTTTTGCATCGCTTAATTTTTCTTCTTTGAGTCGTTCAAGATGGGTGACATCAACAAAATAGAGAATATGATATTTTTCGCTTCGGATCATGGGATTGGGCATAGAGGTTTTATGGACGGTATAGTAATGTTTGTTCGAATTTAAATCCATCGATACGATACGGTCTTGAATCTCTCCCTGTCGTATGAGTGAAAATATGGATTCAAAAACCCCTTTATGAGAAGACTTTTTGGAGAGTATGGAGGTGAGTGAGTCATGATTTTCGACCATCCACTCCCACAAATTAGATGAAGCAAAAAACTCTTCACTGTTGGTGTATCCGTTGAGTTGCAAAAAGCTTCGGTTGGTTAATATCGCTTCATGTCGATGATTAAAAAGAATCGCCAATGAGGAGTCTTGATCAATAAGTTGTTCCATACTGGCGAGAATTGCTCGATTCGTTTCACTAACATCTTGACCGATAAATACAATTTCTTCAATTGCTCCATGCCCGCTGCGAATGGCATAGATTGTAGCATCAACCATAATAGAGTTACCCTTAGAGGTAATGAGTTCGATGGTTCCTCGATAGATCTCTCCTGCTTCAAGCTGTTTGCGTATTATCGAGCGTAAATAGATCCAAAAACGGCGTTCAACGAATCGCATCCAGTGAAAATTAAGAAGATCTTCATTCGAGTACTCCAACAATTTTAAGAGGCGATCGTTGGCATCAATAATCGTCCCATCTTCGTGCATCCGAACCAAAAGGGTTGTTTTGGAGATGGCATCAAACATCAGATTGATCTGTTTGAATGCTTTCTGGGCTTGCTTTTTCTCTAAAGAGTGTTGCACTAGACGTTCAGCGACCTTTTTGACGGCGCTTGGCAAAAGAGGCTTTAGAAGATATTTGTCAACCCCTACATCAATGGCTTGCAAAAAGAGATCGCTTCCGTGTGCACTTGAGATGACCACGGTTTTAATATCTGGATTTTCGGCTTTACTAATGCTGATTGTATCAAAAACATTAGGGGTCATAGTGGTTGGATGAAGGATGAGAAGATCAATATCATAAAAAGAGTGGGGTAAATACCCTTGTATAGTCACGTGGGCATCTACCGTTTTCAAAATATCGTAAAACGGATCAGAGATGTGTGGGGAATTTTTTTCATACACCCAATCGGTAACATATACAATTCGAATAATTTCAGTCATATTCTCACATTTATTCTTAAGATTTTAGATTATATAAAGATTTTTATTACGTAAAGATTCTTACTTTTTTTATCGTCCTTATTGTAGTCTATTTTAGACCATTTGTAGCTACTATTCACGGAACTTTTGTTAAGATAGCGTATTAGAACACCGAAAAAGGAGTGATATGAGATTTTCAATTATAGTTTTATGTACGATTTTAGGATTTAGCGGTTGCGCACAGAAGGGGGCGTTTGATATGTTCAAGATAGATGTCTCCCATGAACGTTCGGTAGAACAGCTACGAACAGGGGCTATACTAGAATCGTTGGAAACCAAAGCCCTTCTCTCAGCTGTGTATCTCAATCCTGTTTATCCTGAAACATATAACGATGGGGAGTATTTCATTGGGGCATTTTATTTCAGCAAAGGGCTTCGTAATGTTAAGAAATGGGATCTCGATACTTTTGGTTATACGTTAACGCTCAATGGGCAAAAAGCTACCTTGTTCGAAGAGTTAAAAGAGACCGATCCAAGACGGGCGCTTATTCCCGTCCAAAATAACTGGAATAAATACTATCTTATTCGGTTCGATACTGCGCCAGAGGGGAATTTAACTCTACTCCTCGAAAACAATCAGACTGGGTCGGTTGCACTAAGTTATCCAAAAGGGAAGTAATTGCGATCTCTTCCCCTAGTATTTTTTTGTAGATAACGTAATTGGCAAGGACCCGCTTGCCATATTCTCGATTCTCCGTATTCCCCACAAGCTCCATACTCATAAACGGCTCGTGCTCCCCTTCTAAAAACTGTCCCGTATTTAAAATTAACCGTTTCGTAGAACCTAAACCGCCATTATAAGCATACGCTTTAAGGACAGGATTAAAAAGGGTTCGATCAATATGTTTCATGTGCTCGATTGCGTAGGGGATATTATAAGCAGGATTAAACATATCATTATAAGAAGTTACTTTCAAGGGGAGACTTTTTGAGATAGTGTCCACATTAAACGGCATCAACTGCATTAATCCAAGGGCAAAAGAGCGAGAAATTAATCCGGGGATCATCCGCGTCTCTTGACGCATTAGGGCATACATAAACGCTTTTTGATCGGTGGTGAGTGTTGTCATATAGGCATCGTAAGGCATCGTAAAATTATGGATGAAGGGGGTGTAAGCACGTTCGATAATATAGGCTTGAACGGCAAGGGAATCCTCTCCATCATAGCGGTTGATAAGGTCAACAACATTCTCTTTGGTCGAAGCCATAATCTCATCATTGAGTGCATTCCACGCGAAAGGGTCATCCCCTTTGAAACTACTTTTTTGACTTGTGGGGAGTGTTGTAAAATAGTTTTCGGCTTCTATCCCTATCTTCTCTTTTGCCCATAACGCGTACATATTAAGGTCAAGACTTTGGGAGAGGGTATTGAGGGTTGATGGCTCATGAGTGAGTTGATAAAGCCAAAAGGTGGTTCGGTCTTGATCCATTTTTGAGTTTGCCAGCTTTTGAGCCTCTTTTATATGAAAAAGGGCATTATCCTTTCGTCCATAGCGAAGGGCATTCATCCCCAGATAAAAATGGGTTTGGAAATCATAACACCCGCCACTCACCTCGGAGAGAGAGCGTTGCGCAAGGGTCATCTTCGGATCGGTAATAACGGTATAGGCAAATTGTCCGAAACCTTTTAAAACGGTGAGAGTTTTGAGGGTATCGGTATCGATCGTATGGTTAAAATGCTCTTGGTGGTAGATTGGTGTTGTGATTAAAAAAAGTCTCAGTGACGCACCAATATCCCTAAAGGGGGTGAGCTGATTGGGTTGGTTCATAGTACGTAACCACTGAACGTTTCCAAATTTATCCCCAAGTTTCGTCGCAAGCTGCTCTCGCTCACTGTTTTGAAGAGTTTGGGCTTTTGCAGGGGTGAGGGCGAGATAGAGGCAATCATCCGCTTCGATCGTTAGAAGTTCATTTGAGGGCTTCTGGAGACATTGTGCGGTATAGATGATCTCTGCTTCGTCGGTTTTTTTGGCATAATCCAATAAAAAACGGGTATTAACCCTATCCATCTGATAAAAAGCGTCACGTGCTTGTGACGCATTAATATCTTGGTGGAGAAATTGCCAGATAAGAAAGTTTTTTTCAGGCGAAGGGGGCTCAATGGTGATCTCATCCAACGTTACATCTGCAAAACAGGAGGAGAAGAGGGCAAGACAAAGGAGGAGTGAACGCTTCAATGGATTACCATTGCATTGATAATATTGACCAATACTACATCGATGATATTGAGCGAAACGATCAAAATTATGGGGGCCAAATCAAGTCCGTTAAAAACCGTCGGCATCATCCGTCGAATCAGGGCATAGGCAGGCTCTGTAAGACGATGGATGATTTGAACGATAGGGTTATAGGGGTCAGGTCGAACCCATGAGAGGAGGGCTCCGATGATAACGATCCATGTGTACACTGTGAGGAGCGAATGGACGATACCGCCCAAGCCTGATACGATACCTTCTATCATTTGACCACCTCTTTGAGATAATTTTTGAGATGGGTATAAAGATCATTTAACTCAGGTCCGTGTTCTGACCCTCCGATAAGAATCCGAAGAGGTTTAAAAAGATTTTTTCCTTTTAATCCCGAGTGTTGCATTAAATAGCTCTTATAGGAGTCGTAATCATCAAAATGGGGTGCTTTTATCGTCAATTCACGAAGAAGTTCAAACCCCTCTTTGAATTCATCGGGGACAATTTTAGGGGCAAATATAGCTTCTATTTTAGAACGTAACTCTTTGAGGGTGCTCACTTCATCCAAAAAGACTTTGGCAAGCCGCCCGATATCTTCATCGGCAAATCCGACGTAGCGGGAGAGCTCTTTGGGATCAAGACCACGCAAATGTTCACGGTTGATAAATTTGAGTTTATCAATGTCGAAATGGGCAGGGGATTTGGAGATGGTGGTGAGTTCAAACCACTTGATCGCCTCTTCGAGGGTGAAGATTTCGAGTGGAGTTTTATTCCCCATTAAGATGAGATAGTTGATAATAGCTGCAGGTAAAAATCCCTCTTCCAAAAGCCATTTGACACTGGAAGCATCATCCCTCTTGGACATTTTTTTCCCCTCATTGTTGAGAATAATGGGCAAGTGGGCATATTCGATAGCACGATCATACCCCAATGCGTGTTGGATCGCCATCTGTTTTGGGGTATTGGTGAGATGATCTTCCCCACGAATAATGAGAGAGACATCGGAGAGCATATCATCCACCGCGCAAGCAAAATTGTACGTTGGATATTTATCGGCACGCATAATGATAAAGCTGTCTATATCATCAGGGGCAAAAGTCGATTCCCCTTTGATAAGATCGCGTACCGTGAGCGGATGTGACGGTTTTTTCAAACGAATGGTAAAGGGGGCCATATTATCAATCACTTGATCGGCAGAAAGATTTTCACACTCTCCATCATAACGGTAGGCTATTTTATCCTCTTTGGACTTCTCCCTCTTGCCTTCAAGGGTCTCAGGGGTACAAAAACAGCTAAACGCTTTTTTATCGTGTAAAAGTTGCAGTGCCATGGCACGGTGAAAACGGAGATTATTGCTTTGAAGCTGATGCTCTTCGTGGGTAATCCCAAAAAGGGCAAGAAGTGCAATAATCTCATCCTCTTTCCCAGGGATATTACGCTCTTTATCGGTATCTTCGATACGGATTAAAAGAGGTTCAGAGCGTTTTTGAGACATAATATAGTTGAAAAGGGCGACTCGAAGATTGCCAATGTGCATATCTCCAGTGGGGCTAGGGGCAAAACGAAGCATTAAAATTCCTAAGATAAATATGAATGAAATTCTAGCAGAAAAGAGTTTAAGATGAATCAAGTGCTGATTTCATCAATCCTTCATATTTTCTCGTATACGGCGAGCTGCATTAACAAAACGGGTACTATCATAGCCCATTTTTAATACGATTTTAGCCCCCTCTTCAATACTGGCATCACTCAATTGTTCTTTTACATTGATAGCCGTACGTACTGCTTTTAATGCAAGTACCATATCTTTGATCTCGCTATCTATTTCTTTTTCATTGTCAATATTTTCCATTAGCTCTGCGAAGATAGTTTCAAAATTCCAATGCTTAAATAATAATGCACATATCTTTGTCGAGGTAGTTCCGGTAAAATCGCTCTCTACTTGTGATATAGAACTACTCTGCATTAATGCATCGCGGAACATCTCTCCATACGAGCTTTCAACCACCTCTTTTGCGATTAATACTTTCCCCGTTTCCATAATAAATGCAATAGGAATCATAATCTTCGCTCTTTGAACGTCGATGCCCATATACCATTGAAACATCAAAGCATTTTGCATAGCGCTTATTTTGGAAAAATCTTCATTACTGATAGCGTAAGGTGACATATCGATTTCAAAATTTCGTTCCATGGTAGCTTTAAGAGCGGATGCTCTTACTGTATTCAAGCCAAATAACGTAACCGCCTGCATTACAGAAACAATATGATTTTTCAGTCCAAAAACCGGTGCATTTACTTTGGCCAATATTCCAGCTGTCAAAAGAGGATCCCCTTCAATGATAGAAACAATAGTTTTCATATTCGGTTCACCCATACGAAACGCTTCTTCTAATTTAATGATAGACTGGGGGAAAGGTGGAAGCGAATTGATTTTAGAAATAATAGATTCAAATCCCATAATGTCTCCTTTATTACTTAAAAACTAAATGTTACCATAAAAGATTTAACCGTATAACCGCAATGATGCTTCAAGGAGTCACAAAATATGACTGCCTGAAATATACAAAAGATTATAGAATTAGTTATAATACAAATCGTTTAGAATAAAACAAGGTGTACGTGTGAACAAATATCAATTAATCAGCCATTATTTAGAAAATTTTTTGAGTCATGAAGTACGTAAAACAGGTCTCAGAAAAGTAGTGGTCGGGTTAAGTGGCGGACTTGATTCAGCGGTGGTTGCGGTATTGGCACATCGAGTATTTGGGGATGATCTGTTGTGTATAAAGATGCCCTCTCATTTCTCGTCACAAAGCAGCTTAGATGATGCAGATGAACTTTGTGAAACCTTTTCCCTTCGTTGCGAGACTCAGAGTATTGAAGCGATGGTGAGGGCGTATTACACGGCAGATATGTCACCGCTTCGGGTGGGAAACCTCTCGGCACGGTTACGAATGGTGACACTGTTCGATATATCGGCACGTGAAGGAGCTTTGGTTCTGGGAACCAGTAATAAAAGTGAATTGATGCTCGGATACGGAACGCTGTATGGTGATTTGGCCAGTGCCCTTAATCCTATTGGTGATCTGTACAAAACAGAGGTGTTTGAACTAGCGAGGGAGTTAGGGGTGAATGCTTCGATACTGACGAAAGCCCCCTCGGCAGATTTGTGGGAAGGGCAGAGCGATGAAACCGAAATTGGCTATTCCTACAGTGATCTTGATCGAGTTTTACGTGGATACGTCGAAGCACGTCATACTAAAGAAGAGCTCATAGAGTTGGGAGAAGATCCAGAACTCGTAGAGATGGTGATAGAGCGTATTTATAAAAACCAGTTTAAGCGAAAAATGCCACTAATCGCGAAATTGACATCGCGAACGATTAACCATGATTTTAATTATCCAAGAGATATAACTTTATAGAGGAGTTTTTATGAAAATACCATTTTACCGTGTTAATGTTGGCGGAGATGAGCGTGAAAAGATTGATGAAGTGCTTGATGGTGAAGCACCGAATATTGTTGAAGAATTGGAATCTGCCTTTGAGTCGTATATCGGTGCGAAGTATGCACTGGCAACCTCTCATGGTACCTCGGCACTGCATTTGGCAATGTTAGCGATTGATTTGAAACGGGGCGACAAAGTATTGTGTTCGATCAATGCATTCCCTTCTGTCCCTGAAGTCGTGCGTCATTTTGATGCGGAGCCAATTTTTGTAGATATAGATCCTGATCTTTTTAGTATGGATTTAGACAAGCTCGAAGCACATTTGGCGGAGCATAAATCCAAAAAACTCAAAGCAGTCATTGTATCGCACATTGCTGGGCAAAGTATTAATTTGGATAGATTGTACAGTATCGCCAAAATGTATGATGTGAAAGTTATCGAAGATGCGTCCGATGCGTTGGGTGCAACCTATAGAGGGGCTAAAATTGGCTCTACGGGTGCAACGATTACCTGTTTTGATTTCAGTCCTCATTTACGACGCAATGTATGTAATGGCGGTATGCTTGTTAGTGATGACGAAGAAATTATTGAACGGGCAAAGTCGTTGCGTTATCATGCCCTCTCAACGGATGATGATGCCCTCGGGTACGTTTATGACGTGAGCGATATCGGGAGTGAATACACAATCAGCCCCCTTGATGCGGCGATAATTTTGGTTCAGTTGGAAAAACAAGATGAAATTATTGAGCGTCAGCAAGCAATTGCGGCACTTTTTAAAAAGAAATTAGCCAAGGCTCCTCATATTACGTTGCCAGTAGTAGCCGAAGAGCATATTTTTTCCCTCTATATTGTTAAGATTGATAAAAACCGAGATTCTTTTGCACGCGAACTAAGTACACTGGGTATTGAAACAGGATTGCATTATATCCCGTTGCATTTACTGAACTATTATAAATCGAAATATTCTCTTCGTATCAATGATTTTCCTGTAGCACTGCGCAATTTTAGCCAAGTACTTTCGATCCCCAATTATGCCGCTTTGAGCGATAAAGAGGTGGATCTCATTTGTAAGGCAATTTTGGAAGTAGCGTCTACGCGCGTTTGAAACGTTCGTTAGTCCAATGGGGTGAGAGCTATCTCTATTGCCCCTCACGTATGCAAAAAATCCTCTCCCTTATTCTTCTCCCTCTAAGCTGGATTTATTGTTTACTCAGCTTTATCCGTTATCGTCTTAGTACCCCTAAGAAGTTTGGGATACCTGTCATAAGCGTCGGAAATTTAACCGTCGGTGGAAGCGGGAAAACCCCACTAGTCACAGCTCTTGCATCTCATTTCCAGAGACCCGCTATTGTATTGCGCGGATATGGACGTCAAAGTAAAGGGATGATAGTCGTCAAAGATGGCTCTATTTTATGCGATACCCTTATCAGTGGTGATGAAGCAATGCTTTATGCTACAACGCTTCCTAATGCCGTGGTGATTGTCAGTGAAAAGAGGGAGCTTGCACTCCTTGAAGCGAAGAAGATGGGGTGTGAGGTGGTGTTTCTCGATGATGGATACGGTAAGCATGGGATTAAGAAGCTTGATCTCCTTATCGATGTTCAAACGCCCAACCATTTTTGTCTTCCCAGTGGTGCCTATCGTGAAAAGCTATGGAGTGGTAAAAAAGTCGTTATGGTGAGAGAAGGGGAGAGCTTTAATCGTCATGTAACCGTTCAAAATCCAACGTCGAATATGGTTTTAGTGACAGCCATCGCTCGCCCCCAACGACTGGATATCTATTTGCCAAAGGTGTTTGAGAAAATCTATTTTGAAGATCACCATTTTTTTACCCTTGAGGAGCTTCAAGCAATTATTCGTCGAACGGGGGCAACGAGTTTGCTTATTACTCAGAAAGACTTGGTTAAAATAGCGCACTTTAATCTCACTCTTTCGGTATTAATGCTCTCTTTGGAGCTTGACGAAGAGTTAATAACCACTGTAAAGGATTATGTTTATGCAACGTAAGATTGAAACCGTTAAAACCCTGATGGACGCGATGCCGTTTATCAAAGAGTTCCGTGATGAAGTTGTCGTCATCAAATATGGCGGATCAGCCCAAAGCTCGGATGAACTCAAAGCAAAGTTTGCCCAAGATATTGTACTTCTTCACCTCGTTGGGGTAAAAGTGGTCATTGTTCATGGGGGTGGAAGTCGTATCAGTCAGCTTTTGAGTGATTTGAATATCCCGACCGAGTTTATTGACGGTGAGCGGGTGAGTACCCCTGAAGTGATGCGTGTTGTTGAGATGGTTCTTAGCGGCGAAATCAACAAAGAGATCACCTCATTACTTAACTCTTATGGTGCCAAGGCGATCGGTATCAGCGGAAAAGATGCCCATTTTTTGAGAGCGAAACCAAAAGATGAGGCAAAATTTGGTCTTACGGGACGGGTAGAACATGTTAAAGCCGATGTGATTCATAATCTCTTGCGTGAAGGATTTATCCCTGTTATTGCCCCTATCGGTGCTGATCCAATCGTTGGACACCCTGGATACAACATTAACGCCGACCTCGCCGCTTCATTTATTGCCAAAGAGATTGGGGCGTGCAAAGTGATCTTTATGACCGATACCCCTGGGGTTTTAAATAAAGAGAAAGAGCTTTTTTCGACATTGACTGAAGTACAGGTAGACGCACTCAAAAATGACGGAACGATTAGTGGCGGAATGGTTCCAAAAGTCGATGCGTGTCTTGAAGCGGTTGATGGAGGGGTTGCTAAAGCCCATATTATCGACGGACGGATTGAACATGCGATTTTATTGGAGCTCTTTACCTCTGAGGGTGTGGGGACGCAGATTACGTTGTAGAAGAAAGCTCATAGAGCTTTCATGATTATTGACAATGACTCATCATCCATTCCAAACTCATTCGCACTCCTGCCCCCGTTGCACCATACGTGTGAACGTCATACGGGCTTTCGGTATAGGCCGAACCTGCAATGTCGAAATGAACCCATTTCTCTTTCATATTCTCATCGATAAAATTGTCCAAAAATAAAGCAGCGGTGATCGCTCCGCCATACGGCTTGGAAGAGACATTGGATACATCAGCAAGGTCACTTTTAAGGAGCTTTTTAAGATGGCGGTTAAAGGGGAGAACTCCTGCATATTCACCGCTTTGTTTAGAGGCTTTTATCCACTCTTCTTTGAGGGTTTCATTATGCCCCATAACTCCTGTCGTATAGGGTCCAAGAGCAACCATGCACGCTCCTGTAAGGGTGGCGTAGTCGAAAATAAAATCACTTTTTACTTTCTCTTGGGCGTACCCTAGCACATCGGCGAGGACAAGTCGCCCTTCAGCGTCGGTGTTACGCACTTCGATGGTTTTACCGTTTTTTGCACGGAGGACATCATCGGGTTTATAGGCATTTCCACCGATCATATTTTCAACTGCACCCACAAACGCGTGGACTTCGATATCGAGTTGGAGTTCGCTTACCGCTTTGAGTATCCCCATTACGGCACAGCCACCTGCCTTGTCCATTTTCATCGTCACCATGGAGGCGGCGGCTTTGAGGCTAAGTCCGCCACTGTCGTAGGTGAGTCCTTTACCCACAAGGGTAATGATCTTTTTAGGATTTTTGGGTTTATAGGCAAGGTGGATAAGGCGGGGGGGATTGATCGAAGCGCGACCCACGGCGATCATTGCCTCCATCTTTTCATCTTGAAGACCATTGACATCGAGAATCGTACATTCGAGTTTATTGGATTTTGCCAACGTCTGGGCTACGACACTCATCCCTTGAGGGGTCATATCATAAGGAGTTTGGTTGACCAAATTACGGACAAAATTAGTTGCTTTGGAAATAATGAGGGTTTGGGAAAGAATCTTTTCGAGAACAAGAGGATCTAAATCCAAGCCATCTCTCTCCTCATTTGAAAAAATAACGTCAACTAATGAGGAGATTTTAGGTTCAGATTTGTAGGTATTAAAGGTATAGCTTCCTAAAACAACCCCTTCGATGAGCGAGCTAAAATGAATTTGACCATACTGAGCCAACTTTAGAGAGGTGTAGGTGTACTCCATGGCGGTTTTAATCGCATTGGCAGCCGTACTTCGAAAGAGTTCATTACTAAATTCATTGATACCGCATATCATCACGCGGTGTTCATGAAGCGTGCAGAGTTGCTCATCTTCAGCTTTGAATCCTGCTTGCAATAAGAGTTCTTTGTGGGGATGGGACAACAGCTGGTGCGGGGTGACGAATTCAAGCGACAGTTGCGCATCGATTGCTTTTAAAGGTTGATTAATGAGTTTGACGGTCACGGCGTTTCTCCATAAATTTTTTTTCAATTCGGTTAAAAGTAAATGATATAGCTCCAACGATACTAAGGGCTAATGGGAGTGCAAAATACCAATGCGCTTTAATCCACCCAAGGATGACCAATAACTCATCTCCAAAATAGTAGGCTGGAATGATAGTCATAGCAGCCCAAAAGAGGGCGCTAATAAAATTCACAAAAGCAAAATGTTTCGCAGAATATTTGGTTAATCCTATTGCCATAGGGATGGCGGTACGCATACCGTACATATAGCGTTGCACGAAGATAATTGGCCAGCCGTATTTCTTGAGGAGAAGATGGGCAATCGCAAATTTACGACGTTGTGTATGAAGTTTGGTGTAAATGTAATTTTTATTATAACGACCAATGTAGAAATAGATTTGATCCCCTACAAATCCCCCTAAAGCACCAACAACAAGTGCTATTGGTAAGAGCATGTCACCTGTATGGGACATAATACCTGCCATTACAAGCCCAAGCTCACCCTCGAGTATACTCCATCCAAAAAGGACAATATAGCCGTATTCTTTAAGCCATTCTAAGAAAAGATGTTCCACTAAACCCCTTAGTTATCAAAATTCAAAAGCTCTTTGGCTTGAATCATATCTTTGTCGCCACGCCCTGAAATATTCACGATAATGAGTTTATCTTTAATGTCACCCATTTTTTTCAAATAAGCGACAGCATGAGAAGATTCAAACGCAGGGATAATCCCCTCTGCACGACTGAGCCACACAAAAGCGTCCAACGCTTCCGCATCGGTGATATTATCATAGCTCACGGTGCCGTTTTCTTTGTGAAATGCGTGTTCTGGTCCAATCCCAGGATAATCGAGACCTGCTGAGATAGAGTGCGCCTCGAGAATTTGTCCGTCATCGTCTTGGAGGAGATAGCTCATCTGTCCGTGCAGCACCCCTGGGCGACCTTTTAGGAGGGAACATCCGTGTTTATCGGTTTCGACCCCTAGCCCTCCTGCTTCGATTCCGATACAGCGAACTTCTTTGTCCTCAAGGAAGTGTTGAAAGCTCCCGATGGCGTTCGAGCCTCCCCCGATACAAGCGAGGACATAATCGGGCAAACGATTCTCTTTTTCGAGGATTTGTGCACGGGCTTCACACCCAATGATTGCTTGAAAATCGCGTACCATCATCGGATAGGGGTGAGGACCTGCAACCGTTCCAATGATATAAAAGGTGTCACGTGCGTGGGTGACCCAGTGACGTATAGCATCGTTCATAGCGTCTTTGAGGGTTTTTGAACCGCTCTCTACCGCGTGAACTTTTGCCCCCAAGAGCTTCATCCGAAAAACGTTAAGCTCTTGGCGCGCCACATCTTTCGCCCCCATAAATACTTCACACTCCAACCCCAGCAATGCAGCAATGGTTGCCGTAGCGACACCGTGCTGACCAGCACCCGTTTCGGCGATTACTTTTTTCTTCCCTAAACGTTTTGCCATAAGCCCTTGGGCGATAACATTATTGACTTTATGTGCCCCTGTGTGGTTTAGATCTTCCCGTTTAAGGTAGATTTTGGCACCCAACTCTTCGGAAAGGTTGGCGGCAAAATAGAGGGGACTTGGGCGACCGACATAATCTTTTAGATACCCATCCACTTCACTCCAGAATGTTTTATCAAAGCGAATCTCTTTATAGGCATTTTCAAGTTCAAGAAGTGCAGGCATAAGGGTTTCAGGGACAAATCGTCCCCCGAAGATGCCAAAATGCCCATCAATGGGATCAAATGGTGAGGGTGAGGGGATATACATTAATCAACTCCTAATACGGTATAAATTTTTACAATTTCAGCCATTTTTTCTTGTCCATTTAAAAAATCAAGCCCCAGTATAAAACACGCTTCGACGCACTGGGCACCCACTTTGTTGATGAGATTTGCTGCAGCGAATGCTGTCCCACCCGTCGCGATCAAATCATCAATGAGCAATACCCGTGGGGACTCGACATTGGAAAAGGCATCAATATGCACTTCGACTTCATCAAATCCATATTCGAGACTATATTTTTCGGAAACAGTAGTGTAGGGGAGCTTCCCTTTTTTACGGATGGGGACGAAACCAACATTGAGCATTTGCGCCAATGCCGCACCGAAAATAAATCCTCGTGCATCAATACCCGCAATATGGGTCAAATTATACGATGCGTAACGCTGATGCAAATGGCGCATCAGTAAGGCATACGCCTCTTTATCGGCAAGGAGTGTTGTAATATCTTTGAAAACAATTCCCAGTTTTGGAAAATCGTGAATATCACGGATGGAGTTCATCAAAATAGTTTTTTCGTTTGCGGTGAGTGTCATAAAATTCCTTTTCATAAATGGTTAAATTAACGCGTCAATACGCCCTTCCAGCTCTCGAATTTTATTTTGGAGACGATCCGTTTCAACACGATGTTTTGCGTTGCGTTGCTTGAGCATTTTGACTTCATTACGCAAGTTGTTAAGTTCTTCACTCAAAATATCGACATTTCCCAAAGCACGCTGAAGCTGTATCTGATACTTTCGGATCAAAATTTCAGCCTCTCTGAGGGTTAGCTTCATCATTTCACTGGAGCGTTGTTCTTTGACCGTAATGCTTCTAAAATAGAACATTTTAACCAAAAAAACAAGAGCTACCATTGTAATAATAGTGAGAAGTGACCACTCTAAAAACATAATTATCCTTGAATCGCCTCAATTTTATTTACGCGGCCGCAATGGCGACCCCCTTCAAATTTTCCCGCAATCCATGCGTCTACAATTGATTCAGCAACTCCTTGCCCTACAATTCGCTCGCCGAAGCAAAGGACGTTGGCATCATTATGGCCACGTGCAACGGTTGCCGTATAGGCATCATGACACAATGCGGCGCGGATACCGTGGAAACGGTTCGCTGCCATTGACATACCAATACCTGAACCACAGATGAGTATCCCTTGCGCTGTTGAATCAGCAAGGACATTTTCACACACTTTGACGGCGTAATCGGGATAATCGACTCTATCTTTGTCGAAAGGTCCCAAATCAATGACCTCATGTCCTTTCGTGAGAAGCAATTCGACGGTAAAGTTTTTGAGATCAATTCCCGCATGATCGGTTGCGATATAAAATTTCATAGTTTTCCTTTAATTAAGTAATAAATGAAGCAGTGCTGATGTTGGCCATACCAAAAGAGGTTCTTTTAGCGGGGTTACAAGAATAATAACGATAATAATCATCCCATACGGTTCAGCTTTCGCGAGGAGTTCTGCAATCTTGTAGATTTTAAATTTCAAGCTAAGATAACCGAGAAAATGGGCTCCATCAAAACTAGGAATAGGGAGAAGATTCAAAACCGCTAAAACAACATTGATTAAAACCAATTTTAAAACCAAGATATACCCAAAGATATAGAGTGTAGTATCACTACTCATCGGCTCACTCATCGATGTGAGAAGTATTGAAAAGAGGGTTGCCAGAAAAAGGTTGTAGGCAATCCCTGCTAAACTCACCTGCATTGCTGCATTGTATCCCCCGTTACGGATAACGGTATGGGTATTGACAGGAACAGGCTTCGCCCATCCGAATAAAAAGCCACTGGAAGCACCCAATAGCATAGGGATAAAATAGGTCATCAGGGGGACGAGAATGGAACCCATGGGATCAATATGAACGATGGGATTAAGACTGAGCCTCCCCATATTTTTGGCAGTATTGTCTCCATATTTGTAGGCAACCCAGCCGTGCATGATCTCATGACCGATAATAGCGATGAGGAGGGCTGCGATGGAGGCGCCAATTTCGAACAGATTAATAGAGTTCATTGTCGTGAGCGTCTTCGATGATCCGTTGCTCTTGGGCACGTTTCAAAATATCACCTTGTTCCAAATCATGAGGTGTTTTACCGATACGATCCCAGCGTACTTGATAGTTGTCATCCAAACTAAAGTAAACAAACCACGGTGTCCCCTCGATCAAACCATACGGAACGGCTCCCCAAAAACGGCTGTCATTGGAGTGGTCACGGTTATCTCCCATCATGAAATATTGCCCATCAGGGACAATAATCGGGGTTGTATTAAAGATTTCGGCAGGAAAAACACCGTTATCAACGATATGATCATCGTGATGAATCCCCTCATGTTCGAGGGTATAAGGATCTTTGACCCACATTTTCCCCTCTATATTTTCGATGGTGTACCCTTTGAACGCTTTTTGTGCGTATTCATTCCCTTCATGAGGGTGGAGATAGAGGATTTTGTCCATCACGAAGAGCTCATCTCCCGGCAGAGCAACACAGCGCTTGACGTAGTGAAGTTTTGGATCATTCGGATAGCGGAAAATAACAATATCACCACGTTTAGGAGTGTCACCATTGATGATATGCCCATCGGTTCCCGGAATAAGGGGAATTTCTAAAAAGGGGATATGGGGGGTTGAGATACCGTACGCGAATTTTTTGGCAAAAAGATGATCGCCGATAAGGAGTGAATCTTTCATCGAACCGCTAGGGATACGAAACGCTTGGGCGATAAAAAAGATCACAAAAAGGACAATAATAACCGTCCCCGTCCATGAATTGGAAAAACGGTAGGCACCGTGAGCCGCGTTGAGTATTTTTTTCTTCATTTAAACGTTTTCTCCATGATTTTGGGCTGCTTTTAGGGTGTTGGAGAGGAGCATGGCGATGGTCATCGGACCAACTCCCCCAGGTACTGGGGTAATGTACGAGGTTTTAGGAGCAACGGCATCGTAATCGACATCCCCTACAAGACGACCATCGCTTGCGCGGTTGATCCCAATATCAATGACAATCGCCCCCTCACGTACCATATCTTCTTTGATTAAATTGATAACACCGGCACCCACGAGGATAATATCTGCTGCCAAGGTGTGTTTTTTGAGATCATCGGTAAAAATATGGCAAATTTCAACAGTAGCGTTAGCATTGAGTAAAAGAGCTGCCATCGGTTTTCCAACGATATTGGAAGCACCGACAATACAACAATTTTTTCCTTTTGGATCAATGTTGTATTCGCGCAAGAGCTCCATAACCCCAAGCGGAGTACACGGAACAAATCCATCCAGACCCGTAGCCAAGCGACCGACATTATAAGGGTGAAATCCATCCACATCTTTGGAAGGGCTAACCACTTCGAGAATCTTGGTCGTGTCGATATGGCTTGGGAGGGGGAGTTGGATCAAAATACCGTCAATATTCGGATTGTCATTCATCATCTCAATGGTTTTAATAATCGCCTCTTGGGAGATATCATCGGGCATTTCATGGGTTACGGAGTAAAAACCTGCGCGATCACACGCTTTTTTCTTCATCCCTACATACGCTTGGCTCGCGGCATCATGACCGACGAGAATAACCGCTAATCCGGGAACCCGATGGGTACGAGTTTTAAACTCTTTGGCTTGGAGCGTTACGCTCTCTTCGATCTTTTTCGCGAGGGATTTACCGTCAAGTAGTTGCATTTAGTCACCGTAAAATAGTTTTTGGGTATGATACCGACAAAAGATTAACAAGATGGTTAAAGGGTGGATTTGAAAGTACTGTTGGCTTTATTTATATGCATACCCCTTTATGCTGCTACATCATTTATTACAAAAGAGGAGTATGCTGCCAGTCTTTATCATAATCCAAGAGGTATCGGGTGTAATCTGTGCCACGGTGAATTGGGTAAGGGAAAGCGTATTGCTTTTTACAAAGATAAAGGGGTTCCCAAAGTATTTGAAGGCAAACCGATCAATACAATTGCATATGCCCATTTTTACGAACAAATAAAAAGTAAAATTCGAGGGATGCCACGTTATTATCTCACCGATGTTGAGATCCAAACCCTTTACTACTATTTACATCGCGAGGAGTTTCGTCGTGCCGCTTCGAAATCCAACAAACCTAAATAATTGCGATGAAGCTAGAGATTTAGCTACGTTACAGAGTTTAGCTATTCCCATTCTCCGTATTCAAAACCAATCTCAAAATTATCGTTCATGTATGATGCTCTCCACACACAATGTGAAACATCTCAGTAAAATCCCCATCTTGAATGCAGAGGCTCTTATTCTCAATCTTGAAGATGGGGTAAGTGCAGAACAAAAGCCATACGCGTTAGTATTGTGTGCGATTACTCTAGCGTCTTATCCTAAAGTTGAGAAAAAACTTATTGTCCGTGTTAATGCGCTGGAAGAGGGGGGGATGGAAGAGATTATGTACCTCAACCCTTTTATGCCTGATGCAATTCGTATTCCGAAAATTCGGACGATTGCAGAGGTAGAACGTGCCTTGGAGCTTATCGATGATTCTATTGAAGTTCATCTCTCCATCGAGACCAAAGAGGCATGGCTTGCGTTGGGGAGCCTTGCTATCCATCCACGCATTAAAGCCTATTATTTAGGGGTACTGGATCTCTTTGCCGATTTAGGACTTTCCCAATATTTATTCACCCCTGATAATCCAACCGCCCATTATCTACTTTCCCATTTTTTGATAACAGCTCGTGCGTGCGGTATCAAACCCGTATCGTTTGTTTATCAAGAGTATAAAAATAGTGAGGGGTTACGGGATTGGCTGGAGCTGGAAAAAAAGATGGGATTTGATACAAAAGGGGCTATTTCTCCCAATCAAGTGGAGCTTATTCATGAAATTTTTGGATACAGTAAGGATGACATTGAGCGTGCACGAGAAATTATTGCTCTTTTTGAAGAACATGCTTCATGTGGCATTACAGGGTTTGTGGATGAACGGTATGGGTTTATTGATGAGCCGATTTACAAAGGGGCGTTGGGGATTCTTCAATATAAGAGTTGATACCATAGAATAGTATATCAAGTATTGTCTGGGATACGACATTGGTATAATACTTCTCTTCAGGGTGCATGTATTAGCGCAAAAAAGGGTGAAGATGCGCTGGGGGGAATATATGAAAGTAGGGCTGGTGTAGCGTCAGCGGATATTTTCGATCCGCTGATTGACCACATCCCAATTAATATTTTTGAAAAATGTTTCGATATACCCTTTTGCGTTGGCTCCGAAATCCATCTGATAGGAGTGTTCATACATATCAAGAGCAAGAATGATCTCTGAATCCCAAAGCCCATGCAAATGATCCCAAGACCAAACATTTTCAAGTCGATCTAATCGTTTGTTGTACACAAGGATAACCCATCCTGATCCACCGCTGAGAGAGAGTGCCATTTTTTTAAATTCATTCTCCCAAATACCCATACTCCCAAACGATGACTCTAACATCGCTAGTGTTTTGTCATTCGTTTTTCCTGAAGAGCCTAAACCGTCAAAATAATACTCATGTAAAATCATAGAATTAAGGGCGACCATCTCTTCCCGCTTGAGTGAACCAAACTCAAATGGATTGGAATCCGCATTCAATAGTGAAATTTTTTCTTCGATCAGTTTAGCCCGTTTTACTGCTCCGCCGTAATTGTTTTGATGGTGTGATAGAATCATTTTTTCAGACAAGCCATCAAGTTTTTGCGGGGCAAAGGGGAGAGGTTTTGAAATCAATGCTTCTACGTGAACTGTCCGTCCACGTGTCGTGGGTGCTTTTTCATTTGTATTAGCTGCATATAACGAACCAGCAAGCGTCAAGGCACTTGTGGCTAAAAAATCTCGTCTTTTCATCTCACTATTCCTTTTAATTGTATTTAATGTTGCATAGTTATAGCTAAAAAAAATAGTATAAAAATTAAATCTGCTTTTGATTTCGCGACACTTTCTGAAATTTAATTTTTTACAGGCTTGTATATGGAACATAATCATCATAACAATTACTCTATCAGCGGCAAAAAGCTCCTCTTTAGTGTGTTGCGGTGCGAGGGAGATCATTGAAAGAAGTAGTAAAAGTTGGGTATAATTTACACTAAAGCAGATGAGCATAAAGTAATAGCGATGACAAAAATAAATATTTTTAATACGCTTAAAAAACTCAAGCCACAATATCAACAAGACGGTATTATCCTCCTTGGACTGTTTGGTAGTTAAGCGACGATGTTACTGGCTCTGAAAAAGACTTTATAATTACAGCTATAGCTGAAGATTATTATGAGAGCAGAAAATTTAAAAATATAGTATTAGTTAGTTAAAAAAACGGTAGAAAAATGAATAAATGATTCTCTCGTCCTTAGCATTCTTATGGGCTTAAAAGCGAGAAAACTAAAAAAGGAACCGCATGAAACGAGAAGCAGTATTAAACTATCTTCGCTCTAAAAAAGAGGAATTCCATACCCGTTACGGTATCACGACGCTGGGGATTTATGGCAGTGTTGCACGGGATGAAGCGACAGATAAAAGTGATGTGGATATTTTCTACGAGAGAGACAGCGGTATAGAACTTGAAAGCGGATTGGAGTTTATGCAGATTCCTGATGTGATAGCGCAAAACTTACATGTCCCAAAAGTTGACTTTGTGAGTCTCAAATATATGAATCCGATCATCAAATATTACGCTCAAAAGGATTTCATTTATGTATGACGAAAAAAATTTAATTTATATCATGACCATGCTAGAATGTACCGAAAAGGTGTGGATATACTCTGGTAAATACAAAACTCCCGATGATTTTATTTGGGCAGATGAGCAACAACCGCTTAACGGTGTGATAAGTTTATTTATCGCCATTGGTGAAGAGTCAAAAAAAATTGATCAAAATCTTAAAAAAAATATTTCAACTCAAATGGATTGGGTCAGTGTTGCTGGTATTCGAGATAAAATTTCTCATGATTATCGTGGAACGGATGGAGATGTTTTATGGAGTGTGATTCATAAAGATTTGGTACGACTCAAAAATTCTTTGGTTGAAATGGTGGATTTGATAAATCCATCCAAAGAGATATTAAATAGCTTTTTAGAGAGTCCTTATTATCGACATTTGGGGTATTTACGATGAAAAAAGCACTCTGTATCATGAGCGGTGGGATGGACTCTACGCTTGTGGCGTATATCATGAAATCACGCGGGTATGAGATTATTGCGTTGCACTTTAATTACGGGCAGAGAACTGTTGTCAAAGAGTTGGAATCGTTTCGGGGTATTTGTACCGATTTGGGGGTCAATGAAAAATATGAGATTGATCTCGATTTTTTTAAAACCATCGGCGCTTCAGCATTGACCGATCATACGATAGAGGTTCCTACAGGGGGGATTGAAGAGGGGGTTCCGATCACTTACGTCCCTTTTCGTAATGGTATCTTTCTCTCTATTGCCACGGCTATTGCGGAGAAAGAGGGGTGTGACGTGATTGCGATTGGTGTCGTGGAGGAGGACAGCAGCGGTTATCCTGATTGCCGTGATACCTTTATCCAATCATTCCAAAACAGTGCCAATTTAGGGACGAAAGAGACGACCCATATCACGATTGAAATGCCGTTAGTTCATCTGAAAAAATCGCAAATCGTCCAAGAGTCGTTACGGCTTGGTGCGCCGCTTCATCTGACATGGAGTTGTTATCAAAGTGATGAACAATCATGCGGTGTTTGTGATAGCTGTCGTCTGCGTCTACGTGGATTTGAATATGCGGGAGTAAATGATCCTATTGAATATGTTTAGTTCGAGCACCTCTCCCCTTACGATTCATCATCGCCCTCGTAACCGCAACACCTATATTGCTATCACCCAAGAGGGGGAGGTGTGTGTACGGACACCGCTAAAAGATGAAAAACGAATTCGTAGTATCCTAAGAGAGAAAGAGGGTTGGATTAATGCCAAACTCCTCACGATACGATCACGTCCATCGCAAGCACACACCTTGGGAGAGAATATCCGATTTCGGGGAGAAGTAATGGCTTTGGAACATTTTGAGCGTCTGCACCAAAAAGTTACAAAAGAGACGAATCCTCTTCATATCGAAAAACAGTATCATCAATTTTACAAAAATGAGGCGATTTTAACTCTTCCGTCACGGATAGATCATTATGCGCAAAAAATGAACCTGAAACCGAAGGAGATACGGTATAAAAGGATGAAGCGACGCTGGGGAAGTTGTAGCAGTGCAGGGGTTGTGACATTCAATACCCTTATGCTGCAACTCTCCTACGAGCATATTGACTATATTATCGTCCACGAGCTGGCGCACTTAAAGCAGATGAATCACTCTCACGAATTTCATGCGTTGGTGAGAACAATTTTAGCGGATGAGAAGCGATTGCGGTGTGAATTAAAAGCGATACGGATAAGTTAGGATACTATTACAATAGAGAATAAAAAGGAGTTAGTATGCCAAAAGTATTAGTCCCTGTTGCAACAGGATTTGAAGAGATTGAAGCGGTGTGTATTATTGATGTGCTACGTCGTGGGGGAATTGAGGTTATTGTGGGGGCATTGGATGAGAGCCTTCTTGTCAAGGGTGCTCACGGTATTACGGTGCAATGTGATCGCTCTATAGAGGGGATCAGTGCCGATGATCTCGATATGATCGTCCTCCCTGGTGGTGGTGCTGGTACGAAAGCATTGGTTCACGATAGTGGCGTTCAGTCGTTACTCAAAGCAATGGATGCAAAAGGTAAAAATATCGGTGCAATCTGTGCTGCTCCTTTGGCTCTTTATGCGGCGGGTGTTCTCAAAGAGGGGTATACGTGCTATCCAAGTGTGGAAGAAGAGATTGATGTTCCGGGATACAGAGGCGATGAAAGCGCTGTCGTTCAAAGCGGTAATATTATGACCTCTCGCGGTCCTGCAACGGCAATTTGTTTTGGGCTTGCTATCGTTAAAAAACTCGTTGGCATGGAAGCGTATACAAGAGTTCGTGGCGGTTTATTGGCAGAGTATTGTGAAAAACAGTAGTTCCTTAAGCAATCTTCATGATATGACTAATAACGAAAAAGCATTACTCTATCATGAAAACCCTCGTCCCGGTAAAATCGGTACCCAAATCACAAAATCCTTTGTCTCACAAAGTGATCTTGCCCTCGCGTATACTCCGGGCGTCGCGGCTGTGTGTTTGGCAATAGAGAAAAATCCTGATGATGTCTATCGTTATACGGCGAAAGGGAATCTGGTAGGGGTTATCTCCAATGGAACAGCAGTTTTGGGACTGGGAAATATCGGCGCCCTTGCTTCCAAGCCTGTTATGGAAGGGAAAGCGGTATTATTTAAAAAATTCAGCGACTTGGATGCGTATGACATCGAAGTGGATGAGACGGATATTGACCGCTTTTGCGATGCCGTGGCGGCTATTTCTCCGACGTTTGGAGGGATTAATCTCGAAGACATCAAAGCTCCTGAGTGTTTTGAGATTGAGCGGCGTCTTGTTGAACGTTTGAATATTCCCGTCATGCACGACGATCAGCACGGCACGGCAGTGATATCCCTTGCCGCGGTGATGAATGGAGCTATTGTTACTCATAGGGTGTTGGAAGATTTGAAAATTGTTATCGTGGGGGCAGGTTCAGCGGCGATAAGTTGTGCGCGGTTGTACCGTTGTATGGGGGTCAAGAATATTTTTATAACCGATTCCAAAGGGGTGATTCATGCAGGACGTGAGGATCTCAACGATTACAAGCGCGAATTTCTAGCCCCTAAGGGGATGAGCTTTGATGATGTGTTTAGAGATGCGGATGTTGCGGTAGGACTCTCTAAACCGGGAAGTTTTGGGGTGGAGGATATAGCAAAAATGGCACCCAACCCTATCATTTTAACGTTAGCCAATCCTACCCCTGAACTTTTCCCCGAAGAGACGAGGGCAGCGCGTCCCGATGCCATCATCGCCACAGGTCGCAGTGATTTCCCCAATCAAGTCAATAATGTTCTCGGATTCCCTTTCATCTTTCGGGGAGCTATGGATGTACGGGCTAAAATGATCAATATGGAAATGAAAGTCGCCGCTTCTAAAGCGTTAGCCCAACTTGCACGTGCTCCCGTCCCTGAGTATCTTAATGAACTGTATGGGACGACTCTCGTTTTTGGAAAAGAGTACATTATCCCAAAGCCTTTTGATAAACGTCTTATTGTTGAAGTCTCTGCGGCTGTGGCGGAGGCGGCAGTCAAAAGCGGGGTGGCACAGGTAGAAGCGTTTGATTTAGAAGGGTATAAACGTGAACTGGCTCATAGATTGAACTAAAACTCGCTATAATGCGGTTATTAAAACGGAGAAATCCGTGAGCCGCTCACTATTCGCACCTCTTTTCTCGCAAATTTTGTCTGCTTTAACACCCAAAGGAACTTACTAAATGTTATTTACTGATTTAAAACTCTCCGAACCGCTTTTAAAAGCCGTTGCTGATGAGGGATATACAACTCCAACCCCAGTCCAAGCGCAAGCCATCCCCTTTATCTTAGAAGGGCGTGATATGCTCGCCGGTGCTCAAACGGGTACGGGTAAAACGGCTGGATTTACGTTGCCGATGTTGGAAATTCTTTCTCGCAAAGTACACAACCCAAAAGCACCTCGCCATGTGCGTGTTCTTATCCTCACGCCGACACGGGAACTTGCCGCTCAAGTAGGGGAGAGTGTTAAAACCTACGGAAAATACCTCAAGTTTAAAAGTGCCATTATTTTCGGTGGGGTTGGACTTCAGCCTCAGGTTGCCGCATTGCGTCAAGGGGTTGATATTGTTATCGCTACTCCGGGACGATTGCTCGACCATTTATCTCAAGGGACGATTGATTTACGTAATGTTGAGATGTTGATTCTCGATGAAGCGGATCGTATGTTGGATATGGGGTTTATCAAAGATATTCGTCGTGTTATCTCGGTGTTGCCTCAAAAACGTCAAAATCTCCTCTTTTCAGCAACCTATTCGGATGAGATCAAAACATTGTGTGAGTCAATCTTACGCAATCCTGCCATCGTTGAAGTGGCGCGTCGCAATACGTCCAGTGAACTCGTTACCCAACGGGTTATTCTCGTAGACTGTGCGCGTAAAAGTGCTCTCTTTGGTCATTTGGTTAAAGAAAACAAATGGGAGCAAGTATTGGTCTTTACCCGTACCAAGCACCAAGCCAATAAACTTTCCGATTATCTTCAAAAAATCGGCGTAACGTCGGCAGCGATTCACGGGAATAAAAGCCAAGCGGCACGTACGAAAGCGTTGGCTGATTTTAAAGCAGGGGTTGTTAAAATCCTTGTGGCAACCGACATTGCGGCGCGTGGTTTGGACATTGATCAGCTTCCTCATGTGGTCAATCTCGAACTTCCGAACATCGCGGAGGATTACGTTCACCGTATTGGTCGAACTGGACGTGCGGGTAACGAGGGGGAAGCAATTTCTCTCGTGTGTGTCGATGAGTATGATTACTTGAAGGGGATTGAGCGTTTGATCAATCGTAAACTCGATCGTGATATTATCGAAGGATATGAGCCTGACCCTTCGATTATGGCAATGCCTATCGTCCAAGGTCGTGGCGGCGGAGGCGGTCGTGGAAACAGTGGCGGCGGACACTCTCCAAGCGGTAAACCCCAAGGGCAAAAACGTGATAGTTCTAGCCGTCGCGATTCCAATCGTAGTGAAGGTCGTAGCAATACACAACGACGTGAAGATAGCAGAGGGCGTGGTAGATAATGAAATGCTTTAGTGCCATAGCGGCAAGCGTAGTAAAGCGGGACGTGTTCCGTTTTACGTTCTAAAGTAGACTTATGAAAATTCTCATCGATGCCGATGCGTTTCCCAATGCACTCAAAGAGGTACTGCTTCGCGCAGTACACAAACGTCAAATCCCAACCCTCTTTATCGCCAATAAAAATATTTCTATTCCCAAGGTTCACTATATCTCTATGGAAGTAGTTGCGCAAGGTCCGGATGAAGCCGATCACCGTATTGCCCAATTATGTGAATCTACAGATTTGGTTATCACCGCAGATATTCCCCTTGCAGATCGCATTGTAACGATTGGGGCGATTGCCCTTGACCCTCGTGGGACGATTTACGATGAAAATAATATCAAACATCTTCTCGCCATGCGTAATCTTATGGAAGATCTCCGTAATGCGGGGGAGATTACGGGAGGTCCTGGTGCGATTACCCCTAAAACGGTAAGAGAGTTCGCGGATGGGTTGAATCGATTGTTGTCAAAACTGATGTAAGGGATCACTATGAAGCACCGATGGGATTCTTTGCCAATCGTTATGAAGCTTTTTCTCGCCCTCTTTGTAGGGATTGCAGTGGTTATTATTCTTTTACTCTCCTATGTATGGGGGTATGAATCAAATATGATGCTCAAGAAGGAGCAAGATCTTCTTCATGCGCACTCTATTAGTGTGGCAAATGATCTTAACGGACATCTGAGTGCATTAAATAAGGAACTTCTCTTCTTGTCACGATTGGAAGTGATGAATGATATGGTGACAGGGGATATGGATCGGCGTATCACGACCATACTGGAACAAAAATCGGATGATTTAGGGGAATCGATTACCTTATTGACCCTTTCCCCTGATGGTTCTATCCTTGCTTCCTCCAATTTGACTCAAATAAACACCCGCTTTAGTGAAATAAACTCCCTTGAAAAAGTAATTGACAAGGGGAAATCTTCTCTTTTTAGTAGTGAGAAACTCTATTTCTTTGCCCCCATCTATGGAACTTTTTATACCCAAGAGGTTTTAGGGTATTTGGTCATGTCGTATCCTCTGAAGAATTTTAGTCACCATTTAAAAAGTGATCAAAACTTACACCGATGGTTGAGTCCACCTGCATCACTCTCAGACGTGTATAAAATTTCTCTCCCCACTTTTGAACCCGATGCGTATCTCTCAAACACTATTCTCCTTGATAGAATTTTAAAGGGGTGGACGCTCCATTATGCGATGCCAAAAAAGGATGCCCTTGCCCTCTTGTACCATTTTCAAACCCTCTTTTTGAGTGTGTTTGGTATTGGGTTGACGGTCATTGCTTTTTTGGTTTGGAGTATTCTCCTTCAGATCGTTAAACCCCTGCGTTCTCTCTCTGATACCGCTAAAAAAATTGCAGTGACGGGGGACTATACACAGAGGGTTGTGGAAACGGGAAATGATGAAGTGGGAATGATGGCAAAGACGTTTAATGCACTAATGAGTACCACGCGTCTTAGTATAGAGCGAATTGAACTTTTAGGAAAAACACAGGCTTCCTTACAGGCCAAATCCTCGTTTTTATCGGCAATGTCCCATGAACTTCGGACACCGCTTGGCTCAATTCTTAGTTTAACCCAGTATCTGATGACACAGCCACAAACGCCAGATCCGATGGTTGAAACACTCGGTAAAATTGAAAACTCAGCTCACCATTTGTTAGGGGTTATCAATAATGTACTGGATTTAGCCAAAGCGGAATCGGGAAAAATAAAACCCCATATTGCAGTGTGCGATCCTATCGCTATTGTTGAAAATGCACTCGATTTAGTTTCCCCGTTGGCAGAAGATAAAGGGTTGCAGATCACGAGAAGGTTTGAACCTAGTGATGAAGTATTGATGAGCGATGCTCGCCTTTTGGGGCAAGTGGTGATTAATCTCCTCTCCAACGCGATCAAATATACAGATCATGGCTTTATTAATGTTGCCCTTCACTCGGAGGAGGGAGCTTTTATTTTAGCAATAAAAGATAGCGGTTGTGGCATTGAAAAGGGGGCCCTGGAACATTTATTTGATGAATTTTATCAAGTGCGCTCCAAAAATGAGAGCGGATTGGAGGGGAGCGGTTTAGGGTTGGCGATCAGTCAACGTATCGCTGTATTGCTTCTTGGTGATTTGAGTATTACCAGTGACGGAGAGGGGCAGGGGACGAATGCAACGTTTCGCTTTAGAACGTTTTAGTGGCAATTTTATATCCGACCCCTCTTACCGTTTCTATCAGTTCATCGGCATTGAGTTTTTTACGTAGATTTTTGATATGGGCATCGACGATATTACTGGCACTGAGATGGTCGAAATCCCGATTGAGATGCTCCGATATTTGATAACGGGTGAGGACGGTATTGGTATTAAGGATGAGCAGTTCGAGGAGCTCAAACTCTTTGGCAGAGAGCTTTACGGGGGTGTTTTCAACAAGGACGCTGCGTGAGGAGAAATCAATAGTTAGTTTCCCTATCGTAATGGAACTTTGTTTTTGACCGCTTTCGCGACGCAATAATGCCCGAATCCGTGCCAAGAGTTCGATATTTGAAAAAGGTTTTTCCAGATAATCATCAGCCCCGCCATCAAGAGCCTCTACTTTCTCTTCAACCTCTTTTTTGGAAGAGAAGAGGAGGACGGGGGTAGAAATTTTTTCATGACGTAACCGCTTTAACACATCAATACCCGTTCCATCAGGTAACATCCAATCCAATAAAATAAGATCGTAATTTTTGTTGGATATTTTCTCCCATCCTTGAGTTAGAGTCACCGCGACATCAACATAATAGCGCGCATCTTCTAAAAGCTGTTGGAGCCCATAGAGTAATTCTTCGTTATCGTCGATAATTAATAGATGCACAAAAACCTCTTTTCATCAAAAATTCATAATGGTAGTGTACCATAACAGATAAAGTATCCTAAAGGAGTTATCATGCGTCAAGCGATTGGAATTATAGCATCAGCCATAACCGCATTTATTTTAGTGGGGTGTGGAGGCGGAAGCGGTGGAACAGTTGATCCAGCAACGGGGATATCAACAGCAACTTTTATTGATTCTCATGTAGTAGGATTGGAATTTGAGAGTGCTACACAAAAAGGTGTTACCGACAAAAATGGTAATTTTCAATACAAAGAGGGTGAAGCAATCACTTTTCATATTGGGAATCTTTATTTAGGTTCGGCAAAACCGAAAGAGGGGAAAATCACTCCACTTGATATTATCAATACGGCCGATAGTTCTCATCCGCAAGTAGTTCGCATCCTCCAAACACTTCAAACACTTGACAGTGATGGAAATGCTTCCAATGGTATTGAGATTGATGCGGCAATTACAGAGACACTCAAAACACAATCACGTGTAGATCTCAATGCGACAGCAACAACAGACACTCATGTCACCGCACTCATCGGTAATTTCAAAGTAGATGGAGCAACAGCACAAAGTAATTTTACACCGAAAGTTCCGTCTAACAGCACTCAAGGATATACACCACCTATTCCTGCGACCCCTACAACACCGGTCTCCTCTGGAAACGGTAAATACACCCTCGTAGCATGGAATGATTTGGGAATGCACTGTGTAGATGGGAAAGATTACTCGGTATTTACCATTCTTCCTCCGTACAATAATCTTCATGCCCATCTTATCAGTAAAGATGCAACAACAGGTAAATCTATTACGAACACAAGTAGTGGTATAACGCTTACGTATGAAGCAGTCGCCGATACGACGGGGTCTATTAATACGAAAAGTGCGACAAAAACCAATTTTTGGGATTGGGTTCTTTCTATTTTTGGGGCTAACCCAGGAACGAATAAAGGTCTTAATCTCAATGCAGGCGGGCCTAGCAATCCGGTTCAGAGTTTGACCCCTGCACCTCTTGCGTACAATGGTGCTCATGGATGGTGGGAAGCTGAGGGAATTCCTGCAATGCCCTACGATGATAATGGGGTTAAGAACTATTATCCAATGGTAAAAGTAGTTGCTAAAGATGCAGCAGGTACAGTTTTGGCGAGTACAAAAGTTGTTCTCCCCGTCTCTGATGAGATGAGCTGTATCAGTTGTCATGCTTCTACTAGCGGTGTTGCGGCGGCAAAACCTTCCGCTGGATGGGTTAATAACGCCGCAGCCGAAAAAGATTGGAAACAAAACATTCTCAAACTGCATGATGATAAATATCCGAATGCTATTGTGACGGCAAATATGGAGAGTACGTATAAAAATGGGACATTGTTAGCAACTGCTAATGCAGGACAACCAATTTTATGTGCATCGTGTCACAAATCAAATGCTCTTAATACACCACTCAAAACAGGAATAAAACCTTTGACAGAGGCACTTCACTCTAAGCATGCCAACGTTATCGATCCGAAAACGGGAACAACGATGAACAGCAGTACGAATCGCGATTCGTGTTACCAATGTCATCCGGGTTCAGTGACAAAATGTTTGCGTGGCGCCATGGGAAATGCTAAAAAAGCAAATGGAAGTAATGCCATCGATTGCCAAAGCTGTCATGGTACGATGAGTGATGTGGGTAAAACAGGACGTGAGGGGTGGTTGGATCAGCCAAACTGTCAGCAGTGTCATGATAAAAATACGACTTCAGGGAACTTTACACGCTACAACAGTGTATTTTCTTCTCCTGGAACATTGCGCACTATTGTAGATCCGAAATTTGCAACCAATGCCAATACCCCGATGGCCGGTAAATCACTCTATCGATTTAGTAAAGGGCACGGCAATCTTCAGTGTGAATCGTGTCATGGTGCAACGCATGCGGAGTATCCGAGTAGCCATGCAAATGATAATGTACAAAGCATTGCGCTCCAAGGGCATACGGGAACTATCGCTGAGTGTTCAACGTGCCACACAACGGTACCAACCGGTACGGCAAATTTTACCAAAGGGCCTCACGGAATGCATGCAGTAGGACAAACAGCCGTAAGTGCACACCAAGATGTGGCTGAAAAAGGGACTGCAAGCTGTACCGCATGTCACGGTACCGATTATCGAGGAACGATCCTCTCCAAAACATGGGCAACTCGAACATTGAGTGTTGAACATGGAACCAAAACATTTGCACAAGGGCACATGGTCAGTTGTTATGATTGTCACAATGGTCCAAATCCCTAACTTTATTCCCCATACCCTAGGGTATAGGGGGCTGTATTCTAGTCTTTCTTTTTAGATTTTTCACACTACAATACCCCTATTAATGTATTGAAAGGGAGGTTGTTATGGATATTAGAGGGATTATTGCAGCAATAGCACTCTTAGCCCCCTTTTCCAACGCGGGTGAAATTGCCCTCAAAGCCTCTTCCGTACAGTTTGATTATCGAGAGTACTTGGATAATGGTGAGCTACTTGATAGTGAAAAAGCGAATATGAGTGCGTTCAATGGGGTGGATATTGCTCTGCGAATGGGGGGGCGTACTCCAAACGGTGTCAAATTTATACATGATTTAGACTACTCCTATCACGAGGGAAAGACCGATTATGTCGGTTCTCTTTTATACGATCCTGCAGGTCAATACGGCGATCTCAAATCCACTACGTACAATCGTCTCTCTGAATTTAGTTACTTGGTAGGAGTCTCATTGCCTGTGACGAGAAATTTTTCTTTTGGCGGACAAACAGGCTTCGGAAATCGTCAATGGAAGCGGGGGCTAGGTGAGGGAATTTTAGAAACCTACACCTGGTCCCACTGGATTGCGGGGGGACGTGCCGATTGGCTTTTTCATAACGGGGAGTTTTCTCTCTATGCCAATTATCAAGAGGCATTTTTACCAAAAATGGCTGCAAGTGATTTGGGATTGATGTTTGATTTAGGAAAAACAAGTGGCTATAAACTGGGGGCACGTTGGAGTACACGACTGAGTCGAAGAATCTCTTTTGAGATGGAATACGTGTATGACTATTGGGAAATTGGCAGGTCAAAAACAAAACAAGCGTATGATAAGAAATATTATTATGAACCATCTAGCGAGACGAAAAACAACACCGTTAAAGCAGGGTTTGTCTATATATTTTAGGAGAGTAGCGTGTTAGATATTTTTAAACAGCAAAAAAGCTTTTTGACGCGGGCGAAAGAGAAAAGTTCGTTTCGGTATTGTATTGATTTTGATAGCAATGGTGCGTTTATCGACGTATGCGATAAAAATAACAAACCTTTGAGCGGTCTTGATTATCGGGTTTATAATGGTCTTGATCGGGAAATACTGCAGCTTTTCGATGAGTATGCGAAAAGTGATTTTTTTGCTATCAGCTGGGAAGAGGAAGAGGATAAAGTTTATCTTACCAAACATCCCAAACTCTTGGAGCTACTACGCTTTAGTGATAATCTCTATTGCAAAAATGAGAAGATTGGTTTTGCGACAGGAGTGAGTGAAGTTGATCTGATCATTGTCCCCAAAGATAAACTTATTGTTTTCCCCACAATTCAGGGGGAGAGTGAATTTGTATTTCTCACCTCAAGCTTTGTTTTGGTTGGCAATACGATCAAGCAAATTCACACCGTAGGGGAAAACTTCGCCAAACTTAGCAGTTTTAATACGATTGTCGAGAAAGAGAAACTCGAAGAGTTCCTAACTATTTTGGTAACCCATTTTGAAAATATCAATCTTAAATATGACGATTATCGTGTTGAGCTCAAAGAGGAGAAGAAGCTCATCAAACCTGCGGTTATCTTCGAAAAAGTGACAGCGGAGAATGAGCTTATTTTACGCACCTCCGCGATGATTGGGGGGCTTACCCCTGAGTTTTTTAATGATTTCAATATCTCTAAAATTGTCCTTATCAATGAGTTCGAGAAAACGATTAATATCTATGAGTGCGATTTTAGTGATGTATTTGACTCCTACGCTACGATTTTCAAACAACTGGCAACCCTTAAAAAAACACTTAAAGAGGCAAGCTTTAGTGAAGATGACGGGCTGTTTGTGATTGATGCACCTTTAGCGAGCGAATTTATCCTTCACCATCTTCACGGAATTATCAGCAGTTGCGAAATCTACGGCAGTGACAAACTCAAAACGTATAAATACAACACGACCAAACCAACCCTTAATGTCCGTTTTAAAGATAAAGTCAATTTGCTTGGGGGAGATGATATTAGCGTCACTATCGGCGATGAGCAATTTAATGTTTTTGAGTTGATTAATCTGTATAAAAAGCACTCCTATATTCCCCTTAGTAATGGCGAAAAATCGATTATTGACAAATCGTATATTGCCAAATTGGAACGGATTTTCAAAAAAGAGGGGAAAAACGTCAAAATATCTTTCTTTGATCTCCCCGAAATCGAGGAGTTGATTGCCCAAAAAGATCAAAAAATCTTCAAAAATTCACGCGATTTTTATCAAGGGTTTGAGGGGTTAAAAAGTTCTAAAGCAGGTTTGCCAAAACTGAACAATGCGACGCTTCGTGATTATCAAAAATATGGGATCAAATGGCTCAAATATCTTTACGACAACAATTTCGGCGGCTGTTTGGCAGATGATATGGGGTTGGGAAAAACGATCCAAGCTATCGGGCTTTTATCAACGATCTATCCCAAAGCAAAACGCCCCTCACTCATTGTAATGCCCAAAAGTTTGCTCACCAACTGGCAAAATGAGCTAACGAAATTTAATCCCACTCTCTCTTTTTACCTCCATTACGGCAATATTCGTGATACATCTAATTTTGCAAATTATAATATCATCCTCTCCACCTATGCCATCGTCCGTAATGACATTGAGACGATCAAAGAGATAGAGTTTGATACCATTATCCTCGATGAGTCCCAAAATATCAAAAATATTGACTCCCAATCCTCCAAAGCGATGATGCTTCTTAATGGTGTTCACAAATTCGCCCTCAGCGGAACCCCTATTGAAAACTCCCTTTTTGAACTCTACTCCCTCTTTCGGTTTATCAATAACGGGATGTTTTCGAGTGTCAACAATTTTAAAAACGATTTTGCCGCCCCCATCCAATCGCAAGAGGATGAGGAGATTGCCCAAGCCTTGAAGACAAAAATCACCCCCTTTATCTTACGACGGCTCAAAAAAGATGTTCTCAAAGATTTACCTCCCAAACAAGAGCAGATTATCTACATCGATATGGAGGAGAAACACAAAGCATTTTACGATCAAAAGAGAGCCTATTACAAACAAATGCTGGAGCAACAAGTCGCCGCAAGCGGCATTGAAAATGCAAAATTCGCCATTTTCCAAGCGTTCAATGATCTTCGACAAATTGCCTCCGTTCCCGAACTCAAAAGTGATCTCCCTATCCCTTCGTCGAAAATCGATGCCCTTTTTGAGATGTTGGAAGATATTATTGCCAACAACCATAAAGTCCTTATTTTCGCCAATTATCTAGGTTCTCTTGATGCAATTGCCTCCAAAGCCGATACATTGGGGTATGAGTATCTGACGATGACAGGAAGTACACGAGACCGCCAAGCGTTGGTCGATAAATTCCAAAATGAGAAAAAATACTCCCTCTTTTTAATGACCCTCAAAGTGGGAGGGGTAGGGCTGAACCTCACCGAAGCCGATTTTGTCTTTATTTTCGATCCGTGGTGGAACAAAGCGGCGGAGAATCAAGCAATAGACCGTGCCCACCGTATGGGGCAAAAAAATACCGTCTTTAGCTACAAGATGATCACCAAAGGGACGATTGAGGAGAAGATATTGGAGTTGCAAGGGCAAAAGCAAGATTTGACCGATCGAATCATCAGTGGTGACGAAACAGGGCTCAAACAGATCACTGCCCAAGAACTCGAATTTTTATTAGGATGATGAGATGGCATTGTTAGAATTTAACCTCGATAAAGTTACGGAGATTACTAAATCTTTTTACAAAAGCGATTCAATAGCAGTGATTGATTTTATGGAGAGTTTACTGGATCCAAACGAGAAAGAAAAACTTCCTGCAACGTTAAAAACAGCGGGGGGACGAACGGCGGCACCCGCTGGGACGTTGAACCAATTTATCAACAAAAAGATCAAAGATCAGACCTTTCGAGAGGCATTTAGTGCCAAGTTGACATCAACGGAGAATTCAAAAGAGATCTATTATAAGCTGATTTGGGAAGATGATAGGATTCCTACTGACTTCTTACCCGAAACCATCCCCCTTCCTCAAAATATCCCCGATCAGTCCTACGGAGTTCACGAGGTGGTATTAGCAGATGAGCTCTCCTTGATCTCCTATTTTACCCGTTCTGGGGACTATTTTACAAAGAAATACAGTTTCGTCAAAATCAACCCCAAAATTGTAGCTTTGTTGAAATTTCTTTTTCCGTTACCCTTAGATTATGAACTTGTTGCTATCGAAAACTCAGCAGAGACAGAGTATACCTACAACAACGAAGAGGGGATTTTGGGCTTTATCACCCTTATTGATGAGATGATCGAACACAATCTTGTGGAGATCAGCGAAACGAATGAAAAAACGTCGACGAAAACCTTGAACGTCCTCAAAAAATCAAGCGGTATCCCTGAATTCTACGGGGATAAAGGGATGGACAGCTACGCCAACGATATGCTCACCCGAAGTTTTTTCTTTTTTCGGTTTGCCAAAAAAAGCTACCGCAATAAAGAGTTGGAGTCGCTCAAAGAGTTCGTGCAGTATCAGTTGGAGAATCGGCTCCAATTTTTCATCTCCCGAATTTTCACCTCCCATTTGCGAAAAGTACGATTTTCCCAAAACGACACCTCCCAAGCAGGGTTATTTTTACTTCTCAAAGAGATTTTGATGAAAATGCCCAAAGAAGCTTGGGTTAGTTTTGAAAATATTGAACACTATTGCTTTTACCGCAAATATGAAATTCACCTTGAAGCAAGGCACAAAACCGATTCTTACAATATGGAGTGTCAAACGGAGATGGATAAATTTAGGACATTTTCGTGTGAAGAAGCCTATCATGAATTATTTTTAAATCCTCTCCTGAAAGCGTCACTCTTTTATCTAGGGGCATTGGGTGTTTTGGAAATTAAGTATGAACATCCACTCTCAGAGTGTGGTTTTAGTGCGGAGGGTAAGGATTATATTTCAGTATGGGACGGGTTAAGTAGTATCCGCTTTACTCAATTGGGAAAATATCTCCTTGGTTTTACGAAAGAGTACACCCCAAAAGTGTTGGAAAGAGAGAAGAGAGAGATTAAGTTCGATGAGTATAAACCCATCATGACCATTAATCTTAGTGATACAATCACTATTGCCAAACTCGAAGGGTATGCCGAAAAAATTGATGCGAACAAATACGCCCTTAGTTATCCCAAGATTTTCAAAGAGTGCACTAGTTTCAAAGCATTGGATTTAAAAATTACCGCTTTTTACAAAAATATCGAGGAGCATCCCCCAAAAGTATTTGTTGATTTTTTCGAAGAGATTCGTAATCGTGCCAATTTGCTCAGTGTTGATCGCAAGCAAATCGTCATCGAATTGGAGAACGATAAAGCTCTTTTACATCTCTTTATGAACAACAAAAAACTCCAAGAGCTGATTATTAAAGCGCAAGGGTATCGGATTCTGGTTCTCAAAGAGAATCTCCCCAAAGTAAAAAAAATATTGCACGATAATGGATTTTTCATTGATTTCTAGCCATAAATATACGACCCTTAAACAGGTATTCGGATTCTCAGCGTTTAGAGCTTTACAAGAGGAGGCGGTTGATGCGATCCTAGAGGGGCGAGATTTAGCGATGCTGCTCCCTACGGGTGGCGGAAAGTCACTGTGTTATCAGCTTCCCTCTTTGCTTATGGGCGGGGTTACGATTGTGGTCTCCCCCCTTATTGCCCTAATGCAAGATCAGATTATTGCCTTAAAAGAGCTAGGGATTGAAGCAGATATGATCTCCTCGGCACAAAGTAATGATGCGGTGCAAGAGGTGTATGCCAAAGCAAAAAATGGAGTATTGAAGCTGTTGTATATCGCCCCTGAACGATTGGGAAGCCCTCAGTTTGTTTCGCTTCTTCGCACCCTTGCTGTTAACTTTTTCGTCATTGATGAAGCCCACTGTATCAGTGAGTGGGGGCATGAATTTCGGGATGATTACCGACGATTAGGGGAGTTGAGAGCCAATTTCCCCCATACCCCCATCGCCGCTTTTACCGCCACCGCCACCCCCAAAGTACGTGAGGATATCCTCTCACAGTTGGGGCTGAACGATCCGTTGATTTTACGGGCCCCCGTACTGCGTAAAAATATTAAAATCACCCTCCGAGAGCGCGATGGGGCGTGGCGTGCTGATTTGATTGCATTACTGAAACAACATCGAAATGAAAGCGGTATTATCTATGCCTTCTCACGAAAAGAGACTGAGGAGCTCTCTGAATTTTTAACTAAAAAAGGGTTTAAATGCCTTGCGTATCATGCAGGGATGAGTGCACAACTACGCCATGACACGCACAAAGCGTTTTTGAACGATGAGACGCAAATTATTGTTGCTACCGTTGCCTTTGGGATGGGGATTGACAAAGGGGATATCCGTTTTGTTATCCATACCTCACTCCCCAAAACGCTTGAAAACTACTATCAAGAGATGGGGAGAGCAGGGCGTGACGGGGTCGATTCGGAGGCGGTACTTTTTTATTCGGGAAGTGATTTTTATACGAAAAAACGGCTTATCGAGAGCAATGATGATCTTGGTTATCAAGAAATGATCCTTCAAAAGCTCAAATCAGCGATGGATTACGCTACGGCTGAGGAGTGTCGCCATAAAATGATTGCCGCCTATTTTAACGATACGATTGAAGCGTGCGGGTCACAATGTGACAACTGTCTGGAGAGCGATATCCCCAAAAGTGATATTTCTGTTGCATCCCAGAAATTTCTCTCGTGTGTCTATAAAACAGGGGAACGGTTTGGGGGAGGGTATATAGCTGAAGTTCTTTTCGGGGAGAGGGAGAAACTACGCGATGAGGCTCACGCATCTTTAAGTGTTTTCGGTATCGGAAAAGAGATGAGCAAATCGGTGTGGGGTATTATTGCCAAACGCCTCGTTGAGATGGGAGCTATTGAACCTGATGAATATAAAGCCCTCAAGCTTACCCCTGTTGGTGCTGAGATATTGAGAGGAAAGAAAAGTGTTTCTATCCGAAAAGAGCGATTGATGCCGAAAAAAGCGTCTTCAAAAGAGAAAGAGTATGATACGCAAACGCCGACTCATTTTGATGCGTTCAAAAAACTTCGTGCACAAATTGCCAAAGAGAACTCTATTCCTGCTTATATTGTCTTTGGGGACAAAACATTGATGGAGATGGCGGATAAATTACCGATAACCAAGGAGGAGATGCTCCGTGTCAGCGGTGTGGGTGAGGTGAAATACGAACGATATGGAGAGCGTTTTAAGGAACTCTCTTTACAACTTATTCACTAAATCAGTATTTTTTATTGGTGTTAACGAGGAGATCTTTTTCGCTTAGATCTTCTAGCAACATTTTGAGATTTTTAAGGGTGAAGAGACGTAATGTTTCGCATTTTTCTTTTTTAAACTCATTGGAGAATCCATTTTTTGAGAAGATGACGAAAATATCGGGGGTGAGTTTCGCTGCTGAACATCTCTCTTGAAGTTTGGTGAGCTCGCTTTTGTTCGCCTTTGCTTTGGAATATTTGCATGCGCCCGCAATGGTCTTGCCCCCCTTGGTTCGTCCCAATATCTCAATAATGCCGTTTTTATCCCAATACGAGCCGATTTTTCCTACGGGGTCCTCTTTAAAGCTTTGTTTGGTCAGCTCAATAACCAGTTTCTCATACACCGACTCGAAAAAGGCTTGCTTCGTATTTTCCCAACGCTCTTTCATCTCTTTATACTCACCCTCTTTAATCCCCTTGTAATACGGTGAGACAAAAGCAAACCAGAATCGGAGAAAGGGAGCTGTAAAAGTAAGTCGATCAGAGACAATTTCGTTCTCATCAGCTGGCTCCTCTTGAGAGTTTTCACGGCTCAATAATCCATTTTTAATCAAAAAAGCTGCCGACTCTTCCCCCTCTCTTCGGGATAGATTTGCACGTCTAAACGCTGAGTGCTCTCTGGCATCACCACTTGCAAGGGCAGTGAGAAGGGCATGGTGCCCCTTGTTACTTTGGGTGATTTTGGCAATGTCCCCATGGATATAGTGATAGTTTGCCAACACCTTTTCATCGATCAGTTCTTCCAACGGTTTGGTCACATCCACGCTCCACCCCATACCGCCAAAAACCGCGAAGTACTCTATTGCCTTTTCGATGTCGGTGGCGTTATTTTGAAAACAAAATGAGCGAAATTGTTGTGTGGGTAGTGAGTGTTTTGACATGAGAAAAACCTTGAATTATTTTTTGATATTATAGCCTAATGGTGATGCCATCAAATAAAATCGGCACCTTTTTGGGTCAACACCAATGTCACGCCATCCTCTTGTACCTCAATGAGTCCATCACTTTTGAGTTCTTCCATCGCTTTAGCAAACGTTTTGTCTTGCTTAGAATCCAATTTTCGTAAAACATTATTGATGACATCCTGCTTGGTCATAATATGACCTTCTAATGCACGACTGCCTCTAAACCAATTGATAAATAGTGTTTTGATCTCATTTTTCTGAGTTGTTTCTAAACTCTCTTTTTTTGGGGGTGCTTTGCGTGTAAAATTTTGAGAAGGTTTGGAATAATCATTCCATGGAGTTTTTTTTCTATTGGTGGCAGATGGTTTGATAGGGGATCCTTTTATAGATATAGTATCGCAATACAAGAATAAAGTCAATTTCAATTTTGAAAAGTAAAACGGGGAAAACAGGGTTATAATACACACGCAAGGACGATGTGTGAGTCATAAATGTTAAAAAAACGCCATTAAAAAGGGATTTTATAATGATGCAAGGCAAAATACTGGATTATAACAGCGATATGAAAAGTGGATTTTTAAGAGATGAGAGTGACAATAGATACCACTTTTTTATGGGTGATTGTACAAATCCGGAAAAACTCAAAATGGGTGCGGATGTCAATTTTGAACTCGATGGAGAAAAAGCAACACATATTACCATTATAGAGAGTATGCGTGATATCTCTAGTACGGAAGAAAAATTCACCAAGGCAGCGTCGTTAAAAAAATCACAAAAAGTCATCTCTATACTTTTGATATTGATGTTACTATTTGCGATAGGTGGATTAATTGTTATTCAAAGAATCTCTGCACTACAAGACCGAGAATTCGAAAAGGTTGAAAAAAGATATGAATCACAAATTAAGAATATAAACCAATACCTTCTAAAAGGAGAGTGTTCCAAAGCCGCTTCTGAATATAATCAAGCAGGGGATACGCGCAAAGAAATATATAAACATGGTGCGTATTACAGTATTGAAACACATGCACAACATGCGCATGCAATCGATATTGCAGAGTGTTTTGCAAACGAAAAAGATTTTAGAAATGCTGTACAAATGTTAGATATTAAAAATGCAAATAGTCCCGATTATTTCAATAGAGCTTCCATTGTTTATAAAAAAGCAGGGGATACCGCACGTGCCAAAGAGGCACATATTAAAGCGCAAGAGTTCCTACCGTAAAACGTATTTCTTAATTCATTGTTTGTAGTAGATAGATTATCTATCTACTACAACGCCTATTCTTCAAGCCCCATCGGCTTCACTGCTATGGGGATGAGCAGCCAAAAGGTACTTCCCCTCCCTGAGTCACTCTCCATCCCCACTTCGCCGTGTAATATATTTTCCGTAATCTTTTTGGTCAGATAAAGCCCCAGCCCCGACCAATTAGCCTTTTACGTATTTTTTAGACCATGTTGTGGAGTAAGCAGAGTGATAAATCAAAAAAAGTTAACCCATCTCAAACAACTTGAAGCTGAATCGATTCATATTATGCGTGAAGTGGTTGCCGAGTTTGAAATTAGCTATTTGAAGGAGAATCAAAACCTCTGAGTGAATTCGCTATACTTTCAAAATAAGCAAACAAAGAGACAGACTATGAAAAAACTCCCGATCGGAATATCAACACTCAAAACAATCATCGAAGAAAATTATCTCTATGTCGATAAAACTAAAATAGCACTCGAACTTATAGAGAATGGACAATACTATTTTTTAAGCCGCCCACGACGATTTGGAAAATCTCTTTTTCTCGATACTCTCAAAACCATCTTCAATGCCGATAAAGAAGTATTCAAAGGGCTTTATATTTATGATAAATACGATTGGAGTAAAAAATATCCGGTGATTCATATCTCTTTTGCAGCGGGCAATCCTGCTACAAAAGAGGATATTCAAGCAAAACTTTATGAAATCATGGATACAAACCAAAGACATTTAGACATCTCATGTCCCGAAAACTTTAGCTTGTCAGGGTGTTTTAAAAGAATGATTGAAGAAGCCTACACCAAACACAACCAAAAAGTGGTTATTCTCATCGATGAATATGATAAACCCATTTTAGACAATATTGAAAACACTGAAGTAGCAACACAAGCAAGAGAGATTTTAAAAGACTTTTACAGTGTCATAAAAGGGTCTGATGAGTACATCAAATTTGTATTTATAACAGGGGTGAGTAAATTTAGTAAAATTTCTCTTTTTAGCGGACTCAATAACCTTGATGATATTACCATAGATCCAAACTACTCAACCATTTGTGGCTATACGCAAAACGATGTTGAAACGGTGTTTGCAAAGCATCTTGCAGGTCAAGATTTTACAAAAATAAAACACTGGTATAACGGCTATAAATGGCTCGGTGAGGGGGTATATAATCCGTTTGATATATTGTTGTTTATTTCAAAAAACTTTATATATAAAAATTACTGGTTTTCTACGGGAACACCTACTTTTTTACTAAAACTTATTGAAAAAAATAACTATTTTTTGCCAGACTTAGAGAATATAGTAAAAGATGAAAGTATGCTTGAGAGCTTCGATGTAGACTATATCGAGCTTGAAACATTGATGTGGCAAACGGGGTATTTGACGATTGTAAAAACAGAAGAGGGGTTTGATGGAATCCCTTTATATAGTTTAGATATTCCAAATTATGAGGTACGAAGCTCACTTATTAATACTATAGGTGACTTTATGACTAAAATACACAACCCTTTAGTGTTAAAAAACAATCTTTTTAACGCTTTCAAAACGTCTGATTTTATTATTTTTGAAAGAGAGATAAAATCCCTCTTTGCCTCCATCCCTTACAACAACTTCGTTAATAACCCAATGCACGAAAAAGAGGGGTACTATGTGAGTGTTTTTTACGCTTATATGAAAGCTATGGGTGTTGAAACTATAGGAGAAGATGTCACCAATAAAGGACGCATCGACCTCACTCTCAAGCTCCCCAATGCGCTCTACATTATGGAATTCAAAACCGATGGAAAAGATGCACTTGCTCAGATAAAAGAGAGAAAATACTACGAAAAATACACCTCTTCAAATCTTCCGATTTATCTTGTAGGGATAGAGTTTGACATCAAAGAGAAAAATGTATCAAGACTTGAGTGGGAGAGGGTTTAGGTTTCGCTTTTACCCTTGATCCCAATCTTTACTGTAACTTTTCTACTCACAGAAACCTTAATATTCATCAAAAAAAGTTTAAAATCCAAGTTTGACGTGAAAAATCATTTTTGCGACATGTTTGCGATAATAAAAAGATACAATCAAGAAATCAATGTAAAACTAACTTTATCTACCCTAAAGGGCTCATGAAGTCCGAGGATGATGGGAAAAAAGAGTACTGCGTAAGGTCAGTTATCAATATGTTGCAACGCATTTGCAACATTTAAGGGTTATACTGGCAGAATCATCGTCAATTTAAAAATATTAAAAAAAGATCGTTTTAATATTTTTTAACGGAGTGAACACGCTAACATTATCAAAAGGGGATTAGAGCATGAAACACCATTATTTGAGCGCCCTCGCGGCGCTAACTCTCGCATCGTCCGTATTTGCCGGCGGACCGGACGATTTTATCGGTTCGATGTGGCTGACGGCGGCGCAATTTTGTCCGCAGGATACGGTAGAAGCGAACGGCCAGCAATTATCGATACAACAGTATCCTGCATTGTCGGCGATATACGGAATTACCTACGGCGGTGACGCAAGAACCTATTTCAACGTACCCGATATGCGCGGCAAAATGCCGGTAGGAACAGGATTAGTTCCCGGTACATCCTACACGGTTCAGCGCGGAGATAAAGTGGGTCAGGAGACCATGACTCTAACTCAGGCCTCTCTTCCAACCCATACCCATACCGCGACGTTTGCACCCACCCCTATCACGGTCAACATTCCCGTGTCATCAAATATAAAAAACAATACAAATGTCCCCTCGACAACTAACAAGTATTTGGCCGCATCTTCAGCCAACAGTAGTGGAGCTACTATGTGGGCGAACACTAATACAAATCCGGTCAATCTTGCCGGAGTGAGCTCTTCGGGCGGTGTAGGGGGAGGAAGTGTGAGCGTCGCCGCTACAGGGGCAACTGCCCCGACAGCAGTCGTTACGATCCCTCCGCAATTGGGCGTGCGATTTTGTATCGTGACCATCGGAACCTGGCCGGAAAATCCAAACTAATTTCATCCTAAAAAATATCAATGAAGGAAAAAATATGAAACGTTATTACGTCAGCAGCCTTGCGGCACTTGCCCTCACGTCATCCCTGTATGCAGAGAATCCCGATGCCTATATCGGCTCGATCTGGGCTACGGGATCGAACTATTGTCCTACCAACACGGTACTGGCAGACGGTCGGCTATTGAACGTCAACGACTATCCGGCATTGTTCTCCCTCTTCGGAACGACCTACGGCGGTAACGGAGCTGCGACCTTTGGTGTACCGAATCTGGGCGGGCGCACGCCGGTCGGTGTAGGAACGGGGAACAACCTAACTCCTGTTGCACTCGCGCAACAACGCGGACAAGCTAGCGTAGCTCTTACAGCGACCAATCTTCCGGCACATACCCATGTTCCGACGTTTACCCCAAACGGCACTACAACCGCTTTTGCGGTTAACGTTGCGGTTTCTTCGAACATCGGAAGTGCGAATCAGCCTTCACCGACCGTGAACACCCTCTCCGGTTCGACCATCGGCAGTGCCGGAGCCAATATGTGGGCATCCACTAATCCGACATCAGTCAACCTCGCAGGGGTTACGATTTCCAACGGAGCCGGTGCTGCGACCGTGACGTTGGCCAGTACAGGCAGCAACGGAACGGTTCCAACGATTCCGCCAGTGTTGGGGATGACCTATTGCGTCACAGTAAACGGCATATATCCGGTTAAACCTAATTAATACCACATAATAAGGAAAAAATATGAAACACTATTACCTAGGCGTTCTTGCCGCTCTTACTATGACCTCCTCCGTATTCGCGTGCGGTTCGGATGCAGATTATGTCGGTTCGATCTGCACCACTGCCGCAGCCTATTGTCCGGCAAACACACTCGAAGCGAACGGTCAGATATTGCAAGTAACTCAGAATCAGGCTTTATTTTCTTTGCTCTACAATACCTACGGCGGCGACGGGAAAACGACGTTCGCCCTTCCCGATCTGCGCGGACGCGCTCCTGTAGGGGTGAGTTATAATGTACCGAGTGCTGCGAATCAACCGGTGAGCATGGGGACAAAACGGGGCAGCGAATCGGTCGCGCTAACAACGGCTCAAATGCCGATACATATCCATAATGCGGCGTTTACCCCAAGCAACGGGACGAACCCCATTGCCGTCACTGTACCAGTTTCTTCGAATACGTCTGGAAATACAACCGTTCCCTCGCCAACCAACAATTATCTGGCTGCATCGCCTAGTGGCGATAACGGCGGGAATATGTGGTCGAGCACGCCGAGTACCCCTCCGGTCACTCTCGCAGGGGTGACGACCACCGGCGGGACAGGGACGGGTAACGTAACCGTCGCAACCACCGGTGCGAGCGTACCAGTCTCGACGATTTCGCCGGAATTGGGTTTGAAATATTGCGTCGTTACGGTCGGATACTATCCGCCGCGACCGGATTGATTTTATCCGTTTATATTTATTCCCTCCCGCTTGTCAAAGCGGAGAGCATCCGCAAAGGGCTTTTATGAGACGAGCTTTTTACGGATGCTTCTAGCAGTCTCTATTATATTTTATTCGAAGGATTTGTAGCTATGGATAATGTTATGTCACAACAAATTGCATTTATTATTGATAATATCGCCGATTATCAGACCCTCGTTGCAGGAATTCCTGCTGAAACTATAGTTTATGTCCTCGATAGTCGTGGTGATGCCCTCGCACAAATGGCGGCGATTACAGCTGATTATTCGAATCTTAGTGCAATTCATCTTATCTCTCATGGTAGCGACGGAGTGATTAACTTAGGTGGGTTGAGTCTCAACAGCGATAATCTGAACACTTACGCCGATACTCTCTCCAAAATTGGTGCAAGCCTAAGTGATTCGGGGGATATTTTCCTTTACGGTTGTAATGTTGCCGAAGATCAGAGTGGAGTTGATTTTATTGGTAAATTTGCCCTTACCACGGGAGCGGATATCGCCGCCTCGAATGATATGACGGGTGCTAGCAGCCTCGGCGGAAACTGGACGTTGGAAGCAACGAATGGGACGGTGGAGCGCGGACTCATTTTTTCCGAAGAACAATTAGCTCATTTCAATAGTCTATTAATAGCACCGGTAAGCACGGATATTAGCGGAACGTTGTTGACAACTAATACTTTTGATAGACCGCAAACCTTTGCAGATGTTGACCAACAAGATTATACTCCGACATTTTATGCGGCGACTCCTGGAGACATAGTAGGGCAAATGGGGAGTCAGTTCAATTACTTTACCAGAAATGTTACCCCAAGTGCAGACGGTACGTTTACATTTAACGTGACGGCGGCAGAGTTTTCTGATACTTTTCTATTGCTGTATGATGGCTCGTTCGATCCTGCTCACCCGCTAACCAATCTGATTTTGGCACAAGACGATAGTGCTACCTTATGGTCACAGTTTAGTTATGGTTTGACGGCCAATCATACCTATGTATTGGTTTTGACGAGTTTTGGTAGCGGAACCACAGGTACGCTTACTGTTAACGTGTCCGGCCCCAGTGCTGTTACTGTTGCCGCAAACGCATTTTCCTCCGATGCACCGGCGGGACCTTCCGTAAGCTCTGCGACCTACGATGCCAGTACCAACGTTCTGACGGTGACCGGTACCAACATGACGACGGGCGATACGATCGATCCGACCAAACTGACCCTCACCGGTCAGGGCGGCAATACCTACACGCTCACCAGCGCCAATGTCACCGCCACCAATGCCACCACTTTTTCGATCACGCTCAATGCCGCCGATCAGATCAACGTCGAAGGGCTGCTAAACCAAAATGGCACCTCTTCGGTAGGCGGTACGACGTTTAATCTGGCCGCTGCGGCAAGCTGGGATTCGACCGCCACAGCCGCAGCCGACCTTACCGGTAACGGCGTCACCGTCAGCAACACGCAGACGCCGACCATCACCTCGGTAACTTATGATGCCGGTACGGGTTCGCTGGTAGTGACCGGCACCAATCTGGTCAAAACCACGGGTGCGACCAACGACATCACCGCCAACAAACTCACCTTTACGGGCGAAGGGGGAAGTACCTATACCCTCACCGACACCTCAAACGTCGAGATCACATCCGGCACTGGATTCACGATCACACTCAGTGCAACCGACCTTGCCGCGCTCGATCAAATCATGAACAAAAACGGTGCTATTTCGACGGGGGGCACCACCTACAACCTTGCCGCCGCAGACGACTGGAACAGCGTGATTACCGGCGGCACTATTGCCGATGCGACCAGTGCCGTCACGGTGAGCAACGTCGCGGCTCCGACGATCACCTCTTCTACGTATAATGCGAGTACTGGCGCGTTGGTAGTTACGGGAACGGGCTTCCTTAAACTGAGCGGTGCGACTAACGACATCGACGTCTCTAAACTGACCTTTACCGGAGAGGGCGGTAGCACGTACACCTTAACTACCTCCAGTGTAGAGATCACCAGCGGTACGGCATTCACCGTTACGCTCAACGGTACCGATCTTGCAGCGCTCAATCAGATCATCAACAAAAGCGGTACTGCTTCGACAAGCGGTACGACCTACAACCTTGCTGCTGCCGAAGATTGGGCGGCAGGAGCTAACGCTGCCGTCGTTGTCGCCGATACTACGGGGAACGGTATTACGGCGAGTAACGTTGCCGTACCGGCGATCACCTCTTCGACCTACGATGCAAGCACCGGCGCATTGGTCGTTACGGGAACGGGCTTCCTAATCAAAAGCGGTGCGACCAATGACATCGTTGCCAACAAGTTCACCTTTACAGCGGAAGGGGGAGCCACCTATACCCTGACCGATACCTCGAATGTCGAGATCACGTCTGGCACCGTATTTACGATTACGCTCAGCGCTACCGACAAAGCAGCAATCAACCTTATGACGAATAAAAACGGCACCGCTTCGACAAGCGGCACGACCTACAACCTTGCTGCTGCCGAAGATTGGGCGGCAGGAGCTAACGCCGCCGTCGTTGTCGCTGATACTACAGGGAACGGCATTACAGTGAGCAACATTGCGGCTCCGGCGATTACCGGTGCAACGTATGATTACACTACCAATGTGTTAACCGTCACCGGAACAGGCTTCTTGCAAAAAAGCGGCGCAACCAATGACATCGACCTTACCAAACTGACGTTTACCGGAGAAGGGGGGGCGACTTACACGCTAACCAATGCAACGGGGGTGGAAATTACGTCGGGAACCTCCTTTAGCACGACGCTGAGTGGAACGGATCTCATAAATGTCGAGTCTCTGCTCAATAAAAACGGTACGAGCGCGGTGAGCGGTACGACGTACAACCTCGCCGCCGCCGAAGACTGGGCAGCAGGTGCCGCCGCAGCCGTCGTCGTCGCCGATATAACCGGCAACGGTATTACCCTCAGCAACTATACCGCGCCGACGGTAACCTCGGTCACCTATGATGCCGGCACTCACGTTCTTAGCGTAACCGGCACCGATCTGGTATCCAAATCCGGCGCGACGAACGACGTCGCCGTTTCATTGCTTACCCTTGCCGGCGAAGGGGGAACGTATACGCTGACGTCGTCCGACGTTGACATTACGAATGCAACGACTTTTTCTGTTACGCTCAATACTGCCGACCAATTGGTCGTAAACGGACTTCTCAATAAAAACGGCACGGCGTCGTCCAGTGCGACGACCTACAATCTTGCCGCCGCCGAAGACTGGATGGCGGGTACTGCAAGCGCGACCGTGGTAGCCGATACTACGGGGAACGGTATTACGGTCAGTAATGTCCAAACGCCGACCATTACCTCCGCTGTCTATGATTCCACGAGCGGCGTGCTGGTGGTTACCGGAACAAATTTCTTCAGCAAAGTGGGTGCCAATAACGACATCGATCTCACCAAACTGACGTTTACCGGCCAAGGCGGAGCCGGAGCAGCCTACACGCTCACAAGCGCGTCGAATATAGAAATCACCTCGGCGACTTCGTTTAGCGTGACCTTGAGCGGAACGGATAAAACCAACGTCGATGCGTTGTTAAACCAAATCGGAACCACTGCGAGCGACACCACCTCCTATAATCTTGCCGCAGCCAATAACTGGCTTGCCGGTGCCGATGCCGCCGCCGTCATTACCGACGCGACCAACGCCATTACGGTGTCGATCAATCCGGCTATCACCTCTGCGACCTACGATGCCTCAACCGGGTCTTTGGTCGTGACCGGAACCAATATGCAAGCTCAAGCGGGTGTGACCAACGACATTACCGCCAACAAACTGACGTTTACCGGCGAGGGGGGCGCTATCTACACCCTGACCGATTCGGCCAATGTCGAGCTTACAAGTGCGACGTCATTTACTATCGCCCTGAGCGCCACGGACAAAGCGGCAATCAATCAGATCGTTAATAAAAATGGCACTGCATCCACGGGTGCTACCACCTATAACCTTGCCGCAGCGGACGACTGGAACGCGCAAGTGAGTGCAGGAAATACGTCGGATTTGACCGGTAACGGTATTACAGCGAGCAACGTCGTGGCTCCGACGATCACCTCTTCTACGTATAATGCAAGCACCGGCGCGTTGGTCGTCACCGGAACGGGCTTCCTTAAACTGAATGGTGCGACCAACGACATCGTTGTCTCTAAGCTGACGTTTACTGGAGAGGGCGGTAGCACGTACACCCTAACCAGTACCAGTGTAGAGATCACCAGTGGTACGGTATTCACCGTTACGCTAAACGGAACTGATCGTGCCGCCATCAATCAAATCGTCAACAAAAATGGTACTGCTTCGACAAGTGGCACGACCTATAACCTTGCTGCCGCGGAAGATTGGGCGGCGGGTGCCGATGCGGTCGTCGTCGTCGCCGATACTACGGGCAACGGTATTACGGCGAGCAACGTTGCCGTGCCGACGATTACCAGCCTCACCTACGACGCTGCCACCTATACGCTGGTGGCCACGGGCACTGGCTTCTCCTCGAAAACCGGGGCGGCCAATGACGTCGTCCTGAGCAAGTTGGCGCTCCGTGGCGAAGGTGGTGCTGGCGCCGCCTACACACTGACTGGGTCGAATATCGACATCACCAGCGACACCAGCTTTACCATCGTCCTGACCGGCGCCGACCGGGAAGCCATCGCCATGATGATGGACAAGAACGGCACCACTTCGAAGAGCGGTTCGACCTACTCGTTGACTGCGGCCGAGGACTGGGCCGCCGGCGCCGACCCGGCCGTCGTTGTCGCCGATAGTACGGGGAATGGCATCACCGTCAGTAACGTGGTGGCGCCGGCCATCACATCTGCCACTTATGATGAAGCTACCGGCGTGCTAGTGGTGACGGGCACCAACTTCGTGCACAGTACGGGCTCGCCCAACGACATCGTCGCTAGCAAGCTAACGTTTATCGGTGACAGCTCGTATACGTTGACCGCTAACACCGCCAACGTCGAGGTCAGCAGCCCCACTAGTTTTACCCTTACGCTTGGCGCTACCGACAAGGCCGCGATTAATCTGATTATCAATAAGAATGGCACTGCTTCGACAAATGGCACGACCTATAATCTTGCTGCCGCCGAAGATTGGGCGGCGGGTGCCGACCCAGCAGTCGTCGTTGCCGACCTGACCGGCAACGGCATCACCGCCAGCAATGTGCCGACTCCGGCGATTACTTCGGCCACTTATGACGCTTCCACCAATATTCTGACGGTGACCGGTGTCGACATGACGATAGGTGATACGATTGATCTGACCAAGTTGACTCTTACGGGAGAGGGGGCAAACACCTATACCCTGACTAGTCCCAATGTCACTGCAAGCAGTTCTACTGCATTTTCAGTTACGCTAAACGCAGCCGATCAGATCAACGTCGAAGGATTGTTAAACAAAATTGGCACATCGTCGGTGAATGGTACAACATTTAATCTGGCTGCTGCAGCAAATTGGGATTCTACCGCTGCAGCAGCAGCTGCTGATCTCACTGCTAATGGCGTCACTGTCAGCAACACGCAGACGCCGACCATTACTTCGTCCACCTACGACGCGAGTACGGGAATTCTTGTGGTAACCGGTGCGAACTTCGTCGCCGCTAACGGGGCGAACAACGATATCACCGCCAACTTGCTTACCTTTCGCGGTGATGGAAATTATAATTATCTCCTGACGAATACGGCAAATGTGGATATAACTTCCGCCACCTCCTTTACCATCACTCTAAGTGCGACAGATAAGGCTGCTGTCAACCAATACATGAACAAAAATGGTAATTTTGCAACTAATGGTGCAAACTATGTCATAAAAGCAGCAGATGATTGGAATACCGTCGTCACAGGTGGTGACATTAAGATTATTGGAAATAACACCGTGACCGTCAGCAACGTGGCGACTCCGGTCATCACTTCTTCGACTTACGATGCGTCCACCGGTGCATTGGTCGTCACGGGGACAGGCTTTGCTCACCTGAATAATGGAGGAACCGACGACATCGTCGCCAATAAATTCACCTTCACGGGTGAAGGTGGAGCTACTTATACTTTGACGGATACTTCGAATGTTGAGATCACTTCGGGGACTGCATTTACAATCACCCTCAGCGCTACCGATAAGGCTGGAATCAACCAGATTGTCAATAAAAACGGTACCAGCTCAACGAGTGCCACAACTTACAACCTTGCTGCCGCCGAAGACTGGGCTGCAGGGGCTGATGCCGCTGTCGTTGTCGCTGATCTTACGGGTAACGGTATCACAGTGAGTAACGTAGCGGTTCCGACGATTACCTCTTCAACCTACGATGCAAGCAACGGCAATCTTGTTGTCGCTGGAACGGGCTTCCTTAAACTAAGCGGTGCAGTCAACGACATCGTCGCCAATAAATTCACCTTCATCGGAGAAGGTGGAGCTACTTATACTTTGACGGATACTTCGAATGTTGAGATCACTTCGGGGACTGCATTTACAATCACCCTCAGCGCTACCGATAAGGCTGGAATGCTCAACGAGTGCCACAACCTACAACCTTTCCGCTGCTGAGGATTGGACTGCAGGTGCTGGAGCTGGAATAACCGATGCCGACATTACAGGTAACGGTGTTACGGTGAGCAACGTTGCCGTACCGGCGATCACCTCTTCAACTTACAATGCAAGCACCGGCGCATTGGTCGTTACCGGAACGGGCTTCCTAAGTAAAAGTGGCGCTGCCAACGATATTGTTGCCAATAAATTCACCTTCACGGGTGAAGGGGGAGCTACTTATACTTTGACGGATACTTCGAATGTTGAGATCACCTCGGGGACTGCATTCACAATCACCCTCAGCGCTACCGATAAGGCTGGAATCAACCAGATTGTCAATAAAAACCGTACCTGCTCAACGAGTGCCACGACCTACAACCTTGCTGCCGCCGAAGACTGGGCTGCAGGGGCTGATGCCACTGTCGTTGTCGCTGATCTTACGGGTAACGGTGTCACAGCGAGTAACGTAGCACCAACCACTACCATTACTACGCAAGCTTTTTCATCCGATACAGGGACAAGCTCCACTGACTTCATCACAAAAATAGCAGCCCAAACGATTAGCGGAACACTCAGTGCTAACTTAGTTTCAGGAGAGATCGTACAAGTTTCACTGGATAACGGATCAACATGGACAAGCGCGACAACAAGTGTCGGGGCAAATACATGGTCACTTTCAGGACAAACCCTTACCAGCAGTAATACTTTAAAAGTGAAAGTGAGTGATACCGTCGGAAATGATGGGAGCATAGCGTCACAAGGGTATGTGCTTGATACAACTGCCCCAAGCCTTGCGTCTGCGATGACGATTTCGGACACAGCCTTAAAAATAGGGGATACGGCAACCGTTACCTTTACCTTTACCGAAGCGGTAACCGGATTGACAATAGCGGACGTGACCGTAGCAAACGGAGTCCTCTCCAATCTCACAACCAGTGATGGGGGAACTACATGGACAGCAACCCTTACCCCAACCGCAAGTATTACCGATACAACCAATATCATTACATTGGATAATACCGGCATCAGCGATACAGCAGGTAATGCAGGAAGTGGGACAAGCGACTCGGGTAATTATTCAGTCGATACGTTGGCACCGACAGTTACCATCGCTTCCACGTCAAGCGCAACCGTGGATGGTGCATTTACCGTTGACTTTACCCTCTCTGAAAGTGCGAGCAATTTTTCTGTTGCTGATGTGAGTGTCACCAACGGTACATTAAGTGGGTTTACAGGCTCAGGGACAAGCTATTCTGCAACCCTCACCCCAACGAATGCGGGTGCAGTGACGGTAAATGTCAATAGTGGAACTTTTAGTGATACTGCTGGTAATAGTAACACCGTCGCCACACAACTCAGTCGGACCTATACTCCTAATGCTGCCCCAACCGTCACCACCCCAACAGCCATCACCATCACCGACACAAGCGCAAACGATACCTTCAGTAATCAAACAGGGACAATCAGCGCAAGTGATGATGTGAGTGTATCCTCGTATGGGATCACGGGTGGAACGACAGGGGGAAGTACCGTTATCGGTGCAATTACCTATGATGTTTCTAAAGCAGGAACGTATGGGACTCTTTATGTGAAATCTTTAACGGGTCAATATATTTATGTTCCAAGCGATAGTGCTATCGAAGCCCGTTCAACAAATACAAGTGAAACATTTAGTGTAACAGCAACCGATGGGAATGCGACGCCACTCACAGGGAATGCTATCTTGACGGTTAATGTTACAGGGGTGAATGATACACCAGTGGGTGTACCAACTATTAGCGGTACAACAACCGAAGGGCAAATACTCACCGCCGACACAAGTGGAATTAGTGATGCTGAAGGATTAGGGACATTTAGCTATAAATGGCAAATCTCTACGGATGGTTCAACAGGATGGAGCGATATTAGCGGAGCAACGGCAAGTACTTATACCCTTACTGCGAGTGACTCAACGAAGCATGTCCGAGTGGTAACGAGCTATACCGATGGTGCAACCAATGCTGAAAGTATCAATAGCAGTGCAACGGTTGCGGTTGCGGCATTGGATAGTACCTCCCCCACCGCTATGATCACAATGTCCGATACGGCACTAAAAATAGGGGACAGCAGTGTTGTTACGATCACCTTCAGTGAAGCCGTAACCGGATTCACCAATGCAGATCTCACCGTTGCCAATGGAACCCTCTCCCCAGTAGCCTTTACCCCAACGACCTCTATTGCAAGTACCACCAACGTTATTGCCCTTGCAACAACCTATACGGACACAGCCGGTAATACCGGAACCATTGCTTCCAGCGGTAACTATTCCATTGATACCGTGGCACCGACCTTAGCGATCACCAGTAATGGTGCAGCCCTTAAATCAGGGGAGAGTGCAACGGTAACCTTTACCTTCAGTGAAGCACCAACCGGGTTTGCAGCAGGGGATGTGACAACAACAGGGGGGACACTTAGTGATCCAGTCGTTACGGCTGACCCTAACGTCTATACCGCCACCTTTACCCCAACCGCTAACCTTGCTTCAGGTTCAGCCAGTATCACCGTAGCATCGGCTACCTACACCGATGCAGCCGGTAATAACGGGACAGCAGGGACAACCCCAAGTATCACTATTGATACCCTTGCCCCCACCGCTATGATCACAATGTCCGATACGGCACTAAAAATAGGGGACAGCAGTGTTGTTACGATCACCTTCAGTGAAGCCGTAACCGGATTCACCAATGCAGATCTCACCGTTGCCAATGGAACCCTCTCCCCAGTAG